>NZ_JNIJ01000044.1 GCF_000701345.1 Bradyrhizobium sp. URHD0069 | reverse complement strand
GATCGCCTGCGGTGCGCAGTCGCTGCGATGCTCACTCGGCAGCTTGTCGGCCTGTGCTTGCCACACCAGACGCGCTTCATCGTACTCGACCGCCAACAGATCGCCCATCACGACGGCGGCACGGGTCTCGCGCTCGGTGGCTGACAATGCGGCGGCGTCATCGGCTTCCTCTGACACCAAGGTATCCAAGCTGGCGAGCAGTGCATCCTTGTGAACGAACGCAAACCATGCGAGCACATCAGGCACTTCGGTGACCGCAAATGATGGCACTTGGGCATTGACGATCGACCCTTGCAGCCGCTGCATGGGCCAGACCACTGATCGGTCGTGTTCAAGCACATCACTCACCACGGGCGTCCCCCGCGTCGCTAGAGCCTCAACTTCCTGTCTGATCTTGGCGCGAACGTGTGCGCTTGGGTACGGCGCGGACCTGATGCGGTTGAAGTCTGCCTTCAGCTCCCGACCACGTCTCTGCAGGCGAAGGATGCCATCAGGCAGGCTCTCATTCTTGAGCAACTGCGGCGGCTTGCCTTCGATGTCCTGCAGCACCACACCGGGCGGAACGCCGTTCTTCAGCCAGTTCTCGACCGCCGTCAACACGTGCGATGCCGCGCGCCATGTCGCCGACCGCGTCTCCTTGAGTTCACTGAGCCGCTTGAGGTGGTCAGTCAGCTTGTCGAGCAGTCGTCGCTGCTCGATGACGCGGCCATCGGTCTCCGGCAGATTGAAGCCGCCCTCTTGCTGATGGGCTTGCAGCCTCGCTAGCCTTTGTTCGGCCTGTATGCGCGCGTCGCTCGCCTCGCGGATTTCCTCAAACTTGGGAATGAGCTTATTCAGGTCGTGGAAGCGCTGGCGCAATGCCCGCAGCCGGTCGGCAGCTCCGGGCGGCAACAGCTCGATCACGTCGTAACTCGGCGTGAGGCTCATGGGAACGGAGAACGGTTGCGGGTCGCGTGGTCCGGGTTCAAATCCTTCTGCCATGGGTGTTCGCCTCCCTCTCGATGATTGATCCGCTCAACATCGCATCCGGCGTGGGCAGGGAATAGGGGTCGGCAAACTTCCAACGGGTGGAAGTCTCGATCTACCGCTGCGCCAGCACCGCCCGGATCAGCCTCTCACTCACCAGCCTGTCGCGGACCTTCAACACGCACCACAACAGCCCGTCGAGGCGTCCAGCAAGTCGCGGCGGCATCGACGGCTCGCTTGCTTCACGTCGCCAAGCACCTTCCCGGTATCGGGCGAGCTTGGTGCGCAGCACCGCCGCCGCTGCACGATCCGACATTCCAGTGCAGTAGATGTCCGCAGCCGCTCGCAGGAAATGATCGCGCACGGACAAATGCAGCAGCGTCAGGGGTGTGCGCCTGCCGCGACCGTCGACCGGCACCGCGTGGGCAAATGCTGTAGCCCGATGCGGCCTCATCGTCGCCCCGCGTCGATGAACCTTCCGCCGGGGATCAGGTGCCGCAGCGCGCGCGCTGCCTCGCGCTCGATCGCCTCGGGCGGCAGATCATGCCAGCACTGGTCGCAGAACGCCGAGACGCTGGCTGATGTCGCCGCGACCGCTGGCGTGGCGAACAGAAACGCCGCAACATGCGCATCGTCGGCAAAGTTGGCCCGGCATGCAGGGCAATACGGCCTCCGCTGCTGGATGTTGCTGCGCCAGAACGACAGCGCGTTGCGCAGCAGCGGATGACCGTCGAGCGGCGCGTCGGCGGCGATCAGATGCGTCAGGATGTGATCGCGATGCACCTCCCGACGGAATGCCCGCGTATCACTGCGACGTTGCGCTCGGTTGCTCATGGTGATGCCTCTTCATCGTCGCGATGGTCATGGTACTGTGGCGGTGATAACTCCCGCCATCTGTTTTGGTCTGCGTCGTCGGCCAGCTCGAAAAGGGCTGACCGGCGGCGTTGCTATTCAAGCACCGGCCCGACGCTCTTCAACAGCGGAAGCCGCAGAACCCCGCGCTCGATGCGTTGCTGACGGCGTTGCTGTCTCCGTTCGACTTCCTTGCGCTCCAGCGGCTGCGGCCTGAGTTGTGGCTGTCGCTTCTTCGGCAGCGGCCCCTTTTTGGCGAAGCCACGCTCCGCCCGCCATTTTTGCTCGGCCTCTCGCGCGCGCATGCGCATTCCCTCTGCTTTATCGTCGTTGATGTTCGTCATCCTGTTTTCCCTTCATCTGGTTCGGTCTGTCTCTGCTGCTCTTTCTTCAAGGTCCATCGCACTGGGTTCGACCTGATCTGCAGACGCACCTCGCCCCTGACCGGGGCAGAGGTGGTTTTGCGTGTTCTGTCATCGCACTTGGGACAGACCCTCACTGGCTCCCTTACGGGGGCACGCTCGATCATGGCGAAGTCCCTCAACGTCGTTGTTGAGAGGCAGATCACGGTCATCCGGTTGATCGCTTCGCGGTCCTCGTTAACCCCGCAATCGCGAGGTCGAAAATGGCGGCGGCCCATCGTTGCTTGATCGACAACAACGGTAGGCGTCCGGCTCCTGGCGGGCCGGTCGTGGCGCGGCATGCATATTGCTGCATACTGGCTCGGTCATATCGGGCATCACCCCGACGTGGTCCCCCTCGGTCCTGTCCCCAAGGTTTGGCCCCGTCTGACTTCCACAGGGCGCATCGCACACGCGCGCGAGCCATCCGCTCCGGGTGCTCCGTGGCGGTGCTCGAATATTAGGATGGACGCGGTCAGCGACCGGCTCATTGCCGGTGCGGCACACCCGTGACTTGCCAAATGATCTGTGGGGCTGCATATGAAAAATACTCCTGTTGGATGCTTGGCAGTGTTCAGGGAGGTCTAAGTTTTTCGCTCGATGGACCTTGGCGGGTCAGGTTCGATCGAAAGCAAAATTGCAAAACGCCGCTGTCCAGCCACGGACGGCGGCGTTTTCGTTTACGGTGGTCGAGATGCGGCGAAGCGATGCCAGCGCGCGACGGCGCAGCACCATGCGGTCTTGTGTTTTTTCAGGTGGGGGTTAGTGTTGGGAAAGGAGCAAGCGCGCATTTGGGCCACCGTGAATGGCGTAAATGGTCTGGGCTTGCTCACCAGAGGCGGTTGGTGTCGAGCAACACCGCCGCCTCGCGCATTTCAACATTAGCCCTCATAAAAAGTCCACCCCTGATGTTGTGATGTTGCGACCGCTTGCGCGAATGCGCGGGTCTCGAATGGACCGGGCGCGTCGTCATGGATGCCAAGCTTCTTCGTCATGCGCGCAAGTGTGAGCCCTCTCCCGGTCATCCGACCGGCATGATCAGGCTGAAGATCGTACACGATGAGGATGATTGCGTCTGTGTTCGTGCGACGGATGCATCAAAGGGCGGGAGATAAATCCCGCACAAATTGCAAAACGCTACTCGAAAAGTCTGACCGCTATCACCGATTGTAAGAACGCGTGCGAAAAAGGGAGCACTGCTTACAGCGCTATCTTCTGGTGTTGATTGATCAATTCGCGAACTGCAACGCGAAAAGAAGAGCAGTCATGAAAATCCGAATGCCGGACGCATCGGAATTGCGACGCTGCTTATCTTGCCGAAGGTGGAAGTTCTGATCAGACTTAAGCATCGGTTGACGCAAGATCAGAAACACATCGGACGCAACAAGGCGATGACCAAGACCGTAAAAATTGCTGCGATGATACCGCCGGACGTAAAGGCGTGGCTTCAGGAGCGCGCCGCCTATCACGGCTCGACCTTGGGTGCCGAGCTTTCTCGTGCGTGCAGGGAGCGCATGGAGCGCGAAGCGCAGGCCGCCAAGGATCGGTTGACCGCTGCTGCTGCTGCTGCGGAGTGAGCCGAACAGGTAAAGTGAGAATGGACCATGAGCAGAAGCTCTGCGCTGCACGATTGGAAGGTAGACACGGCGATGAAAGCCGAAATGGAAGACGGCGCACCGGATAAATCCGGGCCTCGGCGCATGCTTAACGAGAAGCAGGTTTTGCAGATCGTGCCGGTCAGTCCAGTAACGCTCTGGCGGATGGAAAAGAAGGGCTCGTTTCCGAAAGGGACCTATATCAGCCCGAACCGGAAAGTCTGGTTCGAGGACGAAATCACCAAGTGGCAAAGCGACGTCAATGGCCGGGGTCGCGGGCGACGGCACCACCCGACCCGGTCGAAATCATGAAGGCCGGGGCGATGACGCGCCAAAGTCTCGCCGGGCAACGCAGGAGCACGTACCAATGACGAACGCCGATGAAGAATTCCTCCGCCAGATGACTGACATTTCCAACCGGCATCAGCAGGCGATGCAGGGCATGAGCGAGCGAGAGGCCGGAACCTATGTGAAGCGCACAATCGACGCCGCGACCATCGTGGTCGGCATCTTTGCCGATGCCGGGTCACCCAACGGTGTCGGCATGCACGTCATCAAGGGCAGCCGCGAGTTGCAGGTCGTCATCGCATCCGGCCAGCCGGATCAATTTCTGATCGACGCCATTCCCTGCATGGAACTGGAGCAGGCCATTGCAGCGGAGCGAGTGTGGGGCGACGGACAGGTCAAGAGCGATGGTTAAGGCCGCATCGCTGGTGCGTTTATTCCAGAGCCGACGCTACCAAAACACCGGGCAGTACGCCGAACGCATCAGCGGCCAAACAGCGGGTTTCACGGGAATTCAAAAGAAAAGCCCGGCCAGCTTCGCGCTGACCGGGCTGCTCACATCCGCAAATGCCGTATTGGCGTTGATCAGGCCGCGAGCCGCAGCTCGGAACGATCAATGGCCTTCACTGGAGGCTCGCCGATGATGCGCCGCAACTCGACGGCCCATGCATCGAGCACCGCGCGTTTCTTCGCCACCCGGTTGCGGGTAGCAAGGTTATAGACCCGGTTCGTGATTGCAGGCAGCGGCTTGCCGTTCTCGTCCTTGCTCGACTGATGGTCGAGGCAAAGCGAGATACCGCTTTCCGGCAGACCGAGTTCGCCACACATCGTCGCCGCCGTGCGGCGCAGATCGTGCGGCGTGAACGGCTTGAGGCCGAGCAACTCGCAGATGCCTTTGGTTTTCGCGTTGCCGCGCAGCGCGTTGTGCATCGACGAGCGCGACAGCGGCGCGTCGCCGAAGCGGCCCGTGAAGGCATATGCGTAATTGCCCATCGCTTCGTTGATAATCTCCATCGCCAGATCGCTTAGCGGCTGGTGGATCACACGCCGCCGCTTGACCCGCCGTGCCGGGATGTCGACGGTGCCGTTCCCGGCGTTGAGTTCATCGCGGTGGATCGGCAGCAACTCGCCCGAGCGCAGCATCGTGGTCAGCGCGAATTTAAGCGCCAGCCGCGTCTTGCGATCCCAAGGCATGTCCTCACGGTCGAGGCCGTGCCACAGCGTCCTGATCTCGTCTTCGCTTAGAACCCGTGTGCGCGGATGCTCATCGTCCAGCTTCGGCAGGTTGACGCAGGGGCTGGCGCTCACATAGTCGCGGCCCGCTTCCGCCGCCCAGTTGAACAGGCCAGACGCCGCGCGCCGCATGTGGCGGGCGTTGCTCACCGATGCCTTGCCGCCGAGCTTGCCCGCGACGATGTCGTTCGAGAGCGTGGCAATGTCATGCTTGGTCACCTCGCTCGCGACCTTCTTGCCGAGCCGTGGGCTGAGGAAGCGCCGCAAATGGCTGGCGACGTTCTCCCAGCTTTCGATCCGGGCTCGCATCTCGCCGTCCGGCTTGCGAACCGGCGTCTTGATCCACCCGATCCGCTCCTCGATGATGTCATCGACGGTCTTGCCCCGCTTCACCTGCCGCACCTTGCGGTCGCGGAAGGTCTCGGCCATCGCTGCCGCGCCCGTACCCCGCAGGCCGTAGACCCTGCTGCGGGCATCTTCGACGGCGAAGGTCGGGCTGTAGACGCCGAGCCATCCGGTGCGCTGCTTGCCGGTCTTAGGATCGGTGAACTTGAACGAGAAGGTCGCAACGCCAGCAGTGGTGATGCTGACGTAAAGGCCGGGGCATTTGCGGTCGTAGATTTTGACCCGCTTGGCAACCCGCTTCTCGCACATGCGGTCGGTGAGGATGACGCTGCTGTTGCGCGCGCGCTTGGCGGGTTGGGTGGTCGTGGTAGTATCGGTCATGGTTTCGGCTCCGTGAGGGTTGGGACCATGGGTCCGGCTTGGGCCTCTCGAAGTCCGTGGAAGGGTCGAGAGAGGCTTAGGGCCGGGCCCTAGATTTAGCGAAATGCGCTGAAACCCGATGAATGAGGGTAACCCAAAACCCCTTGTTTTAAAGGGTTTTGTTGCTTTCAGCGTCTTTCAGCTAATTTCAAAATATAGCCCACCACGGCTTTGCCGTCCGCAGCAACCTTCGCCAGACGCTTCGACTGGCCATGTGCGATCAGCCGAAGTCCTGATGAAGGCGTTGAAGCGCCGCGTTCGTCCGCGCGCCGCCTGACCGCTCACGGGGTTCGCTCAATGGATGGCCCCGCCCTGCGATTGCGTTTCGCGCCCGACGCTGCCGCGTCCACCGCATCCCGCACCCAACGTTCGCGACGATCATGATACGCCCCTCTGAGGGACGGGAAGGCGTAGGTTGTAGAGCTGATTGGCCTGACGAATAAGGGGAATGTTTTTGAGAAGAAGACTGGACAGGTAGAAACAGGTTGAATTGGTTCAAGAAATTGAGCGGCAGGCGCACGCGTGGTGAACCGTTGTCGGGGGGTACCGGCGGACCAAATGGCTGACATTTGCAAATGCCCTCGTTATCAGGCCAGCGTAACTCACATGTAGAATCTGAAAGATGTCAAAGGCCGTTCCTGAGTGGCTTGCCCATATTCGGCCATAATGCCCCCCACTTGTCGCGCAAACCGCAGCGTAACCGGCTGACCACCTGTAATGCTTGCGGTATTCCAATTCATTCGCGCTAGACCGAGGATATCTTTTGACACTCGCTCAATATCGATCGCTCGATCGCTTCTAATTTCAACAGGTGCTGGAATATGTGGACCTGGATATGTGTTGAGCTCCTGCATATACCCTGTGGTGAACAGGTAAGACGAAGCATCGTTCACTGAACAGAGCGTACCTCGGTTGGGTGGATATGCACCGAAACGAACGAGCCGGAACGTCGTAGGCATAATGTTGATAAGTTCAACAACAGGCACGTCGTCTAGCGCTGACCTAAAACCATCGATCTCCTCTGGGCTGAATTTCGACGACTTGTGCATTACTACACGAAGCGGAACGCCGCCCGCGCGATCTCGATATTCGGAAAGGATATCCTGTCCAAGCTGGTAGGCCTGCTCTCCTGTCAGATGCACGGCACGGCCCTGTTCTTCGGTCCATTCAATATCCCCGCCTCTCAGCGCGAACGCTTCGCCCTGACTGGAAAAGGCTTGAGCAATACTAGATTTCACCAAGTGTCGCTCGGTGGTTTTAATGTGATTAAAGCTAATTCCAACGAAGCAAGTTTCTGGTCCCTCGGTCTTGAGGCGCCACGGAATCCCGCCGGATTTGTAATAGAGTCCTACTGAGCTGTTCCACGCACGCGTGGCAGATCCCTGACCAGATCTCCCATCAACAAATAGGCCCCCAGTCGCGATCTGGATGGGCATTTGCTCCTTCATCGCTCGCGCCTTTAGGGCCCGCCTGAAATCTCGGTAAAGAAGGTCCTCCGGTTGCGCTTCGTCGATAGCCATCTCGTCGAACATGTCATACTGAGTGCTCGCCTTGCGCTTCTTCAGTGCTTCCGCAGCTCTTTTCTCCTCACGCGTCAGAGTTTTTGTGACGTTCCTGCACTTTACCAAAACCTCGTCCGAAACGCAGCAAACAACAACATCAGGTCGCGTCGATTCCAGCTTTGATAGCCGGCGAATCGAGCTTTGATACATTGAGAGAACGAGATCAAAACGTTGACTCGGGTTCGCTGTCTCCAATGCCTCTGCGAACTCGCGATCGTCAAACTTAACAGTCCAATGATCTGCAATAGTTAGTTTCGCACGAAAGATCACCTCAAAGCCGGCGAACGCGGGATATGCTGTAACGCTGGGTTCGTCCAGAAGCTCGCCCTCCGCTCGTCGGAACCACTCAAGCGCACTGTCGATCATAGCTGCTGTGCCAACGATACCAACGCAAACTCGGTCACTGCGAGCCGCGCCGAATCTCAAATCGAACGGCCCCCCCGATCGAAGACCTTCTCTGGGGTCACTAAACTCTCCAGGCCCTCCAAATTCCAATAGAGGTGGGCTAAACTCTCTCAATTCGAACTTAAGAGACATCAGACCCTTCCTCGGTTTTAGTTTCGGATTCGGTCATCTGGCTTTGGCGACCTTGTTCGGCCAACTGTTCTAGTTCTTCGGCCAACTCATCGAAATCGTCATCACTCGATGTTTCCACGCCCTCGTCCGCGGGGACCAGCTTCATATCATTGATGGTAGTGGTCGGAAGATGCGAAGAAAGTGCGATACACGGCGGACTGACGAAGGCAAGCCCGCCGTCGGTATCGAAACGCGTAAAGCCATTTGCTCGCTCCGCTTGTAACGTCGCGACAACCAACCACCGCTCATCTATTTCGTCGTCGAGGTCGCGGCCCCCATCCAAGTTTTCGGGCAAATCTTCAGGGACCCGCACCAACCTTTCCCCGCTAATATTCAAGCTGAAACTCGTCGAGTTACCGCCCCCCAGCAACCATGCCCAGAACGATAAATCGTTGAGCACAGCGCTATTGTAGTCCCTGGCAGCTCGCTTCGTGGACAGCTTGTTAATCCGTTCCGGCGCGAGCAGTCCCTTGAAGCCGTCAAATGTGAAAACATATCCTGGCTCCAACATAAGGCTCCAAGAATCGCCGAACTTGTGGAATTGATATCCGAGGGCTTCGTGCTCCCAATATGTCACCTTGCCAGTCGTTGGAGAATTTCGGGATTTGACGACGGTGCGACGAGCCTTTCGTAAACGCGCTTGGTACGAAATCGAACGGGGGCCTTGAGGTGTACGCGGGAAATAAGCGCGCTTGCGCTTTCCATCTACGATCATGCCACGCGACTGGAAATGCTTTCGAAGGCTGTCATTCAACATTCTGACGAGCAGCCGTTCACCATCGGGGCCGCAAAAGAACTCAGCCGTCCCAAGTGCCTCAACAGTCCCAGGCTCGACAAGGTTACTAAGCGGATTCGCCACGTCGCCCAAGTCATGAAAGCTATAGATCCTGCCCTCATGCAGCAAAAATGGTGGTATCCATTCATCCGGAAGACGTTTCCAAACATTTCCCACCCATGAGATTTCCGTTTCGCCGTGAAAAATCTGAGCAGGAAGTTCAGCAACCTCAAGCAAGTTGGCTGCATAGGTCGTAGACGTCAGCACGGTCGGAACGGCAGTCCTTGTGACTACATCGACAGCCTCTGGTCGAGAAAATATCTGGACGTTAAACTTGGCGTTTTCGTTTGTGGGCCCAAAGCTCACGTCGCCACCGCCGGCCCGCACGATCCGGTAAACATCGGAGAGGCCGGAGCCAGCTTTGTCCATCTCGCCGCTGCCATAAAACAAGTCGGCGAGCACGGGGTTCCGATAACCTTTTATACCTCGATGTCCTAATCGAATTTCCTCTTCAATAGAGCCGGCCTCAACACGGCGCTGAACTTCATCGACGAGTCCACCGGAATTGGATACGCGGATCGAGCCCGCCTCGATTTCGATAATGATCGGGTCATCAACACCATAGTCGCGGTGGACAAGGGCATTTACAACAACCTCTTTCATTGCCAAGAGTGGATACGGCATCACGGTCTCTGATGTCGCCCCCTTTAGGCGAAATGGTCTGTTGAACGATCCGAGAATGCCCATGATGCTGTCGTACTGAGCCCACAAGTTACCATCGATCGTTCGTTCAAAGGAATCCGCGGCAGAGGTGCCTGCTTCAACTCCGGCCTCTTTTGTTCCTAAGGCTCCGACGAGCCAATCCTGATTACCCCGCGCGCGAATAATAACCCTCGCGGAAGGGACCTCAGACTGAGTGAAGCTACCAAAAAGAAGACAACCAGCGAGGGTAATCCTGACAAAGCCATCTGAGTCTGTGAACGCAAGGTTTGTTTGAAGCAGTTGATCCTTGAACCAATTTTGGTCGGTCTCTGCGGGCACCCTTATTTGCAACGACTGGCAATATTTGAGTAGCCTAGGGCGCAGTGTGGGCCAATCCAGGCCTTCCAGACCCGTGTGCTGAGCCGCGCGCATATCGAACGTGGGCGGCGGACTCATGATCGGCTTAGCAATGATTTCGACGGGCCCCCGGGCATCGAGATGAAGCCGCCACAAGTCTCGTTCAAAAAGCTCGTCGAATCCATCAATGTCGACTAACGAGAAGTTGCTGCCAATTTTTTGAGCAAGTGCGGTAACAAGTGGGGATAGTTCTTCCTCTTTTTCAGCCCGCAACTTGCACCAAAAGACGCCATGGCGATATCCGTTTGCAGTATCGGCATTCTGCAACAAAAGATGCTGCATAACCGATGGTTCGCCGCCTCTGTACCCAACGACAATCAACGGATGATCACGCAGAAGAGGGAAGAGCATTTCCACTAGTTTTTGGTCAAGTTTCTGAACCTCCTTTTCGATATTCTTGTCGGTGTAATGATCCACTGACCCGTGGAGATACACCAGCTGTGGATGCTGTGGGCTAGTTGAGAATTTCGTGTAGTCCGAAGGAGTTTGAATAACGTCAATATAGTGCGGACGCCGCTTCAACACCCTCATTTCAGGAAGCAAGCTATCGAAGTTTGTCGTTAGGACAATCGGGATAAAGCCGAGCGCTAAGAACTCGGCGAGCTTATCGTAACCAACACTTGGAGCGAGGCTAGTCTCCAATAGCTGTCTGAAGAAATCGGCGCGCGCTTGCCGGGGCTGAAGAAGATTCTGAACGGCTGCTGCGTAATTGTCGTGTGGCGGCGCATCCCTCTTGTACCAGCCTTGCCCTTCGAGCCACGGAAACCAATCGCTCCGCTTGAGCCTGGGATCCTCGGGTGATCGACCATTTGCGATTGCATAGGCCCAACGTGCGGCTTTTTCGACAATAGTGCCCGCGAGCGGCACTCCCGATTTTAGCGACGCGCCCGCACCCAACAGCACGATCGGACTGGGTTGTCCAATGAGCAGGCTATAGAGCTTCCCAACGATGCAGTACTGCATCTTCATACAGTGTCGCGACCATCACGATTTGGCCGCGAATCGGCAGCCGGTAGGACAGACTACCGAACCTAGAGCGCGTTGTCTTTTTGTTCCGCCGGGGCCACCCGAAACCGAAGCTCGAAAAACAGGGAGTTGCGCTTTCGACGGGGCGCCGCATGCGGCATATGGGTCCGGCGTTCGCCGGGACGATGCGGGTGCTTCACCCCGCCGCCGGCAACACCGTCCCGCCCGCCGCCGCCCACGGCCGCTGCGATGACGCCAGCCCGATCAGCCGCCCCTGGATGTAATCGCAGCCCCAGTCGCGCAGCATGGTCGCGGACTCTTCATCCTGGACCCATTCCGCGACCGTCTTGATGCCGAGCCGGCGCGCGAGATCGATCAGCGTCTGCACGAAGGCGCGGTCATCCGCCGAGCGTGCGATGTTCTGCACAAAGGCACCGTCGATCTTCACGATATCGACGCCGAGCTTGCGCAGATTCCGGAACGAGGTGTAACCGGCGCCGAAATCGTCGATCGCGATCCGGCTGCCGAAGTTTTTCAGCCGAGTCACAAAGCCGCGCAGGTCATCGATATCCTGGATCGCAACGGTCTCGGTGATTTCCACGATCAGCCGCTCGGCCACGCCGGGATGCGCCCGCATCAGCGATTCGATGGAAGCCCACCAGTCCGGATCCATCGTGGTGTCGGGCGAGATGTTGAGGCTGAGCTGCACCTTTGGCGAGCTAGCAAGCTCGGCCACCACGAGTTCGAGCACGCGGTGGTCAACCAGGCGTATCAGGCCGAGCCTCTCGGCGACTGGAACGATGTCCGGCGCCAACAGAACCTGTCCGTCAGCCTGCACCATGCGGACAAGGCACTCGTAGAATGCCGCATCGCGCGAGCCCGCCTCCACCACCGGCTCGAACGCCATCACGATCCGGCGCTCATTCAGCGCGGTGACGATCTCATCAGTAACGCGGATATTGACGCGGCGCTGGGCATCGCGCTCGGCATTCGGACGCCACAGCGAAAACGACCCGGCGCGGCGGCGCTTGGCCATGTCGAGCGTTTCATGGGCGCGATTGATGGCCTCTTCGGCGCTGCGTGCATAACGCGGCACGCCGACCGCGCCGATCGAGGCGGTCACGGAGACCGGACCGGATTTGGTCGGTACCACGTTTTCGCGAATGCCGGCCAGAAAGCGCTCGGCGGCGACGTTCACGTCGTCGACGGTGCAGTTCTTCAGGATCAGTCCGAACTTGTTGCCCGAAAACCGGCCGAGCACGTCGCCGCCGCGCAGCCGGCTGCGAATGCGGCTGGCCACTTCGGAAATCACCGCGTCCGCAACATCGAAGCCGAACGCGTCGTTGATCCGCGCCAGATGATCGATGCCGATCAGCATGAAAGCGCAGGACGTGCGGAAGCGCGTCGCTTCCTCGATGGTCTCGGCCAGCGATGCGATCAGATGCGTACGGTTGAGCTCGCCGGTCAGCGGATCGTGGCGCGACAGTTTTAGCAGTTGCTCGTCGCGGGCGCGCCGTTCGTTGTTGATGCGGACAATACCCTGCGCGTATGCCGGCCTGCCATCGGAGCCGGCAAACCAGCAGCCGGTCTCCTCGATCCACAGCACGGGGACGGACGCAGAGGTCCGCACGCCATATTCAATTCGGTAGGGTGTGCCGTCGACACCGTGTGCCGGCGAAGCATGACCCAGCGCGTTCATCCGGATCGAGCGCTCCGGCTCGATCAGTTTTGAAAATTCTGCGCCGGTTGCCAGCGACGTCGCCGGGATATCCGGGAAAACCGCGCCGACGTGATCGCTCCAGGTGATCGCATCGGTTACGGTATTCCATACGAAGGCTGCCTGGCCAAGCGAACCCAGAATGGTCGAAACTTGCGGAAGGGCGGACGTCAAGATCGCCTCGTTTCGGGATACTGCCGGATGATTCTCGATCTTAAGGATACCGCCTCTTTTGCTCCAAACCAGCGCGTATTCGCGAAAATGCGTACCGGTTGCGATCAGAATACGCGCAGGTCACTAAAGGAGCGCATTTTCTTACGGAAACCGGACCTACGTCGCCCGAAAGTGCGCTGCGCAAGGTTCCAAATGGTTCGGAAACCACGTTGCGCCGCCCTCAGGAACAAAGCGCGCAGAACCGGCATGGACCTTGCGATGATGAAATCGCAAAGGGCGCGACGTCCCAAAACATGACAGTTCAGCCGGGTTTCGATTTCGCGATGCCAGATACCGATCGACCAGAACAGACCGCAGATGATGGCGCCCTCGCGGACGCTAAGCCCGCCTGCGTTGCTCTGGTGCCGGTGATCCCGGCGGCACAATGGTCGCGGACTCCGAGCGAGCTGTCCCGGCCCAACTCGATCTTCGTCACGCATCTGATCGCAAGCGCCGAGCAGGTTCCGCAAATGCGCAGCTTGCGGCGGGCAACGCCTGCCGATGCGCAGAGCGCCTACGGAGCACCCCGCCTTCAGCGGGCCGGCATCCGGATGCGGCAAATCATTTAGGAATTAAGAGCAGCGCTCAGCGCGGCGGCGCGTCCGGCGACGGCGGTGGGCCATTGCCGGGCTGCAGCTCCGGAGAGGCAACCTGCGGCGAGGCCGCACTCGGCGTGACTTTCGGTTCGGGATGATCGAGCAGTACGGATTCGGCGACCGAAGCCGCTGCCGGAATCGGTGGTGCAACTACGGGCTCGAATTGAGATTCGGGCGTTACGGCGGCAGGCTTTCGCGCGCCCCAGCCGGAGCCCGCGGGATCTGACGCCACCTGCATTCCGCGCCGCGCGCGCAAGGCAATGCCCGAGAGGAAATCGACCAACGCCAGCATGGCCAGCAGGAAATAGGTCGACGTGCCGAACTGCGGCCACAGCACAAATTCGGCGGCCGCGGCGCCGAACACGATCAGCGACAACAGGTGATCGGTGAGATATTTCGCGCCGGGGCGCGCGGCCTTGATGACCTCGAACAGCAGCAGCAATACGCCGAGCGCCAGAAGCATATCGCTCAGCGTCACCGACCATTCGGTGCCGGAGATCAGCGTCAACTTCACAAGCGGCTCGGCGAGGGAAAAGCCGGGCATCAGGAAGACGACGATGTTGTAGATTGCGAGCGGAATCAGAAGAAGCGGAAAACCGATCATGGACATCGGCGAGGCCTTCTTTTTCAAGCAAGAGAACCGAGGCATTTTCGGGCGAAGCGCTGTTCGGCTCGCCCTGGACCACGTTCTATCTCACCAGTTTGGGTGAATTCGGGCACGCAAATCCGGTTTGCCGCCCGTCCCGCCTCGCTCGGTGGCGCGGCTTCCGCACCGCGATCAGGATTCCTTCTTGGCCTTCAGAACCTGCCGGCCCTTGTACATTCCGGTCTTCAAATCGAGGTGGTGCGGACGGCGCAATTCGCCCGAATCCTTGTCCTCGGCGTAGGTTGGCTTCTTCAATGCATCCGCCGAGCGGCGCATGCCACGCCGCGAGGGCGATGTTTTTCTTCTGGGAACGGCCATATCGGTGTCCTCTAGGGGTGTTGTCGGAGGCATCGTCCGTGGCGGACGGCTGAAGCGTTTTGGCGCGAGCTGAAATGCCGATAAGGCCGCGCTTATAGAGGATGGCATGGCGTAAAGCTAGGCCAGCCACGCGGGGAAATTGCACGAAAACCTCCCGATGGCCGGGCTCGCAAGCCGGGCAGAGAGGCCGCCCGATCTCGACGATCGGTCGAATTCCGGGAAAAGCCCTATAGAACAAACCGTGATCAACTGCTACGACAATCTCAGCGGGTTTGATGCGGGTGCTTAGCGCTCAGAGGGAGATGAAGGTTGCGTAATCGGGGTTTACGGGGGTCATTTTGGCAATATTCCGCCGTGGCCGCATTTTACGGCTCACAAGTATCTCCTTGCTTCTGCTCGTGGAAGGCGCCGCGGCGTTCGACCCAGCGCGATACCAGCCGGCAGACCTAGACGTCATTTCCGCCAGAAAACCTCCGGTGGGACGGGGTGTCGATGTCTTCCCGGCGCGAGCGTACCGGTTCGACGTGACGTTGGCCTCCCGGGCGGCGCCTTGCAAAACCGACTTCCTGAAATGGGCGATGCAGACATCCGGAATCGAACAGTCGCAAGTACAGAGCATACCGATATCCCGTTGCATCAAGGTCAGGTCGGCGAAGGGCAAAGTCCTGTCGGTGTTCATCCAGGACGTTCTCACGGAGAGCCTTGAGAAAGAGGTGCCGCAAGATGGAAAGCTGACGCTGTATGCAACCCTGATCTATTTCGGCCAGGAAGGTCCAGGAATGATCGTGAACGAGTTCACCCGCCCGCAAACGAAGCAGCAAGCCAGACAGGATTGCGGGTGCGGAAAGGATTCCCATTCAGGAGGCGACTATAGTGCCCCGGCCGGAACCCCCCTTTCAGTGATGGAAGATGGGATCGTGGTGAAGGTGGAAGAAAACGAGCAGGCGATCGTGAACATCCCCACCGCAGGACAGTGCGGACGATACGTCGTGGTCAAGCACACCTTTCCAAACGGACGCACGGCATTCACCCGCTACACGCATCTCGGCCGGCTGACAGGCAAAACCGGCAAGGCAATTTCGGTCGGACTGCAAGTGAGAAAGGGAGACAACATCGGCGAAGTCGGTAGCAAAGGCATCTTCCATTTTGAAATTCGGCCACTTGAGACCGCAACGATGGACAAGAGTGCGGCATGGACCCAGCTTTATGGAGCCGAGCCCGGCATGGATTGGTCGCGGTTTGGGACTGTTGATCCCCAAACATTCGAGGCTGATGTGTTCGGGGGCAAGAACGTGACGCCGGCCAGTAAAAAATGACCTCGCTCTGATTTCACCGCGAGCCCTCTCAGCCCTCGCTCAAAAAGCACGGTTCTCGCTCCAGCAGCGCTGGAGGGCCGCTGCATTGGCCCGCGCCATGTAAGTCCCGGCCAATCGCCGCACGCCGGGGCCGGGATTGCGGGCGCTGCGCCTGACCGGATTGGGCAGGATCGCCGCCAATAGCGCCGCTTCGCGCGGCGCGAGGGCCGATGCCGGATGGCCGAAAGCATACATCGCGCCGGCTTGCGCGCCGAACTGGCCGGAGGGGCCGAGCTCGGCGATGTTGAGGTAGATTTCCAGGATCCGCTGCTTCGGCAGCACGAGGTCGATCCACAGTGCGAGCGGAAACTCCAGCGCCTTGCGCACGACGCTGCGGCCCTGCCACAGGAACAGGTTTTTCGCCACCTGCTGGGTAATGGTCGAGCCGCCGCGCATCACCTCGCCTTCCTCCGCGTCGTCGATCACCTCGCGCAGCGCGTCCCAGTCGATGCCGCGATGGCTGCAAAATTTCGCATCCTCGGACGCGACCACCGAACGTGGCAGCGAAGGCGAGATCGCGCTGAAATCGATCCACTGCCGCGATACCGGCGCGCCGGTCAGCCAGCGCCAGGCCATCAGCGTCGAGACCGGATGACCGGCGCGATACAGCGGCGCCAGCAGATACGGCAGCAACAGCAGGACCAGCAAAGTCAGCAATAGATTTCGGGCAACGCGCAAATTCTACGTTTCTGGTTCAAGTCAGCAGGCGCGGGGCGGGCAAATTGGTCGCTTCGAATGATATGTCTCTGATATTTCCCGGTTTTTCCAGCGCTTTTAAGGCGCTGCGAACCGAGGGGCCGGAATTGACGAAGCCGGTGCCATCAACGATTGTCCGGCCGACTCGATCTGGAGCTGTTTTTGATGACGACCGGCACTGCTATATCCGCTTTTGCGAAACGACTGGACCAGACCGCGGAGGACACCGAAGCCCTCCTTGGCAAGCTTTTGTCGGACGCGCTATTGCCCGACGAGATCGCGCGGCCGAAACGGCTGATCGAGGCGATGCGCTATTCGAGCCTCGATGGGGGCAAACGACTGCGACCGTTTCTCGTGGTCGAGAGCTCGGCGGTGTTCGGCGTCCCACGCGAGGCCGCTCTGCTGGCCGGCGCCGCGCTCGAATGCATCCACTGCTATTCGCTGATCCATGACGATCTGCCGGCGATGGACAACAGCGATTTGCGCCGCGGCCGGCCAACGCTTCACAAGGTCTATGACGATGCCACCGCGATCCTCGCCGGCGACGCCTTGCTGACGCTTGCCTTCGACATCATCACCCACGATGAAATTCACAGCGACGCCAACGTGCGCCTTCTGCTGACGCGCGCGCTGGCGCGGGCCTCAGGGGTCGGCGGCATGGCTGGCGGCCAGATGCTTGATCTCGCCGGCGAGGGCCGGTTCGGCGACCGCGAGCCGGTCGACGTCGCGCGGCTGCAGCAGATGAAGACCGGCGCGTTGTTGCGCTATGGCTGCATTGCCGGCGCGATTCTCGGCCAGTCCTCGCAAAAGCAATATCAGGCGCTCGACGACTACGGCCGCGCGCTCGGCGAAGCCTTCCAGATCGCCGACGATCTGCTCGACGTCGAGGGCGACGCCGCCGCACTTGGCAAGCAGACTGGCCAGGACGCGGCCTTGGGTAAGACCACATTTGTCACCCAGCTCGGGATCGATGGCGCCAAGCAGCGCGTGCGCGATCTGCTGGCGCGCGCCGATTCGGCGCTCTCGATCTTCGGCGCCAAGGGCGACGTGCTGCGCGCCGCCGCGAGATTTGTCTCCGAACGCAACAGTTGAAGAAGGCCGATGACGGGCAAGGAAGCCGACGATCCCGTTCTGCTTCGCTTCCGGAAGATGTCGAGGCCGGTCCGCTTGGTCTATGCGCGACCGCGCACGTTTTTCTCGATCGTGATCGGCATCCTCGCGTTTTTCCTGCTGCCCGGCTCGCTGCGGCTAGCAACGCGCCTTTTGATCAGCTGGGACATTTTCGTTACGCTGTATTTGGCCCTCGCATACGTCATGATGTTTCGCAGCGGCTTGCACATATCCGGCGTAACGCGGTGCTGCAGGACGATGGCCGCTTTCTGATTTTGCTGGTGACTGCGCTTGGCGCCTTTGCCAGCATCGCCGCGATCGTGTTCGAACTCGGCGCATCGCGGCGCAGCGTGCCGCAAATGACGCTGGCGACCGTGACGATCGCGCTGTCGTGGGCCGCGGTCCACACCACCTTCGCGCTGCATTACGCTCATGATTATTACCGCGGCGCCAAAGCGGGGGGCTTGCAGTTTCCCCGCGGCGACGCGAACGAGAATCCCGACTATTGGGACTTTGTGTATTTCTCGTTCGTGATCGGCATGACCGCGCAGGTCTCCGACGTCGGCATCACGGATAAGACCATCCGCCGCACCGCCACTGCGCACGGCATCATATCCTTTGTGTTCAATACCGCGCTGCTCGCCTTGATGGTCAATATCGCCGCAGGCGCGATTTAACCAAACTCCAACCCTTCAAAGAGCTGGTCACTGCGAGGAGCGTAAGCGACGAAGCAATCCCGTTCTTGTTTCGCGCCTCCTGGATTGCTTCGCGGAGCCTGTCGTCGGGCGCATTCGCGCGACCCGTTGGCTCGCAATGACCGCGAGGACCGGCTCAGCGGCCTCCGCTCAATTGCAGATCTGCACGTTACCGCCGCCGCCCTCATAGGGCCCGCCCTGCGCGGTCGTTCTGAACTCAAGACGACATCCCCGGGCGATTGGGCGGCAGCCGCCGCGGTCGCACACGATCTGGCCCGATGCCTGCGGCCTGGCCACGCTAGCGTCGAACTTGGGCCGCTCACGAACCGGACGCTCTCCCCGATCACGCTTTGCGGTCGGCGTTTTTGCGCGCCGCTTCTCGCATTCATTGTCGCCGTTGAGGACCAATCCTTCCGCGCACACGATTCTGCTGCAGCGCTCGCCGTCGACTTTGAAGCCGTGCTCGCAGGTCAGCGGACAGACCCGCGACGGCTTGAGCTTGATCGTGTCAAGCGCGTCGATGCTGGCAAGCTTGACGTCGAGTTTGGTCCCGGCGTGCCGGTTGAACAGCGCCAGCGAGCGTCGCGACGCTGCGTCCCATTGACCATCGGCCGCATTGGTCAGACAGCCGACGCGGCGCAGCTCGGTCTGCACCGATTTTGCGATATCGACCGGCGGCGGCCCGGCGCTCAGGGCGGCAAGGTTCGTCCCTTTCTCACCTTGGGCCTTCTCAGGCGCCGATGCGCCCGCGGCAGCCCTGCTTGCGGGCGAATTATCGGCGACCTTGGTCTCGGCAGCTTTGTCGGTTGCGGACGCCTCGGTTGCCACGCGCTTCCGTTCGGCCTCGGCGGCTTGCTCCTGCACGACCTGCTTGGCTTTTTCGGCGGCGATACGGGCCTGCTCCGTCGCTTTCACGTCCGCCTCGGCCTTCAATTGCTGCGGCTTTTGTGCGCCCTCGGCAGCTAGCCGTGCGCGCTCCTGTTCGGCCAGCCGCGCCTTTTCGGTCGCCGCGACGCGCGTCTCCTCTGCGGCGATCTTGGCGAGCTGAATCCGGGCCAGGTTTGCGTAAAAGCCATCCGGATACTGCGCGAGGAAGGCATTCATGGCATCCTTGTGGCCGATCTGCAGTGCCAGTTCGTAGTCCCGACGGGCTTCAGCCTGGGCATTGGACGCCGGCGCGGACGGCACAGACGCCGCAGGCACCAACGGCACGTCCTCACCGCCGAGCGAACCATAGACAAAGGGCTCCTGCCGGTTGCTGGTGTTTTTCAGCACCTCGTCGCGTACGAAGCCGAACGCCCGGCGTACATCGAGCCCTGGCGTCGTCAAATGCTTCGCGAGCGCGATCGTGAACGGGCTGTTCTTGCTGTCGCCATCCAGCGCCGTCGAGCCGGCCTTGGCGGAATAGGCGATCAGCATGTTCGGACTGGTCGGCTCGACCTTGGCGAGGCCCTGCCCGATCGCGCGCGATGCGACGGTCCGTTTCATGCTCTTGGCAAACGGATTGTCCCGGCAGGCATCGAGGATCACCAGCCGCAAGTGCTTCGCCGGCTCGATCGCCAGCAGCACGCGGTCCAGCGAAAATGCCTCGTCATAGACGTCGGTGTCGCGTTCCAGTCTGGCGTCTATCGGGATCAGGTAGTTCGTACCGTCCACCTCGATGCCGTGGCCGGCGTAATAGACCAGGGCGATGTCGGCATCGCGCGCGCGGTCGGCAAAGTCGCGCAGGGCGCGGCGCGTCTCGGCCGCCGGAAGGTCCTGGCGTGAATCGACGACGTCGAAGCCGGCTTTCTTGAGCGTTGCCGCGATCACCGTGCCGTCATTAACGGGATTGGGAAGCCGGGCCACGTTTTGATAGGCGGAGTTGCTGAGCACCAGGGCGACGCGCTTTTCGGCCCAGGCCGGCTGGCATACCAGCAACAGCGCGGCAACGAGGAAAAATCGATGCAATTTTTTTACAAATCCAGGCGATTTCATCACGACATTCCCCCCGACCTATGGCTTCGTAGCACGAGACCCTGTCTATCAGAAGCCTTCGCCAAGCCTTGTGAGCCAGATCACGGACCGCGAAGTGGTCCGCGGCCTCAATTCAGGAGGCTCGATAAGAGGGGCTTGGGGCGCGTGCGAAAAGGAATTCGTCCGCCACCGCATATTGAACCGCGCCACACAAGCACTGTCCGGCCCCCTAACGCTCGCCTCTCTCAGATTTGTCCCAAATGCCTCCTTGCCCGCCTGATGGAAGCCCGGTGGCGCTATTCATCAGTTCATGGCTTAATTCGAGCCGGATGAATCTTAGCCAGCAGGGAGCATCAACCGTGAGTCATGACCGATCCACCGTCGAGGCCGTGGTCAACAACTACTTCGACGGTCTGTACGAAGGCGATGCCGACAAGCTCGGCGCCATGTTCCATCCTTCCGCCGATCTGCGCTGGCTGGAAAGGGGCGAGCTGCAAGTCCTCACCGTGCCCGATTGGCTGGATCGCGTGAGAAAGCGACCGTCCGCCAAGGCCGAGGGCAAGCCGCGCGAGGATTTCATCGTGACCATCGACCGCTCCGACGATGCCACCGCGTTCATCAAGGTGCGCTGCCAATTGCCGCCGCGCTACTTCACCGACTATCTGGTGGCGATGAAGCTCGCCGACGGGTGGCAGATCGTCTCCAAATCTTACCGCTACGATTTGAGGGACTAGCGCCTTTTCCGTTTCGATCGAATCGAAACGGGGGCTCTGGATTTTTGATTTGCCGCGTTTGTCGACGCGAACCGGTCTCCACGTCGCTTGAAGCGCTTGAGCCATTTGTAGGGAAGAGCCACACCGATTCCGCGGCATTGACGAAGCCGCAGGTCTGGGCAAATTGACCCGACACAGGAATCGGACAGCGTGGACAGCGTGGAAGCCAAATTCCAGATATTTTTGATTCTGCTGGCGGTGCTGGCGGGTACCGCGCTGCTGGCGCGGCGGACCAACATCGCGCCCGCAATCCTGCTGCTGCTGAGCGGTATCCTGCTGGCCTTCGTGCCGGGGATACCGTCGCTGGAGTTACCGCCGGAACTGGTGCTGCTGATGGTCTTGCCGCCGCTGATCTATTCGGCGAGCGTCGCGATGAGCTGGCGCGAATTCAAACTTTACCTGCGCCCCATCATCCTGTTGTCGGTCGGCTCCGTGATTTTTACAGCGTTCGCGGTCGCCGCCGCGACGCATTATCTGATCGGACTGCCGTGGAACGTCGGCTTCCTGCTCGGCGCCATTGTCGCGCCGCCGGACGTGGTGGCGCCGCTGGCGATCGCGCGCAAGCTCGGGCTGCCGCGCCGCATCCTGGTCGTGCTCGAGGGCGAGGGCTTGGCGAACGACGCCACCGCGCTGATCCTCTATCGCTTCGCGGTGGCGGCGATTTCAACCGGCATGTTTTCACTGCCGCAAGCGGCCGGGACGTTCGTCCTCATCGTTGCCGGCGAGGTACTGTTCGGCGCGGCCGTGGGCTGGCTGATCCTGCGGATGCGCCACCGGGCGCGCGACCCGCAGATCGAGATCACGCTGTCGCTGATCACGCCCTATATCGCCTTCTGGGTGCCTGAGCATGTCGGCGGCTCTGGCGTGATCGCGACCGTCACCTGCGGGCTCTATATGAGCTGGAACGGACCGCTATTGATCTCTTCCGCGACGCGCCTGCAGGGCATCTTCTTTTGGGACCTCGTGATCTATCTGATCGAGGGCCTGCTGTTCCTGCTGACCGGATTCCAGATGCGATCGCTGTTCGAGAAATCGAAAGCGTTCCCGCTGGACGACATTCTGTCGGCAACCGCGCTGGTGGCGGTGATGGTCATCGTCGCCCGGTTCGCCTGGGTTTATCCCGCCGTATACCTGCCGCGCGTATTGAGCAAGCGCCTGCGCGAACGTGACCGGTCGCCACCATGGCAATGGACGTTCGTGGTCGCCTTCACCGGCGTGCGCGGCGCGGTATCGCTGGCCGCGGCGCTGGCACTGCCATTCGCGCTTCCGAGCGGCGAGGGCTTTCCCTACCGCGACCTGATCCTGTTCGTCTCTTTCGGCGTCATTTTCATCACGCTGGTGGGGCTTGGGCTTGGGTTGCCGCTGGTGGTCCGGTGGCTCGGCGTCGCGCAAGCCGGTCGCGACGAGCATCGGGCGGAGCACGAGGCTGAGATCGCGGCGCGGCGCGAGGCGCTCGGCGTCGCACTTAAGTCGCTCGACGCCATAACCGATGACCGCGAATTGTCGGATGAGGTGGTGAAGCTGTTACGCGCGCGGCATGAGATCCGCATCAATCAGCTGCCTGATTCGCTCGATCCCGATGCGCACGACGTTTCGGCGACCGGGATAGCGCTGACGCGGGAATTGATATCGGCGGAGCGCAAATACATCCACGTCCTGCTGCGCAACGGCAAGATCACCGACGAGACCAGGCGGCGGATCGAACGCGATCTCGATCTCGAGGAAGCAAGCCTCGCCAACCGCGAACATCGCAGCGCGCCGCTGTGAGAAAACGCCTGCATGGCCGTCCGGCAAACCCCGCGACCGTCTTATAAAACAATAAAACTCGGTGACTTGGTCCCGGCTCGCGCGGAGCCTGTCATCGGGCCGGCCGAAGGCCGGACCCGTTGGCTTGGCCGGGACGACGTGGGAGGGGGACGCCCGCGTTCCCCTACTCCGCCGCCGTGGGCTTAGCGCCGGTGCCGTAGCGCTGGTCGATATAGTCGATCACCAGCGCCTTGAAGTCGGCGGCGATCGTTGGGCCGCGCAGGGTGCGGAATTTCTTGCCGTCGACGAACACCGGAGCGGCCGGCGCTTCGCCGGTGCCGGGCAGCGAGATGCCGATATTGGCATGCTTGGATTCGCCGGGGCCGTTGACGATGCAGCCCATCACCGCAACGTTCAGCGCCTCCACACCGGGATATTGCGTCTTCCAGGCCGGCATCTCGTCGCGGATGAAATCCTGGATGCTGCGCGCCAGTTCCTGGAATGTGGTCGAGGTGGTGCGGCCGCAGCCCGGGCATGCCGCGACCAGCGGCACGAAGGTGCGGAAGCCCATGGTCTGCAGCAGTTCCTGCGCGACCTGCACCTCGAGCGTGCGATCGCCGCCGGGCTCGGGCGTCAGCGAAATCCGGATGGTGTCGCCGATACCGTCCTGCAGGAGAATGCCGAGCGCGGCCGATGACGCCACGATGCCCTTCGATCCCATGCCGGCCTCGGTGAGGCCGAGATGGATCGCATAATCCGACCGCGCCGCGAGTTCCCTGTAGACCGCGATCAGGTCCTGCACCGCCGACACTTTGGCCGACAGGATCATCCGGTTCTTTGCCAGCCCGATCTCTTCGGCGCGCGCGGCTGACAGCAGCGCCGACTGCACCATCGCCTCGCGCGTCACCGCACGCGCATCGAGCGGCTCGGGAGACTTGGCGTTATCTTCCATCAGCTTGGTGAGCAGCTCCTGATCGAGCGAACCCCAGTTGGCGCCGATGCGCACCGGCTTGTTGTTCCGAATCGCGATCTCGACGATGTCGGTGAACTGGCTGTCGCGCTTGTTCTTGAAGCCGACATTGCCGGGATTGATGCGGTATTTATCGAGCGCCTCGGCACAGGCCGGATGCTCCGCCAAAAGCTTATGGCCGATGTAATGGAAATCGCCGATCAACGGCGTGGTGATGCCGCGCTTGCGCAGGGCATCGCGGATATGCGGCACCGCGGCGGCGGCTTCGTCGCGGTCGACCGTAATCCGCACCAGTTCCGAACCGGCGCGCGACAGCGCTGCGATCTGCGCCACCGTGCCGGCGACGTCGGCGGTGTCGGTATTGGTCATCGACTGCACGACGATCGGCGCACCCCCGCCGACGGCGACATTGCCGACCATGACCTCTGTGGTTCCATGCCGGGCCTTGGGGCCGGCGACGTCGTTTGGCAACGGCTTTTCGAGCTTGTTCATGAGGTCTCGGATATCAGGTTTTGGTGACATTCAGCAATGGATCAATGGGAACCGCGTCCACCGGACTGGGGCGATTTACGAGGTAAAGGCCCGCAATCACCAATAGTGCCGCGACGCCGAATGCCACCGTCAGGGTGTCATGCAGTATTAAATAGCTAGCCACGCCGCCAAACAAAGGGGTGATAAAGGTAAAGGCCGACAATTTGCTGGCGGAATAGGTCTTGACCAGGGTGAACCACAGCAAAAACGTCAATCCGACCACCCAAACCGCCTGATAGACCATCAGCGACAGCGCTAAGGGCCCGGGAACCCGGGTCAGGGTTTCACCCGAAAGCCACGCCGCAACCCCGAGTATCGGGATCGACACCGCCACCTGGTAACCCAGAACCTTTTCGGGCGGGGCCCAACGCAGCGGGGTCGCCTTGACCAAAAGCGTGGTGGCCGCCCACAGCGCGCCGCCGCCGACGACCATCAGGTCGCCCAACAGCACATTGGCATCGACATTGGCCTGGGGCACGCCAATCGCCAGCGCGACGCCGGCAAAGCTTAAGCCCAGCCCGCCCCATTGCGACGCACGCAGCCGCTCGCCGAGAAATTGGTAGGAGCCGAGCGCCACGAAGAACGGCACGGTATAGAGAAACACCACCGCGCGCGACGCCGACGTCAACAACAGGCCGCCGTAGATCAGCACGAATTCGAAACCGAACAGCACGCCTGCGAACAGGCCGGCGCCAAGCGTGCCGTCGGCAGCAAAGATTTTCACGCCGCGCAGCCGCGCGATCAACAGCAGCACCGGCAGCGCGCCGACCGAGCGGGTCGTCGCCTGCAGCATCGGCGGAATGTCCGGCAGCGCCAGCTTGACCGCGACCTGAGTGAGGCCCCAGCTCAGGCAGAGCATGAGCATCAGCGCGACGGCGCCCGGGCTGAGCGGACGCTCGGCCGAGGGAATAACCGATTGTTCTGAAGCCATGGAACCCCGTGTCCGGCTCATCGCCGTGTTGTTATTTCTGGCAATGCGCGCAGACGCCGGTGATTTCGACCACGGATAGCTTTGGCGCAAAGCCGGTGGCGCGCGCAGCCGCATTAAGACTTTGCGCCACCGGCACGGCTGGAATTTCGCCGACCGAGCCGCAGCGCTCGCAGATCAGAAACGCCACCATCCCCGTCGCGTCATGGTCATAGGCGCAGGCCAGAAACGCATTGCGGCTTTCGATGCGGTGAACGAGGCCGTTCTCGATCAGGAAGTCGAGTGCGCGATAGACCGTGATCGGCGCCGGTCGCGGCATCGATTTCGCGAGTTCTTCAAGCACTTCATAGGCGCCCAGCGGCCGATGGCTGGACAACAGCGCCTGCAACACCTGACGGCGGATCGGCGTGAATTTCTGCGACCGCCGCTCGCACACCCGTTCGGCATGATCGATCGCGTCCGCAGTACAGCGTTTGTGATCGTGATCGGGCGCGGGGAATGTCGGCTTGGTCAGCGTCATCTGAGGATCATGTAACGCGGCTGATCGGATCGGTCTGACCCGGCCTTGAAAATTTGCAGCGCAGCATCGTGTAGCATCTTGCGGGGAATTCCGAAATCCCCCGGGTTGCCGCGGCACACCCGCATCGAGCCATGTGCTGCCGACGGGTCAGCCTTCCGTTAAACATCGCATTGCCAGATCATGAGCTAGCTTATAATAGGGCACGCTTATGGAGAAGGCGCTGATGTCCCGCGGTTCCGTGGATATGAATTTCCTGTTTACGCTTGGCGAAGTGCAGCGGCTGGTGCGTGCCTATGCCGACAAACAGGCCGCCCGCTACGGCATTACCCGTGCGCAATGGGCGGTGCTGGCCAAGGTGGAACGCAGCGAAGGCCTGAAGCAATCCGAACTGGCGGAACTGATGGAGATGCAGCCGATCACCTTGACGCGGCTGATCGATCGCCTGTGCCAGAACGGCTGGATCGAACGGCGCGGCGACGAGAGCGACCGCCGCGTCAACCGGCTCTATCTGCGCAAAGCCGCCCGTCCGTTGCTCGGCAAACTCAGCGGGCTGCGCTCCGAACTGACGGCGACAGCGCTCGAGGGGATCAATCCCGCCGACGCCCATCGCCTGCTCGCCCAACTGGAAACGATCAAGGAAAACGTGCGCAACGCCATTCAAAATACGGCGGCGGAACCGCCGAGGAAAGAACAGCGCTATGGCTGATCCGGTACTGAAATTTCCACCCGACCAGAAGGGCAATCCGTCGGCAAAGCCGCGGACGAAAATTGCGGCGGAGCCGCGGCGCCGATTGATGGCCGGCATGCGGCGTTACCGTCGCGCGCTGCTGCTCGTGGTGCTGCCGCTGGCGGCGCTGATCGGCGGGGTAACCTTCTATCTCCATGGCGGCCGCTACGTGACCACCGACGACGCCTATGTCGGGGCGCAAAAAATTCTGATTACGCCCGACGTCTCCGGCAAGATCATCAGCGTCGCCGTCAAGGAGGGTCAGCAGGTTTCGCCCGGCGACATCATGTTCCAGGTTGATCCGGTGCCATTTCGGCTGGCTTTGGCGCAGGCGCGCGCCAAGCTGGACGACGCCAAAACCAGCCACGACAACCTGATCGCCAATGTGAAGCTCTATTCGCAGACCATCGAACTCGTCAACGCAGGCATTGCGCTCAAACAGCGCGACGTCGAACGCAAGAATTCGCTGGTCAAGAGTTCAGCCGGATCGCAGCTGGATCTCGACAACAGCGCCACCGGGCTGGTCACCGCGCAAGCCCAGTTGCAACTGGTCAAGCAGCAGAACTCGACCGCCCTCAATCAGCTGCTCGGCAATCCCGAGCTGCCCCTCGAACAGTTTCCGGCTTACATGCAGGCCAAGGCCGCGCTCGACGACGCCCAGCGCAACCTCGATTTGAGCACGGTGCGGGCGCCGATGAACGGCGTAGCCACCCAGGTCGATCAGATCCAGCTCGGCCGCTTCGTGATGGCCGGTGCGCCGGTGTTCAGCATCATCGACGTGTCGAACCCATGGGTCGATGCCAATCCGAAAGAATCCGATTTCACCTATGTCGCGGTCGGCCAGTCCGTCACCCTCGACGTCGATGCCTTCCCCAACCATGTCTTCAAGGGCACGGTCGGCTCGCTCAGCCCCGGCACCGGCGCGCAATTCGCGATTCTGCCGCCGCAGAATGCGACCGGCAATTTCGTCAAGGTGGTGCAGCGCGTACCGGTGCGAATCTATTTCGACAAGAACGACAAGTATGTGCAGAAGCTGAAGGCCGGCATGAGCGTGTACGCCACGATCGACACCAACCATCGCCGTTCGCTCGCTGGCCTGCTCGGCTTCTCGCCGGCGGGGGCGGCAAAAGAGGACTGACGCATCATGCCGGACTCGGCGGCGGCACCCATTGCGGTTCCAGGCCTGCGCCGGACCATGGTGACGATCTGCGCCATGACCGCGACCATCATGCAGGCGCTGGACACCACCATCGCCAATGTCGCGCTGCCCTATATGCAGGGCTCGCTGTCGGCGTCGCAGGATCAGATCAACTGGGTACTGACTTCCTACATCGTCGCCGCCGCGATCATGACCGCACCTGTGGGGTGGATCGCCAACCGCTTCGGCCGCAAGCGTATCTTCATCCTGTGCTCCGGCGGCTTTACGATCGCTTCGGTGCTGTGCGGGCTGGCGCAGGACATCACTCAGATGGTGCTGTTTCGTTTGCTGCAGGGCATGTTCGGCGCGGCGCTGGTGCCGTTGTCGCAGGCGGTGATGCTCGACACCTATGCGCTGCACGAGCGCGCCAAGGCGATGGCGATCTGGGGAATGGGCGTGATGATGGGCCCGATCCTGGGACCATCGCTCGGCGCCTGGCTGACCGAAACCTATTCCTGGCACTGGGTGTTCCTCGTCAACCTGCCGTTCGGCATCTTCACGGTGCTCGGCCTGCTGGTGTTCATGGACGAGACCAAAAAGGATCTCAACCTGCGCTTCGACTGGTTCGGGTTCACCGCACTTGCGGTCGGCATAGGCTCGTTGCAAATTGCGCTCGACCGTGGCGAGCAGCTCGGCTGGATGGAATCGAACGAAATCATCGCCGAGTTCATCATCTCGATCATCGGCTTCTACTATTTCTTCGCGCATTCGCTCACGACCTCAAAGCCGTTCATCCAGTTCGCGCTGTTCAAGGACAGGAATTTTGTCGGAGGCTGCGTGTTCATGGCGGTCATGGGCCTGGTGCTGTTCTCGACCATGGCGCTGTCGTCGCCGTACTTGCAGAACGTGATCGGCTATCCGATCATCACCGCGGGCCTGTTGCTGGCGAGCCGCGGCTGCGGCACGTTCGTCGCGATGATGCTGGTCGGCCGGATGATGCGCTATATCGAGGCGCGCACGCTGATCGTCAGCGGGTTGAGCATCACCTGCCTGTCGCTGTTCTACATGACCGCCTGGACCGATCAAACCGGCGTTGCCGAGATCGTGGTGATCAGCATCGTGCAGGGCTTCGGGTTCGGCCTGGTGTTCGTGCCGCTGAGCACGGTGGCGTTCCTGACGCTGCCCAACCATCTGCGCACCGACGGCACCGCGATGCTGACATTGATGCGCAACGTCGCCTCCTCGATCGGCATTTCCGTGGTCATCGCACAGCTGACCGAAGGAACGCGGCGGACCTACGCGGTGTTGTCGCAGCACATTAATCCGTTCAACCACGCGATGCAGACGCCCGACGTGCGTGGCATGATCGACATGACCACCGACAAGGGCCGCGCCATGATGGACGCCATCGTCCAACTGCAGGCCGAAATCATCGCCTTCTCGCTGGATTACCAGATGGTGATGATCTTCACGCTCTGCGCGATCCCGCTGGCCGTCATGATCGGCTCCACCAAGGCCGCGCTGCGCAAGCAGTCTCTGGCCCCGGAACATGCGGTGATCGAGTAGCGGCGGGTCTTTGCCTCTTCCCGTTCTCTACCGGGGAGAACTAAAGGAAGAACCGCCCTTTCACACCTCGAAAACCGCGATCAGCGTGCCGCGCCGACGTTGGCGGCATCGCCGTCTGAATAAATCCGCGTATGGAGATGCCGCAACATGTGCGCGCAAAAAGCACGTCTTCAAGCAGACGTTCCGGCCATCCGCGTCTCCGGTGCAATCGCAGACAAGTGACGCCATCATTCATGGTTGCGCTTGGTTGATGCGGCCACGTGACATATCTCCTTCAATTATTTTCGGGAAAAGGTCCGGTCATGGCGGGTTCAGCACTGGTGGTTGGAGTGAGCGGCATTGTCGGCAACAACCTTGCGCGGCGTCTTGTCGAACGAGGCTGGCAGGTGCACGGACTGGCGCGGCGGCCGCCCTCCGATATTGATGGCGTGATGCCGGTAGCCGCGGACCTGCTGGATTCCGCATCCCTTCATAACGCCTTGCAGGGATTGCGACCGGCCGCTGTCTTTATCGGCGCATGGCTGCGGCAGAGGACAGAAGCCGAAAACATCAAGATCAACCGCGCCATGGTGCGCAATGTGCTCGAGGCGTTGTCGCGTTCCGGCTCCGTCCGGCACGTCGGGCTTGTAACTGGACTTAAGCATTACCTCGGACCGTTCGAAGCCTACGGCAAGGGCACGCTGCCGGCGACGCCATTTCGCGAAGAGCAGCCGCGGCTGGATGTCGAAAACTTCTACTATGCTCAGGAAGACGAATTGTTCGCTGCGGCGCGGCGTGATGGCTTCGGCTGGAGCGTGCACCGTCCCCACACGATCATCGGCTACGCCGTTGGCAACGCCATGAATATGGGGGTTACCCTTGCAGTCTATGCGACGATCTGCCGAGAGACCGGACAGCCGTTTGTGTTTCCCGGCTCCGCCGCGCAATGGAACGGGCTCACCGACATGACGGATGCGCGGTTGCTGGCCCGTCACCTGGAATGGGCCGCTACGACCGAGGCTGCGCGCAATCAGGCTTTCAATGTCGTGAACGGCGATGTGTTCCGCTGGAGCTGGATGTGGGCGCGGCTGGCCGATTGGTTTGGACTGCGACCCGCGCCGTATCCGGGCCAAGCCATTCCACTAGAGGGCCAGCTGGCTGAAGCGGGTCCGATCTGGGCCGAGATCGTGCGCAAGCACAGACTGGCGCAGCAGGACCTCACCGCGATCACCTCGGCCTGGCACACCGACGCCGATTTGAGCCGTCCGATCGAGGTGGTGACCGACATGAGCAAAAGCCGCAAGCTCGGCTTCCTCGACTACCAGGCGACCGATGACAGCTTCTTTGACCTGTTCAGCCGATTGCGTAAGGAGCGTATCATCCCCTGACGCCAGAGTTTAAGCTAAACGTCGAAAAACACCGTCTCGTTGTCGCCCTGCAGGCGGATATCGAAGCGATAGACGGCGTTGCCGTTGCCGGGTTCACGAGCGGCGATCAGCGTGGCGCGGCGCTCAGTGGGCACCAGCGCCAGCACGGGATCGGTGGCGTTATCAGCCTCGCCGTCGAAATAGATCCGCGTATAATTGTGCAGCAGCATGCCGCGCGCGAAGATCGCGAGCAAAATATGCGGCGCCTGAACCTTGCCGTCGGGATCGGGCACCGAGCCGGGTTTGATGGTGTCGAACGCATAATCGCCGTTCGGATCGGTGCCGCAGCGGCCAAAGCCTCTGAACGCCGAATTCGGCAACGCGCGTTTATCCTTGGGAACATTGAAGCGGCCCTGCGCATCGGCCTGCCATATCTCCAGCATGCAATCCGGAACCGGCTGCCCGTCACCGTCGAACACCCGCCCTTCAATCCTGATGCGCTCGCCCGAGGTGTCCGGGGTGACAAGGTTGTTGGTGAAGGCGTCGTTCCAGTCGTATTTGCCGTCCGGCGCCAGCCCGTATTTGAAAAACGGACCGACGGTTTGCGATGGCGTAATCCCCTTTGTGATTTCCTGCACTATTTGGTCTCCATCGGCGTGGCATTGCGCCCGCGCAGCACAATGTTGAAGCGGTAGCACAGCGCCCATTCCGGCTGGGTGCTTTCCAGGTCGAACGAGGAAACCATCCGCATCCGCGCCTTTTCATCCGGCACCGAATTGAAGATCGGATCGAATTCGAACAAGGGATCGCCCGGGAAATACATCTGCGTTACCAGCCGCGAGATAAAGGAGTGGCCGAACACCGAGAAATGAATGTGGGCGGGCCGCCAGGCGTTGTGATGATTGCCCCACGGATAGGCGCCGGGCTTGACGGTGACGAACCTGTAATAGCCGTCGCTATCGGACTGCGCGCGGCCGGCGCCGGTGAAATTCGGATCGAGCGGCGCCGGATGCTGGTCGCGGACGTGGATATAGCGGCCGCAGGCATTGGCTTGCCAGATTTCGAGCAGCGTATTCGGCACGCCGCGTCCGTCTTCGTCCAGCACGTGGCCGTGCACGATGATACGCTCGCCGAGCGGCTCGCCTTTGTGCTGGGTAGTGAGATCGTTGTCGTTCTCGCGCACCGTCTCGTGGCCGTAGACCGGTCCGGTCAATTCCGACAGCGTGTGACGGATGACGATCAGCGGCTTTTGCGGCGCCCGCTTCAGCGTGCTCTTGTAAGCCGGCGACAACCGCGCCGGATGCGCGGCGTTGCTCGCGATCGGATAGGTGAGTGTCATGTCAAATCCTCAGCACATCCCTCGTCATTGCGAGGAGCGCAGCGACGAAGCAATCCAGTTCCCCGCGCCGTGATTGCTTCGCGGAGCCTGTCATCGGGCGCGCATTCGCGCGACCCGTTGGCTCGCAATGACGGCTAGAGCAGTCGCCGTTAATTCAGCTTCTCGATCGCCATCGCGACTCCCTGCCCAACGCCGACGCACATCGTCGCCAGCGCGCGCTTGCCGCCGCGTTTCTCCATGCCATGCACCGCGGTCATCGCCAGCCGGGCGCCGCTCATACCTAAGGGATGACCGAGCGCGATGGCGCCGCCATAGGGGTTGACGAAATCGGCGTCTTCCTTGACGCCGAGCTGGCGCAGGCACGCTATCCCTTGCGACGCGAAGGCTTCATTGAGCTCGATCAAATCGAAATCGCTGATTTTCAAGCCCAGCCGCTCCATCAGCTTGCGCGTCGCCGGCACCGGACCGATGCCCATGATGCGCGGCGGCACCCCGGCCGAGGCGAGCCCGAGGATCCTCGCCCGCGGCGTCAGCCCGTGCGCCTTCACCGCGGCTTCGGAGGCCAGGATCATCGCCGCCGCACCGTCATTGACGCCGGAGGCATTGCCGGCCGTTACCGTGCCGGGATTGCGTACGATCGGCTTCAGCTTGGTCAGGCCTTCGAGCGTGGTTTCGGGACGCGGATGTTCGTCCTTGTCGACGCTGACCGGACCAGCCTTGCCGCCGGGTACCGAGACCGGGGTGATTTCCTCGGCGAAATAGCCCGACGCAATCGCTTGCCCGGCGCGCTGCTGGGAGCGGATCGCGAACGCATCCTGGTCGGCGCGCGACACCTGGAATTCTTCTGCGACGTTCTCGCCGGTTTCAGGCATCGCATCGACACCGTATTGGGCCTTCATCAGCGGATTGATGAAGCGCCAGCCGATGGTGGTATCGAAAATCTCAGCGGAGCGCGAAAACGCTTCCGGCGCCTTGCCCATCACGAATGGTGCCCGCGTCATCGATTCGACGCCGCCGGCGATCGCAAAATCGATCTCGCCGGCGCGAATCGCCCGACCCGCGGCGCCAACGGCATCCAGCCCCGAAGCGCAGAGACGATTAAGGGTTGCGCCGGGAACCGATTCCGGCAGGCCCGCCAGCAGCAGCGCCATCCGCGCCACATTGCGGTTGTCCTCGCCGGCCTGGTTGGCGCAGCCGAGATAGACCTCATCGACGGCGGACCAGTCGAGCTTGGGGTGGCGCGCCATCAGGGCCTTGATCGGGGCGGCCGCGAGATCGTCGGCGCGGACCTTGGCCAGCGAACCGCCGAAGCGGCCGATCGGGGTCCTCACGGCGTCGCAAACAAATACATCGCGCATTGAATCTCTCCCTGAATGCCGTGGTTTCCGCGGCGAACGGCTCGAATTGATGGCGAGTTTTAGGAGCGGCTATTCGGCAGGTCAATTGATCGCCGATGTTCCAGCGAGGCATTCGCGTGAGGTCGGGTATGCCCCCCGGTTGTGGACAGGCGCGTGGAGGAGGTGGAAAACCTCCATGGCTGCGGCAAACCGATAGGAGCGACGGCTAAAATTTTGTAGTTTGCGCAGCCCATGACGATCCAGCAATCCATCCCTGTGCCATCAGACGCCGCATTGACCGCCGAGACCGCCGCGCGCGTCACGCCGATGATGGAACAATTCCTTGAGATCAAGGCCGCCCACCCCGGGCTCTTGTTGTTCTACCGGATGGGCGATTTCTACGAGCTGTTCTTCGAGGACGCCGAAATCGCCTCGCGCACGCTCGGCATCGTGCTGACCAAGCGCGGCAAGCATCAGGGCCTGGACATTCCGATGTGCGGGGTGCCGGTGGAGCGCTCCGAGGATTACCTGCACCGCCTGATCGAGGCCGGCCATCGGGTGGCGGTGTGCGAACAGACCGAGGATCCGGCGGCGGCGCGGGCACGCGGCAACAAGAGCGTGGTGCGCCGCGGCGTGGTGCGGCTGGTGACGCCGGGCACGCTGACCGAAGACACGTTGCTCGACGCCAAGGCCAACAATTATCTGCTGGCGATCGCGCGGGCGCGCGGCTCAGTTGGGGCCGATCGCATCGGGCTTGCCTGGATCGACATTTCCACCGCGGAATTCATCGTGACGGAATGCGCGACCGGCGAACTCGCCGCCACGCTGGCGCGGATCAACCCCAACGAGGTCATCGTCACCGACGCGCTGTATGGCGATCCCGATCTCGGACCGCTGTTGCGCGAATTGCCGGCGGTGACGCCGCTGACCCGCGACGTCTTCGACGGCTCCACCGCCGAGCGGCGGCTGTGCGATTATTTTGCGGTGGCCACCATGGACGGGCTCAGCGCGATGTCGCGGCTGGAGGCCACCGCCGCCGCCGCGGCCGTCACCTATATCGACCGCACCCAAGTGGGAAAACGGCCGCCGCTGTCGCCGCCGTCGCGCGAGGCGGCCGGCACCACCATGGCGATCGATTCCGCCACCCGCGCCAACCTCGAACTGACACGGACGCTCGCCGGCGAACGGCGCGGCTCGCTGCTCGATGCGATCGACTGCACGGTGACGCCGGCCGGATCGCGGCTTCTTGCCCAAAGACTGGCGGCACCGCTCACCGACAGCGCAGGGATCGCGCGGCGGCTCGATGCTGTCAGCGCCTTCGTCGCAGACAGTGCGGCGCGCGACGATGTCAGAACCACACTGCGCGCCGCACCCGACATGTCGCGCGCGCTGGCGCGGCTCTCGGTCGGACGCGGCGGCCCGCGCGATCTGGCGGGTTTGCGCGACGGCATTTTGGCGGCCGATGCGGCGCTGGCGCGGCTTGCCCAGCTCGAAGCACCGCCGCCGGAAATCACTGGCATCATGGAGGCGTTGCGCCGCCCGTCGCGCGATCTCGCCCGCGAATTCGAGCGTGCGCTCGCCGAGCAACTGCCGCTGATCAAACGCGACGGCGGCTTCGTGCGCGAAGGCTATGAGACAGCACTCGACGAAACCCGCAATCTGCGCGACGCCTCGCGCCTCGTGGTCGCCGCGATGCAGGCCCGCTACGCCGACGACACTGGCGTCAAGGGTTTAAAAATCCGGCACAACAATGTGCTCGGCTACTTTGTCGAAGTCACCGCGCAGCACGGCGAAAAATTGATGTCGCCGCCGCTCAACGCCACCTTCATCCATCGCCAGACCCTGGCCGGGCAGACGCGATTCACCACCGCCGAACTCGGCGAGATCGAAGCCAAGATCGCCAATGCCGGCGACCGCGCGCTCGGGCTGGAGCTGGAAATTTTCGAGCGGCTTTCCGCAATGGTGATGGCCGCCAGCGACGATCTGCGTGCCGCCGCGCATGCCTTCGCGCTGCTCGATGTCGCCACCGCGCTGGCGAAGCTTGCGGTCGATGACAATTACGTGCGGCCCGTGGTAGACGGCTCGGTCGGTTTTGCCATCGAGGGCGGCCGGCATCCGGTGGTGGAGCAGGCGCTGAAGCGCGACGGCCAGCCGTTCATCGCCAACGCCTGCGATCTCTCGCCGGGGCCGGGCCAGAAGTCAGGCCAGATCTGGCTGATCACCGGCCCCAACATGGCAGGCAAATCGACCTTCCTGCGCCAGAACGCGCTGATCGCGCTGATGGCGCAGACCGGCAGCTTCGTGCCGGCGACGCGGGCGCGGATCGGCATTGTCGATCGGCTGTTCTCGCGGGTGGGTGCTGCCGACGATCTCGCGCGCGGCCGTTCCACCTTCATGGTGGAGATGGTGGAAACCGCCGTCATCCTCAATCAGGCCAGCGAACGCTCGCTGGTGATCCTGGACGAAATCGGCCGCGGCACCGCGACCTTCGATGGCCTCTCGATCGCCTGGGCGGCGATCGAGCACCTGCATGAAGCCAACCGCTGCCGCGCGCTGTTCGCCACCCATTATCATGAGCTCACCGCGCTTTCGGCGAAATTGCCGCGACTGTTCAACGCCACGGTGCGGGTCAAGGAATGGCAGGGCGACGTGGTGTTCCTGCACGAGGTGCTGCCGGGCTCGGCCGACCGCTCCTATGGCATCCAGGTCGCAAAACTCGCTGGCCTCCCGGCGCCGGTGATCGCCCGCGCCAAATCGGTGCTAGCAAAACTGGAGGCGCAGGACCGCGGCCAGACCGCCCGCGCCCTGGCCGACGATCTGCCGCTGTTCGCGGTGCCGTCACGCGCCGCCGCCGAGCCGGCGCCGCCGAGCGAAGTGGAACAGCTGATCGAAGCCGTGAAGGCGCTGCACCCGGATGAGATGTCGCCGCGCGAGGCGCTGGAAGCGCTGTATGCGCTGAAGAACAAGCTGGTGAAACATTAGGACATCGTAGCCCGGATGAAGCGCAGCGAAATTTGGTCACAGACATCGCAACAGCCCCGGATTTCGCGGAGCCTGTCATCGGGCGCGCATCCGCGCGACCCGTTGGCTTCATCCGGGCTACAAGCGCGCCACCTTCCTTCGCCCGTTCCACCACAGGCCGAGATTCCAGCACACGCAAATCATCAGCGCCAGGCTCAAGCCCACCACCGAGCCGAACTGCAATGCCGCGACATGCAGCGCGGCGATGGCGATACCGAGGCCCATCAATCCGCCGGCGCTGTTGGCGATGACGGCCGCGGTCGGCGGCCCGCCGATCCGCGGCTGCAGGATCAGCATCATGCTGGTGAACACCACCGGGAACAGCGCGATCATGCCGCTGACCTTGGGCCCGACCCAGCCCGACAGCGTCACCACAATTGCCACCAGCGTCGCGACCAGCGAGGCGCGCAGCGGAATGTCGTACCAGCGGCGCGTGATCAGCGGCATCTTGACGTGGCGGAAACGCTGCAGCAGCGGCACGCAGATCGCGAAGGCAACGGCGTTCGCGACCAGGCCGCCGGCGAGCGACCACTGAATGGTTCGCACCGCAGAGGCCAGCGCGACCCACACGGCGACCGCACCAAGACAACTGACAATTGCGCTCTGACGCTGCGCCAGCACGACATAGGTCAGGCCGAGAAAGATCGTCGCGGCGTTGATAGGCAGGCTCGCCAGCGCGCCCTCGGCGATGAACGCCGCATCGTGATCGAGCGCGAGAAACACATAGGAAGGCCCCGCCGAAATCGGCAGCGTCGCGACCAGCGCGCCGATCACCGGACCCGAGCGCTCTGCTATCACCGACGCGGTAACCACAAACGCGGCGGTGATCGCCATGCGCAGCGCGAGCGTCAGGATGAAGGCAAGATCGGCGGACATTTCTTAGTCGTCCCTGCGAAAGCAGGGACCCCTAACCACAACTATTTGCATGGCGCGAAAGCCGTCGAACAGCGGTTCTTGAAACGAGAGGACACCGCGTATGGGTCCCGGCGTCCGCCGGGACGACGTCGTATTGGTGGCACTCACACCCGGTGCATGGTCACCGAAACCTTCGGGCCGTTCCTGATGGTCTGGTAGACCACGCAATAGCGCTCGGTCAGCTTCAACAACAGATCGAGCTTGTCCTGCGGTGCGTCGGTGGCGACGTCGAAGCGCAAACGAATTTCCGCAAAGCCGACCGGCGCCTCCTTGTCGACGCCGAGCGTACCGCGGAAATCGAGATCGCCCTCGGCGGTGACGTTTCCCGACTTCAGCGGCACCTCGATGGCGGTCGCCACCGATTTCAACGTCACGCCGGCGCAGGCGACCAGCGCCTCGAGCAGCATATCGCCGGAGCACAATTCGAGCCCGGAGCCGCCCGTTGCGGGATGCAGCCCCGCCACCGCCAAGGCGCGGCCGGTCTCGACCTTGCAGGCGATGCCGTCGTTGTCGACCGAGCCCCTGGCGGTCAGCGTGATGACCGCGGCTTTGGGATCGGACTTATAGCGCTCCTTGATCGGAGCCTGCGTGGCGCGGAGTTGGGCGGCGTCCATTTTTGTTCTCTCCCGGATCTTATGGGTGTTGCATGTATCGGGTCGAAGGACGGATGTCACCACCGCATCGCTTCACCTGCAGTTGATCTGGCTGAACCAGGGTCAGCACCCCCGTTGCGAAAACACCGTTTCATTCCAAATAATTAAACCGATACGCCACAATCTCCCGTGACAGCGTCAGCGCCGTCCGATATCGGGATAGCCATGGATAGCGTCGTGACACAGGCCCCGCCAGAGGCCGACGAGCGTTTCGACACCGCGCGGATCACGGCCGCGGTCGACGCTCTCGCCGAAAGGCATGCCGGCCGCGAGGACCTTTTTCGCTCCGCCACGGCGCAGCTCCTGAAGGCGGAACTTATCGCCGCGCGGACCACGGCGCAGGCCGTGCTGCTGAAGGATCGTCACGGGCGACGCTGCGCCGAACGGCTGTGCTACGTCCAGGATGAAATCATCCGCATCCTGTACTCGGCAGCGACGCGGCATCTCTATCGCTCGCCAATCCCCTCCGGCGCCGAGCGGATGGCCGTCGTCGCCACCGGCGGGTACGGCCGCGGACTGATGGCTCCGGAATCCGACATCGATCTGTTGTTCATCCTGCCTTACAAGCAAACCGCCTGGGGCGAGCAGGTCGCGGAGGCGATTCTCTATTGCCTGTGGGACATGGGCTTGAAGGTCGGTCACGCGACGCGCTCGGTCGATGAATCGATCCGGCAGGCGCGCGGCGACATGACGATCCGCACCGCGATCCTCGAGACGCGGTTCCTGACCGGAGACCAGCCGCTCTACGACGAGCTGGTGGCACGGTTCGACAAGGAAGTCGTGCAGGGCACCGCCGCCGAATTCGTCACCGCCAAGCTCGCCGAGCGCGAAGAGCGCCACCGCCGGGCCGGACAATCGCGCTATCTGGTCGAGCCCAACGTCAAGGACGGCAAGGGCGGGTTGCGCGACTTGCACACGCTGTTCTGGATCGCGAAGTACGTCTACCGCGTGCGCGAGACCGATGAGCTGCTGGAACGCGGCGTATTCGACGCGCACGAATACCGCACCTTCCGCCGCTGCGCCGATTTCCTGTGGTCGGTCCGCTGCAACATCCATTTCTTCTCGGGCCGCGCCGAAGAGCGGTTGTCGTTCGACATCCAGCGCGAGATCGCGATCCGGCTCGGCTATACCTCGCATCCTGGCATGCAGGATGTCGAACGCTTCATGAAGCACTATTTCCTGGTCGCCAAGGACGTCGGCGATCTCACCGCGATCCTGTGCGCCAAGCTGGAAGATCAGCAGGCCAAACCGGCGCCGGTGCTCAGCCGCATGATGGCTCGGCTGCGGCCGAGCAACAACCGGCGGCGGGTGCCCGAGAGCGATGACTTCGTCGTCGACAACAACCGCATCAATCTCGCGGCCCCCGATGTCTTCAAGCGCGACCCCGTCAACCTGATCCGGATTTTTAGCCTGGCGCAGAAGAACAATCTCGCCTTTCATCCGGACGCCATGCGCACCGTGACGCGTTCGCTGAAGCTGATCAACACGCAGCTGCGCGAGGATCCGGAGGCCAACCGGCTGTTCATGGAGATCCTGACCTCGAACGATGCGGAGGTCGTGCTGCGGCGGATGAACGAGACCGGCGTGCTGGGCCATTTCATTCGCGCCTTCGGCAAGATCGTGTCGATGATGCAGTTCAACATGTACCACCACTACACGGTGGACGAGCATCTGATCCGCTGCGTCGGCTACCTGCAGGAGATCGAACGCGGCGGCAACGACGAATTCACCGTCGCCAGCGATCTGATGCGCAAAATCCGCCCCGAGCACCGCGCGGTGATCTACATCACCGCGCTGCTGCACGACATCGCCAAGGGTCGCCCCGAGGATCACTCGATCGCCGGCGCAAGAGTGGCGCGGCGGCTGTGCCCGCGGCTCGGATTCAACGCCGCCGATACCGAACTGGTCGCGTGGCTGATCGAGGAACATCTGACCATGTCCACGGTGGCGCAATCGCGCGATCTGTCGGACCGCAAGACCATCGAGAATTTCGCAGCCGTGGTGCAGTCGGTCGAGCAGATGAAGCTGCTGACGATCCTGACCACCGCCGATATCAGGGGCGTCGGTCCCGGCGTCTGGAACGGCTGGAAGGCACAGCTCTTGCGCACGCTGTATTACGAAACCGAGCCGGTGCTGACCGGGGGTTTCTCGGAGGTCAACCGCGCGCAGCGCATCGCGCTGGCACAGGCAGAATTTCGCGCGGCGTTCACCGAATGGCCGGAGCAGGAGCTCAATGCCTATGTCGCGCGGCACTATCCCGCGTACTGGCTCAAGGTCGAACTGCCGCGCAAGATCCGCCATGCCCGATTCCTGCGCGCCAGCGAGCAGGCCGGCGACAAGCTCGCGATCAATGTCGGCTTCGACGAGGCGCGCGGCGTCACCGAACTGACCATCCTCGCCACCGATCATCCCTGGCTGCTGTCGATCATCGCCGGCGCCTGCGCTTCGGCCGGCGCCAACATCGTCGACGCGCAGATTTACACCACCACCGACGGGCGTGCGCTCGACACCATCGCGATATCGAGGGAATACGACCGCGACGAGGACGAGGGCCGGCGCGCCACGCGGATCGGCGAAATGATCGAGGACGTGCTGGAAGGCAAATTGCGGCTGCCCGAAGTGGTGGCGCGCCGTGCCGCCGGGCGCGGCAAGCTGCGTCCGTTCGTGGTGGAGCCGGAAGTCATCATCAACAATCAATGGTCGGACCGCTACACCGTGATCGAGGTCTCCGGCCTCGACCGGCCGGGCCTGCTGTATCAACTGACGACGGCGATCTCGAAGCTCAACCTCAACATCGCCTCAGCCCATGTCGCGACCTTCGGCGAGCGCGCCCGCGACGTGTTCTACGTCACCGACCTGCTCGGCGCGCAGATCAACGCTCCGACCCGGCAAGCCGCGATCAAGAGCGCGCTGATCCACCTGCTCGCCAATGAGGACAACGCGGCGCAGCCGGCGGCGTAATGAAAGATCGGCGATCGCAGGGTGGGCCAAAAGGCCGTCATACCCCGCCACCGGGTCTCGCGAATGCGTAATGTCTCAATGTCGTCCCCGCCTAGTGCGCAATTGCGCACGGGGAGCGGGGACCCATACGCCGCGGCCTTGCATTTTGGCACGGTGGCTAACGGCTTCTGCTCCAACAAACGATGGTGGTTATGGGTCCCCGCGTTCGCGGGGACGACGCATGGTGGGGGTGGGCGTTCGCACTCGGCGAGCCGCGACGGATTCAATTTTCAGACAGCCGCATTGTTCGCAAAACGCAGCTTTGCGATCTCGCGGCGCGATTGCGCCCGAGTGATGCAAAAATCTTTCGCCCGAATGAGGGCGTGGGGAATGCCGGGTGCACGGTGCACCCGCAGCCCGTGTGCAATGTAGTAAGCACACGGTAGTCACCGCAGGTCACCGGAACACCCGGCATTCCCGCACGCAATGGTTTTAACGGCTTATATCGTGCTCTCCCCGGCGACGAATTCGTCTTGTCACCGTCGTTGGCGGATTAAGGTTTTGCCGAACCCGGTTGGGCCAACGAAAACCTCCGCCGACTTGACACCAGCAACGGGTGCCAGGACCACACGGTTTTGCCGTACGCGTTAGCATCGTTCGTCTGCGCGCCGCTTGATCGCTCACGAGCCTCATTGAAGCCGCCCTGCGATTGCCGATGCGCCCAACGCTGCCGCGTCCACCGCATCCCACCCCGCGTCCGTGACGATCGCGATACGCCCCTCTCATGGGGTGAGACGGCGAGGGTTCTAGAGGTGATTTGGGTAAAACGGGAAGCGGAATATTTTTGCAAACAGGGCTGGACTACCCAAATCAGATTGATCCGCTTCAACAAATCAGGCTGACGCGGATGCGGAATTTTGCGGCGGCGGGAAGAGGCGGAGGGGGTCGAGGCGCGGCGGCGGGGTCCGCGCATCACAAACGGACGGAAGAAAGGCCCCACACCCTTTTGGGAGTGCGGGGCCTTTTTGGCGCGTTGGCGCTCATGCAACGCGGAGAGATTTATTTCATGGTGCCGTTGGTTTTCGCGGAACCAGAACCGGTCGTCTGCTGACCCGGCGCATATTCGGACGCGCCCCGCCCGGTCGATTTCGCATCGTTCTGCATTCTGTGGCCCGGAGCGTTTTCGGACGCGCCCGGAGCGGTTGATTTAGTGCTGTTGTGCATCCGCTGGCCGGGCGCGCTGCTCGATGAACCGGACGATGTTCCGGACTGGGCAAATGCGGAAGCGGCAAACAGCATGCTGGCGGCGACGATGAGGGTCTTCTTGATCATGGATTTCTCCTGGTTTCCACGACGCGTCAACGTTGCGAGATCAAGCAGGTTCCTTTTCTTGATGGGGGACGCGCGCACGAGATCGTGTTAGCCGGCGTGATTATCAAGTCATCGTCAAAGCCGCCCCGCTCAGCAACTTTCGTGATAGGCGGACACAAATTCTTGTCTGCCGAGACAGTTTTCCGCGCAGCTCCTATTGATCTCACTCGTTAGTTGCGCTTTGGATAACCTTGGGCTTTTGGGGGTTCATCAATGCGTAATTTGGGAGTCGTGGCGCTGTGCGCCGCGCTGGGCGGCTGTGTTTCAAGCGGCGAAACGGTTTCTTTTCGAGCTTCTAATCCACAACAACAATCGATGATGCGTGATGGGCAACCCGCGCTAGTCTCACGTCAAAAAAGCTCGCTGGTTCTGGTCCGCCCGGCATCCCGGCAATTGCAGGCCAACGGCCGTCCAGTGTTTGTGGTGGGAATCAACAACCTTGGGAAGCAGCCGATTGATTTCCGAATGGCGCAGGTTGACGCCACACAGCACGTCGGCGGATCAGACTTTGGGATGCAGATCGTCACGTATGAAATGCTCGTCCAGGAAGAAAAGAACCGGCAGGTAGCCTCGGCGATACTAACCGGCCTTGCGGGCGCTGCGAACGCGTACAGCGCATCGCAAGCGGGTTACGGCAGGTACACCACGCCTGGCGGCCGCACTGGGACGTTTTACAGTCCCACAGCCGCGGTGATAGCGCAAAACAATGCTGCCGTTCAAAACGAAGCAATGATTGCTGCGACCGTTGAGAATGGTCAACGCAATATGGCAGCCCTCGAGCAATCGGTGATCAAGGACAACACGCTGATGCCCGGTGAATGGTACGGCGGGCAACTGCACCTCGCTCCCCCAACCGATCAAGCCGGCGGGCCAAAGACCTACACAATCATCATCACTGTAGGCAGCGATCGGCATGTCGTGGAGGTGTCGCAAGTACCGGCCGGAGCATAAAGAATGGCCGATCTCGGTTTTGCTGATGAATTTGGGATACCGAGTGCGGTTGAAGAAGATCTAAGTTGCGTAACCGCGTTGACTACGCCGCCGCGCGGCCTCAATTCGGGTAGATCATACGCCAGGACGCGAACGTTGATACCTAATCCCTGAAAAATTCTGACCGCGTCGCGAGAACCGGCGCACCATATTCGGAAGGCCGCTGCCACAGGCTCAACTTGACGTGCCAAGCCAGTTTCATCCCCAGCGTTGCCGCAGTCGAGCACAGAACGCTGGTCTTCAACTCCGTCAATCCGCCGCAGCGGGTATGACCGTCTTTGGCGTGGACGGGAATCCAGTTGTCGTGCCAGACCTTCCAATAACCCACGCGTCTCCCATCAAAAGAAAATCCGACCCAGCCTTTCGCAGATTCGACATGTGGGGCCGATGGGAAATTATACGGCGCGGGAAAGGCGAAACCGAGGTGGACATAATCGTTCTGCCAGAAACCGAAGTCCGAAGGCCAAACGTTGAGGCAAACAGGGATGCATGACCCTGTGGCACCGTCTATTCGATACTGTTTTACGTCCTCTTCCGGCAGTGGTCCTTCGAACGAGACAAGATCGGTGATCGGCCAAATCAGCATTCGGGTATGATCTTCGACGAAGTCAGACTTCGGGTTAAAGTCCTCAGTCACGTAAAAGCTCTCGATCGAAAGTTCTCCGAACTCTGCCATTGCATTGCTGATCGGAATTCGGAGCGATACAGGACGCATTCCGCTTGATCCAATGTTTACCTTAAGCAGCCGCCGCGAGATCTCCTCCAGCGAAGCATCCGACTTGCAGCATTTCTCGGGCACATCTTTAAGCCAAGCGGGGCGAGCGATAGGACGTAACGCGTGCAAGCCCTTACTTAGCGGAAGGCAGCGAGCCGCGACGATGACAGCGAGGTTTCGTGGCATGCCCCACTGCTGCACCGCAAACGCCAGCGTACGAAGGAAAGCAGACCTATACACGTTGCATTGGCTTTGGCTGAACTGACCCCCAACGCCCTCGCGGCTTCTGACCGTATTCATGAAGTGATATGGATAAGATGAGTACGGACTATTCGTCGCGTCCATTAACTTGCGCCACTCGAAGGCCCACTGCTCCTGGAAAGGAAGGCCGTTCTCATCTTGCAAGCGCTGAAAGTCGCTGAAAGAATGAGCGGAACGACTTGCCCTTTGTGATTCTCAAAATATTTTTCCGCTTGGTATCCAATTGGTGCCGGACCTGAATGTCTATTGAGCCAGCCTCCTAGCGGTTCGCCATATATCCGCTGGAAGAGAAGGTCGGCCAGAATGGAAGAATTATTGACGCTACGCTTCACGTCCTCCGCGGCCGGCAAATCCGCCGGCGTCGTACACATCAGTACGGCCATCCCCGCCACAACCTCGGTTTCGAACTGACGAGATTGTAGCCAATCGAGAAACACGCGGGTTGCTAGAGCCCGCTTGGGGGATGAGAGCAACGCAGCGAATTCCTTAGCGGCCTGCCAGCGTACAAGACGGATTGGCCAATTGAGCCGGTCGATCAGAACTCGCATCACATGTTCCGGCTTCAGCGTCATGAGAGCCACGCTGCTGACGGGATAGGCTGGTCATGCACCTCCTCGGTTGTTAGCTGAACCATCGATCCCGCGAATCGAACCGCGCATTTTGTTTGCTTCACTAGAAGCAAATAGCTAACCAGCCGCTGCATCCCGATGGTGAAGCCGGACCGTCTCTTCTCCCAGTAGCGCGCGGGCCTAGACGTATCGCGGATGAAATCAACCCATTTGTCTTTGTAATGCTTGGCCGCAAGCTCCAAACGCCTTTGCACTTTACTGCCATCGTCCCAATTGGATTGCCAGCCTCGACGTTCGATATGCGCCCTGACGAGCCACTTGTAGGCCTTCTTCTTTCCCTCGTACTTGATACTCACATCGAAAGCCTCGTCGAGTAACGGCTCTATGTCGTGCGGGTTATCGTGAGAATTGAAATAATCATCAATTGATCTCAAGGCGGCCAAGCCCTTGTTCTTGCTCGCCCAGTATTTCAGCCAGCGGACTAGGGACTCATTGCGATGTATGTAGCCGAGCTTAGGACTCGCAACGCGCTTCAACAGTGCTTCAAGCTTGTCAGGTCCGAATTTTCTTACGTCGGGCGGGGTGCCGCCCCGGCTGACATTGTCCTTGGTAGCACGATTGCTCTTCTTCGTCGTTTTCTCAGGTGGCTTTTGTCGGGCGGCTACGATTCCAAGAAAGACCCTTCGTTTGCGTAGCAGATTGGATGCATCAGTGCGGCCTGCGATCCAGATTGCATCGACCCAATGGATTGACCCCCGCGCAACTCCAAATGCATCTGGTTCGACGAGAGATGCCCCAGTCATTGCGCACTTCAACCCGTGAAGGTCGAGTGCAATTTCCCCGACAATCGCACGAAGAGCACGATACTGGGCCGAAGCAGGTTCTGAGGGGCGGTGCTGAATATCAACCGGCGCGAGTTCGGCCAAGCCAACAAAAATGCTTCCAAACCCTATATCTGTTGGGTTCTTCGCAATCTCCCACGCAGCGTTCCAAAGGCGGTCGATAGCCTCTTGCAGCCATCCCAGCTTAGAACGCTCAATGCCGGGTAACGCAGGCACACAGTCACCCTGCGCTTGCAGTGCCGCATCAAATGCCGAAAAGAAGAAGGCATGGAGGAATTTCTCGACAGCGGGATTCGGTCCATAGTCGTAGTCCGTCCCGACAGCGGCGGCGGAGAGATCAATAAGGTTACAAGGCTGCGGAGGCTGATGACCCTTCAAGCGATACCAGCATGATAGAAGTGGGCTGATGTTACTCTGGGGGGCGAGCCTCAAGGCTAGATCAATGTCCTCTGCGCTGGCGATTTGAACAACGGCATTCTCTGTAGCATTACGCCAGACCTTATGCTTTTGGGCAACCAGGAGCCCGAGCATGCTGCACGCCATATCGAAATTACGGGTGCGAACTACATGTCGCAAGAACGTCAGGTACATACGATCGCGTGGGTGGAACTGCCCGATGAAGCGAAGTAGCTTCCTAAGATCGGGTCGTCCAAAATCGACAATCGCTTCAATGAAGTTTTCAGCTAAGGAGAAGAACTCCTCGCCAGCGCGATGGCGGAGACTGATCCACAGATTTACTTGTCTACGAAGCTCTTCGTAACATTCCGCTCCGATGCCATCCTTCTCAACCCCGTTAAGGCACCGAAGAAGCGTAACAATCTCGTCGTCGCTGGCCGAGGGCAAGCCGTCGGCCATGTTTAGAATTTGCTGCTCGTTCCCGGCGCTACGGACCGCACTTTCCTGAAAATCATGGAAACGATCAATCTGATAATCTTGTCCGTTTTGAAGGCGCGTCTTCAGAGTCCGAAGTTGCATTGTGCGCACATAATCGTTCCTCTCGAACGCGCGTTCTTCCGCAGCACTAAGAATGATAACGATTTGGTCTGCGGGCCATCCTTTGGCGAGTGAGCGGATGATCCAATCGCGACTGGTCAAACTTAACAGTTCATTTGTGTCGCCGGATCGCGCGCGCATGATCCAAAGCCAAGCCCATCGCCAGTATTCAGGGGCCTCACGTTCCAGCCATCGGACAACAGAAGGCAGAACCGACTGGAAGGTACTATCGTGGTCAGGTTGTTCGCGCGCGTAAGCAAGGATACTTCCATGAAAAGGAACCAGCCCGGATCGCCGGTGCTCAAGGAGATGATCGACTTCATCGAGCGGCCCCGCGCATCTTCGCAAGCCATCAGGGGGCCAATGAAAGTCTGATCCCGCAACTAGATGCAGAACCTTCCGGGCATTCGCTGGTAGCCGAGTCCAAAGACCTCCGTAGTACTTTCTAATGTCGCCGTCTGGACAAGACGGCAAGAGGGAAACTTCATCAGAAGTGACGACAACACCGCGCCGCACCAGCGCTTCGAACGAGTATATGAGATGAAGCGGATTGCCGTTGGATATGGCGAAGAAGGCTTTACTGACTTCAGATAGTTCCGTCAGCTTGACGTTATGCTTAATGTCCCGAAGCAAGAGGCGGCCTGCATCGTGTTGCCCCGTTAACCAAGCATGAACAGCGGCCTCATCCATTGGAGGAACTTCAATCCAATCTTTCTTCTCGGCGCGCTGAATAAGCTTGAGCGGAAGTTGGTCAGGTGCAACCTTTTGAGTGCCAATGAGCAGATAGACGTTGTCAGGGCACGGCAACAGATAGTTGAAAAGGTGCTCCATCTGCGCCGTGTTGCGTTGTTCACGCCACACGTGATCCAGACCATCAACGACCACATAGAATCGCTTGCCCTCGGCAGAGTAGTGCTTGCCGCATGCCTCCAGCCACTTACGAAGTTGATTTGGCGCGCTCTCCATTCCGCGGACGGCGTCGAGATACCGGCCCGCAATTTGATCCATCAGGGAACTGCTGATTTCCGTGAATGAAACGCGATCGACGGTACTGTCATCGAGTGACAAGAAATAATGGTGGCGCACGACGGGCAGGTCGGCGTCGCGCAGCGACTGAACCAAAAAGCTCAAGTAGGTGCTTTTACCCCTACCGGGCGACCCCCAAAGCACCGATACTGGTTTTAATTCGGTCTTGACGCGAGCTGTGAAAGCCCCGTGGAAATCTTTCGACGGCACTTGATAGAGCGCCGGAACAGCAAAGTTCTGCGGAATGGGCTTCGGACGTCGCTTCGTGATGATTTGAACAAGATGTTCGTATCTGATTCTTCCGTCGGGATCGGGAGACTTTTTGCGTGTCGCCCAGCGCCGCGCCTGTTCGCGCAGCACTAGCCACCCCGTGTTGTCCGTATCCGTCGGCACAATATCGCCCTTAAGGCGTGCCTCTAGGTCGTCAACTAGTGCCTCTGAGTGCGCAAATTCAAATTGCTCAAAGAAGTCGCGCGCAGCGGCTTCGCTGCCAAATTCCATTAAGAGCGTTGCTTGCTGAGCGGTTCTAATTTTGTCAAAATCGACAAACCCATCTTTCAAAGAGAGTACGAAATCGTCACTTGGCCTCCTGTTTGTGCGTAGCTTTGCGGAATGAACGGCCCCAAGACCTTTGACCTTAACTAGCGCACCTGACCACTTCTGAAGGAGCGATGTACCCTTGCCCTTTTTTTCCAGGAGCCAATCCCAATCTAGAAAGTATCTGTTTGGATCAACCGTGAACTTCACCTGCAGGAGTTCAAAAGTGTTATCTTTGCGGGCTGCGACCACATCATCAAGTTTGCCGACCTTGGGTTCGTCGGCTTCAAGTTCGACCCAATGAAAGAGATTTGGATCGCGATAGAAGCGTAGCAATACCTCAATGCCTATAAGGTCTTGGTATTCAAAACCCATGCGGGGGATACCCGCGTTCTTCAAGGAATTTTTCGTCACTATTCGCGACCCGCAACGCGAATGAGGGCGTCGGAATGTGCGCAGAAGCTACCGCAAATTTTGAAAGCGCTGTCCATTTTTTCGAACGAATTGAAAAAGCAAAGATTCATCATCAATAGAGCCAATTGCGCCATAGCGGTAGACTACATGTCTTCGCTGCTGACTGGGATTTCTGGGCACCGGATCGCTGGACTGGAAGATTCGACCGACAGATGCCGAGCCTACAGTTCTTTGGAAACAGGACTGGAATGCCGATGAACCATTTTGCCGCACCCAAGCTTTCGCTTGGGCTGTTGACACCGATCGTTGCGGGATCGTTCGGCCTGGCGGCGCGGGACTGTCCGGGGTTCAGCTAGAGAATAAAGAGCGGCCGCCCCTCATTCCGTTACAGGATATACATTCGCTTGGCCGCGGTGAGTTCGCGGGTGCAGCCCAGGCGGTTGCCTTGGGCATCATAGCGCTTGGCACGGGCCATCGTTGCCGCGAACTTTTTCTTCAGCTGGTCCTCGGCTTGTTTCACGGAACCAGCCGTGGGCTGGTGCTCAAGCTGTGCGCCGACCGACTGTGGCGCGGTCAATCCCGCATACGGATTGCCTTGCGAGGCGCGAATGGCCGCTTCGAATTGCGCGATATCGCTGGTGCAGGGTCCGGCCCACGCATCGGTCGCGGCGAGAGCGAGCGCCGCCGAAAGAAGAGCCGCTGTTATCCCAGGTTTGGACATCGGAGCACCCCCGTGTTCGAGCTTGGATTATAGCTGCAAATCCGCGCCCGCGCGCGGTGGTTTTTGGGGTGAAATCTTCGGGGCGCGGCGGCACGTCTGGCCGATGTTCTGATATCGCTAACCAGGCCAACCACCGTCGTCCCTGCGAAAGCAGGGACCTATAACCACCGGTGCCGATAGTTACGAAAGGCGTCGCCTTTCGGCGCCCAAACCGATAACACACGGAGTGGCGATGAGCGCAATTGCGCTCACGCTGGGGTCCCTGCGTTCGCAGGGACGACAAAGGAAACCGGACTGGAACGCCGATGAACCCTTTCGCCGCGCGCGCGCCATCGCGAAGACTGCTGACCCCGCTGGCCGCGGGGCGGCTCGCCGCTCTCGTGTTCGCGCTGGCCTCGCAGGCCTGCCTCGCCGCCGAGGAGGCCGATGCGCCCAAGGACGGCCCCAAGGGCGCGGCGGTCACCGTGCTGAAAGCGGCAAAATCCTGCTTCTCGGCGATCTCCGAAGTCTCCGGCATCATCATTCCGCGCGAGGAGACGGCGGTGCGCCCGGAACGGCCGGGCCTGAAGGTCGCGGAAGTGCTGGCCGACGCCGGCGACACCGTCACCGCAGGGCAGACCCTGGCCCGGCTTTCCCTGCCCGAAGGCGGCGTGGCGCAGGTGCAGGCGCCGGTCGCCGGGCTGATCGCGAGCTCCTCGGCGTCGGTCGGCGCGGTGGCTTCGGGCAAGGGCGAAGCGCTGTTTTCCATCATCGCGCGCAGCGAATACGACCTGGTCGGGCTGGTGCCGACCCAGGACATCGCCAAGCTCACGGTCAACCAGACCGCGAAGATCAAGATCGTCGGCGGCGGCGAGATCGACGGCAGGGTGCGCCGGGTGGCGCCGACCATCGAGCCCAACAGTCAGTTGGGCCAGGTCGTGGTCGCGGTCACGACCAACCGGCGCCTGTTGGTGAATTCGTCGGCGCGGGCGCTGATCACCACCGGGCGAAGCTGCAACAACGTCTCGGTGCCGCTCACCGCGGTGCTCTATGGCTCGGCCGGCACCGTGGTCCAGGTGGTGCGGCGGGCGCGGGTGGAAACTCGCCGCGTCGAGGTCGGGCTGATGTCGGCGGGCCAGGTCGAGATCCGCGACGGCCTGCAGGAAGGCGACATCGTGGTGGCCCGCGCCGGCGCACTGCTGCGCGAGGGCGACCCGGTGCGGCCGGTCACCGCCAGTGTGGATGTGAAGTAGGGTTGGCACCAACAATTACTGTCGCCCCTGCGAACGCAGGGGCCCATAACCACCGGCGTTCGAGGTTGCAAAAGGCATCGGCCATCCTGCCCAACGAGAGGCCACGGCGTATGGGTCCCTGCTTTCGCAGGGACGACGAGAATGGGGCCGGTCACATCAAGCGCGGATGCGAAGTAGGCGGGGGATATATAGCTGGCGTCGTCCCTGCGAACGCAGGGACCCATAACCACCGGCTTTCGTGGTTGCGGTAGGGTCGGCCGTCCCGCCCAAAACGAGAGGCCGCGGCGTATGGGTCCCTGCTTTCGCAGGGACGACCTGATGATAGAGTTTGCTCGCTGACCAGCGGCGAACGCAGGGACCCATAGCCCCTGACATCAGTGAGCAAGCACGGGAAGTTCGACATCCACTCGGTGTTTGGCGCATGTACCACGTCTACATTCTCGCCAGCCGACGTCACGGGACCCTGTATGTCGGAGTGACCAATTCCCTGCAAAAACGCATAGCCGAGCACCGCAATGGCGACGGCTCCTCGTTTGTCAAAGCCTATGGCGTTCATCGCCTTGTTTATGTCGAATCTTATGATCGCCCGGATGAAGCCATCAGCCGGGAGAAACAGCTAAAAAGATGGAAGCGGGATTGGAAGATCGAGCTGATTGAGCGCGAAAACCTGGAATGGCGCGATCTCAGCGATTTGCTGGTTTAGCGCAACAGAAAACTACGGTCGCCCCTGCGAACGCAGGGGCCCATAACCGCCGGCGTTGGTTGATAGCAGAAGGCCTCGGGGCATCCGCCCAACGAGAGGCCACGGAGTATGATGGGGTGGACGGCCCCCTACGGCATCAGTGTGCCAGAATGAGGTTGTTGCAAATTCAGACAAGGGAGCCGTCCGTGGACCAGATTATCCGCATTGGAATGGATACGTCGAAGCATATTTTTCAGCTGCATGGGGTCGATGCCGCGGAGCGGCCGGGGTTGCGCAAGCGGCTTCGGCGCAACGAGGTGTTGGTGTTTTTTGCCAAGCTGCCGCCGACGGTGATTGGAATGGAGGCGTGCGGCGCAGCGCATGACTGGGCGCGGAAGTTACGCAAGCTAGGCCATGAGGTGAAGCTGATGGCGCCGCAACACGTCAAGCCCTATGTCAAGCGCAACAAGAACGACGGGCGCGACGCCGAGGGATTGTGCGA
>NZ_JNIJ01000043.1 GCF_000701345.1 Bradyrhizobium sp. URHD0069 | reverse complement strand
GCGCGGTGCTCGGGCAGGTCTGGCGCAATGTGAACGCGCGAATGCATGCATCCACCTTGTTCTTCGCGACATCGATACCGACGACAACGAGATCGTTTTGTGCCATCATCCACTCCCTTCCTTGCTCGGTACGGGCTAAAAGCCCTTGCAACTGTTCGGGTTGAGGAAGACACCGGAGCTGTCCCTCGCTCTGACACAGGCTCTGTCACTTTTGGGGCGTAACGGGCTCAGTTCCAGCAACGGGCGGTTGATGGGCAACCGCCCGTTCGCACATTCTGCCAGACTTTCTGGACACAAGGGGCGTATCATGATCGTCACGGACGTTGGGCATGGGATGCGGTGGACGCGGCAGCGTCGGGCGCGCATTTCGCAATCGCAGGGCGGGTTGAACCTCGTGAGCGATTTGCGGCGCGCAGACGAACGATGTTGCTTCGTACGGCAAAACCGTGTGGTCCTAGCACCCGTTGCTGGTGTCAAGTCGGCGGAGGTTTTCGTTGGCCCAACCGGGCTCTGACAAAACCTTCAATCCGCCGACGACGGTGACAAGACGAATTCGTCGCCGGGGAGAGCACGATATAAGCCGTTAAAACCATTGCGTGCGGGAATGCCGGGTGTTCCGGTGACCTGCGGTGACTACCGTGTGCTTACTACATTGCACACGGGCTGCGGGTGCACCGTGCACCCGGCATTCCCCACGCCCTCTGTTTTTCCTGGGCGAAAGATCAATGCACGACTCGGGCGCATCGCGCCGCGAGAGCGCGCAGCTGCGTCGCGACGTCATCGTCCGCGAAGGCGGACGATCCAGTATTCCAGAGACATTGGTGATGGAACCGAGGAGCCACGGCGTACTGGATACCCCGCATGCGCGGGGTATGACGACTCTTGTCAATTGTCTGTGGCTGTCTGAAATTGAATCGGTGGCGTGCATTGAGTACGAGCGCGCCACACGCCCAGCCTTCATCGCCGGCGAAAGAGCGTGTGAAGGATACCGACCTCATCCTGAGGAGCTTGCGAAGCAAGCGTCTCGAAGGATGGACGCAACGCAGGGACTCGCGGCCATCCTTCGAGACGCACGCAAGGGCGCGCTCCTCAGAGTATGACCGGAAATGCATGCAACAAAATAACGGTTTTGAGACCGTCATTGCGAGCGTAGCGAAGCAATCCAGAGGATTTAACATGGCTGTTACTGGATTGCTTCGTCGCTTCGCTCCTCGCAATGACGAGAAGTGGCCTATTCTACTGGCCGCTTTTTGAGTCAGACTCTCAGGATGAGGTCGGAGATATGATCACAACCTCGAAAGCAGGCGATCCAGCAATCCGAAGCGCCAGCGATGGAAACGAGAAGCCGCGGCGTATGGGTCCCCACGCCCCGTGCGCAATTGCGCACTAGGCGGGGACGACATTGACTACGTATTTCGCGCGACCCGGTGGCGGGGTATGACGACCCTGTCAATTGTCTGTGGCTGTTTGAAACGCACATAGGCCGCGATCGAAATGCACGGCGCCACTTAACGCCGTGCATTGCGCGATCAGGCTCCGGGCGGCGTGTAGGCGCTGGCAACCCGGGCCGCCTTTTCCGCGATGCCCTTGAATTCGTCCGGCGTCCAGGCGCGCACGGTTTCTATTCTGGATATTGCGCCGGTTGCGGCAACCGCCATTCCCACAGCGACCGCATCCGATCCATCGGGGAGCTCGGAAACCAGCACGACATCGTTTGAACCCGTTGTGTTGTAGAGTGCGACCAACTTGCCGCCGGCTTTTTCGATCACTTTCTTGACGGCTTCGGATCGATCCTGCGGTTTATTGACAAGTCCCTTCACGCCGGAATGGGAATACGATGCATACGAGATGAACAAAGGCATCTTTTCCTCCCTGTTTTGAAGGCGTTGCATTGTGGACGCGGAATTTTCCACGGCCTGATCGTATCATAGCACTTCGCGGGGCGATCGACGCGCCGATTTATGGCATGAACCTCGGCACGGCCCGTGCCGCCCGGCAGCTGAACGGCAAATCAAGAGCTGGGCTGTTCCTCCGGCCCATCCTGACCATCCAGCTCAACCAGATAGACGACCATGAGATTGCCGGTCGATGGCAGCGCGGCAACCGCCTGCCGATAGTTAGCCGCTTCATCGGGGTGGGCGAGCCGCACTTCCATCGTAGCGCCATCGCCGCATAGAGGGACGTCATTGGACCTCAGCAAACGCAGCCTGGCTCGCAGCCCTTCGTCCGCGCAGATCACCTCTGCCTCGGAGAATCTTTTGGCCTCAAAGACGAGCGTCGGCTTGCGGTCAACTTCGATGGTGAATATCGACAGTGAAAGCCGGTCGTTCATTTTGCCTTCGTCTTCAGCCCGCCCCTGCACAGCCGTTAGGCCGTTTCGTCAGGAAGCGATGAAAGCCGATCGGACACGACCCTACACGGATTTCGAACCTGACGGGAGATGGCGCGATGGCTCAGCAAGCATCCCGCGCCTGCTAACGCGCGACACGGCGTCTGGGTCCCGGCGTTCGCCGGGACGACGATCACGCGTGGCGCCCCGCGATCCCCTACTGCGTCCTCCGCCTCGATGCTGCCGCCGGCGCCGTGGCCTCGCCATCTTCCGCCGCTTCCCGCCAGCGCAGAATCTCCATCGCCAGCACCGGATGATTGAAACCCTTCAGGCTGAGATCATCGAGCGGGGCGGCTTCGACGGAGGGTTCGACCATGCCGTAGACGCGGCGGCTGACCACGATCTGGCCGGCCTTGGCTTCGTCGCACAGCCGCGAGGCGAGATTGGTGACGCTGCCGATCGCGGCGTATTCGAGCCGCTGCTCGAAGCCGATCTGGCCGAGCGTCGCATAGCCGAGCGCGATGCCGACGCCGAAGCCGAGACTATGGCCGCGATTGCGCCACCGCTCGGTCAGCGCGCCGATGGTGTCGCGCATCTCGACCGCCATCTTGACGGCGCGCCGGGTGTGATCGTCAAATTGGATCGGCGCGTTGAACAGGATCATCACGCCGTCGCCGGCATAGCGGTCGAGCGTGCCCTCGTAGCGGAAAATCAACTCGCCCAGCGCCGCGTGATATTCGCGCAGCACATTCATGGCTTCCTCGGGCTCGGTGGTCTCGGTGAACGCCGTAAAGCCCCTGAGGTCGCAGAACACCACGGTGACTTCGCGGCGGTGGCTGTCGAGCAGCGCGTCGTGGCCGTCGGAGGACGCGATCAGCTGCGCGACCTGCGGCGCTAGGAAACGCTCCAGCCGGCGGATGCGCTCGATTTCCGCGAGCTGCTTTTCGACCCGCTCCTCCAGCGACCTGTTCCAATTCAACAGCTGGTCGGTCTGCTCCTGCAGTTTTGCCGCCTGCTGCTGCACGGTCGAATGCGCGGAGGCCAGTTCGCGGCCCTTCTGGTCGACTTCCGAAAACAGCCGCGCGTTGCGCATCGCCAGCACCGATTGATGCGCAAAGGTCCGCATCAGCCCGATCAGGTTTGGCGAGAACTCGCCGGCGTTGTTGCGCAGCACCACCAGCGATCCCAGAACGCCCTTCTGGTCGACCAGCGGCACCACCAGCACCGAATGAAAGCCGGCGGCGATCGCGACATCGCGCAACAGATGATCGGCCGCGTGCGCGAGATCGGGGATCGCGATCGGCTCGCCTTTGGTGGCGGCCTCGCCGAGCACGCTCGCGCCCTCGTCGATCACAAGATGCGCGGCTTCGGCCGATTTGGCGATGCCGATCGCTTCGGCCAGGTTGAACTGATGTCTTGCGGCGTCATAGCTGTAGATCAGGACCGCATCGGCATGGGTGATTTCGAGCGCGCGCGCCGCCACCGTCGGCAGCACGGCGTTGAGATCGAGCGAGGAGGCGACGGCGCGGCCGACTTCCTCGAGTACTTTAAGTTCATGGATCGACTGAGCGAGGTCGCGGGTGCGCTCCTCCACCTTGGTCTCGAGGCCGGAATAGGTTTCCTGCAGCTGGCCGGCCATGCCGTTGAACTGATCGGCGAGCTCTTCCAGCTCGTCCCTGGTCCGCACCTCGATGCGATGGCTGAAATCGCCGCCGCCGAGCCGCCGCGCACCCGCGCGCAGCGCCGTGATCGGAATCAGCATGCGCCGCGCCAGCAACGTTCCGGCGAGGATCGCGACCGCGAGCCCCAGTCCGATCAGAAGCGCGATCCGCACCAGCTGATCGCGGATCGGTGCCAGCGCCTGCGCCGTCGGCTGCTCGAACAGCACGAACCAGCCGAGCTTTTGCACCGGGCTCGACGCGGTCAGCACCGCATGACCCTCGGCATTGCTGCCCGATGCCAATTCCGCGCCCTTCGGCGCCATCAAGGCCGCGACCTGCGGCAGGCCGGAGAGATCCTTGGCCAGCTCCGGCCCCTTGGCGGAGCTTGCGAGCACCCGGCCGCGCGGATCGACCACATAGGCATAGGCCGCCTTGCCGACCTGCGCCTCGCCGAGAAAATCCGCCAGGAAACCAAGGTCGATGTCGGCGACGGTGACGCCGGCGTTGAAGCCGGAATGCGACACCGAGATCGACAGCAGCGGGCGCTGCTCTCTGAAATAGGCCGGCGCGTAGCTCGCGACTTTGGCAAGCGTGCTGGTAAAGCGCACGTCGCGGGAAAAATCCGCGCCGCTGTCGACCGAAATCGTCAGCCGCGACAGGCGCAGCTGCTCGCGGCCGTTGCCGCTCAATAAAGAGAGCTGGTTGATGGCCGGCACCTGATTGAGCAGCTGGGCATAGTCGGCGCGGTGCTGTTCGAGCGTCACGGCGCTGGCGCGGGTCACCCAGCTGATCTGCCGCTCCAGCTCGGAAATCGATTGCTCGATCCGCCGCGCGGTGGCCTCGGCCTTTTCGCTCATTGCGTCGGTGAGCCCGGCCTTGGTGCCGCGATAGCTGATCCAGACTTCCATCGCGCCGTTGACGGCCAGCACGAACACCACCAGCCCGACCAACGCCATGACGTATTTCGCGAACAGGCCCCCGCGGAACAACCAGCTTTTGTCCGTCCCGATCATCCAGTCCCTTATGCGCACACGCGCACCGCCCTCGAGCGGTTTGCGCTCAGCCGCAGCCTGTCTAGCACAATTTGAGCGGGTGGGCGGGGCGGACTGCCTCCTCCCCTTGCTGGGCTACAAGGCGGCTTATGTCTAGCGGTTGAACAGCTGCCGCAGCAGGTCGTTCATCGGCTCGCTGTCCTGGGGGGCTTGCGCCGTTGGATCGTTCTGCGCCGGCGCCGGTGGCGCGGCCGGGGTGGGGGAGTTGGGCGCCACGCTGCGGCCTTGGCTGAATCCCTGCTGCAGCAGATTGCCCAGGGTTTTTCCGAGCTCGCCGAGCTGATCGGCCTGTCCGCTGCCGCCGGCCGGTCCGTTTGCGCCTGGGGTGCCGGCCCCCGGCGCGCTTCCGCCCAACCCGCCCAGTGCGCTGAAACCGCCGCCCGGTCCGAACAGGCCCTTGCCCATCTCCTTGAGCCGGGCATAGGCGGCGTCGGGATTATCCAGCACGCCGGCGATGTCCGGATAAATGCGCGGCTCGGCCCAGGGGCCGTCGATCACCACGGGAATGCCGAGCCCGAGCGGATCACTCGTGCGGCCCTGGCCTTCGGTGGTCATCACCAGCTGCGGCTCGACCCGCATCGCCAATGTCTTGCCGCCGAGGTCGATGGTGCCGCCGCCGGTCATCCGCACCAGCGGGCCGACCAGCGTGAGATCGGTTGTGGTCGCCTGACCCTTCTCGATGCGGAAGGATGCGCTGAGCTGCGTGAGGTCGGTGGTTTGCTCCCGGCCTTCCTGCCAGCCCGACAACGTGCCCGAGGTCAGCGAGCGGATCATCTGCGCGACGTTGAGGCCGCGAATCGCGCCGTCCTGGAAATTGGCGAACACCGTTCCGTTGAGGTTCGACATGATCGCGCGCTGGCTTAAGCCGGACGAACGCACCGCGATCTTCGCCTGCAGCTTGCCGTCGATCTTGTCGAAATCGGCGGTGCTGCGCAGCAGCGGCAGCGCGCGCACGCCGGTGAGATCGCTGGAGAGCGCGTAGCTCGGATTGCCGCTGGACGCATCGACCGTGAGCTGGCCGCTCACCTGGCCGCCATAAGTGCCGAGATTTGGAAACGAAGTTTTCAGCACGCCGCCGTCGATCGCCGCATCGATCGCCACCGGCGCGAAACGCGCGTCGCCGATATTGAGCTCGGCGGCGGAAATCCTGACCTGGGCGTCGACATAGTTCAATCCGGTGACGTCGATCGACGCATTGCTCCAGGGTCTTGAGCCCTGAGAATCCTTTGAGCCCTGGGACTCTTGCGAGCCCGATGCCGCAGGCGCTTTCGACATCGCGAGGCTAAGCCGCTGGAAATCGAGATCGAGCTTCACCAACGGCTTGCTCGCGACATCGACCGACGCCCAGCCGTTGAACGCGCTGTCGCCGAGCGCACCGCTCACGCCGTTGATCAAGACGATCGGGCCGTTGAGCCGGACCTCGGCTTTCGCGCTCAGCGTTGCCTGCAAGGCGCTCGGCGCCTCGAACGTAAGTTCGACCGGAATGTTCTGCCGCCCCACGGGAGGGGCGGGCGCTGTCGCGCTGATAGCGAATTTGAGCGGATGCTCGCCGGCGCGGGCGCCGCCGGTGATCTTTATCTGGCGATCGCCGCCGATCGTTGCATCGGCGTTGATGGCCTCGATGCGGTTTTCCACGCGGTCGCGCGGATGGGACATCACGATCGCGCCGTCGCTCACCGTCACGCGATCGATCGCGAGCGAACCGGCATTGGCGTCAGCGGAGGACCCCGCCGGCGTCGGCGCACCGATCGCGCGGGTGCGCTCGCGCAGCAGCGGCGCATACAGAACCGGGCGATCGATCTTGAGTTCGGTGATGTGCGGCTGGCCCGACCACACGCTCGCCAATGTCATGTCGGCTTCGACGCGGCCGACGGTCACGCGGTTGCTGGTGTCGCGATCCCCAGGTTTTTCCAGCGTGATGTCGCGCAAGGTCACATTCAACGACGGCCACACGCCGATCTTGGTCGAACCCGCGATCGTCAGCCGATAGCCGGTTTCGCGTTCGACCCGCGCCTCGATCGCCGAGGTCAGGAAGCCCGAGGGGATCCCGACGATCAGCAGCAGCGCGAGGATCACGATGACGGCCGCGACGGCGATTTTCAGTGCTCTCATGACGACATTCCAAACCGCCCCTCGCGGCCCAATTCAGGCCACGCGCCTTCGGGCGCGGCCTATTCCCATTAAGCTTATCCCGGAAAGCGAAAGCGACTCAAAGCCGCCAAAAATAGTCCGGGAGGGCTGCAAAATTATGTGACTTATGACACAGTTCGAGGCGAAGCCGAGTTCCGCGATTTGGATGATTCGAACCGAAAGGCGTTGCAATGAGCAAAGCGGCCGAATTTGCGGTCATTTTGAAGATGAATCCGATGTTCGCGGACCTGGGGCCTGACGAATTGTCGCGGATCTCGAACCTTTGCCACACCCAGCATCTGGCCGCCGGCGAGATGCTGTTCCAGAAAGGCGATCCCGGCGATGCCCTGTTCGGGGTCCGCCGCGGGCAAATCCGCATCGAGACCGGGGCGTCGGACGGCAGCCGCCTGACCCTGAATTTTCTCGGCCCCGGCGATCTCTTCGGCGAGGTCGCGGTGCTCGACGGCCAGAGCCGCACTGCGGACGCCACCTCCGGCGAGCCGACCGAATTGTTCGTGCTGCGGCGCGACGACTTCCTCGCCCATCTCGAGCGCGAACCCCGCGTCGCCATCAAGATCATCCAGCTGTTGTGCCAGCGCATCCGCTGGATGAGCGAGCGGATGGAAGAATCCGTGCTGCAGCCGCTGCCGGTTCGCCTGGCGCGAAGGCTCTGCGCGCTGGCGTCGGATTTCGGCTCCGAGGTGCACATCTCGCAGGAGCAGCTCGGCGTCTTCGTCGGCGCCGCGCGCGAAAGCGTCAACCGCCAGCTGCAACTCTGGCGCAAGGACGGCATCTTGGATCTGCAGCGCGGGCGAATTTTGCTGCAGAACATGACCAAGCTGACCGCGGTGGCAAGGAACGAATAGCGGCGCGGCGGCGTCTAGCTAGAGCGCACGTTCTCCCAGATCGCATGTCGTCCCGGCGCGCCCGCATTCGTATAATACGCGCGCTCTCACAGAGCCGTCATGCCCCGCGAAAGCGGGGCGTCCAGTACGCCGCGGCGGCGCGATTCATCACTGATGCCGGTGATTACTGGATCATCCGCTGGAGCCTGCCATCGGGCGGCGCGCTGCGCCGACCCGGTGGCGGATGATGACAGTTGTGAACATGGAGCGGCCGCCGCGCGCCTCTCGACGTCGACCTTCCGGCCATGCATGCCGGGGCCAACTATGATATGAATCAACGCTGCATGCTGTGGCAAGCACAGCACGACTTCCTCATGCCAAGTTGCACAGGGTCCTAACCAGGGAGGATGACCATGGTAACTTATGTCGTGCTTTCGAAGTTCACCGATCAAGGAATCCGCAACGCGAAGGATTCCCCGAAGCGGGCAGATGCCTTCAAGCAAATGGCGAAGACGTTTGGAGTGACCGTGAAGGACATCTTCTGGACGCAGGGACGGTATGACGTCGTGACAATCGTCGAAGCGCCAGATGAGTCTTCCGCCATGTCGCTTAGCTTGAGCATTGGCGCGCTCGGCAACGTCCGCACCGAATCGTTGCGAGCTTTCTCGGCAGCAGACATGGCGGCGATTGTCGGCAAGATGATCTGACAACGGACATTATTGACCGGCATCCGTAGGCTGCCACCCGCCGTGGCCAGGCATAGACCCTCTCCACTCATTCTCAGTGTGCGGGGCGAGAGGGCGCATTTCAGTCAATATCAGCATCACACTGGTCCGAAGCGCCGTGTCGAACGATGAAGCCACTGTGCTGAAAAGCCTGGAACGCGCGCGTTTCCCCACATCGTCATGCCCCGCCACCGGGTTTCGCCTTCGGCGAGCCCGATGACAGCTCCAGCGGGGCATCCAGTACGCCGCGGCGGCGCGATTGATCAGTATTGATGTGGCGCACAGCGCGGTCGAATTTTTCGCTCGTCATGGCCGGGCTTGACCCGGCCATCCATCTAATTCGAAAAAGCTTTTTGTGAAGAGCGATGGATACGCGGGTCAAGCCCGCGCATGACGACTGATGTCGGCGATTACTGGTTTATCCGCTGGAGCCTGTCATCGGGCGGCGCGCTACGCCGACCTAGTGGCGAATGATGACCCTTGTGAATGTGGATTAGCTCGCGGCATTGCTTTCCTATCGCTCCCCTTTCAGTGGGGAGGGTGGCTGGCCGAAGACCAGCCGGAGGGTTCAAGTTGAACATCTTTCAGAGCGCGGCCGTTTAGGATTAAACAATACTAGAGCTTATGTTTCACCGCGCGCTGAGGTTGCTGACAGATTGATTAATTGATAGTGCAAAGGCGCGCCGCCCGGGCGCTACACAGACATTCTTCGAAGATAGTTGTAGCTGGCAAACATTCAAATGGATAAGCGCTATCAGGTATTTGTAAGCTCTACTTTCACGGACCTTCAGGAAGAGCGGCAGGCTGTAATGCAGGCTCTCTTGAGCCTTGACCACTTTCCGGCGGGAATGGAGCTTTTCCCTGCTTCCGACGACGACCAATGGGCCCTGATCAAGGGCGTCATTGATGACAGCGACTACTATGTGCTCGTTATCGGGGGGCGTTACGGCACAACCAGTGACGCAGGCGTTAGCTACACCGAAATGGAATACGACCACGCCGTCGCTCAAAGAAAGCCTGTGTTGGCATTCGTTCATGCAAAGCCTGAAGAAATACCATCCGGCAAAACAGACCAAGATGACAAATTGAGGGAGCGCCTTAACAGTTTCAAGAAGAAGGTGGGAACGAACAAGCACATTAAGTTCTGGAAAAATCCGGATGATCTGAAAGCGACAGTGATCCAATCCATTTCGGCAGAGACGAAACGCAATCCGCAAGTGGGATGGGTCCGCGCAGACCGGGCCGCTGATCCGTCGGTTTTGGAAGGAATGCGACAGGAGGTTGACCGACTGAATGCTCAGTTAAGTTCGGTATCAACGAGTGCGCCAAAGAACACCGAAAAATACGCTCAAGGCACTGCCGAATTTGCAGTAACTTTGTACTACGAGCTGCCGACGTCCTTTACGAAATATCCGGCACAGTTTCTATTTGAGTGGAACAATTTGTTTTTTGAGCTGGGTCCAATACTCATGGAAGAGGCTTCGGAAACTCAAATGAAAGCTCGCCTTGCTCAGGAACTTATCCGTTATGAACAGGTCAACTTTCCTGAAGATGCCCAGTTGTTCATAATTTCGGATGATACTTTCGACACCATCAAAATACAGTTGATGGCTCTCGGGTTGATCACCAAAAGCTCCCGTAAACACGCGCCTACGGATCGAGAGCGCTATTGGACTCTTACTCCCTACGGTGAGAACGAACTTATGAAATTGAGGGCAATAACCGTGTGAGCCCGCTAAACTGCCTGAGCGGGGCCGCAGGCAATCTGTTACCACTGCAGCGATCCACGTGTTGAACGCGACGCTTCGGACCGGCGTCCCTGCGGTTTAGCGAAACGCGGTCGCGCCGTGCGTATGGCGCGGAAGAGATAAGGGGCGAGAGATGGCTAATTCTGACGACATGAATTTGCTGGAGACGGGAGCCACCGATTTGAGCGGCTGTGACTTCGCGAGTGCTGACCTGTCGAAACGTCAGTTGGCAGGCCGTGACTTCTCAGGCGCAAACCTCAGCAATGCAAACGCAGAAGGGGCGGACTTCTCTGGTTGTATTTCTAGCGGAGCGTCTCTCCATGGAATGTCCGCGGACCAATTTTTCCGGGGCCACTTTGATTGGGTGCATGTTGATCAACATCACTTTTTCTAATGCCACGTTCCGCAATGCCATTTTGTCCTCTGCCCACGTTCAGAACTGCAACTTCTTCGAAGCTGATCGTCGCGGCGCGAATTTCCGTAGACCTCACGCGGCGAAGCTCGTGAGGTTACACGCGACTTACAATATGTTTTCGATTTAGCCCGCGCGGCGTCCACGAAATGTGAGGATTGGAAGTGCTGAAAGAATTTGAATTGACCGATGGCTCTAAGGAGCTTGCAGATGTTGGCAGGGCCATACTCGACGCAGATAGGGTCAAAGGTCAGAATGTGTTGGTCGGCTTTGCGAAATGTTTTGACGTTGATCCCGCTGGCCCGATCTTCTTTGAACTGCTGTCAGTCCTTCGCAACCGGATACACGTCGTCGAAGAATTTGCTCGGAGGGTACAGGACAAGGAACTTGACGACAGTCTCAGAAACGACGTTGTGGCCGCTACGAAATCCTTTGCCAAGTTGTTCGGGCCGGGGCAGTTGGTGACGGTTTGGGACAGCACGAGGGCGTCCTGTCTTCCCGAAGCAAACATCAGGACGCTCATGTGGTTTGGACAAACCGCCCGAAGACATCGGCCTTTACGAGTTGTCAGTGATCCGGAGCGTCTACACCTCATTGATAAAATTGACGATGCACTCCGCGCGTTGGAAGACGATCCGCTAGGTAGTTGGAAGAAAGCCCCGTTAAAGAATGGCTTGGTACGCCTTCGCACTGTTTTGCAGTACTTCAAATACTTTGGACATGAGAGGGCGATTGAAGAACTGCTTCTATTCGACCGAAAAATGGAGGCGCTCAACGATACCGATGAAGACCCGTTCAACGCACTCAGCCAACCCAAACTCCCAAGTCTCCGAAAGGTTCTTGAGATTACGGCGCTTGCTGGCACGCTGTTTATATTACCTGACCAAGCCGTGACCGCCTACGACCGATACGTCACGTGGACAAACCGCATGGTTGTAACAGCCACGCACCAGCCGTCCGAACGGCTTCTTCTCGCCCCGCCGATAGCAACAATCCCGAGGCTCTCAGAACTTCCAAAGCATGAGTAACGGTGAACCATTGCGCTTGATCTAATACAAAGCAGTGCTACAAACGCCAATCCGGAGCACGGAAATTCCTTAGGTTTATCAACGGTTAGGCGCTTCGGCAGCGGTTCCAACCCAACTGTACCGAGCTCGCCTCAAAAATCTCCGAGCCGCCCCTCACTCCGCCGCAGGCGAATGCACGACCTTCGGCGGCGGTTTGTGCTCAGGCTTATGATCCGCCGCGGCCTCCGTCTCCCCATGCGACACGATCAGCCTGCTGGCAAAACGCCAGATCAGCACGCCGACGTCGTCCATCAGCATGAACATCGCCGGCACGAACACCAGCGACAGCAGGGTGGAGAACACCAGGCCGCCGATCACGGCGAGCGCCATCGGCGAGCGGAATTCGCCGCCGGCGCCGAATGCCAGCGCTGAGGGTATCATGCCGGCGGCCATGGCGATGGTGGTCATGACGATCGGGCGCGCCCGCTTGATGCCGGCGTCGATGATCGCAAATTCGCGCTGGTTGCCTTCGCGGATCGATTCGACCGCGAACTCCACCAGCATGATGGCGTTCTTGGTGACGATGCCCATCAGCATCAAAATGCCGATCCACACCGGCGTCGTCAGTTGCTTGCCGGTCACCAGCAGCGCCGCGATCGCGCCGCCGATCGAGAGCGGCAGCGAGAACAGGATGGTGATCGGCTGCAGGAACGTGCCGAACAGCAGCACAAGCACCGCATAGACCATCATTAGGCCCGCAGTGATGGCGTGGGCAAAGCCTTCCGACAGTTCATTGAGGCTTTCGGCGTCGCCCGACGGGCTGACCTTGACGCCCTTCGGCAGACTTTTCATCACCGGCAGGTCGTAGATCTTCTTGGTGGCATCCCCGAGCGCCGCCGAGCCGACGAGGTCGGCCGCCACGGTGGCCTGGCGCTCCCGGTCGTAGCGGTTGATGCTGGTCGGGCCCTGGTCGAGCTTGATATCGGCGACCACGGAGAGCGGCACGCCACCCTTTTCGCCGTGCTGACCCAACGGCACCCGCAACTGCTCGAGCAGCCGCAGGTCGCCGCGCGCGCCGTCTTCGAGTTGCACCCGGATCGGCACCAGCCGGTCGCCGGCATCGAATTTCGCCAGCGCGGGGCCGACGTCGCCGATGGTGGCGACGCGGATGGTCTGCGACAGGCTTTCGGTGGAGACACCGAGCCGCGCGGCGAGATCCGCCCGTGGCTGGATGCGAAGTTCGGGGCGGTCGAGCGAGGTTTCCGAGATCACATTGGCGATCAGCGGGATGCGCTTCATCTGGGTCGCCAGCTCGCTGGCAACGTTGTTGACGATGTTGCTGTCGGCGCCGGTGACCACAAGCGATATCGCGCGCAGGCCGTTTTCGTCGAGGAACCAGAAGCGGATATCGGGGACGTTTTCGAGTTCGTGGCTGATCTCGAGTTCAAGTTCGCGCTGGGTGATCTTGCGTTCGGTCTTCGGCGTATAGTTGATAATCAGCGCCGCGCGGCGCACCTCGAACGTGCCGGGCGGCACCCGGCCGCCGTCGACGAACACGCTTTTCACCTCCGGCCGCTTGCGCAGCCGGCTGACGATTTCCTCGGTGACCTTTTCGGTGTAGGCGAGCTGCGTGCCGGGCGGCAGCTCCATCGCCAGCAGCGAGCGCGCGCTGTCCTGCGCCGGCAGGAAGCCTTGCGGCAACAGCGTGATGCTCCAGATCGAGGCGGCGAAAATGCCGAAGCCGATCAGCACGGTGATGAGGTAATGCTTAACCGACCACGTCACCAGCCTGGTATAGGCCAGCAATATGCGACCCGGCGGCGGGTCCTCATGCGGATGATCTTTCAGGAAGTAGGCGGCCAGCACTGGCGTGACGAAGCGGGCGGCGAGCAGCGAGAAGAACACCTGCACGGATACGGTGATGCCGAACTGCTTGAAGAACTGCCCGGCGATGCCTGACATGAAGCTTGCCGGCGCGAAGATCGCGATGATGGTCAGTGAGATCGCGATGACGGCAAGCCCGATTTCATCGGCGGCCTCCAGTGCTGCACGATAGGGCGACTTGCCCATCCGCATGTGGCGCACGATATTCTCGATCTCGACGATGGCGTCGTCGACCAGAATGCCGGTCGACAGCGTGATCGCGAGAAAACTGACGAGGTTCAGCGAGAATCCGAGCATGTCCATCGCCCAGAACGCCGGGAAGATCGACAGCGGCAGCGAGATCGCGGCGATGATGGTGGCTCTGATGTCGCGCAGGAACAGCAGCACGACGATGACGGCGAGAATGGCGCCCTCGAACAGCGTCGAGATCGCGGCCTCGTAATTGCCTTTGGTGTATTCCACCGAGGTGTCGATCAGCTTGAGGTCGACATCGGGATAGGCGACCTTCAGCGCGTCGATCCGCTTCTGCACGGCGGCTGCGACCACCACGTCGCTGGCGCCCTTCGAGCGCTTGATGCCCAGCGCCACCACCGGCTCGCCATTGAAACGGGCGAAGGTCCGGCGATCGGCGATGGTGTCGGTGACGGTGCCGAGATCGTCGAGACGCACTTCGCCGCCGCCAAACAGCGGAATCATCGTTCCCGCGAGATCGTTGAGCGTCTTGGCGCCGGCAAGCGTTCGGATCGCCTGGTCGTTCTTGCCGATTTCGGCGCGGCCGCCGGCGAGGTCGACATTGGTGCCGCGCAGGCTCTGGCTGACATTGACGGCGGTCAGCCCCATCGCCGACAGCCGGTCGGGATCGAGCGAGACGAGGATCTCGCGCTCGACACCGCCGATACGCTCGACCTGGGCTACGCCGCGCACGCCCTGCAGCGCGCGTTTGACGACGTCGTCGACGAAATAGGACAATTGCTCCGGCGTCTTGCCGGGCGAGATCGCGGCATAGGTGACGATCGGCAGCCCGATCACGTCGACGCGCTGGATCAGCGGCTCGGTGACGTTTTGCGGCAGGTTGGCGCGCACCCGCGTGACGGCGTCCTTGATGTCGTTCAGGGCGCGATCGGTGTTGGTCTCGAGCGCGAACTGGATCGTCGTCAGCGACAGCCCGTCGGTGATCGACGACGAAATATGCCGCACGCCCTCGACGCCGGAGACGCCGTCTTCGATGGTCTTGGTGACCTGCGATTCCAGCTCGGCCGGCGCCGCGCCGAATTGCGACACCGCGACCGAGATCACCGGGATGTCGGCGCTGGGCAGGCGCGTCACCGCGAGCTTGGTAAAGCTGACCCAGCCCAACACCAGAAGGATGATCGAAAAGACGATGGAGGGGAGCGGGTTTCGGATCGACCACGCCGAGATATTGAGAGCCATCAGCGTACCCGCGTTCGATCGAGGTCCTCGGCGAATACGGTCTTGATCTGGTCGCCGTCATGCAGCGAGCTGCCAGCGTCGGCCACGACGATTTCGCCGACGTCGAGGCCTTCCAGGATTTCGATAGCGGTATCGGACACCAGTCCGGTCCGAACCCTTCGCGTCTCCACCGTATTCCCTTTGACCACCTGAACCATCAGATGGTCAATGGCGGTCTTGGGAACGGCGACGCCGCAGCTGCGCCTGGCGTCGATATTGGCGCGCGCAAACATGCCGACCTTGAGCGAGGGATTGTTGGTCAGCGAGATCCTGATGTGGCCGAGCTGGGTGGTGCGATCGATTTGCGGCGAAACCAGCCTGACGCGGCCGACCATGTCAGGCACATTGTCCCGGCTTACACGCACCGTCGCGCCCGGATTGAGTTTCAGCATCTGGACCGCCGGTACCTCGGCATCCAGCTCGATTTCATTGTTGACGGAAATCCGGAACATCGGCCCGGCCTGCGGCGAGGCCGGCGCGCCGACGATGGTCTTGACCTCGGTGACGAGGCCGGCCGCCGGCGCGCGCAACGATATCGATCCCGATGGCCTTGCGCCGGCGCCGAGCTGCGCCGGCGGCGGCGTCAGCCGGGCCAGCTCCTGATTTTCGGTGACGGTGTCGCCTTCGCGAACCAGAACATCGGTAACCCTCGAGCCCTCCTGATCGACCCCGACCACGGCTTCCCGGCGCGGCACGATAAAGCCGGTAACGCGCACCATGTCGGAGAAACAGGCATTGGTGGATTTCGCCACAACGACGAGCGCGTTGCTCGGCGTTTCCTTTTCCTCGGCCCGCGGACGAGACTCGTACCAATACCATCCGACCCCGAGCGCAACAAAGACGATCGTCGCCAGCGCAGGCTTGAGGTATTGAGAGAACTTCATCGGCGGATCAATCCAGTGCTAGGTCGGAATACGATAGTGGCTCAACAACAGTCATTGCGAGCCAACGGGTCGGCGCGAAGCGCCGCACGATGACGGGCTCCGCGAAGCAATCCACGGCCGCGAAAACAAGAGCTGGATTGCTTCGTCGTTTCCGCCTTCGCTCGTTGGACTACGGCGGACAAGTCGCTCCTCGCAATGACGATCTGCATTTCCCGTCATACTGAGGAGGCCGCAACGCGGCCGTCTCGAAGGACGCACCTCCAGCGACAACGGCGAAGGCGCTGCGCAGGGATGACGCAATTCAAAAACGACTGCGTCCCGCAGGGATGCGGGACGCATGGATGCTGCAGAACTGTTCTCAACGCCACCACTCACTTCGACGCGGTGGTCTTGTTCGCCATATTCACGACCTGCACCCGGCGGTTCGCTTCCGCCATCGGGTTGCCCGGATCCTTGAGCTTGGTCTCGCCGTATCCGACGGTCACGAGGTCGCTGCCGGCGATGCCGAACTTGTCGGTCAGATGGCGCTTGATGGCATCGGCGCGGCGCTCGGAGAGGTCCTGATTGTAGGTCTCGCCGCCGGCGGCGTCGGTATGGCCGGCGACGATGAAGGTCGAGCCCTTCAGATCGGGATTGGAAAGCGCGCGTCCCAGGGCCTGAACCGACGGCAGCGATTTTGCGCTGATATTGGCTGAGTTGTAATCGAAGGTGATTTCCAGATCGATATTCGGCTTGTCCTTGGCAAGGGTGGCGATTTCCTCACGCTCGCTGACCGAGAGCGAGCGCGTGGTCCGGCCACGAATTTTCTGGACAAGACGTCCCTCGGCGGCGGTCGCGGCCGGATCGGCCTGCGGCCCGGCCGACAGGCCTCTGGTCAGCGGCTTGTTGGCCGGCGCAAGTGCCCGGACGATTTGATCTTCGGTGACAGCCTCGGCGGCGACGGCGCTTGCCACGCCAAAGGAAAGCGCGGCGCCTATCGTCACAACCGAGACGATCGCGGCAAGACTTCTCGTTCCAGACATTTTCAACATCGCCAATCCCTCCTGCGCGGCCCCCGCGCGGTTCCAATTAGTTTGCACCCCAGCCGCCGAACTATTGGTCGCGGCCATCGGCGACTTCGTGTTTGTCTGCGGCAGCCGTCCGAGGGTTCGAGGAAGCGCCGGTCATCCTCAATTTTATTGTCAACGCACCCCGTAGTCGGCGAATTCCTTAACTATATTGGGATCCATGGCCTTGGCATTGGCGATATCCAGATCGCCCTCCGAAGCCGAGCCGTTGCGTTTCTTGGCAAGGCCCCGGCCGTACAGCGAGGACGTCAGTCTCGGATTGATCTTGAGGGCTGCGTCAAAATCAGCAATCGCGTTTTTCGTCAGCCCGCTCTTCAAGTTAACCAGGCCGCGGCTGTCGAGGGCATCGACGAAGTTCGGGCGCAGCCGAAGCGCCTCGTTGCAATCCTTCAACGCCGCCTGCAGATCGCCGATCACGGTGCGCGTCCAGCAGCGGTTGTTGAGGGCTTCCACGTCCTTGGGGTTCAGCCTGATCGAGCTGTCGAAATCCTTGATGGCAAGATTGTACGCGCCCTTGCTGGCATAGACCTGTCCGCGCCGATAGAGCGCGTTGGCATCGTCGGGATTGTCGTTGAGCTTGGCGGTCAGCGTTTTGATGGTCGGATCATCGGCCAGCGCCGCCGCCGTCGAGCCGTCGTTCTTTTCCGCCGGTTTGTCAGCCGGCTTGTCAGGCGGCGGGATGTTGGCTTCGACCGGCTTGGGCGGCGCGGGTTCAACGCGCGGCAGCGGCGGCGGTGCGGGCGCCGGCTTGGGCAGCGCCGCGACCGGACCCGGCGTGGGAGCGGTCGGCCGCGCCCCGCCCGGGCTGAACGAAAAGTCCTCGGCGAGGGAGGACGAGATCCACGGCACCTGCTCGCCGCGGGAAGCGCGGGTGACGCCGACGCGGGTTCGGTTGAGCGTTTCTTCGGCCATCAGGTCGGGAACGCGAATTTCCTTCAACAGCTCCTGCACGAACAGGCTGTGATCGCCGCCGTTGTCGCCGATGACGGAAGAGAGCGCCGCCGAATACATCACCAGCGTTCCGTTCGGCGCAATGACCGGGGCGAGGCCAGCCGAAAAACTGCGGAACCGGCGCTCGAACGGATTGCGCCTGGAGGCATCGATCAGGGCGATCTTGACGCCCGCGCCGCGGCTGTTGATCTCGCCCAGCACCGTCTCCAGGCTGAAACCGTCGCGGCGAACGTCCGCTTCGGTCCAGATCTGGGCGTCGACCGGGATCATGTAGCTCTGGCGGCTGGACTGGATGCCGAATCCGCTAAAGAAAATCAGCGCCACCGAGCCCGGCTTGATGCGTCCGTAGAGTTTGTCGAAGGCGCGGCGCATCGCTTCGCCGGTCAAATTCTCTCCGACCTCGACGTTGAAGCCGTCGCGCTTGAGCTCGTCGGCGATCTCGCGGGCGTCGTTGATGGGCTCCTTGAGCGGCGCCTCGGCGTCGGGATATTTCGCGTTGCCGATGACAAGCGCAAAACGGTCGGCGCCCGCAGCGATCGACGGGACGATCGGCGCGAGCGACAGCATCGAAATCAAAAGTAATGCGAGGCGAATTCTCATAAGACGGCGGTCCAGCCTAAAGGGCGCCGATCCCAGCTTGCGCCTCGGCGACCTTACTCTACGCAACCTGCATTATCAAACCGGCTACGCAAGCCCTGTCAACTGTCTGGAAAACCGCCGGCAATCGCGACAATTAACCGCAACAGGCTCGCGGAATAACGCGGCAGGAGCATCATGGTCCGGATGGAGCCAGCGGGTCGGCGCAAGGCGCCACCCGATGACAGGCTCCGCGCAATCCGGGACCAGACGATCCATGAGGGCGCTTTTGGACGGGTTTGACCTTTCGGGATGACGGTGGCTTGCTGCTGGCATCGGCCGATCGTGCAACAAAGAAAAAGCGCAACAAATAAAAAGTGAAACCCGATGGGAAACGTTTACGAGATTTACGCCATCCGCTACGCGACGATGTCGCCGCGCACGCCGCACATGAACCACTTTCTGCCGGACCCGCACGAGACCGCGGCTCAAGACCTCGACTACTTCGTCTGGCTGATCCGCGGCGGCGGCCGCGATATTCTGGTTGATACCGGTTTCAACGCGGCGGAGGCGCAGGCGCGAAGCCGCAAGCTGACGCTTAATCCGGTCGAGGCGCTGGCGCGCTTCGGCGTCAAGGCCGAGAGCATCAGGGATGTCGTCGTCACGCATCTGCATTACGATCACGCCGGCAATCTCGACCTGTTTCCCAATGCGCGGTTTCATCTGCAGGACCGCGAGATGAGCTACGCCACCGGGCGCTGCATGTGCCACGGCGTGCTGCGGCATCCGTTTTCGGTGGAGCATGTCACGCTGATGGTTCGCCACGTCTTCAGTGAACGCGTGACCTTTCATTCGGGCGACGGCGAGGTGGCGCCGGGCGTGACGCTGCATCGGGTCGGCGGCCATTCCGACGGCTTGCAGGTGGTGCGGGTCGAGACCGCGCGCGGGCCGGTGGTGCTGGCGTCGGACGCCTCGCATTACTACGCCAACATGCACCGCCGCAGCCCGTTTCCGATCCTCTACAATCTCGGCGACATGTTCGAGGGCTGGGACATCGTGGCGCGATTGGCCGGCGATGTCGATCGCGTGATCCCCGGACACGATCCGATCGTGACCGAGATCTATCCGCGCGCCAGCGACGCGGTCGACTCATATTCGTTGCACGTGCAACCATCTCGCTCGTTTCGCGAAATCGCCCTCGAAAAAGCCAAAAGATGATCAAATACAACAACATCGGCTTCATCGGTCTCGGGGTGATGGGCGAGCCGATTTGCCGCAATCTCGTCAACAAGAGCGGCGCGCGTGTGCTCGCGTTCGATCTTTCACCGGCGCCGCTGGCGCGGCTGCGTGACGATGGCGCCGTCGTTGCGAGTTCAGTGGCCGACGTCGTCGGCAACAGCGACATCGTATTCCTGTGCCTGCCCAGCGCGAAACATGTCCGCGCGGTATTCGAAGGCGACGGCGTTTTGAAGAACATCCGCAAAGGACAAGTCGTCGTCGACCTCGGCACCTCATCAGTGGGTCAGACGCGCGACTTCGCGAAACAGTTGCAGGCCATCGGCGCCTCATGGGCCGACGCGCCGATCGCGCGCACGCGCCAGGCCGCGCAGGATGGAACGCTGAGCGTGATGGTCGGCGCGTCGGGAAAATTATTCGCCGCGATCGAGCCCTTGATCCGCTGCTTCGCTACCGACGTCACGAATTGCGGTGATGTCGGCTCGGGCCAGGTGACGAAAATTCTCAACAACATGGTGCTGTTCGAAACCGTCAACGCGCTGGCCGAAGCCGTCGCGGTTGCGAAGGGCAACGGCGTCGATCCGGCGCTCTTGCTCGATACGTTGTCGAAAGGCTCCGCCGACAGTTTTGCGCTGCGCAATCACGGCATGAAGGCGATCGTGCCGGGCCATTTTCCCGAACGCGCGTTCTCGACCGAGTATGCGCTCAAGGACCTGTCCTACGCGCTGGAGCTGGCTGCGGACGCCGGCATCAAAATCCGCGGCGCCGAACTGATCGGCAAGGTTTTGCGGGAAGCGATCGATGCAGGCTCGGGGGCTGCGTATTTTCCGGTGATCGCCAAGCATATCGATCGGGCCTGACTGTCGTTCCGGCGGACCTCCACGAGGTGCAACTGCACATCGGCGAATGACGCGCGTTGAATCGTCGCGCATGCGCCTTTCAATACGCTTCCGTCTTGCTGGCTTCCTTGCGGGTCTGCACCAGACCGAGACCCTTCTCGACCTTGCCGAGCAGGAGCGCAAAATCCTTGCGCTCCTGCGCGGAGAGGCAAGACAGGATTTCCTGCTCTTTGCGCAAGAGGCGCGGGATCAGTTCGTGGTACAGCGCCTTGCCCTTCCGCGTCATGCGCAGTTGGAACTCGCGGCGGTCATCTTCATTCTCGAGCCGCTCCACAAGCCGCCGCTTCATCAGTGCCGTAACCGCGCGGCTGATGGTGGATTTGTGCGTTCGTGTGCAATGCGCAATATACTGCGCGCTGCACGCGTCATTGCGGAAGCCGAGCGTCGCCAGCACGCGCCATTCCGGAATATCGAGCCCGTAGCGCTCCTGATACTCGCCGGATAGCGCAGCGGAGACCTCGGCCGCCAGCCGGTTCAGGCGGAACGGTACAAACCGGAACAGGTCGAGTTTGGAGCCTCTTTTGGACGGGTTTTCTCCACGCGAACCGGTACCCACCCCGGATCGTGTCCGGGGCATGCGGCCGCTTGAAAACGCTGTTGCCAAAAATCGCTCCAAATTGAGTTGACGGGCGAACCTGCGCGGAGTTTAGATAGTTGCAGATGCGACTATCTTAGCGGGGACCCCGTCCCTTGGCCAGAGCATCGTGAACGCATGGCGCAGTCAAAAACCCAGTTCGGCTATTGCCGCCACGCCGACCAGCATCGGGCCGGCACCGACATAGCTGAATATCCTATTGTAGTGGTCGGCGCCGGACCGGTCGGGCTGTCGCTTGCGATCGACCTTGCGCAGCGCGGCCAGCGCGTCGTTCTGCTCGACGACGCCGACCGGATCGGGGAGGGATCGCGCGCGATCTGTTTTTCCAAACGCTCGCTGGAGTATTGGGACCGGCTCGGCGTCGGCAGCCGAATGGCCGACAAGGGCGTGGTATGGAGCGTCGGCCGGATTTTTCACGGCACGTCGCTGCTTTACCAATTCAATCTACTTCCGGAAGAGGGCCACAAACGGCCCGCCTTCATCAACCTGCAGCAATTCCATGCCGAAGCCTACCTGGTGGATCGGGTGCAGGAGTTGTCCGCGATCGACCTGCGCTGGCGCAACAAGGTGATCGGATTAGAACAACGCAACGATCATGCAATACTGACGATTGAAACGCCGGACGGACCGTATCGGTTGCGTGCAATTCATGTTGTCGCCTGTGACGGCGCGCGATCGTCGTTGCGGCAAATGGTCGGCGCAGAGTTCGCAGGTCAAGTGTTCGAGGACCAGTTTCTGATCGCCGACGTCAAGATGACGGCGGAATTCCCGACCGAGCGCTGGTTCTGGTTCGACCCGCCGTTTCACGCCGGGCGGTCCGCGCTATTGCACAAGCAGCCGGACGACATCTGGCGGATCGATCTGCAACTGCATCCGGATGCGGATCCTGCGGTCGAGAAGCGGCCGGAAAATGTACGGCCGCGGATCGCGCGCATGCTCGGGCACGAGAATTTCGATTTCGAATGGATATCGCTCTACAAGTTCCAGTGCCGCCGAATGGATAAATTCATCCATGGCCGCGTGATCTTTGCCGGCGATGCCGCGCATCAGGTCTCGCCATTCGGTGCACGTGGTGCCAATTCCGGTCTTGAAGATGCCGAGAACCTGGCGTGGAAACTCGATCGCGTGCTGAGGAGCCTATCCCCGGATAGCCTGCTCGAGAGCTATCACATCGAACGCAGCGCCGCGGCTGACGAGAACATCCGGGAATCCACCCGCTCGACTGATTTCATGGCACCTGGCTCCCGCCAGGAAGCGCGCTTGCGAAAGGCGGTGCTGTCGCTGGCCAGGGAAACGGACTTCGGCAAGCGCATGATCAATGGCGGACGGCTCTCAGTGCCCTCGATCTATGACTCGCCGCTTTCGACCGCCGATTGCGATGCGTGGCGCGGCGGGCCGCGGCCCGGCGCGTCTATGCTCGATGCGCCGATAGCCGTGCGCGCCGGCGAGTCCGCGTATTTGACCGACGCCTTCATCAAGGCGGGAACGCGGTTCACGCTGCTTGAGTTTGCCAATGGCGCGGCTGTTGACGCTCCCGATGACATCGGGACGATCCGCATCGGCGGCAACGATGGTTTTTCCGATTCGCTAGGGTTGGTTGGCGCGCGCTACGATGCCGCGCCCGGCACGGCCTATCTGTTGCGGCCCGACGGCTATGTCGCCGCGCGCTTCCGGCAGCCGACACGCACAGCTCTCGATGCCGCCTTGGCGCGCGCTGCCGGCATCAACTGAGGATTTGGTCATGGCATTGTCCACCAGCTCGAATTTTGCCAAGCCGGATGATGCATTTCGCGCGATCGTCGAGGCGCATCGCGGACTGAGTGACGAAGAGAGCGCCGATCTCGACGCGGCGCTGGTTCTGATTCTCGCCAATCATGTCGGCGATCTCGACGTGCTGCGCGAGGCGATCGCGCTGGCGCAGCGACGTATGGTGGCGGCCGGTCAGCAGCAACAGCAGCAGTAACGCAAAGGAATTGATTTGATGGCGAAAGGTTTCGCGTCCACCACTGACCTCGCCGAGAAGAAGGTCACTTTCTCCGAGATCGGCACCGATCTCTATGCCTTCACCGCGGAGGGCGATCCCAATTCGGCTGTCATCGTCGGCGACGATGGCTGCATCGTGTTTGACGCCCAGGCGACGCCGGCGATGGCCAACAAAGTGATCGCGCGGGTGCGCACCGTCACCGACAAGCCGATCAAATATGTGGTGCTGTCGCATTATCATGCGGTGCGGGTGCTTGGCGCTTCCGCCTACAACGCGCAGGGGATTGTCGCATCCGAGGAAACCTATCGGTTGATCGAAGAGCGCGGCCAGCAGGATTGGGATTCGGAGTACGGCCGCTTTCCACGATTGTTCCAGGATGCCCAGAGCATCCCTGGCCTGACCTGGCCGACGCTGACCTTCGAAACGGAGATGTCGATTTATCTCGGAAAGCGCGAGGTACGGTTGATGTCGCTCGGTGCAGGACATACGTCGGGCGACATCGTCGCGTGGGTGCCGGATGCGGAGGTGATGTTTTCCGGCGACCTGATCGAATACCATTCGGCCTGCTATTGCGGCGACGCGCATTTGCGCGAATGGCCGATGACGCTGAACGAAATTCGCGCCTTCAATCCCAAGGCGATCGCGCCGGGGCGCGGCGATGCTCTCAAGGGCATTGCAACCGGGCGCGACGCCATCGCGATGACGCGCGATTTCGTCACCACGCTCTATGGCGCGGCCGAATCAGCGGTCGCCAAGGGCCGTAACCTCAAGGAGACGATGGCGGCGACCCGCGAGGTGATGGATCCGAAGTTTTCGAGTTTCGCGATCTACGAGCACTGTCTGCCGTTCAACGTCTCGCGTGCGTTCGACGAAGCGTCGGGGACCGATGACCCCGTGATCTGGACCGCCGAACGCGACCTCGAAATGTGGGCCAGCCTGCAAGGAGGATGACCATGAATATCAATACCGCACCTGATGCGATCGGCCGCAACTCTGTCAATATCACGCCGGGCTACATGTCCGGCTTCGGCAACAGCTTCGAGACGGAGGCGCTGCCCGGCGCGCTGCCGCGAGGGCGGAATTCGCCGCAGCGTTGCGCCTATGGACTCTACGCCGAGCAGCTGTCCGGCTCGCCATTCACGGCGCCGCGCGGCAGCAATGAACGTTCATGGCTGTATCGGATCCGGCCGTCGGTGAAGCATTCCGGCCGCTTCTCCAAGGCCGACGCCGGCCTGTGGCGCAGCGCGCCGTGTCACGAAATTGATTGGCCGATTGGGCAATTGCGCTGGGATCCGGCGCCGATCCCCAAGGAAGACAAGACGTTCCTGCAGGGCGTGCAGACCATGACCACGGCGGGCGACGTCAATACCCAGGCCGGCATGGCCGCGCATGTCTACCTCATCACCAAATCGATGATCGACGAGAATTTCTACAACGCCGATGGCGAGATGATGTTTGTGCCGCAGCACGGCAATCTGCGTTTCGTCACCGAGTTCGGCCGGATCGATGCCGAGCCCGGCGAAATCGTGGTGATCCCGCGCGGCGTCAAATTTCGCATCGAGATTCCCGGTGGCCCCGCGCGCGGCTATCTCTGCGAGAACTACGGCGGCGCGTTCACGCTGCCGGAGCGCGGGCCGATCGGCGCCAATTGCCTCGCCAATGCGCGCGATTTCCTCACCCCCGTCGCGGCCTATGAAGACACGGACACGCCGACCGAATTGTTCGTGAAGTGGGGCGGCTCGCTATTCGTAACCACACTACCGCATTCGCCGATCGACGTGGTGGCTTGGCACGGCAATTACGCGCCGTACAAATACGATCTGCGGACGTTTGCGCCGGTCGGCGCCATCAGCTTCGATCATCCCGATCCGTCGATCTTCACCGTGCTGACGTCGCCGTCGGAAACCGCAGGCACCGCGAACATCGATTTTGTCATTTTCCCGGAGCGCTGGGCGGTGGCGGAGAACACCTTCCGGCCGCCATGGTATCACATGAACATCATGTCGGAGTTCATGGGGCTGATCTACGGCGTCTACGATGCCAAGCCGCAAGGCTTCGTACCGGGCGGCATCAGTCTGCACAATTGCATGCTGCCGCACGGCCCGGACCACGAGGCCTTCGATCGCGCTAGCAACAGCGAATTGAAGCCGGTCAAGCTCACGGGCACCATGGCCTTCATGTTAGAGACGCGTTTCCCGCAACGCATCACCGCCTACGCGGCAAATTCCCCGACGCTGCAGGACGACTATGCGGATTGCTGGAAGGGGCTGGAAAAGCGGTTCGATCCGAATAGGCCTTAGCTCTTTCTTACCCTCCCCCTGGAGGGGGTCGGCTCGCATTGCGCGAAGCAAGATGCGAGACGGGGCGGGGTGACAGTCTCACCCACCCCGCCGCTCATTTCATTCGCGTCGACCTTCCCCTCGAGGGGAGGGTGAAGAGAAAACCGCAGCTACGGCCATATAATTGTACATCGGGAAAACGATGCCCCATCCCAACGATCCCGCGCTTCGCTCTTTCATTGACGTCGGCGCCGCGTCCGACTTCCCAATCCAGAATCTCCCCTACGGGGTGTTCTCGACGTCCGCGTCCCCGACGCCACGCGTCGGCGTTGCGATCGGCAACGCCGTCCTCGATCTTGCGGTGCTCGAGTCTGAAGGACTGCTCGATCTCGCAGCCGCGCAAGGCGTATTCGCGCAAGCCTCGATCAACGCCTTCATGGCGCTGGGGCCGAAGGTCTGGTCTCAGACGCGAGCGCGGATCAGCGAGCTGTTGCGCCATGACAATCCCGAACTCCGCGACGACGCGCCTTTGCGCGCGCGCGCGCTAGTGCCGATGGCGGATGCAGAATTGCATTTGCCGATCGCGGTTGCCGGTTACACCGATTTCTATTCGTCGAAGGAGCACGCCACCAATGTCGGCGTCATGTTCCGCGGCAAGGACAACGCGTTGCAGCCGAACTGGCTGCATATGCCGATCGCCTACAACGGCCGTGCATCGACCGTCGTGGTCTCGGGCACCAAAGTGCGCCGGCCGCACGGCCAGTTGAAGCCGCCGGGTGCGGAGGTGCCGTCATTCGCTCCCTGCAAGCGACTCGACTTCGAGCTGGAAATGGGCGTTGTGATTGGGCAGCCGTCCCGGATAGGCGAGATGCTCACCGAAAGCCGGGCGGAAGGCATGATCTTCGGCTTTGTGCTTCTGAACGACTGGAGCGCGCGCGACATCCAGCAATGGGAATATGTGCCGCTCGGGCCGTTCCAGGCCAAGGCCTTTGCGACCTCTATCAGTCCGTGGGTCGTCACGCGCGAGGCGCTGGAGCCGTTTCGTGTCCGTGGGCCCAAGCAGGATCCGACGCCGTTGCCTTACCTGCAGCAAGCGCAGCCGAACAATTACGATCTAGAGCTCGATGTCGGCTTGCGCGCAGCGCAAATGAACGAAGCCGTCCCGATCTGCCGTACCAATTTCAAGTACATGTACTGGTCATCGGTGCAGCAACTGATCCATCACGCCTCGTCCGGTTGCGCCATGAACGTCGGCGATCTTCTGGGGAGCGGCACCATCAGCGGGCCCGGCAAGCATCAGCGTGGTAGCCTCTTGGAGATAAGCTGGAACGGCACCGAGCCGGTTGAGCTGGCGAGCGGTATCGTCAGGACGTTTCTCGAAGACGGAGATTCGCTCGTGATGCGCGGCTGGCGCCAGGCGAGCGGCTATCGCATCGGCTTCGGCGAAGTGGAAGGCACGATTTTGCCGGCCGTATAATTCGTTATTGCAAGCGAAGCGAAGCAATCCATCAAGCAAGGGAAAAATTGGATTGCTTCGTAAGGGCGACGACGGCTTCGGCGAAGGCAATTTCAAAACGCTGTTCGAATCGATCGAGAAAGACCAGATCCGCCGCGGCGTCCTGAACGTGGAGAACGCGGCGTAGGGTTCATCATTCCGGAGAAAATTCTACGTCGTCCCGGCCAAGCCAACGGGGCGGCGCAAAGCGCCGCCCGATGACAGGCTCCGCGCGAGCCGGGACGACAAGCAGCTTATCTTCCCGCCTTCCACTCGCTCGTGAGACTTGCGATGTCGGCAGTGGTGGCGTCGCGAATGGCGGACGGCGTGCGCGAAAAACGTGGCGCCGGGGCGGGCTGGGTGACGCCGTGCCGATTGACGAAAATATTTCGCGCTGCCATGTGCGGATGATTCGGCGCTTCACTCATGGTCAGAACAGGCGCGAAGCAGACGTCGGTGCCTTCCATGACCTTGCACCACTCGGCTCGGCTCTTGGTCTTGAAGATAGCCGTAAGCTTTTGCCTCAGCCCGGGCCAGGCCTTGCGATCCATCTGCCGATCGAAGTCGACATCCGAAAGACCAGCGTGCTCGCGCAGCAGCGCATAGAACTGCGGCTCGATTGAGCCGATCGAAATGAAATTGCCGCAGGCGCATTCATAGACGCCGTAGAAATGCGCGCCGCCGTCGAGCAAATTGCTCTCGCGCTGTTCGGTCCATCGGCCCACGGCCGCCATATCAAAGAACATCGACATCAGCGACGCCGCGCCGTCGCACATCGCGGCGTCCACCACCTGTCCCTCGCCCGACTTCGATGCTTCCAATAGCGCGGCGAGCACGCCGACCACGAGGTAAAGCGCGCCGCCGCCGAAATCGCCGACCAGATTGAGCGGCGGCACCGGCTTTTCCGCGGTGCCGATCGCGGCCAGCGCGCCCGTGACCGAGATGTAGTTGATGTCGTGGCCGGCGGCCTGCGCCAGCGGACCTTCCTGGCCCCATCCCGTCATCCGGCCGTAGACGAGGCGTGGATTGCGCGCCTGCACCACGTCTGGTCCGAGCCCCAATCGCTCCATGACGCCGGGACGAAAACCTTCGATCAGCGCGTCGGCATTGGCCAGGAGGTCAAGCACCTGCGCGACCGCGGCCTTGTCCTTGAGGTCAAGTTCGACGACCTTTCGTCCGCGTCCCGCCACCGATTTCAGATTCTTCTTGGCGCCGACGCGATCGAGCGTCACCACTTCCGCGCCCATGTCCGCCAGCATCATGCAGGCGAAGGGGCCAGGACCGATGCCGGCAAATTCGACGATGCGAACGCCCATGAGCGGGCCGGAGGCCCGGGTGGAGGACACTGGGGCTGATTTATCGAGCACGTTGTTTTCCTGTTGATTAGCTAAATTGTCCCGCCTGGGGACCTGCGTGGCAAGGGCCTTTGCCCGCGTTCTTGCTCCAAAATGCAAAGGCGGCGCGCATGGCTGCGCGCCGCCTTTGTGAGCTATGTGCGATGCGCGATCAGCCGGCGGCGGCAACCGCGCGCTGCGCCATCACCTTGATCAGATTGGCGCGATAATCCGACGAACCATGAATATCGCTCATCAGCCCCTTGTCGGGAATCGTGACGCTGTCGAGTGCGCCCGGCGACCAGTTGGCCTTCAGCGCCGCCTCGATGGCAGCAATCCGCATGACGCCGTTCTGCGACGCGCCGGTGGCGGCGACGCGGACGTCGCCCGATTTGGTCTTGACGACAAACACGCCGGTCAGTGCGAAGCGCGAGGCGGGATGAGGAAACTTGGAGTATCCCGCCTTGGCCGGAATTGGGAAGGCGACTTGCGTGATAATCTCGCCGTCCGCTAGCGCCGTCGAGAACAGGCCCTTGAAAAAATCATCGGCCGCAATGCTCCGCTTGTTGGTCCTGATCGTCGCGCCAAGCGCGAGCACCGCCGCCGGATAGTCCGCGGCAGGATCGTTATTGGCGATCGAGCCGCCGATCGTGCCGCGATAACGCACCGCCGGATCGCCGATCATCGAGGCGAGATGGGCGAGCGCAGGTATCGCACGCTGCACAGGTCCGCTCGCGGCAACGTCGTGATGCGTTGTCGCCGTCTTGATCGTGACGGTGTCGGCGGAAACCTCAAGGCCGATGAGATCCTTGATCTTGCCAAGATCGATTACGTCGGACGGTGAGGCGAGCCGCTGCTTCATCACTGGGATCAAGGTGTGGCCGCCGGCCAGATATTTCGCCTCCGAGCCTTTTGTGAATAGCGCCGCGGCTTCGTCGACGGAGGAGGGGCGATGGTAGGTTGTCGCGTACATGACTTGTCTCCCGACTTTTAGTTCTGGTCGTGTTTTCTTCGCTAACCAAAGTCCATTTCGCTCGAAAACACTCCTATGCGCTGCCGTGGATGGCGTGCCATACCCGGTCGGACGTCGCCGGCATTTCCAGTTTGTTGTTGCCGATCGCATCGGTGATGGCGTTGATAACGGCGGCGGATGCGCCGATTGCGCCGGCCTCGCCGCAACCTTTAACGCCGAGCGGATTGCCCGGGCACAGCGTCGTGGTGTGGCTCAGCTTGAACGACGGCAGGTCGTCGGCGCGCGGCATGGTGTAGTCCATGAAGGACGCGGTCACCGGCTGGCCGTTAACGTCGTAAACCGCGCCTTCGAGCAGCGCCTGACCGATGCCTTGGGCAAGCCCGCCATGGACTTGGCCTTCGACGATCATCGGGTTGATCAGCCGGCCGAAATCGTCAGCCGCGACGAAATTGACGAACGAGGTCTTGCCGGTTGCGGAATCGACTTCGAGCTCGCAGATGTAGGCGCCCGCCGGGAAGGTGAAGTTGGTCGGGTCGTAGAACGCACCCTCCTTCAGGCCAGGCTCCATGCCGTCGGGCAGATTGTGCGCGGTATAGGCGGCGAGCGCGACCATCGGCAGCGCGATCGCTTTGTCGGTGCCGGTGACTTTGAACTCGCCGTTCTCGATGACGATGTCGTCTTCCGACGCTTCGAGTTGATGCGCAGCAATTTTCTTGGCCTTGGATTCGACTTTCTCCATCGCCTTGAGGATCGCGGTCAAGCCGACGGCCGCGGAGCGCGAGCCGTAGGTGCCCATGCCGAACTGCACCTTGTCGGTGTCGCCGTGAACGATCGAGACCTGACTGATCGGAATTCCGAGCCGCTCGGCGACCAGTTGGGCGAAGGTCGTTTCATGCCCCTGGCCGTGACTGTGCGAACCCGTGAGGATTTCGATGGTGCCGACCGGATTGACCCGGACCTCGGCGGATTCCCACAACCCCACGCCGGCGCCCAGACTGCCGACCGCTTTGGAGGGCGCGATGCCGCAGGCCTCGATGTAACAGGAGAAGCCGATGCCGCGCAGCTTGCCTTCTTTCCTGGCGTTCTCTTTACGTGCAGGGAATCCCGCGTAGTCGATCGCCTTCAACGCCGCGTCGAGCGATGCGCCGAAATCGCCGATATCATAGGCCATGATGACCGGGGTCTGGTGCGGGAAGCTGGTGATGAAGTTTTTACGGCGCAATTCCGCCGGGTCGACCTTCAACTGCCGCGCCGCGGTTTCCATCAGGCGTTCGAGCAGGAAACTGGCTTCGGGACGGCCCGCGCCGCGGTAGGCGTCGACTGGCGTGGTGTTGGTGTAGACGCCCATCACCTCGGCATAGATTGCCGGGATATTGTATTGGCCCGATAGCAGCGTGGCATAGAGATAGGTCGGCACCGAAGACGAGAACAGCGACATATAGGCGCCGAAATTGGCGTGGGTCTTCACCCGCAAGGCCAAAATCTTGTTGTCCTTGTCGAACGCCATCTCCGCCTTTGAAATATGATCGCGGCCATGCGCATCTGTGAGGAAGGCCTCGGAGCGATCGCCGGTCCACTTCACCGGCCGCCGCACCTTCTTGGACGCCCACAGCGCCACCATCTCTTCCGGGTAGATGAAGATTTTCGAGCCGAAGCCGCCGCCGACGTCAGGCGCCACCACCCGCAGCTTGTGCTCCTGCGCGATATTGTAGAATGCCGACAGCACCAGACGCGCGACATGCGGGTTCTGCGATGTCGTGTACAGCGTGAAATGCTCCTCGGCCTCGTCGTAATCCGCGATCGCCGCGCGCGGCTCCATCGCATTCGGCACCAGCCGGTTGTTGGTGAGCTCGAGCGATACCACGTTGGCCGCCTTGCTGAAGGCGTCCTTCACGGCGGCTTCGTCACCGAGCGCCCAGTCGTAGACCACATTGCCGGGTGCTTCCGGATGCAGCTGCGGCGCGCCTGGCTTGATTGCCGCGCGAATATCGGCAGCGGCAGGAAGCTCCTCGTAGTCGACGACCACAGCTTCCGCCGCATCGCGCGCCTGGTTCTTGGTTTCGGCGATGACGACGGCGACCGCCTGTCCGACGAAGCGCACCGTTTCCGGCGCCATCGCCGGCCATGCACCCATCTTCATCGGCGTGCCGTCCTTGGAGGAAACCGCCCAGCCGCAGATCAGGTTGCCGATCTTGTCTTCGACCAGCTCTTTTCCGGTGTGCACGCCAATCACGCCCGGCATCTTCATCGCCTCTGAGGAGTCGATATTCCTTACCTTGGCATGTGCATGGGGGCTGCGGACGAAATGGGCATAGGTCATGCCCGCGAGCTTGATGTCGTCGACGTAGCGGCCTCGGCCTGTGATGAAACGCCGGTCTTCCTTGCGCACCACGCTTGCGCCAATACCCTCAACACCCATCGCATCTCTCCCTGTCGGGCCGCGTCACCTGCGCGAAACTCTCGAAATGGGCAGATCGCAGCCAGTTTTTTGATTTCAAAAGCTCTGACCTTGCGGGTCAGAGTTGACCTGACTATTCCGCCGCCTGTGAGACCCTCATGCGGCCGGCGGCGTCGAGTACCGATTTGACGATGTTGTGGTAGCCGGTGCAGCGGCAGATATTGCCTTCCAATTCATGCCGGACGGTGTCCTCGTCGAGCTTGCCGCCGTAACGGTTGACGATATCGATCGCCGACATGATCATTCCCGGCGTGCAATAGCCGCACTGCAACCCGTGATTGTCGCGAAACGCCGCCTGCATGGGGTGCAGTTCGTCGCCCTTTGAGATGCCTTCGATGGTGGTGACGTTGCTGCCGTCGGCCTGCCCCACCAGCACGGTGCAGGATTTGACCGCCCGGCCATCGATATGCACGACACAGGCGCCACACTGGCTGGTATCGCAGCCGACATGGGTGCCGGTCAGGTTCAGATGATCGCGCAGGAGATTGACAAGGAGGGTCCGGTCCTCGACGTCAGCCGAGACCGCCTTGCCGTTCACCGTCAATTTGACTGTCGACACGTGTGATGCCTCCCGATGCTTTTTTAGTTGTTCTAATTAGAAGCACGGGCGCGGAACTTTGCAACTGGGATTTTCGCCGCGGAAGTCATTGTGATGTCGTCTTTGCGTGAGGCTTCTTTATCTTGCCCGTGGAGGGAGGGCGGCGAGCAGCGCAAGGGAAGATCGCGAAACAGAGCTGGGAGGCGGCAGTCATGAGATCACCCACCCATAGCTCCGTGGCGTTGATGCCCAGGCCCGCGCAGCCCAGGGCATTCCCCAGAGGGGCTAAAGCCCGCCAACAGAGGGTGAGGCAGCCATTGCAATAACAACGAGAAGCAGACCCAATTCCGCGCAAATTTACGCCCCCTTATCCATTCTCCTCTAGTTTTCGGCATCGCACCGGGAGCTCGCGCTCCCGGCTCTGGCTGGCGTCGGAAACGGGGGTTCGAAGTGGGTTTGTTGAAGCATGTCTGGCCGCAAGCGGTATCGCCAAGGCTCCCGACGCTACGTTTTCGGGGCAAAATCATGCTCGGCTTTACCCTGGTGCTTGCCATTTCGGCGGCCAGCATGGGCTTCGCCTATCTTGGATTTGAGCGCGTTTCCGCCGGCGTGGCATCCTACCGAAAGAGCGTGTCCGAAGCCGATCTGGCGCGCAATATCGACCGCGAGCTGATTTCGTACCAGGCGCTGGCGCGATATTACGTGGTGACCGGAAAAGAGAGCGATGCCAACGCGGCGCTGATCGCCGAAGCCAGCCTGAAGGATGCCATCGATCAATCGATGCGGGGCACCGCCAATCCAGCGCGTCTCGATCAGATCACCCGCCTCGCCAGGGAATTCCAGACCTTCACCAAGATCTTTGCCGATATTCTCAAGGTCAAGCGCGACAGCGCGATGGTAACGCAAAACCAGCTCACGCGCGGCGGTACCATGCTGCGCTACAAGCTCGACGATCTCGCCAGCAATGCCGCCGAAGCGGAGCTGCCGGCAGTTGAGCTCGGTGCCAAGCAGGTCACCGCGCAATATCAGGCGGCGACCGCGCTCGCCAATACCTTCGTCATCAATCCCGAGCAGACGGTCGCAACCAGCGCGCTGGCGCGTCTGAAGTTCGTCGAAAACTCGCTGCATGCGATATCGTCGAGCGACGAAAAGATCACCAAAGCCCTCACGGAAGCGTCCGCGATGCTGGAAGAATATCGGCAAGCACTAGCCAAACTGGTCGAGAATTCGAAATCTATCGATGGGCTGGTTGCTGAAATGGCGGACTCGGCGAGCGTGATCGTGAAAGGCTCGATCGCGATGAAGGCGGACCTGCTTTCCGATCAACAAAGACTCGAATCCGAGTCAGACGCGATTGTCGGCGAGACTGAGCGCCTGATCGTGATGCTCGCGGCCGGCGGCTTCCTACTCGGCGGCGCCCTGGCGCTGTTGCTGGGCAGGGGAATTTCCCGGCCGATGAGAGCGATGTGCAAGGCGATGCGTGAACTCGCGGGCGGCAAGTTCGACGTCGTGCTGCCAGGTCTCGGTCGCAGGGACGAACTTGGTGAAATGGCGGAAGCGGTGGAAGAATTCAAGGTGCAGGCGATCGCCAAGGCCGAACGTGATGCCGCGGCGCAGGATACCCAGAACAAGGCGAGCAGTGCGGCGCGTCGCGCCGAACTCATCCGGTTTGCCGATGAATTCGAGGCGGCGGTCGGCGTTATCGTTTCGAACGTTTCAGCTTCCGCCGTTCAACTCGAGCAAGCCGCGGGCACGCTGACGCGGACCGCGGAGACCACGCAGAGCCTGTCCAGCCAGGTCGCCGGTGCATCGGAAGAAGCCTCCAGCAACATGCAGTCGGTCGCGTCCGCAACGGAAGAGCTCTCGACGTCGGTCGACGAAATCGGCAGACGGGTGCGGGAGTCCAACCAGATCGCGGAGGCGGCGGTGCTTCAGGCGCAGCAAACCGACGGGCGTATCGGCAAATTGTCGCGCGCCGCGCAAGAGATCGGCGACGTGGTCAAATTGATCACGGCGATTGCCGAACAGACCAACCTGTTGGCGCTCAATGCAACCATCGAAGCCGCCCGGGCCGGCGAGGCCGGTCGAGGTTTTGCTGTGGTCGCCTCCGAGGTCAAATCGCTGGCGAGCCAGACTGCGAAGGCGACCGACGAGATCTCGTCGCATATTTCCGGCATGCAGGGCGCGACACAGGAATCCGTTGCCGCCATCAAGGAGATCGGCGGCACCATCGGCCAGATTTCGAATATCGCAGCGGCAATCGCCAGTGCGGTGGAGCAGCAGAGCTCGGCCACCCAGGAGATCGCGCGCAGCGTTCAAAGCGTCGCGCAAGGAACTCGTGAAGCGGCCACCAACATCATGCAGGTCAATCGCGGCGCTACGGAAACCGGTTCCGCCTCTGAGGAGGTCTTGAATTCGGCGCAAACCCTTTCGTCCGAAAGCACGCGGTTGCGCGAGGAACTCGACCGCTTCATGGCGAACATCCGCGCGGCGTAAAGCGCGCTTCGGAGTACTACTCTCTTCCAAACTGGTGCTTCAGCTCGGCCTTGGCGCGCTGCAAGCGGTCGCGCTGCGTTTTCGGCAGGGTTTTGCCGGCGCGGTTGATATAAAACGTCAGCATTGAGAGTGCGGAGCGATAGGCGCCTGCCTTGCGGCGCGAACTGCGTTCGGCCGAGCGTTTGAGCGAAGCTGCGATCTTCTTCGGGTCAGTCTGTTTGAACAGGCCGCGCTTCAGATCCAGCGCATCGCTCTCCCGCGTCACGCGCTGCGACCAGCGCTTTGGCGATGCCTTCCTGGCTGCAGGTTTCCTCCGCGCCGGGCTTGGTCTCCGTGCCGTCGTCTTGTTTGTATTCTTGCGAGCGGTTTTGCGCCTCGCCATTTTGCGCGCACGCGTTGTTTTCCGAGGTTCAGCCATATTCGGACTCCATACCCGTTCAAGCCGAAACGGTGATAGACCTGATCGGTTCCTCTACCGCAATGCGGGAACTCGCACGTGCTTAAGGCGTTGATTAATGTGGCTGGTACCAAAGTTGCCGAATTGAGCTTGAGAATGCCGGTTCCCGGGCATTTTCTGATTGGTTTCAACTGGTGGCTCTGCAGGGAGTGCAGGGCAAATCGGTGTTGAACCGCGGCGCTCCCAATTCCGTGGAGGTCTTAGTCGGCGAGCATAGGAGCAATGCGGCATGGCTGGCCTGAGTGATGCGACGCCTCTTTCGACGGCTGCCGAAACAACGCCGATAACACGCACCGATGATCGCATCATCGAAACCAGCATTCCCTCGCGTCTCGATAGTCTGCGCTGGAGCGGTTTCCACACCCGCGTCGTCCTTGCGCTTGGCATCACCTGGATTCTCGATGGACTGGAGGTTACGTTGGCTGGCGCCCTGTCGGGTGCTCTGAAAGAGAGTCCAACGCTTCGTTTCACCAACTTCGACGTCGGCTTTGCCAACAGCGCCTATCTCGCCGGCGCCGTCCTCGGCGCGCTGGGGTTTGGCTGGCTTACCGATCGGATCGGGCGCAAGAAGCTGTTCTTCATCACGCTGGCGGTCTATCTCACGGCGACCGCGGCGACGGCGCTGTCCTGGAACTTGGCGAGCTACGCGTTGTTTCGATTTCTCACCGGTGCCGGCATCGGCGGCGAATACACCGCGATTAATTCGACGATTCAGGAATTGGTACCGGCGCGGTACCGCGGATGGACGGACCTCGTGATCAACGGCAGCTTCTGGATCGGCGCGGCGATGGGTGCGGTCAGCGCGATCGTCCTGCTTGATCCGGCCGTGATCGACCCCGATCTCGGCTGGCGGCTTGCATATCTCACCGGAGCCTGTCTTGGCCTTGTGGTGTTTGGGATGCGGATGTGGATCCCCGAAAGTCCGCGGTGGCTGATGATTCACGGCCAGCCGGATCGCGCGCACGCCATCGTGGATGACATTGAGCGATCGGTCACGGGATACGTGCAAGACCCCGGTCAGCATGGTTGGACGAAAATCAAATTGAAGATGCGCGACCACACGCCGTTGCGCGAGGTGGCGCACACGCTGTTCTCCGTCTATCGTCAGCGATCGCTGGTCGGATTGACACTGATGATCGCGCAAGCGTTTTTCTATAACGCGATCTTCTTCACCTTTGCCCTTGTCTTGACCGACTTCTACGGGATAGCGGCGAGCCAGATCGGATGGTACATACTTCCGTTCGCGGCCGGCAATTTCCTTGGGCCGCTGCTGCTTGGCCGACTGTTCGACACGGTGGGCCGGCGCGTGATGATTACGTTCACCTACGGCGTATCTGGCCTCCTGCTCGCGCTTTCGGGCTATCTGTTTTCGATCGGCGTGATGAGCGCGCAGACCCAGACCATCGCATGGATGGTGATTTTCTTTTTTGCCTCGCCGGCCGCCAGTGCAGCGTACCTCACGGTCAGCGAAACCTTTCCGCTGGAGGTTCGTGCGCTGGCGATTGCGCTGTTCTATTCGATCGGAACAGGAATTGGCGGGGTCGTTGGTCCCGCGCTGTTCGGTGCATTGATCGATACCGGATCGCGCGACAGTGTGTTCGCTGGCTATCTTCTCGGATCGGGGTTGATGATCGCGGCGGCGGTGGTCGCGTGGCGTTACTGCATTGCAGCCGAGCGCCGGGCGCTGGAATCGGTGGCGCCGCCGCTGGCTTTTATGGAGTAGAATGAGATGACTGAGAACTTGGCCGAGGCGCCGTTGCGAGACGACATGTTACCCGAAGAAGACGACTCGCCAGACGCCGTGCCGGTGCCGGCCTCGCTGGTGCCGCATCTGGACCAAACTGCCATACTGCTCGATATCGACGGGACGCTACTCGATCTGGTGCCGACGCCGCGCGAAGTCTGGGTGCCGCCGGGACTCTCAAAAACCCTCAACCGCCTGCTCGACAGGACTTCGGGCGCGATCGCACTCGTGAGCGGACGTTCGCTGAACGATATCGATCTGATTTTTGCTCCCGAACAATTTCCGGCCGTTGGCGGTCACGGCGCGGAAATACGTCTGTCACAGGACAACGAAGCAGTCGCCACCCTTGCCCCGCCGATGGAGAAGGAGCTGAAACGACGGTTGGCCGCCATTGCCAAGTTGAGTCCGGGCATTCTGCTGGAGGACAAAGGCTATTCGCTGGCGCTCCACTACCGTTTGGCGCCGCATGCTGAGAAGGCGATTTACGCGGCGGTGTCCCTGATCAGGGCGGATCTGCCGAATGCGCCGATCGAAGTGATGCCCGGAAAATGCGTTTGTGAAATCAAGCATTCCGGCTTCAGCAAGGCTACGGCGGTTCGCGAACTGATGACCCACGAACCTTTTAAGGGGCGCCGTCCCCTGTTCGTCGGCGATGATGTTACCGATGAATCTGTGTTCGCCATCATGCCGGATCTTGGCGGCCTGGCATTCTCGGTGGGCCGGCGCGCCAAGGGAGTCGCAGGCCACTTCGACGATCCCGGCGATGTACGGGCGTGGCTCGCGCATCTGCTCGATGATGAAAAAGCCGCCATGGAATCATGGTCGTATTTTACCTGATTGCCACCGTCCTGGGACTTTGCCCGATTGAGTCTGCCTCAAGCAGTTCTATCGACCTGAAGCAGTTTGATCGAAATGAGGCAACAGTTCGGTAGTGCGCAATAGCTCGGTGCTACCACCAAGCGAAATCCTTCGCGAGCCGATGGGTTTTCCGCGGGTCGAAACCTTCGAAAAGTTTTGGGCGCGGTGGAAGAACAAGGTTCCATCGGCCGGCCGCCTGAATTTGGTTTCATTTCGTTGAAAGGTTGGCCGGGAACCATATTGATGAATGGATGTTAATTGACGACCGATACCAGGAGGGGATTTGTGAACCTCGTCGTTGTTTCGAATCGCGTAGCGCGCGGCACGGCCAATGAGCCCATGACGGGAGGTCTGGCGGCTGCTTTGCTGCCGGTCGTAGAGAAATCCGGTGCGATTTGGGTAGGTTCGAGCGGCCGTGTCCGAGACGGCGCCCAGAAGGACCCGTTCGCCGAAATCGAAGCGCTCGGCGCGGGTGCTTTGGCCATGCTGGACCTGCCGGCGGCGCATTACGGCGGATACTACGAAGGTTTCGCAAACTCGGCATTGTGGCCGGCGCTTCATTCGCGTGCCGATTTAATCCGAGCTTCTGAGGAAGATTACCTGTCCTATCGCGAAGTGAACGCCTTCATGGCGCGCGCGCTGCTGCGATTTAGAAGGCCGGACACCGCGTTCTGGATTCAGGACTACCATTTCCTGGCGCTGGGCGGTGAACTGCGCCAGCTCGAGGTGACGCAGCCGATAGGCTTTTTCCTGCACACGCCTTGGCCCGCGCGCGCGATGATCGAAGGCGTGCCGCATCATCGAGAATTGGTCGAGGCGATGCTGGCCTACGATCTGATCGGATTCCAGACCAGGGATGATTGCGAGAATTTCCTTGACTACCTGTCGGCCGAACTTGGGCTCGAGGTCGACGACGGTGTTGTGACCTCGGGTCACGGCAGAACCCGCGTCGCAGTATTTCCGATCGGTATCGACGTCGAAAAATTCGCCGTGCAAGCCACCAAGGCCGCATCCCATCCCGACGTGTCGCGGTTGCGGCGAAGCCTGAATGGCGAGAAGCTGGCGATCGGCGTCGATCGGCTGGATTATTCCAAGGGCCTGATCAACCGCATCAGCGCATTCGACCGCATGTGGACCTTGCAGCCGCAGCTAGCGCGCACGGTGTCGTTGCTGCAGATCGCGACGCCGTCACGGGGCGCGATCGAGGCCTATGGCAATCTGCAAAGCGAACTCGCCAAGCTCGTGAGCGACGTCAATGGCCACCACGGCGAAGTGGACTGGACCCCGATCCGCTATCTCAACAAGGGTTTCAGCCAGACGGTGCTGGCGGGACTTTATCGCACAGCCCAGGTCGGCGTTGTGACGCCGCTGCATGACGGCATGAATTTGGTCGCCAAGGAGTATGTCGCGGCACAAAACCCTGCTGATCCCGGCGTGCTGGTACTGTCGAAATTCGCCGGGGCGGCGAATGAACTGGATACGGCGCTGTTGGTGAATCCCCACGATATCGACAGCATGGCACGGACCATCGCGACCGCGCTCTCGATGCCTTTGACCGAGCGGCGCATGCGCTGGGAGGCGATGGTGGCGAAACTGCGCCGCGGTACCATTCAGCAATGGTTTGCAGATTTCGTCGACACCTTGCAGGAGAGCCGGACGGCTGACAACGAGCCGCTCTTCGACGCGCCGGCATTGCGGCCGCGTCGCTCGGCCAATACCGGCGTGCGGTATCACTGACCGAACCATCACACTCAAACCATCCTAGTTATCCTGAGGAGGGCGCAACGCGGCCGTCTCGAGCGAGCGGGCGCGTGTTCCGCAAAAAGTGGATGCCGGTCTTGCTATCAGAACACGCGCAAACCAAGGGTTCCTGGCTGCTCCTCCTTCGCGGCTCGCTGCGTTTGCTTCAGCGACGGCGCCAGTAACAATATGAAACGCTCTCGAGAACGGGGCAACGCGCCTTGTTCGGCGCGCTCGGATTGTCCAGCGGCACGACGCCGCTAGCTTTTGCCGACGAACACGCCCGGTCCCACGATCACCGACGATTTGTTGCCGGTGATGACGCTCGGATGCGGCGACGACAGGCTCGATCGCGTGCCGTCGCTCCAGATAATCGCGTCGCCGGACAGCAAACCCCGCGGCCCGTCATCGCAACTCACATCCAGGTCCTGACGGGTACAAGCTTGTGCCATCGCGGGGCCCGCGCAGCCTGCGGCAATCGCGGACGCCAGAATCGAGGAACACCAGCGCGCGATTGATCTTCATGGGCCCCTCTGCTGATTGCCGTTGCCCGCCTTAGTCGCTCGTATCAATCGTCGCCTGCAGCCGGTTTTCGGTTCAACCCGCTGGAATACGGGCCGCCCGATGCTGGCGGGACTATAAAATTACCAAGTTATTCAGCTATTTAAGGAAATTTCCGGCATAACAGCCGCGCTCACTTGCAAAAGTCGTCATGCCCCTTCAAGAGAGGGCATCCGGAGAGATGGCCGAGTGGCTTAAGGCGCACGCTTGGAAAGCGTGTGTGCGGGAAACCGTACCGTGGGTTCGAATCCCACTCTCTCCGCCAGCACCTCAGAAGTCCAAGAAACCCCTGTGGCAGAAGGACTTCTCGAAAATGGCAAATCGCAAAACCACACCCATCAACCACACCCGCCCCGCCGATGGCAAGCACCGGCTTGCGGACCTTGCAACGCTATTGGGGCTGAGCCGTTGGGGCAAGGCAGTGCGTCAATTCGTGCTGCCTTCGCGCGCTCGAAAAACACCGATGCAGCGCCTTTCGGAACTGCACCGGCAAGTCTGATCTACCAGCCCCTATGCGGGCTGATGTTTAGCGAGGAAACTCTTCGCTCCTCTACCTCTCCCTGTCACAAGGTATTCAACACCGAGAGCGCTCAGAGCCTTGGTGGTGGTGTGATCCTTGTTTCCCAGGGTCTCCCTCAGCTTCTTGAATGCCGTTTCGCTCAGGGATAGCTCGCGCCGGATGGCTGACAGTGGTGTCCTGCCGGGCAAGCGCGCCTCCATGAACGATATCAACGCTTCATGCGATGAGCCTTTGCGCGGCCTCTTCACCTTCGGCCCATCCATCTCGAAGGGCCAGTCTGCGACCTTGAGGCCGGGCATATCGGCCATGACGTTGGTCAAGATGGCGTCACCATCAGCATCCTTCGGCAACACAATGTAGACATTCGCCTGCGGGCAGCGTCCTTCCTCATCAACCACGCGCCTCAGTTGGATGCGATTGATGGCTTGAATGATCGACACGGAAAGCTGACGCTGCCTCATGACGCGCCTCACGTCCGTGTGGCTCTTCCAGACTGGAGATTTCATCCATTCGTTAGTCTGCAACCCCTGTACGGCGAAGAAGGTGTTATTCGCCCATATCTGGTCCCGGTACGGCAGGCCGAATATCACAGCCGTCTCGAAGTTGGCCCAATCGTTGCGCCCGTCCACCGCGTTCCAATGGCCAACTGCGAGCCTCTCAAAGCCCATGCCTTCGCCCTTCGCTATGTGAGAATTAGCCTTGTGGGTGCACAGGAAGACCGAACTGGATGGAGGCAATTGCTTCTCAAGATCGGCGGCGAGCCGTGCGAACCGCGTCTTGAAGTTCTTGACCATCGCCCGCTTACCTACGCCGCTACACCGCGCGACGTGAAGCGTGGCGTTGCTGTAGTCACGGACGTGGCTTGGAGTTGGTTCCAGTCGCGCCTTGTCCTCGAACAAGTCCCACAAGAAATCGGCTCGTGCGGTGGCATCAAGCACGACGGGGCCGGGAGCGCCCCAAGGAACCGATAGGGACGATGAGTTGAATGAATGCTCATCGCCGCTCTTCGCGTAGTAGGACCATTGCTCGAAGAGCGCCTGACAGCCTTCAAGGGTCCGATCAATCTCTCTCCCAATGCGCAGGCGAGTGTTGGTATCTTCCATGTGAGCGCCTAAACGGTCGTATTGAATGCTCTTCATTGCGGTTCGCAGAGGAGCGAAGTTCACGAGCGGCGCATCTGAGGAAGCATTGATGGCTTCAGGCAAGAATACTGAAGCGCCTCGATCGTGGTCCTCATAAGCGGCGAGCGCCTGCCTGAGCAGCCGAAGGGCCACACATTCGGTCGGTAGTGCCTTGTCCAGGTCATTGGTTATGTACCGCAGCACTTCAGCGATATCGTTGGCTGTGACCTTCACGTCCTCCACCACGTTGGCTAGCGCCTCATCAATGATAGTCAGGAGACGGTCTCCGCCTCTCCAGCGGCTCAGGCGCTCAAAGGCGGCCCCTCGTGAGGCATTGAGGCTGGCCGATGCGTTCACGCACGCTTGGTGTGTAATCACCAACGTGTCGTATTGCTGTAGCGTGTCGGTTGGTTTGGGAGCACGAGAGTGATGAGCAATCGCGGCCTCACGGCCGGCATGGGCATTGATTTCGCTAACGAGTGCATCAGCCTCGTCAATGAGACGTGTTACTATGATGCTGCCAACAGGTGCAGCACTCGTCATGTTCATCTCTGCCAACATTGCAGCAAAGAGGCACGCTCCTCGGGTCTTTCCTGAGCCGGTAGGAGGCTGGAGGATGCGCCAAGGGGCTTGGACACCGTTAGCACTGTCAGTGATGGCCTCGTTGAACGTCTTGGCCATGATGGTCCAGAGCTTCTCCAGCGGTGCTGATGCACAGAGACCAAGCGAGGAGGTCCAGTGGTGCTTCATGCGGGCTGAAAAGACTTGCGGCGGCACGAGCGAAAGGCTGTGCAATCCGATGGGATGTTGCATTTGGGAACCCGGAAGGGATTGAGGAGAGATTGCCCATAGCGTTCGAGCACCGGAGTGGGTGCGAACAGGGCGGGGGAAAGGCACCCCTGAAAGCCCCTAAGAGAAACAGAAAAAAGTCTTCTTAGGAGGTTTCGGGGGTGTGTTTAGGGTGGTGCCGAACGGGCTTTACGGCGCTTCGACGGCGGTAGACGGCTGAAATAGGCGTTTGAATGTGCCTATTCCAGAAGCACACCAATGGCTTAGGCACCGCCTGTGTATTGTTGGTGCCCACCGTGTGCTTTGAAGGTGCTTGTTAGACCTCAGGCAGAAGGCCCGTGAGAGCCTCTAGGGAATCCATAGAGAGGCTTTATGCCGTACCCTACACGAAGGGCGGTTAAGCGTGCTGACCTCTCAGTGGATTCCTGAAAGCCCTCAAGAGCCGTGTAGCTATCGCGCCACTCCTGGAACGCTGTGGCGAGAGATTGCAAGCGAGAGGACGTGCAGCCTCACTTCTTTCAACTCCGCAATTGACGAACTTTCTGCCTACACGCCGCATAAGAACCTGATGGGACCTGAAGAGACGTGCCCTGTTGGTGCTGCCTCTCTTTGCCGCCGTCGATGTCCGCTTTGTTACGCATAGCGGACCCAAGTCCGGCTTAATGGGAAGTCCGTGATGTGCCCACAAGCAGATATGCTTGCAGGCGATCACCTTTGACCAATTGAGAGACTTATAAGTATGATCTTGATGGGAGAGCGCGCTAACGCCGCCCCCCGCGAATGGCGACAGTTTGAGGCAGTGAGGACCAGTGACAGAAACGGCAAAGTCCTTGATAGCAAAATCGTGGAAGAAAACCCGAGTTCGAAAACCAAAGCGCGGAGTAGCCGCCATTTATGCGGGTCACGCGATAATTCTCAATAACAAACTTACTTCAGTTGCTTTCCAAAATCACTTGGAGCTTTACGACGAATTCATATCTTGGCTTGCAGATGTTGCCACTGTGCTGCTGTATAGCAATGGCTCCTTGAAACGAGAGGATTATGCCTACGCCCACTTAGCGTCCGCTATATGCTCGCTCGCACTCTCAGTTCGCCATGCAGCGTGTATCGGTCATGATGTATCCGCAAAAATCTTGGCGCGCTCTCTGGCAGAATATTCAGACGTTATGGCGTTGCTGATCGTACGACCGGACTTGCGAACCGAATTCCAGAAAGAAGAAGCGCCAGAACAATTTTGGCAGAAGCACGTTCAGCGAGGTAAGGCTAGAAAGTCAATCCTAGCCGCGTTGCCTCTCGAAGGGCGCGCCGTAGATTGGTCGACGCAATATGAGAGTTTTCGAAGAGAGGAAGGGAAATTTCTGTCAACATCTGTCCATCCTAGCTATGTCAGTGCTGCCATGACCGTGCTTGCGGTGGACGATGAGAAAGTGGCTTGGCCTGGTTTTCTGGGACGCGTCACAGACGCATCAGTGCGCACATTGGTCTACGCTATGCAGTGCCTCAGCCTTATCGTGTTCTTGAGCCGGCTTCCTTTTGGCGGCAAGAAATCTCAGTTCTCGGTCGGTCTCACATTTGAACCCAAGAACAAATTGCATCGGCAAATTGAAGCTCGAAGGTATGTTCTTGTTCGCATACTGCGGTTCTTAGGAACGCAGCGTTCCGAGAAAGGCGTGTTCAAAGTAAAGGACCCAAAGGGTCTGAAGGAGTGGGCTCAAGAGGAACTACGGAATCAGCTACCCGAATAGTCATTGTCCAATGATTTTAGCAGGGCGTTCGCACGGTTTGCCAATCATCTGTTCCGACCCCTCGTTCGCTGCCAAAAGTAGTCTAACCTCGGCCAATCCCAGAATTGTCTGTGTTGGGCACAAAAGCGGTCCTGATTGCTCCGAAAATCGACTTCCGATCTTCCTCCAATAACGGACATCACACGTCAGAAGGGGAAATGCTCTCGCCCTATGCCGGGCACTTCACTGCTCAATCCTCCATGTACGGCTCGCCATCCTCGTCGGACTTGGTCTTGTCGATTACCTTACCCTCCCGCGAATACTCGATGAAGCACTCAGCGCAGAGGTTCATGCCGTCAACATCCATGTTGGCTTCGTGCGGGCATCCCGGGCAATCGCAGAAGACCCAGACTTCGCGTTGGCTCACTCGATCACCTCGTAATGAGCACTCATCGAAAACCCCGGAAGAGCATCGCAATGCTTTGCCATATGGTCGCGCGAACGACCGTGTCAGCGGCCACTTGAGCCAACCGATGAAACAGGCACCCCCAATCTCACCCTCAGCGCGTCTTTGTCCCGCTTCGCGATGGCAATGTATTCCGCGTTACGAGTGACAAATGGCATAAAAAACTTGTCTTGCTCCTCTTGTGGTAGATGCGAGACTTGATCTTGCAGCCGCTTTAGGAGGTCAGTGTATTTCGTTTGATCATACGCGTTCGATTGGAGAGCTTCGCGCCAAAAATCATCCAATTGGTCCAAGCTGTTCATTGTGATGCTTCCCCCTTGCCGCGCGCATCCTAGCGCAAGACATTGCCTCCCTCAATCAGGAGGTCGATGACCGCGCTAGGGGCCATCAGAAACCGCAGCAGATACCGGTGTTCGTCAGCACGGCTCGGCACCATGTACGTAGACTATGGGCATTAGCTTGTTGTTTCTTTCTCGAAGGTGTTGACGCGCTGCATCAGCCAGTAGGGCTTGCCTGCTTCGTAAATGCGCTCAGAGGCCATTTGGATGGTGCGCTGAAAGGCGTACTCTTTCGGCTTGATGGTCCGACCGTATCGGCCTTCTTTGAAGCCTTCAGCAAGGTGGGTAATTGAAGCCGCGCTCCATCCGTTTCGGAAGGCGCTGCCAAGCACCATGCGTTCGGAGAAGTCACGGCAGACGGAGCGGAGGTACTGGAACGAAGTCCGTAGCTCTGATTGAGAGGTCATTGGTGTTTTTTGTATTCGAGTTATCTGATGCGCGATGCGTGCAGCGAGACGGGCCGTTGCTCGCGTTCCTTCAAGAAACGACGGGCGAAGTAGTCTCGTGACAAAGCGCTATTAATGATGGCCATGAGTTTCCGCCTGCTCAGGCCAATGAAGGGCGTGCCGAAATGCCAGCGTGCGAAGTCGGCTAGGTCATCTTCGATCCAACCGGCTTTGAGAGCGCTGTAGAGCTTCTGAAGCTCGTTCGCGTCTGAGCACGCGCGGAGGAAGGCGTTGAAGTGCGTAGAGCGGGAAATGGCATGTCCTTGATGTTGGAGGCGCTCTCCTCGAATGAAGGTGTATCCCAGAAGTGAGACAGCCCCTCTGTGTACAAGCGTCCAGTTGGAGGCTTAACCCACTGAACTCTTGAATCGAAAGGCTCTTTCAGCGCCTCTTGGTGTATAGGCGTCCGATGGCTGGCTTAACGCGAGCTTCTGAGATCAAAAGCCGTTTCAAGCCGCCTCCTTGTGGATAGGGGAGGCTCGCGCTCTGTGTTTAAGCGTCCAGTTGGACGATTAACTCTCTGTGCCTTCACAACTAAGTGCCGTTTTTCCCTCATTCGTAGGTGCCGCCTCTTGCACGCCCTTAGGGGTTGCGGAATAGTCTTTTCGGGCATGGGGGGTAGGAAATGTCTGACGGCTGGTACTACGCGGAAGCAGGCAATTCAGTAGGTCCAATCGCACTCGATGAACTTCGCAAAGTGCTGAGAACCCGCCGGGATGCTTCACGCGTTCTCGTATGGCGAGAAGGCTTTCAAGAATGGATGGAAGCCGGATCACTGCCAGAGCTTGCTAGGGCGGTCGGTGGGCCACCGCCACTCCCGCCAACGGCCGTTGTTAAGCCAGCGACTATAGAGCGGCACGTATCGCCGCTATCGCCTGAGTACCGGCAAGCTGTGCAGGTTGAAGACAAGCCCCGCAGTTGGATGGGCACAATAGCGGTGATAGCGGCTGCCTTGGTTAGTGTCATCCTGAGCAAGGCGCTTGGTGGCGTCTACTGGATGCCAGTTCTTCTTATCACCGTGTCTATTTGGGTTCTTACAAAGGCAAAGCTGCGGGGCTATGCGGCCTGGATGCTGGGCGTGCTTGTTGGGCAGACGCTTTGGATGGCCATAGGACACGTGACCCTCTATGCCACTGACAAACCAGACCCAGAGATGCTCACGTTCCTCTTCGATTTATGCGTCGTTTTTGGTTTGACAGTGTGGGGGGCGCGTGCGCAGTCCGTTGCGGTGTGCGTATGCGTCTTGCTCTATCAAATCATCGCGCTTGGTACCAATGTCGTGTTCTTAGATGAGTTCGCGAAGGTCAGCGCGGCTGGGGTTGGAATGCACATGGTGCTACGAACGCTCGGCATTGGACTGGCCATCTACGCGATAGTGAGAGCAAGTCAGCACAAAGAAGATGAAGAGACTGAGCCTCTCGTTGTCTAAAGAACGCGCCGCCATAATCTACCGCGCTCTGCCACAATTCTCCCGAAATGGCCCCGTCCCCCGGGCGGCTTTCTCATCGCATTTCGATCTAACAACAACCGCGGATTTACTCCGACTTTTTGAAATCGATTAGATCAAAGAGCTTTCAAATCGCTTTGAGTGGAGGGACCCTAAAAGCAATTTCAACGATTTCTTGTCAGTGCTGGTTTGAAAGTGTTGACTGACGCTGACGAGACAATTTGCAGTGGAGCGCGAAATGCTAAGCAATGCCGAAATCAAGGCCGTCCTCTCAGTGCTTTGGTACACCCATGCCATCCGGAATACCTACGAAAACCGTGCTTTGGACGAAGATGAAAGGTTCTGGAAAAACAACGGCGGCATGTTCACCAACTATTCTCGGTATAATTCTCAGAAATGGAAGGACATGATGGGGCCAGACGATCCGACAGTTCGTGGAAGGCGTATCTCGCATTCGTCAATGATCAAACAGCGCAGGCTTTTCGAAGAAAGCTATCGTGAGCCGATTATTTTGGCCCTCCAATTAGCCGACCGAGTTCGTGAGGCGGTGGCCAAAGCCATAGATAAAAGTGGTCGCTCAGAGGATTACGATTATCATGAGGAGATTGGACAGCAGGCTTGGGAGAAGGTTGCGGCGGACCCCTCGGTGAGGGAGCAGTTGGCTGAGATTGCGAGGGATTGGTGCACCGTTGCCGCCTCGTCAGTCGAACCTACTCGTTAGCAAAGCACGACGCATTTTCCCGTGCATCATGGAGTTTCACCCGGGTTAGGAGTTTTTCAGCTTGCGCAGAGCGCTCCAGCGAGCCCGGCTAAGCTGGCCAGAAACACGCTTTGGGTTTGCACGAGGGCTGAGAGGATCAGGGCGAGCGGCTGCACCCCGGATGAGCACGGTGATTCTCCTGTGTGTTAGGCGGCTGAGGAAGGCGATTGAGGAGACGAGCCACGGCAGTCGGATGCCAAGCTCCCCCACGAGGCGAATGAACGCCTTGACGGTTTAGCTCGTCAGCGATGCTGCGGACGCTCGTGATGCCGGAGCGCTTGATGCCTCCCACGATGCCTTGGAGGTCTATAGCGCGTTGTGCTGCCTTCTCCTTGATCTTGGCGACGGCTTCAGCGTTGCCGGTCTGCTTGCCCGTAAGCGCTCGTGCGCCGTTGGGATTGCCCAGCTTCACGCCGCGTGCCTTCGCCGCAGCAAGGGCGCTCTTGGTGCGCTCGCCTATCAAACCCGCCTCCAACTCCGCTACCGCAGCCATCTGCGTAAGGAGGAACTTGCCCATGGGGCCAGGAGGCACGCTTGGCAGGTCACAAAAAACAAGATCAACGTCGCTGGCGACGAGGGACCGCAGGAGGTCCACGTTGCGTGTCAGCCGGTCCAGCTTGGCGAAGACCAGCTTGGCCCTGATGGCCTTGGCGTGTGCGAGGGCTGCGGCGAGCTTGGGCCGATCTGAGCGCTTCCCGCTCTCCGTCTCGACATACTCTGCGGCCACGGTCCACCGACCACCATTGAGATAGCGTTCCACCGCTTCACGCTGGGCCTCGATGCCCAAACCGCTACGCCCCTGCTTATCCGTCGAGACCCGCAGGTAAGAGACGAACTTGCCCTCTGCCATGACTATAATCCTATGAACACGTTTTGCTCTAACGGATGTTAGGTCAATTTGTGTACGGGTCAACCCCCCTCGTACGGCGGTGGAGAAGTGCGCGGCATCGCCCGCTCTGCTTGCACTCCCGCTGGTTCGCAAGCATCTTGCGAAGGCGAGAATAGATGAGGAAGACGATCTGTCGCCCGTGAAGAAACCGAAGCCGATCAACCTCGAACAGATGGCGCAGGCCGGATGCGGCGATCTGCTAGAGGTTACCCTGTTCGCTCCCCAGGGCGCTAACGAGCATGATTTTCTGCTGGGTGCAGACGTTCGATTTGGGACCATGATTGTGTCGTCGGAAGACTGGTCGAAGTCCGTGGAAATTGGACTTGCGAGGGCCACTCTCGGCTTAGACCTGACGGGGTGTGAAATTGATCCCTCTGCCCACCGCTTTGGAGACAAGAAGCCAGTGGTGGCAAAGACGCATATTCAGCGCACACAGGCTGACACTAAAGCCTTCCGAATAGGAGGAAGCGGCTCCCTTGGTGCGCAGCTAAAAGGTGGCAACCTCAGCCTCGGGAAGAACGAAGCAACCCTCAGCGCCGGGGCGTCTAAAGAAGGCAAGGTTTCTGCGACGGAAACTCAGGTCGCGGACACGCGCGAAGAACCGGTAGTGGCCATGTCCGGGAACAGATGGCGTTTTTCCGCAGTCGCGGAAGCCTATATGCAATCGCGCTACTCTGGTGACGAAACTCTTTGCAAGCTGCGCGTTAATGCGCCCAATATCAGAGTTGAGGGCCGCCTTGCCTTCCAGCCTAAAGATATTGTCATGATAGATGTGGAAGCGCAGCCAGCGTTACTCGACCGCTTCAAGAAGTCTCCAAACCAGACAGCTATCGCAAAAGTCCTCCTTGCCAGACATCTGAAGGAAATCAATCTTCTGGAGGATAAAAGCGGAGCAACCTCGATTGCGGGCTGGTGTTCGACACTACAAGGCGTTGTCAAGAACGATGAGTGACGCGCTGAAGGCTCTATTCACGTTACTTGAGACCGAAGAGGAGGATTTTGCCGCGCTGCTCCAGCGCTTCGGCATCGATCCAGCCATAGACCTTCAAAACTGTGACCTGACAAACGTCGATTTTGGCAATCTCACAACCGATACTTTGAACTTGGTCGGGGCCAGCATTGGAGGAGCTAATCTCACGAACGTTAGATGCAGGCGAATTATCGGGGCAGGAGAGGTGTTTCAAGTACCTCACCATGGGGCAACACCCAAAGCTCGTGTTTCGAGTTCGATCCTCGACGCAGTTATAATGACTGTCTCCAAATACCAGAATGCTGATTGGACAGTGGATGCCATAATCAGAGGCTTTGAAGACAGCACCGCGCCAATATTGGCATTCTACGATAGCTCTGTAGAGCAAGACGTGCTCACGAAGCGCATATGTACATTCTTCAATGACCTCTCTGGTCCCCTCTCAGTCGGGCCGGACCGCCCAAAATTCGTCTGGTTCTATTCAAAGGCACACAAATCTCGCTTTGAATTGGTGGCCTCTTCTCTTGAGAAGAACTTCTTCGACCTTCTGCGAACTGACAAGACATCCGACGATATTGGTGTGTATCCCTATTTGTCGAACCGCGCCGCCGCGAGCCGGATCAAGGAAAGCTTGGAAGGGCCATACGACAAGATGCGTGCCGCTTTTGCTCGAAGGGTCGGTCAAGAGGTGCAAGGCAGCGAACGGGGCGCCGTGTTACTTTTCTCAGGATATCCACCCATATCGAAGCGCCTCTATCAGGAAATACGCGGCGCAACAAATCAGCGCCTTAAGCTGATTTTCCTTTGCTCCACTAGGCTGGAGGACGAATACAACGCTCGATCAGCGGAGTGGAAGCGACAGGTTGTGCCGGCGTATGCTATCGGTGAACCTCAAGCGAGCGATAAGGATATTGAACGCCTTCGGAAGCGGGTCGAGATGGCCTCGCGAGGAACCATTTTGTTTGGAGTAAAATTTCAGCAGCAATTAGAGCGCTTCGACGGAAAGCCACTACAGATGCTGAAAAAGGAAGTGATAGATTGTCTCAAGGTGGTGGCGAGCCAGATGCCAATGACCAAGCTCAATAGCGATGAGATTGTTTTATGATTGACTTAGGCTCGGAAAGAGAAACCCACCCTCAATAGTGTCAAACTGAAACGGCGGCGGCTCAGGGGGAGCCTTCACGACCTGTACGCCGGTCATTATCACGAATACGATGCCTTGCGATTTCTTGGCGAAAGCGGCGCACCTAACGTGGTAGCCCTTGCCTAGCTTGAACGGCGGCGGTGCAAGATTGTTCTGCGCATCAACTATGGGAGGCCAGAGCGCGCGCCCTGACGAAAACCTGAGAGACGTTACGTTCTTATCACCATCCGCGAATATAGGATTGCAGAACAGCTTGCGTGCCCTTGGGCCGTCTCGCACCTCAAGAACCTTGAAAACGGCCGTGATTAACAGCGCGGCCTCTTGCTTGGGTACACTGAGCCTGAGCACGTTGAGGGGGCTTGGCTCATCGTAGACAACCTCTCCAGCGTGGGTGATGCGCTTAATCTCGCCTATGGGGGAGACGAAGGTGCAGCCGGTTGGCGTCTTGGCGAGATGAAAAGGAAGCTGTGCTGGAACAGACGACATGCGCGCCAGCATGCCGCGATCAGCCCTTCATGCCAACTCCCGCCGTGATAGCCTTCATCACTTCCGGTCCATAGTCGAGCGCATCAATCACTTTGCGAAGGTTCACGCGCTGGCCCTTGCTGTAATGGCCGTAGGTCATGCTGACGCGCTTGTGGCCGACTAGGAGCTTCGTCGTGCTCTCTGGTACCTCAAGGCCCTCAAGGCATTCCATGAAGGTGTTTCGCAGGGCATGGAAGTCTTCGAAGCGCGCGCTAACGCCTACGGTCTTCTGTTTGCGGAATCGCCCATATGCCTTGCTGACGTTCCACGAGCGTTTCTCATCAGGTCCGCCCGGCACAAGGCCATCAAATAGCCACTCTCCCTTACTCTTCAGCCGACGCTCTACAATTGACGCGGCGAGCTTGTGAACGGGTATCTCCCGCACGGCACTATCAGTTTTGCCATCACCGATCACAAGCCAAAGGCCGTCCGCGTGCTTGTGAATGTCTGCCTTCTTCAGCGCACATAGTTCGTCTATGCGCGCGCCGTGCAACAGGGCAAGGCGCAAAAGATCGGAGAGCACGTTGGCATATCGCGCGGTCCGGTAGCGGCCCTTGAGCAACTTCAGTAGGGTCTCGTTGCTAAGGCCCTTTCTGACAGCCTTTGTACTTTTGCCTCGTGGCTTCTTTCCCACACCGTGTTCGCGCCATGGATTGTCGCGCCGGGTCTCAAGCCCGCTTCCCTTCAGCCACTGCCAGAATGTCGAGAGGGTGGAGAGATGTCGGGCGATAGTCTTGTTCGCCAACTTCTGATCCCTCAAAGCCTGGACGTACTCGCCCGCCTTCCTTCGGTCAGTTTGCTCAACCGACGTATATTGACCGGACCAGGTGAGATATCGCTTAATCGTGGCTTCGTGCTGCTCCTTGGTCTGCTTTGTGCCTTCACATACCGTCAGCCAAGTGGGGTAGTGGTCGCTAATCAAACTGGCCTTGCCGGTGGCAAGGTTGCGGAACAGCTTCTCAGCCTCAGGTCCTTGCGCGTCCAAAAGCGCTGAAGCCTCCCGGTTCACGACCTCCAGCAGTTCACTGGCTGCATCACTCTCTTGATCCCCGTGCGCTAGGTGTTCGTTGTCGGGGGAGGCGAATGCCTCGCGAAAGGCGATAGCCGCCTCAATCGCTGCGGCAAGAGGGTCGGCCTTCCCCTTCTCAAGGAGCCGGATGCGCCGCTTAAACTCGGCAACATGGGAATGCTTCAGACGGTTGGCTTCTGTGAGGCTCTCGGTGCCGAGAGATTTCAAGAAGCGGGGTTTGCCCTTAGCGGCTTTGCGAAGATGCTTTGGAATCTCGACAACTACGCGCCAAGTGTTGTCTTTGCGCTGAAGATATTTAGTGTCCGCCATGCCAAACCATACCCCAAAACCATACCTTGCTATCGTCAGAAAGGCTGATATACAAGGGGATATTGGACTGCATGGGCTTTCGGGGGAGGTTCCCACTCTCTCCGCCAGATTGGCCGGGTGCACGGTTTCTCCGGGCGTTATCCGTGGCACAAAAGCCCAGTGTTTGCGGGCTTTTTTCATTTTCGCGTCCGTCTGGCCGGATCAGCAAGAGGCCGTTTTTTCTCCGAAAGGCCTGTTTTTCTCCGAACCTCTGGACTCCGTCCATTTAGTACGGTTCTTGAAATCTAATTGTTTCCAGCGACTTGGAGCCTCACCGGAAAAAGGGTTCGGAAATATTTCTCGCATAGGCGAGAGCCTCCAATTTCCAAAATCGGTTGTGCAACAGGTCCAATTTACCATTTCAAGATTCGAATCCGCCGGCCCTAGCCAGGCAGTCCAGTGCTTAGAGAATCGTCCCGTATCCGCTTCAATGCGGAAGGCGTTGTCGCGATTGAAGCGGCGTTGTTGATCGTATTTGCAGTGCTGGTATTTTACAGATTTTAGGATGAATCATGGCGCTAACAAACAAGGTCGATGATTTTCTTGCTGATCTAAACCGAAAAATCACGACTCATGAGAGATGCCGACGAGTGGACGCTGGCTTTTACCAATTTCTCGTCATTGGGGCCGCGCTGTCAGGCTTCGCGTCTTTAGCTGCGGGTCTTTACTACAAAAGCCCAGAGGTTGCGGGCGTCATTGGTGGTCTGACAAGTGTGGCAACAATCCTGGCGCAACAGCTTCGCTGTGTGAAAGCGATCGACTGGCGGTATCGTGCTTCAATCGAGTTAGAGGCGATCAAGTCGAAGCTAATGTTTGAAGGCCCTGCGGATGATGCTCGCGTGGCGGCGTTATCCGCGGAAGTTCGCGAACTTGAACGTAGGATGCCGGCGCACGGTTTGTACTGGCGGAGGACGCGGCGCGCCGCTGCCTTCGCTCACTGGAGGGGCCAGACAGCGAGGGCATTTCTCCGTTCAGGCAGGAAACCTTTGAGCCCATCCTGAAGATTTGTGGCGGCCAGCTGGACCCCGAGGGTCGGTTTCTTCCCGATCATCATTCGCTACCCGCATCCGAGCCGGTCCCGGAGGCCGAAGGAGAATACCTAACGGTTAGCGACCGATACGTGCTCTACGCGCGCCGCCGATCGAACAACTCCGTGCTGAGGGACATAGAACGTCTCAGAAAGGAGGTTTCTTCGGAAGACGGTGAGCCGACCAAGATCGAAGGTTCGACCCGGACGCTTGTCCTGGGCCCGACAGACGGTATCGACGACACATTCAAGCCGCTTGGAGATCGCTTGGGTGCGGCCGATCAGCTTCAACTGGACGCCGACGAGGCGCCGGTCGATCCGGATCACGGCGACCTATTTTTTCCTAAGCCGTTCAACGACGAACAGGTTGAAATCATCCGCCGCCTCGAAAAGTCGGATGGTCTCGTAGTGCAGGGCCCGCCGGGTACTGGAAAAACGCATACCATCGCTAACATCATAAGCCACATGCTGGCGACGGGGCGGCGGGTCCTCGTCGTCTCGCATGGAGAGACGGCGCTACGGGTCATTCAAGACCAATTGCCGGAGGGTGTTCATGGTCGATCAGGTCTTGATCGCCTTCACGGAATCGGACCACGCCTAACTTCAGTCCGACCTTGTTCAATCCGGCCCCCACTACTTCGGATCGTGGTACCACAACTCGGCTCGCAACCTCGATCCCCGCCTTCTTCTCGAAGGCGTCCAGCTTCTCGTCATTCGGGGTCGCTGTGGCGAGGATCGTGAAGTCCGGCTGGATGTGGTTGAGGTAAAACTCCGCCGCTACCGTGGCCGACGCCCCAAAGTTAAGATGAGCTTCGTCGATCACCACGCCAACGAAGAACCCACTGGCCCGCAAAGCGGCGATCATGTCATCAAAAGAAAGCACGGATTCCGAGGTTCGCCGCACCTTACGCGCATCTCTGTTGCTAGCCGCGACTGTAGCCCAAGTCTGAATGAAAACATCGCTGTCCCGGGTACCGACGTGCTGGCGGTCCGTCGCTACGTCACGCACCCGCAAGCCGCCGCATTGCTTCACCAGCGCTTCCCGCGTTTGTGATACCAGCCCTGCGTAGGGTGCGAACCACAACCAAACTACGGGCCTTGATAAGGCGCCACGCAGCCCTTCCAGCACCCTACCTAGAATCAGCGTCTTGCCCGATCCCGTGGGGCTTTGCAGCAGGGTCACGCCGCTCTTCAGCGAAATCTCCTTACGGTGCGCCGGGTCGTAGTCGTGAAGCTCGGCAACTTTTTGGATCACGCCGGTCAGCGCCTTCAGCTTCCGTTGCAATAGGCCAGTAATATCCACACTCCGACAAAACTCGCGGGCGATGTCGTCAACTAGGTCGTTCAGCTTTGCGGGATCAGGTGGGAGCTCCCGAACAAGCGCCTCTGGCAAATCGATATCCTTCCGAATCGGAAAGAGCCGGAAATTGGCTTTGGCGATTGCTGCAGAGGCGATCGGTTTCGCTACTTCCGGGAGATTGCCGAACAGCGGTGTCTGCACCATCTGCTGCCATGCCTCGCCGACGGCGATGGCCCGGTCTTGTTCTGTTTCAGGCTTCTGCTGCACATGGGGAAGCACTACGCCCTGTTGGATTAGATTCGCGAGCCGATGTTGGCGCTCTTTGGCATCGGCGGGCGGAAGAGGCGTGAGGTATGATCCCTGCTGAATTTCAGATAGCTCGATCCGCCTCTCAGGATTGCCGAATTCATATATGTCCAAGTTGTCGGTAATAAGCTCGATGCTCTCCTTCACAGCCTTCAACTCGTCGACGGCCGCCTGAAGCCCCAACTGCATCTTGGGATCGGTTAACAGCACATAACCGGGACCGCTCGCGACTACCCCATTGAGCTATTTACGACGAACTATGACTTGCTCCTCGAGGAAGCTTTCGAGCGCTCCCGGGCACCATACTTCGATGGCTTCACCGGTGGCCGCGAACCTTTCTTCGATCCAGTGACAGTCGCGAGCAATGATCTTCCAGCAAGGTGGACACGGATAGACCTCGATAAACTCGTAACTCGACATTCGGCCGTGCTGGGTTCAACGGGTTCCGGCAAATCCACAACAGTTGCGAGTCTTCTAAGATCGATTTCGGTTGGACAGGGAAGCGGTTCGGCATTTCCTAGTGCCAGAGTCTTGTTGATCGACATTCACGGCGAATATGGTCACGCGTTGAAGTCTGCTGCCAAAGTGTTCCGTGTGAATCCGCAAGATGGTGAAAGCGCTCTCTTTGTGCCCTATTGGGCCCTCGACATAAATGACCTGCTGCCATTTCTTTTGGGAAAGACGGAAGAGAAAGCACTTACTGCGATAACCGATAAAATATTGGCCATGAAGCTTGCCGTGTCAAAGGTAAAAAAATATCCAGGCGTCGATGAAAACTCGCTCACAGCCGACAGCCCAGTGCCTTTCAGTCTCAAAAAGCTCTGGTACGAACTAATCGATCCTGAAGTCAAAACGTGGCTTGACGCAGCCCGAAGCCAAACCGCCATTAAGACGCCAGGCGCAGCCGAAACACTTACTGCACCAATTTATCCCCTGCCGGCGCTTGGCAGCGCATCGCCGTTTGCCAACAATATAGGCGTCCTTTCCATCAGGCGTCAGCTTGATCAACTCCGATCGCGTCTTTTGGACAAGCAATTTGATTTCATGCTGCATCCGGGAAAATGGGAACCGGGGATAGATGGAATCCCAACCAACGATCTGCCGCAGCTTCTCGATGAATGGTTTGGTCACGACAAGCCAATCACTGTTCTTGATTTGTCGGGAGTACCGAGTGCCGTCCTGCTTCGTTTGATTGGCGGCATTCTGAATATTATTTATGAAGCCTTGTTTTGGGGCAGAGAAATGAGCGAAGGCGGCCGCAAGCGACCGCTTCTAGTGGTTATGGAGGAAGCTCACCTACCTTGAAACCATCGGGGCCAGCAGTCAGCTTGCGCAGCTGCACCAAGAACGGCTGGAAATAGAGAAAGCTCTCCGTGATGGGTTTGCCGCGCTTGTGAAAGAAAGGACTTTCTTCAATCTCGCGGCCACCATGAAGGGCTCTGCCAAATCCGCTCTTCAGGGGTTCGCAAACATCATCCGCCGTTTGGGCCCCGGGACCGGGCAACGCGCCGTGCTTCACCGCCAGAACGCACGACTGGCGATGCAGAATTGCTACGAAGCAGTTCCATGCTGGATTATGCCGACGTGGCGCGTCTCCGAACAGTTGCCCGCAACCCTTGCCAGTTTCGACCTTGTAATTCTAGATGAAGCTTCGCAGTCCGATGCGCGCGAGTTGCCAGCGCTGTTACGCGGAAAGAAAATACTAGTTGTCGGCGACGACCGCCAAGTCAGTCCTAGCTCTGCATTCCTGTCGATCGCGAACATCGCGCGTCTACGACAGAATTTCCTTAGCGAATTTCCTTTCCGCGCAGAAATTGAGCCCGGAGCTTCGATCTACGATCTTGCGCGGGTGATGTTTCCAGCGAAATTCGTCATGCTCAAGGAGCATTTTCGATGTGTCGAGCCCATTATACGATTTTCGATGCAGTTCTATAACCAAGATCTGGTGCCGCTTCGCGTTCCCAAACCCAGCGAACGGCTCGATCCACCCCTGGTCGATATCTATATTGAAGACGGGCAACGTCGGGGAAAGTCGAAGGTCAATCCGCGCGAAGCCGAGGTCATTGTCGAAGAAATTGCCAGCATCGTTGAAGGGGCGTCGGGCGTTGAGGGCGCGGCGCGGTCAATCGGCGTTATATCACTTATCGGTGCCGATCAGGCTTTGCACATTCAGAAGCTTCTGATGGAGCGCATCGGCGAGGCCGCCATGGTGAGACATCGGGTTGTCTGCGGTGACAGCGCGACCCTGCAAGGAGACGAACGCGATATCGTATTCATCTCTATGATCGCGGACCGTGCACGCAAACAGTCGCAGACATCAATTCAGTACCAGCAGCGGTTCAATGTCGCGTTATCTCGGGCAAGGGACCGGATGGTGTTGGTTCGGTCGGTTAAAGAGGAAGAGCTGAATCCCAAGGACCTAAAATCGAAGGTCATCGGACATTTCCGCGACCCGATGCCGAACGACGTCAATGCCAGTGCCGAACTCGTGGACCTCTGCCAGTCCGAATTTGAGCGTGCGGTTTTTATGGCTCTCGTAGACCGCGGCTATCGCGTCATTCCGCAAGTAGGGTCTGTGGGCTTCTCTATTGACATGGTGGTCGAGGGCGAAGGTGGCAGGCGCCTTGCCATTGAATGCGACGGCGACCGATATCACGGCCCGGAGCGCTGGGCAGATGATATGCGGCGGCAACGTATCTTGGAGCGGGTGGGCTGGAGCTTTTGGCGTTGCTTCGGTTCCAATTATCGTATCGATCAGGAAGGCGTCATGGACGATTTGATCCAGACGCTGGAGCGTATGCAGATCAAGCCGATTGGCCGCGAAACGGTGAATCGCAGTTTTTCCGAACATCGCGTTATCCCGCCAGTGGTGGAGGCGTCAAGCACGGCGGCAACACACGCTGGCGGGGCAATTTCCGTCGCGACCCTGCGAGCCGATCTGGATACAGCTTCGAATGACGCGGAAGCGGACTATCGACTGGTTACGGGCGACCGCGTTGTGATTCGGTATCTGGACGCGGAGCCGTCGCGGCCGGAATTCTTTACCATGAGCGATATCGCGGACGATCCAATGAACGGCTATCTGCTGTTGTCTTCGCCACTTGGACAAGTGTTGTCACAGGGATCGCCTGGAGATGAGTTGACCTTTCAGGAGGGTGAGAGGGAGCGCTCGGTTCTGTTTGTATCGTTGGAGACCGCATCGGCCGAGGCTGCTTGAGGCTGCTTGACGTTAGACGATCAGCTATCGGCATTGCTGCCAAAAGCCATCGATCAGTTCTCGCGGGGCGCCATCGAGAGGGCGCGCAGCATGCCTTGGTGGATACCGCCAATCCTTTGCGGCTAAACTTTTTCTGCGCCGCAATGCGAATTTTGTTCGAACACATGATCGGCACGCTAGCGCCCGTTGATCAAGTCACAAAAGCAGAATGGTTTGTCGCAGAGCGGGCGAATGTCCGTTGCTGCTGAAGCGCCCAGAACAGGCACGCATTTCAAGGTAGCCGGTCACGAAACTATTTGATGGCCGTTTTTCAAAGCAGAGGCGAGCCCCTCGCGAAACCCGGATGATTCTAGAAGTTCATCTCCGGCATTGAAGTCAGGATCGAGGCGCCATTGGGCTCCGTCGGCCGGAGGCGGTTTCGGAGTGTGGTCCTTGATGATTAATTGACGGCCG
>NZ_JNIJ01000042.1:37500-59856 GCF_000701345.1 Bradyrhizobium sp. URHD0069 | reverse complement strand
CGTCCCAAGTGGCGCGCGATCGACCGCAACGAGCAGCGCATGCTGAGCCATCGAGAGATTTCCTCTCGTTCAGAAAGGCCGAGCGCCTGTTTGGCACGGTGCCGATCCGGAGGACGTATGCCACCGGTTGGCGAGATCACAGAGAAGACCGACGAGGACTCCCGGTCAAATCGGCGTCCGATCGAACTCATCGGCTCGCCGGCCTGCCAGCGATCCCAGATCTCAGACCGCTGAGCGGTCGAGTAATAAATGCGACGTCGCTGTTTCATGCCCACACTCCATCTTTGCTAAAAGATTAGAGTGTTGCGCTGACCAATTGAGCCCGCCATCGACCTCGGTCACAATCCAAATAGAGGCGGGCAGCGATACCGGCGCGATCCTCGGCTGGATCGAAGCACAAGTCACTGAAAAGACTCCAAAACGCGAAACTCCCGCAGCTTTCGCTACAGGAGTGTCGGGTGCGCCATTTTACAGGGATTTCTTATCCCCAGTTTTGCCGTTCAGCGATCTAGCCGTGTCCTCAGTCGCGCACGATCCGACGCAGCTCAACCGGCAGGGTCCGGATGTCGGCAAGCACTATCGCTCGGCGATCTTCCCGCAGAGTGCGTATGCGATCGCAGGCCATCTGTGCGTGTGTGGTTGCGGCGATAAGGTGATGCCGTTGAGTGTTATGCGCCACGGCCGAATCCGCATCGTTCCTGTCAGACGCCGTGCGTTCTCCGCGCGCGTGCGCTGCGCCGCGGCGGCAAGCCGCGGCGCAGACACGGAGCATCGTCAGAACGGTGAGTTCGGATCCAGCAGCGAGGCTGCGTTCTCCTTCGTGATCACCACAACCGGCGTGATCGTGTCCTTCTCGACCTTCTGGCCGGCGAGCAACGCCGCCATCCGCTCGACCCCGATGCGGGCGATGACGCTCGGTGAGTTTTGGCCGCTGCCGATGTAGTTCGTGCCCATGACGATCTGCTCGATCGCGCTCTTCTGGCCGTCGAAGCCCACCACCGAGATTTCTCCGGTTCGCTTGGCGTCGGCGATCGCCTTCTGGGCGCCGAGGCACATCGAGTCGTTCTCACAGAACACCACATTGATCTGCTTGTGCTTGGCGAGCATGTCCTCCATCACGCGGATGCCGCCGTCCTCGGTCCACTTGCCGAATTCCGGCGCCATCAGCAGCTGGATCCCGGTGTCCTTGACCTTGGACAGCACGCCGTCGCGACGCGCATTGCCGGTGCTGTTATCCTCGGGGCCGCCGCGCATCATCATCAGCACGCCTTTGCCGCCCATATGCTTGGCGATTACCTCGCCGACGCCGGTCCCGATCACGCGGTTGTCGACGCCGACCCAGGCGTCGTACTCGCCGCCGGTAAGCTTGCGGTTGACGAGCACGACAGGCTTGCCGGCTTTCTTGATCGCGGCCATCGGACCCGGCAGCGATTCCAGCGGGCTGATGTTCATGATCAGGCCGTCGACGCCGCGGGCCAGCAGATCCTCGATGTCGCTCGATACCTTGGCGGCGTCGCCGCCACCGTCGGCGACCACGGTCTTGAAGCCGCGCTTGGCGCCCTCGGCTTCCAGCGCGCGTACCATGGCGACGAAATACGGCGCACGCATCTGCAGCGTCACGATGCCGATGGTGGCGTCGCGTTTCGGTGCCTGCTGCGCGGCTGCGCCGCTTGCCAGCACGATCGCGCCGGCGATGCCGGCGATCCAGGATAATGTCTTCCTCATGGGTGTGTCCTCCGTTTCCGATTATGGTTGTCCGTGACGGCGCGATTTGATCGCGCCGCCGTCGTCACTCACGACTTCCGTCCCCTCGCGACCAGCAGCACGGCGAGAATGATCACCGCGCCCTTTACGAGTTCCTGATAGAAAGACTTCACGCCGAGCAGGTTCATCAAATTGTTGATGATGCCGAGCGTGAAGACACCAAACAGCGTTCCGAGCACGCTGCCACTGCCGCCGCCGAGCACCGCGCCGCCAATGACGCAGGCCGCGATGGCGTCGAGTTCATAGGCCGCGCCGAGACTGGGCTGCGCGATGCCGAGCCGCGAAACCAGAATCGCGCCGGCCAGCGCCGAGAGCATTCCCGACAGGCCGTACGCGATCGTGATAGTCCGCGGCACGTTCACGCCGGCGAGCCGCACGGCTTCGACGTTGCCGCCGATCGCCACGGTCGCACGTCCCGTGGCCGTCCGGTTGAGGAAGAAGCTGGCCGCAAGGTAACACGCCAGCATGATCAGGAGCCCCATCGACACCGGGCCAACGAGCGCCGCGCCGAGATCGCGGAAGCTCTCGTGCCGCGGCGACAGCGGGCTCTCCGTGTAGATGAAAACCACGCCGCGGATGATGCCCATCGTCGCCAGCGTGACGATGAAAGGCTGTAGCCGGAAGCGCGAGATGATGGTGCCGTTGATGAGGCCGGCCAGCGTTCCCGCGGTGACCGCGGCCGCGAGCGCCGCCGGAATGCCGAGCCTGTCGGCAACACCGGCGAACAATACGCCGCCAAGCGCCACCACGGAACCGACGCTGAGGTCGATGCCGCCGGTCAGGATCACGATCAGCATGCCCAGGCTGATCAGCCCGTTGGCGACGATCTGGCGCAGCAAATTGCCGATATTGCGCTCGGTGAAGAACGCGTCGGTGAAGGTCGCCGCAACCGTGAGCAGGAGAAAGAAGCAGAGCACCGGAATCAGCTCGCGCCATGTCAGCTCGATCCCGAGCGTCCGCGCGCTGAATAAAGCGCGCGAGTCCTTTGGCGCGGCGGTCTCGGCGGGGCGGTCGCTGGCGGTCATGCGTTCCTCGTTCTTCACTAGTGCAGCCCGGAAGCGCTGGCCAGCAGCCGCTCCTCGCTCGCTTCGGCGCGCCCGAACCTGCCGACCAGCCGCCCCTCGCGCATCACCAGAATGCGGTCGCTCATCCCGAGCACTTCCGGCAGATCCGAGGAGATCAGCAGCACGGCGATCCCGGAATCGGCGAGACGTCCGATGACGTCGTAGATGTCGCGCTTGGCGGCGATGTCGACGCCGCGGGTCGGCTCGTCGAGGATCAGGAGTTTGGCGTCGGTGAGCAGCCATTTCGCCAGCACGACCTTCTGCTGGTTGCCGCCGCTGAGGGCTGCGACGTTGCGCTCGATATCAGGGGGGCGGATCGCGAGACGGCGCACCTGCTCCTCGACGCGCCCGCGCTGCAGGTTTTTGCGCAACACACCCCAGCGGCTGATCGCAGCCATGCTGGCGAGGCTCGCATTGTCGCGTATCGACATGCCGCGCACGAGTCCGTCGCCGAGGCGGTCCTCGGTCAGCAGCGCAATCCCTTCGCCGAGCGCCTGTTTCGGCGAGCGTGCGGCAAACGGCTTGTCGCGCCAGGTGATGGTGCCCGCGGTCGCCAGGTCGGCACCGAAGATGCAGCGCGCGATTTCACTGCGGCCGCTGCCGACGAGGCCGTACATGCCGACGATCTCGCCGGCGCCGACGTCGAACGACACGTCTGCGAAGGCGCCGGTGCGGGCGAGACCGTGTACGCTGAGGCGATGTCCCGGCGCAGGTGGCGCGCGCTGCGGAAAAAGGTCCTCGATGGCGCGGCCGACCATCATGCGGATCAGCCCGGCCTTGTCGGTCTGCGCGGTCGGCAGTGTTCCCACCAGCGCGCCGTCGCGCAGCACGGTGACGCGCTCGGCGAGTTCGAAAATCTCGTCGAGGTGGTGGGAGATGTAGATCACCGCGGTACCGCGATCGCGCAACCGGCGCACGAAGGCGAACAGGCGCTCGATATCCTGGTGTGCCAACGTCGCGGTGGGCTCGTCGAGAATCAGCACGCGCGGCTCGATGGAAATCGCCTTGGCGATTTCGACGATCTGCCGTTGCGCGGCAGACAATGCACCGGTGCGCTGCCGCACATCGAGTTCAGGCCAGCCGAGCTGGCCGAACAAGGCGGCGGCAAGACCATGCGCGGCGCGCCAGTCGATCCAGCCGGTACGCGGCGCGCGCGGCAGATGGCCGAGCAGGACATTTTCGGTAACGCTGAGATTGGGCACCAGCGTATCGTGCTGGTGCACCATCCGGATTCCCAGGCGCTGTCCGTCCAGCGGCGTACGGAGTTCGTGGGCCGCGCCGTCGACCTGGATGTGGCCGGCATCGACGCCGGTAGCACCGGTGAGCACGCGCGTCAGCGTGCTCTTGCCGGCGCCGTTCTCGCCGACGATGGCGTGTATCTCGCCGGCGCGGAATGCGATCGTCACGCCGCGCAGGGCATGCGTGCCGCCGTAGCGCTTGTCGACGCCCTCCGCGACCAGCACGATGCGGCCGTCCCGGCTGCTCTGCGATGCGATCGCGGGCGTCATGCAGCTGCCTCCGCGGATCCTGCGAAAGCGTATGGGATCAGCAGCGTGCGCGCCTCGGTCATGTCGATCAGCGTGTCGTGGATGCCCTCGCGCCCGTTGCCGCTTCCCTTGGCGCCGCCGAACGGCAATGATTCGACGCGGATCGCCGTTGGGTGATTGATCACCACCGTGCCGACATCGAGCCGGCGATAGGCGGACATCACGGTGGCGAGGTCCTGCGTGAACACGGCGGCCTGCAGGCCGTAGGGGCTGTCGTTGACCATCGCGAAGGCGTCATCGATGGCGTCGAACGGCACCAGCGGCAGCACCGGTCCGAAAATCTCCTCCCGGAACACAGCCATATCCGCGCGCACGCCGGTGAAAACTGCCGGCGTGATGAAATTGCCGTCGCGCCGGCCGCCGGCGACGAGGGTCGCGCCCTCGCTCACGCCCTGGGCGATCTGCTGCTCCACGCGCCGCGCCGCGCGTTCGGTGATCAGCGGTCCGACATCGGTGGTGTCATCCATTGGGTCGCCGATTCTGAGCGCCGCGGTTTCGCGCAGCACCGCCGCGCACACCGCGTCGTAGATCGGGCGTTGCACGAATACGCGCTTGACCGCGCAACAGATCTGTCCGTTGCCGCTGGAGAAGCGGCCCTTGACCAGGGCTTTGGCGGCCGCGGCCGGATCGGTGTCCGCGAACAGGATGGTCGCGTCGTTACCGCCGAGTTCGAGATGAACCTTCTTCAGGGTCTCGGCCGCAGCCTTCGCGATCGCGCGTCCGGTCGCGGTGCTGCCGGTCATGGCGACCATCTGCACCCCGGCCGCGCGCACCAGCGCCGCGCCGACCCTCTCGCCGACGCCGGTGACGATCTGATGCGCATTGGCCGGCAGAGCTGTCTCGGCGAGGTAGCCGCTGATGCGCAGCAGGGCGAGCGGGCATTCTTCCGGCGGCTTGGTGATCAGCGCATTGCCGGCGGCGAGAGCACCGGCGCATTTGTGAGCCCAGAGCTCGACCGGATAATTGAACGGCACGATCGCGACCACGACGCCGCGCGGCACCCGCGTGGTGAGGGCGATGCCGTCTTCCAGTCCCGGAATAGTGTCGAGCGGCGTGACGCGGCCGAACAGCCGCTTGGCTTCTTCGGCATAGCCGCGGAAGATCCTGATGGCCGCGGCAATCTCGCCACGGATTTCGCGGCGGGTCTTGCCGTTCTCGCGCGCGAGCAGGGCCGCGAGGTCCTCGGCGTCGCGCTCGATGCGCGCCGCAACGGACATCAGCGCGTCATGGCGAACATGGGCTGGTGTGCCCGCCATCGCCTGGCGGCCCTGCTGGGCGAACTGAACGGCGGCGAGCGCGTCGGCTTCGCCTGCGGCCGGCACGGTGTCGACCAGTTCCCCGGTCGCGGGGTTGCGGATTTCCATCACCGCGCTATCGGCCGCATCCCGCCATTCGCCGCCGATCAGCATCTTCATACGCGTCTCCCGCCCCTGCACGCCATTTGCGACGCATCGTAGCGCGGTCAAAAAATCTAAACAATATTTATCGCTGATCTTGTGCGTTCATTGCGGCCCTAAAGGACGCATATGTCGGAATATAATATAATATTATCAATAGTTTACTTGAGATGCCGGATCCCGAAGGTATTTTTGTCGCTGCGAATTTTGCGAACTAAATTTAAGAACTTGATATTATTTGTCGAGTTTGGCACATCTGCGTCATGGCACGTAGAACATCCCTCGCTCTTCGCGTTGCCCCCGGGCATCCAAGTTCGACGGCGTTGCGCGCCTTGCGCGTGCTGGAGGAGGTCGGGGCCAATTCGGCGCCTCTGAGTGTCACGGATGTGGCGCAGCGCGTCGGCATTGACCGGGCCGTCGCCTATCGCATGCTCGTGACCCTGTTCGGCGCCGGCTATCTGTTGCGGGACGCGTCAGGCCGCCGTTACCGGCTCAGCCACAAGCTCGTCTCGCTCAGCCGCCACCTTTTGATCGAGAGCCGGCGCACCGAGCTCGTGCGCGAGTGCCTGGACGATCTCGCCGCGCAGACGCTCGAGTCGGTTCACTATTCACTGCTCGAAGGAATGGAGACCGTGCTGGTCCAGCGCGCCAAGGGACGTCAGATCGTGTCGGTCAATTTCGAGATCGGCGAGCGCTCGCGCCTGCACTACACGGCGATCGGCAAGGCCGTGCTGGCCTTTCAGGATTCCGCTTTCATCGAGCGGGTGATCGCAGCCGGCCTGCCCCGGCGGGCGACCAGGACGATCACCGGCCCCGACGCCCTGCGCGCGGAGTGCGCACGTAATCGCGCCCAGGGTTACGCCTATGACGACTTCGAATTCGCCGAAGACATGCGATGCGTCGCCGTCCCGGTGTTCGAGCCGAGCGGCAAGGTCGAGAGCGGCATCAGCATATCGGGCCCGATCCCGCGCTTCGACCACGCCAAGCTCGACGCGCTTCGCGATCGCATGCTGGTCGCGGCTCGACGGCTCTCGGAAGGCCTGAGCGGCCGCTAGCTAGAAGCTCGTGCCGGGCCATAATGCACCTCCACGCGCATTTTAGCGCATGAAACCCAAAAGTTGAATTTTGTGCTAGCAATGTCCTAGGGCCATTTACAAAATACAAAGGGTCAGGCTTTCGCCTAACCCTTTGTATTACATAGTAAATTTGGTTGCGGGGATAGGATTTGAACCTATGACCTTCAGGTTATGAGCCTGACGAGCTACCGGGCTGCTCCACCCCGCGATAAACCGTTGCTTGCCTTGGCGAAAACCGAAACGGCCTGGCCAACGCGCAAGCGCGCCGATCAATCCCGCTCGAAGCTTCCTGAGAAGGCAACCCTTGGCAAATGCCCTTGGGTGCAGGGGGTATGTATCAACGTGAACCCGCTTTGGAAAGGGCCACAGGCGACCTTTTGAGGATTTTATAACAGTCAAAGCGCGCTATCTCGCGCCAAACCGCCCCTTTGCAGCGCTCTTGCCAGAAGTTCCACAAAAGCCCAGCCTTTGAGGCTAGGGAAGCTCAAGGAAGCGCCATGGACCAGCCCCTGAAAAGCCCCGGGCAAAACGCCCTGGCCGACGCCTTTCACGCCATGTTCGAGTTGTCGCGGACCATGCCGGCGCCGACCCTTGAGGAACGGCTGGACCGGCTGGCGCGGCTGCGCGCTGTGGTTGCGGATAACGAAGCCCGGTTCGAGCAGGCGATCTCCGCGGATTTCGGCCATCGCTGCGCCACCGAGACCGCGATCGCCGAGACGCTGTTGGTGCTAGGGGAGATCAAGCACGCCGCCAGGCACCTGAAAAAATGGATGGCGCCACGGCGCGTGTCGACCGCACTGCAATTCATACCCGCCAAAAACCGGCTGATCCCGCAGCCGCTCGGCGTCGTCGGCATCATCGCGCCCTGGAATTATCCGTTGCAGCTGACGCTGGCACCGGCGGTCGGCGCGCTCGCGGCGGGCAATCGCGTGATGATCAAGCCGAGCGAGCTGGTGCCGCGGTTTTCCGCGCTGCTGCAGGAAACGATATCGACCAAATTCGACGCCACCGAGATCATCGTCACCGGCGTCGACGAGGATATCTCCATGGCGTTTGCCTCGCTTGCCTTCGACCACCTGATGTTCACGGGCTCGACCCGCGTCGGACGCCTCGTAGCGGAAGCCGCCGGGCGCAACCTGACGCCGATCACCCTCGAACTCGGCGGCAAATCGCCTGCGATCGTCGATCGCTCCGCCGATCTCGGGCAGGCCGCGGAGCGCATCGCCTACGCAAAACTGCTCAATGCCGGCCAAACCTGCATCGCGCCGGACTACGCCATCGTGCCGGAAGCTTCCGTGCAGGATTTTGCCGAGCGCGTGCAAGCCGCCATGCGGCGTATGTTCGGCACCGATCCTGATAACCAAGACTACACCTCGATCGTCTCCGAACGGCATTTTCAGCGGCTTGAAGCCCTGGTGGCGGACGCCGCCGCCAAAGGCGCAACCGTCATGCAAGCAGCGAAACCCGACGATCCCGGTTGGAAGTCGAAGCGCAAATTTCCTCCCACCATCGTCGTCGGCGCGACGCCGGACATGATGATCTTGCAGGAGGAAATCTTCGGACCGCTGCTGCCGATCATCGGGTACAGGGACGCCGGCGACCCCGTCGCCTATATCAACAAACGTGAGAGGCCGCTGGCGCTGTACTGGTTCGGCAAGGACGATGCGGCGCGCGACGCGGTGCTGTCGCGCACCATCTCCGGCGGCGTCACCGTCAACGATTGCCTGTTTCACTTCACCCAGATCAATCAGCCGATGGGCGGCATCGGCGCGTCCGGCACCGGCGCCTATCACGGCGAATGGGGGTTTAGAACTTTCAGCAAGCTCAAGCCGGTGTTCTATCGCTCGCCGTTCAACCGGCTGGCGGATCTCTATCCGCCCTACGGCACGAAGATCGCGCGGCTGGAAAAGATGCTGCGGTTCATGTCGTAGTGCTTTTGAATTGGAGTATGGCCGGACGGCAAATGTTGAGGCCATCATTGCGCGGGCAGCGAACAATCCACCACTTGAGTCTGACGAAACTGGATTGCCTCGTTCTCGCAATGACGACGGGGGCAACAATAGCAATTGGTTGGGGGGACAAGCGTGACGGATACATTCGATTTCGTCGTGGTGGGCGCTGGTTCCGGCGGCTGCGCGCTCGCCGGTGGGCTTTCGGAGGATCCCAACACCTCGGTGGCGCTGCTGGAAGCCGGTGGCGATTGCGACAATTGGGCGGTGACCACGCCGGGCGCACTGGCGCTGATGGTGCCGAGCAAGCTCAACAACTGGGCCTTCGACACGGTGCCGCAAGCCGGCCTCAACGGCCGCGTCGGTTATCAGCCGCGCGGCAAGGGACTCGGCGGCTCGTCCGCGATCAACGCCATGGTCTATATCCGTGGCCACCGAAGCGACTACGACCAATGGGCGTCGCTCGGCAACACCGGCTGGTCCTACTCCGACGTGCTGCCCTACTTCAAGCGCTCGGAAGACAATGCTGATTTCGACGGCGAATATCACGGCAAGGGCGGCCCGCTCGCTGTCAACAAGTTGCGCACCGATAATCCGGTGCAGGAAATCTTTCTGCAGGCCGCCCGCGAGGCGCAGTTTGGGATCCGCGAGGATTTTAATGCCGAGGACTACGAAGGGCTCGGCATCTATCAGGTCACTCAAAGGAACGGCGAACGCTGGAGCGCGGCGCGGGCTTACGTGCATCCGCATCTGGCAACGCGCGCCAATTTGCGCGTCGAGACCAACGCACACGCCACCCGCATCCTGTTTGAAGGCAAACGCGCGGCCGGGGTCGAATACCGGAAAGGCAAGGAGACAAAACAAATTCGCGCTCGCCGCGAAGTTATCGTCTCCTCGGGCGTGTTCCAGACCCCACATCTTCTGATGCTATCCGGCGTCGGTGACAGTGCGGCACTGGCCAAGCATGGCATCGCAACGGTGCATCACCTGCCCGGCGTCGGACAAAATCTGCAGGACCATCCGGATTTCATCTTCGCCTACATGTCCGACAGCCCGTATTTCACCGGCATGTCGTTCAGCGGCATCGCGCACCAGATTCGCGCCATCGGGCAATACCGCCGCGAACGCCGCGGGCCGATGACCTCCAACTTTGCCGAATGCGGCGGCTTCCTCAAAACCAGCTCCGATCTCGACGTGCCCGACATCCAGCTTCATTTTGGAATGGCCATCGTCGATGACCACGGCCGCAAGCGCCGCTGGGGCCGTGGCTTCTCCTGCCATTTCTGCCTGCTGCGGCCCAAGAGTCGTGGCAGCGTCTCACTGCACAGCGCCGACCCGATGCTCTCGCCTCTGATCGATCCGAATTTCCTGGGCCAAGCTGAGGACCTGGAAGCGATGCTCGCGGGCTACAAGACCACCCGGCGGCTGATGGAGACCCCGGCGCTGCGGGCCTTGCAGAAAAAGGACATGTTCACGGCGGGCGTCGAGACCGACGACGACATCCGCGCGCTTTTGCGCGCCCGCGTCGATACGGTCTATCATCCGGTCGGCACAGCCAAAATGGGCGTCGATGCTTATGCCGTGGTCGATCCGAAGCTCAGGGTTCACGGGCTTGAAGGCCTGCGCATTGTCGATGCCTCGGTGATGCCGACGCTAGTCGGCGGCAACACCAACGCGCCGACCATCATGATCGGCGAGAAGGCCGCCGACATCATCAAGGCGGATATGCGGGTGAATTAATCGGCGTCGTCATGGCGTAGAGCGAGGCGACGAAGCAATCCATTCTCGCTTCGCGGCGTTCTGGATTGCTTTCGCGGAGCCTGTCATCGGGCGCGCATCCGTGCGACCCGTTGGACATGGAAAGAGTCGATGACTTGGAGAGAGTCGATGCAACATCACGCCAGCAGAAACCCGCCATCCACCGTCACCACGGTGCCGGTCATGTAGCGCGAGGCGCCGGACGCCAGCAACATGATCGCGCCGTCGAGATCGGATTCGGCGCCGACGCGGCGCTGCGGAATCCGCTTTGTCAGTTTCTCGCCCGCAGGCGTCGACCAGAAATCGTGGTTCATCTCGGTATCGATGTAGCCTGGCGCCAGCGCATTGACGCGGATGCGGTTGCCGGCGAGCTCAAGCGCCATCGCCTTGGTCGCCTGGATGATGCCCGCCTTGGAGACCGTGTAGGGCGAGAGGAATTTCATCACGCCTAGTCCGAGCACCGAGGCGATATTGACGATGTTGCCCTCCTGCTTGCGCGCGATCATCCGCCGCGCCATTTCGGTGGCTGCGAAATACGCGCCCTTGAGGTTGGCGTTGATGACGGAATCCCAATCGGCCTCGGTCTGATCCACCGCGAGCTTTTCGATGGCAATGCCGGCGTTGTTGATGAGCACGCTGACCGGACCAAGGGCACCTTCCGCGCTGTCGATTGCTTTTCCGATCGAGGCTAAATCAGTCACGTCCATCTGCACCGCGACGGCGCGGCCACCCTGCCCTCTTATCTCATCTTCGAGGCTTTTCAGCTTAGCGGTCTGACGCGCCGCCAGCACGACGGCGGCGCCATGCGCCGACAAGACCCGCGCGAATTGGCGGCCCAGCCCCTGCGAGGCGCCGGTGACGAGAATGATTTCTTTACTGACGTCGAATATGTCAGGCATGGCTGGGTCGGTCCAAAGAGTAGTGCGCTTTCATTGATACAGACGATTTTCGGGATCGCAAACCTGATTCCTTGACCAATCTCCGGACCCTCGAAACAGGCCAAGGAATTCCCGCCCATGAACAGTTTCGATGCCGTGGTCTATCTCGGATTGGTTGTCGCTGTAGTCACCGGCTTCAATGCCGGCTTGCTGCGCAGCGCGGTCACGATTCTGGCCTATCTGATCGCGATGCCGATCGCGGTCTGGATCATGTCGCTGATTTTCCCCGCAGATCGGCGGCAAGCTCGACTCGCCCTGGGCTCAGAATTCGCTGCTGTTTTTCGGGGTTTTCCTGATCGCCGGCATTGGGCTCGGAAAGCTGATGCGAATGGCGCTCGACGAAGCCATCGGGTCCGAGGCCGGCATCGGGGATCGCATCGCCGGCGCGGCACTCGGCGCGGTGCGCGCCGGACTAGTCGTGATCACGCTGGTTTTGATTTTCGATCAGCTCGTGCCATCAGATCGGCAGCCGGCGTTCCTGAGCGGTTCGCAGCTGCGGCCGCTATTCTCAGAGGCTGGGCAAATGGGCTTCAAGTCGCTGCCGCCAGACGTCGCAGCCTATATCGACCGGATTAAGAAAGATCGGCGGATTTGAGCCCGAGATTGTCCCTGATACGCATTTCGGTGGTGCGGGGTCTCTTATCAGGGACGCCAGGGTTGGCTACACTAGCCGCATCGGACTTCAAGAAATCGTTGGATACAAGGGAGTGGAACAGTGGATCTTGGGATCAAAGGCCGCCGCGCCATCGTGTGCGCATCCAGCAAAGGCTTGGGACGCGCCTGCGCGATGGCGTTGGCCGCGGAAGGCGTGCATGTCACGCTGACTGCGCGCGGCGCGGAAGCGCTTGCGAAAACCGCCGCCGAAATACGCAAATTGCATCCCGGCGTCACCGTGACCGAAGTCGCCGGCGACATCACCACGCCGGCCGGCCGCGAAGCCGCGCTGAAAGCCTGTCCCGATCCGGACATCCTGGTCAATAACGCCGGCGGCCCGCCGCCGGGCGATTTCCGCAACTGGACCCGCGACGACTGGATCAAGGCGTTGGATGCCAACATGCTGACGCCGATCGAACTGATCAAGGCGACGGTGGATGGCATGATGGCGCGCAAATTCGGCCGCATCGTCAACATCACCTCGGCCGCGGTAAAGGCGCCGATCGAGGTGCTGGGATTGTCCAACGGCGCGCGCACCGGCCTCACCGGCTTCGTCGCAGGCATTGCGCGCAAGACAGTGATCAATAACGTCACCATCAACGCTCTTCTGCCGGGACCTTTCGATACCGACCGCCTGCGCGGTCCCGTGGCGAAGGTGGACGCCGAGAAGCGCGGTATCACCGTCGACCAGTTGCTGGCGGAACGGGCGAAACTTAATCCCGCCGGACGCTTTGGCGATCCCGAGGAATTCGGCTTGGCTTGCGCGTTTCTCTGCGGCGCAAAGGCAGGCTTCATCACCGGACAGAACATCCTGCTCGATGGCGGCGCGTTTCCCGGCACGCTCTGAAATGAGAGCCGTCTGGCACGAGCGAACAGGCGCGGCGCTCGAGGTGCTGAGCCTTGGCGACTTGCCGGCGGCGGTGGCCGGGCCTCGACTGCGCGCTGTTCATCAGTCCGTGTCGGGGCGCTCATCTACCCACGATATTCCGAACTGGTCCAAGCCCTCGGCCAGCAGATCCCCCAGCAATGGCTCGCCAAGCAGGTAGCGGACGGTCTCCCACCGGGGTTTGCGGTATCCGCTGCGACGCTCAGCCGACCGGCTACGCAGATCGTCCCACTCTTCGATGGTGCCGTCGCCGCGCCCGAGCCACATCAGCGCGACCAGATCGATCTGTTCATCCTCGTTCAAGGCCCTGATGAAGCTCGCCATCTCGCTGGCAACAGGATCTTCGCCACTATCCTCCAGCACGCCCACCTCATTGTCGTCGGTGGGGTTCGAGCCGGAATCGGTATCCGCAGGCAAATCCTTGACATCGAATTCATGCGCTTTCTCGATCAGAAAGGCGACCTTTTCCCGCGAAATTGACAGTTCGGGCATCGCGCGCTCCATAAGCCTTCGAGGCTAGTTCCCTCAACGCGCTGGCGAGCGAGATGATCCATTGCGCGCCCGCGCGGAAACCAGCATCTTCCGCCCTCCAAGAAACGAAAGACGCGAGGAATGCCGGATGCACTGGAAGGTCGGCAGGGTCAAAATCACCAAAATCGTCGAACTGGAGACAATAGGCAGCACCCGGTTTATCTTGCCGCTGGCGACCAACGACGAAATTCAGAAACTGCCCTGGCTCATTCCGCATTTCGCCACCGCGGAAGGCCGGCTCAAAATGTCGATCCACTCGCTGGTGGTGGAGACGCCGACGCGCCGCATTGTGGTCGATACCGGTCTTGGCAACGACAAGGAAGGCCGCAACGTTCCGACCTGGAATAACCGGCAAACTCCCTTCCTCGAAACCATGGCGACGGCAGGCTTTCCGCCTGACAGCATCGACACCGTGCTCTGCACCCATCTGCATGTCGACCACGTCGGCTGGAATACCAAACTGGTCAACGGCAAATGGATCCCGACATTTGGCAACGCGCGCTATCTGTTCGGCAAAACCGAATACGAGCACTGGCGCGACCACAACGCCGAGTCCGACAAGGCAGCGGTTTTCAACGACTCGGTGAAGCCGATCGTCGACGCCGCTAGGGCCGATCTGGTCGCCAGCGATGCCAGGCTCTGCGATGAAATCAACCTGATCCCGACGCCGGGCCACAGTCCGGGCCATATCAGCATTCACATCCAATCGGACGGCGAAGAGGCCCTGCTCACCGGCGACGTCGCCCATCATCCATGCCAGATGGCGCATCTTGACTGGTCGTCGACCGCCGATTCCGATCCCGTTCAATCGGCAGCGACGCGGCGTGAATTGTTCTCACGCTATGCCGATACGCCGGCGCTGGTGATCGGCGGCCATTTCAGCGCCGCCCACATCAAGCGCGATGGCGATGCCTTCAAATTCATGGTTTGAGGCGGAAATCCCGGAGGGTGGCGAGGAGCGCGCGTTCGCCTCTCGAACTTGGAGGCACCAATCCCATCCTTCCGGACGCGGCCAAGGGGCCCGCTCCTCCGGCAATACCGGCGAAATCGTTATGCGGGGATCGGGGGACCAGCAATGCGCGCGCAGTCGGCAGTTGAATTTCATCCCGCGCTGTTCCAAGAAGCATTTAAGCAACGAAACCACCTTGGGAGTGATGAGAAATGAAGCTTGTTCGGTACGGGACGATGGGCCAGGAAAAGCCAGGCTTGATCGATAAATCGGGCCAGTTGCGCGATCTCTCGGCGCAGGTGAAGGACCTCAACGGCGAAGCCTATGCGCCGGCCTCGCTGGCCAAGCTTGCGGGCCTCGATACATCAAAGCTCCCCGCCGTCGACGGCAAGCCGCGGATCGGCGCGCCCGTGACCGGCATGTCGAAATTCGTCGCCATCGGCCTGAACTATGTCGATCACGCCAAGGAAACCGGTTCGCCGATCCCTTCCGAGCCGATCTTCTTTCTCAAGTCCAACACCAGCCTCAGCGGTCCGAACGACGCGGTGGAGAAGCCGCGCGGCTCGACCAAGCTCGACTGGGAAGTCGAAATCGCCGCCATCATCGGTACTCGCGCCAAATATGTCTCCGAGGCCGACGCGCTCAATCATGTTGCCGGCTATTGCATCTGCAACGACGTGTCGGAGCGCAATTTCCAGCTCGAGCGCGGCGGCACCTGGACCAAGGGAAAATCGCACGACACCTTCGGTCCGCTCGGCCCATGGCTCGTGACCAAAGACGAGATCCCGGACGTGCAGAAACTGTCGATGTGGCTCGACGTCAACGGCAAGCGCTGCCAAACCGGATCGACCTCGACCATGATCTTCACCATCGCGCAGTGCATTTCCTACGTCTCGCAATTCCTGACGCTGCTGCCCGGCGACATCGTCACCACGGGCACGCCGCCCGGCGTCGGCGCCGGCATGAAGCCGCCGAAATTCCTCAACGCCGGCGACGTGGTCACCCTCGGCATCGAAGGTCTCGGCGAACAGCGGCAGGAAATCGTCGCGGCTTAATCGACGTCTGTCATCCCCGGATGAGCGCATTGGCGCTCACTCGGGAGGAGCGCTTCCGCGTACCTCTCGAAGGATGGGCCGCAACGAACCGTCATCAACGAACCGTCATCCTTCAAGTCTCGCGAAGACGCGAGCAGCTCGGCGGTGACGGGAGTTCATTTTTCAGGGACATCCAATGAAGCTCGCATTCTCCCCCGTCTCGCCATTCGCCCGCAAGGTGCGTATTGCCGCGATCGAGCTCGGCCTGATCGACAAGATCGAATTCGTCCCGGCGACCGCCGTGCCGGGCCAGCCCAATGATGAATACTCCCGCATCAACCCGGTAAAGAGGCTGCCGGCGTTGATCCTGGACAATGGCGACGTCATTCTCGATTCCTATGTCATCGTGGAATATCTCGACGAGCTCGCCGGCGGCGGGAAATTGATACCGGCGTCCGGCGCTCTCAAATGGAGGGTCAAGAGCGATCACTCGCTGCTGCAGGGCATGCTCGACTCGATGTTGCTGTGCCGCTACGAGAAAATAGCGCGGCCGGAGCCGCTGCGATGGCAGGCGTGGGCCGACGACCACTGGAATCGCGCGTGGAGCGGCATGGCGCGCTTCGAGAAACAGACGGAGATGCTTTCGCGCCCCTCGCTGGATATCGCTCAGATCGCGCTCACCTGCGTGCTAGGCTATGCGGATTTGCGCTTCGCCGATTGCGGCTGGCGCAAAGCCTATCCGAAGCTCGACGCATTCCATGAGAAGATGCTCACCCGGCCCTCGGTCAAGGTCTCGCTGCCGCCGTCGGCGTAAATCAGCAGGAGGTTGCCATGAGTCATCAGCGGCGAGCTGATGCACTCGCCGCTGCAGGCGCGCTATTCCGAACTATCGGCGAAATTCGACCTCGAACAGGCCGGGCGGCAGCAACGCGGCGCAACTCCTCGAGCGCGATTGCGACACCGATACGCTGTGCTGCACTGCGCATTTTCCCTCGCCCTCGACCGGAAAAATCCGACGCTGGGGCAACGGATTTTCCTGCCAGGCGGCGGCGAGTTAGCAACCCGAAGGCGGCTCAGTCGAACAGCGTCGGCGTGTGATTAACGTAGGCGCCCTCGATCTCCAGCATCTTGAGCTTGGTGGCGACGCCGCCATTGGCGGAGAACCCGCCGGGTTTGCCGCCGGCGGCCAGCACGCGGTGGCAAGGTACCACGACCGGACAGGGATTGCGCCCCAGCGCCTGGCCGACGTCGCGCGACAGCTCGACGCCGCCGAGCCGTTTGGCGATATCGCCATAGGTCATGGTCTTGCCCGGCGGGATGGTGCGCGCGATATCGTAGACGCCCCGGTTGAACTCGGGAACGCCATCGAGATCGAGCACGACCCCTGTCAGATCGTTCGGCTTGCCCGCGAGCAGCTCGACGATCCCGTCGATCGCGCTTTGCACGCCACTAGGCGGCGCCGCCTCCGCGAGGTCGCCATAGCGCTGGCGGATGCGGGCGCGGGTCTTGTCCTCGCTGGACATCGGCAGCTGCACCGCATTGATGCCGCGCTCGCCCCACACGATGCCGCAGCGCCCGATCGTGGTGTCGAATATTGCAAAACGGTGGTCAGTCATGGCTGGCTCCAGATCTTCTCGCCCCATGTCATGAGCTTGATACTTGCTTGAAATCTAGGCTTGGAAATTGTTGCGATCCACCCGAATTCCGGGGGAACCGGGTCGGCTTCCCCCGTGAAAGAGCGTGAAAGTTCGTGGATGGCGCCAACACCAAGGGCGCGCTGCCGCAAGTATTGCATACGCTGGCGGCGCATGTGGCGGGTTCGCGCACCGAAATGGTTCCCGGTACTACGCATCCGGTGTTCGAACAGGCGCCGCAAAGATTCTGCGATTCCTCGCCGGTTTCCCGGCGGCGGCGCGTTGAGCGATGTCGGTGGCATACTCCGCGAAGATGACCCGAGCGCAGCATAGCGCGGGGTGCTGGGCAGACTACAGCGCTCGCGCCGTTCAAATGGAGCCCTTGACCTCGCCGCCCGTCCTTCGCTAGTTTGTGAATTCAGAATTCCGTATTCTAAATGAGCCCCATCGATGATCCCGCTCGACCCGACCCCTAACCTGATCGATCAGGTCTATGCCCGGATCCTCGATGGCATCACCGACCGCACGCTGCCGCCGGGGCACCGCATCCGGCAGAATGAGCTCGCGGAACGACTCGGCGTCTCGCGCCAGCCGGTCTCGCACGCGCTGCATCTCTTGCACCGGCAAGGGCTGGTTGCGGAAAGCGGCCGCAAGGGCTTTGAAGTCACCCAACTCGATCCGCTGCGTATCCGCCAGCTCTATGAAGTGCGCGGCGCCATCGACGCGCTGGCGGCGCGGCTCGCTGCGCAGCGCGTCAAGACCGACGCGGCGGGACGCGCGCATCTCGAGGAGACGCTGCGCGCCGGCCGCGCGATCGACAAGCGAACGCCGCTGTCGCGGCTGATCGCGCTCGACGTGGATTTTCACCGTGCGATCTATCGGCTGTCGGGCAATCCCGCGATCGAAGAAATGATCGCGCCGCAGTGGCCTCATATGCGGCGATCGATGGCGACGGTGCTCGCCGAACTCGATTACCGCCAGAGGGCCTGGACCGAACACGAAACCATCGCCGCGCATATTCTGTCCGGCAACGCGAAAGCCGCGGAGGGCTCGGCGCTGGCGCATGCACTAATGGCGGGACGAACGACGGAAGAGCGACTGAAGGAACCGGAGAGAGCGGCGTAGTAATCGTATGTCCTTCATCCTGAAAAGCGGCCTCTGGCCGGGTCTCGAAGGATAAGCCAGGAGGCCTCATGTTCGAGACGCGCGAAGACGCGCTGCTCACCGTGAGAAGAAGAACCAAAGGAGGAACCACCATGAAACTGACCCAGCAACAAATCGATGATTTCAATCGTGAAGGTTGGCTGTTCCTGCCGGAACTGTTCAGCCCCGAAGAGGTGGCCCTGCTGGCGCGCGAGGCGGAAGGCATCTACGACACCGACCGCCCGGAGGTTTGGCGCGAGAAGAGCGGCGCGCCGCGCACCGCCTTTGCATCCCATCTCTACAACGAGGCATTTGGGCTACTCGGCGCGCATCCGCGCATGATCGAACCGGTGGAGCAGATCTTCGGTGAGAAGGTCTACATGCACCAGTACAAGATCAACGCCAAATCAGCCTTCACCGGCGACGTCTGGCAGTGGCATCAGGACTACGGCACCTGGAAGCGCGACGACGGCATGCCGCAGCCCCGCGCCATGAATATCGCGATTTTTCTTGATGAGGTGATGCCGATCAACGGGCCCTTGATGCTGGTGCCGAAGAGCCAGCACGCCGGCGATCTCAAGGCTGCGCACGATCTCGAGACCACATCCTATCCGCTGTGGACGCTGGACGAGGAAACCGTGACGCGGCTGGTGAAAGAGGGCGGCATCGTCGCGCCGACCGGAAAGGCCGGCGGCATGCTGATGTTCCACGGCAATCTGGTGCACGGGTCAGCCGGCAACATCACGCCCTATCCACGCAAAATCGTCTATCTCACGCTGAACGCGGTCTCGAATTACATCCGTACCCCCACGCGGCCGGAATATATCGCACACCGCGACTTCACGCCGATAAAGACCGTGGACGACGATGCGCTGCTGCGGTTCGCCCGAGCCCACCGCCAGGCCGCGGAGTAGAAGCGCGATCGACGCATTGCCTCCGTGCCCGGATGCTGCGCACGGCGGTGCGCGGCTGATCCGGGGCCCACGCCACACCCACTCATGGGTCCCGCTCTGCGGAGCAGAGTGAAGAACACTGCACCGCATCCGGGACACTCTTCAATCCGATCGGATCACCCCCTCCATGAACCTGTCTCATCTGCTCAATGCCCGCCGCGCGGCCGGAAAACCTGTCCGCGTCGCGCTGATCGGCGCCGGCAAGTTCGGCTCGATGTTTTTGTCTCAGGTGCCGCATACGCCGGGGCTCGAGGTACCGGTCATCGTCGATCTCGATCCGGAGCGCGCCCGCGAAGCCTGCCGCACGGTGGGCTGGGACGCCGCGCGGATCGCAGAGACCACCTTCACCGTGGATGGCTCCAAAGCGCTGTCAGGCCAGATCGAGGTGATCGTGGAGGCGACCGGAAATCCCGCTGTCGGCATCAAGCATGCGCGCGCGGCGATCGCGGCCGGCAAGCATATCGTCATGGTCAATGTCGAGGCCGACGTGCTGGCGGGGCCGCTGCTCGCCGAGGAAGCGCGCAACGCCGGCGTGGTCTATTCGCTGGCCTATGGCGACCAGCCGGCACTGACCGCCGAGATGGTGGACTGGGCGCGCGCCACCGGATTCCGCGTGGTTGCGGCGGGAAAGGGAACGAAGTACCTGCCGGCCTATCACGACGTGACGCCGGCCGGGGTCTGGAGCCATTACGGGCTGACGGCGGATGAGGCGCAGTCCGCCGGCATGAATCCGCAGATGTTCAACTCGTTCTTGGACGGCACCAAATCCGCGATCGAAATGGCGGCAATCGCCAATGCCACCGGGCTCGATGTGCCAACCGACGGGCTGTTGTTTCCGCCCTGCGGGGTCGATGACCTGCCGCATGTGATGCGACCACGCGAGGCGGGCGGCGCGTTGGAGAAATCCGGCGTAGTCGAAGTGGTATCGTCGCTGGAGCGCGACGGGCGTCCGGTATTCCGCGATCTGCGCTGGGGCGTCTATGTCGTGCTGGAAGCGCCGAACGATTACGCCGCGGACTGTTTCAAGCAGTATGGGTTGAAGACGGATGCCAGCGGGCGCTTCGCGGCGATGTACAAGCCCTATCATCTGATCGGGCTCGAGCTGAACATCTCGATTCTATCGGCGGCGCTACGGGGCGAGCCGACCGGGCAGCCGCGCGGTTTCCGCGGCGATGTTGCTTCGGTTGCAAAACGCGAGCTGCGCGCGGGCGAAATGCTCGACGGGGAAGGCGGCTACACAGTGTGGGGCAAACTGATGCCGGCGGCGGCGAGCCTCAAAGCCGGCGCGCTGCCGATTGGCCTGGCGCACAAGCTGAAGCTGAAGAACGACATCGCGCGGGGTTCGGTCGTGCGCTGGAGCGATGTCGAGATCGATGCGCAGAACGAGACCATCAAGACACGGCGGGCGATGGAGGCAGCATTTTCCTCGCCACGGTAGCTCTGTTGCGGCAGCGCGCGGCTCGATCGCGCCTCAGCGCCGGCGCATTGCGCAGGGTCCGTCAGATCGGCCTCAAGTAGCGGGCGCCATGCAGATGCGCGGCTCGTTGCCGCGCGAAAAGCGCGACGAGCGCCCGACGCTTGGTCCAAACACGCCGACCCAACCAAGGCCTTCTCGCAACTGCGTTCTGAGACTGCGCCCGAGCAATGTCCTTGATTCCCGGGCATCGATTGGTCATCCTGCCTGCGGTGCGGATTTTCAGATTTCGATCGTGCCTCGAACCGGAGGGTGTTGTTTTCAAGATCTGAGTTTCAGGTACCAATTTCAGCGTCGGCCACCGGCGACACAGAAAGCGACATCAAGATCGCAGCCCCTCGTCGAGGCATCGACACAAAATGGAGGAGGAAGCGCATGAAACGTCGTGAATTTCTGAAAGCAACTGGCGTCGGTCTCGCTGCGAGCGCAGTTGCTGCGCCTGCAATCGCGCAATCGATGCCAGAGGTGAAGTGGCGGCTGGCGGCAAGCTGGCCGAAGGCACTCGATACGCTTTACGGTGGCTGCGAATTCTTCTGCAAGCGTGTTGCCGAAGTCACCGACAATCGCTCCAGATTCAGCCGTTTGCCGCCGGTGAAATTGTCCCGGGATTGCAGGTGCTCGACGCCGTATCGAACGGCACGGTCGAGATGGGCAACACCGCGCTTTATTACTATTGGAGCAAGAATCCGGCGTTCACATTCGGCACGTCACTGCCGTTCGGGCTCAACACGCGGCAGCATATATCATGGCTGATGTCCGGCGACGGCCAGACCTTGCTCAACGATCTACTGAAAGAACATAACTGCATAGGCATTCCGACCGGCAGCACCGGCGCGCAAATGGGCGGCTGGTTCCGCAAGGAAATCAAATCGATCGAAGACTTCAAAGGCCTCAAATTCCGCATTGGAGGTTTCGCCGGTACCATCATTGCGAAGATCGGCGGCGTACCGCAACAGATCGCAGGCGGCGACATCTACCCGGCGCTCGAGAAGGGCACCATCGATGCCGCCGAGTGGGTCGGCCCTTATGACGACGAGAAGCTCGGTTTCGTGAAGGTGGCGAAGTATTATTACTATCCGGGCTGGTGGGAAGGCACCGGCCAGGGTCACAACATCATGAACCTCGAGAAGTGGAATGCCTTGCCGAAGCACTATCAAGCGGCAATCAGCATGGCTTCACATGATACGTTTACGTGGGTCACCGGGAAGTATGATTACGTCAATCCGCCGGCATTGAAGCGATTGATGGTGGCCGGAGCGATCCTGCGTCCGTTCCCGCAAGAAGTGCTGGAAGCTTCTTATAACGCCGCCAACGAAATCTATGCGGATCTGTCCAAGAGCAATCCGCACTTCAACAAGCTGTACGCCAGCCTGACGGCCTTCCGCACCGACTCCCTTGCGTGGATGCAGGTGGCCGAACTGAGCTTCGACAGTTTCATGATGCGGATGCGCACACGAACCTGAAGCCTGACGCTTCAAGGCAAAGCCCCGGAGAATTTCTCCGGGGCTTTCGATCGACGCTATTCCTGGTTCTCGCCCATCGCGGCGATGAGCTTGTCATAGTACTTGGCTACAAGTTCGATATTGCCCTTGTTCTCGATCGACG
>NZ_JNIJ01000042.1:0-32500 GCF_000701345.1 Bradyrhizobium sp. URHD0069 | reverse complement strand
TAGCACGTGTGTAGCCCAGCCCGTAAGGGCCATGAGGACTTGACGTCATCCCCACCTTCCTCGCGGCTTATCACCGGCAGTCTCCTTAGAGTGCTCAACTAAATGGTAGCAACTAAGGACGGGGGTTGCGCTCGTTGCGGGACTTAACCCAACATCTCACGACACGAGCTGACGACAGCCATGCAGCACCTGTCTCCGGTCCAGCCGAACTGAAGGACTCCGTCTCTGGAGTCCGCGACCGGGATGTCAAGGGCTGGTAAGGTTCTGCGCGTTGCGTCGAATTAAACCACATGCTCCACCGCTTGTGCGGGCCCCCGTCAATTCCTTTGAGTTTTAATCTTGCGACCGTACTCCCCAGGCGGAATGCTTAAAGCGTTAGCTGCGCCACTAGTGAGTAAACCCACTAACGGCTGGCATTCATCGTTTACGGCGTGGACTACCAGGGTATCTAATCCTGTTTGCTCCCCACGCTTTCGTGCCTCAGCGTCAGTATCGGGCCAGTGAGCCGCCTTCGCCACTGGTGTTCTTGCGAATATCTACGAATTTCACCTCTACACTCGCAGTTCCACTCACCTCTCCCGAACTCAAGATCCTCAGTATCAAAGGCAGTTCTGGAGTTGAGCTCCAGGATTTCACCCCTGACTTAAAGACCCGCCTACGCACCCTTTACGCCCAGTGATTCCGAGCAACGCTAGCCCCCTTCGTATTACCGCGGCTGCTGGCACGAAGTTAGCCGGGGCTTATTCTTGCGGTACCGTCATTATCTTCCCGCACAAAAGAGCTTTACAACCCTAGGGCCTTCATCACTCACGCGGCATGGCTGGATCAGGCTTGCGCCCATTGTCCAATATTCCCCACTGCTGCCTCCCGTAGGAGTTTGGGCCGTGTCTCAGTCCCAATGTGGCTGATCATCCTCTCAGACCAGCTACTGATCGTCGCCTTGGTGAGCCATTACCTCACCAACTAGCTAATCAGACGCGGGCCGATCTTTCGGCGATAAATCTTTCCCCGTAAGGGCTTATCCGGTATTAGCCCAAGTTTCCCTGGGTTGTTCCGAACCAAAAGGTACGTTCCCACGCGTTACTCACCCGTCTGCCGCTGACGTATTGCTACGCCCGCTCGACTTGCATGTGTTAAGCCTGCCGCCAGCGTTCGCTCTGAGCCAGGATCAAACTCTCAAGTTGGACTTGAAACTTTAAACCGGCTGATCACAACGTTTGACGAGGTCCCACCATATTTATTGAACGCGATTCACATCGCGAACAACGATGGTGTAACCTATGTAAACGTGTACCGCCGAAGTCTTTCGTCCAGCCTCAACACCCGAAGACCGAAATCTTCAAGTATTCGAGACTCGCAAGGACTCCGCCGTCCACGTTTCTCTTTCTTCATCTTCACTTGTCAAACAGCCCGGAGCCCTAAAACCCCTCTCCCATCGCTGGGAGCTTTCCATCTCTGGAACTCGTTCTTCCCGAGGGAAGCCTTCCGAAGACCCCATTCGACGGCAAATGACAACCGATGGGTACCGGCTGTTGATTCACTCATCTTAGTGAGGAGCTTCACGGGCACGAAAACTTGCCTTGGCCTTGGGCCAAGACAGCGCCGCGCTCAGTGGGCGGTTTATAAGCCCGCCTAATCGGCCTTGTCAACGGTTGTCGTCAACAAATTGTCGCATCGTCGCAGAGAATCTTCCGCTGCGAATAAGTCCAGATATTTAAGGACTTCACGCCGTACTTGAGCCACAATCCTGCGACGTTCTGACGTTACGTAAGCTTTGAATCGCCGAATGCCAGTGGGGGGCTGCCGGCATTCATCTCACGGGGAACTGGCGATCTTCTACAAACCCATCGCCCTTTCTCACGGCCGAGAAAACATCGAGAGATCTACGCACCATTGTTGTTCGTGATTCCGGCTAAGTCTTTGGCCTTCGATTCCTGAACATCCGTGCGGCACGCCATGTTCCCGGTCACCCCTTAAGAGGGCGAACGCGGGTTCAGAATGAGCGAAGGTCTCGTCGAAGTTGATGAAATGGGGGGACGGCGGGTTGAACCAACGGACGTCACGCGGGGGCGGCTACGGACGCGAGACCGGGATCATCGATCTCGGTCACGAGCCGCCGCTTTCGGTCGATGGCTCCGAGGCCGCGGTGATCGATCGCCGTCGCGTCTCCGTGCAGTGGTTTAGCGGCACGATCCTGACTGGCCTATGCGGCGCGGCCCTAATCGGCGGCGCCGTTTTTGCATCCCTCGACGGCGAAATGACCTTTGCCAAGGTGCCGGAACGCGTCGAGGGAGCGCTGCGCGGCGCGTTCGGCGCCAACGACCGCGCCGCCAGCCTGCACAAGAGCGATCGTCTGCCGCCGCCCAGCGAATCGACCGCCGCGCGGAATGTGATGCGGGTTTCTACCGTCGCCCGCGTCGGCAACCGCGACGTGATGCGGGTGCGGCCGTTCACCCGGATCTCCGGCAACCTGTCGATGACGACAAGCGATCTCAGCAGCAAGATCCCCCCGTTCAACGCGCAGCGCATGTTGACCGATGTCGGAGCCGCCACTCCCGCGGCCTCCGAGGATCCGAATAACCCTGACGCGATCGAACCCGATGCCGAGGTTTCGTTCGTCACCAAAGACCTCGCGCCGATCCTGCCGAAGGCGAAGCTCGCCGCGGTAGTTGCGCTCGACGAGGTTCTGATGCGGGTCCGCGATGCCTCGAACTGGCGCGGCGGCAGCGGCGTGCGTTACGCGCTTGCCAATGCAACGGCCGATGCCAGCGGCGCGCAGCCCGACCTTAAATTGGCCTACGCCACCGAAGGCAGCATCCCCGATCCCTACGCCGGCTTTCAAATCCGCGTAATCCCGGAAAACGTCACGCTGCTGCCGAAGACGAAAGATCAGGCCACCGGCGGCAATCCAACCAATGAACGTGTTCACGCGGTCAAGAAGGGCGATACCGTTACATCGATCCTGCGCGAACAGGGCGCCACGGCGGAAGAGGCGAAATCCATCGCCGCCACGCTCGGCGCCCGCGGCCGCGATGGTGGGCTGAAAGAAGGCCAGAAGCTGCGCATCATGATGGCGCCGGCCGGTCCGGGCCAGCGGCTGCAGCCCTACCGGGTAATTGTCGCCAACGAGTCCACCATCGAAGCCGTCGCCGCGCTGTCCGATCTCGGCAAATACGTCGCCGTCGACGTGCAGAGCATGAACACCGTTACCGAAACCACCGATAACAGCGACGACGACGATGACGATGGGACCGGCGTGCGGCTCTATCAAAGCATCTACGAGACCGCGCTGCGCAACAAGGTGCCCCCGGCCGTCATCGAAGACATGGTCCGCATCTACTCCTACGACGTCGACTTCCAGCGCAAGGTGCAGCCAGGCGACTCGTTCGACGTGTTCTTCGCCGGTGAGGACGAAGGCTCCACCACCGAGAAGACCGAGGTGCAGTTCGCTTCCCTCACCGTCGGCGGCGAAACCAAGAAATACTATCGCTTCCAGACCCCCGACGACTCCGTGGTCGATTTCTACGACGAGAGCGGCAAGAGCGCGAAAAAGTTCCTGGTGCGCAAACCCGTCAACAACGCAATCATGCGCTCGGGCTTCGGGGGGCGGCGTCATCCCATCCTCGGCTACGTCAAAATGCATACCGGCGTCGATTGGGCTACGCCCTATGGCACGCCGATTTTTGCATCCGGCAACGGCGTCGTCGAAAAAGTCGGCTGGGAAGGCGGCTACGGCAAATACGTCCGTCTCAAGCATAACAACGGTTACGAGACCGCCTACGGCCACATGTCGGCCTACGCCAAGGGCATGGAGCCTGGCAAGCGGGTGCGGCAGGGCCAGGTGATCGGCTTCGTCGGATCGACGGGCATGTCGACCGGCGCCCACGTGCATTACGAAATTCTGGTCAACGGACGCTTTGTCGATCCGATGCGTATCAAGCTGCCGCGCGGCCGCTCGCTTGAAGGCCCGCTGATGGCGAGCTTCGAGAAAGAGCGCGATCGTCTCGATGCCATGATGAGCAACCGCGGCGGGGCGGCACGGGTCTCCGATGCCGCGGGCAGCGGCGGCGTGCGGCAAACCACCAATCGCTAGACTAGAAGCCGATGATTGGCGGTTCCAGGCTGCCAATGATGTCGCATCAGACCGGGCCCAAGTGCGGTTCCAGCCCCAGCTAACCCATTGAGCCGCCAAGCCGTTGCGATGGCAGCCGGTCATCAAATATCCTGAAACCGCCGTGGAACTCGAAAGGCCGTTGTCCGGTTGATTGGTCAGGAAAGCCTTCAAACGGAGGGTGTCATGGAGAATTGGAGTTGGACGAGCGCAAAAAATTGTGACGTCGCGAATCTGATCCTCGGCGCGTTTCTGTTTTTGTCGCCCTGGATGTTCGGATTCGATGCCGGGACGGTTTCTCAAAACGCCTATATCTCGGGTATCGTCATCGCGGTGCTGGCCATCGCGGCACTTGCGGCATTCGCGGTGTGGGAAGAGTGGCTGAACCTTATCGTCGGGTTGTGGACGCTCATTTCGCCCTGGGTGCTGGGCTTCCACGGAACCACAGCGATGACGGTCCATGTGATCGTGGGCGCTGCCGTAGCCATCCTCGCGGCGATCGAGCTCTGGATGATGTCCCAGAACCCGCCGCGGCTTACCACGGGCCGCTGATGTCTGCGGGATTGAGGGCAGCGTGAGGGATGAAGAGCCATGAGACGTCTCACGCGTGAGGACGTGACCAAGGCGGTCGTCCGGGCTGATGATGTGACGATTGCCGAAATCATTGGAACCGGTGCGACGGTCGACGAACTGGCGGAGGCTCAGGCCTGGATCGTCAACGACGAACCGCTCATGAACGCCGGCAAGCCGCTGGCGAGAGGGCGCGTCGGCGAGCTCGTCGACATCCTCACAGACCTTGATTCCATCGAGGACGACGACAAGGAACCCGGCCCCGTCGCCGGCTAGCTCTGGAGTGCCCCGCAAGCGCGCTGGCGAGAACACCTGCCGCGTGCAATGCGCGGCCGCGCCCACTCTCGGTCCTAATTCAGCTTCCGCCTCGGCACCGGTGCCTCTAACTGCGTGACCTCGGCGGTGTTCAGCGCCTTGCCGTTGAAGGTAAGCACGTTGCCTTCGACGGAAATCACGACGCGATCGCCTTCCTTGATCTCGCCGGCGAGGATCATCTCGGCCAGCGGATCCTGCACATAGCGCTGGATCACCCGCTTCAGCGGACGCGCGCCATAAGCAGGATCCCAACCCTTGGTCGCAAGCCAGTCGCGCGCGTCGGCATCGAGCGTGAGCGTGATCTTGCGATCCTCCAATAGCTTCCGCAGCCGGGAGAACTGGATCTCGACGATCCGGCCCATCTCGCTCCTCTGCAAGCGGTGGAACAGGATGATCTCGTCGACCCGGTTGAGGAACTCGGGCCGGAAATGCGCCCGCACCACACCCATCACCTCCTCGCGCACCTCCGAGGTATCCTCGCCTTCCGGCTGGTTGACCAGGAATTCCGAACCGAGGTTCGAGGTCATGATGATCAGCGTATTGCGGAAGTCGACGGTACGGCCCTGACCGTCGGTCAGGCGGCCGTCATCCAGCACCTGCAGCAGCACGTTGAAGACATCGGGATGCGCCTTTTCGATTTCGTCGAACAGCACCACCTGATAGGGCCGCCGCCGCACCGCTTCGGTCAGCGCGCCGCCCTCGTCATAGCCGACATAGCCCGGGGGCGCGCCGATCAGCCGCGAGACCGAGTGCTTCTCCATGTATTCGGACATGTCGAGGCGGACCATCGCGGTCTCGTTGTCGAACAAATATTCGGCCAGCGCCTTGGTCAGCTCGGTCTTGCCGACGCCGGTGGGGCCCAAGAACATGAACGAGCCCATGGGACGGTTCGGGTCCTGCAAGCCGGCGCGCGAACGGCGCACCGCGGTCGCCACCGCATGCACGGCTTCGGCCTGGCCCACGACGCGACTGCTGAGGGCTTCTTCCATCTTCAGGAGCTTTTCCCTCTCGCCCTCGAGCATCCTGTCGACGGGCACGCCGGTCCAGCGCGAGACGACTTGCGCGATGTGGTTGGCCGTGACGGCCTCCTCCATCATCTCGCCGGAATTTTCCTTGGCCTCGATTTCGGCGATCTGCTTCTCAAGCTCGGGAATCCGGCCGTAGGCCAGCTCCCCGGCGCGCTGATATTCGCCGCGCCGCTGGGCGTTGGCGAGCTCGACGCGCAGGGTCTCCAGTTCGGCCTTCAGCTTCTGCGCGTTCGACAGCTTGTTCTTCTCGGCAGTCCAGCGCGCCGTCAGCGCGGCCGCCTTTTCTTCAAGTTCGGCGAGTTCCTTCTCCAATGACTTCAGGCGGCTTTTCGAGCCCGGGTCGCTTTCCTTCTTCAAGGCTTCCTGCTCGATCTTCAGCCGCACGATCTCCCGATCAAGCGAATCGAGCTCTTCCGGCTTGGAATCGACCTGCATCTTCAGACGCGCCGCCGCTTCATCGACCAGATCGATCGCCTTGTCGGGCAGGAAACGGTTGGTGATGTAGCGGTGCGACAGCGTGGCCGCCGCAACCAGCGCGGAATCGGTGATACGCACGCCGTGGTGCTGCTCGTATTTGTCCTTCAGGCCGCGCAGGATCGAAATGGTATCCTCGACCGAAGGCTCGTTGACGTAGATCGGTTGGAACCGGCGCGCCAGCGCGGCATCCTTCTCGACGTGCTTCTGGTATTCGTCGAGCGTGGTTGCGCCGATGCAGTGCAATTCGCCGCGGGCCAGTGCGGGTTTGAGCAGGTTGGACGCATCCATCGCGCCGTCGGCCTTGCCGGCCCCGATCAGCGTGTGCATCTCGTCGATGAACAGGATGATGCTGCCCTCGGCCGCGATCACTTCCTGCAGCACGGCTTTCAGCCGCTCCTCGAACTCGCCGCGGTATTTCGCCCCCGCGATCAGTGCGCCCAGATCGAGCACCAGCAGCTTCTTGTCTTTCAGGCTTTCCGGCACGTCGCCATTGACGATCCGTAGCGCCAGACCCTCGACGATCGCGGTCTTGCCGACGCCGGGTTCACCGATCAGGACGGGATTGTTCTTGGTGCGGCGGGAGAGCACCTGGATGGTGCGGCGGATTTCCTCGTCCCGGCCGATCACCGGATCGAGCTTGCCGTCGCGCGCCGCCTGGGTCAGGTCGCGGGCATATTTCTTCAGCGCGTCATAGGCGTTTTCCGCCGTCGCGCTGTCGGCGGTGCGGCCCTTGCGCAGGGCTTCGATCGCCGCGTTGAGATTCTGCGGCGTGACGCCGGCCTTTCTTAAAATGCTGCCGGCTTCGCTGTTCTTGTCAAGCGCGAGCCCCAGCAACAGCCGTTCCACGGTGACAAAACTGTCGCCGGCCTTCTCGGCGGCCTTTTCCGCGGCGTCGAACGCGCGCGCCAGTTCCGGCGCGAGATAAACCTGTCCGGCGCCGCTTCCCGAAACCTTTGGCAGCTTGTTGAGCGCGTCCTCGGTCGCTTTCAGGATCGCGCGCGAATTGCCTCCGGCGCGGTCGATCAGGCCGCCGGCCAGGCCCTCGCTGTCGTCCAGCAAAACCTTCAGCATGTGCAACGGCGAAAACTGCTGGTGGCCGTCGCGTATCGCGAGCGATTGCGCCGACTGGATGAAGCCGCGCGCGCGCTCGGTGTATTTTTCAATGTTCATGTGTATTTTCCCTCAGCCTGCCGCTCCGCCCCTTCAGGCACGGACACGGCATCTTCATTGGGTTTCCGCGAGGCCGCATCGACATTCCTCAACCGGCCGCGGTCGCCTCGCCGATGCTCACGCCGGCTTGGGGCAAATGTGGGAAGACGGCCCCGGAAACGGAAGAGGCGATGTCACAAATTCGTGCGCGGTAGCGCCGAATGAGGGAATCCCTTAAGAAGCCGGATGCCTCCCGCCCAGCGCGCACAGATCGCCGGCATCTATCGCTATCCCGTCAAAGGGCTCTCGCCGGAACCGCTGCCGCGCGTCGCCCTGGAGCCCGGCCAGACGCTTCCCGCCGACCGCCGCTATGCCATCGAAAACGGCCCCAGCGGCTTCGATCCCACTGAGCCCAAATGGATGGCCAAGATCTATTTCCTGATGCTGCAGCGGGACGAATGGCTGGCGGCATTGCATGCCCGTTTCGACGATGCGAGCAACGTCCTGACCATCCGGCGGAATGGCGCGATCGCCGTTCAAGGCAACCTCGAAACAGCCGAGGGCCGGGCCGCCATCGAGCGGTTCTTCACGGATAGCTACGCCGGCTCGATCAAGGGGCCACCGAAAATACTCTCGAGCCAGGGCCACAGCTTCTCGGATGTCGCCAGGAAGGTCGTCTCCATCATCAATCTCGGCAGCGTTGCCGCCATCGAGAACATGGTCGGACAGCCGGTTCATCCGCTGCGCTTCCGCGCCAACCTCTATGTCGAGGGCTGGCCGGCATGGCACGAGTTCGACCTGGTCGGCCAAACCCTCGCCATCGGCGAGGCGCGGCTGAAGGTGGTGAAGCGGATCACCCGCTGCGCCGCCATCAACGTCGATCCGGAAACCGCGGCGCGCGACCTCGACATCCCGTCTGCACTGATGCGCCGCCTCGGCCACGCCGAGTGCGGGATCTATGCCGAGGTGATCGCCGGTGGCGTCATCGGCGTCGGCGATGCGATCGCGGCAGTAGAGCCGCAGCTGCTGTAGGCAATTCGTCTTCGTCAAAGACATCATTTCGCGTTCCCGCGGCGCGATGCGTCCGGGTCTTGCAATGGACCACCCTCAAAAGGAGGGTGCAGGGAATGCCGGGTGCGCGCTGCACCCGCGGTCTCGTGTGCAAAGATGCACAAGAAAACGCACACGAGCATACAGGTACAGACGGAGCAATCCGGCATTCCCTGCGCAATGGCTTTACGGCTTATGCCGTGCTCTCCCCGGCGAGCGAATTCGTCTTGTCACCGTCGTCAGCGGATTGATGGCGCGCCGGAGCCCGGTTGGGCCCGACATGCCTCCGCGGACTTGGCGCCAGCAACGGGCGTCAGGACCACACGGTTTTGCCGTACGCGAGATGCGCCTTCGCCAAAGGTTTCGGCGGACAAGCCCGTCGAAACGTCTGGCACAGGCGAAAGCAGCGCCGTCGTCTTGCGCGCTGTTGTTCACTCACGGAAGCCGCCCCGTGAACACATTGCGCGTCGACGCTGTCGCGTCCACCACATCCCATCCCGCGTTCGTGACGATCGCGATACGCCCCTCCTGGGGGATGAGATGGCGCAAGCTGATAAAGGTGATTTGCCCGACGGAACCAGCGAAATGTTTTTCTCGAGGGGACTGGACGACCCAAATCACATTGAAATCTCTGCGCAAATCGAAGTTTACGCGCGACCTCCCACGGGCGTATCTTTAACCCAAACCGCAATCGCCCGCATCGTGAGGCGTCACAAGACTGGCGCGATCGGCAATGGCGCCCGCGTTTCAGATTAGCGTACAGCACGATGAATTCAGTGGTCCCGAAATGACAGCCGAAAGCGCAAATGGGAGATTGAGATGGATGATCGAACGGTGCGGGCGGCGCTGGAGCGCCATGGGGATGCTTCGGACGCGAGCGATTTCAAGGTCGAACATGAAATCTACCGCGAGGATGCTGTGCTGGATTATCCGCAATCGGGCGAGCGGATCCGCGGCCGGCACAACATACAAGAGAGCCGATTCGTCCAGCCAAACAAGAAGCGTTTTACGGTCCGGCGAATTATCGGCAGCGGCGATCTCTGGGTCACTGAATTCGTACTTGCCTATGACGGCATACCATCTTACGCGGTGAGCATCATGGAATTCCGCGAAGGACTGGTGGCCAACGAAACGCAATACTTCGCCGATCGGTTTGACCCTGCACCCTCGCGTGCGCATCTTGTTGAGCGAGTAGGCGAAATCACGTCGTCCTAAATACACCGCCGAGGAGAACCCCACATCGGCGGTGATGTAGATGAGATTTCCATGTTCATGAACCGCGCGCACCACAGGCTGCCGCGGCCGGTGGGATTGCCGCCGATGTAACGGCGTGCCTCGGCGACCACATTCGACGAACCGAATCCTCCGGGCGCGGCCATGGCGGCAGGAGCCGCGGTCGGCGCCGCACTGGCGTTCCTGATATCTGGAGCGTATAATTTCACGTCACTTGGCGGTAGCGCGGATGTCCGTTTTCTCAAGCAGATTAGGTCTCGTATTCGTATTGGCGGCGCTCTGCCTGGGCGGGCGAACGGCCCACGCGCAAGCTGCCCCTGTGAAATATTGGACTCCAGGCTGGCCCTTCAGCTTCGGTGACAATCCAACCGTCGGCCAGGACTCAAACACTTACGGCGACTTTCCGAGCTTTGACGGCAGTGACGCCCGAGGCGGCGGCTTTTCCCATATGCGCTACAATTTTCCAAACGGATGGTTTGTCGGCAGCGAGCGCGGCGGCATGGGCCTGGGCGTGAGCGGCATCAACCGGAATGCAGCTTTTGGCAATTTCGGCTCGCTCTATACCGAAGGCGTGCAGTTCGGCTACAGCTTCAAAAACGCGAGTGGATTGCCCGTCACGGTCTATGCGGGTTTCGACACCTTGAAATATAATACCGGCATCGGTGGCCCTTTCGCGCCCTTCGACTCCGTGTCCGGCACGCTGCCCGTCTATAGCGCGCATGCCGGCGTCGAATTTCAAGCGACGTCGAATCTCAGCCTGTCACTTGGAGTCGGCTACACCCAACAGTCGGGGCGCATCGACAGCGATATCAACTCGCCCTTGCTGCCCGGCGCTTCTCCGTTTGCCTTCGGCGGTCGCCGGTAACGCGCGTTTCAACGGGGACTTGAGACAAGCGGAAACGCGCTGGCGCGCATCTGCTTTCAGGGGGTAGAACAGACATCCGGTAGCTAAGTCACAATGTTCGAGTCTGACCCAATTCAGACAGCTAGGCTCCGCGACATTCGGAAGCGCAAAATGAGACCCTTCTAGACGTTGTCATGCGCTACGAGAACTTTCCCCATGCCCGCTCGGTAGCCCACCATATCATTCCGGCTCCTCCGAGGATGATCACGCCCAAACAAATCCATCCAAGTATGCCGACGGTGACGAGCGCCGCACCGAGCGCCATCACGGGCACGATCATGGCGATGAAGTAGGGCCCGGTGTATCGGCAGTGTGTGCGATTACAGCGTCGCGCATTCATGATGCACGCCGCGCCCATCCAGCCGAGGGCGATGACCCAGACAGCAGTTCGCAGCGATACCGGAGCGAACAAACTGACGAGGATCGCTGAGTTTGGTATCCACCACGCGAGCAAATTGGTGCGTTTGCTGCTGAGCCAATCGCGCGAGATGTCCGTTGTCGGGTTGCTCATGGTGGAACTAGGAACAACACGGCGCGGCACCTGGCTCGCCGGCGCGCTGGGCCTGAATTGGCGGACACGGCACTGAGCCATAGGAACAGAACACGCAACAATCACCCGACTCCGGCTTTAGCTTGGTGCCGCAGCCAGTGCATTCATAAAAGAACTGACAGGCATCGGTCGGCATGATCTCCGTTTTCGCAACGGCGCAATGCGGACAGGTGATGGTTGACTCGAGAAGCATCGGATCAGCCCTTGGGTGAGGACGGATAGCCCGCCTTGGTGGTCGCCGTTGTCAGTTGGTTCACATCGGCTTTGGCGTCGTCATAGATGACGGTGGCCGTCTTGTCCTTGAAGGACACCGCAACCTTGGCAACGCCGGGAACGGCTTCCAAACTGCCTTTGACGATGGAGGGGCAGGCCGCGCAGTCCATGTTCTTCACCGCCAAGGTGATCGTTCTATCCGCGGCCATCACTGACGACGACGCGACGATGCCGACGGCAAAAGCTGCGTAGGCGAGAGGCTTGTTCATGGGGAAATCTCCAGTCATGAGTTGAGAAAGAACGGTGCGATGAAGTCGAGGCCGAGCGCGGCGGCGACGAGAACCGTTGCGATGATGAGGTTTGTTTTGACGATGCGGTTCGGCAGCGGGCGGGCGCACGCCTCGTCATCGGCGCAGGCGCGTGCTGAGGACCGGTACACTAGCCAATAGCCGTACCCGAGGAACGCGAGCGTCGCGGCGATGAAGTAGGGCTGGTAGGCGGCAAGTCGGGTGAAGTTGCCGATCCACGCGCCGCTGACCCCAAGGCCGAACAGGACAAGGGGAAGGATGCAGCAAGACGATGCCGCAAGCGCTCCAAGGAGGCCGCCCGCCGCCATTAAAGTTTTCCGGCGCCGGTTGTCGGCAATGTGATCAGGCTGATTGATTGTCATGGGCTAAACCATGCATCCTGTAGTGACTACAGGATCAAGGACAATTCCATGCGTGCCATCACGTCTTCGCGAGCCGAAAACCTTTCAATCGGTGAACTATCCAAGTACAGCGGCGTGAACATTGAGACCATCCGCTACTACGAGCGGATCAAAATGCTCCCGGCTCCGCCCCGAACGGCGAGCGGGCGGCGGCTCTACGGGCCGGCCGAAAAACGGACGTTGGCTTTCATCCGGCGCTCCCGAGACCTCGGGTTCACTCTTGAGGAGATACGCGCCTTGCTGGACCTTGGAGGGCCAGAGCGCGCTTCATGTGCCGACGTGCACAAGATTGCGAGCGCACATCTGGCGAAAGTTCGTAGCAAACTCTCAGACCTCGCCAAGCTTGAGGCCATCTTGGCGGAAACGGTTGCCAGATGTACTGACGGCGCAGCCCCCGACTGCCCGGTACTGGATATTCTCGATGCCGGCCGGCAAGGCGACTAGAGCATGTATCCGATGTCCGACGCTCCGGTCGGATAAGCAAACATGGTCGTCTGCAAATCCCTCGCGGTTAGATTGTGTCGGATTGCGAGTGCAAAGAGGTTGATTACCTCGTCGGCGCAGGGACCGACGATGTGGGCGCCGAGAATCTGACCCGTTCCCTCTTCGACCAGCGTTTTATAGCCATATACCCGCTCCGCCAGACGGCGGGCAGTAAACCAATAGGGCGTGCTCTCCGACTTCAGTTTGTACTTCAATCCCTGGGCCTGCGCTTGGCTCTCGCTTAAGCCGACGGAGGCGATCGGCGGCACCGTGAAAGCTACACTCGGCACCCCTCGATAGTCTGGCTTGTGACGGTTACCATCCAGAATGTTGGTAGCAACGACTAGACCGTCGTGGGCGGATACCGGCGTTAACGGCGGCCCCATACCTGCGGCGTCGCCGGCAGCGTAGACCAGGGGATTGGATACGCTCTGGAGATACTCGTTGAGTTCGAGGCGATTTTTGCTGACCGCGACGTGCCCGCCCGCTAGATCCAGATCCTCTAGTTCAGGCTCGCGACCCGCCGCATGCACGACTAGATCGACTTCCACCGCCTCCTTTCCGCGAGGTCCATCAGCATGCACCAGGAAGCCATTCGTTGTTTGCTCGATGCGTACTGCCGTTGCTTGCGTCCGCACGTCAATGCGGAGTTCGGCAAATTTTACCATCAGCCAATTCACAAGGTCCGGATCGAAATGCAGTAGCATACGGTCGCCCCGTTGGAGCACCGTTACCTGCGCTCCGGCGCGAGCGGCAATGTGCGAAAACTCGGCGGCGATGTAACCGCCGCCAATCAGCACGATCCGCTGCGGCAGACTCTCAAGCTCCAGAAAGCGGTCACTGGTGATAACGTGTTCCGCGCCGGGAAGCCGCAAAGGCACCGGACGTGCTCCGGTAGCAACAAGGATGTGACGTGCCTTGAGTTCCTGTCCTGCGACGGTAACGGCGTCGCGGCCAGTGAACCGCGCAAGGCCGTGAAAAGCATCAATGCCTTGCGCGGCATAACGGGCCTCCTGCTTTTGGGGCACCGGGTCAGTGAAGGTGCGCTTGAAGGCGACCAGTTCAGGCCAACTGATCCGAAGTTCGCCAGCGACCCCGTGACCCTGCATACGGTGCGCGGCATCAATGGCCTCAGCACCGCTTATGAGCATTTTCTTGGGATCACATCCGCGCAGTGCACAGGTTCCGCCGAATGGACGATGGTCCACCACGGCCACTGTCCGACCCGCCCGTCGGACGCGCGTGCTCGCGACCTGAGCCGCGGTGCCCGATCCAATCACCACTAGGTCATGCGGTTTCATTCCGACCTCCTCCAACAAAGAAAGGAGATGCTAGGCCCTGTAGGGGCTAAAGGAGCAATGCTGAATTTGCCTTTTCCTGCTTGTGATTGCCTTTTCTTGCTCAAAATCAAGAGTCTGCACCAAGCTTTTGGATCGGTCAGATCGAGTCAATAAGCGGAAGGTTTGGAGGCACAAGTCCGATGTTGGCAGATTTTGTTGCAAAAGTCTTTTTGCGTCACTGAATACAAATTTTCCGGGCCGTACACGCGGCGATCGAACAGTAATTTGAGGGACTACATTATCTAGCGACGAACTCACCACGACTTCGGTAATGGCCTGGAGTCTGCATCGATCGGCGATTGCGGCTCGTTTGGTCCATTTGCGGGAAATTGATCGAACGGCATTTTGGGAGTTCTGCAACAAAATCGGCACTTAGCGGACATGAGACTTCCGCTCAGTGGTGTCCGTTCATCAGGAGGATACTGTTGCAAAAGTCGAAAATCGAACGACCCCGAAAATCTCGCGAAACTCGATTTTTAGAGGCCTCTACCGCTGCAAAGCCCTCCGGGGGCGATACGAAGGCCGGTGGTCGTTTTTGTATGAAACGATGTGGCCCTCACGTCGCTGCGCGCGAAATGCTTCAGCGGTCTTTAAAATTTTCGTTCTTCACCCGAAAAGGACTTTTTCAACACTATCCACGAGTGAAACAGACATACCCGGACGGGTCAGGATCTCTGTTATCCCGTGCCCTGCCCCTCACCGCATCGGCGTGAAGGCGACCACTCCCCGTCCAAAAGAACGGGGAGAGGTTGAGAAGCCTCAGTTCGTCGGCATGACGTAGGCGTAGATCCGGCCGCGCGAGACCGGCGTTTCCCTGACCCGGTTGCCGTTATTGCCCGAGATCATGATCGGATTTCCCTTGGCATCGATGCCGGTGATGATGCCGACATGGCCACCGCCACGTCCCCGTCCCATCACGGCGATGGCGCCGATCTGTGGTCCAGAGACGCGCTGGCCATAGCTCGCAAACGAACGCGCCATGTCCGAGCCGGTGCCGCGGTAACCGGATTGCTGCAAGACCATGTTCATGAATCGCGCGCACCACAGGCTGCCGCGGCCGGTGGGATTGCGGCCGATGTAGCGGCGTGCCTCAGCGACCACGTTTGACGAACCGAAGCTCGCCGGCGCAGTCATGGTGATGTTGGCGGCAGTCGGTACGACGCTCGCCTGGGCATCGGCGAAGCCGCGCGCCTGTATTTGCGCTTTGCCGCGCGCCCAGCGCGATGCGCGGGCTGTGTGCCGGTAATGCCGATGACTGAAGTGCAGCTTGCCGTGGTGGCCGGCGTGATGGGCCCGGGCGTGCGGCCCTGCGTGATGAGGTTTTGCTGAAGCAGGAGTGGCAATACCGACGATCGCCACGGAAGACAACGCCAGCGCCACAACACGAAGCGACCGGCGGAACGCACGTAACTCAACCATACTCATTCCTTCTTACACTCATTCCTTCTTGAACACCCCCGTTGCCCGTCAGGTCCTCAGGGCAAGGACCAACGTCGCGGCGGGGTATGCAACTTGCGGTGTGCAAGACGCGATGCGGCAGCGCAAGGTTAATCCCGCGGTGATTCCGCGATCATTTGATGGCAAAAAAGAAGCGGTCTCGCCTCATTGCCGCCGCGGGAGTTAACTGCGGTTTTCCAGCTCCGCACCTGCCTTCCGGTCGGCTAAAGAAAAACGCATCAAAGCAAGAACAAGCGAAGGAAACAGCAAATGTCCTATGCCGTCACGAACGACAATGTCCGCCTTTATTTCGAGGAAGCAGGCGAGGGAACCCCGATCATCTTCCTGCACGAATTCGCGGCCGACTACACCAATTGGGAGCCGCAGATGCGTTACTTTTCGCGCGGGCACCGCTGCATCGCCTACTCCGCGCGCGGTTACACGCCGTCGGATGTACCGCCCGCGGCCGAGGTTTACACCTACAGGCATTTCTACAACGATGCGCTCACCGTTCTCGATCATCTCGAAATCGCGAAGGCGCATTTCGTCGGCCTGTCGATGGGAGCGTATTCGTCGCTGCAGATTGGCCTGAACAATCCGGAGCGCGCGTTGTCACTGACGCTTGCCGGAGTGGGTTCGGGTTCAAGCCTTGAGAACCTCGAGGCCTTTCGCGGGCAGTGCCGGGCCAATGCGGATCAATATGAGACGATCGGCGCAGCAGAAGTGGCAAAGGCAACGCGCGAGGCGCCGAGCCGGATTCCGTTTCTGCTGAAGGACCCGCGCGGACACGCGGATTTCTACGACGCGCTGGCCCGGCACGATGCCAAGGGCTCCGCCAACACCATGCGCAGCTTTCAGGGCGGCAGGCCCTCGATCTACACCATGACCGAGGCGATCAGGAAAGTGACGACGCCGACATTGATCATCTGCGGCGACGAGGACGACAATTGCATCGAGCCGAGCCTGTTCCTGAAGAAGCACCTGCCGGCCGCAGGGCTGACATTCTTTCCGAAGTCCGGCCACGTGCTCAATCTCGAAGAGCCGGCGCTGTTCAACGAAATGGTCGAGCGTTTTGTCGCTTTCGCCGAAGCCGGCCGCGGGCCGGTGCGGGACCCGAGGTCGATGATGGCCCAAACTTGAACGTCATTCCGGGGCGAAGCAAAGCTTCGAACCCGAATGACGCCGATGGCATCACTTCGTCTTCTCCGCGCGGCTCAGCAAAAACACGCCCTGCTCGCCGAACATGTTCCAGAACCACCAGGGCGCATTGAACCGCAGCGCTCGGCCATAGAGATCGAGCGCGACGGCGCGCTCCATCTTGACGTTGATTTCGTCGCAGAGCTGCACGAAATCCTTGATGGTGCAGAAATGAATGTTCGGCGTGTCGTACCAGGTCGCCGGCAGGTTTTCGGTGCGCGGCATATGCCCGCCGACCAGCAATTGCAGCCGCATCTTCCAGAAGCCGAAATTCGGGAACGACACGATGGCGCGCCGCCCGATCCGCAGCAAATTCTCCAGCACCACGCGAGGTTGCCGCGTCGCCTGCAGGGTCTGCGACAGGATCACATAGTCGAAGGCATCGTCGGGATAATTGATGAGGTCGGTGTCGGCGTCGCCCTGCACCACCGCCAGACCCTTGGCGACGCAGCGGTTGACGCCTTCGCGCGACAGTTCGATGCCGCGCCCGTCGATGCCGCGGGTCTCAAGCAGCTGCAGCAAGTCACCGTCGCCGCAGCCGACGTCGAGCACCTTGGAGCCGCGCTCGACCATCTCCGCCACCAGCAGATGGTCGCCGCGATAATTCTCGGTTCTCCCGGACGCCACGCCGGTAAGTGGCAAAACCTGTTGTCTTGCGGTCATGTCAGCGTTCCGCCTTGGTCAGGCCGCGCGCGGCGGCCGCGGATTCCAGGAACGCGCGGGAGATATCGAAAAACTCGGGTACGTCGAGCAGGAAGGCATCATGGCCGCGGTCGGTCTCGATCTCCGCGAACGATACCCGTGCGCTCGAGGCGTTGAGCGCATGCACCAGCGCGCGCGACTCCGAGGTCGGAAACAGCCAATCGCTGGTGAACGACACCACGCAGAACCGGGTCTGGATGCCGCGAAACGCCTGCGCCAGCACGCCGTCGTGGTCGGCGGCAACATCGAAATAGTCCATCGCCCGCGTCAGGTAGAGATAGCTGTTGGCATCGAAGCGTTCGACAAAGGAGGAGCCCTGATAGCGCAGATAGCTTTCGACCTGGAAGTCCGCGTCGAACGAGAACGTCGGCAACTCGCGGTCCTGCATCCGCCGCCCGAATTTGCGGTGCAGGGCGGCATCCGACAGATAGGTGATATGCCCGGCCATTCGCGCCACCGCGAGGCCGCGGTGCGGATGCGTACCCTGATCGACATAGCGCCCGCCGTGCCAGTCCGGATCGGCCATCACCGCCTGCCGGCCGAGTTCATGAAACGCGATGTTCTGGGCCGAGTGACGCGTGCTGCAAGCGGTTGGAAGTGCGGAAAAGACGCGCTTTGGATAGGCGGCGGTCCACTGCAGCACCTGCATGCCGCCCATCGAGCCGCCTGTAACACAAAGCAGGGTGTCGATGCCGAGGCGGTCGAGCAGCATGGCCTGCGCGCGCACCATGTCCGGAATGGTGATGATCGGAAAATCCAGGCCCCACACCTTGCCCGTCGCAGGATTGGTCGAGGCCGGGCCGGTCGAACCCATGCAGCCGCCGATCACGTTCGAGCAGATGATGAAATACTTGTCGGTGTCGAGGGGGCGACCAGGACCAACCATGATTTCCCACCAGCCCGACTTGCCCGTCAGCGGATGGAGGTTGGCGACATGCTGATCAAGCGTCAGCGCATGACAGACCAGAATGGCGTTGGAACGCTCGGCATTGAGTTCGCCATAGGTCTGATAGGCGATCTGGAACGGCGCCAGATCGATGCCGCAATCGAGCTTCAACGGCTGGTCGGCGCCGAAGCGCGCCAGCAGCGACGTCGGATGGTCCGCCTCATGCGCGCGCTCCTCGGTATGAGCAGCCGGACTTGGTATCGACCTCACATTTACCATCTTGGCACCGACCTCCTCCGGACGGTTTCGGAAAACCACCGGAAATCAGGCCATAAAAAACCCGGCCTGAACATATGTTCGACCGGGATCACTTCTGTCCCCGGCCTGTTTAGCGAGTTGTTTAACGTGGCTGCAAGCCGGCCGGCTCAAATGACCACGGAGTAAGGCTAATATTAGTTCCCGGTGGTCGTTTCGTCAAGACAAGCCTCGGGTTAACAGGAGGCTCAATCGCGAGCCGCCACCAGGCCTCTCAACGTTTTCTTTGCTTTCGGAGCGCATCGACCCTACCACTGCCGTCGGTCCGCAACTCTGCTCCGCACCCCATGGCGAGGAGGCGCTCTTGCGCCATCTCGAACCATGGGGGAGAACAGCTCGCCCATCCTTTGAGACGCGGCGAAGACACCGCTCCTCAGGATGAGGACACCCTTGGTCTTCAAATCTCTACCTCTCGTCAGGTTTCCCGCATGTCGCAACCGCCCCCCGCTCCGCCCTCCCTGCAGGAACTGCGCAAAGAGATCGACGCCATCGACACAGAGGTCCACCGCCTGCTGATGGCGCGCGGCGACATCATCGATCGCCTGATCCAGGTGAAGCAGACCCAGGAGGTCGGCTCGGCGTTTCGCCCGGCGCGCGAAGCGGAGATGATGCGCCGGCTGGTCGAACGCCATCGCGGCATCCTGCCGCTCGACACTGTCGAGAGTATTTGGCGCGTCATCATCTCGACGTTCACTTACGTACAGGCGCCGTTTTCGGTGCATGCCGATGTTTCGCTCGGCGAATCCGCGATGCGGGATTCGGCGCGGTTTCATTTCGGATTTACCGTTCCCTACGTCTCGCATTTCAGCGCGCCGGCCGCGGTCGATGCGGTGGCCAAATCGAAAGGCGATCTGGCGCTGGTCTCCGCCATTTCCAGCCGCACCCCGTGGTGGATCGCGCTCGAAGCCAGCGGCGCGCCGAAGATCATCGCGCGGCTGCCGTTCGTCGAGCGCGCCGATCATCCGGCCGCGCTGCCGGTATTCGTAGTGTCGCGCGTCGCCGACAGCGCCATGGTAACCGAAGTCGAGATGTGGAGCGTGCGTGTGTCGGGCTGGAACGCCGATATCGCGCGCGCGCTGTCGCCATTGGCTGAAATCGTCGCGGTGCCGGACACCGCCTTCGACGGCGCGGCGCTATTGGTGTCGGTTGCGGGCTCAAGCAGCCTGGAAAAGATCAAGACCGCGCTTATCGAGGCCGGTGCGTCGGTACGATCATCGGCTCTCGTCGGCAGCCATGCAACGCGCTATACGGTGCCCCCGAACGGGGCAGCGAAATCGTAAAAGCCGCCCCCGATCATCCGGAGTTGAAGATGTCCCGACCCGTGCCGAATCCCGGCATTCTCGATATTGCGCCCTACACGCCCGGCAAGAGACCCGTGCCGGAGCCGGGCCGCAAGGTGTTCAAGCTGTCGGCCAACGAGACCCCGTTCGGACCTTCGCCGAAAGCCATCGAGGTCTACAAGCAAGCCGCGGCGCATCTGGAGGACTATCCGGAAGGCACGTCGCGCGTGCTGCGCGAGGCGATCGGCCGCGCTTTCGGGCTCGATCCCAACCGCATCATCTGCGGCGCCGGCTCCGACGAAATCCTGAATCTCCTGGCGCACACCTATCTCCGCCATGGCGACGAGGCGATCAGCACCACCCATGGCTTCCTGGTGTATCCGATCGCCACCAAAGCGAGCGGCGCCATCAACGTCGTCGCGCCCGAGACCAATTTCACCGCCGATGTCGACGCGATCCTGAAGCTGGTCTCGCCGCGCACCAAGCTCGTGTGGCTCGCCAACCCGAACAACCCGACCGGCACCTATCTGCCGTTCGACGAGATCAAGCGGCTGCGCGCCGGACTGCCGCTGCATGTGCTGCTCGTGCTCGACGCCGCTTACTCCGACTACGTGTCGCGCAACGACTATGAACTCGGCATTGAACTGGTGGCGACGACCGACAACACCGTGATGACCCACACGTTTTCGAAGATCCACGGGCTCGCCGCGCTGCGGGTCGGCTGGATGTTCGGACCGGCCCACATTGTCGATGCGGTCAATCGTACCCGCGGACCCTTCAACGTTTCGACGCCGGCGATGCTGGCGGCGGTCGCGGCAATCGAGGACACCGCGCACGTCCAGATGTCGAAGGCGCACACCGAAAAGTGGCGCGGCTGGCTCACCGAAGAGATCGGCAAGCTCGACCTCAAGGTGACGCCGAGCGTGGCGAACTTCGTCCTGATCCACTTCCCGCTCGAGAAGGGCAGGACCTCGGCCGACGCAGATGCGTTCCTCACCAAGCGCGGCCTGGTGTTGCGCGCGCTGAACAATTATGGCCTGCCGCACGCGTTGCGCATGAGCATCGGCACCGAAGAAGCCAATCGCCTCGTGGTCGATGGCTTGCGCGACTTCGTGGCGCGCAAGTGAACGCCGCTCCGGTATTCAACAAGATCGCGCTGATCGGCTTTGGCCTGATCGGCGGATCGATCGCGCGGGCCGCGCGTGAACAGGGGCTCGCGGGCGAAATCGTCACCACCGCGCGCTCGGCGAAGACCCGCGCGCGGGTGCAGGAGCTCGGCATTACCGACCGCGTCGTGGAGACCAATGCGGAGGCCGCAAAAGACGCCGATCTCGTCATCCTGTGCATCCCGGTCGGCGCCTGTGGCGCGGTCGCGCAGGAAATCGCCCACTATCTCAAGCCGGGCGCGATCGTCTCTGATGTCGGCTCGGTCAAGGGCGCTGTGGTGCGGGACATGGCGCCGCATTTGCCCGCCAGCGCGCATTTCGTGCCGGCGCATCCCGTCGCCGGCACCGAGCACTCCGGCCCCGATTCCGGTTTCGCCGAATTGTTCATCAACCGCTGGTGCATCCTTACTCCGCCTGATGGCACCGACGCGGATGCGGTCGAGAGATTGCGCGCATTCTGGGCAGGGCTCGGCGCCAAGGTCGAGATCATGACGCCCGATCATCACGACCTGGTGCTCGCGATCACCAGCCATCTGCCGCATTTGATCGCCTACACCATCGTCGGCACCGCGGACGAACTCGGCCAGGTGACCTCGTCGGAAGTGATGAAATTCTCCGCCGGCGGCTTTCGCGACTTCACCCGCATCGCGGCCTCCGACCCGATCATGTGGCGCGATGTATTTCTAGCCAACAAGGACGCGGTGCTGGAAATGCTCGGCACGTTCAACGAGGACCTCTCGAAGTTGACGCGCGCGATCCGTCGCGGCGACGGCGAGGCGCTGTTCGAGCATTTCACCCGCACCCGCGCAATCCGCCGCGGCATCGTCGAGATCGGCCAGGATTCCGCAGCCCCCGACTTCGGCCGTCCGCACGCACAATTGGGGAAGAAGGCGGAGTAAAGCCTATCGTCGTTCCCGCGAAAGCGGGAACCCATAACCACCGGCGTTATGTCATAGTGGCGCAGGGCAACTTTCTTCGCTTCACGAGCGCCGGGGTTATGGATCCCGGCTCGCGCTCGCAAGCGCTCGCTTGGCCGGGACGACGGCTGGGGAATATCAAAACAGCGGCGGGAGCTGCGCCACTTTCACTGCGCCCAGAAACACCGCGCCGTCGACAAAGCGCAGCGGAAACGCCCGCGCCTTCTTGCCTTCCAGCACCGCTTCCTTGCCGAGCGCGTTGATGCCGGCGGCGACGCCGACATTGGCGTTTTGCTTGACCACCTTGCCAAGACCCGGAATCGCGCGGTCCAGCGCGCCCAGGAGATTGTTGACGTCGGAGGTTTTGACGCCGGGCGCGACACGATCGAGGGTTGCCTGCGGCACGCCCTCATCCAGCATTTTCTCAATGCCCAACGCCGGAATCACCTTCTCCAGTCCGGCAACGGTCATCTGCAATTCGCCGTCCAGGCGGCCGTTCGCGGTGAGACCGAGCGTGCCGGCGGCGACCGCGACCAGATCGCCCTGCGCGATCCGGGACTGCACGATCTCGACATGGCCGCCGGCGGCCTGGATTTCGCGAAACCGTACTGGCCAGGGCTTTGGCGAAAAATCCTTCAGGCCACTGAGCATCGCCCGCACATCGGCATTGAACGGCTCCGCGAGCAGCGGATGCACCTCCTGCAGGCTGCCTGCTTCGATTTTCAGTACGGTTTCGACCACGGGGCGATCGAGCGCAGAGCCGTCGGCAAGACGGCCGTGCAGTTCGATGTGCTTGGCGCGCGCCAGCGGCGCCGGCACTGATCCATTGACGCGATCGATCGAGGGATCGTCGAACACAAGAGAGATGCGCTGCGGGACGGCCGGCAATCCCACCACGCTGCTGCGGGCCTTGCTCCAGTTCACCATCATCAAAGGCTGCTGGCTCCGATCGGAAATCGTTGCCGGCGCGGTAAATTCCGCGATCAGCAGTTTCGGATCGTAGACTTGCGCCACGATCAGAATTTCGCCGAGCTTTGCGGTGATCGGCGCTTGGGTCGCAGTCTGCTCGGCGGTCTGCGATACCAGTGACACGCTGGCGCCATCGCAGCGGACTTCAAGGCGGAACGGAAAGCCGGCCACCGAGCGCCTGGCACAATCGTAGACCCGGCCGGATTTCGCCTCGCGGGCCCGCCAGGCGTCGGCTGTGACATCGACCTGGGACGCCGCATAGAACCAGAACGCGCTCCATGCCGCGGCGGCAATCACGAGCAAGGCGGGCGCGATGAAAAGGCGCCAAAGCGGGCGCCGGCGCGGCGCGAGGGTCATATCAGGCATGCGGCGACCTTTGTCTAATGATTTTGTCAATAAAGCGATGTGCTCGGCCGATAGGCAAGGTAACCCATTTTCAGACCATGTGAAATTCTGCTAGGCGTGCAGCCGATGGCTGCGAAAATCCTGTCCGAAGCGGAATCGTCCAAAGGCGACCTCTGGGTGTTCGGCTACGGCTCGCTGATGTGGCGGCCGGGCTTTGAATTCATCGAGCAGGTCCCGGCGCGGCTGATCGGCGAACATCGCGCGCTGTGCGTCTATTCGTTCGACCACCGCGGCACGCCGGAAAAGCCCGGCCTGGTGCTCGGGCTCGACCGCGGCGGCGCCTGCCGTGGCATCGCATTCCGGGTCATGGCGAAGCAACGCAAATACACCGTGGAATATCTGCGCAGCCGCGAGCAGACCACCAATGTCTATCGCGAGGTCATGCGTTCCGTCTGGCTTGAGAACGAAGCCCGACAACGGGTCAGTGCGCTGGCTTACGTGGTCGATCGCGGCCATGTGCAGTATGCCGGGCGACTGTCATTGACGGAGCAGCTCCGACACGTGCTGCAGGGGCACGGTCGTTCCGGAAACAATCGCGACTATGTTCTGTCGACCGTAGCATCCATCGAGAAGCAGGGCTTTCGCGACCAGCAATTGCATCAACTGGCGGCGATGCTGCACGATGACTCCGCGCTGCATCTTCACCCTCCGCTCAAGACAGAAGATAAGTAAAGGTTTACGCCTTCGCCGATACCGAACTCGGCACGCGGCCGAACAACTGAGCCTGCTCCCGGCGCCCCGCCTCGACCAGCCGGTTGGTCGCGTCCTCGATCACGCCGGAGACGCGGGCGATGAATTCGCGACGCGACAGGCCGGGCGGCAACGGATCAAGAATTTCGACCACCAGCGTTCCCGGATAACGCATAAACGTTCGGCGCGGCCAGAACAGCCCTGAGTTGAGCGCAACCGGCAGACAAGCCACGCCGCAATCTACATAAATCTGAGCGACGCCGGTCTTGTAGTGCGGCGCTGCATCGACCGGCGTTCGCGTGCCTTCCGGAAAAATAATCAGCTGGCGGCCGCGGCGCACTTCCTCGCCGGCGCGGCGTGCCATCGCCAGCAAGGAGCGGCCGCCGGCGCGACGATCGATTCCGATCATGTTCGACTTGATCAAATACCAGCCGAACAGCGGGATCCATTTCAGCTCCCGCTTGTGGATGAAAAGCGGCTGATCGAAAAACTGCAGCAGTGCGAAGGTTTCCCACATCGACTGATGTTTCGATGCGACGATCAGCGGTCCCTTTGGAATTTTCTCAAGGCCGCGATACTCCACCTTGACGTTGCAGATCACGCGCAACAGCCAGATGCTGCTGCGCGCCCAGTATCTGGCGACATTCATGATGGCCCAGCGCGGCATCAGGTAGGTCGGGATGCCAACGATCACCCAAAATGCCAGCAGCAGGTAGAACAGCACATTGTAGACCAGCGAACGCAAGAAAATCGAAACCATCGAAAACCCGATCAGTTGGCTTGAGCCGTCGCCGGTCTGCGCGGCGTACGCAATCCGGCCGGCTGGTCCGCGAGCTCAGGCGTCAATTCGAGACCGGCATCAGCCAGGCGCACCCGCACTTCCGCAGCGACGTACTTTACATACTCCGATAGCAATAGCCGCAGTGTCGCGCCACTGGTCCACCAGGGCTCTTCGCGCCATTTGTCGCCGACCACCGCGAATGGAATCAAGGCAGTGTCGGGCATCGCATGCGACAATTCGACGATTGCCCGCGGCATGTGATAATTCGACGTCACCACGATCACCGATTTAAAGCCGCGCTCGTGCGCCCAGCGCCGGGCCTCCGCTGCATTGCTGCGGGTGTTGACGGCGGAGCGGTCGAGATCGACGCAGCATCTTAGCAACGACTGATTGTCGGGCAGCGAGCGGGAAATGTCGCTTGCCGCATTGGTCGGATGGACGCCCGAAATCAACAGCCGCTTGCCATAGCCGCCGGCGAGCAATTCCATGGCGTCCGAGACCCGCGATGAACCGCCGGTGAGCACGACGATGCCGTCGGCTTTGCGGTTAGGCTTCACTTCAGCACCACGCAACTGCGAGAGAAACCCGACGAAGCCGATCGCCGCGCCGACGAATACAATCGCCAGCGCCGCTACGATCGCCGCGCGCAGCCAGCCGCGGGGCGCAGTGACCGGCGGATTCGGCGATTTATCGTTGGGCTGCAGACTCATGCGATGCTTGCGACCTCCCCCCACAATTCTAGAAGGTTTTCAGACGATGTGGAGTCCGGTTTGCCGCCGTATTCGTAACCGTGCACGTCAATCGATGTCATCAAGTGTTGAGAACAGCGTTCGCCGCGATGCCCAGGCGGTGATCGCCGCGATCAGCACCGCCTGCGCCGCCAGTGCCAGATAACCCGACGGGCGCAGCGAAAACGTGCCCAGTAATGCCGCGAACTGATCGCCGACCGGCGTGCCCGAGAACCAGCTGGCGATCGATTCGGAAAAGCCGAACGCCAGCATCGCAACGCCGCCGCCGATCACGCCGCCTTGTAGCCCGAGCCGCAGAAAATGCCGCAGGAACCGGTTGGCGATATAGCGGTCGCCGGCGCCAACGAAATGCAGCACTTCGACGATGGGTCGGTTTGCCGCCATCGCGCCGCGGGTCGCAAACGATACCGAAATGATGGTCGCGACAATCACCAATGCGAGAATGCCGATGCCCGCGAACACGGTGGCGCCGGTCATCGACCGCATCCGCTCGATCCAGGCGCGGTGATCGTCGACGCTGGCGGACGGCGCCACCTTGGTTACCCGGCTGCGCAGCGCCGCCAGATCAAGCACGGCTCCGCGCTGGACCCGCGCGACAATGACGCGCGGCACCGGCAGATCCTCCAGCGCGAGCCCGCTGCCGAGCCAGGGTTCCAGCAGCTTGGCGGATTCCGCTCGGGTGAAGGGCCTGACCTCGACGATGCCGGACTGCGCGCGCATCGCCTCAGCTACCGCCGCCGTATCGCGCTCGATATCGCGCCCGGCTGCGGGCCGCACCTGAATGGTGATTTCACTCGCGACCTCCGACTGCCACTCCGCCGCCGAGGCGCTCACCAAAAGCACCGTACCGGTGGTAATCGAAGCGAGGAAAGTCATGATGGCGACGACGGCGACCAGCGCGCGGCCGGCGATCGAGGCGCGCGGCACGATCGGCGACATATTGCGCGCCCGCGGCGGCACCTGCGGACGCTCGTGTCCGAGATCCACCAAGGGGCCATGCTCGTCGTCGGTTCTACTCATAGACATGCAACCGTCCTTGATGCAGCACCAGCCGCCGCGCGTCATACTGATCCATCAGCGTGATGTCGTGGGTTGCGATGATCACCGCGGTGCCGGACTTGTTCAGTTCGATGAATAGCCGCAACAATCGCCGCCCCAGCGTCGGATCGACATTGCCGGTCGGCTCGTCGGCCAGCAATAGATGCGGCCGCGAGATCACGGCGCGGGCGATTGCCGCACGCTGCTTTTCGCCGCCGGACAGAATCGGCGGCAGCGCATCCATTCGCTCGCCGAGACCGACCCATTTCAGCAGATCGATGACTTCCTTGCGATAACTTGATTCCTCGCGGCCCATTACCCGGAATGGCAGCGCCACGTTTTCGTACGTTGTCATGTGATCGAGCAGCCGAAAGTCCTGCAGCACGATGCCGATCCGTTTGCGCAGATTGGCGATCTCATCCTTGCCGAGCAGCGAGACGTCTTGGCCGAACAGATTGACCAGACCGCGCGTCGGTCGCAGCGACAAGAACAATAGCCTCAGCAGCGAGGTCTTGCCGGCGCCGGACGGGCCGGTGAGAAACTGAAAAGAGTGGGCGGGAATCAGGAAACTGAGGTCGCGCAGAATCTCCGGACCCAATCCGTAGCGCAATCCGACATTTTCGAACCGGACCAAGCTCAGCTCCGTTCGATGGGGGGACGAGACCGGAAACCAGCCCGCAGCTTGATTGCTTCGCCGCCGCTGCGGGCCAACCAAAATGGTTGTGCTTCGATTATGGTTTCCGATTCGTTAATGGTCGCCTTGTAGCATCCGCACAGCGTCATTGTGGAGATTGGCTCCATGCCCATCATTTGCCCCCATTGTACAACGTCCTACGCCATCGATCCGGCTACCTTGGGCGCGGCTGGCCGTACCGTCCGCTGCTCCCGCTGCAAGGAAGTGTGGCTGGCGCGGCCGGAGGACGCGACCGAGCTCACAGCTCCGGCGCCTGCAATGGCGGCAGCCGGCCAACAGGCCGCGCGCGCGGATGCCGCCGCGGAATGGGAGGCTCTCGCGCGCGAAGACGATCGCGAGACAGAGGAAACCCCGGTCGTCGATAGCCCCTCGATATCGGGCGACTGGCCGGTTGACGGCGACAACTCGCTTGCGGCGACTGAGGCCGATTGGCCGTCGATCGCCCGTCACGACATGCAGGAGGCCAGCTTGGCGCGGCCACGCCAATCCTGGTTCCGGAAGCTGATCGGACGGCCCGCAGTGCTTCGCGCGCCGGGAAAACCATTTGTCAGCCTTCCCACGGCCTGCGCCGCCATGGGCGCGCTGGTGCTGGCGCTGGTGATCTGGCGCGTCGACTTGGTTCGGCTGCTGCCGCAGACCGCTACGTTTTACAAAATGGTCGGCCTCGAGGTTAATCTGCGCGGGCTGCTGTTCAAGGACGTGAAGATCACGACCGAGACCGTGGAAGGCAAACCGGTGCTGGTGATCGAGGGCGTGATAACAGGAGAGGCCCGCAAGCCGGTCGAATTGCCGCGGCTGCGCTTCAGCGTTCGCGACGCGCAAGGATCGGAGATCTACGCCTGGAACACGGTACTGGAGCAGCCCGTGCTGAAGCCCGGCGAACAAGCCCGGTTCAAATCGCGGCTGGCTTCGCCCCCGCCCGAAGGCCGCAATATCGATGTACGCTTCTTCAACAAGCGTGACATCGCCGGCGGCAATATTTGAACGGACCGTTCGGTCCCGCTCCGCGAAAGATGGATGGCAGATGCCGCGCGTGTTGATCGCCGACGATGAAGACTCCATGCGCATGCTGGTGGCGCGCGCCATCGCCATGGACGGCCACGCCACGGTCACCGCGGAAGACGGCGCCGAGGCGCTGGAAATCCTGAGCCGCGAACAAGGCGCCTTCGATCTCTTGCTCACCGATATCCAGATGCCCGTCATGGACGGCATCGCGCTGGCGCTGACGGCGGCTCGCGATTTTCCGGATCTGACGATTCTGTTGATGACCGGCTTTGCCGATCAGCGCGAACGCGCCTACGGCCTCAACGCCATCGTACACGACGTCGTCACCAAGCCGTTTTCCGTGGCCGACATCCGCGCGGCGGTGGGCGCGGCACTGGCGACGCGGAAGACCGTCTAGGTCGTCAGGCAAATTCGTCATTGCCGGGCTCGACCCGGCAATCCATCCACTTCGAAAGAGTCCACTGAAGAGCGAGGGATACGCGGGTCAAGCCCGCGTATGACAATCGTGGCCGTGACCACGTCGTTCGTACCACACCGAAGCCTAATAATCCTTCAGCAGCCGCTCGATGTAATCGAGTTCGATCTGCGGGCGCTGCGGATCGGCAAGGCGGCGGCGCAGTTCTTCCAAAATCCGGCGCACCCGCTGCACGTCGATTTCGCCGGGGATCTTCACCGTCAGATCGTCGCCGAATTCGCGCCCGTGCAATGGCCGCCCTAACGGGTCGCTCTGATTGCCGCCGCTCTGCTGGCGGCCGGCGCGATTGCCTGGGCCGTCGCTCTGTCCGTCGCCGTCGCCCTGCTGCATCGCCTCGGCGAGGCTCTGGGCGCCCTTGCGCAGGGCATCCAGCGCGCGGCCTTGTGAATCCACGGCGCCATCGGCGTTGCCCTCCCCTAACCTGCCGGTGGCATCGCCCATGGCGGAATCGGCTTCGCCGAGGCCATCTTCGCCGTCACCCTGTTCCCCCTGTTGGCCTTGCTGGCCGGGCTGGCCTTGTTGACCCTGCTTGCCCTTTTCACCGCGCTGCCCCTTCTCGCCGCGCTGGCCCTGTCCCATGCCGCGCTTGGCAAGCTCTTGCTGCAATTGTTTCAGGCGGTCGTGCAGCCCTTGCTGATCCTGCTGCAGATCGTCCATGCTTTGATCGCCCTGCTTGCCGCGCATGCGATCGCGCCGTGAATCCTGGCCCTGCTTGAAGGTCTTGTCGCGCAATTGCTGCTGCTTGCGGATCATGTCGCCAAGCTCGTTCAGCGCCTGCTCCATATCGTTGTCGCCGGACTGGCCGGGCTGCGCCATTTGCAGATTTTCGAGCATCTGCTGCAGCTGCTCGAGCAATTGCTTGGCGGCGTCCTTGTCGCCGGAGCGCGACAGCCGCTCCATGCGCTCGATCATGTTATTGAGATCCTGCTGGCGCATCACCTTGGTATTGGGATCGAGTGGCCGCGCCAGTTGCTGCGGGTTGTTGCGCAGCTGTTCGGCGAGCTGGCGCATGAAATTATCCAGCGCCGCGCGCAGGTTCTCGGTGAGCTTTTTGATCTCTTCGTCGCTGGCGCCGCGCTCCAGCGCCTGCTTGAGCGCCTCCTGCGCGGCCCGCAACGCCTTGTCGACGTCGCTGATGTTGCCGTCCTCGATGGTGACCGCGAGTGCCCACAGGCTGGCGACGACCTCGCGCATGGCGTCGTCGGTACGGGCGGTATCGAGCTGGCGCGCGACGCTGTAGAGGCCGAGATACTGACCGGCTTCGGGCGTGAACAAATCCGGCGCGATCATCAGCGCTTCGAGCGCCGCATAGACCTGTGAATTCTGATTGGCGTCGAGCGCCAAAATGCGCCGCTGTTCGATCAACGCGCGCGCCAGCGGCTTGGTGAACAGCCGCTCCGGAAGCCGCATGTTGAACGGCTCGCTGCGGCCTTCATTGCCGGCCTCATCCTTCGCCGTCAGGGTCAAGGTGACGTCGGCTCCGGCATAGGGATCTTCGCTGAGGTCTTTCACGGTCTGCCCGACGCCGTTGCGCGTCCGCGCGTTCGGAAGCACCAGCGCAAATTGCGGCGGGTCGAACAGGGGCCGCGCCGCGGTAGCGGGTTTCGGCGCCTCTCCGGGACGGACCGCAAAACGTGCCTGCGCTTCGGTGACGCCGTAGTCATCCTCGATCTTGTAGGACATCTGCAGCGAGCCGCGGGCTTGACGTTCCGGGTCTTTCGCGAGCGAAATAATGGGGGCGCGATCGGGGATGGCGCTGAACCTCCATTGCGGCTGACCGGACGGCGCGCGGACATGCGCCGTGCCATCGCCGGCGATGGTGAAGTGCCGTTCGTTGGTACCCTTGGGCGCCTGCTCGGTCGGCACGGCCTCGGTTATGCCGCCGCCCACGACTACATCCAGAGAGCCGCCGCTTGAGCGCACGAGCAGCGTGCTGCCTGCCGGAACCGGCAAGGGTCCCGCACCCGGCGTGGCGGCTTCCTTGTTCGCCGCCGACAGAATGATCGGAGGCTTTCCGGTATAGAGCGGCGGGGTCACCCAGGCATCGACCCTGACATTGGCCGGCGACAGCACGCCGTTCCAGTCGAACGCCGCCGAAACCCGCAACATGCGCTCGTTGCCGGCAGCGACATAGGCCGCGACCAACATCACCGCGACCAATGCGCGCAACGCCCAGGGATCGTGGATCGGAAGTCGCGGCGACGGCAGTCCGGCGCGAATCCGCTTGATCGATGCCAGGGTTCGCTCGCGCTGCACCTGCCATAGCGCCCGCGCCACCGGGTCCTGCGTGACCAGCGTATCGGTAAGCGCGGTCGCCGGGCGATGGCGGATGCCGCTGCCGCGGTCGAGCCGGCTCAGCGCCTCTTCACGATTCGGCCAGCGAAACCGGACCAGCGGGAACAGCGCGCCTAGCGCCAATAGCGCGAACAGCCCCAATCCAAAGGCGCGCGCGACAAACGGCAGCGCCAGCCACAACCCAGCCCAGGACACCACCAGAAACAGTCCGATGACGCTGAGCAACCGGGCTAGATGCGGCCAGCTTCGCTCCCAGGCGATCGCATATTTCGCCCGTTGCAAGGCCTGGCCCAACTGCAACCGCGACATGGCATCAGGATCGCGGGCTGGCTCTGATGGGTCGGGGGTGGCGCCGCTCAATAAACTCTCCGGGTTTTCCGAAACAGCACTCTAGCACAACGGCGGCAATGAGGCACCCGTCCCGGGGCACTAACCCACGCCCCCAACACGCATAACACGAAGGAGTGACTGGAGCGCGGCGACCTCGTAACGTCGACTTTCGGACCATCAGGGTAGGGCCCAAAGGAAACGCTATGGACAAGAAAACGCACGACAAGGGACTGGAAATTCGCAAAGCGGTACTGGGCGATGCCTACGTCAACAATGCTCTGAAGAATGCCGACGATTTCAACCAGCCGTTTCAGGAACTGGTCACGGAATATTGCTGGGGCGCGGTATGGGGCCGGGAAGAATTGCCGCGCAAGACCCGCAGCATGCTCAATCTGGCGATGATCTCGATTCTCAACCGGCCGCACGAGTTGCGGGTGCATATCAAGGGCGCGCTGGTCAATGGCGTGACCAAGGACGAGATTCGCGAAATCTTCATGCAGGTGGCGATCTATGCCGGCGTGCCCGCGGGGGTCGACAGCTTCCGCATCGCGCGTGAAGTGTTCGCCGAGTTGGACAAGGGTTAGATCTCAACCCTCATGGTGAGGAGGCGCTTGCGCCGTCCCGAACCATGAGGCCGGGAAAAATGGATAACAAAATCATCCTTCGAGACGGCCGCGATGCGGCCTCCTCAGAGTCTGACTCAAAATAGGTCATTGGCATATCAGGTTCTTGCCAGGCGGCGGGAAAGCAGGCGGATGCTTGCAATCAGGACCCAGGCTTCCGCGCTGGCTATGGATGCCTCGAAGTCTTTGGCAAGCCTTCGATTGCGACCGAACCATGCAAACGTGCGCTCGACGACCCAACGCCGAGGCTCGGCTTTGAACGTTCCCACGCTCTGCGAGCGGGTGACGATCTCGATGGTCCATTTGCCCTGATCGGCGAGTGCCTCGAGCAATTTCGGACCTCGGTAGACGCGGTCGGCGAAGATGTGGCGCAGCCTGGGGAACATGCGGCCGATGATCCGCAGCAGCGGGACT
>NZ_JNIJ01000041.1 GCF_000701345.1 Bradyrhizobium sp. URHD0069 | reverse complement strand
ATCGTCCCAAGTGGCGCGCGATCGACCGCAACGAGCAGCGCATGCTGAGCCATCGAGAGATTTCCTCTCGTTCAGAAAGGCCGAGCGCCTGTTTGGCACGGTGCCGATCCGGAGGACGTATGCCACCGGTTGGCGAGATCACAGAGAAGACCGACGAGGACTCCCGGTCAAATCGGCGTCCGATCGAACTCATCGGCTCGCCGGCCTGCCAGCGATCCCAGATCTCAGACCGCTGAGCGGTCGAGTAATAAATGCGACGTCGCTGTTTCATGCCCACACTCCATCTTTGCTAAAAGATTAGAGTGTTGCGCTGACCAATTGAGCCCGCCACGCAAGGCGGACATTCCAAACATCGGCTGCGTCTTGTGCGGGGGTGCTACGAGATCGCAATGATCTCAAGCTCTTGACCGGACGTACCGACGACATCCTCAACAGCCTTGCCCATCAGTGACCTTGCCACTGGGGATACGAAGGAAATAGAACCGGCCTTAGGGTCCGCTTCGTCCTCTCCCACGATACGATATTTCTGTACGCGCCCATCGTCTCGCCTGAAGGTCACCGTGCTCCCAAAGGCGACAGTGTCAGTCGACGTAGGATTGTTGATGACCTGAGCCGTCCGAACTCTCGCCGCAAAGTAGCGCGCATCACGCAAGGGGTTTGCTGCTTGCCGCCGTCGTTCATTCACGTCGTCGATCTTCTGCGCGGTCTCGTATGCCTCGCGAGCCAGCTGGAGTTGAAATTCCAGAGCCTTTAGTCCCGCTTCTGTAACAAGGTTCGGATGAGGTGAAACGGGGCGGTCGGGTAGCAGAGTCTCCGACGCAGTTTCGGCACTGTCTTCCTTGGTGAAGGCAACGCTCAAGCTCGGAACTCCTTTTAAGTAAGATATGCTAGGAAATGCATGGTCGGTGACAAAGCACAGACTCGTCAAGGGGACTGTAGCCCAAGGCTCAGCGGCTTTTGCGGATCATATATCGCGGAGCGGGACGGGAGCCATTATCAAGTTACCTCGTTTGTGTATCACTCGACAGAAGCCCTGTGGCAGTCCTCTGCTGCAGACAGCCACGGCTTGATGCGTGGTATTTTCTGAGTGCGCGCTCGACCGTCGCATCATGGAGCCGAACTGCTGCAGCCTTGCTCCGCCGGCAGTTCCTCGGCATTGGGGTCGCCCGGTGCCGTCGCCCAGGCCAGTTCGACGAGCGTCACGATCCGCCGACCGGCACCGTCAAGCTGGCAAACGATGAGGGCCTGCTCCTCGATGTAGGTCAGCAGACGCCGTGCACGGCGCAACGAATGTGAGCCATAGGCGCGGGCAATCGCTGCATCGCCCGGGCAGGGCCAACCTTCCTTCGCGGCGCGGGCGATCATCATGAAGACGCCCTGCATATCCTCCGGCAGAAGTGAGGCGCGGACCGAGACATCCTGCCACCCGTCATCCTCTGCCATATCGGAGCCGAGCCCGGCGCGGGCGCGCGTCAGCATGCGACGGAAGTCACCCAGGTCCGGCACGGCCGAACCGAGGCCCTCTATTCGGCAGCGGACCACGAACTCCTGATAGAGGACGCCGATGGCACGGAATCCCGCGTCGGGTTCCGCCATGACGGCGCGCAGAATACGGTCCACTCGCTCACGCCGCTCCGCCAGTTCCTCAGCGCTGAGTGGCTGCTCCACCGCTTCGGGACGGATCTCCAGCGCCGCGGTTTTCGCCGCCATGAGCTGGCCGAGGAGGTCTGGCGACGACCGGCGCTGGGGCCGATTATTCTCGGGCGGCGGCGCTGCCAGGATGATGGCGCGTGCGTCCAGTGTCGCTTCCGGCAGAGGCATCAGGCGCGGGGTCGCGTTGCGCGGCGTGGTATCCGTTCGACCAATGCGCAGCCCCAGCGGACGGCGGGAGAGGGCCGGTCCCAGCGCCATGAATTGCCCGCGCTCCAGATCCCGGAAGGCCTCTGCCTCTCGCCGCTCCATGCCCAGAAGATCGGCGGCGCGCGCCATGTCGATATCCAGAAAGGTTCGGCCCATGAGGAAATTGGACGCCTCGGCCGCGACGTTCTTGGCGAGCTTCGCCAGTCGCTGGGTGGCGATGACCCCCGCAAGCCCGCGTTTGCGGCCACGGCACATCAGGTTCGTCATGGCGCCGAGCGAGAGTTTGCGCGCCTCGTCCGAAACCTCGCCGGCGACTGCCGGCGCGAAGAGCTGCGCCTCATCTACCACCACCAGCATCGGGTACCAGTAGTCGCGGGCGACCTCGAAAAGCCCGCCGAGGAAGGCGGCGGCGCGCCGCATCTGGTTCTCGGCGTCGAGCCCCTCGAGATTGAGCACCGTGGAGACGCGATGGATGCGCGCTCGCTCGCCGGCGACCTGCAGTCCCTGCTCGGTATGGTCCTCGGCATCGATCAGGAGGTGGCCGAAACGGTCGGTAAGCGCCACGAAGTCGCCTTCGGGGTCGATGATGGTCTGCTGCACCCAGGGGGCACTCTGTTCCAGCAGCCGGCGCAGCAGATGGGATTTGCCGGAGCCCGAATTGCCCTGCACCAGCAGGCGGGTCGCCAGCAGTTCCTCAAGGTCTAGAGTCGCCGGGGCGCCTGCCGTCGTGTGTCCCATCTCGATCGCAACGGTCATGTCTCGACTCAAAGTCTCCCTGCGGAGGCGGGCTTAACAACCTGATCGCAGCCCGTCGAGCGCCCATGGCCGACCACTCCGTGTTCTCCACGGCTGGTCGAACGCCATCAGCAAAGATGGATGCCGACCTTATCACGCTTCACGCACCGAAGGCGGCTGCCGAGGTTGTGGACGAAGGTTGTCGGCGAGTGCGTGCGCGCGGCCAGATCGACATCGTTCGGTCTGCGACCTGTGTCGACAAGGACGACAAGCGCATGGCAATTCGTCGAACGGCCGATATTGGCGGTGGTCTCAACCGGTCGGCGCGACACTTTATCTTAGAGTCTTACGGCGCAGGCTGCAGGGTCGCGTCCGGCTTACAAACCATGATCGCTGGTTCTTTATGCAGCTGTATCGCTGGGTTCCGTCGATCCTGCAGGTCCTCACGATCATCCGGCCCGAGACACTCGTGCGTTGGCACGGCTTTCGTTGCTACTGGCGTTGGAAGTCGCGCCCATTGGGAGGGCGACCGCAGATCGACACGGAGCTCCGCGCGTTGATCCGGCGGATGAGCACGGAGAACCACCTTTGGGGTGCGCCACGTATCCACGGCGAACCGCTCAAGCTTGGGTTTAGCGTTGCTCAATCAACCGTCGCCAAGTACATGGTCAAGCGATGTGGACCTCCAAGTCAGGGATGGCGGACCTTTCTGCGAAACCACGCTCCGGACATTTCCGCCATGGATTTGTTCGTGGTCCCGACCATTGGCTTCAACCTGCTGTATGGCTTCGTGATTGTACGGATTGATCGCAGAGATCTCGTCTGGATCAACGTCACAACCAAACCGACGGCGGAGTGGATCGCACGCCAGATCACTGAGGCTTTTCCTTGGGACGGGGCTCCGGGTTACATGATCCGTGATCGCGATCGGATCTATGGCGCCGTCGTCACACGCCGATTGCGCGCCATGGGTATTCGGGACAAACCGATTGCACCGGCCTCACCTTGGCAGAATGGCTTTGCCGAACGGCTGATCGGATCGAACCGGCGGGAGTGTCTGGACCACATCATTGTCCTGGGCGAGGTGCATCTGCGCCGGAATCTAATTTCCTATGCTGCTTACTACAACTCCGTCAGAACGCATCGGTCGTTGCACAAGGATGCGCCGATTTTTCGTCCGATTCAACAGATCGGAATCATTCGTTCACACCCGATCCTCGGCGGGCTTCACCATCACTACGTCCGGGTTTGAGTTTTCGGTACACACACCATTCGGTCCCCCCCCCCGCGAATCACTGTTTGTGCGAGGGCGGTTAGGCGGAAATAGGCAGAATGAGCATCAGTCTGGAAGCACATCACATACCGGCCTAAGCGGTTACCAGTGCGGGCATTCCGCTCACGTCGTGATTGTACGGAATCGAAGGATGATCACGGCCAGGATGACGATCGTGAGGCTTCCGAGCACGGGATTACCGTACGAGCTGACCAGCACCTGAGCGCCACCAAGGATCAAAGCAGCGAGTGCTAGATTGCCGAGCGACACCCCGGCGACCAGCACTAACATGAATGCATTGATGAGCCAGGGCACGCCAAGGTTCGGATGCACGCTCACAAGTGGCGTGATCAGGGCGCCGGCCAGACTCGCCAAGCCAGCACCGAGGCAGAAGGTAACAAAGCGGACAAGCCGGGTGTTAATGCCGAGCGCCTGTGCCAACTCCTCGTTCATGATGACCGCTTGGGCCACGATGCCAATCTGGGTTCGGCGCATGACCAGCCACACGAGCACGCCCAGCACGACTGCAATGAGGAGCAGGATGAGACGATACAGCGAATATGTGACTCCGCCGACACTCACGGCCTGTGTGATGGCGCTTTCAGCGAACTGAATCTCGCGTCCGAAATAGACCGTAATGCTCTGGACAATGATGATGTTGAGACCCCAAGTCGCGAGGATCGTGTCGAGCGGCCGGACGTAAAGGCCCCGAAGCACTCGCCACTCGGCCACCGCTCCGACCGCGACGCCGCCCGCCAGAGCGATCACCAACGCACTCCACGGATTCCAGCCAAGCCAAGTGGCAATGACTGCTGCATAGCTGCCAAGCGCGAGAAAAGCGCCGTGTGCGAGGTTGATGATCTTCAGGACACCGTAGACGATAAGAAGGCCGAGCGCCACGATATACAGGATCCCCGCCGTCGTGATGACGTCGAAGAGTTCGATCGTGTACATGGCGATCAGCCTCCTGCCTCTTCCCCGTAGTATCAGCGGGTCGTTACTTCAGCTTCGGGCACTGGTCACCCGGATCGATCAGCCCAAAGTCCTTCAGCACCTTCGTCTTGCCGTCGGCTTGGACTTGGGCCAAGTAGATCGGGAGCGGAGCGTGGTGCTGTTTGTTCATCTGAACGGGCCCACGCGGCCCCTTGAATGCGACCGTGGGCAGGGCCTTGATAACGGCATCCGCATTTGTGGTGCCAGCCTTTTCGACGGCCATCGCATACGCGTGCACCCCATCGTACTCCTGCTGGGAAAGCGCGTTCGGCGTCTTCAGCTCGGCTCCGAATTTCTTTTTCATCGCCTCGAGGAAGCGTTTGTTCTCGGGATTGTCGATGCCCGTGAAATAATCCCCCGTGTAGTACACGCCCTGGGCCGCGTTACCGCCTGCCTCGGCAGTTAGCTCATCAATGGAGAGGCTCCCGATCGGCATCGTGAGCCCGGCCGCTTTCAGCTGCTTGAGGAAGTCAATGTTGGGGCCGCCGCCAGACGTGGAGTAGATGATGCCGTCGGGATTCGCTGCTCGGATCTTGCTAATGATCGCCGTCCAGTCCGACTGTTGGAGTGGTTGGTATTCTTCGCCGAGAATCGTCCCGCCCATGTCCTTGATCGTGTTTTTTGCAGCCTCGATCATTCCGCGCCCGAACGCATAGTCACTCCCCACCGCGAACCACCGTTTGGCGTTCTTCTCGTCGGTCATGAACTTGATGAGTGGAGGCACGACCTGCTCAGGGACCCAGGCATTGACGAAGAGGTATTCGCCGCACGCCCGGCCCTCGTAAAATGAGGTGTAGATGAACGGAACCTTGGCCCGCTCGGCTATGGGCGCGCCAGCATTGCGAGCCGCACTCGTTTCCATGGTGATGATGACATCCGCCTTGTCCTGGCGGATGCCCGTGTTGAATGCCTTGACTGCGCCGGCCGGCCCGCTCTCGTCATCAAGAGGAACAACCTTTACCGGCTGGCCGATAATGCCACCCTTCGCGTTCAGCTCATCGGCCGCCAGCTCGGCCGACTGCACGACTGCCGGCGCGACAACGCTGTTCACCCCGCTGAGGCCGACAGGTATGGCAATCACGACCGGCTTCTTCTCCTGCGACCGCACTGGTGCGACCGCCAGGATCGATAGCATCAAGAGGAGTAGTTGGATCCCATAAACCTTGCGCATTGGATTTTCTCCCTTCTTCCAGTTCAAAAAGATTCAGCGTTCGGGACGCAAGTCTCGTTCAGCTAAATCGCAAGGTGACGCTCTATGGTTTTCCGCGCCCCGTGGTCGTTCGAATTGCCGGTCTCTACGATCCTTCCAACCTTCAGGACCGCGTATCGGTCGGCCAGCGCCAAAGCAAACCCGACATTTTGCTCTACGAGTACGATGGTCGTCCCACGGGCGCGGCGCTCCTCGGCCAGGATCTCCTGAAGACGTGCGATCACTGCGGGTTGAAGGCCTTCGGTGATCTCGTCGATCAGGACCAGACGTGGCCGCGTCAGCAGCGCTCGTGCCATCAGGAGCATCTTCTGCTCGCCACCGGAAAGCGTGCCCGCTCGCTGTTGGCGTCTCGCAGTTAAGAACGGGAACCACGCCGCCACCGCAGTTAATCGCTCGTCGAAACTCGAAGGCTCTCGCAACGCTAATCTGAGGTTCTCCTCCACCGAGAGATCCTGAAAAATCGGTTTTTCCTGGGGGATGTAGCTGACTCCCAGCCTCGTGATCTGGTATGGCGGCCAGCCGGTTACATTTTCACCAAGCAATTCGACTTGGCCGCGCCGAGGGGGCAGCAGCCCCATAATGGTCTTCAGCAGAGTCGTTTTGCCCATGCCGTTTTTGCCGAGAACGCCGAAGACCTCCCCAGGTCCGATGTGGAAGGTCACTCCGTGGAGCACCGGAGAGCTGCCGTAGCCGCCCTCCAAGCTCCCGACGGCGAGGCCGCGTGGGGCGACCGGTGCGATCATGCGGTTCCTCCGACGTAAATCGACCGGATGAGGTCCGAGTCGGCAATCTCCGATAGCGGGCCGTCGAGCAGAACTTTTCCCATGTGGAGGACGACCAGTCGCGTGCTGATTTCGCGCACAAAGTCGAGGTCATGCTCGATGAGCAAAATACACAGCCGGTGGCTCTGGGCCAGCTCTGTCAGCACGCTCCCGATCGCCGCTCGCTCGTCGCGTGTGAGCCCCGCGGTTGGCTCATCGAGGAGCAGCACGGTCGGCTCTTGGGCGAGTACCATAGCGAGCTCTAACGCCTGCTTTGCGCCATGTGACAGATGGCCCGCCCGCTCGTTGAGCATAGTCGTCAGTCCCGAGACTTCCACCGCCTCAAGCGCGGGCTCAGGTAACTCGACCGTGCGTGACCGTCGCCAAGGGGATGTAGGCTTTCGATATGACCGCGCGACGCGAAGGCAGTCCAGGACCGTCAGCGCATCGAATACGTTGGGAGTTTGGAACTTCCGACTAACGCCAAAGGCCACGCAGCGTTGCGGCGGGAGCCGGTCGATGCGGTGACCATTTATCAGCACTTCGCCTGTCGAACGCTCTCGGCCATCAGCGATGCAGCGGAGGAGAGTCGTCTTTCCGGCCCCATTCGGCCCGATAATCCCCACAACCTCGCCGCGGTATGCCTTGAGGGAGACTCCATGGAGCGCCACGAGGCTTCCATACTGCATGCCAACATCGTGTAGCTCCAGCACTGGCGCTTCGTCCGGCACGCCAATCACGCCGCGCCGCTGACCTAGAGCGTCCGCCGCGCTTGAAAGCGCGACGGCGGCACCTGCTGCCCATGCTCCTGGCTGCGCGCCAGCGGCCGCCGCATTCCATCCTCGATTGAGCAGTTGCCTGATGGGGCGGACCAACATTGACAAGCCTTGGCCAATGGCCGGGACGAGTCCCTGAGGGAGATACACAACGACCAGTACGAAGGCGAACCCCACAAAGAGCAACCAGATGAATGGCAGGTTGCCCCCAAGCAGCGCCGAGACGTAGTTGACCCCCACCGTGCCGAGGATCGGGCCAATAAGTGTCCCGCGCCCACCCAAGGCGGTCCAAACGACAAGTTCGGTTCCGAAGACGAAATCCCCATACGAGTGAGCCGCGACGCTGCTAAACAGCACGTAGGAAGCGCCGGCTAGGGCCGCGATGGCGCTGCATGCGGTCATGAGACGGATCTTCAGGCGCGAGGTATTTAGACCAAGGTAGCGGCAACGCTCCTCGTTCTCGCGAATGGCGACCAGAACTCGACCGGCGTCACTCGAAACGAAAACGTACGCGCCTATGGCGACAAGGAGAAGGAGCCCGCCCGCGATATAGTACCACTCCGTGATGGAGAGGAACGGCACTGGAATCGGCAGCCCGCTGCTTGATCCGGTGTAGGCTCCCCCACTCAGGATAATCTGCGTGAATACGACAGGAAGTGCGAGCGTGACGATCGCAACGTAGATGGGCGACGCGCGGTCCCAAAAAGAAAGCCAACCCACGGCAGCTCCAACCAAGGCCGCGCCGACCATGGCAGCGAAAATCATTCCTGCGGTGGCGAGCGCCCCGTCGACGTAATACGCCAAGGCAATGGCAACAGTGTAGACCCCGATGCCGAAGAAGGCCGACTGACCAAATGTCAGGACACCAGTGTAGCCCCACAGGAGATCGACCGTGATGGCGGCGATCGCGAAGAAAAATGCCTGCGAGAGAATCTGTTGCGCGTATTCCCCAAGCACCATCGGGCTCGCCAGGAGGAAGGCAACAAGCAGGACGGAGGCGCCGAAGATCGTCAGCCACCTACCGGCCGGCCTCAAGAAAGAAGTGATCTGCTCGGCGAGAGTCCTGCTCGCTGTCATCAGCACGTCCGTCTTCTGATGATGAGCCATAGCCTACTCTGACCGCCATCCCGGCACGCAACGCTTCCCACCCCCATCGTTCGGACCGCCACGATGAGCAAGCCGCGATCCCGAACGAGATCGGAGAATTGGCAAAAGAGGCTTGCTTCCCTTTGAGCGAATGGTTGAACTCCCGTTTGCCGTTCTCAATCCGTTGAAAAGCGGTCAGTACTAGCTCAGTACCAGCCCCGCTTGATCTCCGACCCGAGCATCTCGTCATAGACGTCGGTGCGGCGATCCCGCAGAACTTGATTGAATTCGTTCCAGTTGCGCTTGCGTCGGGCGTCCGCCAGATCGACGCGCCCGTAGATGATTTCTTCGCGGTCGCGGCTCGCGGGGCCCGCCACGAACCAGCCGGTGCAGCTCACGATGACGCTCTGGCCTTCAAAAAGCTGTTCGCGTTCCGTGCCAACTCGGTCGGCGCACGCAATGAACATGGAGTTCGTGTGGGCCGCCGCCTGGTGCAGGATGTTGGCCATCGCGGGTCGGCCAGGTTCTTGGCCGGGGATTGGCACCCAGTTGGTGGGGACGCAGACGATGTCTGCGCCCTGGAGCGCTTGCAACCGAAAAGTCTCGTGAAACCAGCTATCGTAACAGATAGCGATGCCGAGGCGGCCGATCGGCGTCTTGAACACTGGAAAGCCGAGATCACCTGGTTCGAAGAACAGATTCTCGGCCGCCCACAGATGCATTTTGCGGAAGGTGCCGATGTAGCCCGACGGCCCGAGCAGGACTGCAGCATTGTAGAGTGTGGTCCCAGCTCGTTCGGCGATGCCGGCGACGATATAGACGTCGTGGCGGCGGGCTGCCTCGACCCAGGCGGCAGTGGTTTCGCCGGTGGGCACTTCCTCGGCGAGCGCGAAAGCTTCGGCCCGGTCACGAAAAACGTAACCCGAGTTGGCGAGCTCCGGGAGCACGATCAGGCGGGCGCCGTCGAGTGCCGCCTGTCCGATCCATTCCAAGCTTTTGGCGACGTTGGCCTGCTTGGCGCCCACGATCGGCTCCATTTGAATGCAGGCAATCGTAATCTCGCTTTGCGAGCCCGAAGTGTCGCTCATAGGCCGTTCCCAGAAAACAAAAACCCCCGGGGCTGCCGCCATTTAAGCGAAGAACCGGAGGCTACACGCGGCTTATCTGGCGCAGCGGTCACCATCGACGGCAACTTAATTCAAATGAGTTCGGATGGAGGAGTCAAGCCCGCGACGCGGCCAAACCGGCAGAAGTGCCGTTTTGAAGCGGCGCAGGACGTATCTCCTGAGCTCCCGGATGAGCGTCCCAAGTCGGAACGCGCCCGGGGAATGACGGTAAAGACCCCGGAATAGCAGGCCGAGATGACCACCACCTTGTATCGCATGCCGGTCCGCGCCAGCATGTAGGCGAGATTAGACGGCGTGAGCGTTTGCGTAAGCCGCCCCGCTTTGACTGCAAGGCCGGCGCGGGAGCCGTGCGCGGTGAGAATCAAAAACAGAATGTCGTTGTCGGCGTCCATCCCGCTGGCCGCCGCTTGCAAGGAATGGCCAGGCCTTCAATCGTTGCACCTCCGCCTTTCTTCGAATTGTATTGCACGTTGATCGGGGCGCTCCCGAAACGGCCCGCTACCACCCGTGCTGCGCCGGTCGCCTCGCTTCTAAACACGCATTGATCGCCGGAAAGGCCGAAGGACGCCACGCTCACCTTGCGAGCAACTCAACAGCCTGATCGTAAGCCTTCAGTGACGCATCATATTGCCGCTTCTGGCGCAGCGATCGCGCCGCCTCCAGCTGCTCCTGAAGCCTCGCCTGGCCGGACATGATCTCGGTCTGTTTCGAGAAGAATACGGACCAGAGTGACACGGAAGCCAAAAGCAGCAGACCGGCCACGGGGATGATGGCTGACGCCGTCTCTCCATAATTTCCTTAGTGCGTCGCCTACAAAAATGTGTGAGGCGAAGCGATAGTGGGCGGCGGCGTCTATCTCGTAAGGACCCGGATTAATTTTGAGGAGCATAACGGAAATGGGTGGCCTTTTTGGGAGGCTCAGGAAAGGCGCGAATTTCGTCTAACCTTGGTGGTTTAGCACCTGTTTCAAGAAGGATTTTGAGATCGTTCAATATATATTTCGCGTTGTGGCGAATGCGCTATGATTGAGCCCGAACAGCTCGTAACCGATGACACTTGCGTCGATAGTGGATACCGAAGCCATAACGATCGGTCCGGACGCGGGTACGTCACCTGCGCGTGGAATGTTTCCGGCACTCGCTTCGAGAGCCATAGAGCTCTATCATTTGCCGATGCATAAAGTGTTAGGCCTTTGGCGACTTTTGCCACTCTCGGGATTGCTTGAATGAACATGTCGCGATCAACGTCGGGCGCAGCCATTCTGAGTTGAGCGATTGCAACAGGTGATTTTGTTGATGCGCTGTTAGATAGCGCGTCCACGGCGATTAAGTTGCCCATGCTGTGGGCGAGAATGTCAACATGTTGAAATCCTGCCTTACGAAGATTGGCCACTACGCGGAGGAGTGCCGCGCGCGAGCCCAGCGCACTATTCTGATCATAGATGTAATCGGCTATTTCGCCGCGAGATGGCCATGAGAACAAAACTGTCGTGCCCTGAAACTGAAGATCCCAAACTATTTGAGCTGTGCGGAAAACCGCATCCCGAAACTTGGTGTTGGTGCAGTCGCCGAGGCCGCAGCATTGAATGCTTCAACAGCACAATCATCGCGTCGGAGACTGGCCTAGTTGGCGGCCATAGGTGCCAATCCGATCGAGAATCTCGGCCCAACCTCGGGGGCGCCGGACCCGCCCAAATAGACGTTCACTGTTATTTGGTTGCCGCTCATGAATTAGGTGATCGGGTTGTCCATTGAACTACGTCGCCCGCGAGGGGAAGTTTGAATAGAGCCATTTTGAAATCTCCGAAAGCCGAATGAATGCAGGAATGATCACACAAGGCTGTAGTAATTTGCATTGTCACGCCTGTGGGCCATTAGGTCCGAAGCGGAGATTTGGGCGACGGTTTAATCAAAGGAAAGCGTAGGCGAGTAGAAGCCAGTTATGGAACGCCGAGCTGCTCCTTGCGTTTTGGGCCTCGATAGGTTTTAAGCCCGGTGACGTCATGACCATAGGCATGAAAGAGAAGCGAGCTGCGTGGCTTTGCCGCATTTAAAGAGAGTGACGCGCTCCGCGTAGCTCATGGGCTTTAAATTGTTCTGAGCCTCCACAAAGGAATCCATCATGGCCAAGATGACCATAATCAGTTGATTGATGCAATTGCAGACGGAACGCAGCTTTCCAAGGAAGACGTAAAGGCCGTCATCGAGCAGATGGCCACTGTAGGCTATAAGGAGCTGAATGAATCCGGCGAGTTCGTCATTCCCGGCTTCGTCAAAATGTCAGTCGTGAACAAGCCTGCTACTGAAGCCCGCAGCGGTGTAAATCCTTTCACGAAAGAGCCTATGGAGTTCGCGGCCAAGCCAGCCAGCAAGCAAGTCGGTCAAGGCGTCACCCCTGAAGGTTGCTAAAGACGCTGTTTGAAGCGGGCGGGTTGGTTGAGGCGTGTTCGTTCGTCTGAACTGTGGGTAATTCTATCACCACCTAGACAGACGGCTGTGTGTGCCGAAAATTAGATTCTGCCATATTGATGGTGAAGGCCGCCAAGGACAGGTCGTGAGACGACGGCGCCGAGGCGCTCAATCGCGCGATGGAGAGGGGCGTCCTTGCTCAGAGGTCGATGGGTCCTCGACACATTATAGTAGGCGGCATATCCGCGCAGGATCCGGCGCAGGTGCGCTTCGCCAAACACGATCATGTGGTCGAGACATTCGCGGCGGATCGAGCCGATGAGTCTCTCGACGCAAGCATTTTGCCAGGGCGATCGGGGTGCGATCGGACGGTCCCGAATGCCCATTGCACGGATCCGTTGCAAGAAGACTGGACCATACGAGGTGTCTCGATCCCGAATGAGATCTTGCGGCGCGTGGTCCCACGGGAACGCCTCGGTGACTTGGCGCGAGATCCACTCCGCGGTTGGGTTTGCCGTCACGCCAAACGACACCCAAACTCGTCGTCCATGGCGCACAATCACAAGACAATACAGAACTTGGAATGCGATCGTCGGCAGGACAAAGAGGTCGATCGCCGCGATGCCGTCGACGTGATTGCTGAGAAACGTCCGCCAGCCCTGAGACGGTGGCCGCGAGTGGCGGCACATGTACCGCGCGACCGTCGACTGGGCAACCTCGAAGCCGAGCTTGAGCAACTCACCATGAATACGCGGCGCGCCCCAAAGTAGGTTCGCACGGCTCATCTCGCCAATGAGCGTGCGCAGCTCAGCCGAGACCTTCGGTCTGCCAACACGGCTGCGGGATCGCCAGCGCCAATACGCCCGAAACCCAGCACGGTGCCAGCGAATGACGGTCTCCGGCCTGACAATCGCAACCACCTCAAGGACGGACGGAAACCAGTGATAGAGCCAAACAAATAGAAAACGATCGGTATTGTTGAGGTGCGGTCGCTTCGGCGTTCGCCGGCGAAGCACATTGACCTGTTGCCGCAGGACCAGGTTTTCCGCTTCCAGCGTTGCTCTCGCCTTGAAGCGCGACGCCAGGATACCGAGAAGCAGCTTGAACAGATCGGTCATCAGGATGCGAGCTTACGCCGTCCGCTTGCTGCGTCTACGCCGAATCGAAAATTCGGTACACACAGGTGGCACAGGGAAATTAAATGCTTAGAAAAACCGCCGCAGTAGGTTGGCCAGCACCACCCCGCGCTCACTATGCTGCGATGTCAACGCCTGTAAGAAATTGCCGGTCCAGCAACCGCTCGCCCCGTGCGTTTGCTTGGCGTGGCCGCGCGGCAAGGTATCCCGCTGGATGCGATCCGGCGTCCGCGCGATACGCCGATCTGGAAACTTGAGGCTGCGCTGAAATGCCGATCATGCCCACGACCAGCGGCAGGAAAACGACGTTCGCAGACGCAGCATCACGCGCGGTCTTCCACGGGGCTGAAGCGGGCACTCGACAAAAAAGAGTGTGATTGCAAGACTACCTTCATCACTAGAACAATGGAGGAAACCATGGACATCGATCGTCGTAAGCTGGCCTTGCCAACGCTTGCGCTTGCACTCCTGAGCGTGGTCCCAATGAGCGTGGTCCCGGCCTTCGGGGCTTCTGCGGATGAAGATGCCGTCGCGAAGAATGTAGAGGCATTCCGTGCGGCTCAATTCGCCGCCGACGCGAAAGCACTCGACGCGCTCTGCGCGGCGGAATTGAGCTACAGCCACTCCGATGGCAAGCTCGAGGACAAGGCGACGTTTATCGCCAATGCCACCAGCGGAAAATCGAAGTTTTCGTCGTTAGAGTACAAGGACACCAATATTCGTGTCGTCGGCCCGGCAGCGGTCGTGCGTTTCCACTGGGTGGGCGAAAGTGAGGCCGTCGCCGATGGCAAGAAAAGCGCCACCAATCTCCACATCCTGATGAACTGGCAAAAACAAGGCGCGGACTGGAAACTTCTGTCCCGAGCGGCAACCAAGCTCTGATCGCGTCCTCGCTTCGCTCGTCGCAATGACTGGAGGAAACTTACGCCTACAGTTTTTTCTGAGAGGCCGTCACCGCGATGGCGGCTTTCTGCTGGCCCTGTTGTCGCGCCTTACGTCTGGGTGCATCCGGACGAGGAGAGGTGAGCGCGAAGGCAGGGGCTACGGGCGGGGACGCTCAGGGCGACGCCAGCTTGGATTTATCGTGCGAGCATCTGCCCGAGATCGGCAACTGCGCAGCGCAAGTTGTCGTTTTTTAGGCTGAGGAAAGCGTCGATCAACCGACAACCATGTATCGAGAGCGCAAGCTGGGTCAGCGCGCTGGCGTTTCGATCTCGCTGCCGCGCTTGGTCTTTGGTATCTCGTCGTAAAAATATCCAGTGTCGACGTCGAGGATTTTAGCCAACGTCACCATCAAGGCGGCGCTTATCCGATTGGTGCCCTTTTCATATTTCTGAATCTGTTGGAACGAGACGCCCAGCGATTTACCTAGACCGTCTTGGGTCATTTTCAGCATGACGCGCCGCGCGCGCAGCCTGTCACCGAAATATTTATCGATAGGTCCCGTGCTCCGCGTCGTGGCCCGCTGGATAACTTGCTTGGCTCGTTTGCTGCTCATAGACTGCCCCCCGCGTTGCTTGGTTTCCGGCCCCCAGTGCCGGTACACAATACACGGCGACGCTCAAGAATGAAGTCCTCGAAGGCTCTCGGCCAGAATCCCAGCAACACGAGGTGCAATTTCAACTGCAACGGTATTGGACGATCTACCGGAAGTCGCCGCCTGATGGTGGCACGCATCGCCGCCGTCAGCAGCCAAATGAAACCCGTCCGGCTGGGATCGTCGAGCGGGCTCGTCCCTGAATGGTGAAGCTGACGCCAGAGCGCGAGATCACGCCTTTGCGTTCATCCGAATGAAGAGAGAAGGTCAAACACGCCCAACCGCAAAGAAAGAACTGATCACCGTTGAACGCTCGACTCTCCGGGCGAACCCAGTAAGCTGGCAGCATTAAAGACAGTCAATTTTCAGGGGTATAGACATGCAATCGCGGCGCTTTTTGAATTGGTGGTTTCGCATATGGGCTTCGGGTCGGTTCTTTGAGAAATTCTCAAACTGGCGGGCGGCGCGCAAAACTTCGAAATCGCCATGAAGACGACTTCCTAAAAAAGATCGTCGTTACTCCTGTAGCTTTGATCGGATTGGCGGTTTGGACGATGCTTAGCCACGTCACACAAAGAGAAGACTGCCTCAACAATTGCGCGACCGATTTCTCAGCCAGTCATCGATAGCGGTCGGACCTTCGCGCGACAGAGTGCTTTACTAAGTCGCCGGAGCGCTGCCGAACAGGGCCGGAACTATTGTTAACGTTTCGTCTATATCCTGGGGTTGTTGGGGGACTTTTTTGGGTTCCCGCGACCATTGGTTACGCGCATGCAAACTATCGAAATTACCGATTCGTTAGAGGCTCGACGTTGCCGCTATGCCCAATACCGGGGCGAAAGGGCGAGATTGATGTTGAATGGATTGCCGGTCACCGGGATGGTCCGATCAGTTAAGGAAGATAAGTCCAGCACTCCCGCGCGGTGGACCGTCACGGTGGTACCTAAGCCGGACATCGCAGCCTAACCGATAGGGTGAGGTTCGATGAATTATCAAGTCTTCACCAACGACAGCCTCACCATGATGTACGAGGGCGTACGCGGGGCTTTGGCGGCCGATGACGCGCTCAAAAGACAAGGTGAGGAAACTAGATTTCGCGTTCGGGAGACGCCCGACTGGAAAAAGCACGCCGCTGATCTCGAAGGCGAAATGCTCAAGCGCGGAATGTTTTTCGAAGTCCTCGATTGGTCGCAAGATCAGGGCGCAGCTTCCGTTCAAGCGATGAAGCATTTCGGGCTTCGATCTGCGCCAATTGAACCGGCGTAATGCCGGTCATGCCGGACGCCGCGCTACTCGCCCCCGGTTCGCATGATCATCCGTGTGATCTAGCTATCAGAGAGACAGGCGTCGAGTTTGGACGCCCAGTATCTATCGGACAGAACGTTTGGATCGGCGGCGGGCCATCATCCTTCCGGGAGTGACCATCGGCGATGATGCCGTTGTCGGGGCGGGCGCTGTTGTCACCCGCGACGTGCTGCAAGGCGTCACGGTGGTGGGCAACCCAGCCCGGCAGCGCAAGTAGGACGGCTCTTCAGCGCGCATCGTCCGCATGATGCCATTGTATAGTTCCGTCGATGCCATCGAAAACCCATGCAGTGCTACAACCGCGCGTGATTTCGAGCCCGCGTTAGTTGCCGTTTGGTCCCGGCGGGAGGATGCTGTCGGCTGCGCGCACAATGGAGAGCAGCATGAGCAAGGCAGGTCTCGACAATCGCCACCGCAACAAGGATGGCGCAATCAGCGGCAAACACGGAAACACCCTCGTCCGCACGTTGCGAAAGGTTTGCGGACAGAGTTTCGCAGCCGGCTATCCCGAAACCGAGAGCTGAGCGAGGTTTTGCTGAAGCTGAACAAGATTTTGCTGAGCCAGGTCGGCCGCGATCATCAGACCGGCCACTTGGAGCACAAGATCGCCAACGCTTCGAAGTAAGACCGCGAACCTGAATGGCGAAGACCCTACTTTCGATGCCGGATTTGCGGCGGCGGGCGTTGGCAGAAATCCGAAAGCAAGTCGGTTGTCATAACGTTCAGGAAATTGCCATCAATCGCGTTACGGATGAACGCGCTCAAAATAATTTGTTCTTATGTGTGTTGTTCACGGGCGCCGCTGATGCCAACACCGCGGCTCGCGCCGCACTCCACGTCCAAAACATCTTGCGCCGCGACTACGATCTGATGACGGCTAGACAAGCCCGGAAGGTTGAGTGGACGCTGAAGGCGAAGATAAATGAACGACCAACTCTCACTCTCAATATTCACGATAGAGATCAACGGCAAGCCCACACTCGCCTTGGAGGCCAAGAAGCATCAGGAGGCGGAAGGCCTTTGCGAACAGGATTGGCTACGCGCCGACCTGAGTGCGCTCACGTCTAAAGGCGTTCCGTTATGCGATGCAAAGGCTGCCATGAGGGTGAGACTCGCGCGCTCCGCAGAAGCTGCGCTTTACCGGCAGGTAACGGAATCTACTAAGCTGTCCGACGACATCAACATTGTCTATCTCGTGGATCTGGACGATTAGGCGCCCATCGTCATCGTCGTCCGGATGGTGAAAAGCGCTTATCGTTCATCGTCCGGATGAACCCAGACGTAAGGTCAGCCTGTGCACCGGGCCTGTGTCGCCTGCTGCGCCGATCATAGCTCGTGGATGACGTCGAAGTCTTGCCTTAGCCGAGTGCCGATCTCCTGAACCCGTGTCCGCCAAAGTTGGGCATCTTTTATCGGACCAGCTTCAGGGTTGATTGTCAGCATGGCATTCCAGGGGTTCGCTCCATAAACGGTAACTACAAAACCGCGCTCAGGAACGCCGTCAACGGCTCGAAGTGCGTCGAGGATTATGTCGGCCATTTCGGTGGCGGTCCGGAATTGCCGTCCGTCCTTGTTGACGCCTGTTTCCTTCGGCACAGATGGTTGCGCTTCTTGCACTGCCGCGACCCCGGTCGGCCGCCCTTCACTGACTGGGGAAGGATCTTCGGGGTTCTTGGCGCGGGATGGATCTCCTTCGGCGATCTGGCGGGCCGTCAGCGGGATGCCAGCCCGCCGCATCACGTCCACCGCGCTCCTAAACAGCGCCCCACGCTTGAACCAAGGGTTGCTCTTGACGTGGCGCTTAGCGGCGATGGCAGCAACGCTGAAACCCGGTTGCAGCATTTGCAGGACCGCCTCTATGGCTTGCCTTCTGAGGGGTGAAACAGCAGTGTCTGACTGATGCTTCATCTGACTAACTCGTGAGCAACTCGGGTCTGGACAGGGTATGGTAAGGTCGCAGACGTGCGCTGACCTGCGATTCGGCAAGTTCGCGGCTGCTGAGTAGCCACTTTCAAATCAGGCCATGCTGAATTTCAAATTAGCTCACCTAGGGGTCGAAACAGGCCAGTACCGGCAAGGGTGCCCGGCGGGTCACCAGTGTTCGAATGCGCCGGGAAGACCGATCCTCCATCGTCGTCTCGTCCTCTCGCAGACCTCGGCGGGTAAGGGGTGTTGGTTACGTCATCGATAGCTCCTCACTTCGCGCTGTTCCTTTGTTCGTGCCTGGCGGTCGTTCCTTCGTCCCGGCCTGCGCGCGCAGACGCGCCGCGCGCAAGGGCCGTCAAGGCCGGCCGTCGTGCTGTCCTGACGTCTTGCTCTACCGCTGCCAGGCTGCGCCTTGACGGCCCCGAGCACGGCGCGAGGATCAAGCAGGTAGGGCCGCCGTCTCCTCCGTGTGTACCGAAAACCTTATCCGAGTTGATGAGGTGATGGAATCGCATAAGCTGGCGGAATGATCGGGCTGTTCTGCTTCGTTCTGGCCATACTGGCCTCGCCATTCAAGTCGAAGAGCCGGCTTGAGGCGGAGAATGAGGTTCTCCGACATCAGTTGATCGTCTTGCGGCGTAAGCTGAAAGGCCGGGCTCGTCTCACAAATAACGACCGCTGGTTCTTCGTCCAGATGTATCGATGTTTTCCGTCGACCTTGAAGGTCGTGAGGATTGTCCAGCCTGAGACGCTGGTGCGTTGGCACCGGGCCGGCTTTCGCCGCTATTGGCGTTGGAAATCGCGGCGGCGAGGAGGGCGCCCGCGAATCGAGATTGAACTGCGCGCGCTGATCCGGCAGATGAGCACGGAGAATTTTCTTTGGGGTGCACCGCGGATCCACGGCGAACTGCTCAAACTCGGGTTTAACGTCGCTCAATCAAGCGTCGCCAAGTACATGGTCAAGCGTCGTGGACCGCCCAGTCAGGGGTGGAAGACCTTTTTGCGAAACCACGCTCCGGACATTGCCGCCATGGATTTGTTCGTGGTCCCGACCATCGGCTTCAGACTGGTGTATGGTTTTGTCATCGTGCGGCTTCATCGCAGAGATCTCGTATGGATCAACGTCACAGCCCACCCGACAGCGGAGTGAGTTGCACGCCAGATCACCGAGGCATTTCCTTGGGATGGGGCTCCGCGTTACATGATCCGAGACCGAGATCGGATCTACGGCACCGTCGTCACGGGCCGACTTCGCGCCATGGGCATCCGAGATAAGCCAATTGCACCAGCCTCACCTTGGCAGAACGGCTTTGCCGAACGGCCGATCGGATCAATCCGGCGGGAGTGTTTGGATCACATCATTGTCTCGGGCGAGGCACATCTGCGCCGAATTCTGAAATCTTACGCTCGCTACTACAACGGCGTCAGAACGCATCGGTCTCTAAACAAAGATGCGCCGGTTTCTCGGCCGGTTCAGCGATCCGGTTTCGTAAGTTCGCACGCCATCTTGGGTGGACTTCACCATCACTACGCGCGGCTTTGATTTTTCGGTACACACAGCCGACGTCATCCGATGTCCCTAATTTGAACGTCGAAAGATTTGCTTCAGCCATGCGAGGCTGGCAAGCCACAGCATCTTGCCCACGTCGAGCGACTGACTTGCCGGAGCGGCCGGTTGGCCGCCACCTAGCTGGGAACTGCAGTTTTCGGCGAATTTGGCAACGAGTTGCCGGGCGAATTCCTGCGCGAGGCCCGACCGCGAGAATTGCGCGAGCGAGCCCTGCAGGTTATAGAGCACGGATAAATCGACGCGCGTCATCTCATCCTGTTCGATGGGCCCGAGCCGGTAGACGATCTCACCCTTGGTTCGAGAGCCCGAGCCGCTGTCGGTCCCAGCCCCAACGATGGTCCCGCTCCAATTAGCCGGATCGCGCGTGATTAGTGCCGAGCCGGCGAAGCTTGCCGCGATCGGGCCGAGTTTCGTCATCATGCGGCCCTTTGCGGACGTGTCGTCGCACGATGTGACTTCCACGCCGGGCAGACACGCCGCCACCCGCCTGACGTCGCCAAACAGCTCCCATATGACCGCGCGAGGCTTGTGAATCACAAAACTCTCGTCAAAGCGGGTCCAGCCGGGCCGCAGCGACGCCTCACGTGCGAAGGTCAGCGTCTCTCTGCTCGATGGCGACCGGCTGGCGGTCGAGGAAGGCGCGATAGGCTCAAACGTCGCGAAGGCAGCCGCAGTTCGCGCAGGGGTAGCCAGCGCCGCCTCTGTCCGCTCTTTGCGCTTCTCGATCACTGATGCGATGGCGTCGACGATGCCGACATAGCCGGTGCAGCGGCACAGATTGCCGGAGAGCTCCCGCCGGATCGTTTTCTCCGCGGCGTCCGGCACTCGCAGCACGATGTCGCGCGCGGCAATCAGCATGCCCGGGGTGCAGAAGCCGCACTGGAGGCCGTGGTGTGTCGTGAAAGCCTCGCGCAGATCGGCCATAACCGGATCATGGTCGAAGCCCTCGATGGTCATCACTTCGGCGCCGTCGCAGGCGACCGCGAGGGTCAGGCACGATCGCGCCTGCGCACCGTTGATCTGCACCGTGCAGGCGCCGCACACGCCGTGCTCGCAGCCAAGATGGGTGCCCGACAAACGATGGCCGTCACGAAGGAAATCGCCTAGATGGGTGCGCGGCTGTACGTCCGCAGAGATGGGCACGCCGTTCAAGGTAAAGGCGACGGTCGTCATTCCGCGAACACTTCCTTCAGGGCACGCGTCACCGCAGCACAGCGCATCCTGCGTTCAATAGAGTCACCTGCGGCAACCCTGTCGACGGCGTCGGCGATCGCGACATCAGCGATGGCAGCGAGGCCTTGCCGTGCAATTGTCGCCGCCAGGTCATGGAGCGGTTGAGGCGGGCCTGAGAGGGCTCCCAGATAAAGCCGCGCTGTCCTCGAAAAGGGATCGAAGACCGCCGCTGCGCTGGCTTCGGGAAACTCACCGGTTTTCCGGCAGAACTTGTAATAGCCGTACCGGGCGTCGGGTGACAATTTCGGTACGTCGACCGCGACGACCAGCTCGTCCTCCTCGAGACGGGTCTGGAATGCGCCGAGCATGAAGCCGTCGGCCGGCAGCCGACGGTGGCCGGCCTTGCCTTCAACGACCACAGTAGCGCCAAGGGCGGCCATTGCCAGCGGCCAGTCAGCCGCGGGATCCGCATGCGCCAGGCTTCCGCCAACAGTCCCGCGGTTGCGTATGGCGCGATAGGCGATCCCGCCGGCAACCGTGCGCAGCATCGGACAATCCGGGATCAGGCAGTCTTCAAGCTCGGCATGGGTGACCGCCGCGCCGATCCTCACATGTGTCCCACGGTCCTCGATCGCGCGCAACGCCTCGGTCCGCCCGATGTCGATCAGCAGCGTTGGTCGGGCCAGTCGCAGATTAAGCAGCGGCAACAGCGATTGGCCGCCGGCGATCAGCTTGGCGCCCGAGAATTGCCGCAGCATGTCGAGGACGCCCGCGAGATCCGGCGGGCGCACGTAGTCAAATGCTGAGGCTTTCATTCCCGCGCGCTCCTGACGGATGCCGGCGCGCGCTGTGCGGAGGCACGCTCGATAGCCGCAAGCAGGCGGCGGGGTGTCAGCGGGGTTTCCGACACTTCGACATTGAGGCCGCGCAGCGCATCGTTAACCGCATTGAACAGCACCGCCGGCGGAGCGATCGCGCCGCCTTCACCCATGCCCTTGATGCCGAAGGCGGTGTAGGGCGACAATGTCTCAGTATGATAGATGCGGAATTTTGGGACTTCTGTGGGGCCGGGCAGCAGATAGTCCATGAAGGTTGACGCGAGCGGTTGGCCGTTGACATCGTAGGGGCTTTCCTCGAACAGCGCGGTGCCGATGCCCTGTGCCGCTCCGCCCATCGTTTGACCATCGACGACCATCGGATTCACCATGCGTCCGCAATCTTCAGCGATGACATAATCGAGGATTTCGACGCTACCCATGTCGACGTCCACCGCCACCACGGCTGCATGCGATGCGTAGCTGAACGCGCCGGTGTCGACCTGCGGCTTATAGCCGATCGTCGCTTCCAGTCCGTTGACGTCGACGTCGGGCGGCAGCAATTGCGGCTGCCGATACCATGCCTGTGCGATTTCCCTGACCGATACGGACGATTGCGGTCCGACGACGCGGCCGGGCATGTACTGGACGGTATTGCTGGCGCATTGCATCAGGTGCGAGCCGATCGCGAGCAGCCGCGGTATCAGCGCCTCGCAGCTCTTGGCCACGGCGCCGCCCGCCATCACGATGCTGCGCGAGGCGTAAGTGCCGGTTGAGAACGGCGTCATTCCCGTGTCGCCATGGATCACGCGTATGTTGGCGATGTCGGTCCCGAGTACCTCGTGCGCGATCTGCGCCAGGGTAGTCTCCATACCCTGGCCATGGGAGTGGACGCCTACGCGCACCTCCAGGCTGCCATCTGCGACTAGGCGAACCGTTGCCTGATCGTAGCCCGGTATGAGCGGAAGTCCCCAGGCCGCGAACACGCTGGTGCCGTGCGCCGATTGCTCGCAATAGCTGGCGAAACCGATCCCGATGCGCCGACCGTCCGGCTCGCTGCGGAGCTGGCGCGCCCGCCATAGGTCTAGATCGATCTCCCGTCGCACCGTGTCAAGGCTCTTCGGATAGTCTCCGCTGTCGTAATGCTTGCGCGTCACGTTGATGTAGGGCATCGCCTGCGCAGTCACCAGGTTCTCGCGGCGTACTTCCCATGGCTCCCGGCCAACCTTGCGCGCGATGGCATCCATTAGGAGTTCGATCGCGAAGCAGACGCTGGTGCGTGCCACCCCGCGATATGGCAGGAAGCCGGGCTTGTTGGTGGCGACACAATAGGTTTTGCAGCGGTAGCCCTTGATATCGTAAGGGCCGGGCAGGTTGCCGGTGGCTTGACCGGGCTCGAGCGCCACCGTGAACGGCCAGTTCGAATAGGCACCGCCGTCAACAGTGACCTCGGCGTCGAGCGCCAGTAGCCGCCCCCGCTCGTCAGCGTGGGCGCGCAGCCGGTAATGGTGTTGTCGGCTGTTGGCGCCGGCGATCAGGTGTTCGCGGCGGTCTTCAACGTATCGGAACGGACGTTTGTAGGTCAGCGCCAGCCAGGCGACGCAGATCTCTTCAGGCTGCAGCACGCATTTGTATCCGAAGCCGCCGCCGACATCGGGGGCAATCACGCGGATGCGCCCCTCTTCGAGCCCCAGACTCTGGGCGAGGCCGATCCGGATGACGTGAGGCACCTGCGTCGAGGTATAAACAATAAGTTGATCGGCGCGGAAATCCCAGTCGGCAACGATGGCCTTGCCTTCGAGCGGCACCATCGCCTGCCGCGCCATCGACACTTCGCGCTCAACGACGACGGACGCCTTGCTCGCATGCTCTTCGAAACCGTTGTCGTAATTAAGGATGAGAAAGAGGTTGTCTTCCCATTCTTCGTGTATCCGCGTCGTCGTCGCACGCGCCGCGTGTGCATCGACGAGTGCCGGAAGCTCATCGAGATCGAGCACTATCTGCTCGGCGATGTCCTCGGCGACGGCGCGGCTGGGCGCCACCGCCATGGCGATCAGCTCGCCGGCATACCGCACCTTGCCGCGCGCCAGCGGATCCTGCACCGACACTTTGTAGCCAGGTACGGTGCACTGTGCGGTAATCGGCTGGATGCCGGCGAGGTCGGCTGCGGTGAACACGACGGACTCGAGCCCGCGCGGCTTGGCAATCCCGCGCAGTACTGCGTGCGCCGCGGGGCTGCGCAGGAAAGCGACCTCGCTCTGGCCTGGAAGAATGATGTCCGAGACGTACTGACCGCGGCCATGCAGGAAGCGCGCATCCTCCTTGCGCGGCACCCGCGCGCCGATGCCCTGATGCTTCATCCTTCGTTGCCCTCTCGCGATCGCCCGAACCCGGCGTCGTTGGCGCGCAGGCGCTGGGCCAGTTTACCAGACGGCGGCGCCGTAGCGAAATGCGTCGAGCCGGTGCTCGGCCACACGGAACCAGCTATTGGACTGGTTCATGAACGCTTTCCAGTGCTCGTACACCTTCTTGAAGTCGCCGTTCTTGGCGGCGATGTCGTCGAAGGTCTCGATCGACGCCTTGTAGCAGGCCTCGAGCACCGGTTGCGGAAACGCCCGCAACTCAGTCCCGCCCGCGATCAGTCGCCGCAGCGCATCCGGGTTTCGCGCATCGTACTTGGCCTGCATCAGCAGATTCTGCTCGTTGGCGGCGGTCTCGAACGCGGCCTTGAATTGCACCGGGAGCGCGTCCCATGCCGCGGCGTTGACGAGCGTGGTGATCATCGCCGAGCCTTCCCACCATCCCGGCGTATAATAGTATTTCGCCACCTTGGCGAAGCCGAGCTTTTCATCGTCATACGGCCCGATCCACTCCGCCGCGTCAATGGTACCGCGTTCAAGCGCCGGATAGATGTCGCCGGCGGGGATTTGCGTCGGCACCGCGCCGAGCCGCGACAGCACGGTCCCGCCGAGTCCGCCGATTCGCATGCGCAAGCCCTTGAGATCTTCGACCGACTTGATCTCCTTGCGAAACCAACCGCCCATCTGCACGCCGGTGTTGCCGCAGGGAAAATTGAGCAATCCTTCCTTGCGGAAAACTTCGCGCAGCACTTCAAGACCTCCGCCGTAGTAGAGCCATGCCGCCTGCTGGCGCGAATTGGCACCGAAGGCAACGCCGGAATCGAAGGCGTATACCGGGTTTTTTCCCACATAGAACGCGGTCAAGGTGTGACCGCATTCCACGGTGCTGTTCGCGACCGCATCAAAGACCTGGGTGCCAGGAACGATTTCGCCGCCGGCGAACACGCCCACTTGAAACTTGCCGTCGGTGAGCTGAGCAATACGCTGGCTCATGAGCTCCGCCGAGCCATGGATGGTGTCGAGGCTCTTCGGCCAGCTTGTGGTCATGCGCCAGCGGACCTGGCCCGATTGGGCGATGGCCGGAGTTGCGACGGCGAGGGCGGCGGCCCCGGCCGCCTGGCTCAGGAAGGTGCGCCTCTTCATCGCGATGCTCCACGCAGTTGTTGGCCAGACAAACAAAAACGCTGTCGCGTGCGGCAAGCCGGATAAGGCCAGCAGCGCGGTCGCCGAAATGATCTTCTTCCAATCGTAGTGGCATCGTTGCTTCGCAGAGCCATCGTCGCACTTTCCCCTGTCCAGCGCATTGAATATGACGTCATAAAAATATGATGGTATACTGATGAACTTTCCGAGGACTGTCAAACGGGAAACGCTCCGGATTTAGCGCCGCCGAGAGGAAAGATTCGGCACGCTGCCTGCCATCGGCGCCATGCATAAACGATCGACGTGGTGCGCACCGCTGGTGCAGCAATTTCGATAGGACTAGTGCGTTGCGCGTCCGGTGATGTGTTGCCATGGCAATGCAAGTCGCTCGACGAAATCCAGCAACTCGATCAAGACGACGCCAAGCACGGCCAGGATGGCGATGGCCGCGAACACGCGCGGCGTGTCGAACATGCCTTGCGCGCTCAGGATGACGTAGCCGAGGCCGCGCTGCGACGACACGAACTCGCCGACGATCGCCCCGACCAACGCCAGAGACATCGCGACTTTCAGTCCGGCGAATAGGTGGGGCAGGGCACAGAAGAGTTTGATGCGCGTGAGCACCTTCCAGCGTGAACCGCGCAATGTGTGAGCCAGGTCGAGAATGTCGGGAGGGACAGAACGCAGGCCCAGGATGGTGTCGATGACCACCGCGAACACCGCGATCAGAAATGCGATCGCAATCTTCGGCTCGGCGCCGGTGCCGAACCAAATGATGCAGAGCGGCGCAATTGCGACTTTCGGGACGCTGTTGAGCGCGACGAACAACGGGAACAACAGCCGATCCAGCACTTTCCATTCGGTGACGACCACCGCAAACAGCACGCCGAGTATGGCCGCTACCATGAACCCAGCCAGCGTGATGCCAACCGTGTAGGCGGTCTGCTGTGCGAACCACAAGGGCGACTGCGCAAGCTCGCCGAAGATAAGCGAAGGTGGCGGCAGCAGCACCGGGCGTACCTGGTAGATGCGGCAGAACAGTTCCCACAACAGCAGGAATCCGGCCGCACCCGCGAAGGGCAGCGCTTTGCGGCGGAGCGCTACGGCGTAGCCGCGAGAGGCCTCAGTCATGCAGTAGCCCCATGTTCTCGAACAGGCCGCGGACATGGCGCGAGTAGCGTCCGAACGGCTCTGTCTCGCGCACTGCGAGCCTGCGCTCATCCGGCAGCTCGACCTGGATGTCCTCAATCACAGTGCCCGGACGCGGGCTGAATACGACGATGCGGCTGGACAGGAAGATCGCCTCCGAGATGCTGTGGGTGACAAAGACCACGGTCATCCGCAGCTGCGTCCAGAGCCGGTGAAGGTCGACATTGAGCTGGTCGCGCGTCAGCGCGTCCAGCGCGCCGAACGGCTCGTCCATCAGCAATAGCCGTGGCTCCAGCAACAGGGACCGGCACATCGCAACACGCTGGCGCATGCCTCCCGACAGGGTGCGCGGATAGGCTTGCACGAAGCCCGAAAGCCCTGCCATTTTGAGCAGCTCGCGCGCCCGCGGCTCGAATTCGCGTCTGCGCCCGCCGCTGAAGTCGGCCGGCAACAGCACGTTGTCGAGCACGTTCATCCAGTCCAGCAGGGCGTCGCGCTGGAACGCCATGCCCAGCCGTTCGGGCGGGCCCTCGATTGGCTTGCCGTCGACCAGCAGTGTCCCGCCGGTGGTTTGCTCGAGTCCGGCCAGGCAGCGGAGGAACGTGCTCTTGCCGCAGCCACTCGGCCCAAGCAGGCTGACGAACTCGCCTTCCGCGATGTTCATCGAGATGTTTGCGATGGCGGTGACCCCGTCGGCGGCATCGCCAAACCGCTTGCCGACGTCCTTTGCGGCGATCATCCTCGCGCCTTACTTCAAGGCCGTGCTGACCTCAGCGACGATCTTTGGATCGATCATGTCGTTGGTGTAGAGATCGCGCGGATCCATGGCATCACTGAGCAGCCCGCCCTGCGAGAGGGTTGTCACCGCCTGCTGCCAGTCCGACGGCGCCATAGTTCCGAACGGGAGCGAGCGGACGGCATCCGTCTGCGCGTAGTTCTTTAGCGTATCGATCTGCTGCCGCAACACTTTCGGGTCGAGCTTGGCCTGTGGCCGGGCGGCCATGATCGCCTTTACACCTTCGTCCTCGTGGCCGTTGAAGATGTAGGCCCAGCATCCGGCCACCACGCTCGTGAATCGCCTGAGCGCGTCGGATTTGGCGCCGATGGTTTTCTCGGTCGCAAACAGCCCAAAGCTGGGAAATCGCAATCCGGCGTCGGCAAAGCGCACGGCGGTCGACGGCCGCTTGGACTCGACCACGGCAAGGAAAAACGGCACCGAGGAAAACGCCGCATCGGCACGACCCGTCATGTACATGCCGGCCTTGCCGGCCGCGTCGACGTTGATTAGGTCGACGTCGTCGCGCTTCAGCTTGCCGGTGGCGAGAAAGCGGTCGATGAACGGAGCCTCGAGCGAACCCGCGGTAAACGCGATCTTCTTGCCTTTGAGGTCCGCCGCACTGCTGATGCCGCCGTCCTTCGGCACCAAAAGGCCGATATCGTTTTCCTGGATGAAGCCTGCGATCGCCTTTACCGGTAGACCCTTAGAGCGCGCGATCGCCATTGGCGCGAGCGAGGCGTGGCCGACATCGTACTCGCCGTTGCCAACGATTTGCACCGTGGCCACCGAGCCGTTGCCGTCGTCGATGCTGACGTCGAGACCGTATTTCTTGAACAACCCGCTTTCCTGCGCAAGGTGGAACGGGGCCTGGTCGCCCCAAGGCGTCCAGTCGAGCCGGACCCTGATCGCGTCGGCGGCCGTGACTTCGCAGGCAAGCAGCTGAAGCGCAAGAAGCGCGATGAACGTGCGGGACAAATGGCGCAGGCGAAGCATGCATACCTCGAATGTTCAATGGCCGGCGCGTGAGAGGCTAACAGGTTTGTCGGGCAGCGCAAGATAGGATGGTGTACTGACGAATTTGTCGCGGGCGGCAGGATACTCTAGGAAGCCGCATTGCATGGGTTCGGCGCGCGAATCCGCTGTACTTTCTTGCCGGATTGCAGAACAGCTTGGGAAGCGGCGCTCGCCGACGTACCCGAGATCGGATTGAAGGACAATGATAACACGCCGCAACACAGCGACGAAATCACGGGCCACCGAGCCCAAAAAGAAGCACGGCTTTTCCCTTGCGCAAGCCCGCGACGTCGGCCAGGCAAGATCGCCGGACATGCCGCTGTGGGCGCGACCGGGTTACCTGCTGCGCCGGCTGCACCAGATTCATTATGCTTTGTTCTTCGAAGAGTGCGACGAGTTCGACATCACGCCCGTGCAGTACGGACTTCTGACCACGCTGTCACTCAATCCCGATCTCGACCAGAACTCGATCGGTCGCGAGCTCGGCATCGATCGCACCAATGTCGCCGACGTGCTGGCACGCCTTGCCCGGCGCGGACTGCTGGAGCGCCATCGCAGCAAGGCGGACAAGCGCATGGTGCTTGCGCGTTTGACGCCGGCCGGGCAGCGCATCACCGAGCAGATGTATGCGGCCATGCTGCGCGCTCAAAACAGGCTGCTGGCTCCGCTTTCGCCGGACGAGCGCAAGGCCTTCATCGATACGCTGCTGCTGCTGATCGAGGGCAACAACCATCTCGGCCGGACGATCTATAATCCGAGTTAGTGGCCACCGCCGGCCATCAGAACGCGTCTGGCTGCGTACTCGGTTGGGTGTCGCGGAATGCGCCAAGCGCCATGCAGCGCTCGAAGACACCTTTTATGATCGGATAGTCATCAACCGAACAATCGAACCGTGCGGCGTTGAAGACCTGCGGCACGAGACAGATGTCTGCCATTGTGACACTATCGCCCAGGCAATAAGCGCCATGCCGCCGAGCCTCCCGCAAGTAGTCCTCCAAGCCCCGGAATCCTTCTGCGATCCAGTGCGAGTACCACGCCCTGGTCGCTGCATCGTCTGCACCAAATTGCGTCTTCAAATGCTTGAGCACCCGCACATTATTCAAGGGGTGCATTTCGCAGCCGATGATTTGCGACACGGTCCGCACGTAACTCCGCCCCTCAATGTCGCGCGGCATCAGCGGCGGCTCGGGATAAGCCTCGTCGAGATACTCGATGATCGCCAGCGACTGGGTGTAGCGGCGGCCGCGATCGATCAAAAGCGGCAGCAGCCGCTGCGGATTGAGTGCCTGATAGCCGGCCGCGTGATGCTCCATCTTCGGCAGGCTTACATAATGCGGCTCATAGTCGAGGCCCTTGTAAGCCAGCGCGATTCTCAGCCTGAACGACGTCGAGGAGCGGAAGAAAGTGTAGAGCTGTCGCTGCACGGTCCTCAGCCTGCCGCCTTCTGAAGAATCTCATCCGGGGTTGAGGAAACCACCTCGACATATTTAGGCACGAACTTGCCGCCCTCGATGTACTTGATGAATTCCGGCTTGATCTCATTGGCGAGGATCTTGCGGATCTTCGCGTGTTCCTCGATGTCCGCCCATTCCGCGATCAGGAAGAACCGTTGCGGATCTTCGGTGTCGCGGCACAGTACGCCGTCCTTCACCTGAGCCGCCGATTTGTGCATGGGATTGTCATCGGAATAGTCGAACTTTTCGAATGACTTGATGAATTCGGCCTCATGGCCGGCCTTCACACGAAAATCGTAGATGTGCAGGAAGTTTCCCTTGGTGGCGATCGGCTCCTGAGCCATGTCACGTCCTTTCCCAGTGGGGCTGTTTTTGAACCGGTCCAAGACCCCCGTATTGTGCGCGGACCAAATATGAGGTTATACTGACGATATGCAATAGGCAATCTTAGATCGCATTTTGCAGTCGCTGCTTTTTGGTCGAGACGCAATCGGGATTTGTCGCGCATGGCATGGCAGCGGGCAGCATCACTGGAATCAATCCCCGAGAACGGCGTGCTCGGCGTTGAGATCGCCGGAACGCCGGTCGCACTTTATCGCCTGAAGGACGAAGTTTATGCGACGCATGGTGTGTGCACGCATGCCCTCGCGCTCCTCGCCGAGGGCTTTGTCGAGGATGGCAAGATCGAATGCCCGTTGCACCAGGGCGTATTCGACATCCGCAGCGGCAAGGCGCTATGCGCGCCGCTCACCAGGGACCTCCAGACGTTTGCGGTGAAGGTCGAAGGCGGCGAAGTTTTCGTTGCCCTGGACCAGTCGGCCCACGAGGCAGGCGAAAAGCGCCCCGAGGAGAGTACGCTGGAAAATGCAGCAGCCACTGGTGGCGTTGTCGTCATCGGAGCCGGTCAGGCCGCGGCCGCTGCCATCATCGCCATGCGCGAAGCCGGTTTCGGCGGCACGATCGACCTGATCGGCGATGAACCACATCCGCCTTACGAACGACCGCCGTTGTCGAAGGAGATGCTGTCGGGGCAGGGCGGAGGCCCTCTATATCGCCTGACCGAAGAGGACGCGACACGGCAAAAGGTGAAGCTGCATCTTGGCATTCGCGCCGCGGCCGTCGACAGCGCAGCACAAACGGTCCGGCTTGACGACGGTACGACGCTATCCTACGGCGCGCTTTTGCTGACGACCGGCGGTCGGGCTCGCCGCCTCACCGTGCCCGGCACCGATTTGCCTAACGTGCTGCACCTTCGTACGATCGAGGATGCCGCCGCGATCGATCGAGCATTCGGCAACGCATCCGATGTTTGTATCATCGGGGGCGGTTTCATTGGCCTCGAGCTCGCATCGGCCGCATCCGCGCGCGGGCTCGCCGTGACCTTGCTGGAGCGCGAGGCGGAGATCATGTCGCGGCTGTTGCCGGCGTCGCTTGGCCGCGTGTTCAGGAAGCTGGCACAGCAGCACCAAGTGGATTTGCGGCTCAACGCCGATGTGCGTGCGATTGTGGAACGCGGCCGCCGCCTCGGTATCGACGCCGGCGGAGAGATCATCGAAGCCGATTTGGTGCTGGTAGGCATAGGGCTGGAGCCCGAACTTGACCTCGCGCAAACCGCGGGCTGCCAGTGCGCCGGGGGCATCGTGGTGGATGCCGACGGGCGCACCAGCGTTCCGCGGATCTGGGCGGCCGGCGATTGTGCATTGCATCACATCGAAAGCGGCAACCGCGCGCTCCGGCTGGAAAGCTGGCACAACGCCGAAGAGCAGGGCGATGCCGCCGGCCGTTCGATCGCAGGAGTCACCGCGACTGCGCGCAAGGCGCCCTGGTTCTGGACCGATCAATTCAGTCTCAACATCCAGATGCTCGGGCTGGTCGGAGCCGGCGACCTCGTGGCCCATTCCGGGGTGCCGGGCGCCGCCCCGGGAGCGGTCTACCGCACGATCGACCGCAATAGCGGGCGCCTCACCGGGGTGGTGGCCTTCTCGAAGACCAAGGCCATCCGGGAGGCCAGGGCCGAGCTTGAAAAGGAAGGTCCGTTCGATCTTGCGGCGGCCGGAGCGCAGCTGTTGAATGCGATATCGGCGAGCGAAGAAATCAACTTGGAGGTCGGCGACATGAACGCAAATCCCCCGCTCTCGATCACCACTCGCTACGTCTGGCCGAAGGAAGGCCTGCGGCGAATTCCCGATTGGGTCTACACCGACCAGACCATCTACGAGCGAGAGATCGAACGCATCTTCCAGGGTCGCACCTGGAATTACGTGGCGCTCGAATGCGAAGTGCCCAATCCCGGAGATTACATCCGGTCCAATGTCGGGCCGACGCCGGTGGTGGTGTCGCGTGCGGAGGACGGCACCATCCACGTGTTCGAAAATCGCTGCGCGCACCGCGCCGCCGAATTCTGCCGCGAGCTGAGCGGCAACGCCAAGGAGTTCGTCTGTCCCTATCACCAGTGGTCCTACGACCTGAAAGGCAATCTGGCGGGCGTTCCGTTCCGGCGCGGCGTCGACGGCAAGGGCGGCATGCCCAAGGATTTCCACAATGCCGATCACGGGCTGCGACGGCTCAATGTCACGACCCATCGCGGCGTGGTGTTCGCGTCGTATCGGCCGGACATGGAGACGTTGCAGGAATATCTCGGGCCGGAGATTCTGGCCGAATTCGAGGCGACCTTCGACGGCCGCAAGCCGCGGCTACTCGGCCATTACCGTCACACGCTGCCGGGCAACTGGAAGCTCTACCACGAAAATCTGAAGGATCCTTATCACGCGACCTTGCTGCATACGTTCCTTGTGAGCTTCGGCCTGCTGGTCGCCGGCAACAAGTCTCTGATGCTCGCCGATCCGACCGGACGTCATGGCGTGATGGCGTCGGCCAAGTCCGACAAGTCGGTCAGCAGCGAGAGCAAGAACGAGATGCGGGCCTATCGCGAAGGCATGGAGCTGGCTGACCCGCGGTTGATGAACTTCATCGAGGAGTTCGACAGTCCCTGGTCCGTCACCATGGCGACGATCTGGCCCAATCTGATCATTCAGCGTGAGATGAACACGCTCGGCGTGCGTCAGATCGTGCCGACCGGTCCGCATGAGTTCATCATGAAATGGACGATGTTCGGCTTCGAAGGCGACGACGAGGAGATGACGCGGCACAGGCTCCGGCAAGGCAACCTGATGGGGCCGGCCGGCTTTCTCGGGCTGGAGGACAACGAGGCGATCAAGTTCGTGCAGGACGGCATGCAGCACGTGCCGAACGGCAATCATCTCGTCGAGCTCGATCCGGCGGTGGCGATGGGAACGTCGGACACGCTGATCTCCGAGGCCGCGATCCGCGGGATGTACCAGCACTGGCGCCAGGAAATGGGACTCTAGCCATGGAGAGCCTGTCATGACACGCCCGCTTTCCACCCCTGTCGTTGCCGATGCCCGGCTCGAGGCCGTGCTGCTGCGCCACGAGATCGAGACGTTCAATACCGCCTATGCCGTAACTCTCGACGAACAGCGGCTGATGGACTGGGTCGAGCTGTTCACGGACGATGCCCTCTACGTGGTCCTGTCGCGTGAGAATTTCGACCGCGGCCTGCCAGTTGGGCTGATTTACTGCGAGAACAAAGGCATGATCCGCGACCGTGCCTTCGCCCTGCGGGAAACCGCGATGTTTGCGCCGCGTTACCTGCGGCACATGATCGCCAACCTCAGCGTCTTCGAGGAGGCGAGCGACGGCACGATTACGGCGCGCGCCAACTACGTGGTCCTGCAAGTGCTGTTCGATCGCCCTGACGCGACTCTGCATCAGGTCGGCACCTACTATGACAAGTTTCGCCGTACCGCTGACGGCCTCAGGCTGGCCGAGCGCCGTTGCGTCTACGACAATCTTTTGGTGCCGAATGCGCTTTGCATTCCCGTGTAAGGGCGGACGGGCAAGCCGCCCTGCCGCCGGGCGGCCCAGTTTCGCAATTCTCGTCCGGGGCTGATCAGGTGGCCGATCACGATCTTCTGTTCTGTTCCGCGCTGGAGTTACGCGAGCGCATACGCACGCGCCGCATTTCGTCGGCCGTAGTGACGCAAGGGGTGCTGCATCGGATCGAGCAGACACAGCCCACCTTGAACGCGTTTATTACGATCGATCGTGAGGGCGCGATGCAGGCCGCGCGCGCGGCGGATGCTGCCGTCGAACGCGGCGATGCCCTTGGCGCACTGCATGGCGTGCCGGTCTCGATCAAGGACATCATCAACACCGCGGGCATGCGCACGACGTGGGGCTCGCGGCTGATGGCGGACAACGTGCCGGATGCCGATGCCGTGGCGGTCGAGCGTCTGCGATGCGCCGGAGCCGTCATCGTGGGCAAGACCACAACCCCTGAATTTGCACACAAGCTGCTGACCGATAGTCCCCTGTTTGGAACAACGCGAAATCCGTGGAACACGGCGCTTACGCCCGGCGGGTCCAGCGGCGGATCCGCCGTCGCCGTGGCGGCCGGCATGGGACCTATATCGCTGGCGACCGACGCGGGCGCAAGCACGCGGCTGCCCGCGGCGCTCACCGGCATCGTAGGGCTGAAGCCGACGCTTGGCGTCATTCCACACAGTCAGGTGCCCGACGCCTTTAACAACTTCATTCATCTAGGTCTGATGGCGCGCACCGTGGCTGATGCCGCTTTAATGCTCGACGTAGTGTCCGGTGCGCATCGCGCTGATCCGCATTCGATGGGCCGTGGCCCGGCGAATGCGCTGGCGGCCCTGCAGGGTCCAACAGAAGGGATCAACCTGCTGAAGATCGCCTGGCGTCCGCTGGTTGGCAACAGAATGCTCGACACCGAGGTACGCCGCTGCTGCGAGGCTGCGCTCGTGGCCTTCCGTGAGTTCGGCTGCACGGTCGAACAGCGCGACGAGCCAGTTGCGAATGCGGGGCCGGCGTGGCGCGTTCTGCAGCAATCAAACTGGGCCGCTCGTTTTCACGGACGATTGGAGGATGTCGCCGCTCAGCTCGACACCAGCTTTGTCGAAGGCATTCGGGCCGGCGGCGCGTATTCCGGTCATGAACTCCTGCAGGCGACGTACAAGCGAACACAATATTTCCGCGCCGTGCAAGACTGGTTTGAAGCGTACGATCTGGTGCTGACGCCGACCTGCAGCCGGCCGCCGCTTCCGGCCGAGGCAGGCGCGCTCGATCGAATCACCATCAACGGCGAAGATGCCGGCGATATGCGCGAGAGCTGGGTGCCTTACCTCAACCTGTTTGATCTCACCGGACATCCAGCCGTCAGTGTCCCTTGTGGGTTCACTTCAAGTGGACTGCCCGTCGGGCTGCAGATCGTCGGGCGCTGGCACGAAGACGCCCTGGTGCTAAGGGCCGCGGCGGCCTTTGAGGCTGCGCGCCCGTGGGCGCATCATACGCCGCGATAACGTTGGGACGATCCTTGATTGCGGGGCAGTCGAGCCGGATCCAAGTGGCACCACTGCTAAGGGCACCGCAATGCCCAAAAGAGCTTCAGTACCAACCAGCGATCACCCGGGGTAAAGCTCTCCTAATATTCTGATATAGGCGAGCGAGCGGCGGCAGGGCGTTAAGCGGTATGTCGAATGTTTCAATGAGATTGATTGGATCCGCTTGCCACGTGTGCAACCTGGCTGTCCCTGTCGAAAACCTTATCTGGCTGGTAGTTGATGGAGAATCGGGCGATGCTGTTGTGCCATGAGGGATCTTTGCAGGCTTATTGGTTGGATGGTCGTCGATCTGATCCGCTCGCGAGCAGCGCTTGAGGCAGAGATTTGGACGTTGCGGCAGCAAATAAATGTTCGGAGGACTGAGGCAGGGGTTCCCACAATCGACGGCGATGCGCGACTACCAACCGGAGGTTGGAGGAATCGCCACCGATACGATACCTAATCTGCTTGCGGGTTTCGTTGCAGATAGGGATCGTCGGTCGACGGATCGCCGCTCCAGCCTCATGCGCGAAATGACTAATGCGGTGAACAAACATGGTCAGGACTTCCATGTTTCTCCGCCCTTCACCGCCGAAGAAGCCACGCCGGCCGCCGCTGAACAATGGGCCACGGCCGAAAAACAGCGGCTCGATGCCCATGAACTGGTTCAGTATGAGGAGCAGTGCCGGAACGCCGCCACCGAAATGACGTCGGCTTTCCGCGACGACCTGCTCCACCGCCTGGACGACGCCTTCACAGGGATCAGGGCAACGCTCACCGAGTTGAACCGGCACCTGGCCGATCGGCAATTCCACGGTCGCGATTACTTTTCGTTCAAGGCACTAGAGGCTCCAACCCACGTGACATGATCGATCTCGTCAACGAATCCGCCGGCCCGACTTCAGCCTGCCGCTGTTCGGCGACCGAAGCCAGGATGCCAACACACCGACGATGCGCGCGGTCCGCCGGATCGAGGAGATCTTGTCCAATCCGGAAGCGAAGACTGACGAGATCGAGGATCCGCGCAAATACTTCAATTTCGAGCTCTACATCCAGGATGCCAACGGCAAGATCCGGTCGTCGCTGACTAGCCGGGCAGGGACGGGATCCGGCGGCGAGGGGCAGCTTCCGTTTTACATCGCAATCGGCGCTTCCCTGGCTGCCACCTACCAGAACCGGCGGACCGGCGAGAGCGGACTGTCGCTGGCGATCTTCGACGAGGCCTTCAACCGCCTGGACACGAAGGCGATCGGTCAGTGTTCGGAATTCATGCGTGACCTTGGCCTTCAGGTCGTCCTGGCTACGCCCGACGAAAAGGCGCCATGTCTTCATGGAGGTCGTCGATACCGTGGTGAACGTCAATCGCCTGGGTAATCAGGTGATGATCGACACCGAACTCCTCACCTTGAAGGCGCGAGGCGAACTCGTCGCGGCCGACCCCTATCGCAAGGGCTTCGACGTATTCAAGGCCGAACTGATCGCGGATGAGCAATCCACGGTCACTTCGCAGGATCAGGCAGCGGAATGACCGACCTGGGGACAGCCGACGCCGGCGTCGAATTCCTCGAACGGCTGCTGGAGCGAAGCGAACGGCATCCGGATCGGTCCCGGCCGGCATTTGCCGCTCCGGAGTACGACAAGCTGTCTACGGTGCAGCAGGTTGGCCGCTTCCATGATCTCATGGCGGCAGCAGAGCGGTTCGGCGCCGTCGAGGTGCAACGGGGCCGAAGAGATCGTGGTCATCTGATCGAACGCGTGCGTGTTCGCGATCCGGATCTGCTCGCCCGTCACCTGGGCCGTCCGACCGCGGCCGTGGTCGCGCAGCGCGCTCGGGACGAATTGCTTCCAATCGCGACGTCGGGAGAGGCCTGGGTGGTCCGCCTGCTTGACGAAATGGCGGGGCACTGGGCAAGGAGTGAAAGCGCTTATCGCCTCGCCGCCGCGGAGATAGAAGCCAGCAAGGAGTTCTTCATGCTGCTGGCTTCGATCTCGCGGCTGGAAGCTCGAGGGCTGGACGCGCGCACGTTCTCGCTCAGGGCGACGAACGATACGAAGGCGTTCGATCGACACGCCTCCCGGCTCGCTACCGTCGTTGGCATCCAATTTGGCCAGCCTGGCGCTGCGGCCGATGCAATCTGGGCCAGCATCGGTTTGGAACGTTACAGCCACCCAATTCACCTGAAAAGACCGGTTATCTTCGAGGGAGAGGTGGGGGTTTTGGTTGATGGCAACGCTGCGCCGTTCGCCTCGGTCCATCCTGAAATGCTGCCGCTTCTCAAGATGGGCACTCGGCCTAGTTTTGTGCTGACAGTCGAGAATTACGCCAGCTTCAATCGTCAGGTGCGAGAGATGGGCGGCGAGGGACTGATCGTGTACCTCGGTGGTTTTCCTTCCGCGGGGGTCGTCTCGCTGCTGAATAGGGCCCTGTCGACAATCGGCGACGACGTGCCCTTCTTTCACTGGGGGGACATCGATCCAGGCGGCTTGAAGATCTTTCGATTTTTGGAACAGGTGCTGCCTCGCAGGCCCCGTCCTCATCTCATGAACAGGAAGTTGGTCGAAGAATTTGGCAAGCCGGCGATGACCGACAATTCGCTGCGCGCAATTGGGGAATCGGACAGTTCTTTGGCCGAATTGGCGATGTGGATGTCGACGACGAAGGATCCAAAAATCCTAGAGCAGGAAGCCCCCGATCCACGTCATCCGCCTGTTGGCTCACTCGCGGGTCGGATCGAGGAAGAGTAGGAGTTGGTCTCACCGGCCGGACATTAACCCGAGTTCGGTCTAAATTGAATCCTCCAGGGCGGTTTCCGGACCCCGACGAGTAGTAGTTACGTCGAATTGTAGCCCGGATGGAGCGCAGCGCAATCCGGGGTGGCTCGTAACGGCAATAGCCGTATTACGGTGCTCGACATGGACGACCTCAATACATTGCAATTATCGCAATCGGAGCTCCGATCAACATGAGCCTGCCGAACACTCCATTCGACCCGGCGCGCGAGGCAGCCCTGGTAACCGGTGCGGGAAATGGCATCGGCCATGCCATCGCCCAAGCCTTGGTCGGCGAAGGCGTGCGAAGCCGTCAAACTGCAGCAGGCGAAAAAGAAGCCTCCGTATTGAGGGTAGCCCGGATTTCGCGCCGCTTCGGCCGTAGCCATTTAGCTGGGGACGGCGTGTAGTCTGGTGTAAGGGCTGCGCGGCAACGATTTGTTTGAAATACCGGCTGTGGTTCGATTCTAACATTCGCATTCCGTCTCAGTTGGCGTCGTTGCGAATGTTACAATCGAAGGACCACTAGAATCCCTTTCGGAGCTGCCCGTGAACGAGACACTGGTTTCAACCTGTCAGATGTTCCTTGTCCCGCTGACGATCCTGTTCGCAGCCGTTGGCGTCGCCAACACGCGATTTGTCAAGCTGCTGGTGTGCCTATTGGGTGTCGCGATTGCCGCGCTGTGGATCTATCGCGTGTGGCTTTGGACCGGGCTGTCGCTGCTCGACCGCCGCACCGGCGTCGGCCTCGCCGGACTGTTCGCGTTCTGCTGGGTGCTGACACTGCTGAATCAATTGAAGAGCATGATCTCGCAGCGGTGATAGATCAAAAAAAAGGACGTGGGGAATGCCGGGTGCCCATCCGGTCGTGCCGCAAAGACGCGAGGAATGTGAGCGTTTGCCAATGCCGTGCGACGCTTGTCCGCGCAGGCGCGCTGTCCTCTCTGCCCCCAACCATGGGTGCGGATGATGTTGGTCTTGGCCCAGGTCTCATCGATGAAGACGCCGTCGATGGTCCACGAATAACAGGGAGGGCGTCAGCGAGAACTTCAGGTAATGTCGTCCCTAAGGGGACGCCCGGTGGACGGGCGCCCTCGATGGAGCACAGGTACTTCTCGTTGGCGCCCCAGCGATGACAACAGGGCAAATACTGCTCTTACTTCGATCCGGTGGCCTGTCATCCCGTTGCAAATCCTGAGGGTATACCGTTGTTGTCCGAAGATGATTTTGAAAGCAGTCTCGACACCGTTTGCGAGGCGGCGGCCGGATCAATTGAGGGGGTCTTCGGTCCCGCTTCACTGACCTGGCGGGTCGACCGCGAGGCGGCCGTCTTCTTTGGCGCCGGCCGCGCCTTGTTGCTTCAGTTGGCGCATCCCTGGGAATGCCTTGACCACGTTGTTGTGTCGGGCGAGCGACACCTCCGTCACATACTGCTGTCGTACATGAGTTATCACAACGAGATCCGGACGCATTTATCTTTGGAGAAAGATGCGCCGATCTTGCGCGCCGTCGAAGTAGCCGGGCGCATTCTTTGCCGCCCAATTCTCGGCGGGCTACACCACCAGTATGTCCGGATTTGATTTACGCCCCTGATCTCGCCACCCGGATTATGAACTAGCAGCAGCGCCCAGCACTCCGTCCATTGAAGCGCCGCTCGATGAACATGTTGACGTATTCACCCTCAGCCATCGGTGCCAAGCCGGGATGCCGCGCCGCATGGTGGATCAAGTAGGCCTTATAGTCGGGCGCACCAATGACCCTAAGCCAACCCTGGCGCAGTTGTGTGGCCGCGTCCCGCGCGCACGCAAAGCACCCTTCTACCGTCGCCCCTGTGACTTCCCGGCACGACAGGACCGGTTTCCGAACATTACGCAGGAGCACCGGACAATCCTCCCTCACGAATTGCTGGCGGCGTCTCAGCCGCACTCGGCATGGCATTGCGGAACGCTTTCAGCGACATTCGCAGCGTGAAATAAGCCATGACTAGCACGAGAGCAACGAACAGCACTGTGAGCGTGCCGCATATGTAGTTGTTGAAAGCCACACGCTCCATCTCGGCAATGCTCTTGGCCGGAGCGAGGACAGTGCCAGCCGAAGCCGCCTCGCTGTACTTGTTGGCCAACGCGTAGAATCCAACGCGCGGATCGGACGAGAACGCCTTCATCCACCCTGCCGTGAGGGTGCAAACCAGAAGCCATGCCGTGGGCGCAAGCGTCACCCAGGCGTAGCGCTCGCGCTTAAGCTTGATCAGCACGGTAGTGGCCAACAGAAGAGCAATGCCGGCGAGCATCTGGTTCGAGATGCCGAATAGCGGCCAGATCGTATTCACTCCCCCAAGCGGGTCGACCGTGCCCTGATAGACGAAGTAGCCCCATGCGGCGACACAGAGCAGTGTAGCAACCACATTGGAAAACAGGGACTCGGTGCGGCCGAGCGGGGCATAGATGTTGCCGAGCAGATCCTGAATCATAAATCGCCCTGCGCGGGTGCCGGCATCAACCGCCGTGAGGATGAACAGTGCTTCGAACAGGATGGCGAAGTGGTACCAAAAGGCTTCGAGCGCCTTGCCTCCAAAGGCCTGTGCCATGATTTGTGCCATGCCCACCGCCAAAGTCGGGGCGCCGCCGGCTCGGTTGAGGATAGTGTGTTCCCCCACGTCGGTTGCGGTCTGGGTGATCGCTTCGGGGGTGATCACCCAACCCCAATTGCTAATTACCTCGGCTGCCTTTTGAGGCGTGTCGCCGATTACCGCCGCCGGACTGTTCATGGCGAAGTAGATGCCAGGATCGAGCACACATGCAGCGGAAAGCGCCATTATGGCGACGAAAGACTCCATCAGCATGCCGCCGTAGCCGACAAAACGGGCGTCCGACTCCCGCTCGATCATCTTTGGCGTCGTGCCGGACGAGATCAACGCGTGAAAGCCCGAAACTGCGCCGCATGCGATGGTGATGAAAAGGAACGGGAATAGCGGGCCGGAAAACACTGGTCCGCTACCGTCGGTGAAACGGGTCACCGCCTCCATCTTCAGATCGGGCTGGACCAGATAAATGCCGATCGCGAGCGCGACAATGACGCCGATCTTGAGGAACGTGCTGAGGTAATCGCGAGGAGCGAGGAGGAGCCACACTGGCAGCATAGAGGCGATGGCGCCATAAACGATGATTGCCAAAGCTAGGGCAGGCGCGCTGTGGGTGAAAGCTGGCCCGAGCGTTGCGTCTTGGGCCACGTACTGGCCATACCAGATGGCGAGCAAGAGAACGATCACGCCGAATGCAGAGGCTTCTCCCACTTTGCCTGGCCGGATGCTCCGCATGTAGACACCCATGAGCATGGCGGTCGGGATCGTGACGGCAACCGTAAACGTGCCCCACGGGCTTTCGCCCAATGCCTTCACGACGACCAGGCCGAGGGCGGCGAGGATTATGATCATAATCCCGAGGGTGCCAACGAGGGCAACGCCGCCCGCGATTGGGCCCATTTCCATTTTCACCATTTCGCCGAGCGAGCGGCCGTCGCGTCGCATCGAGCAGAATAGAATAACGAAATCCTGCACCGCGCCCGCAAACACCACTCCTACGAGGATCCATAGAGTTCCCGGCAGATAGCCCATCTGTGCAGCGAGCACCGGCCCGACCAGTGGTCCGGCCCCCGCGATGGCCGCGAAGTGATGACCGAAGACGACGTATCTGTTGGTAGGAACGTAGTCGAGGCCATCATTATGGCGCTCGGCCGGCGTCATGCGCGTGTCGTCCAGCTGCAAGACCTTCTCGGCGATGAACTTGCTGTAAAAGCGATAGGAGATGAGGTAGACGCAGATAGCCGCTGTCACCAGCCAGGCCGCGCTAACCGGCTCATTGCGATTGAGCGCGATGCCAGCAAGTGCGAATGCGCCCAGCGCGGTTATACCCGTCCATATCAGCCAAGATAGTGCCCGCTTCGGCAGCTCAGGATTTGAGAGTGCGTGTTGCGACATGGCCTTCCTCCCTCGGTTGGCTCCAATCTAAAGGCATTGCCCATGGAATCCCCACTCGGCTACCTGCGATAAATAGTTTACCAAGCCAACTTGCGACTAGCGCTCGACAGTGAGAGCGATGCCCATACCGCCGCCGATGCACAGCGTCGCGAGCCCGCGCTTGGCGTTCCGCTTCTGCATTTCATGCAGAAGGGTCACTAGAATACGTGCGCCGGACGCGCCGATCGGGTGACCGATGGCGATGGCACCGCCGTTGACGTTCACGATGTCGGTGTTCCAGGCCATGTCCCGGTTGACGGCGAGCGCCTGCGCGGCGAACGCCTCGTTCGCCTCGACGAGATCAAGGTCGGCAACCTTCCAGCCGGCCTTCTCGAGCGCCCGCCGAGAGGCGGGAATTGGGCCTGAGCCCATGATGGCCGGATTGACGCCGGCGGTGGACCAGGAGGCGATGCGGGCGAGCGGCGTGATGCCGCGCCGCTGCGCCTCTGTGGCGCTCATGATGACGAACGCGGCGGCACCGTCGTTCAGTCCCGAGGCATTGCCGGCGGTGACTGTGCCGTCCTTGGAGAAAGCGGGCTTGAGCTTCGCAACCGCGTCGAGCGTCGTGCCGGGACGTATATACTCATCCTGGTCAACGACGATGTCGCCTTTGCGTGATTGCACCGTCACCGGTGCGATCTCGTCCTTGAAGCGGCCGGATGTCTGGGCCGCTTCCGCCTTGTTCTGCGAGGCGACGGCGAATCTGTCCTGATCTTCGCGGCTGATCTGCCATTTCTGGGCGACGTTCTCCGCCGTTGTCCCCATGTGATAGCCGTGGAACGCATCCCAGAGGCCATCCTTGATCATGGTGTCGACGAACTTCACGTCGCCCATCTTCGTTCCGTCTCGCATGTGAGCCGCGTGCGGCGACAGCGACATCGATTCCTGGCCGCCGGCGACGATGACGTCGGCGTCTCCACTGGCGACATGCAGCATGCCGAGCGCGACTGCCCGCAGTCCCGAGCCGCACACCTGATTGAGGCTCCAGGCCGTCTTGTCTTCGGGGATGCCCGCCTTCATGGCGGCTTGCCGCGCCGGGTTCTGCCCTTGGCCGGCCGTGAGCACTTGGCCGAGGATCACCTCGTCGACTTCTTTGCCCGCGAGCTTTGCCCGCTCGAGGGCGGCCTTGATGGCAACCGCACCAAGGTCGTGCGCGGGCAGGTTGGCAAACGCGCCGTTGAACGACCCGACCGGGGTCCTTGCCGCCGAGGCGATAACGATGTCAGTCATGATTTTCCTCCTCTAGTCTCCATATCTGGTTCAGGCGGCGCGCACCGTGACGTAGCGGCCGGGCGCAGGCTCGATCTCGGGAAACGCGGTGCTGCCCAGGCGCGTGCGTGCCCGCACCTGCGTGCCGGCGTGAGAACGAAGCCAGGCGCTCCAGTCCAACCACCAGCTTCCGGGTACCTCGCGCGCCGTCTCCAGCCAGCGTTCGGGCCGCTTTCCCTGCTCGCCTTCGATCCAGTAGTTGCGCTTGTTGCGCGCTGCCGGGTTGATTACACCCGCGATGTGGCCACTTGCTCCGAGCACGAAGCGCAAGTCGCCGGACACCAGTTGCGTGGTCCGGTAGGCGGTTTGCCAGGGCACGATGTGATCCTCGCGACTTGCCAGCACATAGGTGGGCACGTGGATCGCCGAGAGGTCGACCTTGACCCCGCATTGGGTCGTCTCCCCGGGGTTGCGGAGGTTGTTCTCCAGGTAGGTGTTACGCACATACCAGCAGTACATGGGGCCCGGCAGGTTCGTGCTGTCGGCGTTCCAGTACAGAATGTCGAACGCACCCGGCTGGCGCCCTTCGAGATAGTTGCCGACCACGTAGGGCCAGATGAGATCGTTTCCGCGCAGCGTGGAGAACACGAACGCGAGCTCTCGCCCCGGGAGGATGCCGCCGCCGCCGATCGTTTGCTCGCGCGCCGCCACACTCTGCTCGTCGATCAGCAAGGCGATCTCGCCGGCCTGCGCGAAGTCGAGCATCGTCGTGAGGAACGTCAGGCTTTCGATCTTGTCCTCGTTGCGCGCCGCCATCACGGAAGCCGCGCAACCGAGCATCGTGCCGCCGACGCAGAAGCCCAGTGCGTTGACTTTGTTGGCACCGGTGATTTCGCAAGCGACGTCGATCGCCCGCATGATCCCCTCGGTGAGATAGTCGTCCCACGTCAGATGGCCTTGCTCGACCATCACGTTGCGCCAGGACACGATGAAGACGGTGTTGCCCTGCTCGACGGCGTAGCGCACGAACGAATTGGCCGGTTGCAGATCGAACACGTAGAACTTGTTGATGCTGGGCGGAATCAAGACCAGTGGCCGCGCGCCTACCGTCTCCGTGAGCGGCTGGTACTGGATCAACTGAAGCAGCTCGTTCTCGAAGACCACGGAACCGGTCGTAATCGCCAGATTCCGGCCGACCTCGAAAGCCTGCTCGTCGGTTATCGAGATGCGGCCTTTGCCGAGATCATCGAGCAGGTTCCTCACGCCCGTCGCCACGCTGTCGCCGCCGGTCTCCATCGCACGCCGGATCACCCGGGGATTGGTGGCAAGGTAGTTCGACGGGCTCAGCGCATCCAGGATCTGCCGTGCGAAGAAACGCATTCTTGCCCGCGTCCTGTCGTCGAGGGACGCACGCTCGATCAGATCGTTCACGTAGCGGGCGTTCACGAGGTACGACTGCTTGAGAAACTCGTGATATGGGCTTTTCTTCCACTCCTCGCTTGCGAACCGCCGATCGCCCTTGGCCGGCTGCATGGGGCCGGAACCGAAGGCGCTGTTCATCCACAACGCGCCCATCTGTTGTAAGTAATTCTGCTGGACCGAGGCAAGTTCGCTGTAGCGTGTGAAGTTGGTTGCGTTGTCGCCGCTCGTTAGCAGGCCGGTCGCAAGCTGCTGCATCATCGCCTGGCTGGTTTGCGAGAAACTCGTTAGGTACTCGAGCGGGATCGGGTTGTTCATTGGTCCCTCAATGCAGTTTCACATGCGGTTCGGTGCGCCGCGTGATCAGTCGCGCAAGGGTATCGAGCGTTACCTTGGTCGGCCCGTGCAGCGCGAATTCGTGCATCTTGTAGAGCGATCGGTACATCAGCCGCGCGAACAGGCCCTCGATCCAGAGGCTACGCCCCATGAGGCCGCCCATCAGGCTTCCGACCGTCGAGTACTCACCGAGCGACACAAGCGAGCCGAAATCCCGGTAATGCCAAGGCGCGAGAGACTGGCCCGCCAACCGTCGCTTGACCTGCTTGAAGGCGTGCGTCGCTTGCTGGTGTGCCGCCTGGGCTCGGGGCGGAACGTTCTGGCCCGGCTTGCCATCCCAGGCACAGGCCGCGCAGTCGCCGATGACGAAAATGTTCTCGTCGCGGGTTGCTTGCAGGGTCGATGTGACGACCAGCTGGTTGAGGCGATTTGTCTCCAAACCGTCGAGGTCCTTGAGCACATCGGGCGCTTTGACGCCGGCGGCCCAGACGACGAGTTCCGCCGGAATGAATTCGCCGCTTGCAAGTTTCACTCCGTTTGTCGCGACCTCGGCGACTTTCGATGAGGCACAGACGCGCACCCCGAGGTCCTTCAAAAGGGCAGCCGCCGAATTCGACAACCGTTCGGGTAGCGCCGGCAATATGCGGTCCGCCGCTTCGATGAGATTGATCCTGATGTCTCGTTTGGAATCGATGCGATCGAGACCGTAGGCAACGACCTGTCGCGTCGTGTAGTGCAATTCCGCGGCGAGCTCCGTTCCCGTGGCTCCTGCACCGATGATCGCCACCTGGAGTTGCTCGGGCCGCAGCGGCGTGGATTGCGCATGGCCACGGATGTATGCGTTCACCAGGCGGCTGTGAAACCGCTTGGCCTCCAGGGGCGTATCCAGCGACAACGCGTGCTTGCGTACGCCCGGTGTGCCAAAGTCATTGCACTGACTGCCGATCGCGATGACCAGCGTATCGTAATGAAAGCTCCGCGGCGGCGTGACCAGCTGTCCCTCGTCGTCGACATGGGCAGCAAGATGAACGGCGCGCGCCCGCCGATCGAGCCCCATCAGCTCGCCGATGCGATAGCGGAAATGATGCCAATGCGCCTGCGCCAGGTAGTCGATCTCGTGCACGCCGAGATCCATGCTGCCGGCTCCGATCTCATGCAGCAGCGGCTTCCACAGATGGGCGCGGCATTTGTCGACGAGGGTCACGTCGGCCCGTTTGTAACGACCCAGCTTGTTGCCGAGCCGGGTCACGAGCTCCAGCCCGCCGGCGCCGCCGCCGACGACGATAACGCGATGGAGATCGGACGTCTCGCTCACCATGTGTTCCGTTCCGAGCTTGCCGGCGTCGGACAGGGTCACTCCGCCGCCATTCGGGGCAGCGCATGCGCGCTGGTCTGTGCCGCATCGACGACCGCCAACGCCGTCATGTTGAGGATGCCGCGGACCGTGGCGGTCTGTGTCAGAATATGAGCGGACTTGTCGGCACCGAGCAGGATCGGTCCTACGGTGACGCCGCCGCCGGCGGCCATCCGCAACAGGTTGAAGGCGATGTTGGCCGCGTCCAGACTGGGCATTATCAGGAGATTGGCTTCCTCCGCCAGATGCGAGTCGGGGAAGACCCGATCGAGCACCCGTTTTGACAGCGCGGCATCGGCGTGCATCTCGCCTTCCACCGCCAGATCGGGCGCCTGCAACTGAATGAGCGCCAGCGCCGCGCGCATCTTGCCGGCGGAGGGTGAGTCGGCGCTGCCGAAGCTCGAATGCGAAAGCAAGGCGACGCTGGGCACGAGGCCAAAGCGTCGAACCTCCTCGGCAGCGAGCAGGGTGAGCTCGGCGAGTTGCTCTGGTGATGGGTCGAAATTCACGTAGGTATCGCACATGAAGAGCGGACGCCCGCCCAGGATCACCATGTTCATCGTGCCCAGCGTGCGCACGCCGTCGCGCAGGCCGATGACCTGGCGCACATAGTTGAGGTGCTCGGCAAAAGCCCCCGATGTCCCGCACAGCATGGTATCGACATCGCCGCGGCGCAGCAGCATCGCTGCGATCAGCGTCGAGCGGTTGCGCATGCCCTCGCGCGCCAGCGTCTGGGTCACGCCGCTGCGGCGCACGAGGTCATAATACTCGCGCCAGCTTTCCTCATATCGGCGATCGTTTTCGAAGCAGACGATTTCGCAGTTGCGACCGTCCTCCAGGCGCAACCCCAAGGACTCGATGCGGGGATTGATGACGTCGGGCCGCCCCACAAGAACGGGTCTTCCGAGACTTTCGTCGACGATGAGCTGCGCCGCACGCAGTACGCGATCGTCTTCACCCTCGGCCAGTGCAATCTGCATCTGCGCGACCTTGGCCGCTGCGAAGACCGGCTCCATGCTCGCGCCGGACTGGTACATGAAGCGAGCCATGATTTGCCGGTAGGCTTCGAGGTCGGCCAGCGGGCGACTCGCCACGCCGCTCTCCATCGCGGCCTTGGCTACCGCTGGCGCGATGCGCTCGATCAGGCGCGGATCGAACGGAGTGGGGATCAGGTAGTCGGGGCCGAATTGGAGACGCTGATCCCCATAGGCGGTGGCGACGACATCCGACACCTCCGCGTGCGCCAGACTGGCGATGGCACGAACGGCGGCCGATTTCATCGCCTCGTTGATGGTCGTTGCGCCGACATCAAGGGCGCCGCGGAACAGGAAGGGAAAGCACAGGACGTTGTTGACCTGGTTTGGATAGTCAGAGCGGCCCGTCGCGATGATGGCATCGGGACGTACGGCCTTGGCTTCCTCCGGCAAGATCTCCGGGGTCGGGTTGGCCAATGCCAGGATCAGCGGGTCCTTCGCCATGCGTTTGACCATGTCCGGCTTGAGCACGCCGCCGGCCGACAGCCCAAGAAAGATATCGGCCCCCTCGATGATGTCCCCCAGGGTGCGCGCGGAAGTCGGCCGCGCATAGCGCGCCTTGATCGGGTCCATTCCTTCGGGGCGGCCCTCGTACACGACACCTTTCGCATCGGTGACGAGAATGTTTTCCATGCGAACGCCGAGGCTGACGAGCTGGTCCAGGCAGGCGATGGCCGCCGCACCGGCGCCGGAGCAGGCGATCTTCACATTGCTGATGTTCTTGCCGACCAGCTCGAGGCCATTGAGGACGGCCGCCGCGGCGATGATTGCGGTGCCGTGCTGATCGTCGTGGAACACCGGTATCTTCATGCGCTCCCGTAGCGCCCGCTCGATGTAGAAGCACTCCGGGGCCTTGATGTCCTCGAGGTTGATTCCGCCGAAGGTCGGCTCCAGGCTGGCCACGATCTCGACCAGCTTGTCCGGATCGCTCTCGTCCACCTCGATGTCGAACACGTCGATGCCGGCGAACTTCTTGAACAGGCAGCCCTTGCCTTCCATCACCGGCTTACCGGCGAGCGCCCCGATATTGCCGAGGCCAAGTACGGCGGAGCCGTTGGTGATTACCGCAACCAGGTTGGCGCGCGACGTCAGCGTGGCCGCTTCCTTCGGGTCGTCCCGGATAGCGAGGCACGCGTAGGCGACGCCGGGGGAATAGGCGAGCGCGAGGTCGTGCTGGTTCACCAGGCTTTTGGTCGGCGTGACGGAGATTTTTCCCGACGTCGGCACGCGATGATATTCCAGTGCGTCGCGGCGCAGCTGTTCTTCCATCATGTCCTCCCACTGTCTCTCTCGTCGCGCAACCGCGACTCGCTATCTCTTCCTGGCGGGCGGCAGATCGGTGCACACGCCCTCGAACACTTCCGCCGTCATGCCGATCGATTCGCACAATGTGGGATGCGGGTGGATGGTCTTGCCGACGTCGACCGGATCGCATCCCATCTCCACGGCGAGGCAGACCTCGCCGATCAGGTCGCCCGCATGGGTGCCGACGATGCCGCCGCCGAGCAGGCGGTGATTGGCCTCATCGAACAGCAGTTTGGTGAATCCCTCGTCGCGCCCGTTGGCGATCGCGCGACCCGATGCGGCCCACAGAAACACGGCCTTGCCGTACTTGATGCCTTGCGCCTTGCATTGCTCCTCGGTCACGCCCGCCCACGCCACCTCCGGATCGGTGTAAGCGACCGAAGGGATCTGGCGTGCCTCGAACACGCTGTTCTTGCCAGCCGCGGTTTCCGCCGCGACATGTGCCTCATGCACGGCCTTGTGCGCCAGCATCGGCTGGCCAACGATGTCGCCGATGGCAAAGATGTGCGGCATGTTGGTGCGCATTTGCTTGTCGACTGCGACGAAGCCGCGGTCGCTCACCGCGACGCCCGCCTTCTCGGCGTCGATTTTCTTGCCGTTCGGGCTGCGCCCGACCGCGACCAGCACCATGTCGTAGAGCTGGGGCTCAGCCGGTGCCTTCTCGCCCTCGAAGCCGACCTTGATGCCGTCCGGTGTCGCCTCTGCCGATACCATCTTGGTCTTCAACATGACCTTGTCGAAGCGGCCCGCGTTCTTCTTTTCCCACACCTTGACCAGGTCGCGGTCGGCACCGGTCATCAGTCCGTCGAGCATCTCGACCACGTCGATGCGCGTCCCGAGCGTCGAGTAGACAGTCGCCATTTCGAGTCCGATGATACCGCCTCCGATCACCAGCATCGATTTGGGAATCTGCCGCAGTTCCAGGGCGCCGGTCGAATCCACCACGCGGGTGTCGTCCGGAATGAACGGCAGCTTGATGGCCTGCGAGCCGGCCGCGATAATCGCCTTGTCGAACTTTACGACCTTGCGCCCGGCGCCGTCGTTTGCGGCAACTTCGAGGTGGTAGGGGTCGAGAAATCTTCCGACGCCCTGCAGCACGGAGACCTTGCGCGCCTTCGCCATGCCGGCCAGGCCGCCGGTCAATTTGCCGATCACCTTCTCCTTGTGACCGCGCAGCTTGGCAATGTCGATCTGCGGCTCCGAAAAGGCGATGCCGTGCGCGGCCATTGCCTTGACTTCGTCCATGACGGCGGTGGTGTGCAGCAGTGCCTTCGAGGGGATGCAGCCGACATTGAGGCAGACGCCGCCGAGCGTCGGATAGCGCTCCACCAGAACCGTCGTCATGCCGAGGTCGGCGGAGCGGAACGCCGCCGAATAGCCGCCCGGTCCGGCGCCGAGGACCAGCATGTCGCATTCGACGTCGGCGTCGCCCGAATGTCTGGCCGCCATCGGGATCGGCGCAGCTGGCGCGGTCGCCGGCCCGCGTGCTGCCGAGGGCGCGGCCGGAGCTGCGCCGGCGACTCCGGTCTCCAATATCAGGATCAGGCTTCCGGCACTGACCTTGTCCCCGACGCTGACTTTGAGGTCCTTCACGGTGCCGGCCGTGGGCGACGGGACTTCCATCGACGCCTTGTCGGACTCGAGGGTGATCAGCGGGTCTTCGGGCTTGACCTTGTCTCCGCCCTTCACTGCGATCTCGATGATCGGCACGTCTTTGAAGTCGCCGATGTCGGGCACCCGCACCTCGACCACCTCGTAGACGCCGGCCGCCGCGCCGTAGTCGGCAACCGGCGCGCCTTCGCCGGTCGCCGTGCCACCGCCAGTCACTTTCTCCTTGGGGACAACGCCGGCCGGAGCTGCCTCCGCTTCTGCCGTGAGGATGAGGGTGCCTTCCGATACCTTGTCGCCGACCCTCACCTTGATCTCCTTCACCACGCCATCGACCGGGGAGGGCACCTCCATCGAGGCTTTGTCGGATTCGAGCGTGATCAGCGATTGCTCGGCCTTGATCGGATCACCCGGCTTCACCAGTACTTCGATGATCGGCACGTCGCTGAATTCGCCGATGTCGGGGACCTTGACGTCGATGAGGTTGGCCATCGTCTATTCCCCTATACGAGGGCGCGGCGCATGTCGGTGAGCAGGCTGCCGAAATGCGCGTTGAACCGCGCGGCCGCTGCTCCGTCGATCACCCGGTGGTCCCACGAGAGGGACAGGGGTTGGAACAGGCGCGGCACGAATTGCTTGTCGTCCCACACCGGCTTCTGGAACGACCGGCAGGTTCCCATGATGGCGACCTCGGGCGCATTGATGATCGGCGTGAAATGGGTGCCGCCGATGCCACCCAGGCTGGAGATCGTAAAGGTGCCGCCCTGCATCTGGTCGGGCTTCAGCTTGCCGTCGCGAGCGAGCTTGGCGAGGTCGCCCATCTCCTTGGCAATCGCAATGACGCCCTTGTGGTCTGCGTCGCGGATGACCGGTACCACCAGCCCCTGCGGCGTGTCGGCCGCGAACCCGATGTGGTAGTATTTCTTGAGTATCAGATTGTCGCCGTCGAGCGAGGCGTTGAACTCTGGAAATTTCTTCAACGACCCTACCGCCGCCTTGATCATGAAGGCGAGCATGCTGACTCGCACGCCGGATTTCTCGTTCTCTCTGTTGAGCCGGTTGCGGAATTCCTCGAGCTCTGTGATGTCGCATTCGTCGTGATTGGTGACGTGCGGGATCATCACCCAGTTGCGGTGCAGGTTGGCGCCGGAAATCTTCTTGATGCGTGCCAGCGGTTTGGTATCGACCGGCCCGAACTTGGCGAAATCGATCTTCGGCCACGGCAGCAGGCCGAGAGCGGCTCCGTCCGCCGCGGCGACCGCGGCGCCTGCGGCCGGAGCCTTGGCGAAATTAGCGACGTCCTCCGGGAGGATGCGGCCGCGCCGTCCGCTTCCCTTCACCTGACGCAAGTCGACGCCGCGTTCGCGCGCAAGCTTTCGGACCGATGGCCCGGCATAAGGGATGTCGGCCGCCATCTCCGACAGGCTCCGCTCGGCCGGTGGTAACGCGGCTGCAGGTGCCGCGGGTTTCGCCGGCGCTGCGGCCGCGGCCGGTGCTGCAGGCTGCGCTTGCGCCGCCGCGGCGCCGGTGCGCAGCGTGAGGATGACCGTTCCTTCGCTCACCCGATCGCCGATCTTGGCCTTGAGGTCCTGCACCACGCCCGCGAGCGGAGACGGCACTTCCATCGAGGCCTTGTCGGATTCGAGGGTGACCAGCGGCTGTTCCGGCTTGACCGTGTCGCCTGCTTTGACCATGACCTCGATGATCGGCACGTCCTTGAAGTCGCCGATGTCCGGTACCCTTACCTCGGCGACCCCCGCCGGGGCGCTGGTCGGCGCCGGCGGCGCGGTGACAGCTGGTTTCGCCGCTTCCGCGGCGGCACCGGCCCCGTCGAGATCGAGCGTGAGGATCGGCGCGCCCTGGCTCACCCGGTCGCCGAGCTTCACCGCAATGTTCTTCACGACGCCCGCTGACGGGGAAGGGACCTCCATCGAGGCCTTGTCGGACTCCAGCGTGATCAGCGGCGCCTCGGCGGTGATGCGATCGCCAGGCTTCACCTGAATTTCGATAATCGGGACTTCCTTGAAGTCGCCGATGTCGGGAACGAGGACCTGCCTGGTTTCACCCATCGTAACACCCCACGGGTGCGTGCTGTTGCGAAACGCGGCGCGGCATCCTTGTCCGCGCCACCAGTGTCTCCGTCACATGGTCCAGGGCGGTGGCCGCTCCGGATCAATTCCATAGGCGGCGATCGCCGCGGCAACCTTTGGTTTCGGCACCACCCCTTCGTCGGCCAGCGACTTGAGCGCCGCGACCACCACGTAATGGCGGTTGACCTCGAAAAACTTCCGCAACGCCACCCGGTAGTCGCTGCGACCGAAACCGTCGGTGCCGAGGCACACATAGCGCTGCGGCACGAACGGCCGGATCTGCTCGGCGAAGGCGCGCATGTAATCCGTCGATGCAATGACCGTCCCCTGGCGACCGTCGAGGCATTTTTCTACATAGCTCTTGCGCGGCGTCTGCGATGGATGAAGCAGATTCCATCGCTCGGCCGCGAGGCCGTCCCGGCGCAGTTCGTTGAAACTCGGGCAGCTCCAGACGTCGGCTGCGATGCCGAAGTCGTTCTGCAGGAGCTCCGCGGCGGCGATGACTTCGCGCAGGATGGTGCCGCAGCCGAGAAGCTGGACGCGTGGCGCGTTCTTCTTTCCCGCCCCTTCGCGGAACAGGTACATGCCGCGGCGTATTCCTTCCTCTGCGCCTTTCGGCATCGCCGGGTGCGGGTAGTTCTCGTTCATCAACGTGATGTAGTAGTAGACGTCGTCCTGATCCTTGAACATACGCCGCAGCCCATCTTGGATGATGACCGCGACCTCATAGGCAAACGTCGGATCGTATGAGACGCAGTTGGGGATGGTAGCGGCGAGCAGGTGGCTATGGCCATCCTCGTGCTGCAGTCCTTCGCCGTTGAGGGTGGTCCGTCCGGCAGTGCCGCCCAGCAGGAATCCGCGGCAGCGCATATCGCCTGCCGCCCAGGCGAGATCGCCCACGCGCTGCAGACCGAACATCGAATAGTAGATATACAACGGGATCATCGGCGCGTTGTTTGTGCTGTACGACGTCGCGGCCGCGATCCATGAGGACATGGCGCCGGCTTCGTTGATGCCTTCCTGAAGCATCTGGCCGGACTTGTCCTCGCGATAGTACATCAGCTGGTCGGCGTCCTGAGGCTTATAGAGCTGGCCCACCTGCGAGAAGATGCCGAATTGGCGGAACATGCCCTCCATGCCGAAGGTCCGCGACTCGTCCGGCACGATCGGCACGACGAATTTTCCGAACGTCTTGTCGCGCAGGAGCGTGTTGAGGATGCGCACGAACGCCATCGTGGTGGAGATTTCGCGTTGTTCGGTGCTGGCTAACTGCGCGCTGAAGGCGGAAAGCTCCGGCACCTCGAGGGACGCCGACTTGCGCCGCCGCTGCGGCAGGCTCCCTCCTAGCTGCCGGCGACGCTCCTGCAGGTATTTCTGCTCCGGGCCGCCTTCTGCCAGCTTCAGGAAGGGGATTTCTTCGAGCTTGGCGTCGGTGACGGGGATTGCGAAACGGTCACGGAATTTGCGCAGCGCGTCCAGACCCATCTTCTTCTGCTGATGGGTGATCATCTGGCCTTCGCCCGCCTCGCCCATGCCATAGCCCTTCACGGTCTTGGCGAGGATCACGGTCGGCTGTCCCGCGTGCTTCACGGCCGCCGCATAAGCAGCATAGACCTTTACAGGGTCGCTGCCACCGCGGCGCAGCGCCCAGATATCGTCGTCGCTCATGTCCTTCACGAGCGCGGCGGTTTCTGGATACTTGCCGAAGAACTGCTGGCGCACGTACGCGCCGTTCTTCGACTTGAAGTCCTGGTATTCCCCGTCGACGCACTCCTCCATGCGCTTGCGCAGCATGCCGGACGCATCCTTAGCGAGCAGCTGGTCCCATCCTGAGCCCCACAGCACCTTGATGACGTTCCAGCCAGCGCCCCGGAACATGCCTTCCAGTTCCTGCACGATCTTGCCGTTGCCGCGCACCGGGCCGTCGAGCCGCTGCAGGTTGCAATTGATGACGAAGATCAGGTTGTCGAGTTGCTCGCGGCCGCCAAGCGAAATGGCACCGAGCGATTCCGGCTCGTCCATCTCGCCGTCGCCCATGAAGGCCCAGACCTTGCGAGCGGCGGTATCGACAATGCCGCGCCCGTGCAGATATTTCAGGAACCGCGCCTGATAGATCGCCATCAACGGCCCGAGCCCCATCGACACGGTGGGGAACTGCCAGAAGTCGGGCATCAGCCAGGGATGCGGATACGACGACAGGCCTTGGCCGCCAGCCTCCTGTCGGAACGCCAGCAACGCCTCTTCGCTGAGCCGTCCTTCCACGAAGGCACGCGCATAGATGCCGGGGGCGGAGTGCCCCTGCATGTAAATCAGATCGCCCCCATGATTGGCCGACGGCGCGTGCCAGAAATGCCCGAAACCGATGTCGTAGAGGGTCGCCGCTGACTGGAAGCTGGCAATGTGGCCGCCCAGTTCGGACGATTCTTTGTTGGCCCGCAGGATGATGGCGATGGCATTCCAGCGGATGATCGACCGAATGCGATGCTCGATGTCGCGATCCCAGTCGGCGCGTTCCTCGCGCTCCGGCGGGATGGTATTCACATAGGGCGTGTTCAGCGTTGAAGGCTGGACGATTCCCGCGCGCCGTGCCTCCTCGGCCAGCATCTCGAGCAGGTAGGTCGCGCGAACCGAGCCTTCATGGTGGAGAACTGCGCGCAGCGAGTCGACCCATTCACCAGTTTCGACTGGGTCAAGATCCTGCATGCGTTCCATTTGGTCCTCCCCTTGGCGTTTCCTCGGCCATTATTGGTTGGGCCAGGTCTGGCAGGATCCGTGCCAGGGAGCTGGCCTTCTTCTAATGCGCCCAACGTTTTGCAACTGCAAGCATCCTTTGTGCACCACGTATTGCGGGTTCATTTGTTTGTGCAAAAATTCGGAATGACGACGTGCGTAATGTAGGGAAATCCAAATCGTAGGGCGGCCGCGGGAGTGCCGCTACGGCCGGATTACCGGACAACGCGCGCCCAGGGTTTCCGATAATATCGCACGTGCCGTTTGCTCGCTTTCTGAACGGAACGAGATTCCGTCGAATTATCAGAAATGCCCGGGTGCGTCCGGCGTCTTGCAACATGGCCCCGTTTTGCTGACGCTTCGATGTCGAATCCATTGATTGCCCGCTCCCAATGCTGCCGAATGGAGCGGGCGCATCAGACCACAATGATGCAGGGAGTGAGACGCGTTGGAGACAGCCACCCGTAAATCGCGTAACATTATGTGACGTCAGGGCGTCAACCGGCGTCGATTAGCATGGAGGGAGGCCATGGATACGGCACTTTCGACGGCTGCCGATATTCCGCACAAACCGTTTTACACGCATCTCTATGTGCAGGTGCTTACCGCCATCGTGCTCGGTGTCCTGCTGGGCCATTTCTACCCGCACCTTGGCGAGGCCATGAAGCCGCTGGGCGACGGGTTTATCAAGTTGATCAAGATGCTTATCGCGCCGATCATCTTCTGCACCGTCGTGCACGGCATCGCCAGCATGGAGGATATGAAGAAGGTCGGCCGCGTCGGACTGAAGGCGCTCATCTATTTCGAGGTCCTCACCACGCTTGCGCTGATCGTTGGCTTGATCGTGGTCAATATCCTTCAGCCCGGCGTCGGAATGAATGTGGACGCCAGAACGATCGATACCAAGTCGATCCAGGTCTATACGACCAAGGCCGGGCAGCAGGGCACGGTCGAATTCCTTATGCACATCATCCCCAACACTGTGGTCGGGGCCTTCGCGGAAGGCGAGATCCTGCAGGTTCTGTTCTTCGCGATCCTGTTCGCTTTCGGATTGTTCATGTTGGGTGAGCGCGGGCGCCCCGTCCTCGCCATCATCGACATCGTCTCGCATGCTTTCTTCGCGATCGTCGGCATCATCATGAAAGCGGCGCCGATCGGCGCCTTCGGCGCGATGGCTTTCACGATCGGCAAGTATGGCGTGGGCACGCTGCTCTCGCTCGCGCAGTTGATGATTGCCTTCTATGTGACCTGCCTGATCTTCGTGCTCTTCGTGCTAGGCGGGGTTGCCTGGTTTGCAGGATTCAACATCCTCAAGTTCATAAAGTACATCAAGGAAGAGTTGCTGATCGTTCTCGGCACCTCTTCATCCGAATCGGTGCTGCCGCGCATGATCGCGAAGCTCGAGAACCTGGGCTGCAAGCAGTCGGTCGTTGGCCTGGTGATCCCAACCGGTTACTCCTTCAACCTGGATGGTACCTGCATTTACCTGACCATGGCGGCAATCTTCCTGGCGCAGGCGACCAATACCGAGCTGACCATATGGCAGCAGCTCGGCATCATCGGCGTGCTTCTGCTGACCTCGAAGGGCGCGGCCGGCGTAACGGGGTCGGGTTTCATCGTGCTGGCAGCAACGCTCGCATCGGTTGGGACGGTCCCGGTGGCGAGCATTGCACTGATCCTCGGTGTCGATCGTTTCATGTCGGAGGCTCGCGCGCTGACCAATTTGGTCGGTAACGGCGTCGCGACGGTCGTTGTTGCCAAATGGGAAGACGCGCTCGACGAGGATCGCATGCGCCGGACGCTCGATCGCGAGACGGAACTCGAAGCCTCGGACCCGGAGGCCGCAATGGGTCCACCCGACCCGCTGCTGCCGCAGCCATCAACCTGAGAGCAAGCATTGGGGGAAGACCATGCAGATACCCCTGTTGGCCCGGATTGCGGCAATCGCCGCCACGCTCACCTTCTCGTCACTTGGCCGGGCCGCCGAACCTTATTGGCCCGATCACCTCACAATCGGTACCGCCTCGCCCGGCGGCACCTACTTCGTCTATGGCACGGGCCTCGCCCAGATCCTGACGCGCGCGCTTGATCTTCCGGTCGTCACCCGACCGACGGAAGGGCCAGCTGAAAATGTCGCGCTGCTGGAAGCGGGCGAGGCGAAGCTCGGCTTCGTCACGATCGGCGTTGCGCTGCAGGCCTGGAATTCAACAGGCGTTTGGACGGGCAAGTTACCCGCGCGCAAGATGCGCGCCATCTTTCCGATGTACGACACGCCGTTCCAATTCCTCGCGCTGCAGGACACCAACATCCGGTCCGTAGCTGACATGGCCGGCAGGCGCATCGGTGCCGGCCCACGAGGCGGCACCTCGGCCATCTACTTTCCGGAAATTTTCAATGCTCTGAAAGTCTCGGCGAGCTTCGTCTATGGCGACTGGGCCGACTTGGCTTCCCAACTTCAGATGCGCTCGATCGACGTTCTAGCGGTCGCGGCCGGCGTGCCGTTTCCATCGTTCATTGAACTCGAATCCAAACACAGGGTTCGCTACATCGCGCTCTCCCCAGAGCACATCGCAGCGCTGCGGCTTGTAATGCCGGAGCTGACCAGCTCACGTGTGTCCGCCGGCACATATCCCTCCCTGCTTCGCCATTATCAGACGGTCGGCCTCTACAATTTCGCTGTCGCGCACGCCGAGCTGCCCGACGATCTCGTCTACAACATCGTTCGGGTTGTCTTCGAGAAGCATGAAGAGATGATGGAGGTGCATGCAGCGGCGGCCGCGACCGTTCCAGCCAATGTCGAGCGCAACACGTTCCTTCCCCTTCATCCTGGCGCCATTCGCTACTACAGCCAGATCGGACGGGCTGGACAGACCGACTAGATACTGCTTGCCGCATTCAAGCGTAGCGGATTTCTTGACGAGCGGCGTGACTTGTATGGTGCGCTATCCAGACAACATGAGCTGCGAGCAGCCTTTATGACCGTACCGAAACGAGACATAGGTCCTGAGGTAACCCTGCAGGCGAACCACGCGGTTTACTTTCCATTCGGACTCTCGGTATGCCCGCGGACACCAATCAGTACGGAGATATTTTCGGAGGGTGGCTGCTCGGGCAGATGGACATCGCTGGGGGAATTTTCGCGGCTGGCATTGCAAAGGGAAGAACAGCAACCGTTGCTGTTGACGCAATGACGTTCCTGTGTGTACCGAAAACCTTATCCGGATTTGCCGTGTAACAGAATCGGGTAAGTTGGCGCGATGATCGCGCTGATCTGGTTTGTTCTGGCCGTGCTGGCCTCGCCATACAAGTCGAAGAGCCTGCTTGAGGCTGAGAATGCTGCGCTCCGACATCAGTTGATCGTTCTGCGGCGCAAGATGCCCGGCCGGCCTGGCTCACGAACAACGATCGTTGGTTCTTCCTCCAGATGTATCGATGGTTTCCCACGATCCTGAAGGTCCTGAGGATTATCCAGCCTGAAACGCTGGTGCGATGGTATCGGGCCGGTTTTCGTTGTTATTGGCGTTGGAAGTCATTGGGACGGGGAGGGCGGCCGCAGATCGAGACGGAATTGCGCGCGCTGATCCGGCGGATGAGCATCGAGAACCCACTTTGGGGCGCGCGCCGCGCATCCACGGCGAGCTTCTCAAGCTCGGCATCGATATCGGCCAGACCAGCGTGGCCAAATATATGGCCAGGCGCAGAGGGCCGCCGTCCCAAGGCTGGAAAACGTTTCTCAGAAATCATGCCGACGGCATCGCGACGATGGATCTGTTTGTCGTGCCGACAATCTCGTTTCGGCTGCTCTACGGCCTACTGATCATGGGGCATGGCCGGCGGCAGATTCTATGGTTTGGCGTCACAGCGCATCCGACCGCAGAATGGATCGCAAATCAGCTCACGGAAGCATGCGGCTGGGATCAAGTTCCCCGCTATCTAATCCGCGATCGGGATGGGGCTTATGGCGAGGTCTTCATCCGACCGCTTCGATCAATGGGCATTCGCGATCAGCCGACGTTGCCGCGCTCCCCATGGCAAAACGGACATGCCGAACGGCTGATCGGTTCGATCCGACGGGAATGCCTTGACCACGTTGTTGTGTTCGGCGAGCGGCATCTTCGTCATGTGCTGCAGTCGTACATGAAATACTATAACGAGATGCGAACCCATCTATCCATGGAGAAGGATGCGCCAGTACCGCGCGCTGTTGAGAGGGCAGGGCACATCAATTGTCGGCCCGTACTGGGCGGGTTGCATCATCAATACCTCCGGATTTGATTTACGACAGGCACACGGGCGGCGTCGGCTGATCACTTCTGCTCGTTGACTCGCATCTCGTCCGCCAAAGGCCGCAGGCCTTGTGACATGTCATCGAGACGTTTTTGCCATTCCGCGCCGGGCATGAAAGCGAGAACCGGGACGTCGCCTGGCGAGCTCTTTATGTACTCGGGATCACGCACGCTATCAGCAATTGCAGCTTCGAGCTTCTTGACGACGTCGTCGGGAACGCCCTTCGGTACTGCAAAGCCGCGTTCCGCTGTCATTGTGATCGGGACGCCTGCTTCCGCTGCCGTCGGAACGTCGGGGAGTGACGGAGAGCGCGTCTTTGATAATATCGCAATAGCGCGAAGTTCTCCCTTGTTGGTACCGTGCAGCTCGGGAACTTCGCTAAGGCTGACCATTCCAACCTCCAAATGGCCGCCCAGAATATCGGTCCTCTGCGCCGAAGTACCCCTGTAAGAAATTTCGTTGGGCTCAACTTTAGCAGCGCCCGCTAACATGCGTAGCGCCAAATGACCGTTCGTACCTGCGCCGTTGTGACCGAACGTTACCGAACCCGTCTTGCTACGCAACGCAGCAAGAACGTCCGAAAGATTTGCGAGTTTACTTTCAGCACGTACCACCATGACGCTCGGATCATCGACCACGCGCGCCACCAAACGAATGTCATCCATGCTGTACTGGGTCTTTCTCGTCATCGGAAGAAAATTGTACCCGGGCACGTTGACCACACCCATCGCGTAGGCATCGGGAGCGGCTCGAGCAATCGAGGCAAACGCGATCTCTCCTCCGGCCCCGGGCTTGTTCAGCACAACAAACTTGGCCTTTCCGCCCACCCTTTTCTCGACGAACGGCAGGAGCTTGCGGGCCATAACGTCGGTTCCGCCACCAGCAGCGAAGCCGACGACAACTTCAATCGGTTTATCCTCTGGCCATGTCGCCCAAGACGGTCCGCAGGCGGCGATGCCGAGAATCACTGCAATTATTTGGACCTTCTTATGCATGAAGGCTTTCCTCCGCTCTGTATTTTCTCGCTGGTACACTAACTAATTGAGTTGGTCAGTCCAGACCTTTGCTGCGTACCATCGCGCGTCGTAGCGGTCATCCGAATCTGAACGTGCCGTTGCCGATGCTAAGGTGTCCTCTCGTTTAAGCACTTATTGCATTCCGTGAGACGACGTCGCGGTAGAACGATGCGCTTAGCTTCGGCGTCCGAAGTTGCGTGTCGAAGTCCACCCGATACAGCCCGAAGCGTTTTTGAAATCCGTATATCCATTCGAAATTATCCATCAGGCTCCACAGAAAATATCCGCGCACCGGCACGCCCTCGGATGTCGCGCGCTGCAGCTGCGTCAGGTAGTTGCGCAGGTACATGATGCGGTCGAGGTCGTAGACGTTGCCGTCGGCAGCCAATTCATCGGCCGAAGACGTGCCGTTCTCGCTGATGTAGATCGTATCGATGTTCCAGATTTTTGCTGCAAGTCGCGGCGCCCAATAGATGGTCTCCGGGCCGATCCTGAGCCAATCGACATTCATATGTGGAAACGAGGCCGGAAAGGGTAGAACCCTGAAACCCGGCGCGCGGTCGGCTGCGACGACGTAATATTGCGGCGCGTAAATGTTCAGGCCGACGAAATCATTCGGCGAGGAAATGATCTTCAACTCGTCGGCGGTAAATTTTGGAGCGTTGGCGCCAGCATATTGCAAGAACCCGTCGGTGTATTTGCCCTCCAGGATCACGCCCAGGAAGCCCGAATTCAATTCGCGCGTCGCGATCTCGGCCGCGTGAACGTTTTCGGGCGTATCGATCGCCGGCAAGCAGGCCGCGATATTCTCCGCGGGGCCGACCTTGGTCCCCGCGCGCCCGTTCGCGCGGATCGCCTGCACGGCGAGACCGTGGGCCAACGCGACGTGGTGACGCACCTGATTCAGTTCGGCCTGCGGCATTTTGAGACCGGGGGCGTCAATGTTCCATCCATAACCAAAGTTCACAAACCTTCCGGCTTTGTTGACGGTGAAGATGTTCTTGACGCGATCGGTCAAACGCTCCGCCACGTAGCCGGCATAATCCGCAAACGCCTTGGACGTGTCGCTGGATTGCCAGCGGCCGACGCGGTCTTGCAGCGCTTGCGGCAGATCCCAATGATACAGCGTCGCGAACGGTTCGATGCCGTTTTTCAGGAGCTCGTCCAGCAGGCGATCGTAGAAGTCGAGACCTCTGGGGTTTGGCGCCCCTGTGCCTTCGGGAAACACCCGTGGCCACGCGATCGAAAAGCGATAGGCCTTGACCCCCAATTCCTTGATCAGGCCAACGTCTTCCTTGTAGCGATGGTAGTGATCGTTGGCGCGGTCCGCGTTACTGTGATCGCCGATCTTGCCTGGCGTGCGGGAGAACGTATCCCAGGTCGAGCGGCCGCGGCCGTCTTCGTCGACCGCGCCTTCAATCTGATATGCGGAAGTGGCCGCGCCCCATAGGAAGCCATTCGGGAAACTGCCAGGGGCGTCGCGGTCGCATGCCGGCTTGGCCTCATTGTCCTGCGGCCTTGCGGGCGTCGCCGCCATCCCGAGGGCGGAAAAACCTGCAAGCTTGGCGAAATGCCGACGCGAGAACTTACCAAACATCGACTTCTCCCGTCAGGCTTCCATCACGCATGCGCCATTGCGAACGGCACAATGACTAATAGGAATCAATTTGATAAGCGGAAATCTGGTCGATCTCGAATTCGACGGTATCAGGAGATTCGCCGTCGACTATGCCTACGCCCTTGAAGTACTTCGAGCCCATTGCAAGGTTTACGATCATGTACATGGGATCGTCGAAGCCGCTCGGGACCTTGATTTCCAACACCGGCTTGCGGTCGATGAAGTAGACAATCCGATCCCGCGCCCATAGCACGCCGTAGTCGTGAAAATCGGTCGATGCGTCCGGCACCAGGAAGTCGAACCCGCAGTATTTCACGGATCCGGTGGCCGGAATCCGCCAATGCGTCGTCATCGCCAGATAGCCGGGCCGCTGCCCGCGTCCTTCCATCACGTCGATTTCGGGAGGCCAGCCGCCGTCATCCGCGAGCATCCAAAAGGCCGGCCATACACTGGTCCCGACCGGTATCTTCGAACGGACCTCGAAATATCCGTACTTTTGCGAAAATGAACTTTGGGTGGTCAGGATGCCGGACACGTATTCATTGTCGAACAGCACCGACTTCAGTGCAGGTGGTGTGCGGCTTGCAACGATCGAGAGAACGCCATCTCGAATTTTGAACGGGTCGAGCCCCAGCGGAGTTGTTCCCCGGCCGCCATAGCGTGGATCCACATAGATCTGCTGTTCGCCGTTATAGGTGGTTTTCCGTTTGAAGTCGGACCCATCTCCTCCCCAGTAGCGCGCTTCCGGCCAAGAGGCGCCCCCGGCGTAGTGAGGCGCCCACTTTCCTTTCGACAACGGATGCTCGTCGAAATCATCGTGGAAGGTCCTGTGCAAGAACATTGGTGCCAGAGACGCGGGGTCTGACGTTTCGATGCGACGACATTGTTCGTCGGAGGGGTCAGTCGTGACCTGCAGCGTAAGCTGCATAGGCGCGGTCTTGAAGTCGACTTTGATGCCGTCTTGCGCAAAGACCGGTGCAAAACCGATAATGTAACCGATCGCGACCGCGATCCTCGGCGTCAATTTGTCGATCCTGGGTTCCCATAGACATAACAAGGCGTCATCTCCCGTTTAAAACGTAGTCGCCGGTCCCAGATGGCAAGCCAACCTTTGAACCCAAGGTCGCCAGCACGCGTTCGGCCGCCTTCAGATCGGCCGCGTTTGTAGAAGCGGCCGGCCGCGTTCGGATTGTCCTTGGCTGGCAAATAGGGCTGCCAAGGCGGTCGCAGTGCGCAACTCCCATGCACGCGTGCCCTGGCGCTGGCTCATTTCGAGCGACTGAATAAAGGATAATTCCGCGTCGCCAGCGCTAAGCTGCGGCTTTGACAAAAGAAGACGTCCCTTCACCCGCAACGGCCAACCTAGCCAATTGTTTGCGGTCGGCAAGAATTCATTTTATTTTTGTCGCGGTCGTGATCAGCTCTTTACCTTCCGCGGTCGTGATCGTCAGCTCTACCTGTTCGCCGCTGCTGCCGGCAGGAATCGTCGCGGAAATGCGATTTCCGTTTTTCGGGTCGGCTTTCACGGCGTCGTTGAACAATACCGCGTCGCCGCGTTTCAACGTTACGCGCAACGGCGTGGCCGGTTCGATACTGAAGAACTGAAGATTCACGCCGGACGCCTCGGCCGAGAGATTGATCAGGATGTTCTCGTTCGCATGCGTTACGTTGCTCATGCCGACGGTCGAGCTGTAGGTTTCCGGAATCGACACTTCGCCGAGTGCGGGAAAGCTGGCGCTGTGGAAAAACTCGTCCGACACGCCCGCCCATAATTCGATGTAAGGCCGCTGTTCGTTCGGGTCTTTGCGTGCGTCGGTTTCGTTCGTAAACGACGGAAATCCCCACGTCCACATTTTCAAGCCCGGCGTGACCGTATTGTCGGCGATGCGGAAGATCCCCTCTTCGTTGTCGTGGTTGATCACGCCCCAGAAATTCCCGCCCAGCATACCGGGCTCCGCGTACGCGATGCCCATCGTCGGCCAGTTCTTGAAGTAGCGCAATTTTTCGAAACGGCTCTTGCCCATGCCCGCGCTCTTGTCGCCGTCGGACAGATTGGTCGACCAGTCGGCCGTGCTGTACGTCTGGATCGGCGCGATGATTTCGGCGCCGCCGGTAGTTTTAGGATTTTTCGGGTCCGATCCTGGCGCGAGCGTCGTGCACGTCCAGTACTCGTATTTGATCGTCTTGTCGTGCGGATTTTTCAGCACCACGCGCGCATCGAGCGCGGCGCGATCGGCTTTCAGCGTGACATAATAAGTCGCTTCGATACCCGTCGAGCCCCCGAACTTCCTCGGTGCCGCGGAATACTCGAAATCGTCTTTAAGCGACATCGACACCGTCACTTCGCCGGCACTCTCCTTCACCACCTTAAAATCCCACGGCCTCAGCCACGCCTTGCCGTGCTCGGCATCCGGGAACGTGGGGAAGATGCCGCCATACACCATCAGCCAGTCGTAATAAAAAATGCCGCCCTTGATTCCGTAAGGCACGCCTACTTCCGTGCGATAAAGTTGTTCGTGGCCGGTCGGTTTGTAAATGATAGAAAGAATGCGCCCGCCAAATTCGGCCAGGAGCGTTACCTTCAGATAACGATTCTCGAGCACGTGGGTCTTGAACGTGCGATCGACGATGGTCTTCTTGTCGAGCGACCCGCTGACGAATCCGTTCTCCGCATTGGTCGCGTACTTGACGGTGCTCCACGTAATCGTCGACTCGCTGAGAGACACTCCTTCGGGTACCGGCGACGCCGCATGCACGTCGGCATGAAATGCACAGACCGCCGAAAGTACTGCAACCGCGAAGCGGACACGGGTACGCGAGGGAGCATGAATTGCCATTTACGTCGCCCTTCGAAGGAGCAGGAGCGACAATTCTAGTACATCGACGCGGCCGGCCGAAAGCAGGCTTGATCGCTCGCCTACAGCTAATACGCCGGAATGAGGACAATGTCCGACTCGAGGTCAAAAGCCGACCTGGGACGAACGTCCGGTGTTGGCGGATTTTGTTGCAAAAGTCGGCTGCAACGGGGATTGGGCCCCTTGGGCTTTTCGTCAAGAGCCACGGCTTTGACGCGGCGGCCCTAACGCGCTTTACGCAACTCCAACGCTACGCAACGCACAGAGCCCGATCGGGTGGCGGCCGAGCGACTAACGATGCAAGCCGCCGCAGGTTCTGAGCGATGGCTGCAAGAACAAACTCATCCTGGGCGCCTCGCGGGCCGCGCAGCCTAAGCCGACCGAGCTTCAGGATGCGCTTCAAGTGCGCGAACCGCATCTCAATCTTCTTGCGCTCTCGCCTTGATTGCTCGAAGGCGGCGGTCCCGGCGAAAGAACGCGCAGTATCGCGAGCGGCTTCGTGCTGATTGCGTGGAATTTTGCGAAACGGGACCTTCGGACAGCACTGCGCTTTGAGTTTGCAACCATCGCAGTCATGCTTTCTGGCCAGATAGAGAAGCGTGGTTCCATCATTCACGAGTGTCCCGGTCGTTCTCAGGGTCTTACCCCCGGGACAGTGATAGACATCGCTTGTCGGATCATATCGAAAGTCGCTGCGCGAGAAGGTGCCGTCATCTCGCTTCGACTTGTCGAACACAGGAACGTGCGGCGTGATGCCCTTCTCCTCGACCAGCCAGTTCAGCATCGGAGCCGCCCCATAGGCAGTATCGGCCGCGAGTCGCGCCGGCTTTAGACCGAAGCGTTCCTCAGTTCGTGCGATCATGGTCCTCGCCGCGCCGACCTCGGCCTGGCGAATGGCGCGGGAGGCCTCGACGTCAACGATGACGCCGAACTTCACGTCGATGAGGTAATTGTTGGCGTAAGCGAAGAATGCCGGGCCCTTGTGAGCTCCGGTCCACTGGGCCGCCGGATCCGATGGCGAGACGAACTTCGGGACGACATCGCTTGCGGCGCCCCACGCTGTATCGTCGAGAGTCGCCAAATACTCCTTCACAGCGCGACTTGACCTTGCAGGATCGCGATCCCTGCGCCAATCCTGACCCGCGATCGAGCGCTGCTTGTTGGTATCGGCCGCAATCAGGCTCGCATCGACGGCAAAGCCTTCACCGTCAACCAGACCTGACGCGATACATGTCTCAACGACACGCTCGAAAACGCGGCGAAAAACGTCTCCCTCGCGGAAACGCTCGTTGCGGGTGCGCGAAAATGCCGAATGATCCGGGACAGTGTCCTCGATGCCGAGCTTGCAGAACCAGCGATAGGCTAGGTTCACCTGCACTTCACGGCAGATCAGCCGCTCGGAGCGGATCGCAAAGACATACCCTACGACCAG
>NZ_JNIJ01000040.1 GCF_000701345.1 Bradyrhizobium sp. URHD0069 | reverse complement strand
TCGAGGTAGCTTGATCGGTCAGCAGTGATAGTGATGGCGAAGGAATACGCCAAAAAGCTCACCCAGCTTATCCATCTTGTAATTCGCAAAACCAACCACGCCACAAATGCTCCGCTTTTCATGACTGGTCTCCCTCTGAGCACGGCTCCTGTCTTGCCAAAGTTTACCGTTAAGTAGGCTACACCTTCGGGGATTATCTCAATTCCCGTCAGGCCGGTCCGATGTTATGATTTCTATAGCGTCGGCGTGTTGACACCGAGCGCTCTAGCAAAACCTTCCCCCGCCTGCCGTGTGCGGGCGGGGCTTTTCTGCCGGAGTTGGACGATGGTGAAGGAAACCAAATTCTTCCGTAAGCAGGCGGACAAGGCTGAGCGCATGGCGCGATCCGCTGCCGACGTCGAAATCTCGCAACGATACCTGAATATGGCGCAAGCCTATCGCAGTCAGGCTCAGTTTTTGAAGGCCAAGAAAAAGGCTCAGAAGAAACAGCGCTAACGGCCTCATTTCGGTTTCCCCGGAACCTTCACCTTCCGGGCTAGGTTGGTCGTTGTACATAAAGGGAGGTTCGCCATAAAAAAACTAGCGTCTGTTGTTTTCGCCGTGGCCCTTTCAGGGGTTCGCTAAACCTGGCAAGGGCCGATCAGCCGGGGCCAGACTGGATGCCCGCCCAGCAAGTAATCGAGCAGGTTCTCAAGTCGGGCTATACGCAGGTTACCAAGCTTGAAGCCGATGACGGTCGATGGGAAGGCGAAGGCATTAAGAACGGCCAGAAGATGGACTTTCACGCCGATCCGAAGACCGGCGTAATCACGTCCGAAAAGGTCGACGACTAAGAGCGTCGGGGCCGCCTCAGTTGACGGCCTCCTTCTATCCAAACGTAAGCGCAACGTCGCCTATTGGCACGTTTGAGACATGCCGACGGTCTCTGAAAATTTCTGCTAATCGGGGTAGACTGGAAGTGATCGGTGCACGGTCAAAATGACGCGAATGACCCAAAGCCGACTCTCGTGTCCCGCTCTGCTCACCTCAGTGCAACGCGGTCAGGACCTCTTGCGGACCTGGACGATGGTGGTTTCCGCCACCGGTCAGCACGCACGACCGTGCGACCAATCGATGTTCTCAAGCGCTCTCGGGCTCTTGCTGATGTGCCGCAGCGCAGTCGCGGCCGGCCCGATTTAGCAGGTAATGTGAAAAAGGCCGACCTTCTTCGCATGCGAGTTGTTGAACGTATGAATCGCCTTGGGGGTCGGCTGCAACAGGACCGTGCAGCCCTTGTTCGCAAAATACGTCTCAGCTTCCGGCGATAGGTGCACATTGCCCATCTGGCCCGAGCCAAGAATTAGCTGCTCGCATCCGTCCTCATAGATGAACTTCGCTTCGTCTTTCGAGAGGACATGCGAGGTGCCGTAGTACTTCTTCGACAGCTTTTTCTTCCGCCTTGCCACTTCGCCGGACAGACGAATGATCACGTCGTGTTCATAGGTCTTTCCGTCAATCGTGATGGTGCCGAATGTAGTGCGTTCGATCTCCATGGCCTGACCCCTTCATGATCTCGGCACGAGGCCCTGACTCCGCGTCGGCAGACCCATCTGGCCGGGCACTACTTCAGTGGCTGCCCCATAGGGGACGTTCTTTGGGGGTTACCCACCTGCCACCCTATGACGCGCGGTTGAGAAAGATCGGCAGCCCGCGCTTGTTGGCGTAGATGGGACGGTAGCGCTCCGTGTTGTATGTGCTGGCGACGTCCAACTTGCGCGGCCCGAGCTTGGCGTCGGGGATGGGCACGAGCTCGTAGCGGCCCTCCACCAGCGCCGACATGAGGCCGGTCTTGCCTTCCAGGATGGCATCGTAGGCCATGTTACCGAAAGTCAGGGCTACGAGCTTGTCGATGAAATCCGGATCGCCCGATCGCAGGTCGTAGGTGAGGTCGGAGGTGATCGTCTCCTCGCCGGCGCGCCGCTTGATCTCGTCGGCAAGCGATTCGGCCACGTTGGCCTTTTTGCGATGACCGTAGGGGTCAGGTTCGCCATATTCCTGCGGCTTGTAGCCTTCCCACTCGGCGCCCTCGCTGAGCACAATCAGCGCGTAGTTGCTTGGGTTGGCGCGCTTCTCCTCGAGAAGCACCTGGATCAGTTTGTCGAGATTGACCTTGTACTCCGGTATGATGCACCGTATCGAGGTGGCGTACGCAGTGTAGAGCGCGGTAAATCCGGCATCGCGGCCAAAGACGCGGAAAATGCCGATGCGCTCGTGCGAGCCGACAGTGGTGCGCTGCCGCTGGATGGCATCGCTGGCGCGGGTGATCGCGGTCGAGAAGCCGATGCAGTATTCGGTGTTGCGGACGTCGTTGTCCATCGTCTTCGGGATGGCGATGATCTTGACGCCGAGTTCGTTGAGCTTGGCCGCATAACTGAGCGTGTCGTCGCCGCCGATAGCGATCAGGTGTTCGATGCCCAGCCCCGAGAGGTTCGCCAGCACCTGCCCGGTGAGATCCCATGTCTTGGTTTCGATGCCGCCCCTAGTACTCAGGGAAACTGGAAAGTCCTTGCCGACGAAATGATCGGGCAGCTTTTGCATTTTGGACGGATTGGTGCGACTCGAGTGCAGCACGGTCCCGCCGCGCCGATCGATGGTACGAGTGTTCTCTCGGTTCAGCGGGATGATGTAGTGGGACCTGCTGGTCGGGTCCTCGAGATTCAGGTGCGTGAGGGCCTCCCAACCGCGGCGGAGACCGACAACCTCGATGTCGTTCTCACTGCCGCGATAAGTCACGCTCTTGATGACTGCGTTGAGGCCGGAGACGTCGCCGCCGCCCGTGAGAATCCCGATGCGTTTTCTCGCCAAGCCCACCTCCCAGCATTGCCATGTCGCAATACGCACAGCGTAGCGTTCTTTACTCGGCCGCTTCCGGCTTGCGCTCCTCGCGGAGTCCTCTACCGATTTCTTCGACAACCCGGCGTGGGACGAAGTCCGCCGGCGCGCCCAGCGCAAGGCAATCGAGATGCGCAGCCAGGGCTGGTCTGGCGCCGCGATGCTGCCCTATTCCGAGCTGGAGTATGGTGGCGTCCGCGACACCGTGTCCGCACGAGTGAGCCTCATGAGCATTCCCTCCGACCAGCGCAACTCAGCGCCTCGGCCTCGGCGCTTGCTGCACCGGGGACGACGGCGCTGCTTATTCGCGGAACAGAACCTCTGATGTTCCGTTAAGTTCCGCAAATGCCCTTCTTTCTCGAAAAGCTCGGGCTCATCCGGTAGCCGGGATCATCGACCACCGTAAAGATCATGCCAGAAGCGACAGGATAACTGGTTCATGCCCGCCATTTGCTGCGGTGCACGAGTCCGGACAAAACTGCCCTGGCATCTCATCCAGAAAATTTCCGTTGTTGAGGGATAAACGGACGCGGCGCGGACGTCGCTGACCCGACGCGATTGACCCAAAGCGGACCTGACGCGTCGGCGCGATCCGTCGGGCGAGTTGCGTGATTAGGCAGGAACATACGTCAACCTGATCGCGTCCTCGCCGATTAACTCGCTGGCCACAAGGCGGAGCGGCGGCCGGGGGCCAGCGAAGAATGGCTTGCCGCGACCAAGCACAACGGGGCGGAAGTAGAGTCGATACTCATCAATAAGACCAAGGTCGGTTAAGCTTCGTGCTAGGTCTGGTCCGCCAACTTGAATCTCCCCAACGAGCTGAGCCTTCAGCCCGCGTATCACCGCCTCGACGTCGTCCTCGACAAGTGTGGCGTTGGGGCCGACTGACTTCAACGAGCGCGACACGACCCACTTCGGTTGGCTTCGCCACGCCGCCGCGAAGTCGCGTTGCTCCGCGCCCCACTCAGGACGGTCTTCGTCCCAATAGCGCATGACCTCGTACATGCGGCGACCGTACACAGTGCCGGTCAGGTCGCGCACTTGCTCGTAGAAGTGACGAAAGAGCGAGGGACCAGGCGCAAATTCCAGGTGGTCGACGTAGCCGTCCAGGGACTGGTTCAATCCGAAAACGAGCTTCGCCATGCTACAAAATCTCCATCCAGGTTCTTCAGAATAGCTTGAGCCGCCGTTAGCGTAAGTGAGGTTGGGCACAAACTGCGCGCCGCTTTGTGATCGGTGTGACGAATAACCAGAGGTCCGCTAACCACCCTTCTGCGACCTCGGGCGATGTCCGCTTTTCCGCCGCTGTTGGAGGGTGAGCGGACATCAGTCGGCCTGCCGCTTAATGAGTACACGGCCTAAGTCAGAGTGAATTCGGACATCTTCATTTCGTTCTTAATACGCAACAGTCGTATGTCGCTTATTGGCACTTTTGCGAAGTGGCGGGCGGCTCTGAACTTGTCTGCTTTTCGGGTAGACCGGAAATGATCTGCGCACGGTCAGAACGTCGCGATTGACCCCTTGTGTAAGTGGTCGGCTTTAAGGGCGAGCACCATAAACCTTCGTATCGTTCCGTGACCCCTTTAGATGCCCGACGATTACCTACGTCCAATTGAGCCGCTGATTGCGATCGTCGTAGGCTGCATGCGTTGGAAAAGCAGACAGGCTCATGAAGTGCGACGGTGAAAAAAGATGATCGACGAACAGCGACGACAATATCAAAAGGAGACTACAATGCCCAACTGCTCCACAAATCTTGGATCTGGCAGAGCCACGCGATGCGCTGTCTGTGATGGTAAGTTCGGTCTCGTCCGGCACTACTCGTGGCGAACCCCGCTTTGTTCTATGACGTTCCAGATCTTACGACGAGGCAAGGAATATCTAGAAACATTACAGACTTTGCTCCGCGCTGCCCAAACCATGACCGACTCAGTGATTGCTGGTCAGCTTAAGGCCCTTGCCGACGACTACCAGCGGCGAGCTGAGAAAGCTTCGCATGTTGCGGTCAAAGCATCCGCTCGATCGGCTGCTGGCGCTGAACGCGAGTGGCGTACATGACCTGATGGGCAGCTTCACAGCCCACCCTGCGGGAGGCGTGCTTTAGTGACGTTGGATGCCCAGCGCGCGGCCCGGTCACGAGCTTTTTATTCCTTCGTTACCGCCGGCAGAGCTTCAAATTTGGGGCTGAGATACTAGATCAGGATGGAATGATTGTTGTCATCTGATAGTGGACTCGTTCTCTAACTAATGTTTGGAGCGAATATGGGCGAGGTTATTCGATTTATCTCAAAGTCTGAGCGCGAGCGAGCCCGCCTAATTCGAGTAGCCCGCGCGATATATGACAGCATCTTCCCGCCGGCTGATCCAGTCAGCGGGCAGCAGGACAAGGCACCGACAAATCATACTGTCAGCGGCGCCAATGCCCATCGCCGCGACGGGGTTCTGCTATCGTGATCAAGATCGTCGCCGTGCTCTGCAGTCTCTCCTCACCGGCAAATTGCCACCAGCAGACCGTCACCACCTCAGACTTCGCTGACGTCTCGATGCAGTCCTGCCTGATGGGTGCGCCGCAGCTCGCCGAGTGGATGAAGCAGCATCCGGCCGAGCGCCTTGCGGCATGGCGCTGCGTGCTCGGCAAACAGGAAGGCAAGGGAGCTTAGGGTGAAAAGCAGCTTCCCCGGACGCTTTGAACCATTTAATCACAATGGCTGCTATTGCTGACTGGGACCGTTCGATAGTCACCAGGGCCAGCTGATCGAGTAAGTCCTTTTTTGCGGTGCATGAGTCCGGAAGTGGCACGCTTTTCGGACCTGCCGCGATGTCCGACTTGAGTCCGTAATGCGTACGAAAGCAGACGTCCACCAGTGCAATCGATTTATAAGCTCACGCCCTAATGGAAATCCCGCGACCGCGGCAGGATGCGTACGTTGCGCGGATGGCGGATTTTCTGGGCCGGATTATCCGGATGTTGACGGCGGTCGTCATGCAGCGGTTCGACCAGCGCCGGGCCTGCCGGCACAGCATGCTTTCGGCTGAGCGCGTCATTGGCGAGATTAACGAGATCGCCGGAGCGATCGAACAATCGCTCGGCGACCAGATGCGTCACCTGTTCCGGACTGCTCTGAATATGTCCTTCGACCAGCACCAGCCGGGCGCCCATCACCTCCTTGCGAAAGCGCTCCATGACCTTCGGCCACACCACGATATTGGCGATGCCGGTTTCGTCGTCCAGCGTCATGAAGACGACGCCCTTGGCGCTGCCCGGGCGCTGCCGCACCAGCACCACGCCGGCGCAACGGACGTATTGCTTGTCGCGGTCATGACAGACGCCGTCGCAGGCAATGACGCCTTCCCCGGCAAACATCGGCCGCAAGAATTCCATCGGATGGCCCTTCAGCGACAGCCGGATGGTTTGATAGTCGGCCACCACTTGCTCCGGCAGCGGCATCAGCGGCAAGGGCTGCGTGTTCTCATCCGGCTGCTCGCGCGCGGTGGAAAATTCGAACAGCGGCAGCGGCACGTCATCCGGCAGCCGCCGCACCGCCCACAGCGCGGCGCGGCGGTCGAGCCCGATGGAACGAAACGCATCGGCATCCGCCAGCAGGATCAGCGCGCGCTTGGGCAATGCGGTGTCGCGAGCGAAATCTTCCAGCGAGGTAAAGGGGCGCCGCCGGCGGGCGGCGACGATGCGCTCGGCCCAATCGGTCACACTCTCTCGGCCGTCATTCCGGGGCACGCGAAGCGTGAACCCGGAATCTCGAGATTCCGGGTTCGTCGCTGACGCGACACCCCGGAATGACGACTGAATTTGCTTCAACCGCTCCTCGTCCGGATCGACCCATCTGAACCCGTCGATCTGGCGAAAGCCGAGCCGCACGGCGTGATACGTCCCGCTTTTTTCCTCCAGCGTATTCTGCGCGTAACTGAAGGAGACATCGATCGCGCGCACCTCAACGCCGTTCTTGCGCGCATCGCCGACGATCTGCGCCGGCGCATAAAATCCCATCGGCTGAGAATTCAACAACCCGCAGCAAAACGCATCGGGATGGAAACGCTTCAGCCATGACGAGACATAGACGAGTTGCGCGAAACTCGCGGCATGGCTCTCGGGAAAACCGTAGCTGCCGAATCCCTTGATCTGATCGAAGCAGCTTTTCGCGAACTCGGGATCGTAGCCGCGCGCGATCATGTTGTTGATCAGCTTGGATTCGAATTTGCCGATGGTGCCGACGTTGCGAAACGTCGCCATCGCGCGGCGCAACCCGTTGGCCTCCTCAGGGGTAAACTTCGCGGCCTCGATGGCGATCCGCATCGCCTGTTCCTGGAATAGCGGCACGCCAAGAGTCTTGTGCAGAACCCTGCGCAATTCATCCTTGTCGCCATGCGCTGATGATGGCGACGGGTAGCTCACCTTCTCCTGGCCATTCCGCCGCCGGAGATAAGGATGCACCATGTCACCCTGAATCGGTCCCGGTCGGACAATGGCAACCTCGATGACGAGATCATAAAACGTACGCGGCTTCAGGCGCGGCAGCATATTCATCTGCGCACGGCTCTCGACCTGGAATACGCCAAGCGACTCGCCTTTTTGCAGCATTTGATAAACTTCGTCGTCATCCTTTGACTTGATATCGGCCAGCTCGTAACGCTCGCCCTTGTGCCGTTCGATCAGGTCGAAACTTTTGCGGATGCAGGTCAGCATGCCCAGCGCCAGCACATCGACTTTCATCATGTTCAGCGCATCGACATCGTCCTTGTCCCATTCGATGAAGGTGCGGTCGTCCATCGCCGCATTGCCGATCGGCACGTAGGTATCGAGCCGGTCCTGCGTCAGCACATAGCCGCCGACGTGCTGCGACAGATGCCGCGGGAATTCGATCAATTCGCCCGCAAGTTCGACGGCAAGCTCGATCATGGGATTTTTCGGATCGAGCCCGGCCTGCCTGACCTGCATTTCAATGAGGCCCTCGCCCCAGCTTCCCCAGACCGTATCTGCCAGCGCAGCCGTCACATCTTCCGTCAGCCCCAGCGCCTTTCCGACATCGCGGATCGCGCTGCGCGGCCGGTAGTGGATCACGGTCGCGATGATAGCGGCGCGGTGGCGGCCATATCTTTTGTAGACATATTGCATCACCTCCTCGCGCCGCGAATGCTCGAAATCGACGTCGATATCGGGCGGCTCAAGACGCTCTTTGGAAATAAAGCGCTCGAACAGCAGATCGACCTTGGTCGGATCCACAGAAGTAATGTCGAGCACGTAGCAAACAGCTGAATTCGCCGCCGATCCCCGGCCCTGGCAGAGGATTTTTTGCTCGCGCGCATAACGGACGATATCGTGCACGGTCAGAAAATAATGCGCGTATCTGAGCTTCCTGATCAGGCGCAGTTCCTTGCGCAGAACCTTTTTGGTTTTAGGTGAAATCCGCACCGGGAATCTTTTGTGCGCCCCCTGCCAGGTCAGATCTTCCAGATGACGCTGTGCGGTCTTGCCGGGCGGCACCGGCTCGTCGGGATACTGGTATTTGAGTTGAGCAAGCGAAAAATGGATGCGGCCGGCAAACCGCATGGTTTCCGCGATCGCTTCGGGCACATCGCGAAACAACCGCGCCATTTCATCCGCAGGCTTGAGATAGCGTTCCGCATTGGCTTCAAGACGTTTGCCGATGGCATCGATGGTGGTCTTCTCGCGAATGCAGGTCAGAACATCCTGCAAGCGGCGGCGCGCGGGATGGTGATACAGCACCTCGTTGGTCGCCAGCAGCGGCACGGTGGCGGTTACGGCAATGCGCTGGAGCCGCGCAAGCCGGCGCCTGTCATCGCCGCGGTACAAGAGGCTCGCTGCAAGCCACACGCCGTCCGCGCGGCTGCGCTGCAATCGATCGAGAACCTGAAGCGCTTTCTCCGTCTCGAAGCGATGCGGCAGCATCAAAGCCAGAAGCTGCCCTTCGGCGAATTCCAGGAGGTCATCGAGCTTTAAATGGCATTCGCCTTTCTCGGTATCGTCCCCTCGCTTGCCGCGGGTCAGCAACCGGCACAGCCGGCCGTAAGCAGCGCGGTCGCGCGGATAGACTAGAACGTCCGGCGTATCATCCATAAAGACCAGGCGCGAGCCGATCAGAAGTTTTGGTTTGTATTTGACATCAGGGTTTTCGAGTTCGCTGTAAGCCCGCACGACGCCTGCCAGCGTGTTATGGTCGGCAATGCCGATGACGGGAAGACGAAGCTCGCTCGCCTGATGCACATAGGCTTGCGGGTGCGATCCTCCGCGCAGGAACGAAAAATTCGTCGTAATTCCGATTTCGGCATAGACCGGAGTATTCATGCGAACAGTCCGTGCATGAACCAATGCGGCTGAACGATTTCTCCCGCGCGCGGCTCGATCTCCCGATCGTAAAGTCCGTCGCGATACAGCCAGAACCGCAAGCCGGCCTCGTCCTCGACGCGAAAATAATCGCGCGTCAGCCTCTCGCCTTGCGATTGCCACCACTCCATGGCGATCCGCTCGGGGCCTTCGGCGCGGACCACGGCATGGGTGGCGCGGCGCCAGACAAACCGGGCGGGCGGGCCATCCGGCACCTGCGCGATGACCTTGATTTCCTCCGGCCGCTCGAACAGCCGCAAGGGCCGTAACGGCGGCTCCCCCTCCACCCGCGCCGGCCAGACCGCCTGCGCTGCCGCAGCAAGATGATGCTGCGCCGGCGCCGTCAGCACCGCGCGCTCCGGAATATGGGTGTCTTGCGGCAGGTGCACGGCCACGCGCCGACCGCCGATGCGCGCGGCGATGCGGTCGATCAATGCCGCCAGTTCGTCATTGTCGTGCACATTGGCATCGAGATCGCGCTGCTGCTGCACGACGATTTCGGTGCGGCTGGCGGACAGGCGAATGAGATCGAATCCGAAACCGGGATCGAGCGGATCGCTCAAGGCCTCGAGCCGCTCGCCAAACAGGCGGTCGATCACCTCGCTTTTGGTCACGGGTTGTCCGGTGTCGACAATGATCGTGCGCACCGCGCCGTCGGTGCGAAAGAAACCGGCTTCCAGCCGCCGTGCGCCCTTGCCTTGCTGCGCCATCGCCGCGACCAGCATCTCCGCCAGCCTGGATAATGTTGCGGAGATCACCCCATCGGTCGCCACCGGCTCGGCGAAACGCTTCTCCACGATGTAATCCGGCAGCGGCTTGCGCGGGCTGATCGGCGCATCGCTTTGTCCCAGCGCCTGTTCGAGCAGGGTGGTGAAGCCGGCGCCGAATCTTGCCGTGATTTCATGACGCGCACGGGAGGCGACATCGCCGATGGTTTTCAGCCCGGCGCGGCGCAAGCCCGTGATGATCGCATCGTCAGTGCCCAGCGCGGACACCGGCAGCGGCCTCATCGCATCGACTTCCTCGCCAGCACGGACGATGCGGCCATGGACATGACGGGTCATCGTCCGCGCGCACACCGAGGTGCCGGCGATGGCGGCGCTGACGGTAAAACCTTGCGCGGTCAACACGTCGCACACCAGCCGCATCATCGCGGCCTCGCCGCCGAACAAATGGACACAGCCGGTGATGTCGAGGAACAGGCCATGCGGAGAGTCGAGCGCCACCAGCGGCGTGAAGCGATCGCACCATTCGGCAATGGCATTCAGCGTCTTGGCATCCGCAGCTTCATCGGCATCGAACACTTGCAATTGTGGACAGATGGCACGGGCATTGGCGAGCGGCAGGCCGACCGCAAGGCCAAGACGCGCGGCCGCGTCGTCGAGGGCAAAAATCTGCAGCGCGTTGTTTTGCCTGGCGACGACAATGCTGGGATGATTGTTGGAGTTCTGTTGTGACGCGTTTTCTTCACGCGAACCGGTGCCCACTTCGCTTGCAAACGCTTTAGCTGGCGTGACGTTGCTGCGCCAAGGCTGACGTTTGATACGGTCGATGGGCAGGCGCGGCAGCCACAGGCTGAGGATACGCCGCCGGCTTACTGAAAAGGCACTCATCACATTTCCATTCCATGATCCACCGCCCAACAGGGCCATGACGGTTGCGGACAAGTTCCGCGTCAAACACCGGCGCGCCCCAGGCGCTCCAGGGCGCCGCAGGCCCTAAAGACGCCGCAGGCATTAAAGACGCCGCAGGCCCTAACGGCGCCGGCGGCGAATGCGCCGCGCGCACGATCCATCTTGTCTCCGCCGTCGAGGGCGACGGCTCGGCCGCCAGCCGCAGCAACAGGCCGGTGACGCCCGACGCTTGGGCTGCCAGCGTCAGCTTGCGGCTGGCGACGAGATCGAGCGGTCGCGCTTCGCCCCAGACTTCCAGCACGACGGCGCCAAGCGCGTCGCAGGCGAACGCGTCGGCGGCGGTCCGCAACGCGGTGTCCACATCCGCGGCATGCACCGTCACCAAGAGGCGCGGGTCGAGACCGAGTTCGGCCAATCCGCTCATCGACAGCGCGCCGGTTTCAATTTCGGTGAAATCCTGACGCACCCAAACCAGCGGCCGCCGCGCCGCCGCCCGCCCCGCAAGGCCTGCGACAAAGCCCGTCGCCGCCGCACTTTGCCGGCCCGCCTCGGCGAACACTTCATGCACCGCACCCACGGCGAGGCCGCCCTGCAGCGTCGCATCCGCGTCGGCATGGCCGAGCGCCACCCTGCCTGGCGTATAGGCATCGCCATGCGCCTCGATGCGTTCGATGCTGCCGCGCAGGGTCGTAAGCGTGCTCGTGCGTGCGGCGCATGATCCGCCAAAGTGTGTGCGGTTTGGCGACCAGATCATGCGCTTTTTCCATAAATTGAGCGCGCGATCGGACGCAAAACCGGCTTCCGCTTTTGCTGATCGCGCGCTCGCATGCGCCGCTCCCTTCTGGAAGTGTGGGCCTCGCCGGCTCCCAGAGAACTCGCGGCCGGCTCATTTGTTCATGATATGTTCTAATATAAAGCTAACATCCCCTGAGGAGTCAATCGGGATCCAGGGTTATGTTTTTCGCAAGCAATCCCAATGAGATCGAGGGAACCTGAGTGCCCTGCCCGCATTGAGCCCCGGCGGACAACGATATTCGGCGATTGGAAACGCCCATGCCAACTGCGTCACGCAGGTCCGGCACCAGCCTCGAAATCCTGCGCGAGGAAGCCAGCAACTGCCGCGCCTGCCCTCTCTGGAAAGGCGCAACGCAGACTGTGTTCGGCGAAGGTCCGCAAACCGCGCAAATCATGCTGGTCGGCGAACAGCCTGGCGACAAGGAAGACCTTGCCGGCAAACCGTTCGTGGGACCGGCCGGGCTGATGCTCGACCGCGCCCTGGTAGAAGCAGGCGTCGATCGCAACAAGGTCTACGTCACCAACGCCGTAAAACATTTCAAATTCGTGCCGCGCGGAAAAGTCCGCCTGCACCAGAAGCCGAGTACATCGGAGATCAAAGCGTGCCGGCAATGGTACGAACGCGAACTGGCCTCGCTCAAACCCGTGCTGGTGGTGGCAATGGGGGCTACCGCGGCGCAATGCGTGTTTGGAAAGATCACGCCGATCAACAAAAATCGCGGACGCCTGATCGATCTCGAGGATGAGATCAAGGCGCTGGTGACGGTGCACCCATCCTATCTGTTGCGGCTGCCTGATGCCGACGCCAAGGCGCAGGAATACAAGCGCTTCGTCGATGATCTCAGGATCGCCGCTGACCTCTTGAGAAAGTCGGCCCGCGCGGCGTAAGTCGTCTGGACGCGTGCCCCGGATGCTGCGCAAACGCCGCCAGCGGCGTGATGCGCTGCTGATCCGGGGTGCATTTTTATTTAACGACCAATGAATCCGGGCTCGGCGCAGCGCGAAGGGGCGCTGCGCCGCGTCCGGGCCAAGAAAGAAATCAAGCCGCCGCGGCGAGGTTCACGGAAGCTTCCGCGAGCGACGTCAGCGCTTCGTCGGTTTTCTTCTCCTCCTGCAGGGTCTCGTCCAGCAGCCGAACGGTGTCGTTCATGCCGAGTTGCTGTGCCCACTGTTTCAGGGTGCCATAGCGCGAGATTTCGTAGTGCTCGACGGCCTGCGCCGCTGCCAGCATGCCGGCATCGAGCGCCTCGGAGCCTTTGTACTCCTCCATGATCTCCTTGCCCTCGTCGAGGAGGCCCTGGATCGCGTCGCAGGTCTTGCCGCGCGCGGGTTTGTCGATCATTTCGAAAATCTGCTCAAGACGCCCGACCTGATCTTCGGTCTCGCCGTGATGTTTCTCAAACGCGGCGCGCAGCTTGTCGGAGTGTGCGGCCTTCGCCATCTTCGGCAGCGCCCTCAAGATCTGCTTTTCGGCGTAATAGACGTCCTTCAGCGTATCGAGGAAGAGGTCGTTGAGGTCCTTGTCTTTTTCCTTTGCGGCCATGGCGCACTCCATTGGTGGGATTTAAGGGACGTTTGTCGCCTCTCAACGCCACCTGACGTGCAATGTTCCGACAATAATCCAAAGCGGTCTCTCGCTGCCGCTCGTGGTGTGCGGATGCCCGGAGATAGGCTGCGATCTGGCGTTGCTGAAAATGTTCCGGGATACCAGGCCGCCGGAAGAGAGCCGGTAAAGGCGGCCGTCAGCCTCACGCCGCCAGCGTGTTCTCGACCAGCTTGATCCAGTACGACGTGCCGTAAACGATCGCGTCGTCGTTAAAGTTGTAGGCGGGATGATGCAGGCCTTTGCTGTCGCCGTTGCCGCAGAAAATGAACGCGCCCGGCCGCTGTTCCAGCATATAGGCGAAATCCTCGGCGCCCATCAGCGGCGGCATCTCGTGGACGTTGGCCTCGCCGGCAATTTCCTTTGCCGCCCGGGTTGCGACATCGGTTTGCGAGACATGGTTGACCACCACTGGATAGCCGCGTTGGTATTCCAGATCGATCTTGGCGCCCGTGATCTGCGCCACGCCCGCGACCACCTCGCGCACCCGCTTCTCGATCAGTTCCCTCACTTCTTCGGTTAACGTGCGCACGGTGCCTTTCAGCTCGGCGGTTTGCGGGATCACATTGCGCGCATTGCCGGCGTGGAATTCGCAGATCGAAATAACCGCCGAATCCAGGGGATCGACGCTACGCGACACGATGGACTGCAAGGCCGTGACCAGCTGCGCGCCGACCATGACGGAATCGATGCATTTGTGCGGACGCGCCGCATGCCCGCCCAGTCCTTCGATCCGGATGTCGATGGAATCGGTTGCGGCCATGATCGGACCCGAGCGGATCGCGAACGAGCCGACCGGAATGCCCGGACCATTGTGCATGCCATAGACCTGGTCGATGGCGAAGCGATCCATCAGCCCGTCCTTGATCATCGCAACAGCGCCGGCGCCGCCCTCTTCCGCGGGCTGAAAGATCACGACCGCCTCGCCCGCGAAATTCCGGGTCTCGGCGAGATACCGGGCCGCGCCGAGCAGCATTGCGGTATGCCCGTCATGGCCGCAGGCGTGCATCTTGCCCGGCACCTTGGAAGCGTAAGCGAGATTGGTCTCTTCCTTGATCGGCAGCGCATCCATGTCGGCGCGCAGCCCGATCACCTTGATGTCGCCGTTGGCCGCAGGCTTTCGGCCCTTGATGACGCCGACGACGCCGGTGCGGCCCAAACCGGTCGCAACCTCGTCGCAGCCAAATTCCCGCAACCTGTCCGCGACGAATGCTGCAGTGCGATGCACGTCGTACATCAACTCGGGATGTTCATGGATATTCTGGCGCCAAGCCTGGATATCGGGTTGCAGATCGGCGACGCGGTTAACGATGGGCATGGGCATTCTCGGTCCGGTTGAACACTCTTACCTGTCTAGCACGCAGCCGCGATCCGCCCAACACTCTCCGGCGCTGTACAGCGGGCGATGGCAACGCTATGGGCTCTAGCGCCCAAGACCGGTTCAGCGGTGATGATTTATGAAGCAGATTGAAGGTGATTTCGACTACATCGTCGTCGGCGCAGGCACCGCCGGCTGCATCGTCGCCAACCGGCTGTCGGCTGATCCCGCCAAGCGCGTGCTGATCCTGGAGGCCGGCGGCAGCGACAACTGGATCTGGTTTCACATCCCGGTCGGCTATCTCTTCGCAATCGGCAATCCCCGTTCGGACTGGATGTTCAAAACCGAACCCGAAGCCGGCCTCAACGGCCGCTCGCTGGCCTATCCCCGCGGCAAGGTGATCGGCGGCTCGTCCGCCATCAACGCCATGATCTCGATGCGCGGACAGGCCGCCGACTACGACCACTGGCGTCAGCTCGGCCTCTCGGGTTGGGGCTGGGATGAGGTAAAGCCCGCGTTCCGGCGGCTAGAGGATCATTTTCTTGGCGAGAGCGAGCATCATGGCGCAGGCGGCGGCTGGCGCATCGAAGCGCCGCGGCTGTCCTGGACCATTCTGGATGCGGTCGGCACCGCGGCGGAAGAAATGGGTATCCGCAAAATTCCGGACTTCAACACCGGGGACAATGAGGGCGTCGGCTATTTCCACGTCAACCAGAAGCGCGGACGCCGCTGGTCTGCCGCGCGAGGGTTCCTCAAGCACGCGCTGAAGCGTCCCAATCTGCGTCTGGAAAAGCACGTGCTGGTCGATCGGCTGATCGTCGAGCAAGGGCGCGCCGTCGGCGTGCGCTTTGTCAGGGGCGGCGAAGTTGTCGAGGCCCGTGCCAGGGGCGAAGTGATCCTGTGCGCCGGCTCGATCGGGTCGACGCAGGTGCTGCATCGCTCCGGCATTGGTCCGGCGGACTGGCTGGCGCCGCTCGGGATTGACATCGCGCTCGACCGGCAAGGCGTCGGGCGGAACCTGCAGGACCATCTGCAGCAACGCGCGATCTACAGGGTCGAAGGCGTTCGCACGCTCAACGAGACCTACTATTCGCTGGCCCGGCGCGGCCTGATGGGCCTCGACTACGCGTTTCGCCGCCGTGGGCCGCTGACCATGGCGCCGTCGCAGCTCGGCATTTTCACGCGCTCGGATCCGCACCGCGAGCGCGCCAACATCCAGTTCCACGTGCAGCCGCTGTCGCTCGATAAGTTCGGCGATCCCCTGCACCGCTTCCCCGCGATCACGGTGAGCGCCTGCAATCTGCAGCCGACGTCGCGCGGCACGGTGCGGATTCGCTCGGCGCAGGCCGACGAGCCGCCTGCGATCGCGCCGAACTATCTGTCGACCGGCGAAGACCGCGAGGTCGCCGCCGACGCCATCCGCGCTACGCGGCGGCTGATGAAGCAACCGGCGCTGGCACCGTATCGTCCGGAAGAGTTTCTGCCCGGGCCATCGGTCGGCGACGACGATGCGTCGCTGGCGAAAGCCGCCGGCGATATCGGCACCACGATTTTCCACCCTGTCGGCACCGCCAAGATGGGCACGGCCAACGACCCGATGGCGGTTGTCGATGAACGGTTGCGCTTTCATGGCCTTGCAGGCCTGCGCGTGGTCGACGCTTCTATCATGCCGACGATCACCTCGGGTAATACCAACACACCGACCGCGATGATAGCGGAGAAAGGCGCGGCGATGATTCTCGAGGATGCGCGCGGTCTCGTTTCATGACGGACCGGCAGCGAGTTTGGGTCGAACACGCCGGTGCCCGGATCGCGCTTGCCCGCTGGGGCGAGCCGGATTCGCGCAAGCCGCCTGCGCTTCTCGTGCACGGCACGAGCTTCGTCGGCGAGATCTGGGACGAGGTCGCGAGCGTGCTCGCCTCCAGATACACGGTCTATGCGCTCGACCGCCGGGGTCACGGCGCCAGCCACAAGCCGGCCACCGACCGATATCACTTCGTGGATTTCGCGATGGATGTGTGTGCGGTGGTCGAGGCGCTCGATCTCTCTGAGATCTTCGGCATCGGCCACAGCGCCGGGGCCACCGACCTTATGCTCGCCGCAAAGTTGCTTCCCCGGCGCTTCTCGCGTCTGTTCGTGATGGAGCCGACCGTCATGGATCCACGGGCGGACCGGAATGCGGCCTCAGGGTTGAGCGACAAAGCAGCGGCCTCGGCGCAAGGAGTGTTGCGCCGCCAGGCAGAGTTTGAAAGTGCTGCGGCTGCATTCCAACGCTTTCGCATGGCGCCCGCATTTGCGGATTGGTCCGAGGGCGCGCTCTGGACCTATGTGCGGCACGGTTTCGAGCCGCTGCCTGACGGCCGGGTGCGGCTGCGCTGCAGGCCGGAGATCGAAGCAGCGATGCTGCTGCCGATCTTCGAGGCGATGGAGCAGGTCTACACCGGAGACCACCGCGGTAATCCCTTTGGCTGGCTGTCTGAGATTGGTTGTCCCGTGCGTGTTGCCACCGCCGAACGGTCCTGGCCGATCTACAAGGAGATGTCGGCGCGCGCCGCCGCGCTGATTCCGGCCGCGAGCCAGTGGACGTTCGACGGTGTCGGTCACTGTGTTGCGCAGGAAGCGCCTGCACTCGTGCTCCAGGCTCTGGAGGCGTTCGAGAGATCTACGGACCCCTCGCGTCTGATTTGAGCCTTCGATGCGCGTCTAGGCTCACGACACGGCCGTCAATCCATTCATCCGCGCGCTGCGGCAGCGCTGGCTGTCGACGCATCGCTTCGCGCCAGGCAGGATCATGCGCAACTTCGCACAATTCCGCGATCTCTAGAGCTGCGACATCATTCGAATTAACGGAGGAAGAGCCAAAATGGATTTCGTCAATACGGCGAATGACGAGGCGTGAATTACCAGGGCCAACCGCAGCCAATAGAGCCAATCGTCTCAGTCCGACGCTTGCCTGCCCCCAATGCTCGATCAGCGGACCCCAACTGCCTCTGTCCTTGAGGATGCCGTTGAGCACGCCGGAAATGGGGGCCTCGAACGAAAGTGCGCCGAGGCTCTCAACAACGTCGATCACGCGTAGCCCGATCGGGAGCTGGACGAGCAATCCCGTTTTCCAGTCGTCAAATCGCACGAGCTTCATCTTGTCCTCCGTTATCGATTGATGTTCCCGCAATATAATCAGGAGGGGACGCAGCGAATCTCGATTGCTGTCTTCGAATCGAAACGGGCGGTCCGAGCGCTGCAATCGAAACAGTGCTGGAAGCGATCGCTGTTGCCTGCAGTTCCAACGCTACACGTGAGTGCGCGCGGGTTGTCGCAGATCCAGAATCCGAGAGTTAGGTCATTTCCCGATCTGCTACACCATATCGTCTCCCAGATTAATAGGGCGGCACGAGTCACGCACTCCGATCCTTGCTTTGCTATCGGCGATTGTTTTGGACCGAGGAAATGGTCGACAATGCCCGGCGCCGCCATGAAGAAAATGGCGACTAGCGCACGAGCGGCTCGGTGCGTTCGCAAACACACGCTGATCCGACGACTGTAGGTCGCTTGTTCCACATAAAGTAAGGCGGCACTTCGGAGAGTGCCGCCTCTAATCGATTCCACCCGATGAATTACGCCGCCGTCTTGATAAGACCGAGTTGCGTCAAGGCCGAAACGCCGTCATCGAGACCGATCTCCTCAACGATTTGGCCGTCCTTGAGTTTGAGCACGGTTGTTCCGGTGAACTTCATCTTGCGACCGGTGTTGGCGGGCAGTGATCCCATCAAGAAATCGTTGAATGCAGGCCCAGTGTGCGTACCGCCACCTTCCCAACGGCCGACGACGTAGTCGCCCTCCGCTATCAAGTCGGCGGCGCCCCAGAAGTTGAGATCCGGGAAGGCTTGCCGGAAGTCGGTCATGAAGGCCTTTATGTCGTCGCGACCGCGGCGGGGTTCGTGAAGCGAGTACTGCAACAGCATGTCGGGTGACGCGAGTTCGTCCACGATGCTCAGATTGCAGGTCTTTCCCCAAAAATCCGTGAACCAACGACCCACGATCGCCTTATTGTCACTTTCCTTCGACATATCGACATCTCCTATACTGGTTATTCTCAGTCCGATTTAGGGACGCGTGGACAGTAAGATTGGATCCTAGCGCCGGCACTCCGTTTGTTGTCTTAGAACTGCATCGAGGCCATTTTTACTTTCTACCACGCAGAGCCAATCGCTCGGGTTCGAGCAGCACGCGCTTGCGGCGCGCAGGCCAGCGATACCCAGAGATCGAACCGTTCTTCTTGAGAACACGGTGACACGGCATTTGAACCGCGATTGGATTAGTACTGATCGCTACAGTCACGTCGCGGGCGTCGCGCGTGCCCAACTTCGCCGCGACACCGCGATCGTCTACGAACTCGAGCGCGGCGACGCCCCTACCGGACGCAGCAACCATGACATCGCCGAGAGACATCTTGCCGAATGCGTATCTAATAACGTCGCTCATTGCAGCACCTTGTCGATTCAGAGGGCCTACACTGCATTACCCGACCAAGCGCGTAACGATCCGATGTTTGCTTTTGAATTCAAGGCAAACAAGATGCCACTTCGCGATTGATCAGAGATCGCTTGCAACGCGCGCCGTATCGATAGTTCCGCAGCGACCCGCTGTTACCGATCACGCGATGGCAGGGAATAGCGAGGGCGATCGGATTGTCGGCGCAGGCCTGGCCTATCGCCCGGAGTGACTTGGAACCCCGAATGCGACGAGCCAACTGCGCGAAGGTGAGCGGCCGACCCGCGGGAATCGTGCGGAGCGCCTCCCAGACCTTGCGTTGGAAGGACGTCCCGCGGATATCGAGCGTAATATCGAGCCCGGTATTCGGAGAGGACAGAAAACGCTGGATCTCGAACATATCTTCCTTCACGGCGCGCTCGTTGCGGGTGAACACATCGTCCGGAAAAATCCTCCCAAGCTCGATTTCCAGTTCCTCCGCATTGGTGCCCAGCAAGATGGCGCATACACCCGTTCTACTGCGGGCAACGAGGGCATTGCCAACGTCGCAGTCAGTAACCGCAAATTGGATAGCCTCGGCTGCGTTGACAGCCTCATGCTCAAAGAGATTGTTGCGGGCGATAATGTTCATCGCTGGTCTCCCGTATGAATCCATTCGATGATCAAGAATAGAAGCACGGAGAACGGCCTTCACTCCGGTCCTTCCTTTCAAATCAGGGGATCGCGGATCGGTAAGCAGGCATCAGAAGACGCGCGTCACGGTCGCTTACCCCAAGCGGAATACCTCGCCGGTCGCGAGCATCAATTCCATTGCTCGTGCCGGCGCGCGCCAGCCGAGCTGAAAATGGCATAAGGAAACGCTTGAAGCGCGGTTTCAGGAACGAGAGCGATGTCGCCGCGAGATAACCACCACAGCGCCGGTGGGGAGATGATCGTCTGAAAGCATGCCCTCGGCGCCAGCGTCCGCCGCAGCGGGAACCGACGATCATTTCGACATTTGCACGGTCACCGCCGCTTCGCGATCGAGCAAGGCCTTCTTGCGCTCGATGCCCCAGGCGTATCCCGACAAGGCTCCGTCGTTCCGGACCACTCGATGACATGGGATCGCGACCGCGAGGTTATTGGCCGCGCAGGCACCGGCAACAGCACGCACAGCCTTGGGTGACCCGATCCGCAGCGCGATTTCCATATAAGAAACTGTTTGGCCCACCGGAACTTCCCGCAACGCCTGCCACACACGGCATTGGAAGGCTGTGCCTCGTACGTCGAGCGGCAGATCCAGGCCGATTTGGGGAAGTTCGACAAGTCCGACGACTCGAGCGACCAATGCTTCATAGTCCTCGTCGGCGCCGACCAATCTGGCCTTCGGAAAGCGGTCCTGAAGTTGGCGAAGCAGAGCGTCAGGGTCGTTCCCGAGCAGGATTGACGCCACCCCCTTTTTGCTCGATGCGACCAGGATTGCGCCGAGCGACGTCTGTCCGAGAGCAAACCGGATTTCCTCATTGGTCCCGCCCTTCTTAAACTGGGTCGGGGTCATGCCGAGCATGTCGGTCGATTTCTCATAGAAGCGTCCGCTAGAATTATAGCCAGCGTCATAGATCGCCTCAGGGACGCTACTGCCGCTGATAAGCCCCTCGCGGACTTTCCTCGCGCGATGCGCGGCCGCATAATCCTTCGGCGTAAGCCCCGTAACCGCCTTGAAGCTTCGATGAAAGTAGCTTGCACTGCGGCCGACCGCCTTTGCCAAAGCATTCAAGGACGGTTCCTCGTCGCGCCCCTCGATCAGCCGGCAGGCGCGTGCCACGATTGCCGCCTTCTCTGCGTCGATCGAAGGGCCGTCTGGATGGCAGCGCTTGCACGGCCGGAAGCCTGTGGCCTTGGCATCGGCCAGCGTATCGTGCAGCTGCACGTTTATCGGATTGGCGGCTCGCGATGCACACGACGGCCGGCAATAGATACCCGTCGTCGCGACCGAGTACCAGAACAGCCCGTCCGCCGTGCGGTCTCGCGCGAGCACACGCGTCCAGCGTGGATCGTTGACGACGCCGAGTTCGGCCGGCTTGCGTACATCTTCTGAGGTCATCCCGCTCATCATTGAAACTCTCTTCCGTACCAGGTTGATTGGCGCCATCTTCGGCGGAGCAGGCATTCCTTCACTCCGGGTCTTGCTTTCGAACGCAGCGTGAGGGGCGCCGAAGGCGCCGAAGTAGGAGCACATTAGATCGCGAATTGGCGCCGGCCACCCGATTCCCGATTCAGGCCGCAAGCCGCACGAACGGCGTTCCGGGCACATTGCCTTTCAGATGCGCCTCGCCAAGCTCTTGCGAGAATTCCTCTGTCAGACTGAAAGAAACGGAGAAGCCGTCCGGCGTTCCGATGGTCAAAATGCGGACATTGCCCGGGCTGAGTTCAATCCGAAAGTCCGTCGCCGGATATATGCGCATCGCTGGATCGTTATGCGCGCGCTTGATCGCGCTGGTCGCCATCGTCGGCAAAGTCATCAGCAGCGCCGACAATGTCTCGATCGTGAAGAAAATTCCGACCGTACGACCTGCGACGTCGTCGACCAGCAACCTGACCGCTGTTCCGTCCGTGGCGGTTTCGAAGTTGATTAGTCTGTGGACTTGGATGTCGGTTGCCACCGGTGATACTCCCGCTGTCCAACAACGGATGAGGACTTCGTGCAGAGATCACAATCCGCTTCTTAGCTTCAAACTCCGAAAGCGACGGACTCGCCGAAACAAAGAAGTCAATTCGAAAGCAGAAATCGGAGTGGCCACGCTCCGCCAACGGTTCAGGCTAAAGACCGTGGCGGCAACGCATGAAAGTCCGGAAAAATGACCACTTCAAACCAATTCAACGCATTTGCGGCCTCACGTGGTGAGGGTTTGCATCCAAAGCTGCGGGATCTGCTCGAGCGCGCGGCCGCCTCTCCTTTTTCGGAGGTCTCGATTCGCCATGATGGCATGCTACAGGCCGGACCGAATCCGGCTTCGGAGACGGTGGCATTGCACCAGACCGTAACATCATCCCCGCATGAAAAAACGTCGTGCCGCTTCGGCGTACGAGATGGAGATTCTGGAGTCTCGAAAGTCGGCACCGTGAGCAGCTTTGCGCGCTCGGGAGGCGCCGGAATGCCAAGGCCTGCACAGTCGCATTAGGCGACCTAAGTTGCCTCTTGCTTCCCGCTCACGAAATCGTCATCGCTCCAGCCAGATGATCCCTCTCGGGCGGGAATAAACCCCGCCCGGAATCGTCGTCGCTCCGGGGCCGCCCAGGGCTTGCCGGGCCGGTGGCGCAACGAAAGCAAACTGCGAGTCCATATAAGAGCGCCTTTGCTGGCGTCATATATCTTTAACTAGGAGCTCTCGCGAGCCGTTTGCGGCTGAACCGCCGTTGTCAGTGGCGGGACGCCCTTCGTGCTTGCCACCACCGGTGTCTGCTCCGATAGGCCCGCAGTCACTTCGATACGACCGTTATCGGTGAGACCCGTCTTGACGGCGAGGCGTGTGATCCGATTGTCAGTGATGGTGTACACGAAGTTGCCCTCGCCATCCGAACCTACAGCCCCGGTGGGTACGGTAAGCGCATCGGGGCGCCGGTTCATTTCCAGTGAAACCTGCGCGTACGCGCCCGGATAAAGTTGTTCGTTGGGGTTTGGCAGGTCGATTTCGGTGCGCATGTTGCGGGTCTCGGGATCGAGACGCAGGGAAAAGCGGGTTACCTTGCCGATGAACGGCTTACCGTCGAAACCCGATGGCTTGACGATGGCGGGATCGCCGATGCGAAGGTGAGGTACGTCGTTTTCCGGAACGTCGCAAAACACCCGGATCGTGTCGATCCGCTGCAGCGTGAAAAGTGACCCTGCGGACGGCGTCGTCCGCGTGGCTGTGGCGGCCTGGACCAAATCGCCCCGGTTCACCCGGCGCCGCGCCACCACGCCATCGAAGGGCGCCACGATCTGCGTATAGGCAAGCAGAGTCTTGATCTTCTCCACGGTCGCGGCGGCGACGTCGACCTGATTGGCCGCGAGGGCACGGTTCGCTTCCGCAACTCCGAGATCCGCCTTGGCGATCTCCGCGTTGGCGTGCACCTGATCAAGCGTCCGGTCGCTGAGGAACCCCCGTCCCTCGCCCAGCTGCTCCCGGTCTTTCGCCAAGGCGTTCTGAAGCGCCACGTCCGCCTTGTTGTGGTCCAGTTGGTGCCGCGCGCTCTCGAGCGAACTTCGCCTGGATTCGAGCTGGGCTTTGGCTTCGGCAAGCTCCTGCACCATTTCGGGAACGTCGATCACCGCGAGCACTTGACCCGCCTTCACGTGATCGCCGATATCGACCCGAACATCGGACAGGTATCCGGAGACTTTGGCGAAGAGATCCGCTTCCTCAAAGGCTTCGAGGCTCGCGTTGGTTTGGAGACGTTGAGCTACCGTGACGCGGCGCGGGCGCAGAACCTCGACCCGCGGGAGGTTATCCGGCTTCCACGGACTCACGAGCGATGGCGATGGCGATGCTGCCAAATGCCAATCGGCAAAGATGCCCGCCGCGCCGACGCCGATGACGACTGTCAAGGTCTTGATGCCCGTTCGACTCATGAAATTCATGGTGTTGCGCCTCTAAATTCCGTTTGGGCTGCTCGCTTATTCCGCCGCGTGAGCATGGTGTTCACCGCGTCCATCGCCACGTTCCAACACCGAGGCGAGCCGCGGCTCCGGTTCGAAATAACGGCTATGCGGGTCGTCAGGATCGAGCGACGCGGACATTCGGGCATGCCGCGACTGCAGCGTGGCCAAGATCGCCGGCAGGATGATGAGCGTGGCGCAAGTCGCGCCGAGGAGACCGCCGATCACCGCCCGCCCAAGCGGCGCACTTTGCTCTCCGCCTTCGCCCAGGCCCAGCGCCATTGGCATCATCCCGGCCAGCATCGCGAAACTGGTCATCAGGATCGGACGCAGACGGCTTCGCGCGCCTTCGATCGCTGCCTCCCATGGTTCGCGGCCCTCGATTCGGCTGCGCTCAGCGAAGGTCACGAGCAGGATGGCGTTTGCCACGGCCACGCCAATCGCCATGATCGCGCCCATGAAGGATTGAATGTTGAGTGTGGTCCGGGTGAGCCAAAGCATGAGTACGACCCCGGCGATGACGGCTGGAATCGTCAACCCCACCGCCAGGGAAAGCCGGATCGATTGGAAATTGGCCGCCAGTACCAGAAGGATGACACCCACGGCCATCAAGAGCCCCAGACGCAGGCCTTCGAACATCTCCGCCATCGGCTGGACTTGCCCGCGCACCGTGACGTTCACCCGATCGGGCGGCTTGCCCGTATCGTTGATCGCCTGCTGCACGCGGGCTGCCGCGCGTCCCAGATCCTCGCCGCGGATATTCGCGCTCAGTGTCAGCATGCGCTGCATGTTGTAGCGGTCGTATTCGCCTAGCGCCGTGCCGTCGGTGACACCGGCAACATTGCGGAGGTCGATCTGTCCGCCTGACCGGCGAGCAATGGGGAGGTTCTTCACCTCCTCCAGGGAATTCAGCTTGCGCTCGGGGATCTCAACCTGCACCTGATAGCCAATACCGCTCTTGGGATCGGGCCAATAGTTCGCGGAGGTGTAACGACTGGACGACGTGCCCGCGACGACCGACTTCGCCACGTCATCCGTCGTCACCCCCAGAACGCCGGCTCGCTCGCGGTCTACGCTGACCTTTACGGTCGGGTAATCGAGTTCCTGCTCGAATCCCAGGTCTCGCAGCGTCGGCACCTGTGCCAATTTCGCTCGCAACTTATCGGCGTATTGGCGGCTATCGGCGAGGTTCGGCCCGCCCACTGCCACTTCGATCGGTGTCGGCGCACCGAAGCTCATCACCCGGCTGACGATGTCGCTTGGCTCGAATGAGAAGCGAACACCCGGCAGTTCCTCGGGCAATTTCCGGCGCAGCCGTTCCTTCAAATCCTCGATGCTGATTCCGGCGCCGTGTTTAACCTGCACCTGCAGCACCGCTTCCTCGGAGCCGGAACTCCAGAGATAAATGGTATTGATGGGGTAATTAGGCGGCTGCGTGCCGACAAAACCGAGGCTGATCTCCACGTTGTCCGGCCCTACCTCGCGCTTGATCGCCTCGAGTGTCTGCAGCGCGATCTGTTCGGTTCGCTCGATGCGCGTTCCCGCCGGAGCCCGGAGATGCAATTGGAGTTGGCCGGTATCCACGCTCGGAAAAATCTCGGTACCGAGCGAACTGCCGACCAGGAAAATGACTGCGCCGCTGACAACGAGATAGGCAAGCACGACGATGCGCCGCCGTTTCACGACGGCGCGCAGGAACCGATCGTACCTCGCACGCAGCCGATCGAAAAACGTCTCCTGCGGCTCTTGGTGTGTGCTGAGATTGTGCAATAGCCAGACCGACAATACCGGCACAAAGGTACTGGAAAGCAGGTACGACCCCACCATCGAGAAGCCGACTGCCAAGGCCAGCGGTACAAACAGGTTGTGCGCAGCGCCGGTCATGAAGAACGCGGGAATAAAGACCGCCAGAATGCAGAGCATGGCCACGAAACGGGGCAACGTCGTCTCGGCCGTGGCCTCGCTCGCGGCCCGGGCAAGGCTGCGGCCGTCGGCAAGGCGGGTGTGGATGTTCTCGATGGTGACTGTCGCTTCGTCGACCAGGATGCCGACGGCCAGCGCCAACCCGCCCAAGGTCATGATGTTGATGGTCTGACCCGATACCCAGAGCGCCGTCACCGAAGCGAGGATCGCGAGCGGAATGTTCAGGACCACGACGAGCGAACTGCGCCAATCCCTCAGAAACAGCAGCACCATGAGGCCGGTGAGCACCGCGCCGAGAGCCCCTTCGACAAACAGGCCCTGGATGGCGCGCGTCACATAAGGGGACTGGTCGAACTGGTAGCTGACCTCAACATCATCGGGAAGTACGGATTGGAAGCGTGGCAAGTTGGCCTTGACGGCCTGGACAACCGCGAGTGTCGAGGCATCCGCTCGTTTGGTGACGGGAATGTAGACCGTGCGGCGTCCATTCACCAGCGCGTAGCCGGTCTGGATGTCGGCGCCGTCTTCGACCGATGCGACGTCGCGTATGAAGATCGTCTGCGTTCCGCGCGATCGGATGGGAATGTTGTTCAGGCCCTTGAAATCCCCGACAACGGAGTTGACCGGCACCATTGGCATGAGGTCACCGATGCGGACATTACCCGACGGGCTGACGGTATTGCCAGCAGCCAGCGCCTGCACCACCTCGTCCGGCGACATGTTGTAGGAACGCAGCTTGTCGGGATCCACGCGAACGAGGATGGTGCGCTGGCTCGAGCCGAAGGGCGGCGGTGCCGACACGCCCGGCAAGGTCGCGAACAATGGGCGCACCTTGAAGAGCGCCGCGTCCTGAAGTTCGGCGACTGCTTTGGTCTTGCTGGAGAAGACGAGGTCGCCGACTGGAACGCTGCCACCGTCGAACCGCATCACGAAAGGTGGCACGGTTCCCGTGGGCATGAAGGCGCGGGCGCGGTCGACGTAACCGACCGTCTCCGCCGTGGCCTGCGCCATGTCGGTGCCGGGATGGAATTGGAGCTTGATCAGCCCTACGCCCTGGATCGATTTGCTTTCGACATGCTCGATGCCGGTGATGTAGAGGAAGTGGTACTCATAATAGTTGACGATGAACCCTTCCATCTGCGCCGGGTCCATGCCGCCGTACGGCTGGGCCACATACAGCACAGGCACCCCGAGATCCGGGAAGATGTCCCGAGACATGCGATCGATCGCCAGAAAACCCACTAGTGCAACGGCTACGACCATCGTCAAAAGCGAGATCGGGCGTCGCAATGCAAATGAAACCAAGTTCATCGTGCCGCCTCAGCCTGTTCTGCCGCGTCGGAGCAACCCAACGCGCCTCGACGGCAGCAACAAACGCTACTGGGACATTTTGGAGAAATGCAGCTCATAGTTCCGTCCAAACGCTCACACCCGAGGTCCAACGATCTCGAGCGGTGAGCAGAACTTGGACGGCGAACCGTCTTGGGAAGGCCGGGGGTCTGCTGGCCCCGACACCCAGACATGGCAATCAAGTTCGATTTTCTCAACTAAAATTAAATTCAGCTTTCTGAAATCCAATTTAATGGGGCGGACAACAAATTGTGAGCCTACGTTCTGCATGATGCTCCATCCAAGCGACATGCATTCACTGCGGTCGGCCCTGCTCACGACGGATTCGGTCGACGAAGGCGAGGAACACCCGCACGAATTTGTGATGCTCCCTTCACGCAGGGATTCGGAAGCGTGGTGCTAATCGTAGTTGCTAACGCCGTCCGGCCACTCGCCAGCGCAGACGGGGCAACTGGATTGCGCCGCGAACTCGCCTAAGCGGCAGACATCTTCGCACTGGGTTGTCGCGACGAGAACCAGTCTCTAGCGCCGCTCTTGGATTTGGCCGCTGCTGTCGACGACGAGGGACGCTTCCTTGCCGTTTTTCATCGCCCTGACGGCTGTACCTTCGGCGGTGGATTTGATTTCTCGGATTTGCGAATAACCCGCGGCTTCAAGCTTGGCTACAAGCTCCTGCTGGGTCAGGGCATGGGCAGGCGAGAAGACGCCAACCATCAGGAGAGCGAAAAGGACTGCTTGAGGGACTGCTCGCGCCGACATGATCTGTGCTCCCTAAATTGTGTTAACCGCAAACATTCTCCGAGACTTCAATGTCTATTCGACACAGCGGTTCCGCCGACGGGGGCATGCCGTTCCGCGCTACGTCCGCGCCAACAGCTAAAGGTGCGCGAGATAATGTGCCAAAGCACTGATCTCATCGTCGCTGAGAGAGTACGCGACGGACGCCATAGCGGCGACGCCGCTGCCCGATCTTGCGCCGGATTTGTAATCATGTAGCGCTTTGACAAGATAGTCCTCGCGCTGCCCGGCGATGCGGGCCGTCCCCTTCGTTCCGGCAAATGTATCGGTGTGGCATGACGCGCAGCTGCGTTCCGCCACGATCTTTGCGTTGGCCTCCGCTTGAGAGGATTCCTTGGGCTTTGTCGCCGCAGCTGGCGGCAGCGAGGCGAAATAGCCACCGAGATTGCGGATGTCCTCATTGCTGAGTTGTTCGGCGATCGGCTGCATCACCTCATTTTTCCGGGAGCCGCTACGGAAGAAGACCAATTGCCACTGCAGGAAGAGATCTGGTTGCCCCGCCAACGACGGGGTGTTTTCGGTTTGGGATACACCTCCCTCACCGTGACAAGACGTGCAGAGAGACGCCTTTTCCTTGGCCGCATCGTCCAGCGCATCGGCCGATCCTGCTAACAGCATAAGTACCGCGGCAGGTAACAAGCTGATGTGCATCTCAGCGATCCAACGAATTCTTTTCATGGCTGACCTTCACGCGGTATCGCAGCGCACACTGATGGAGGTTCCGAAGTGCTCAAACAAATTTCATCGCGGAAGGTGCCCGGCCCGATCCGCACGAATTTGTGATATTCTCCTCAATTGCTTCCGACCGTTTGCGTTTCTGTTCCTATTGCTTTCTCGAGGAAGCGAAACTAGTAAGCTCGCAGGGGAAAATGCAGTCTCCCCTTGAGACCACGGTCCAAGCACTGCGCAACACTCGACTTGTCGAGGAGATTTGCGCATGGACGACCGTAAACATTCCATTTCACCAGAAATCCTCTACGCGCGGCTTGGCTCCGACGCGGCGCCGATCATCGTCGACGTGCGGCGCGACGCCCATTTCGCCGGTGCCGAGACACTTGTGGCTGATGCGTTTCATCGCTCGCCGGATCTCGTCGAACAATGGCGAACCGACCTGCCGAACGGCCGCCAAATCGTCACCTACTGCATTCACGGACGCGAAGTCAGCCAGGGGGTGGCCGCCGCACTGCGCCTCATGGGCGTGGAGGCGGATTTTCTGGAGGGCGGTATTGCTGACTGGACTGAGCAGGGATTGCCCACCCGTCGCAACATCGGCTCGACCCCGAGCAAGTGGGTGACACGCGAACACCCGAAGATCGACCGAATTGCCTGTCCCTGGCTGATCCGTCGCTTCATCGATCCGAATGCAGAATTCATCTACGTCCCGAAGGATCAAGTCCTCGCCGTTGCCCAAGAAACCGGCGGGGTCCCTTACGACATCGACGGCGTGGAATTCACGCATGAGGGGGAACGCTGCTCGTTCGACACTATCCTGCGCATCTACGAGATCAAGAATCCGGCGCTCGATCATCTGGCGACGATTGTCCGGGGCGCCGATACCTCACGGCACGATCTAAGCCGACAACGCGGCGGCCTGTTTGCGATCTCGCTCGGCCTCTCCGCCAACTTCCCGGATGACCACGAAATGCTGAAGCACGGCATGGTGATCTATGACGCGCTCTACACCTGGTGCCGCTCTCTGCAAGCCGAGACGCACAATTGGCCGGCGCGCGCCGTGGGGGCCTGAAGGTGACACCGAGACGCGAACCTATGTGGAGGCGAGCATGCACTTTTGGCGTGCTCTTGGCGATCGCATGCGTGATGTGCCCGGAATCGGGCGTAAGCGCGCCAGACACAGCAACGAAAATCGACCTCGAACAAGGCGAAATTGGCGCTCCGCCGGGCGAATTCGATCTGTCGCCATCAGGCGAAGTCAAACAAGGGTCGTGGACAGTCGTCCGTGACGCAACGGCCAAAACCGGCGTCGCTATCGAGCAGGCCGGCGTAAAGTCCGCCGAAGACCGATTCCCGCTCGCAATCTACAAGCCTGCGTCGCTCAAGAATGCCGAGATCAGTCTTCGCCTCAACGCAGCCGGCGGCAAGTCAAATCAGGGCGGCGGGGTCGCCGTGCGGCTGAGCAGCCCGCAAGATTACTACCTCGTCCAGCTAGATGCCTTGAGGGACAGAGTTCTTCTCTCGCTCGTGCACACCGGCGTATCAGAGGAGATCGTAGGCGTCGATGCGGATGTAGCTTCGCACGCCTGGCATACGCTGACAGTTCGGGCCAAGGACGACGAATTTGTCGTCTCGCTCGACGGGATTTGGGTCTTCACGGGATTCGATAAGACTCTATCCCAGGCGGGACGCATCGCACTTTGGACCAAAGGCGACAGCGTCACTCGCTTCGACCAGATCGAGATCGCACCCTTGCCATGAGTCCGCAATGAACTAGCCATCTGCCGCGCGCACCTTTCGGGGCTGTCAACACCAGGAGATTGCCATGACCATCACAACCGAACGCCGAAGTTTCATTCAGGGAGCGGGACTCGTTGCTGCCGCCGCATCAACAGCAACGCTGGCGGCGAGCCCTGCATTCGCCCAGACCAACCAACCGAGCGGAGCCAAAACGATGCCGTATCAAGCAAAACCCCTGTCACTCGACCCGAAGTCGATCAAGGGCATCTCGGAGAAGGTTCTCCTAAGCCATTATGAAAATAACTACGTCGGCGCCGTAAAGCGCCTCAACGCGATCGGCACACAGCTGGCCGAGCTTGATTTCGCGAAGGCGCCGAATTTCATGATCAACGGCTTGAAACGTGAAGAGTTGATCGCTGCGAACTCGATGATCCTGCACGAGATATATTTCGACGGGCTCGGTGGTGGCGCCGGTGCGAGCGGCGCGCTGGCGGAGGCTATCGCCCGCGATTTCGGCAGCCTCGAGCGCTGGCGCGCGGAATTTGTCGCGATGGGCAAGGCAGAAGGCGGCGGCTCCGGCTGGGTGATCCTGTCCTACTCGCCACGCGACAAACGCCTCGTCAATCAATGGGCGGCGGACCACACCACGACACTTGCCGGCGGCCGTGCAGTGCTGGTGCTCGACATGTACGAGCACGCCTATCATATGGACTATGGTGCGGCGGCGGCGCGCTATGTCGACATCTATATGGAGGCAATCCGCTGGGACAACGCTGTGAAGCTGTACGATCAGTACAGCCGCGAAAGCTAGTGGCTGCGTGCGAGATACCCTGCGCAGAGATGCACAATTGGCTGACGGTGCGGCACGCTTACGTCGGAATTCGATCATGAGCTGCCGAACGTCACAAATCCTTGCACTGACAATTCTGGTGCCTGCGACGATTTCTGGATCACCCGGACACGCACAGGAAAACTTCAAACTGCTTGGCGAGAAGGAAATCGGCGCGAGAGTGGTCGGCAATGACATTACCGACAGCTCCCATTGGGTCAGCTATCTCCGGCCCGATGGCGTTTGCATTTGCATCACTATCGTTCCGCCGAATGATTTCATTCGGAAAATTCACGACCGTATGCGGGCGTTCATTGAGGCCAAGGCTCATGCACGATGGTTTGATGGCGCGAACGATCGGCTGGAGCAAAGCGAAAATCCGGGGCCGGTGCCCGTTCGAGCCCGGATTTCGCGGAGCCTGTCATCGGGCGGCGCTTCGCGCCGACCCGTTGGCTCCATCTGGGCTACGATTCTCGAATTGCGATAAATTCCCGGGAATAATCCGTGCCCTCGCCCGATCAAGTCTCCGGAACCCAATCACGGGTCCAAAGGAGATTGGCGATGAGCGAGTTCGATCACGATCACGATGAAGGCCGCGGCGTCAGCCGCCGCCGGGTGCTGGAATGCATGACGTGGGCCGGCACCGGCGTACTCTGGACGATTTCGGGCGGCGTGCCCCGTTCGCTGGGACTTGTCGGTTCCGCGCAAGCCGCCGCGCCGGCTGGCCTGACATTCCTGCAGATCAGCGACAGCCACATCGGCTTCGACAAACCTGCCAATCCGAACGCGATCGGAACGCTCGAGGAAGCGATCAACAAGATCAAGTCGATGCCTGCAAAGCCGTCGTTCATGATTCACACCGGCGATATCACCCATCTGTCGAAGGCATCCGAGTTCGACAACGCGGAACGCATCATCTCGCAGGCCAAGCTCGACGTGCACTACGTGCCGGGCGAGCACGATTTCATCGATGAAGAGGTCAGACTCTATCGAGAGCGCTATGGGCGCGGCACCAAAGGCGTCGGGTGGTACTCGTTCGATGCCAACGGCGTGCACTTCATCGGCCTTGTCAATGTAGTGAACCTCAAGGCCGGCGGCCTCGGCAATCTCGGCACCGAGCAGCTCGAATGGCTGGAGGACGACCTCAAAGGGCGTTCTAAATCCACACCGATCGTCGTCTTCGCGCATATCCCGCTGTGGACGGTTTATCCGACCTGGGGCTGGGGCACCGAAGATGGCGCCCGTGCGCTGGATTACCTCAAGGGCTTCGGCTCGGTGACCGTGCTGAACGGCCATATCCACCAGGTGATGCAGAAGGTCGAGGGCAACGTCACATTCCACACCGCGCGCTCGACCGCTTTCCCGCAGCCGGCGCCGGGCACCGCCCCCTCGCCCGGTCCGATGAAGGTGGCCGACGGCAAGCTTCGCGGTCTGCTCGGCGTCGCCAGCATCAACTTCAAACCTGGCGATCAGCGCCTCGCGATCATCGACACGCCGCTGCAGGGCTAGAGGAAGTTCATGATGATGTCAGTAACTCTTCGCAGCCTTGATGTTAGAAGCCTTGGCATTCGACTGGCCGTCGCTGCGGCAATACTTCTGCAACTCGGCGGCGCTCATGCTCATGCAGAAGAGACCAACGTGATGATCGACAATTTCACCTTCGAACCGGCACAGCTCACGGTGAAGGTCGGCACCACAGTCACCTGGAAGAACCGCGATGACATTCCGCACATCGTGGTCTCCGCGGGTAAGTTCAGATCGAAAGCGCTGGATACCGACGACAGCTATTCGTTCACGTTCACGGCAGCGGGCGATTACAAATACTTTTGTTCGCTGCACCCGCATATGACAGGTATGATCAAGGTTGAGTAGCGGGCAAAACCAAGGCGGCACAACGATGCCCGGCCGGTGGATCGAAGCCGGCCGGGCACGCGCATCTTCTGCAGAAGCCGGGCAAAGGGCGATGCGGGTCAGCGCTGCAAACGACGATCCCGAGAAGGCACGCCGTTTTCGCGACGCGGCGCTGCCGTATCTCGACGATGCCTATACGCTGGCGCGCTATCTGCTTCGCGACGCCACCGACGCCGAGGACGCGGTGCAGGAATGCTATCTGCGCGCGTTCAAGCATTTCGACAGCTATCGCGGGCCGGCGATGAAGCCCTGGCTGTTCGCGATCCTGCGCAACGTCTGTCACGCCGAATTTGCCCGGCGCGCCAGTTCGCCGACCGGCACCATCGAAGACGTGGCCGACAAGGAGGAGCAGGCGCCGCTGTGGCACGAAGCGCAGGAAACGCCGGAAGCGCAGATGTTGCGCCGCTGGGACGCGGACACGATCCGGCGGCTCATCACCGCGCTCGCCGAACCCTTCCGGGAGACCTTCGTGCTGCGTGAAATCAACAATCTTTCGTATCGCGAAATCGCCGATGTCGCGGAAGTGCCGGTTGGCACTGTGATGTCCCGTCTCGCGCGGGCCCGCGCCATGCTGCGGTCGGCATGGATAGCGGAAGAGGAGCAACGGAAATGACTTGCAGAGAGGCTGAAATTCTTCTTCACGCAATGATCGACGGCGAACTCGACGCCGGGCATGCGCGCGAGGTCGAACAGCATATTGCAAACTGCCCGGACTGTGGCGCGCAGCTTGCCGCCTATCGCGAGATGAGCAAGGCCATTGCAGGTTCCGATCTGCGTTACACGGCTCCGCCCGAGCTGCGCCGGCGCATCGAGGCGTCACTGCCGAAAACGCAGGCGCCGAGCCGGCGCGCGGTACTCAGGGGCTTTGCGATGGGATCGGCGGTTTCCGCGATTGCAGCGACCGGTCTCGTCGCCATCGTGCTGCGCAGCGATGACGAACAGCGCATTATGTCTGAAGTTGTTTCGGCGCATCTGCGCTCGCTGCAGCCGGGACATCTCACCGACGTGCTTTCGACCGACCAGCATACGGTGAAGCCGTGGTTCAACGGCAAGCTGGACGTGGCGCCGCCGGTGGTCGACCTGACCGCGCAGGGTTTTACGCTGATCGGCGGCCGGCTCGATTATGTCGATACCCGCCCGATCGGCGCCATCCTCTACCGCCGGCGTTCGCACGTGATCAATTTGTTCGTCGCCCAGACCGCCAGCGCCGAACGCCACGCAGCCAAGATCGAAACGATCCAGGGCTTCAATATCAGGCGCTGGAGCGAACGGGGGTTGAACTACTGGGCGATCAGCGATCTCGCTGCCGACGAACTCGCCGATTTCGGCGAGAAATTCGAAACCGCGCTGCGGACCAGCACTCCGGGCTAGACCAGGATTACGCCGATTTGCGCACCGCGTTGTCGACCAGCGTCTTGCCCAGTGACCAGATCGCGCCGGGGACCTTGTGACTGGAAGCGATGACGCTGTCGAACGCCGTCTCGATCCACCTGCAATCCTCTTCGGTGATGGTCAGCGGCGGCAACAGCTTGATGGTGTGGCTGCCATGGCCCGAGACCTGGGTCAGGATCTTGTGATCCTTGAACAGCGGCACCGTGATGAGCTGGCAGAACAGTCCCTTGCTGGCGGTCTCGAGCACGTTCCACGAAGCCTTCAGCCGCAGCGACTTCGGCGCGCCGAACTCGACGCCGATCATCAGTCCCTTGCCGCGAACTTCTTTCAGCAATTCGTAGCCGGGAACCATGCGCGTCAGCGCCAGCCGAAGTTCGGCGCCGCGTTTGGCGGCCGCCTCGACCAATTTCTCGGACTCGATCACTTCAAGCGTCGCGATGCCGGCCGCCATCGCGAGATCGTTTTTCGCAAAGGTCGAGCCGTGCACGACCGCGCGGTCCATTTGATTGAAGATTTTGTCGAAGATGCTCTTGCGCGTGAGCAGCGCACCGACCGGGACGTGACCGCCAGACAGCGCCTTGGAGAGCAGAACGATATCCGGTTCGACGTTCCAATGCTCGACTGCGAGGAACCTCCCCGTTCGACCCATTCCGGTCTGAATTTCGTCGGCGACCATCAACGTGCCATACTTACGGCACAGCGCTGCGGCGCCCGGCAGAAATTCGTCCGCTGGTATGTTGACGCCTTTGCCCTGGATCGGCTCGACGATGAAGGCGGCAACCTGGCGGGACGACAGCGCCTGTTCCAGGGCAGCAAGATCGTTGAAGGGAACAGTCGTGCACCCGGGCAGCAGCGGCTCGAAGCCGCCGCGAAAGTTGGGATCGTCGGTGAGCGAAAGCGCACCATAGGTCAATCCGTGATAGGCGTGCGCGCAATAGACGATGCCCGGACGGCCCGTCGCGCCGCGTGCGAATTTGATCGCAGCCTCGACACATTCCGCCCCGGAATTCGCAAAAAACACCTTGTCCAGGTAAGGCACATATCTCAGCAGGCGTTCGGCCAACACGCCGGCCAGCGTCGAAACATCGAGTTGCACAAGGTTGGGCAGATCGCTATCGAGGACGCTCTTCAATGCGTGGCGCAGCGCCGGATGATTCCGGCCAATCGCAAAAACGCCAAAACCGCTCAGTAAATCGAGATAGCGCACCCCGTCGCGATCGAAGAGGTATTGGCCTTGACCCTTTTGAAAACCGACATCGTAACCAATTGTCTTGAGGACCCGTACAAGCTGCTCATTCAAATGGCGCGCATGCATGGAACTGCGCTGCGACTGGCGGTCCACAAACATCTCGGAAACGTCTAGATTTGAATACAACATCAGCTACATACTTCGTTTGATGGCCGTTTCGTCAACTGAAAACGCTCAATGCGGCGTTTTGCCCTCAGCTACTTAAGCACAGGTCTGAATCATGTTGCACTGCCCACGAGATGTCACGCGCACCATATTGTATTCCGGAATTTTTTTGGCGACAGGCCTAACGTCGGCTTTGGCGGCGGATCCGACGGGCGACTGGAGAGTGGCGGACGGCGTCGCCAACATCCGGGTTGCGGAATGCAAGGGAAGTATGTGGGGCGCGGTTGCCTGGGAGAAAACGCCGGGCGGCCGCGACAAGAACAATCCCGATGTCTCGAAACAGAACAGGCCGAGCCTGGGAATGCCGATTCTGATCGACATGAAGAAGAAGCCTGGTCTCGATCAATGGGAAGGCCAAGTCTACAACGCCAAAGACGGACAATCCTACAGTTCGACGATCAAGGCGATCGGTTCCGATCAACTGGAGATTCAAGGCTGCGTTTTGGGCTTTCTCTGCGGCGGCGAAACCTGGACCCGCGTCGGCGGTCCGATTCCCTCCAGCCCGAGCAACAGCATGGCCAAGGGCGCGCCAAAGAGCACGGATGGTACGCTCCCGAAAACCGCCGCGCCGACCACGACAGCCACGCCCAAGACCACCGGCTCCGTCAACCCGCCCCCCAAGGCATCAGCTCAGAAACCGGCAACGGCCGCACAGCCGGCCGACCCGGTCGGCGATATCTGTCTACTCCCCGACATCGCGCGGTTTACCCATTAGCGCTGGCTGAAACAGCAGCACCGCCGCGAGCGTCGTGAGAAGCGAGAGCGCCAACAGCTTGCCCATGCTCGCGGTACCGGGATGAGTGGACAGCCACAGGCTTCCGAACGCCGTGGCGGTCGTCATCGCGCTGAAAAATATTGCCCGCGTCAGGCTCGACTGCAGCAGATTGGTCTTGCCCGATCGCCATGCGGTTACATAGTAGATCTTGAAAGCCACGCCGACGCCGAGCATTAGGGGCAGCGCGACGATGTTGGCGAAGTTGAGCGGCATTCCGATCAGCACGCAGATTTCCAGCGTCACCGCCCCCGCCACCAAAAGCGGAACTAGCGTCAGCAGCACGTCGGTTATTCGCCGCAGCGCTAGCCACAGCAGCAGGCTGATAACCAGCAGCGCCCAAATGCCCGCGTGGACAAAGGCTTTCACCACGGTATCGCCGGATTTGAGAATCGATACCGGTCCGCCGATCGCCGTCGGCTCGGCGGCGAGGACCGCGCTGGCGAACCTGCGCAGCGTATCGTTGTCGTTGGGATCGCCGAGCGGCAGGGCCTCGACGCGCTGCAGACCGTCCTTGGTTTTCCACGAACGCATCAGTTCGGGCGGCAGGGTTTTCACGCTGACCGGCTGCGCCTGCAGCGAGTTCTTGAGCTGGTCGAGCACCAACTTCAACGGCGTGACGAAAATGGCCTGTGCCTTGTCCCGCGTGACTTGATTGGATTCGGCAAGTTTTGACAGCGCATCCGCGAGCCGCCGCGACGCCACGGCACCTGGACCCTTGGCGTCGCCGGCGGCCCTGCGCAGACTGCTTGCCGATCCCTTCAAGGCCTCGACATTCTCCTCATCGCTTGGCGGTGCGTCGATGGACTCCGGATTGAGCGCGGGATTGAGAACCTTGGCGCCTTGGGCGATCAGCTTCAATTTTGCCGGCTGGTCTTCGGGCACAAAACTTTCCAGCGACATGACGCGGAGGACTTCCGGCACCTTGGACAGCCGCTCCTCGATCTTCCTGGCGTCGGCATCCGAGTTCGTCATCACATTGATGGCGTTGGCGCCGGTGTTCGGATCCTTCCTCAAATCGAGGAAGGTTGCGATCGACTCAACCTTGGAATTGCGCAGATTTATCGGATTGAAGTCGAAGCGGAGGAAATAAAGCAGCGGCAGGCCGGCGACCACGACCAGGAGCGTTCCGACGATAATGACGACGCGATGCTTCTCCAGGAACTCATCGAGCGGCGCCAGGAACGCATATCCCACCGGCTCGCCTTCCCCGGGAGGGTTGAGCAACCTCAGCAACGCCGGCAGCACGGTGATGCTGGATATGAACGCGATGAGCATGCCTGCGCCGGCAATCTTGCCGAGTTCCGAAATGCCTTTGTAGTCGGTGGGCAGGAAACAGAGGAAACCCGCCGCCGTCGCCATGGCGGCCAGTGAAAGCGGGACTGCGGAGCGTTCGGCGGCCCTCTCCAGCGCGGCCCGCAGATCGTCGCTCTTGAAGCGCTCCGAGCGGTAACGAACGCTGTATTGAATGCCGAAATCGACGCCCAATCCGACGAACAGAACCGCAAACGCGATCGAGAGCAGATTCAGCGAACTCACCATCATCAATCCGATGGCGGTGGTGATGGAAAGGCCGATAAAGAGATTCACGAATACCGCGAAGATGATCTTCGATGAATGCAGCGCCATCCAGAGAATGACCAACACGACGAGCACGGTACCGATGCCATTGACGATGACGCCGTCCTGAACGGTCGCATATTCTTCGTTGGCGATTGGAACCGGCCCGGTCAGCCTGACCCGCGCGCCGTATTCACCGGCAAGATTGAGATCGAAGGCCGCCAGCCTGATGGCATCGGTCGCCTCCTTGCCAGGCTCCAGCGCGTTGTAATCAAGGATCGGCTTGAACTCGATGAAGGAGCGGCGATCGGAATCGGTCAAGGGCTTGTCGCTGACGAGTTCGCGCCAGGAGAACGTCCCGTTACCTTTGCTCAACACGTTTTCGACCGTCTGGGCGATCAGGTTGAAGGGGCGTTCGGTGCTGTCCAGTTTGATTTGCCCGCGCTTGACGCCGGCAAGGCCGGTTTCCAGCGCGCCGGTCAGTCCCCGTATGCTGGGATCTCCGGCCATGATTTCGATCAGCGGCGCGGCGGATTCGAATTGCCCGGTCAGCCGGGCGACCTCCGACACCGGAAGGAACAACAGCCCGTTCTTTTCGAAGAATTCGCCGGAGCCGAGAGGCTGAACCGATTCGAAATGCTTGGTATCGCCGGACAATTTCCGTTCGAGCGCGGTACTCGCCGCGTTGGTGAGCTCCGGCGTCGGGCCCTCGACCACGGCAAGGATGGTCCTTTCCCGATCGAATGCCTGCTCGAACTGGATATCGCGCTGGCGCCAATCGAGATCGGGCGAAATCAGCGTGTTGATGTCGGTGTTGATCGCGAAGTGGCGGGCCGTATAGAAGCCCCCGGCTACCGCAAGGATGAGCGCGACCAGAACCGTGAGAAGGGCAAACCGCGTGCAAGCTTTGACAATCGATACGACAATACCTGTCAGCACAGTTTTTTCTTTCTCATGTTGGGCGGCATGCCGGAAACGCCCGTTATCTACCGGAGTTCCACGGGCCGAGGTAATGACGTAACGTTGTTTTGAGCGGTTTTTCTTCCAGAGCACGGAGCAACGGCGCGAAAAAGGCCGAGACCGCGCTGGGGCTGATATAACCCGATTGATGGCGGTAAAGTGACGAAGAAGTGAGGGTTCCGCGGCCCGTTTTGCCGCAATTCCATTAAATACATATCATAATACCTCCACCACCCTGCGCTTTTGACGGGTCGTCTCGCCATCCGGCTTTGCTAAGCGATCATTTTTTGACACAAAGCCCTGTCCCGCCATGCACTTGGCAGGTTTAGGACGGGAAAGCGGTTGGCGGTGCGGATATTGCAACTATCTTAAGCTGCGCGGAGATACTGAATGAGTTTTAACGGGCGTCCCATGGAAGTGTATCTTGCGCAGCCCCGCGGATTTTGCGCGGGCGTGGTGCGGGCGATCGAGATTGTCGAGCGCGCGCTCGAAAAGTATGGCCCGCCGGTCTATGTGCGGCATGAGATCGTGCACAACAAATACGTGGTCGAAAGCCTGAAGAATAAGGGCGCCATCTTCGTCGAGGATCTGTCGGAAGTGCCACCGCTCGCCGTCACCGTGTTCAGCGCTCACGGCGTCGCCAGGAGCGTAGAGGAGGAAGCCGCCGCGCGCGGCCTGCCGGTCCTCAATGCGACCTGTCCCCTGGTGACCAAGGTCCACAATCAGGGCAAGCGCTACATGTCGAAAGGACGGGCGCTGATTCTGATCGGGCATGCCGGCCACCCCGAGGTCGAGGGAACCATGGGTCAGGTTCCCGGCCCCGTGCTTCTGGTCCAGAATGTGGACGACGTGGCGGCCTTAACCATGCCCGCGGACACCCCGGTGGCCTATATCACCCAGACCACCCTCAGCGTGGATGACACCAAGGACATAATTTCGGCCCTTCAGCAGCGTTTTACAGATATTCAAGGCCCTGACATCCGGGATATCTGCTATGCGACACAAAACCGCCAATCTGCGGTAAGGGACCTTAGCAAGCTTGTCGACGTCATCCTGGTGGTGGGGGCCACCAATAGTTCCAACTCAAACAGGCTGCGCGAAATCGGCACCGAGGTCGGCGTCGCGAGTTACCTTATTGCCGATGGCAGCGAACTGAACCCGGATTGGCTGAAGGATGCCAAAGCCGTCGGAATCACCGCCGGCGCCTCGGCGCCCGAAGTTCTTGTCGATGACGTGATTGAGGCCCTGCGGCGTATCGGGCCGGTCACGGTGTCGGTAGTGCCCGGGCGGGAAGAAAATATCGAATTCCGGCTTCCGGCTGAATTGGCGGCGGGCTGATCCACCTCTCTCGTGAGTCCAGAAAGAAACTTGTAATGGCAATACCCTTCTTCAAGGAACTGCGTATCGGCAGCTATCTGATCAAGCAGAAATTGCTGGGCCGGAAGCGCTATCCGCTGGTGCTGATGCTCGAACCGTTGTTTCGCTGCAATCTCGCCTGCGTCGGCTGCGGCAAAATCGACTATCCCGACGCAATCCTCAATCGCCGCATGTCGGCGCAGGAATGCTGGGATGCCGCCGACGAATGCGGCGCGCCGATGGTGGCAATCCCCGGCGGCGAGCCGCTGATCCACAAGGAAATCGGCGAGATCGTGCGCGGTCTGGTGGCGCGCAAGAAGTTCGTGTCGTTGTGCACCAACGCGCTGCTCCTGGAAAAGAAGCTCGACCTGTTCGAACCGTCGCCATATCTGTTTTTCTCGGTGCATCTGGACGGTCTGAAAGACCACCACGACAAGGCGGTCTCGCAAGCGGGCGTGTTCGACCGCGCCGTCTCGGCGATCAAGGCCGCCAAAGCGAGGGGCTTCACGGTCAACGTCAACGCCACGATCTTCGACGGACATGCGGCCGAGGACATTGCCAAATTCCTCGACTTCACGACCGAGCTCGGGGTCGGCGTTTCAATGTCGCCGGGCTATGCCTATGAGCGCGCGCCCGACCAGGAGCATTTCCTCAACCGCACCAAGACCAAGAAGCTGTTCCGCGACGTGTTCGCGTTGGGCAAGGGCAAGAAGTGGAATTTCATGCATTCCGGCCTGTTCCTGGATTTCCTGGCGGGCAATCAGGCTTACGAATGCACACCGTGGGGCATGCCGGCGCGCAACATTTTCGGCTGGCAGAAGCCCTGCTATCTGCTCGGCGAAGGCTATACCAAGACCTTCAAGGAGCTGATGGAGACGACGGATTGGAACTCGTACGGCACCGGCAAGTACGAGAAATGCGCCGACTGCATGGCCCATTGCGGCTACGAGCCGACTGCTGCGGAGGCAGCCCTGCTCAATCCGCTAAAGGCGATGTGGGTGGCGCTGCGCGGCGTTCGGACCACAGGTCCGATGGCTCCCGAGATCAGTCTCGAAAACCAGCGCCCCGCGCAGTACATCTTCTCGGCGGAAGTGCAGAAGCGTCTGTCAGAGATCCGCCGCGACGAGGCCCTCGCCGCCCAGCAGAAAGCCTCGACAGCCGCGTAGGCTGCGCAGTGCGCGATTGAAGTCGATGCCTGTCGAGACCAGCGAACGGAGCGTGAGCGGGTTCCGCACGACCCCGCTCAGTACCTTGCGCAGATCGATATCGCCGTTCGGCTTGATCGCGGTCATCGCCAGCGCCGGCAACGCGCGGCTGGCGGGGTCGCTGATGACGCGCAGAGCCGCGAACGGAAGGCCCGCCTCGGCGGCATAGGCTGCAGCGATATGGCTCTCCATGTCGACCGCAGCCGCGCCCGTCTCCGACCGCAGCGCAGCCTTTACCGACCGGGCGGCGACAACCTCCTCGACACCGGCAAGACCGCCCCGGACGACGCGCCGGCCCCCCAGCGCGATACTAGCGATCAACTCTTCATTCAGCGCCAGACCGGCCAGCCAGCGGGTATCGCCGGCGAGCACCTCGGTCGCCACCACGACGTCGCCTGATTTCAAGGTGGGATCCAGTCCACCCGCAACGCCGAAGCTGATCACGCCCCTGATCGTCGATGGATCAAAGACCGTCAGAAGCGCACGCAATTGCTGTGGATCGCTACTGCTGCAGATAACGGTCATCCCAGGCCCGGCCGCAATGCGGGCCTCCTGGACCAGACCGGTAACAATTAGTACCGGCCGCGGGTCAATTGAGCTCCCCACGGACGAATCGTCCCCCGCCCCCAAATTCACATTCCGACCCCTACCACCCTGCTGTTGGTGTTCCTGAGATTCCGGTACCGCGCCAACGCCCAGAGCGGAAAGAACTTCGGATATCCATGATAGCGCAGATAAAACACCCGAGGAAAGCCTGTTGCCGTGTAACGCTGCTCGTCCCACAGTCCTTTTTTGTTCTGTGTGGCTATTAGGCACTCCACGCCACGCCCGACCGCTGGATGCCCGACCTCGCCTGCTGCCATCAATCCAAGCAAGGCCCATGCCGTTTGCGAGGCTGTCGTGGGGGCACCCTCGTAGCCCTTATAATCGAGTCGATAACTCGTGGCATCCTCGCCCCAGCCGCCGTCCTTGTTCTGAATCGATACAAGCCAGTGCACGGCCTTGCGAATCGCGGGGTCCTGGTGGTCCACGCCTGCGGCATTGAGCGCGCATAGTGCCGACCATGTGCCGTAGACGTAATTTAGGCCCCAGCGGCCATACCAAGATCCCTCCGCAAGCTGGGTCCGGCGCAGATAGTCGACCCCGTCCGCAACCGCCTTGCTGTTTTGCGCGGTCGCGCCGAGCTGGACCAGCATCGAGACGCAGCGGGCGGTGACGTCCTCGGTAGGCGGATCGAGCAGCGCACCGTGATCGGAGAAAGGAATATTGTTGAGATAATATTCGAGATTGTTGACGTCGAACGCCGCCCAGCCTCCATCGCGGCTTTGCATGCCCTCGATCCATTCGCGGCCGCGGGCGATCGCGGCATCGTATTCATGGCTTTGGCTGGCGCGCCGCACGCGATCCATCGCCATTACCACGACGGCGGTGTCGTCGAGGTCGGGATAGTAGGCATTGTTGTATTGGAAGGCCCAACCGCCAGGGCGAACGTCGGGCCGCTTCACGGCCCAGTCGCCCTTGATATCCAGCACCTGTTTCGGCAGCAGCCAGTCCAGACCTTGTTTGGCCGGAGGTAATGCCTCCGTGCCGCCGGTTTCGATCAGGGCATGACAGGTCAGCGAGGTGTCCCACACCGGCGAGACGCAAGGCTGGCAATAGGCCTCGTCTTCGCCGATTACCAGAAGCTTTTCGAGCCCCCTTCGCGTGACCGCGCGCGGCGGATAATCCGCCGGCTTGCCGAGCACCTCATACATCATCACGGTGTTGGCCATCGGCGGATAGATCGCGCCTAGACCATCTTCGCCGTTCAGCCGTTCTTCGATGAACGCAACAGCGGTATCGATCGCACGGGCACGCAGTTTCCTCGGAAACAAAGGCTCGATCGCCCGCAATACGCTGTCGAGGGCCCGGAAAAAGAGAAACCAGCCCCAGCTTTGATGCGGCGCCTTGCTCGTCATTCCGATCGAATGCGGCTCCTGCAAAAACAGCTCATCGATGCCGACACCGCTGGGGTTTTTTGCCCGCGGTTTCAGCGCCGCCAAAACCATCAACGGCACGATCGTGGTCCGCGCCCAGTACGACATCTTGTTGATATGAAACGGCGACCATATCGGCAGCAGCATGATCTCGACCGGCAGCACCGGCACGCTCCGCCACGTCAGCACGCCGAACATCGCCAGCATGAACCGCGTGAAAACGTTGCTGTGGATGGCGCCGCCGCGCGACCGGATCGCCTCGCGCGCCCGCACCATGTGCGGGGCGTCGGGCGAATCGCCGATCATCTTCAGCGCGAAATAGGATTTCACGCTGGCGCTCATGTCGAAATCGCCGTCGTGCACCAGCGGCCAGCCGCCATGGGCGCCTTGAACCCGGCGCAGGTAATTCGCGATCTTGCCTTCCAGGACCGCGTCGACCGCCTCGCCGAGATAGTGACAAAGCAGCACATATTCGGAAGGGATGGTGCTATCGGCTTCCAGTTCGAACACCCAGTGTCCGTCCGGTCGTCGGTAGTCGAGCAAGCCGCGCGTCGCCGACGCGATGCTCGCATCCAGGGAGCCACCGGTCTCAACTCCGACAGTGTCAATGGTGGAATGCATCTCGCTCGACATCCCCTGCTTGTCCGTCCCGATCAGGCCTGCCGCATGGCAAGGACCAGATCCGCTGCGCGGTTTCCCGATCGCACCGATCCTTCAATGGTTGCCGGCAACCCCGTATCAGTCCAATCGCCCGCAAGAAACAGGTTTTTCCAGCTCGTGGACGCGCCGGGCCTTAGCGCATTTTGCTCCGGGGTCGCTTCGAATGTCGCGCGACGCTCGCGCACGATCTGCCAGGGCGGCAGTTCGCCCTGTACGCCCGCCGCCTTGCAGATGTCGCGCCAGATCGCTTGCGCGAGTTCTTCACGGGGCATGTCCACCAGGCGGTCGCCATTGCTGATCGTGACCGACAGGCGCTGCGGGAACGCGAACAGCCATTCCACCAGTCCACCGACAACCCCGAGAATCGGAGGCATGTCCTTCGGCGGATCGAAGCGGAAATGCGCATTCACGATCGCGCGGAATTTGGACGGCGTCTTCAGGCCCGGAAGCAGGGTGGAAGCCGGCCGCGGTGGAACCGCCATCACCACGGCATCGCCGGGTTCGACTGTGACGGTGTCGTCGCCAAACTTCAATTCACCGACGCTATCGGCCGACATAACGAGCCCGCGCAACTCATGCCCGAGCCGGATGCTGGCGCCCTTGTCCTGCAAGAGCTTGATGGCGGGTTCGACCAGAACCGCGCTTAGGCCTTCGCGCGCAATCAGCGGCCGGCAAGCCTGGCCACCCGCCAGCAGGGTCTCCCGCACCACCGCGCCGGCAAGGCCTGCGGAGCCCTCGGGCGGATCGACGTTCAGCGCGGCAAGCAAGAGCGGTTGCACCAGTCGCTCGTAAAGCGTTCCCTTGCAGGGAATCGCATCGCGGACCAGTTTGCCTTGCGCTGCCCAGATCAGGGGCATCAATGCGAGATAGTCGCGCAAGCCGGTGTCAGGCACACGACGGGCCTCATCGAACACCCATAGCGGCAGCCGGCCGTCTCCGAGATCGAGCTGCCATCGCTGTCCTGTCGTCAAATCGACGAATGGAAATTGCGCGCGCTTCGGCCCGACCAGCCCTGCCTCGGTACCGATCGACCTTGCGTAAGCCAACGCGTGACGATTGCCTGACAGCAAGAGATGATTGCCGTTATCGATCGTCAGGTTAGTGGCGGCGTCGAAATACGAACGGCAGCGGCCGCCGGCCTGTTGCGTGGCCTCATGGACGTGCACATTGAAATTCTCATTCGCCAGCCGAACGGCTGCCGAGAGGCCCGAAATTCCAGCGCCGATGATGTGAACAGTCTTTTGCATCAGATGAAAGCGTAGCGAAGAAGAATGGCGATGCGGGCCACCTTGTTGACGCGAACCGGACCGCGCGGCGGTGTGAAGCCCCTGACGACCAGCAATTCGAGAATCGCCTGATAATATTTCGACATGATCCTCGGTGCGCGCACCACGCGCCGCGGGTTGCGACTCATGACTTCGTCGGCTTTCTGAAAATGTGCCCGCGCCCGCTCGACGAGGGCAGCGCACACTTTCGGCAGCGCCGGATTGGAGATGACCTGCAGAGGATCGAAAAAATTGGTGATCCCCGCGTGCAGCAATCCTTCGCGCGGCAGGTACAGCCGACCGATGGCCGCATCTTCGTCGATGTCGCGCAGGATGTTCGTCAATTGCAGCGCACGGCCAAGATGATGCGCGAGCAAAATGCCGTCATCCCGCGCGAGGCCGAACACCCGCACCGAGAGACGTCCGACCGCGCTGGCCACGCGGTCGCAATAAAGATCGAGCGTCGCAAAATCCGGCGCCCGGATGTCCTGCGGCACGTCCATTTCCATGCCGTCGACGATGGCCAGAAAATCCTCCCGCTGCAGGTCAAATCTTCGAACCGAGGGGACATAGTCCCGCAGTCGCGCCGGCGGGCGACCCTGATACAACGCGTCGATATCGTCACGCCATTGTTGAAGCGCGGCGAGCCGTTCGGGACGCGGGCCATCGGAATCCGCGATGTCGTCGACCTGCCGGCAAAAGCTGTAGATCTGAAACATCGCCTCGCGTTGCGCGCGCGGCAGAATGCGCATCGCCGCGTAGAACGAACTGCCGGACGCGGATGTCCCGTAGTTTGCGTTGGCTGCCGCCGCCTCAAGCGTCATGCGCCGGCCGCCGGATTTGACACGGGCCGCCGTCCCGTCGCCCGGCGGGTCATCTCGCTTGCTACCCCAGCGAGGCTGTACCCGAGCAGTTCGACCGGGCCGAGATGCACGGTCTGGCTGAGCGGATCGCGCACTTTAAGCAGACGAACGATTTTGTCGGCGAAAGTCTGGATCACCGAAATCTCGAGCCCGAGCCGAAAATCTTTCACTTCGCCGCTGAGCGATTTGCTTTCATTGAGCAGGCCTTCTGTCCGCGCCGCGAGCGAATGCAGGCATTGCAGCAGCGCCGCCGATGCGCGCTGTTTCCCGAGCTCCTCGACGGAAGCCCCGTGAATTGCAAGCGCTTCTCGCGGAAGGTAGACGCGATTAAGGTCTCTATAGTCTTTGCCGCAGTCCTGAAGGTGATTGTTAATTTGCAGACCGGCGCAGAGCGCATCGGAAGCCGCCCAGGTCGACGCGCTTTCGCCGTGGACATCGAGCATGAAGCGTCCGACCGGCATCGCCGAATAGCGGCAATAGTGGATCACTTCGTCCCAGTTCTCGTAGCGAAGCTTGGTCACATCCATCCGGAACGCGGTCAGAACGTCCAGCGCGTGGCGCGGCGGCATCGACCGCTCCGCCAGCGCACGCCGCAGATTGACAGCCTCCGGCTGGCTGTCGCCCTGCCCCAGCAGTTCGGCTTCAAGCAGATCGAGATAGTTAAGCTTGTCGCCCTCGCTAAGCGTCGCGTGGTCAGCGATATCGTCGGCAGTTCTGACGAAATTGTAGAACGCGAGGATCAGCGCCCGGTGACGCGGATGAATGATCCACGACGCAACCGGAAAATTCTCGTCACGGTGAGTCTTACCGGATCGCAGTTCGCTCGCGCTTGTCATCAAACTGGCTACATTCATCTGGGCACCGCGACTTCGGATGCTTTGGTAATCCGCGCATGCCCACAGGTCGCGATCCCCATATAGGGGAATACGTTGCTAAAACCAATGCCGTTAGCGGCCGCTCGCACACGCCGACCGGCCAAATCAAGCCAATGAACGGCCCGCAGCGGCAATTATCGGATGCGAATGCTGCGTTTATTGCCTGTGGTTTTTCAGCACCTGATTGCAGGCCGCACTCAGCTTGGGACGGTGTTGCTGAAGGCAAGCCAGAATCGTGAAGTCGCCCTGATCGATCACCGGACGGCAGAAGCGCTGAACGTCGCGCGAACAAGCCGCCTGCTCCTCTGGTGTGCCGCTGCGCTGCTGCTGGGCGACGGCTGCGGTGGAAATCGATAGGGACAACAGGGTAAGGGGCAGGAAAAGCTTATTCATCGTGTTCCTTCATTCTGACGGCAGAGAATCCCATCCCCAAATAGCACGGCATGACCGGGAACAGAATTTTCAGATTGCAAGTGCCGCGAACCGCAGCAGCGAGCGAACCAGAAGCGCTGGCAAATGCGGCCAAATTTGCGGCGGTACGATCCTGAATACCGGGGCCTTGATCCGGAACTTAATGGTGCATGCAACCACTTGATATAACGACGGATTTAGTAATTGTTTGTTTTTCGCAATTATGTATTGCAGATGAGCGCAGGCGCCAGCTAGATGTTTTCCCGGAACAGACTTGGCGATCTCCGCAGCTTTTTTGATTTCGCTAAACTGGAGGATCGGTCGCCTGTGCCGTTAGGTTTGTGTATTTTGCAGATATTGATCGATCGGCTTCGACCGGTGAGGCAATTACAGGTAGCGGATGGTCGTTTGAACCTTAAACACTGCGGCGATACTAAGTCTTCGATGCGGCGCGACGGATCTTGCATTAAGAACGTCAATTCGAATGGGGAAATCCGATATGAAACTGTTTGATTCTAGCTTGTTTGGACAGGCGATCAGAACTGCTGGTGTCGGCGTCATCCTCTTGTTGTCGCTGTCGGCGGGCCATGCCCAGTCCGGTCCGTTTGCCGGTTTTGAAGGAGCATGGTCCGGCAACGGAACGGTAGCCCTTTCCGACGGAACGACCGAGCGCATCCGGTGCAAGGCCGACTACAAGGTCAACGGCACTGGCCTTGGTTTAAAGCAAAATCTCCATTGCGCCAGCGATAGCTATAAATTCGATTTGACCAGCGATGTGACGAGCCACGGTGAGCGCATCTCCGGCAACTGGAGCGAAGCGAGCCGGAATATTTTCGGCTATCTTCAGGGCACAGCGGGTGGCGGCCAGATCGAGGTGTTCGTCGAGGCTTCGGGATTTGCCGCCAACCTGACGTTGCGGGCCAACGGCAACAAGCAGACCGTACAGATCAACTCGAAGGGCGAGATCAGAGGCGTGTCGATTACGATGGTAAAGAGCTGACGCCGGCCCGGCCAGTTATTCCGCTCGAGTTCACTCCGCCGGCTTTGCGTGACCTGACGTCCCGCGAAGCCGCTCCGACAGGTTGATCAGGAACATCGCCGTCGGCCGCAGGATAAAGAGATCCGCAACCAGTGCCGCGACCATTGAGAAAGCGCTGAGCCAGCCAAATAGCCGCAGCGACGGCAGGTCGGAAAACACCGTCACCACGAGCCCGCAGGCCAGCACCACAGTGGTCAGGATCAGCGCCGGACCAACCAGGACGGTCGCGCGCTCGACCGCCAGTGCCGGACTGACGCCCGGCTTGGTCTCAAGCCGCAGCCGGTTGAGGAAGTGAATCGTCGCACTGAGACCGAGGCCGAATGACACCGTCAGCGCGACAACGCTTGCGAACTGCAGCCCCTCCCCAAGCAACCACAGTACCGTGCCCGACAATACCACCGGGAAGATGCCAGGGAGGATGCACGAGAGCATCACGACCACCGAGCGGAACGCCAGCCCGATGAAGATCGCAACCAGCGCGAACTCGATCGTCAGTCCGTGATTTAGCTTCTCGATCATGTTGGCACTGTTGCGCGCGGCGATCACGGAAAGGCCGGTGACGGCGATCTCATAGCCCGGATGCTTTTTGCGAACATCGTTCAGCGCTGCGTCAAGCTTCTCGACCACCGGCAGGATCTGACTCGAATCGTGGTCCGGCACCCTGCCCGAAACCACGACCGCATTTTGATCGGCTGAGATAAAGCGCCGGACCAGATGCTCCGGAAGCAAGTTGACATATTCCTTCAACGTCGCAACATCGGCAGTGCCGACCTTTTCGGCGAGCCAGCGGCGCAACGTCTCCAGCGACCAGACATTGCCGACGCCGGCCTGTTTCTCGAGCGTCGAATGAACCTCCGCGATCGTCTGCAAGGTCTCCGGCGCATAGAGCGATGCGCCCTTGGGGAATTCGATCAGAACGTCGATCGGATTGGCACCGGTCAGCTTGGCGTCAAGACGCCCGCTTGCCGCCACTGCCTGTTGCTTGTCCGGTACCTGGTCGGCAAGCCGATAGCGCGGCTCAAGGCTGGCATAGACAACGGCCAGACCGCCGACAAGGATTACCGCCAGCAGACTGAACAGCCCGGGACGGCTGACCATGCGCACCGCGATCCAGTAACAAAAATTGCGCAACGCCTGAACCCCGGCGTCGGCGCTTTGGAACTTCACCGCGAAAAGTCTTTCGTTGCGGACGAACAGCACTCCGAACACCGGCACCAGGGAGAGCACCGCGATCAACGCGATAATGGTGGCGGCAAGTCCCGCCTCGCCGAATTTGCGGATCAGGTCAGAATCCGAAAATTGCAGGGCGATAAACGATATCCCCGCGGTGCCATGGGTGAGCACGCAGGCCGGCCCGACCACCAGCACGGCATTCCTGAATGCGGTGTATTTATCCTGGCCCGCGATCAGGCGGTCGCGCGCCGCGAAGGTCAGCTGCATCGAGTCCGAAAAGCTGATCACCATGATCAGCGGCGTCATCACGTTCAAGAACATGTTGAGGTTGAAATTGGCCCATCCAAGCCCACCGAGCGCGAGTAAAATCGCGATCATCGGCGGGAAGGCGGCGACCACCATGAACGATATCTTGCGGAAGAAGATGATCGCGATGATGCAGCCGGCCACAATGCCGAGGATGTTGTAGGTGAGCCCATCGCGCTCGACAGCGTTGCGGATTTCGAGCTGCATGACGGGAACGCCCGATAGTTCGGCCTTCAGTCCGCTGCCCGCCAGATCATCTGCCATCAGCTTGCGAATGTCGCCGACCACCTTGGTGAGCTGGTTGCTGCCGACAACTTCGGGCTTGAGCGAGAGCACGATCAGGGCCAGCGTGCCGTCTTCGGACAACAGCTTGCCGCGGATGATCTCGTTGGTTTTGACAGTCTCGATGAACTTGTCGTAGTCGGCGCCTTGCGGCAGGTCCGACGGGAACAGCGCCGCCGGCAATTTGCCCGGCGCCGGCGCCTGGCGCGCCGAAAACAGCGAAATCAGCCCGCGCGTGCCGTCGACGAGCTGCAGATCGGTAACGAGATCGCGCAGCTTTTCCAGATTGTCGCGCGCAAGCAGCGTTTTGCCTTCGACCACCACCAGGACGTCGAATTCCGTCGCCGGAAAGCGCTTGGTGACGGCTTCGTATTGCCGGTATTCCTTGGAATCGGAGCGGAACAGCTGACTAAGCGAATCATCGATCTTGATGCGCTGGATTCCGAAGATCGCGCCGATCATCAGCGCGACGAGAACGATGCAGGACAGGATCGGCGCTTGGACCGCGATAAGCCCTAATCGCTCCAGTCCGAAGGCAATGCTCGCCGTCGGCCGTTGCTCAATCTTCTCGACATGGACCTCACTGTCGCTGTTCTTTTCGAGCATGCCTCGTCCATTTCTCACATCGGCTCAATTTGTATAGCTTAAGTTCCGGGGCGCAATGAGGCCCTCAATCAACGCTACATGATCGGCGCTAGTACTTGAAAACATTACAATAAAATTGCCGCCCGAGGTGTAGCAGGTCTTTACGCCGTCTCGCAAGCACGCACCGCAGTGCAGAATCACCGCTGATGCGGCAATATGGGTCTCAGTTCTCGGTTTTGTCAGGCTGGCTTGAATTTGTGATGACGCGCTGGGGCGTTCCTCCGCCGCTCTCATCCTTTAACGAAACGCCGGTGACTTTCCGCGCCAGGCCCTCGCGGACCAGCCAGGCAATCCTGAAAGCCGCGTCATCGTAGCCGAGGCCCGAGCCGCGGATGTTGGAGACACAATTGCGCTCGGCGTCGGTGAGGCCCACCCTGGGCCCAAAGGTGAGATAAGCACCGAGACTATCCGGGGCTGACAGGCCCGGCCGCTCGCCGATCAGCATGACAATCATGCGGGCGCCAAGGATAGAGCCGATTTCATCGCCCAGCGCGACCCGTGCGCCCGACGCAACCACGGCATGGCCGATGTCGATCCGCTCGATGGCCAGTCGCGAAATGAGGCTTCGGAAAAGTTCGATTGCGTGGGCATGGACCGCGGTCGGCGACAGGCCATCGCCGACGACGATTGCAAGCTGACACGCGCTGCCGGCGCGGCTCGCCAGCAAACGCTGCGAATCCGAATCGAGCGTTCGTCCGAGGTCGGGACGCCTGAGATAGTCGTTCCGATTGCGGGCACGACTGGAGACATTACATGCCTCAAGACCAAGGTCGTTGAGGCCGGAAACGATGGCGGGCGCGTCGAAGGCGGCATGAACCGCGTCGCGGGCACGCGCATGGTCGAGCGTAAATTCAAGCAACGCTTTCGTCGGCATGCTCGCGCCGGTCCGGCCAAGCCCTACTCGCGCCGGCGTGAGGTCCCGCAAATCGATAGTCGAACGGGACGGCGGCGCCGGCGTTTTCATTTGTTGCTACTCGGCAGGGACAGACGCCTCGCGCAGCCGGATTGAATAATTCGATGCATTCTGCTGACCGACCGAGGCGGCGCGCGCGAACAAAATCAGGTGATGGGCGATCATCGCCGAGCCAATCAGGCCTTCGATATCGCCGCGCCGCAGACGCCCCAGCGCAAATTTCCAGAACACCTTGCGGTAGTCGCCGAACACGCCGACCTGCCAAAAAAGGTTCCGGAGCATGATCAGCCCGCGCTTGATATTGGCCCAACTCCTCTTTTCCGCGCTCACCGGCACCTTCAGCCGGTTGGCATAGGTGAAATCGCACTGATGCTGATAGCGCGCATACAGCTTTTCGGGCTCGAAAGCGATCTCCATGCATTTGCGCCACGAACCGATGACGTGATCATAAGGCAACAGGAAATCGACGTTCGAATCCCGGCCCTCGTCGTGGATCAAACGATTTTCACGTTCCAGTCGATCCCACAGCGGCGTCTTGGGAAGTGCCTGCAGAAGGTTGATTGTCAGCAGCGGAATCCGGGATTCCTCGACGAAGGTGAGCAGCGCCTGGCTTGTTTCGGGCTTGTCAGTATCAAGCCCCATGATGATGCCGGAGACGACCTCCATGCCGTAGCTGTTGATGGTGCGGACGCCTTCCAGAATAGGGACCATCATATTGTGGTCCTTGTGCATCGCCTTCAGCGCGTCGGGATCGGGTGTCTCGATGCCGCAGAAGATCGTGACAAAGAAAGCCTCGCGCATTTTTTCGAGGATCTCGGGCCGCTTGGCGATGTTGAGCGTCGCCTCACAGGCCAGGCGAACCACGTAACCGGTTTTTTTCTGCCACTCGACCAGATGCGGCAGCAGGTCGAGCGCCGCTTTCCGGTTGCCGATGAAATTGTCGTCGACGAAATAGATCGTGTCGGTCACTCCGCATTCGCGCAGCCTGTCGAGCTCGGCAATGATCTGCTGCGGCGTCTTGAGGCGCGGATTGCGGCCGTAAAGGCCCGGGATATCGCAAAATTCGCACTGATAAGGACAGCCGCTTGAATACTGGATGCTGCCGAGGAAATACCTTTTGACCTCGGCAAGTTCATAGGCCGGAATCGGAAAGTCCGTCATGGAGATACGATCGGCGGTCTTCAAGACCACCTGCTGCTCAGGACGCGACGGATCGCGCGCCAGCCGCGCGATTAGTTCGTCTGTCGCATCGCCGAGCTCGCCGACATGGAGATAGTCGAACGAAGGATAGTAATCCGGGCAGGCGCTGACCGAAGGTCCACCGATCGCAACGGCGAGATTGAACGCATGCGCCCGGCGACAGATATCGTTCATATGCTGACGCTGGATATGCATGCCGCTGACCAGCACGGCTTCCGCCCATTCGAAATCTTCGGCCGTGGCGGCGCGGATGTTTTCGTCGATGAAACGGACCGGCCAATGCGCGGGCAGATAGGCTGCGATCAGCAGCAGCCCCTGCGGCGGCATGAAGGCCTGGACGCCATCGGTCAGTGGATAGGCATATTCGAACGTGCCAAAAGAAGACGTGTAGCGCGGGAAGATGCACAAAATGCGCCGTACCGTCTCAATGCCCTCAGCTCTCATCGAACTTCCTCTACCCGACCCGCAACCTAAGCATGGCCTTGGAGGCTGGGCTACAAATTCTTCAAGATTGTGGCAACCGCTCCATCGCTGAGCAGCCGGATAATTGCGTTCCGCGATGCCTCAGACAAGCAATCGCACCGCAAAATCCGGCAGCAAACCCGTATTGCCGGCGAGGCGAAAGTCGGCGTCGGCGAGCCCGGCGCGAAACAGCCAATCATCGAATTCGGGGGCCCGCTTCAGGCCGAACAGATCGCGGACATAGAGCGCGTCGTGGAACGAGGTCGATTGGTAGTTCAGCATGACGTCGTCCGCTCCGGGCACCCCCATAATGAAGGTCACGCCGGCGGCGGCGAGCAGCGTCAGCAGATTGTCCATATCGTCCTGGTCGGCCTCGGCGTGATTGGTATAACAGACGTCCACGCCGAGCGGCAGGCCAAGCAGCTTGCCGCAAAAATGGTCCTCGAGCCCGGCACGGATGATCTGCTTGCCGTCGTAGAGATATTCCGGGCCGATGAAGCCCACCACGCTGTTGACCAGCAGCGGATCGAAGGCGCGCGCAACCGCATAGGCGCGGGCCTCGCAGGTTTGCTGGTCGACGCCGTGATGGGCGTTGGCCGAAAGCGCCGAGCCCTGCCCGGTTTCGAAGTACATCACGTTGTTACCGACGCTACCGCGCCGCAGCGACAATCCCGCCTGATGAGCCTGCCTCAGGGTCGCGAGATCGATGCCAAAACTCCGGTTGGCCGCTTGCGTGCCCGCAATCGATTGAAACACCAGATCGACCGGCATGCCCTGCTCGATCAATCCCAGCGTTGTCGTCACATGAGCCAGGACGCAGCTCTGGGTCGGAATCTGCAGCCGCATGATGATTTCGTCGAGCAGACGCAACAGTCCGCCGATGACAGCCGGATCGTCGCTCACCGGATTGATGCCGATGCAGGCGTCGCGGATCCCAGCAGGATGCCGTCGAGGATCGACGCGGTGATGCTCTTGGCGTCATCGAAGGGATGATTGGGCTGCAGCCGCACGCTCATCCGCCCGCGCAGGCCAATCGTGTTGCGAAAGGCGGTGGTTACTTCGCACTTTTTCGCCACCAGGATGAGGTCCTGATTGCGCATCAGCTTCGACACCGCCGCGGCCATTTCGGCCGTAACCCCGCGCGACAATTGCTTGAGAACTTCACCGGTAGCCGCATCCGAAAGCAACCAATCGCGGAACGACCCAACCGTCAGCGAGGATATGGCGGCAAAAGCTGAGACGTCGTGCGTATCGACGATCAGGCGGGTGATTTCGTCCGCTTCATAGGGAATGACCGTCTCATGCAGGAATTGCTTTAAGGGAACGTCGGCCAGCGCAATCCGCGCCGCAATCATCTGCTCCGCGCTTTCGGCTGCGATCCCTGCCAGGCGGTCGCCGGAGCGTGGCGGCGTGGCCTTGGCCAAAAGTTCGCGCAGATCATTGAAGACATACGTGGTGGCATCGATGGTATGGCGATAGACCATGGCGGCTCCAGGCCATCAGCGCTGGTGCGCAAAGCCCGCGCAAGATTAGACGCAGCGAGGCGCACTTGGCTGCTCTAATTCAGGTTGAAGGCGAGGTTCTTAACTCGAGAGCGCATCCACATTTTCCCCGAGAGTTTGTGGTTTAGAATTACTGCACAAGCGATTGAAACCAACCAGCAATTTACAGGTCAGTACGGCGCCTTGGCGTTTCCCGCCAGCGGCTATATCGGCCACACAAATTTCGCGCAGCGGTATGAATTACGTAAGATTTTAAGCACTTATACACGAACATTTTGCATAATTCTTGGGCGGCCGGCGGTGCTGACCGGCCTCTCTGAAGAGGCCGTGCGATGTCTGAAACGTCGAAATCCGGTAGCCCTTCTTCCGGCTACGCCATTGCGTCCCGGTTTTCGCTCGCAACCAAGCTGTATTCGATCTTCGCCCTGTTCGCTGTTCTGATAGGGGCGATCGCCAGCCTATCCCATTATAACACGCGCCGGAGCGCGGAACTCACGGAAGCGATCGAGACTGCAAGCCGCGAGGCACTCAACGTCGAACGCATCAATTCGCTGGTCTATGCCGTCGTGATGGAATCCCGGGGCGTCTATATGTCGACGGAACCCGCCCAGGTGAAGAAGTTTGGTGATGGGCTTCTCAACTTCAATGACAAGATCCTTGCGGTGGTCAAGGAGTGGGAATTCATTGTCCAGGCAGATGACGCCGAACAGTTCGCCCTTTTCAAAAAGCGCATCGAGCAGTTCGTCGACTTCCGCAAGGAACTGGTTCGCCGGGGCATCGAGATTAGTGGCGCAGCGGGCCGCGAATGGGGCGACAACGACGCAAATCGCGCCGTTCGCTCGACCCTCAACAAGGACCTCGAAGCGCTTTCCAATATCTACGCGGAACGCAGTAAGCAGATCGCCGAGCAAGCCGAGATCAACCGCGCAATGGCCCTCGTTCTGACTGGCCTCGGCGGCCTGGCGCTGATTTTGGTCGGCATGGGAGTCCTGATTATCGCCCGCTCGGTGGCCCGCCCGCTCTCCGTCATCACCGCCACCATCAAGCGCGTCGCCGAGGGCTCCGAAAACGTCGAGGTTCCGCATATCGATCGGGCCGACGAAATCGGTTCGCTGGCACGCGCGATCCGCGTCTTCCAGGAGGCGATGGAGCGCAACCGCAATCTTAATTCGCAGGTCTTGCTCGACTCCCAGGCGCGCGAAGGACGGGCCCAGCACATTGAAGCCTCGGTCGAAGCATTCAAAGGCGCCATCGGAGGCGTGCTGTGCGCGGTCACCGACAGTGCGTCCGCGATGCGCGATACGGCGCAGTCGATCACCAAAGTAGCGTCAGATGCAACTGGACGCGCCGCGGCCGCCGCCGGTGCTACCGAGCAGGCTTCCAGCAATGTCTATGCCGTTGCCAGTGCCGCCGAAGAGCTATCGACTTCGGTCGAGGAGATTGGCCGCCAGGTCCGTCAATCGGCTGCCGTGGTCGAACAGGCCGGTCTTCGGACCGAAAAGTCGATCGCCGAAATTGAAAGTCTCGCGGCAGCGACCCAGCGCATCGACGGCGTGCTCAATCTGATCCAGACGATCGCCGAGCAGACCAATCTTCTGGCGCTTAATGCGACGATCGAAGCGGCTCGCGCTGGCGACGCTGGTCGCGGCTTCGCGGTGGTTGCCCACGAAGTCAAGGCTCTCGCTGAACAGACAGCCAAGGCGACCTCCGAAATAGGCCAGAACGTCAGCCACATCCAGGCGTCGACGCGGAATGCCGTCGATGCCGTACGCGAAATTGGCAACGCCGTGCGCGACATCAATGACGTGACGTCGGCGATCGCTAGTGCCGTTGGGCAACAGGATGCTACGACCCGCGAGATCTCTGCGAATGCGCAACTGGCGGCTCAGGGCAACGAGACTTTGGTTACCAACATTAGTTCGCTCAGCGACGCCATCGGGGAGACCAACAAGGCGGCGACATCAGTGCTCTCGGCGTCCAGCGAACTGAATTCTACCGCGGAAATTCTGTCGCGCGAGGTAGAAAAATTCTTTCAAAACCTGCGGGCCGACCCGCTCGCCCGCCCTGGCGATGCCCCACTGCGGACTGTTAGCGCAGCTAGGTGAGGAAGGGCGAACGCGCTAACGACGGGCAGCGATTGCTATGCCGAGTGCAAATCCCCCGCGCCACAATGCCCCGCGGCAACTACATCGTCGCGCCGAGCACCCACGGTGCGAATTCGGCGCCGCCGAAATCAAAACTTTCGCTCTTGGTCGGCTGTCCCGATGCTGTCTTCAGCATCAGATCGAAAATGCGCTGGCCGCATTGCTGCACCGTTTCCTCGCCGTCGAGAATGGTGCCGCAATTGACGTCCATGTCGTCTTCCATGCGCTTGTACATCGGCGTGTTGGTGGCAAGCTTGATCGACGGCGCGGGCTTGCAGCCGAACACGCTGCCGCGGCCGGTGGTGAAGCAGACGAGGTTAGCGCCGCCCGCCACCTGGCCGGTCGCCGCGACCGGGTCGTAGCCCGGCGTGTCCATGAACACAAAACCCTTCTTGGTGACGGCTTCTGCGTAATTCACGACATCGACTAGGTTGGTGCTGCCGGCCTTCGCCATCGCGCCGAGCGATTTTTCCAGGATCGTGGTGAGGCCGCCGGCCTTGTTCCCGGGGCTGGGGTTGGCGTTCATCTCGGCGCCTTCACGCTCGGTGTACTCTTCCCACCAGCGCATCAGCGCCACCAGTTTCTCGCCGACCTCGCGGCTCACCGCGCGGCGAGTCAACAGATGTTCGGCGCCATAGGTCTCCGGTGTTTCCGACAGGATCACGGTGCCGCCGTGCCGTACCAGCAGATCGCTCGCCGCGCCCAGCGCCGGATTGGCCGAGACGCCGGAATAACCATCGGAGCCGCCGCATTGCAGCGCCACCGTCAATTCGCTGGCCGACAAGGGTTCGCGCTTGACCTTGTTCGCATCGGTCAGCGCCTCCCGCACAAAGGCGACGCCGGCTTCCACGGTCTTGCGGGTGCCGCCGATTTCCTGAATTTCCAGTTCGCGCAGGCGGCCGGCGAGCTTCTGCTCTTTCATCAGCCCGCCGATCTGGTTGACCTCGCAGCCGAGCCCGAGCACGACGACGGCGGAAAAATTCGCGTGCCGTGCGTAGCCGCCAAGCGTCCGGCGCAAAATCGTCAGCGGTTCGTCCTGCGTCATCCCGCAGCCGGTCTTGTGGGTGAGCGCGACCACGCCATCGACGTTGGGGAAATCGGCCAGCGGATTGTCGCCGGTGAACGGATTCTTCTTGAAAACATCCGCGACCATGCCGGCGACATGCGCGCTGCAATTCACTGACGTGAGAATGCCGATATAGTTGCGGGTCGCGACCCGGCCATCGGGGCGGCGGATGCCGTCGAAGGTCGCAGGCAGATCGAAGTTCGGCGTCGGCGTGACGTCGACACCGAACGCATAGTCCTTGGCGAAATCGCCCATGCCGCAATTCTGGGTATGGACATGCTGGCCCGGCGCGATCGGCGACGTCGCAAAGCCGATGATCTGGCCATAGCGGCGGATCGGCTCGCCGACCGCGATGGGGCGGATCGCCACCTTGTGGCCCGCCGAAATGCGTTCGACCGTGGCCACGCCCTCCGCCACGACAGTGCCAGACGGCAGGCTCGAGCGCGCGATCAGCACGCCATCATCGGGATGCAGTCGGATGACCGGTGCTGGGGCCATGGGGAGTCTCCTTGCTGAAGTGGGCGAATGGCGAGTAGCGAATGGCGAATAGGGCTCCCCTACTCGCTACTCCTTATTCGCCATTCGCTACTCGCATCTTATCACGCCTTACCGCCGGCATCCTTGCGGGTCTGCGCCACCTGCATCTTGGCGTAGGTCGCCATCAACCCGCTTTCATTGGACAATGTCACGAGCTTGAAGCCCATGTTGATCGCCTTGGCCGCGCCGACCGCGCCGCTGCAGTGAATGCCGGGATAGACGCCGCGCTTGCCGCATTCCTTCACCAGCTTCTCATAGATCTTCATGATCTCCGGTTCTTCGCGATCGAGCTTCGGCACCAGGCCGTAGGAGAAGCCGAGATCGGACGGGCCGACATAGACGCCGGCGATGCCCTCGACATCGAGGATCGATTCCATGTTCTCGACCGCGGTCCTGGTCTCCATCATCGGAATGCACAGCGTCTCGTCGTTCGCGGTTTCCTGATACGCGCCTGCCGAGCCGTACATGCCGGACCGGATTGGGCCGTTGCTGCGGGTGCCGCGCGGCGGATACTTGCAGTAGGAGACGAAGTTTTCCGCTTCTTCCTTGGTGTTGATCATCGGGCAGATCACGCCATAAGCGCCGCCGTCCAGCACCTTGCCGATAATGCCCGGCTCGTTCCAGGGCACGCGGACCATCGGCGTCACCGGATGCCCGTTCATCGCCTGGAAACATTGCACCATGGACTGGTAATCCTGCACGCCGTGCTGCATGTCGACAGTGACGCTGTCGAAACCGCATTGCGCAATCACCTCGGCGGAAAACCCCGATGGGATCGCAAGCCAGGCGTTCACGACGGCCTTGCCCGAAGCCCAGACTTTCTTGACGTTATTTGCCACTCTGTGTTCCCTTCCCTTTATATCCACACCCGCCGTCATTGCGAGGCGCGTAGCGACGAAGCATGCAGGCTGTGATTGCAGCTCTGGATTGCTTCGCTGCGCGCGCCATGACGGTGCAAGTCACGCCGTTGCCCGTTGTATACTCACCTCGCTCACGCCGACTTCGCGGGCGGTGTTCACTATCGCCGCCCAGGTATCATCGGGCAAGGGCACGCCATTTTTGGTCCGATCGGCGCGCATCCTTGCTTCCGGTTCGCCCGGGATCAGCACGGCATCGACGTCGGCGGCCGGCTTGGTATCCTTGAAGTAGGTGACATAGCGCGAAATCTCGCCGTCGAAGAAATTGCCGGGATCGAGCACTTTGGGATCGACATAAACGGCGAACATGCCGTTCGCAAACCGCCGGTTCGGCCCGGTCGCGCCGGTTCCGGTGAGCGCGCCGCCGAGAAGCTCGCAGATCAACGCCAGACCCGAACCCTTGTGCTCGCCGAACGCCCGGATCGCGCCCTTGCCCTGACCGTGGTCGCGCGGACCCTCAGGCTGATGCGGCCCATACAGTACCGCCGGATCTTCGCTTAAGGTGCCGTCGAGATCGATCAGCGCGCCTTTCGGCAGTTTCTTGCCGCCGCGGCTGGCGACCAGCACCTTGCCTTCGGCGACAATCGAGGTGGCAAAATCCAGAACGATCGGCCCCTGCCCGTCGCGCGGAATGCCGACGCAATAGGGCGCCGTGGATAGCCGCCGCTCGACGCCGCCATAGGGTGCCACCAGCACCGAGCCGGCGGCATTGACGAAATGGACCGATACCAGCCCTTCGGTTGCTGCCATTTCGGCCCAGTCGCCGACGCGGCCGATATGACCTGCGTTGCGCAGCGCCACCGCGGCAAGGCCCGATTTCTTGCACTTCTCGATGCCGATCTTGACGGCTTGCGGCGTAACCGTCTGTCCATAGCCGAATTTGCCGTCGACCACCGCAAGCGAGGGCGTATCGACTACGACTTCAACCGTCTGATCGGGAACGATCGAACCCATCTTCTTCCATCTGATATAGACCGGCACCCGGATCACGCCGTGGCTGTCGTGTCCGGTAAGATTTGCGGTCGTGAGATATGTGGCGATGCGCCGGGCTTCTTCGGGTGAGGAGTCCGCATGGGCGAAAACGTCCGCCACGAAGTTGATGAGATTTTGAACCTGTACAGTGACCATGAATTCCTAGCCCGCTTTAGGGTCTGCTTCAGTGTCTGAATTAGACCCTTCGTTTATCATTTTGTTCGCGCATGATCTTTTCCGAAAACCGGCATCACTTTTCGGGATTGTGCGCTAAGCGCTTACTTTAGCATGACCGCCGAGATAGGCGGCGCGAATGGCTTCGTTGCCCCACAACTCGTCGGGCTTGCCGCCCAATACGATGCGGCCGGTTTCCAGGACGTAGCCGTGGTCGGCCACCGAAAGCCCCATGCGGGCGTTTTGCTCGACCAGCAAGACCGTGGTGTTGCGCCGGATCTCCGAGATGATCCGGAACACCGCCTGCACGATGACCGGCGCCAGGCCGAGCGAGGGCTCGTCCAGCAGCAATAGCCGCGGCTTCGCCATCAGGCCGCGCGCCACCGCGACCATCTGCAATTGCCCGCCCGACAAGGTCCAGCCGAGCGCATTGGAAAACGACCTTATGTCCGGAAACAGATCGAACATGGCGTCGGCTTCGCGCGACAATTCGGATTTTGCGACGCGCCGGTTTGACGCGCCGAGCATGATGTTTTCCTTCACGGACAGACCTGGGAAAATCCGTCGCCCTTCGGGAACGTGAGAGATGCCGAGACGGACAATGGCCTCAGGCCCAAGGCCGGCGATCGACTTGCCGTCGAAGACAATTTCGCCTGCCGCCGGCTTTGCAAGCCCCGAGATCGCCCGCAGCGTCGTCGATTTGCCGGCCCCGTTGGCGCCGAGCAAGGTCACCACCTGCCCCTCATCGACGCTGATCGACACGCCGCGCAAGGCTTCGATCTCGCCATAGAGCACAATCAGATCGTTGATTTCGAGCAACGGCATTAGTCGGTCCCGAGATAGGCGGAGACGACGTCGGGGTGACGCAGCACCGCCATGGATTCGCCGTCCGCGATGCGGCGCCCGAAATTGAGCACGGTGATGTGCTGGGCCGCCTCAGAGACAAGCGTCATGTCATGATCGATGATCAGGATGGTCAGGCCCTGGGCTGCGATGCGCTTGAGCAACTCATGGAGTTGGAGCTTCTCGCTCGAGTTCAAGCCGGCCGCCGGTTCGTCAAGCAGCAGCAAGGTGGGATTGGCGGCGAGCGCGCGCGCGATCTCGATCAATCGCTGATGCCCATAGGAAAAGCTCGAGATCAGTTCGTTGGCGCGACTGCCCAGGCCCACGAAGGTCAGCGCTTCCATCGCGCGTTCGGTCAGCGCGGCTTCACCGCCCTGCCCGATCAGCGGGTTGCCGGGCCGCTCGGCGCCGATCTCCACGTTTTCCAGCGCCGTCATCGAGCGGAACAGCCGGATATTCTGAAAGGTCCGTCCCAATCCGGCCGCTGCGCGCTGATGCGGCGGCATGTCGGTGATGTCGGTGCCGTCGAGCAGGATCTTGCCGGCGGTCGCCTTATAGAGCCCGGAGATCACGTTCAGCGTCGTGGTCTTGCCGGAGCCGTTCGGTCCGATCAGCGCGTGAACGCCACCGCGCCTCACCGAGATATCGACGCCATCGACGGCTTTGAGGCCGCCGAAATATTTTGAAAGGCCCCTGACTTCGAGCACAATATCGCCGCCGACGTTGGCTGGCTTCAATTGCAGCGCTGCCGCCGCCGCGGGCGTCTTGGTCCGGCTGCGCCAGCGCTCGGTTGCAAGGTTGACGAATCCCCAAATGCCGTCGGGCATGTAGCGGATGATGAGAATGACGGACAAACCGTAGATCGCGAGATAAAGCCCGGGAACGCTTTTCAGAAACCGCAGCCATTCCGGAATCAGGATCAGCAGGCCGGTGCCGATCGCTGAACCGATCGGCGAAGCGACGCCGCCAAGCAAGGACATCGTGAGGAATACGACCGACTCGGCGAATGAGAACTGATCCGGGCTGACGTAAGCAAAACCGCCCGCGAACAGACCGCCAGCCAATCCACCCAACACCGCGCTGAGCGCAAAAGCGGAAACCTTGGTGCGAAATACGTCGATGCCGACGACGCCCGCGGCAAGCTCGTTATCGCGCACCGCGCGCATGGCGCGCCCGAGCCGCGTGTCCGATAGATGCCAGACGACATAGCCAACCAGCGCCAGCATGGCCACGCAGAAAGCAAGATAGGACTGCGAGGACTGGAACAGGTCGGGCCGGCCGATCCGCGATACGCCGTCCGGACCATGCGTGAGCCAGATCGTGTTGATCATGACCAGCGTGACGATCTGCTGAAACGAGATCGTCACCATCGCCAAATAATGCCCGCCGAGCCGCAGCGTCGACATGCCCAGCAAGGCGCCAGCCAAAAGCGCGATGACGCAACCGGCCACAAGGCACAGCCAATAGCTGAGTTGGTAGTCCGACGTTCCCAAGCCGACGGCATAGGCGCCCAAACCAAAAAATGCCGCTTGCGCCAGATTGATCTGGCCGCACAGGCCGAGCACCACCGAGAGACCGAACACCGCGATCGCAAAGGTTGTCGCCTGCATCAGGATATTGTGGATATAGCCGTCGAACTGCATCGTGGCGGTGAGCGCCACCAGGATCGCGGCGCCGATGAAATACGGCAGGTGACGCAACAGCAGCGGCTTTGCACGCGGCACGGCCACGGCGACCGGCATATTCTCGCTGGGAGCGCTCATGCTTTCTCCGCAACACGTTCGCCGAAGATGCCCTGAGGCCGGAACACCAGAAAAAGCACCAGCACAAGGAAGGCGAAGCCATCCTTGTAGGGCACCGATATATACGCCGCGCCGAAGGTTTCGATGATGCCGAGCGCTAGCCCGCCGATGATCGCGCCGGCGACGTCGCCGAATCCGCCAATGATGGTGGCGGCAAAGGCTTTAAGCGCGATCGTCGAGCCCATCTGGATCGAGACGAACAGGATCGGCGCCACCAGAATGCCGGCGAGACCGCCGAGCACGGCCGAGTACATGAAGGTGATCATGATCATGGTCGAAACGGAAATGCCGAGCAGCGAGGCCATCTCCTTGTCCTGTGAGGTCGCCTGCAGCTTCTTGCCGAGCATCGTATGCTCGAAGAACCAGTAATTGAACACAACCAGGATCATCGTCACCGCAATGATCAGCAGGTACTGGCTGTCGAGATAGACCGGCCCGAGCTGGATGCCGGGGGTCTCGAACCATCCCTCCAGCACCTGCGGCTGCGGGCCGTAGATCGCCAGCACCGAATTGGCGAGCAGGATCGACGCGCCGATGGTCGCGATGATGACCGGCAAAAACGTGCGATGACGCAGCGGATAGTAGACGCCGAGATTGAAGATCGCGCCCAATAGCGCCATGCCGGCCAGCGCCAGCAGGAACGACAGCCAGTACGGCCATTGCAAATCAACGGCGAATACGACCATCAGAAACGCCGCGACCATCGAGAATTCGCCCTGCGCGAAATTCACCACGTTGGTGGCGCGGAAGATCAGCACGAAACCGAGCGCGACCAGTGCATAAACCGCGCCAATGCCGATTCCAGTGAACAACAGTTGTAGTGCGAGATCCATTGAAACGCTCGGTTAAGAGAAGCTGCAAGCCGTTTCCGGCTACGGAATTGGCTTGGAGGGCTTTTGACGGCCGCCGGCCACGCGGTACCGCGCTGCTCATCGACTCCGGATCGAAAACGCGCCGGCCTCTCCGCATCAGGAGGAGCCGGCCACGCGATCAATTGTCGAAGTCGATATGCTTGTCGTAAACGATCTTCCCCTTCTCGTTCCTCACGACGTTGTAGCCGTGCAAACCGTCGCCATTCTGGTCGAAATTATACTCGCCTTCCGCGCCAGGAAATTTCTTTAGCGAGAGAATCGCCTCACGGATTTTTGTGGGATCGGTCGAGCCCGCCTTGTTGATCGCCGCCGCCAGGACGGTGACGGCATCGTAAGGCCAGGCGCTCTGGTTATCCGGCGCGGTCTTGTAGGCGTCGCGATAGGCCTTGCCGAAGGCCTTCGAAGCCTCGCTGGAATCTTCCGCGTAGTCCGCTACCCCATAGGTGCCATACAGCGCTGGACCTGCCAGCTTGGTCGATGAAACCGCCACCACCGAGGGCGAGCCCACCCAGGGAATGTTGACACCGAGCTGGCGCAACTGCCGGGCGAAAATGCCGAGGTCGTTTTCGAACGTGAAATAGGTGCCGAGAATATCCGCGCCGGACTGCTTCACGGCCAACACGACCGGCGTGAAATCCTGGCTCTGGTTGGCATAGCCCTGATCAAGAACCGCCGGGGTGCCGAGTTTTTCGAGCGCCGAGGCTAGGGCCTTTCCGCCTGCCGTCCCGAACGCATCGGTCGAATGAACGATTGCCCATTTCTTCTTGCCGAGCGTGTTGACGCCGTAGTCGGCGATGACACGACCGGAATAGCTGTCGTTGGGGCGGAAGCGGAACAACCATGGATTGCCCATGTGGGTGAGGGCGGGATCGGTTCCGCCGATCATCACCGGCTTGCCGAGCTTGAGAACATCGGGTGCCATCGCATGCACCTGGGTCGAGCGGATCGACCCCAGGAATCCAACGATGTCTCGCTGCGCGGCCAGTTTTGAGAACGCCAGCACGATGCCTGGATTGGTGGTCTGATCGTCCTCGATGACGAGTTCGGCCTGCTTGCCGAGTATGCCGCCGGCCTTATTGACCGCGGCGAGCGCGAGCTTCGCACCGTTCTGCGCCCAAAGCCCCTGCTCGGCCGCGGGACCGGTCACCGGCACGCACATCCCGATCTTGATGGTCGCGCCCTGCGCGCGCGCGCTGCCAATCACATAAGGTGCGGTAATACCAACGGCCAACCCAGCCGCGAAGTCGCGTCTCGTAAGCTTCATCTAGTCCTCCCGAGGCCAACTTCAGTGTTGGCCTTCTTTTAAGTTTATAGTTTTGACGAAAAGCCGCTTGCGTGTCTACGGCGTGTTGCAGCAAGAGTAAATTGATATCGCATCAAATTCGCGTTCGCAGGCGTCAAATTCCGTTCGCACGCGCCGATGCGTTCGCCCGTCAAGCGACCGATCAACGCTTGCGGAAGCCGCATGAATTCCGGGCGCAGTTTGGTCAAATTGAGCCCGACGCCTAGCTCAAACCATCAGCATCACGCGAGCTATGCGATGCGCTCACGACATCATGCATATTTGCATTCACTGGGCGTGCCGACTTCGGCATTCCCTTCACGATTCAAGCCGACTATGGTCGCTGCCGAGCGTGAGCTGTTACTTCGCCTGATGCGTTCCCTGAACAATCGTTTGGAGTAATCCGAACTTGCCGCATTTCACGATAGAGTATTCAGCCAATCTCGCCCGCATCGATATGGGCAAGGTCGTCGAGGTCGTCCGCAAAGCCGCGGTGGAAACCGGGATCTTTCCCGCTCGGCGGCATTCGAGTCCGTGCGATCCGTTGCGAGCATTACGCCATCGCCGACGGCCGGGCGAATTTCGGGTTTCTCGACATGGTGCTGCGTCTTGGCGAGGGCCGCGATCTTGCGACGCGCAAGAAAGCCGGCGAGCATATTTTCCGCCTCCTGTCCGACCATCTCGATCCCGTGTTTGCGCAAAGCCAGTTCGCGCTGTCGTTCGACATGCAGATCAACGACAAGGAAACCAGCTGGAAGCGCAACAACATCCACGAGGTTCTGAAGACAGAAGCCGTGCATGGATAAGATTCAACGCCTGGGGATACCCTCAGAGCCTGACCGAAAAAGAAAGTTGAGTGATTCCAGCCCGTTGTGATTCCTTCGTGTTTGCGAAGACTCGAGGGAGCACAACATGTGTTGGACTGAAATCACCCGACGTCAATATCGGCGCGACGGACTGCGTTATGCAAGCGGCACCACGGATGCGGAGTGGAAATTGATCGAACCGTTGATGCCTGCGCCATCCCGGCGCGGCCGTCCCCGTGAGATCAATCTGCGAGCGGTCATGAATGCGATCCTCTACATTGCGACCGCCGGTTGCCAATGGCGTGCGCTGCCGAAGGACTTTCCGCCGTGTTCGACGGTTCAGTACTACTTCTACAAATG
>NZ_JNIJ01000039.1 GCF_000701345.1 Bradyrhizobium sp. URHD0069 | reverse complement strand
GAAAGTCCTTCGGCAGCGCACGCCATTGGCAACCGGCGGTCGCAATGTAGAGGATCGCATTCATGACCGCTCGCAGATTGATCTCACGGGGACGGCCGCGCCGGGATGGCGCAGGCATCAACGGTTCGATCAATTTCCACTCCGCATCCGTGGTGTCGCTTGCATAACGCAGTCCGTCGCGCCGATATTGACGTCGGGTGATTTCAGTCCAACACATGTTGTGCTCCCTCGAGTCTTCGCAAACACGAAGGAATCACAACGGGCTGGAATCACTCAACTTTCTTTTTCGGTCAGGCTCTCAGGATGAGGCCCATTTCCACACGAGGAAAATATCACCATGGACATCGGATTTGTCGGTCTGGGGAAGATGGGCTTTCCCATGGCCCGCCGCCTGATCGAGGCCAAGCATCAGCTCGTCGTATTCGACCAGCGCAAGGAGGCGGTCGACAAATTGGTCGCGCTCGGCGCGCAGGCCATATCCTCGCCGAAAGAGGTCGCCGACCGCGCCGAGACCGTGCTGGCGAGCCTGCCGTCGCTGCAGGCCTCGCTCGAGGTCGCGACCGGCGAGAACGGCGTGATCGAAGGCAAGCGCGTCAAACGCTTCGTCGATCTCTCCACCGTCGGCTCGCACATGGCCGTGCGCATTCACGATCTGCTGGCGAAGCGCAACATCGTACAGCTCGATAGCCCCGTGAGCGGTGGCGTCGGCGGCGCGGAGAAGGGCACGCTCGCGGTCATGGTGTCGGGTCCTAAAGCGGATTTCGAGGCCGTGAAGCCGGCGCTTGAGGTGATCGGCAAAGTGTTCTTCATCGGCGAGAAACCCGGCTCGGCGCAGACCATGAAGCTTGCCAACAATCTGTTGTCGGCAACGGCCGTCGTCGCCACTTCCGAAGCCGTGGTGATGGGCGTCAAATCGGGCCTCGATCCCGCCGTGATGATCGACGTGATCAATGCGGGATCGGGTCTCAACACGGCGAGCCGTGACAAGTTTCCCCGCTCGATCCTGCCGCGCACCTTCGATTTCGGTTTTGCCACCGGACTGATGGTCAAGGACGTCCGGCTCTGCCTCGAAGAAGCCAAGGCGCTGGGACTATCGATGGAGGTCGCCGAAGCGGTCGGGCGGCTGTGGGAAGTGGTGATCCGCGAAATGGGCGCGGAGTCCGACTTCACCTCGGCGATCAAGCCGATCGAAAGAGCGGCCGGCGTGGTGGTGGGAGGAAAGAAGGGCTGACCTCATCCTTCGTCGTCCCTGCGAACGCAGGGACCCATACCGCGTTGCGCTCTCGGTTGAAACAAGGTGGCCGACGCTCTTCGCAAAACTAATGCCTGTGGTTATGGGTCCCTGCGTTCGCAGGGACGACAACAACACTTAATAGCTCACAGCCACGGCGCGGACTTGTCCATCGCGATCAGCGCATCGACCTCGATGCGGGGCCGCACCACGGCGTATTGGTCGCCCTTGACCAGCACCTCCGGCACCAGCGCGCGGGTATTGTAGGTGCCCGACTGCACCGCGCCATAGGCGCCGGCGGTCATGATCGCCAAGAGATCGCCGGGCTTGGGCTCCGGCATGGTGCGTCCGAGCGCGAGATAGTCGCCGCTTTCGCAGACCGGCCCGACCACATCGGCCACGATGGCAGGCGCGCCTCCCGCGGCCGCAACGACCGGCAGGATGTCGTGGTGCGCCTCGTACAGCGTGGGGCGGATCAGATCGTTCATCGCGGCGTCGATGATGACGAAATTCTTCGCGTCACCGTGCTTCACATAGATCACCCGCGTGACCAGGATGCCGGCATTGCCGACGATCATCCGGCCCGGTTCGAACATCAGCGTGCAGCCGAGATTGTGCGTCACCCGCTTGACCATCGCGGCATAGGCGTCGGGGGCCGGCGGCGCTTCGCGATCCATATAATAGGGAATGCCAAGCCCGCCGCCGAAATCGACGTGCGAGATGGTATGACCATCGGCGCGCAGCGTTTGCACGAATTCGGCGAGAAGCCTGAAGGCGGATTCGAGCGGCACAAGATCGGTGATCTGGCTGCCGATATGCATGTCGACCCCGGTGACGCGAATCCCCGGCAGCTTTGCGGCGCGGGCGTAAACCTCGCGGGCGCGGGCGAGCGGAACGCCGAACTTGTTTTCGGACTTGCCGGTCGAAATTTTCGCGTGCGAGCCGGAATCGACATCGGGATTGACCCGAACCGAAATCCGCGCGGTCCGGCCGGTCTCGCCGGCCAGCCGCGACAGTAATTCGAGTTCCGGCTCGGATTCGATGTTGATGCAGAGAATGTCGGCCGCCAGCGCCGCGCGCAGCTCGGCTTCGGTTTTGCCGACGCCTGAGAACAGGATTTTCTCGGGCGGAATGCCGGCCGCCAGCGCCCGCTTCAACTCGCCGCCTGAAACCACGTCCGCCCCGGCGCCGAGCTTTGCCAGCGTGCGCAACACCGACTGATTGGAGTTGGCCTTCATGGCATAACACACCACCGCCTTCTCATCGCCGAAGGCGTCGCTGAACACCCGATAATGACGTTCGAGCGTTGCGGTCGAATAGCAATAGAACGGCGTGCCGACCGTATCCGCCAGCTCGATAAGGTTCACCGCCTCGGCGTGCAGCACGCCGTTGCGATAGTCGAAGTGATTCATGGCGGGCTCAGTCGTTGAGGAGCGGGTCGAGAACGAAGCCTTTCTTGCGGCCTTTGGTGGCAGCCGGCGGCGCATCGGTTCCGTAATACGGATTGAACACGCTTGGCTTGTTCGCCTGTTCGAGCTCGGTATCGCTCGGGGCCGCGACGGCCGCTTGCGACGATGCGGTCGGCGGCAGGTCGAGCGGGCCTTTGCGTCCGCAGCCTCCGAGCGCGAGCACGGCCGCGCTCAAAAGGACGATGGCCCATCCCTGACATGTCGGGCTATAGTTACGATTCACGACAAAATCCCCAATGCGGCGGCACCATACAAAGATTGCCCTTCTCTGGCGAGACCTGGACAATCATGAAATTGCAGCGAAATTCTCACGATCAGCCCAAGTTTCGCTCTTTTTCGAGCCGCCTCAGCCAGCCTTTCGCCTGCGCGAGCACGTTCTTCGGCGCAGTCCCGCCGTAGCTGTTGCGGCTTTTCACCGACGCTTCCACCGAGAGCACGCCCAAAACTTCCTTCGTGATCCTGGGCTCGATCGCCTGCATCTCTTTCAACGGCAGCTGATGCAATGGCACGCCTTCTTTCGATGCCCTGGCGACAATCCGGCCGGTGACGTGATGAGCGTCGCGGAACGGCATTTTCAGGGTCCGCACCAGCCAGTCGGCAAGATCGGTGGCGGTGGCGTAGCCCTCGCCTGCGGCAGCCTTCATGCGCGCCTCGTCCGGCACCAGATCAGTGACCATCCCGGTCATCGCCCGGATCGCCAGCGACAGCGTGCCGAACGCCTCCATCGCGCCCTGCTTGTCCTCTTGCATGTCCTTTTGATAGGCCAGCGGCAATCCCTTCATCACGATCAACAATGCGGTGAGCGCGCCGACGATCCGGCCGGTCTTGGCGCGAACCAGTTCGGCGGCATCGGGGTTGCGCTTCTGCGGCATGATAGAAGAGCCTGACGTGAACTTGTCGGATAGTCGTACCAGTCCGACCAGCGGCGAGGTCCAGATCACGATTTCCTCGGCAAAGCGCGACAGGTGCACCGAGGCGATCGCCGCCGCCGACAATGTTTCCAGCACGAAGTCGCGGTCCGAAACCGCATCGAGCGAATTGGCCATCGGGCGGTCGAAGCCAAGCGCCGTCGCGGTGGCGGTGCGATCGATCGGGAACGAGGTGCCGGCCAGCGCCGCGGCGCCGAGCGGCGATTCGTTGAGACGCTTGCGGGCATCGGCAAACCGGCCGCGGTCGCGCGCCGCCATCTCGACATAGGCCAGCAGATGATGCCCGAACGTCACCGGCTGCGCGGTCTGCAGATGCGTGAAGCCGGGCATGACGGTGGCGGCATGCTCCAGCGCCCGCTCCACCAGCGCGCGCTGGAACGAAGCCAGCGCCGCATCGGTCTCGTCGATGGTGTCGCGGACGTAGAGCCGGAAATCGGTCGCCACCTGATCGTTGCGGGAACGCGCGGTGTGCAGCCGGCCCGAAGCCGGCCCGATCAACTCGCCGAGCCTGCTCTCGACATTCATGTGAATGTCCTCGAGCGCGCGCTTGAAATCGAAAGATCCGTTGCCGATCTCTGACAAAATCGTGTCTAGACCCTTGGCGATATTTTTCGCATCGTTTGCGGTAATGATGCCCTGCGCGGCAAGCATCGCGGCGTGGGCCTTGGACGCGGCGATGTCCTGGGCATAAAGGTGACGGTCGACGTCGATGGAGACGTTGATTTCCTCCATGATCGCATCGGGGCGCTCCGTGAACCGGCCGCCCCACATCTTGTTGCTCATGATCTGCTACTCATGACATCTGTTACTCATGACCGGCCGCTCGCCGTCACGCCGGCGAACGAAGGGCTTTTGCCGCTGCCGGCTCTCAACCGACCGTTACACAGGCTCTGCATAGCCGTAACTGATACAGGATGACAAACGATATGCCCGAAGGACCCTCGCCTCGCCCGGCCGCCACGCGCCGGATTGCCGTCGCCGTCGGGGCGGTATTGATCGCAGCGGCGATCGGATTTGCCGGGGTATACGGAATTGGCGGGCTGAAACACAACGCGTCCGGCGATCTGGCCTGCCGCCCGGCGGTCGATCTGGCGCGCAAGCTCGCGCCGCTGGCGCATGGCGAAGTCGCCGCGCTGACCATGGCGACGGCGCCTTTGCGGTTGCCGGACCTCGCCTTCGAGGACCCCGACGGCAAGCCGAAAAAGCTTTCCGACTGGCGCGGACGCACCGTTTTGGTGAACCTGTGGGCTACCTGGTGCGTGCCCTGCCGCAAGGAAATGCCTGCGCTCGCGGGCCTGCAGGCCAAGCTCGGCGGCCCCGATTTCGAGGTGGTCGCGATCAATATCGATACCCGCGACCCGGAAAAGCCGAAGAACTTCCTGAAAGAGGCCAAACTGAGCCGGCTTGGCTATTTCAGCGACCAGAAAGCCAAGGTTTTTCAGGATCTTAAGGGCATAGGACGGGCCCTGGGAATGCCGACTTCGGTGCTGGTCGATGGCGCGGGCTGTGAGATCGCCACCATTGCCGGACCAGCGGAATGGGACAGCGAGGACGCCATCAAGCTGATCAAAGCAGCCATGAAACCGGTAGCCGCCCGGCTTTAGGCGGTCACGTCGAGATTGCCGCCGATGCCGGCACCGACATTGGCGAGCGACGACTGGGCGCCGCCCAATAGCGTCAGGACTGCGGATCTCTCCGCATCCGCATTTTGTTTCATCATGGCAGTGGCGGCCTGCATCCGCGTGCCCGCCGCCTTGGCGGCCAGCAGACTGGTGACCATACTCATCATATCCATACGCAACACTCCCAACGCCGGCACGCTACCCGGCAGGCATTAACGAATGCTGGAGATTACAGAAAAAATGCAGGATACGCGTCAGCGCGTCGGGACCGGCTTTTCGCCGCGATAGTCGTAGAAGCCGCGCTGGGTCTTGCGGCCGAGCCAGCCGGCCTCGACGTATTTTACCAACAGCGGGCACGGCCGGTACTTGGAGTCCGCGAGCCCCTCGTGCAGCACCTGCATGATCGACAGACAGGTGTCGAGTCCGATGAAATCGGCAAGTTCGAGCGGGCCCATCGGATGGTGCGCGCCGAGCTTCATCGCGGCGTCGATCGCCTCGACGTTTCCGACCCCTTCGTAGAGCGTATAGATCGCCTCGTTGATCATCGGCAGCAGAATGCGGTTGACGATGAAGGCCGGGAAATCTTCCGACACCGCGACCTGCTTGCCGAGCCGCGTCACGAATTCCTTGGCGGTATCGAAGGTCTCGTCGTCGGTGGCGATGCCGCGGATCAGTTCGACCAGTTCCATCAGCGGCACCGGATTCATGAAGTGAATGCCGATGAACCGTTCGGGCCGGTCGGTAGACGCGGCCAGCCGCGTAATCGAGATCGACGAGGTGTTAGAGGCGACGATGGCCTCCGGCTTCAGTACCGCGCAGACGTCGTGAAAGATCTTGCGCTTGACCTCTTCCTTCTCGATCGCTGTCTCGATCACCAGATCGCAATCGGCGAGCCCGTCCAGCGTTCCGGCGGATACGATCCTGCTCAGCGCCTGCTTGCGCGCGTCCTCGGTGATGATTTTCTTGGAGACCTGGCGCGACAGATTGCCATTGATGGTCGCCATTCCCGACTTCAGGCGATCGGCGGACACGTCGTTGAGTACCACGTCGAGCCCGGCCAGCGCCGCCACATGCGCGATGCCGTTGCCCATCTGGCCCGAGCCGATCACGCCGACCTTCTTGATCATAGCCGCCATCTTGTCATCTCACCGGAGCAACGCGCGATCCGCGCCTGCCCATTCCTATGCATAAACACCGGCCAGAATCCGATTCATCCAGCCGGCGGCTCAGTTTGTCGTTACTTTCCAAGCTTGCCGAGCGCTTCGGTCAGCTCGGGAACCGCCTGATAGAGATCCGCGACCAGGCCATAATCGGCGACCTGGAAAATCGGCGCGTCCTCGTCCTTGTTGATCGCGACGATCACCTTGGAATCCTTCATGCCGGCCAAATGTTGGATCGCCCCGGAGATACCGATGGCGACATAAAGTTCCGGCGCCACCACCTTGCCGGTCTGCCCGACCTGCCAGTCGTTCGGCGCATAGCCGGCGTCGACCGCGGCGCGCGAGGCACCGACGCCGGCGCCGAGCTTGTCGGCGAGCGGCTCGATGTATTTGGCAAAGTTCTCGCGGCTCTGCATGGCGCGGCCGCCGGAGACGATGATCCTGGCCGAAGTCAGTTCCGGGCGATCGCTCTTGGCGACTTCCTCGCCGACAAAGCTGGAAAGGCCGGGATCGGCCGCGGAGGCGGCATTTTCCACCGGCGCGCTGCCGCCATCTCCGGCGGCGGCGAAGGTCGAGGTCCGCACCGTGATGACCTTCTTGGCGTCTTTCGATTTCACCGTCTGAATCGCGTTGCCGGCATAGATTGGCCGCTCGAAGGTGTCAGGCGAAATCACCTTGATGATTTCCGACACCTGCATGACATCGAGCAGCGCGGCAACGCGCGGCATCACGTTCTTGAAGCGCGAGGTCGCGGGCGCAACGAAGGCGTCATAGGAGGGCGCCAGCGAGACGATCAGCGCGGCCAGCGGCTCGGCGAGGTCGTGGGCATAAGCGTCGGCTTCGGCGAGCAGCACCTTCTTGACGCCGGCGAGCTTGGCCGCAGCCTCGGCCGCCGCCCTGGTCCCCTCACCGCCGCCGGCGACCAGCACATGAACCTCGCCGCCGAGTTGGGTCGCCGCCGTCAGCGCCTTGTTGGTGGCGTCCTTCAGGGTGGCGTGTTCGTGTTCGGCAATCAACAACGTCGTCATCTAGAGGACCCCGGCTTCAGTCTTGAGCTTCGATACCAGTTCGGCGACGTCCTTGACCTTGACGCCTCCCTTGCGGCCCGGCGGTTCGGAGGTCTTGAGAATTTCGAGGTGGGCGGTGAGATCGACGCCGTAATCGGACGCGCTCTTCTCCGCGATCGGCTTCTTCTTCGCCTTCATGATGTTGGGCAGGCTGGCGTAGCGCGGCTCGTTCAGCCGCAGGTCGGTGGTGACGATCGCCGGCCCCTTCAGCTTGACCGTCTGCAAGCCGCCGTCGACCTCGCGCGTCACCTTGAAATCGGATCCATCGACTTCGAGCTTGGAGGCAAAGGTCGCCTGCGCCCAGCCGAGCAGGGCGGCCAACATCTGGCCGACCTGGTTTGAGTCGTCGTCGATCGCCTGCTTGCCGAGAATGACGAGGCCGGGATTCTCTTCGTCGACAATGGCTTTCAGAATCTTCGCCACCGCCAGCGGTTCGGCGTTGCCCTCCGCCTTGACCAGAATGCCGCGATCGGCGCCCATCGCGAGCCCGGTCCGGATGGTCTCCGCCGCCTGCGCCGGACCGATCGATACCACCACCACCTCGGTTGCCTTGCCGGCCTCTTTCAGGCGCAGGGCCTCCTCGACGGCGATTTCGTCGAACGGATTCATCGACATCTTGACGTTAGACAGTTCGACGCCCGATCCGTCGCTTTTGACGCGGACCTTGACGTTGAAATCGACCACCCGCTTTACCGGCACCAGAACCTTCATCGACCCTCTTTCGCTTGAATTTCAGGTTTGATCAGCTTGGGCGCGGAACCTAAAGGTCCCGCCAACCCCGGTCAACGCGGAAGGCCAAAAAATGGCCCTGACATACGTGCTCACCGGTTCTGGCCGGGCACCCAGAGCACGTCCCCGGCGCCGTTGTCATTCACCGAACGGCTGGCGACGAACAGGAAGTCCGACAACCGATTCATATACTGAATCGCGGCATCGCCGACCGGCTCATCGCGCTTGGCCGCGAGTTCCACCATGATCCGTTCCGCCCGGCGGCATATGGTACGTGCCAGATGCAGGTGCGCCGCGGCCGGCGTGCCGCCCGGCAGTACAAACGAGGTCAACGGCGCCAGCTGTGCATTCAAGGTGTCGATGTCGTGCTCCAGGCGTTCGACCTGGCTCGACAGCATCCGCAGCCGTTCGGCCTTGCCCTCGCGCTCGGGCACCGCGAGATCGGCGCCGAGATCGAACAAATCGTTCTGGATCAAGCCGAGCATCGCATCGAGTTCGCGCGCGTCCCTTAGATAAAGCCGAACGATGCCAATGGCGGCGTTGGTCTCGTCGACGGTTCCATAGGCACTGATGCGCAGATCGTATTTCGGGCGGCGTTCGCCGCTGCCGAGCGCGGTGGTGCCGTCATCGCCGGTTCGCGTGTAGATCCGATTGAGGACGACCATTGTCTGTCTCCTTCAGCGCCCCATCGCCCAGACGGCGAGCATGGTGATGACGATCGCAACGAATTGCAGCAACACCCGCAGCCGCATCAGTTGCTGGGACCGGTTCGGCGATCCGCCTCGCATCATATTGAGGAGGCCGAGCAGCAACACCAGCGCAACGGCGCCGACCGCGACCGGAAGTATGATCGTACTCAGGAATGAAGCCATCGGCGCTACATAACACCGCGCAACGCGGTCCGCCATCACGCTTAGGCCGAACGCAACGATCTGGCTTTTTGTCCAATAATATCAGAAGCTAGCCTGACCATGGCTTGGACTGTGTTCGGCTCCCATCAGGTGAAATGTGAGACAACTTCGCAGCGTCTATCTGGTCGTAATGGATGCGTTCTACACGTTTCTCGCCGATGACGGCTGGGCGATCGCCAGCCACATCGCGCTGTCAACGCTGATGGCACTGTTTCCGTTTCTGATCGTGCTGACGTCGTTGGCCGGCTTTTTCGGATCGAAGGAACTCGCCGATCAGGCCGCGGGGCTGATACTGCAGACCTGGCCGCAGCAGGTCGCGGATTCGCTGTCGAGCGAGATTCACGATGTACTCACGACGAGCCGCGGCGACGCGCTGACGATCGGCGCTGTCCTCGCGGTGTATTTTGCGTCGAACGGCGTCGAAAGCCTCCGCGTGGCGCTGAACCGGGCCTACGCGGTGGCCGAAACGCGGCGCTGGTATTGGCTGCGGCTGGAGTCGATCGGCTACACGCTGGTCGCCGCGTTCACAGCGCTGGCGATGGCATTCCTGATCGTGCTCGGCCCCCTGATGCTGGAGGCCGCCCGACGCCACATTCCGCTGATCGTCGAAACCAACGAGAATTTCCTCAACATCTCGCGCTACGCCATTACCATCCTCGCGCTGATCGTTGCGTTGTTCATTCTCCACGCATGGCTTCCGGCTGGCCGACGGGGATTCCTGCAGATCCTTCCGGGCATTATCTTCACGCTGGTGGCATCGTTGCTGTCGGGCATCGTGTTCGGCCAGTATCTCGCGCGCTTCGCCAACAACTACGTCACGATGTATGCCGGGCTGGCCTCGGTCATCATCGCATTGGTGTTTCTGTATTTCATTGCCGTGATCTTCGTGTTCGGCGGCGAACTGAACGCGGCAATCATCAAGGCGCGACTGCCGCACGGCGGGTCGCTTCAAGCAGCGCAGTCGCTAAAGCCCGTGGACTCACGGGCTTGACCAGAAAGGCGTCGGCGCCGGCGGCGCGCGACGCCGCTTCGTCGTCGCCACGGCCCGATACCCCGATGATCGCGATGCGGCCGAGCGGCCGGCCAAGCCCGCGAATTCGTTTGATGGCCTCGATGCCGCTGATGCCCGGCAACACCATGTCCATCAGCACCGCGTCGAACGCGCCTTGCGCGATCCGCTCGGTGGCGTCCTCGCCGCGCCCGATGAATTCGGCCTGATGACCAAGCTCGGTGAGGATCGTATTCAGCACGACACGGCCGAAGGGATTGTCCTCGACGCTGAGGACCCGCAGCGCCCGCGCCGATTCCGATGGAATGTCTGCATCCGCGCCCGAACCGGCTTCTTTCGAAGCCTTCGCGAGGGTTAAAGTCACGGTCAAGGTGAACGTGGCTCCTCCGCCTCGCCGTTGCGCAACGACGATGTCGCCGCCCATCGCGCGCGCAAGCGCTTTCACCGACGACAATCCAAGCCCCGCGCCACCAAAGCGGGACGCGATGCTGACATTGGCTTGCGAAAACGGACGGAACAGACGCTTGATCTCATTAAGCGTCAGTCCGATCCCGCTGTCGGATATCGCAAAGGCAACGCCGACCTTTGCTCTGGGACCGCGGGTCGGCTCAACCGCCATTGCGACGCCGCCTTGTTCGGTGAACTTCACCGCATTGTCGATCAGGTTTTCCAGTGCAGCGCGCAGACGGACGGGATCGCCGACCACCAGCGCCGGCAGCTTTTCCGAAATATCGACTCGGGATTGCAGACCTTTCGCCGCGGCCCTGCCGGCCAGCGAATCGCCGGCGGTGCGCGCCAGCGCCCGCAGATCGAAGAGGTCCTGCCGCACCTCAAGGGCGGAACCGCCGCGCTTTGCGGCATCGACGAACAAGGTCGCAAGGCTGGAGAGATGTTCCGCGCCGGCCTTGATGGTATCGACCCAGCGCCGCTCGCGCTCGTCGAGATCGGACGTCGCCAGGAGATCGCTGATAGCAAGAATTCCGGTAAGCGGCGTGCGCACCTCGTGCGCGAAGGCCGCGAGCGCCGCTTCGACCACGCCGGGCACCGAAGCCGCGGCGGCGCGTTTGCGCGCCTTGCCTGTGGCAGCGGCTGAAGCGCGCTTTTTCGGCGGCCGCTTTTTGGAAGGCCGCGTGGTGCGCTGTGAGCGCAATTTTTTTGGCGCCATGATTCCCCTGGGCCCGGCCCGCCTCCACCATGCCATGGCCGGGCTCCCGGAGCCACGCCGAAGGCCGGTTTTCCACCTGCGATCGGGCGCGGCAACCCGGCCGCGCATCAAGGCAGGCCGGCCAACCGGCGGATGTCGGCCGGCGTCGCACCCCCCGCGCGGAGTTCGCGCAAGCCGGTGGCCTCGGTCGACTTTGAAAGCTTGCGCCCCGCGCCATCGAGGATGAGGCGGTGGTGCCGGTAGGCGGGCTGCGGCAAGCCGAGCAGTTTTTGCAGCAGCCGGTGGACACTGGTCGACCAGAACAGGTCCTGGCCGCGTACCACCACTGTCACGCCCTGCAAAGCGTCGTCGACCACCACTGAGAGGTGATAGCTGGTCGGGGTTTCCTTGCGCGCCAGGATGACGTCGCCCCAGGCTTGCGGCCGGGCGAGCACCGCGCCGGTCTCGCCATCCGGACCTTCGCCGTGCTCGGTCCAGCCGAGTTCCCCGGCGTGCGCGCATGCCGCCGCCATATCCAGCCGCAGCGCGTAGGGGATATCAGATTCGATCAATCGCGCGCGCTCATCGGACGGAAGTAACTTTGCCGCACCGGGATAGAGCGGCGCCCCGTCGGGATCGCGCGGCCATGGCCCATGCGTCTCCCGCTGCGCCACCAGTTTTGCAATCTCAGCACGGCTCTCGAAACTCGGATAGACGAGGCCCAGGGCCGAAAATTTCTCGAGCGCCTTGCGATAGTCCGCAGCATGCTCGGACTGCCGCCGTACTGGCCTCTCCCAGGCGACGCCGAGCCAGGCGAGGTCTTGATAGATCGCCGTCTCAAATTCCGGCCTGCAGCGGGTGGTGTCGATATCCTCGATGCGCAGCAGGAACCGGCCGCCGTCCTGACGCGCCAAATCGACATTCAGCAGCGCCGAAAAAGCGTGGCCAAGATGCAGGTAGCCGTTCGGGCTCGGCGCAAAGCGGAAAACGGGTGGCATTGATCTCTTTCACGGGACATGATGGTTTTAAGGCGCAATGCTCATCCATCTCAACACCCAAGCCGACCTCGAAGAGGCCATCCACGCGCTGGTCAAGCAGGACCCGCGGCTCAAACCGATATTTGAGATCGCCGGCATGCCGGCGCTGCGGCGGCGCGAGCCCGGTTACGCCGGCCTGGCTGCGATCATTTGCGGCCAGCAACTGTCCACCGCGAGCGCCGCAGCGATCTGGAGCCGCGTCAGCGCCGCGTTCGATCCGTTTCACCATGACACGCTGCGTAAGGTGCGCGCCGGCCGGCTGGGCCGGCTCGGACTATCGGCGGCGAAGATCAAAACCCTGAAGAGTCTGGCGCGCGAACTCGCCGCAGAGCGATTGAATCTCGACGTGCTGGCCAATGAGGACGCCGATGCCGCGCACAATACTCTGACGGCGCTGCATGGCATCGGCCCGTGGACCGCCGACGTCTATCTGCTGTTTTGCCTCGGCCATGGCGACGCATGGCCGGCGGGCGACCTCGCCGTGCAGGAAGCGGTGAAGATCGGACTTGGGCTAAAGACGCGGCCGACCGCGAAGCAGATGGCGCCTCTGGCGGAGCCGTGGCGTCCGCTACGCGGCGCCGCGGCGCATCTCTGGTGGGCCTATTACAGGGCGGTCAAGAAGCGCGAGGGCGTGGTCGGAGGCCGCGAAAAGGCGAACGCCGTTTTAAACAAGATACCTGTTGCAAAACGGTCATCAGCCAGAGCAAAGATCGGGCAACGAAGCCCGCCGGGATCGACAAAATGAAATCCACCGACTTCATCGTTGCGCGCAATGATTTGCAGCAATGCAAAATCGCCGAGACGCAGCTACCCGACGCCGCGGTGCTACCTGACGACGCGCTGCTGATCAAAATCGATCGCTTCGCATTCACGGCCAACAATATCACTTACGCTGTTCTCGGCGATCAGCTGAAATACTGGCAGCTGTTTCCGGCGCCGGAAAATTTCGGCAGCATTCCGGTGTGGGGATTTGGCGAGGTAATCGCGTCGCGCCACCCGGGCATCGCAACCGGCGAGCGCCTCTTCGGCTATTTTCCGATGGCGACCCATCTGGTGATCGAGGCCGCCGACGTCAGCAAGCGCTGGTTGCGCGACGCCGCCGCGCATCGCCAGGGCGTGTCGCCGGTCTACAATGCCTATGCCCGCGTCAGCGGCGATCCCGCCTTCGCCGGACGGCAGGGCGACTATCAGGCGCTGTTGCGGCCGCTGTTCATGCTGTCATTTCTGGTCGACGATTTTCTTAGCGTGAACGAATTTTTTGGGGCGCATAGCGTGTTGCTCTCCAGCGCCTCCAGCAAGACCGCGTTTGGGCTGGCGCATCTCCTGCATACGCTGCGCAAAGATATCCGCGTGATCGGGCTTACCTCCGCTGCCAACAGCGATTTCGTCAGATCGCTCGGTTGCTACGACGACGTGGTGACCTATGACCGCGTCACGTCGCTGCCATCGGATCAATCGGTTGCGTTGGTGGACATGGCGGGCAACAGCGAGTTGCGCGCGAAACTGCATCGGCATTTCGGCGATCGGATGAAATACTCCGGACTGATCGGGCTCACGCATCGCAGCTCATCGCCGGACGAGCCGGAGTTGCCGGGCGCCAAGCCGACATGGTTCTTCGCGCCCGACCAGATTCGCAAACGTGCCAAGGAATGGGGGCCGGGCGGCGTCGACGCCCGGTTCGGCGTGGCATGGTCGGGCTTCGCGCCGATGCTGGACCGATGGCTCAAGGTCGTCGAAGGTCGCGGGCCGGATGGCGTGAAGCAGGTCTATCTCGATACATTAAATGGCCGCGTCCCGCCGGATCAGGGACACATCCTGTCGCTTGCGAAGTAAGCAACGCTACCGTGCTCATCCCGCCCTTTCTGCGCGGTCCCAAACGGTATACGTTTCCAGATCAGGGAAATGCCGCGAAGACGGCCGGAATGAGCAACCGCGAATGCTGGACAGAACCGACGATATTTCGATCGCCGCGGAAAATTGGCTGGCGCAATTCGAAAGGGCGCTCGTCGAAAGGGCGCTCGCAAAGTCCGGCGATGTCTTCCTCAAAGCCCTGTTTCATCCCGACAGTTATTGGCGCGACGTGCTGGCGCTGAGCTGGAACCTGCAGACCATCAATGGCGCCGAAGCCATCCTAAGAGAGCTGAACGCCCGCGCCGGCCGCGCCGCCCCGAGCGGGTTCAGGATCGATCCCGATCGCGCCGCGCCGCGCCGGGTGACCCGCGCCGGCACCAACACGATTGAAGCGATCTTCAAATTCGAAACCGCTGTAGCACGCGGCAGCGGAATTCTGCGACTGATCCCGGATGCCGGCGACGGCAACCGGCTGAAAGCCTGGACGCTGCTCACGGCGCTCGACGAACTAAAGGGGTTTGAAGAGCCGCTTGGAAGCTCGCGGCCCCACGGCCAATCCTATTCGCGCGATTTTCGCGGACCCAACTGGCTCGACCTGCGGAAAGCAGAGGCCAAATATGTCGATCGCGATCCCGATGTGCTGGTGGTCGGCGGCGGACAGGCCGGACTTTCGATCGCGGCCCGCCTCAAACAACTGCAAATCGATACGCTGATCGTCGATCGCGAGTCACGCATCGGCGACAACTGGCGCAATCGCTACCATGCGCTGACGCTCCACAATCAAGTGCAGGTCAACCACCTGCCCTACATGCCCTTTCCGCCGAACTGGCCCACCTACATTCCCAAAGACAAGCTCGCCAACTGGTTCGAGGCCTATGTCGATAGCATGGAACTCAACTTCTGGACCGGCACCGAGTTCGAGAGCGGCACTTACGACGAAGCGGAAGGGCGTTGGTCGGTGGTGCTGCAGCAGACCGGCGCTAAACGCGAGTTGCATCCACGCCACGTCGTGATGGCCACCGGCGTCAGCGGCATTCCGAACCTGCCCGACATTCCCAGCCTGAAAAACTTCGCCGGCACAATTTTGCATTCCAGCCAATATGGCGATGGCGAAACCTGGGAGGGCAAGAAGGCGCTGGTGATCGGCACCGGCAACAGCGGTCACGATATCGCGCAGGACCTGCACTCGAGCGGGGCAAAGGTGACGCTGGTTCAGCGCAGCTCCACGTTGATCACCAATATCGAACCATCGGCGCAGCTGGCCTATGCGTTGTACAACGAAGGCACGCTGGAGGATAATGACCTGATTACGGCGTCGATGCCGCTTCCGCTTGCGAGGCGAAGCCACGTCATGATGACCGAACGATCGAAGCAGCTGGACCGGGAACTGCTCGATGGCCTCGCACGCGTCGGCTTCAAGCTCGACTTCGGCGATGGCGGCACCGGCTGGCAATTCAAGTACCTCACCCGCGGCGGCGGCTATTATTTCAATGTCGGCTGCTCCGATCTGGTCGTGCGCGGCGAGATCGGACTGCGGCAGTTTTCGGATATCGAGGCCTTTGTCGCGGATGGCGCGCGGATGAAGGACGGCGAGACGCTTGCCGCCGACCTGATCGTGCTGGCGACCGGCTACAAGGGCCAGGAACATCTGGTGCGCAAATTATTCGGCGACGAGGTCGCCGGCCGCGTCGGCCCGATCTGGGGTTTCGGCGAGGGTCAGGAACTGCGCAACATGTACACGCGCACCGCGCAGCCGGGCCTCTGGTTCATCGCCGGCAGCCTGGCGCAGTGCCGCATCAACTCGAAATATCTGGCGTTGCAGATCAAAGCCATCGAGGAGGGCCTGCTGCCGCGTGGTGCGCGCGAAGCAACGCCTGACGCGGCCGTTGCGTGAACCTGCATGACCTCGCCTGCGTCATTCCGGGCGCATCGCAGATGCGAACCCAGGATCTCGAGATTTCCGGGTTTGGTCGTAACGGACCATCCCGAAATGACGGACCGTTGCTATTCGATCTAGCAATTACAGGGAGGGAATCTCATGCCGACCATACTCGGCTCGGACGAGCATCGCTACCGCGTGGTGGAGAATTGGGTGAAGCTGCCGGAGGGATGGAATCTCACCGACGTCGCTTCTGTTGCGGTCGACAGCAAGGACCGCATCTACGTCTTCAACCGCGGCGCCCATCCGATGGTCGTGCTCGATCGTAAGGGCAATTTCCTCAGAAGCTGGGGCGAAGGCCTGTTCAACCGTGCGCACGGGCTGCATATCGACGCTGAGGACAATCTCTACTGCACCGACGACGGCGACCACACGGTGCGCAAGTGCTCGACCGACGGCAAGGTGCTGCTGAGGATCGGCATCCCAAACAAGCCGGCGCCGTTCATGAGCGGCGAGCCGTTCCACCGCTGCACGCATACCGCGCTGTCGCCGAAGGGCGAGATTTATGTCTCGGATGGCTACGGCAACGCCCGCGTCCACAAATTCACGCCCGACGGCAAACTGATCAAAAGCTGGGGCGAGCCCGGCAGCGATCCCGGCCAGTTCAACATCGTCCACAATATCGCTACCGACGCAGACGGTTTTGTCTATGTGGCGGATCGTGAGAACCACCGCGTGCAGGTGTTCGACGGCAACGGCAAATACGAGGCGCAGTGGAATAATCTGCACCGGCCCTGCGCGCTGCATTGCTGCGGCGGGAAGGCGCCGAATTTCATTATCGGCGAACTCGGCCCCGGCATGCCGGTAAATCGCAAGGTGCCGAATCTCGGCCCGCGCCTGACCATCGTCGACGCAAAAGGAAAGCGCCTCGCGCGGCTTGGCGGCGAGCATGGTCCGGGCCTTGAGACCGGCAAATTCCTCGCGCCGCACGGCATTGCCATGGATTCCAAGGGCGATATCTATGTCGGGGAAGTCGGCGTCACCGACTGGAAGACCAGCTTTCCCGATACACCGATGCCGGCGGTGGTTCGCTGCCTGCAGAAGCTGGAAAAAGTCTGATGCGGACGATGTTTGCTCGCCGATCGCGGCCGCCGATCAGATATCGCCGACGGCCTCGCGGCGCCGTTGTTCGGATTCCTCCGCGTAGCGCCGCATCGCGTGGGCTTCGGTGAGAATTCCGACCGGACGGTGTTCGCCGTCGGCTTCGACCACGGCCAGCGATTCCGCTTCCGCGGCGTCAAAGACGGCGATGGCTTCCTGGATGTTCATGTCGGGATGCAGCACGACATCGCGATGATGAAGGATGTCTAAAAGACCATTCTTCGCATCGATCTCCGGCGTGTGCGCGTCCGCCACCAGCGCCAGCCCGACATAGCGGCCCGCGGCGTCGACCGCGACCACCTGATTCTTGGAGCCGAGCGGAAATTTGCGGCGAAATTCTTCGATCGGCATGTTGGCGTTCACGGTGGCCACGTCCGTCCGCATCAGACGCCGCACGGTGAGGTCGCGGATCCAGCCGACGTCCGCGGCGCTGCGGATCGTTTCACCGCGCAGATGCAACCGCCACGTCGCGAACGAATAGCCGAACAGTTCGCGGGTGACCTGGGCCGAGACGATGACCGCGACCAGCACGGCCGTCGTGAGCCAGAGGTTGCCGGTGGATTCCAGCGCGATGAACGACATCGTGAGCGGACCGCCGATCACGGAGGCCGAGAGCGCGCTCATGCCGACGATGGCATAGACGTTCGGATCGAGATTGAGACCCGGCCAGATCATGTTAACGCCGGCGGCGAACAGGTGGCCACCGAGCGCGCCTAGAAAAAGCGTGGCGAAAAACAATCCGCCGCGAAAGCCGCTGCCGAGCGATACGATCGATGCAATCGATTTCAGAACGAACAGGGTTGCAATAGCCGCCAGCGGCATCGAGACAATCCCGGCAAAATGCAGCGCGCCATGCCCCGACGACATCACCTCCGGCGTCAGCAATGCGAGCAAACCGACGGCAAGCCCGCCCAGCGCCGGACGCAGCGGCAGCCAGAGGCCGGTTTTCGACAATAGCGTCTCGCAAAGCGTCACGCCGCGCATGATCGCGATGCCGAACCGCGCTGCCAGCAACCCAAGCAGCGCGGCCATGGCAACATCATGTCCGAGGACATCGCCGACCGGGCCGACGCCGACGCCAAGCGACAGCACCGTAAATGCATGGGCGACAAAATAGCCTGCTACCGCGGCGACGCCGACCGGCGTCAGACTGGCCGGCGTATATTCCCCTATCACCAGCTCAAAGGCATAGAAGGCCCCGGCAAGCGGCGCGCCGAACGCGCCGGCAATCGCGGCTGCGGCGCCGCAACCGACCATGATGCGCTGATCGGAGCGGCGCAGATGAAAGGAGCGCCCCAGCGAGGCGCCGAGACCGCTGGCAAGCTGGGTATAACCTGCTTCGAGTCCGACCGAAGCGCCGACACCGCTGGACCAGACCGTCTGCGATGCAACGATCACACTGCCGCGAAACGACATCCGCCCGCCGTGCAGGGCATTGGCCTCGATCGGATCGATCTCGCGCGCCGGCCGCCATCGCAACAGCAGCAGGAACGCCAGGCCCAATAGCAACCCGCCAATGCTGGGGACCAACAGGGCGCGCCACGGCTCGATTTTCAGCTGGCTGGAAAGACGGTTCCCAATTTCAAGGTTGAACAGCAGCGCGTGAAGCCCCTCGACCGCCGCGCCCATCGCGGCCACCACCAATCCGCCGATGGTTCCAATGAGCGCCGCAAGGACGACCAGGCTCGTTTCATGGGCGCGGACAAACGCCCGCAGCCGGCGCGGTGCTTCCAGATAACGGGACGTGATGACCATTTTATAGCGTCCGTACGCGCCCAAAGGGTGCCGCGCGCCTCGTTTAGCGGCCCCAGGGCCGCCCCTGCAACCGGCGTACGATCAGGCGCGCCGGCAGATAAGCCCCGGAACGCTCTTCACAATCCCGTCACGCTGCCTGTAGTATGTCAACTCACGCTGCGTCGCAGCTTAATGTGGGGGCCAGGAGCGTTACTTGAACGCACATGTCTCGCAAGGCGGTTGGCCGGTACTGGTGCTGAATGCGGATTTCCGGCCGCTCAGTTATTACCCGCTGTCTCTCTGGTCGTGGCAGGACGCGATCAAGGCAGTGTTCCTCGATCGCGTCAACATCGTCGAACACTACGACCGCGCGGTGCGCAGCCCCTCATTCGAAATTCAGCTGCCGAGCGTGGTTTCGCTGAAATCCTTCGTCAAGCCGACCACGCATCCCGCCTTCACCCGGTTCAACGTGTTCCTGCGCGATCGCTTCGTTTGCCAGTATTGCTCGGCCGACGACGATCTCACCTTCGATCACATCATTCCGCGCAGCAAGGGCGGCCAGACCACGTGGGAGAACGTGGTCGCCGCGTGCTCGCCATGCAATTTGCGCAAGGGAAACCTGACGTCGCAGCAGGCGCGGATGTTTCCGAGGCAACCTCCGTTCGCGCCGACGGTACACCAGCTGCACCGCAACGGCCGGCTGTTCCCGCCGAACTATCTGCACGACAGCTGGCTCGACTATTTGTACTGGGATACCGAGCTCGATCCGTAAAAAACAAAGGCAGCGCTCGGGGTCAACGGGCAAGCAGGTCCAGCGTCCTTCCGTCGGGTGTGCCGCCATAGAATTTCGCGATAGCCTCGGCGAATTCCGGATCGGAAGACACCGCGCCGAACAAGGTCATCGACGAACAGAATTTTAGGTCGTCAGGGCTGCCCAGAATTTCCCGAACGGTGCGGCGCTCGACGGCGTTGACCAGAGCCGTGCATTGGCGAAGCCGAGGTCCCAACACGCCATGGCCGAGATAGGCGGCCGCCTCTTCGCGAGAGGCAACGGCAAATCGCCGGGCCATCGGGCTATGGCCGAGCCCGGCAAGCTGGGGAAAAATGAACCACATCCAGTGACTTTGTTTCAGACCCCGACGCAGTTCGGCAACAACGCGCGGGTAGACCGGCGCTTGCGCATCAACAAAGCGCTGGAGCTCGAACGGGTCGGTCATGCCGGGCTCACCCCGGGTTGGCCCAAACGCTGGGCGAGCCGATCGAGCAGCGGCCGCTGGCCTTCGAGAATCTTCGCATGAGCGACAGGAAGATCAAACCATTCGGTGCGATCGACCTCCGGAAAGGTCTGCATCTTTCCGCTGTGAGGCGGCCACTCGAGTTCGAAGGTGTTGCTTCGTGTGGTCCGAACGTCGAGGTCGCCTTCGACAGCGAAGGCAAGGACGCGCTTGCCGCCACGCTGACGGATCTCGCCAAGCGATTCGAGCGGCCCGGTGAGGACAACGCCCGTCTCCTCCATGAACTCCCTGAGGGCCGCGACCCCGGCATCCTCGTCGGCATTCATTTCGCCTTTCGGGATTGACCATGAGCCATGGTCCTTGCGGCGCCAATAAGGTCCGCCGGGATGCACCAGAAGAACTTCCAGCTTCGAACCGACGCGCCGATACATCAGGACCCCCGCGCTCGCGGCCGATCGCCCAGCTGAATTCAATGGGCTTTCCATATTCAATTTCTCTTCACGTCGCAAAGGAACGGAATCCTGCGACAATTGTTCCTTGCCATTGTCGGGATGAAATCCGGGCATACTTCTTCAGGCGACATCCACCGACGCTTCGCGAGACAATCACGTTACGAGAGACTTTCAAGGCGACCGTTTGCGACATAAGATCGTCATGCGTTGATGCGCGCCTGTTTTCCGAAAATTGCGGAGCACCCGCACGCCGTTTGGCCAGGAGATTCTTCATGCCCTCATTGACTGAATGGAAGGTGCCCCCGGCCTATCAGCCCCGCCCAGGCGACTACGGTTTCGATCTCGATCGCGTACTGGCTTCGGTGGTCGGACTGCATTCGATCATCCCCGCCGACGCCTTCAGCGCCGATATGCTCGGTACCGAGCGCGCCGGTAATGGCGTGTTGATCGACGATGGACTGGTGCTGACCATCGGCTACCTGATCACCGAGGCGGAGACGGTCTGGCTGCATCTTGGCGACGGCCGCGTGGTGGAAGGTCACGCACTCGGCCTGGATTTCGTGAGCGGCTTCGGCCTGGTGCAGGCGCTGGGCCATCTCGATCTCGATCCGCTGCCGCTTGGTTCGTCGGCTGCCACTCAAATCGGCGACCGCGTGGTGGTGGGCGGCGCCGGCGGGCGCACCCGGTCGGTGGCGAGCCACATTGCCGCCAAGCAGGAGTTCGCCGGGTACTGGGAATATCTGCTGGACGAGGCGTTCTTCACCTACCCGGCACACCCCAATTGGGGCGGCACCGGACTGATCTCGAACCGCGGCGAGCTGATCGGCATCGGCTCGCTCCAGCTCGAACGCGAGCGCGAGGGCAAGGCCGAACACGTCAACATGATCGTCCCGATCGATCTGCTCAACCCGGTGCTCGACGATCTCAGAAAATTCGGCCGGGTCAACAAGCCGGCGCGGCCCTGGCTCGGGATGTATTCGACCGAGATTGACAACAGGGTCGTGGTGATCGGCATCTCCGCGAAGGGGCCGGCGGCGCGCGCCGAACTCAAGGCCGGCGACGTCATCCTGGCGGTGAACGGCGAAAAAATCTCGAGTCAAAGCGCCTTCTACCGAAAGCTCTGGGCGCTCGGGCCCGCCGGCGTTGACGTGCCGCTCACCGTCTACCATGAAGGCGTTACCTTCGACGTGGTCTTGACCTCGACGGATCGCGCCAAGCTACTCAAGGGTCCGCGGCTGCATTAGACGATCCAAGGAGTGCGCGATGAGCGAGGCCGTGGTGGCCAACATCGTGGCCGTGCTCCCACCTTTGCTGCAGTCACTCGAAGCACTCGCCTTCATCGCGCGCCAACTCAATCCGCCGGATTTCGATTCCGTCATGGAATCCGCCGGCACCCCGGACCAGGCGTTGCAGGCGGTGCGTGCGCGGCTGGCTGATTGGCCTGAGCCATTCGCGGGCATACAGAGGCCGCTCGAAGCCGCTGCGGACGCAGCGCTTGCGGCATTTGCGGGACTGCGCGCCGTAGAGCATGGCAACGGCGACCTGGTTGCCGTGTTTCGCGCGTTGCGTCACGCCAGCCGCGCGCAGGAGGCGCTGTACCCGCTCGCCGCAAAATTGCCGCCGGTGAGCAGCTTCTTTGTCGATCCTCCCTTGCGCGAAGACGCCAACCTGCTGGCGCGGCTTGCCGAGCCGGCACGCGAGAATACCGGCATCGTTCACGATCACAACGAACCCGGCAGCCGCGGTGGCTTCTCGCTTTACGTGCCGGAATATTACACGCCCGACCGCGACTGGCCGCTGGTGATGGCGCTGCATGGCGGCAGCGGCAATGGCCGCGGCTTCCTATGGAGCTGGCTGCGCGACGCCCGCACATATGGCGCGGTCCTGGTCGCGCCGACGGCGACCGGCGGCACCTGGGCACTGATGGGCGAGGATACCGACACGCCAAACCTCACCCGCATTCTCGATCTGGTAAGGGGACGCTGGAACATCGATCCCTCGAAACTGCTGCTGACCGGGATGAGCGACGGCGGCACGTTCTGCTACGTCACGGGACTCGAAAGCGCCTCGCCCTTTACCCATCTAGCGCCGGTTGCCGCCACCTTTCATCGGCTGATGGCGGAAATGGCCGATGCGGAAAGGTTGCGGGGCCTGCCCGTCTATCTCGTGCACGGCCGGCTCGACTGGATGTTCCCGGTGCAGGTAGCGCGGCAGACGCACCAGGTGTTGTCGGCTGTGGGCGCCGACGTGATCTACCGCGAGCTTGACGATCTCAGCCATTGCTATCCGCGCGAGATGAACGCCGCGATCCTCAATTGGCTGCGCGAAGGATGAAGCCTGAATCGCGATCGGCGAGCCCGCACGATCTACTCGCCAAGCCGCGCACACTTTGACGGATCATGCGCTAAATCATGCCGCCATTGGCGCGCAGCACCCAGCCGTTGATCCAGCCGCCGTCGGGACCGACAAGAAAGGCCACGGCTGCGCTGCTGACAATTCTTTCAAGGCTTCGTGAAGTCCAATGCCTGGCGGTTGTACATGGTCTCCTCCGAATTTATCTCCACACAGTTAGCGAGCAGCGGGGCTGCTGTTCAGTTGGTCTTCAACCCTACGGAACTCTCTGATGCCCCCGAACACTGCTTTCGCATCGCAGGCCCTGCCTTCCCGCTCGTCCGCCTCGCTGCTGCTGTCGAAAGGCGTCACACGCCTCGAAGGCACGTTGAAACTCACGACCGCGATCCTCGCGCTCGCGGCCGGCGTCTATACTTATCTCGGCGTCCGCGAGCTCTTGAACGGCAGCCCGGGCATGGTGTTGTTTGCCGCGGTGATCTATTCGGTCGCCGTGTCGGTCGGCATCTATACGTTCTGGGTGTTCCTGATGTATTTCATGCCGCACATGATTTATCGCGGCGGCCGGGGCCTGATGTTCGGCTGCATGCTGCTGGGTTCGCTGATGATCGTGGCGATGTCGTCATGGCTGAACGCATCGGCGCTGGCCGGGGCGGCTGCGATCCAGCAGCATCTCGCCATCACTGTGCAGAATTATACCCGCGATCTCGACACCGCCAACACCAATGCCATCGCAGCCCAGGGGCTGCTGCCCGATATCCAGCTGGCGTCATCGCGCTTTGCAAAGCTTGCCGACGCCGAGCGTGCCGGTTCGCTCACCGGCACCGCCGGGTCCGGCACCGTCGTTCAACTTCTGACGCAGATGTCCGGGCAGCTCGACGGTCTCGGCCAGGAAGTCCAGGCTTCGAGCAAGCGCGTCTCGGCATTGTACGAGCAGGGCAGCAAAAATCTCGCCAGGATGCGCGAATTGGTTTCCGACCGCGGACCGATTTCGACGCGCAGCGATGCCTTTGCAGCCGAGTCGCTGGGGCTGATGGGCGTGATCGCCAATCTACAGCAGACTTCGGTTGCGCCGGCGGTGAAGCGCGCCGCGACATCGCTGTCGTCGAGCTTCATAGCGCCGGCTGCAGGCGGCCGCAGCTCCGACCTTGCGGATCGCCAGACCGCCGTTGTCGGCAAGGTGGAGAGCTCGATCGGCGCACAGGCGACTTCGCTCTCTGACGCCGCGGATAAAATTCTGGCGATGCCGCGGGTCGAACCAATCAGGTTCCAGACCTTGTCGCCCGCGGAAGCGGTTTTACGTTATGCCGGCGATTTCATCCCGAGTTGGGCGGGCGCGATTTCAATCGATCTGATGCCGGCTGTGCTGGTGCTGATCCTGTGTGTGGTTCACGCTACGATCAGGCGCGAGGGCCTTCCCGCTTTCAGCGTGTCCGATATGTCCGCGGGCGAACTGGTCGCGGCGTTGCAGATGGCGCGCGAGGTCGGAGAAGCGCAGCGCTTTGTGCCGGCCGAGGCGAAGGTTGACGGAGAACCGCTACCCGAGCCCGCGGCAGCGACAAACGAAAAGGTCTTCACCTCGCTGTCGTCGGCGCGACACACCAAATAGCAGATCGCCGTGTCGCAATCCTTCACCATGCAGCAACGTTTTCACGCCTGGCTGGTGGACAGGGCCGACGAAGCTATTTTGCGGTGGATTTTCCGCATTGTCCTCATAGCCACCATCGCAGCGCTCGCTGCCGACCTCGCCGGCAGGAATGGGTGGATCGTCAGTCCTGATGCCTCTGCTGCACCGGCCGAAATCAAGCAGGATTTTCCCGCCCTGAATCTTCCCAACATGGTGCCGTCGATCCTTGCGCCCTTGTTGCCGGGTAGCGACAAGCGGCTGGTGCCGTTGCCGCAGCCGGGCGGCGCGATGGCCGCGCCGATGACGTTCGACCTGGTGGGCGGCGGCAAATTGATGGCGACCGGCACTATCACGCCGGGAATTTCGCAAAGCTTCGCCGCCGAGGTCGGCAAGCGCGGTGATTACATCAAGACCGTGGTGCTGAATTCGCCGGGCGGCTCGGTCACCGATGCGCTGGCGATGGGCCGGCTGATTCGCGAAAAGAAATTCGCAACAGAGGTCGAGGCGGGAAAATACTGCACGTCGTCCTGTCCGCTGGTGTTCGCCGGCGGGCTCGAGCGGCGCGCCGACGACAAGGCCATGATCGGCGTGCACCAGGTGGCGGCGATCAGTTCGGCCGCCAACGGCCCTGCGCGTGACGAGATGAGCGTTGCGCAAAATATCTCGGCGCGCTGTCAGCGCTACCTCGGCGACATGGGCGTCAGCCTGCAGGTCTGGGTGCACGCCATGGAGACACCGCACGACAAGTTGTTCGTGTTCAAGCCGGAAGAGCTGAAGTCGCTCAATATGGTGACGGCGGGAGCGGTGCCGATGGCAACGACGCCGCTAGCACCAGCAAGGCCACGAATATGATGGTCATCCCTGCGTAACGGCTTCGCCGTTGTCTGCTTTGGAGTGTATTACGGACTCAACTCGGACATCGCGCCATGTCCGAGAAGTGCCGACTGTGTTGCAAAATTTTTTTGCACCACTGGACCCAAATTTTCCGAGCCGTAGGTGCTGCGAGCGAGCAATGATGTGAGGGACTACTTCATCCTGTAGTGAACTCACAGTCAGCCTCGGTGATGCGCCTGACGTTACGCCGACGGCGATGGCAATGTGGGCGCACGCGGATCCGGATACCCGACCGCCGCCGCCGCAGCAAGGCATGGTGCAATCAGAATTACCAATCTTGGTACTGTCAAACGATCTGATGGGGCACATCTCTTCCTTGATAGCGCCTGGGCATCGCTGCGCGGCGTTGAGATGTTTCCGGCCCCCGCTCCTGCTCGACCAGATCGTGGCGGTCATGCAAAACGCCGGAGGCGAGCTTGGTACGCTTCTCGATCACGGGCCTGTAAAATGTACTTTACCTTCAATCACCGAGATATCGTTTCTAGAATCCTTTGACGCAAGTCATCGAAATCCATTGACGCAAGTCATCGAATTGTCGCCGCCAATTAAACCAGTACGTTTCTGTTATGGAAACAGTTCGTTCATGGCTCGCAAGATCCACGGCTTCGGCGAGTTACATCTGCAATGTCGATCGTATTCGCCACTTTGCGTGATTGGGAAATGAGCGACGCGCGTTGGAGAACTTGAGGTGTTCCGAAATCGACCATAAATGGTCCAGGGCCGTTGAATCAGAACCGGCTGAAAGAGTTCTCCGAACGCGAAAATTTCATGCAGAGAGGTATAGGCGGCCCATGGATCAAATCAGCAATCGCTCGGAGATCGAAAAGGCACTCGGCTCCTCGACCACGCAACGACGGTGGAAGTTCTGGAGCACAGGCGCGGCACTTGCAGCTCTGGCGCTCGGTTACTTCGCATTCTCTCACTACAAAGGTGATCACGGAACACCGCCGCAACTGGCAGCACTACCGGTAACGGTAAGCGAACCTTTGCGGCGCGACGTCGATTCGCGGCTCGGATTTCTTGGACAGTTCTCTGCGATCGACCGCGTGGAGTTACGCGCCCAGGTCGGAGGCGTCCTCACCGAAATTCATTTCAAAGATGGGCAAATCGTTCACAAGGGCGACCTGCTTTTCGTGATCGACCCGCGTCCGTACGAAATCAAGCTTGCGCAGGCGAACGCTCAGCTCCATACCGCAGTGGCCCGCGTCGCGCTGGCGAACAACCAGCTCACGCGCTCGCAATCGCTCCGGCGCGATGAATTTGCCACCCAGGAAACGGTCGACCAGCGCACCAATGAGCAGCATGCCTCCGAGGCGGCGGTGGAAGACGCCAAGGCCCGCATCCGGGATGCCCAGCTTGACCTCGAATATTGCCGCGTCACGGCGCCTTTTACCGGACGCATCGGCGCCCGCCAGGTCTCGATCGGCGACCTGATCGCCGGCAGCCGAGCGGCCGTCAGCCCGACCAGCCTGCTCGCAACGCTGGTTTCGCTCGATCCGCTCTATCTCGACTTTGACATGAGTGAATCCGACTACCTGACATTTTCACGCGAACGTGCGCGCGTTGGAGGCCCACTCGCAGACACCATCGGATTCGGCCTGAGTGACGAGACCAGCTTCAAACGGCAAGGCACGCTCGATTTCGTCGATAACGCTCTCGATCGCTCAAGCGGAACGATCCACGCACGCGCTACCGTGCCAAATCCGGATCTGTTTCTCGCCCCCGGTCAATTCGCGCGGCTTCGTGTGGCCGTCGCGGCACCCACGCCGGCTCTCCTGTTGCCGGATTCGGCGCTGGTGCTCGATCAGTCCCAACATCTCGTCATGACGGTTTCTCCGGACGCCACCGTGGTGCCGAAGATCGTACAAACCGGCGATCTCAGAGGCGGCCTGCGGGTGATCCGATCGGGCCTTGAACCGAACGACCGCGTCGTCATCGACGGACTGGTGCGCGCTATTCCGGGCGCGAAAGTCGTGCCCCAGCATGGTCCGATCCACTACGACGCAACCTCCGACGGCCAAGGCTGAAGCTAAGGCCGAGACAGGAACCATTTCATGCGCTTCGCACACGTTTTCATCGATAGGCCTATATTTGCTACCGTACTGAGCGTCTTCGTCACTTTGATCGGGCTTGGCGCGCTCGTCGTTCTGCCGGTCGCTCAATATCCGGAAATCGTGCCTCCCACGGTTCAGGTCACGACCACCTACCCCGGTGCTTCCGCCGAGACGGTCTCGAAGACCGTTGCAACGCCGCTTGAACAGCAAATCAACGGCGTCGAGAACATGCTGTACTTGACCAGCCAATCGACCGGTGATGGCAAGCTGACGGTAACCGTGACGTTCCGGATCGGGACCGACCTCAACGTCGCGCAGATGCTGACGCAAAATCGCGTTCAGGACGCCCTCCCCCGGTTGCCGGACGACGTCCAGCGCCTTGGGGTGCAGGTGAGAAAGGCAACGCCCAACATTCTTTTGGCGGTCCACCTCTATTCGCCGGACAGTTCGCGTGACACCCTGTACTTGTCGAACTATGCGACGCTGCACGTAAAGGACGTGCTGGCGCGGCTGCCCGGCGTCGGCGATGTGCAATTTCAGGGCGCGCGCGAATACGCGATGCGTATCTGGCTCGATCCGGACAAGGTTGCGACTCACAATTTGAGCGCCGGCGAAGTGCTAGCGGCGCTGCGAGCGCAAAATGTTCAGGTCTCGGCCGGCATTCTCAACCAGCCCCCGGTCGCCTCGGAGCAGGCGTATCAGCTCAACGTGCAGACGCTGGGGCGGCTCGCCACGCCGGAGCAATTCGGCGCCATCGTGCTCAAATCCGATTCTCAGGGGCGCGTTACCCGCATCCGCGACGTCGGCCGCGTTGAAGTTGGTGCTGCCGACTATGGCTCGACCGCCTTCCTCGACCGCGGGCCGGGCCTGCCGCTGCTGATCTTCGCCCAACCCGGCGCCAATTCGTTGACCGTGGAGCACGAAGTTCTGACGACCATGGAGACGCTGTCAAAGGATTTCCCGCCCGGCGTCGCCCATAAAGTCATCTACGATCCAACCATATTCGTCGGCAAATCCGTCGACGAGGTCATCACAACCATCTTCGTTGCGATCCTTCTGGTTGTGGGCGTGGTCTTCCTGTTTCTCCAGAGCTGGCGGGCCGCAATCATTCCGGTGATTGCGATCCCGGTGTCTCTGGTCGGCACTTTCACGGTTCTGTACGCGGTCGGGATCTCCCTCAACAATCTTTCGCTGTTCGGGCTGGTGCTTGCGGTCGGCATCGTGGTCGACGACGCCATCGTCGTGGTCGAAAACGTCGAGCGAAATCTGGAACGCGGGATGACGCCTGCAAAGGCAGCCCACGTCACCATGGACGAGGTCGGCGGAGCTCTGATTTCAATCGCGCTGACGCTTTGCGCCGTGTTCGTGCCGTCAGCGTTCCTGTCGGGAATTTCCGGTCTGTTCTTCCGCCAGTTTGCGGTGACGATCGCCGCATCGACGTTGATCTCCTGTTTCGTGTCACTGACCTTGAGCCCGGCACTCTGCGCGGTTCTGTTCAAGGCGCACGAACCGGGCCACAAGAGCCGCCCCTCCGGCATTCGCCGCCTGGTGCAGGCAGGATTCGACAAGTTCAACTTTGGATTCGAGTGGCTGTCGACGAGTTATGGCCGCCTGACGCGGCGCTTCGTCCAGGCTACCGGCGCGGTGCTATTGGCTTATGCGGTGCTGATCGGTGTCACCGGCTTCCAGTTTGCCCGGGCGCCGACCGGGTTCATTCCGGAGCAGGACCAGGGCTATCTCATCTCCGTCGTGCAACTGCCCCCCGGCGCGACGCTGGATCGCACGGAAGCTGTCCTCAAGAAGGCGATCGACATCATCCTGACAACGCCAGGCGTCGAACATGTCGCGCCTTTCGCCGGCCTGGACGCGACGACTTTCACCGTCGCCTCCAACGCCGGAACGATTTTTTCGGGATTGCCGTCGCTGTATAGCCATCATATCGACGGCGTCACTGCGACGACCGTGCTGGAGGACCTGCGCAAACGCCTCTCTGTGATAGAGGGCGCCTATGTATTGACCATCCCGCCGCCACCGGTGCAGGGCCTCGGCACCGCCGGCGGTTTCAAGATGATGCTCCAGGACCGCGCCGGGCTTGGCTCTGCCGCGCTCGCCCACGCGGCGCAGACGCTCGTCGGAGCGGCCAACAAGGACCCAAGTTTCGCAGGGGTCTTTACCCTGTTCGGCACCGGCGCCCCGTCAATCTACGCCGATATCGATCGCGAGAGAGCCCAGAAGGTCGGCCTGACCCCGACGGACGTGTTTTCGACGCTGCAAGTTTATCTCGGTTCTCAGTACGTCAACGACTTCAATTATCTCGGCAGAACATATGAGGTGATCGCGCAGGCCGACGGAAGCTTTAGACGAGACCCGCAGGATATCTCACGGCTCAAGGCGCGGAACACGTCGGGCGAAATGGTACCCATTGGGACCGTGGCCAGGTTCAAATACGAGAACGTTCCGTACCGAGTACCGCGATACAATCTTTTCCCCGCGGCTGAAATCATGGGAGTGGCCGGACCGGGCGTGGCGACAGGCACGGCGCTGCAGAGGATGGAAGAACTCGCCCGTGAGGTTCTGCCGCCCGGCATCGGCTTCGAATGGACCGAACTGGCCTTCCAGCAACAGCAACCTGGAACGTCGTCCCTGCTCATCTTCGGCGCGGCAGCCCTGTTTGTCTTTCTGGTGCTCGCGGCTCAGTATGAGAACTGGAAATTGCCGCTCGCAGTGGTCATGATTGTGCCAATGTGCCTGCTCGCATCGGTTACGGGCCTGGTAACACGTGGCTTACCCATCGACGTCCTGGCACAGATCGGTTTCGTTGTTTTGGTGGGCCTGGCGGCCAAGAACGCGATTCTGATCGTAGAATTTGCACGACAGGCCGAAGAGCACGGTGCCACCCCAGGCGACGCGGCGGTCAGCGCAGCGCGGACCAGGCTCCGGCCTATTCTTATGACGTCGCTCGCATTTATTCTCGGCGTCGCCCCGCTCGTCGTCGCCACCGGCGCGGGCGCCGAGATGCGGCAGTCGCTAGGGACCGCCGTTTTCTCGGGCATGCTTGGCGTGACAGGGTTCGGTCTCCTGTTTACCCCGGCGTTCTATACCGTGGTTCGCAGGTTTGGTCGGAAAGCAAGCCAACCCGCGGACGTCGTCCATGCGCCAAAGTGAAGCGTTTCACGTCGGCAAAGAGTTTGACCGGCATGAAACCGTAAACCATGGCGCGGACGAATACGTGCGCGGCGATGCTCACACCAACACGTCGGAATGTTGTTTCAGCCTCATGAAGCGCGCAGTCGTTGGCGCTCATCATTCGATTAGCGAAGCCCATCTGCCGCGCTACCTCGCGGAGTGGGATTTCAAATGGAATACCCGCAAGGTCAAGGACGGGGAACGTGCGGCGCTGATTGCCAAGGGTATTGAGGGCAAGCGTCTCACGCACCGGCCGACTAACTAAGATCAAAACCAAAAAACAGGCCGTAAAACGTTTCCGTGCATGGCGGAAGCGGAACCCGAATCACCTAAAATAGGTCCCAAGCTACCGTCAGCGGCTTCTCCCATGACCGGCATTGCCGGGCTCCACGCCGCGAGAACTGCATAAGTGCAGTTCGGAGCAGCGGGCTTACACCCGCCAAATCATAGGAGACCCGATATGGCTCACCCCACATCGGGGCCGAAGAGTGTGCATGTGAATGCATACGTCCGGAGAAGGTTCGGCCGCTTTGAGCATGTCTGTGCTCATTGGCGTTCTTGGCCTAACCAACTCAGCTTCGGCTTCTAGGTCGGTCCGCAAAACCGGCCATTGCTAACGGTAGCTTGGGTTGCCCTCCAGCAACCGTGAGATGGCGAGGTCCGGCCTAACGGCTGGGCTTCGCTTTCTTCACTTTGCGTTTTTTCGTTTCGCGTGGGTCGGATTAGTCGGCTTCCCAAGCTTCATGTCGCCGTGCGCCTTGGGAGGCGTTGAGAGCATCCGCCGCGCGATCTCAATTGTTGCTTCATCCAGATCAGGTTTTTTCGCCATGACGACCGTCAAATTCGAATTTACCAAGGAACAAGCAGAAGACCTCAACCAGGTTCACGCCGAATTCCACCACGCCTACGGCGTTGCCATGTCCCAGTGGGCGGGCGTAGAGCGAAGCCTGTACCTATGGTTTGTACACGTCACGCAAATGAAGGAAAAGGTAGCCCGCGCTGTTTTCTACTCGGCGCGAAGCTTCAACGCACGCGCCGAAATGCTGCAAGCGGCCATCGATCAGGGCGGCCATCTTGCGCCAGAGCGGCTAGAGTTCATTCAAAAAGCCCTTGGGAGAGCGTGGGGTTACAGCAGCTTTCGCAACAGAATGGCGCACGGCGAACCCATGATGAACATTCTGGATTTGAAGGGCCAGCCCCGGAAGGTTTCGTGGTCCATCGTACAAGGGAAAACGCGGGATAGAGCAACCGACATTTCGATGGAAGATTTTGAAACAGCACACAGAAACTTTTACATGCTGCAAAACCTCCTGATCGACACTCACCCTACTCCCGGTGTCGGGAATCCAGACCATCAATGGCCCGCAAAAGCTCTTCAGCTACTAAGCGAACTGCCCACTGAGGCGAATTCCAAAACCGTCCCGAATCCAAAAGCACCTTCGTCGCAACCTCAAGCCGACGGTCGGGTGAACAAGAAGGCTTACAGGGAGCAGCAACAGGCTGCGAAAGATCGTCCCGACTAAATGGAACGATCTCCGCGCTTACGCGATTTACCTTGCCGCCCTGTCCCTCCCGCAACTCGCACATCGGACCTTCCGTTGTCGAGTATATAGTCGCCTACTCAGAGCCTGACTCAAAAAGCGGCTAGTAGAACAGACCACTTCTCGTCATTGCGAGGAGCGAAGCGACGAAGCAATCCAATAACAGCCATACTAAATCCTCTGGATTGCTTCGCGGAGCCTGTCATCGGGCGCGCATTCGCGCGACCCGGTGGCTCGCAATGACGGTCTCAAAATCCCTCATTTTGTTGCAAAATCCCTCATTTTGTTGCATGCATTTCCGGTCATACTCTCAGGATACGCGAGGGCGCGCTCCTCGGGATAACGACGGAACGTATGGTGCGCACGCTGCCAACGGGAACCATCCCAACTCCCTTGCGTTACCTTGATCGGAGGTTCTGTCATGCGCGTTTTTCTCGGAATGATCTTGGGCGCGTTGCTGCTGGTTGCCGGCGTCTACATCTATGACTCGATGTCGACCTCGACGGTTGCCAGCGGCCAGACCGCGCAGGCCAATCGCACCATCGTGAACTGGGACCGCGTGGCGGCCGATTGGGACGTGCTGAAGCGCCGTGCGCGCGACGACTGGATCAAGCTTTCATCAAAGTAATCGCGGATATTAGCCTGCAAAGCGCGCCTTCGTCCTTGACGCGGGCGCTGTTGCGATTTGCGCTACTGCTTGTCTGCCGCAGCTTTCCGTGCGTCGGCAATCGCCTGATTGAACTGCGCCATGGTCAGCATACCCGGCACCCGAAACTTGCCGACGATAAAGGACGGCGTGCCTCTGAATCCGAATGCGGTCGCTTGATCGCGATTGCGCGCGATGATGGCGTCGATCGCCTTGGCATTGGTTGCGAGGTCGCGGTTGAGGCGATCGACATCGATGCCCGCGCCGGCGAGCAGCTCGCGGATGCGCGGCTCGGTCAGCTTTGAGCTGGCGCTGATCAGCGCGTCATGAGCCTGAATGAATTTGTTCTGGTATTTGCTCGCCAGCGCCATCCGCGCCGCGATCACCGAGACCTCACCGAGAACCGGCCAGTCCTTCAACACCAGGCGGACCTTGCCGTCGTCCTGCACGACCTGGCGCAGCTCCGGCGCGATCTTATGGCAATAGGGACACTGGTAGTCGAAATATTCGACGATCGTGATGTCGCCATCGGGATTGCCGGCCACCGGAATATCCGGATCGCGCAGCACCAGCGCTTCCGTCAGCACCGTTTCGTCGCTTTGTGCCAGCGCCGATCGCGGCGCGAGGCCAAGCATCGCAGCGCCCGCGCCGAGCAGGCGAAACGTTTCGCGCCGGCTGTGCCGCTGATACAGCCGGGCCAATCCGATCGCTTCGTTCATATCTGGTCTCCCGGCCAACGAGCATTTTCCGGCTAAGTGGAATCCGATTAGCCACAGGAAAATGCTCCGAACCCATATTTTGCGTATTCCATCCGCAAAACCTGTATCCAACTTTTGCGGAACACGCGCGCCATTGACGCTCAAGATACGCCCAGATAGCGCGCCAACATATAGAGCGCCACCACAATAATGACAGCGGCGAACACGGTGTTGAGGGCGCCGCGCCGCGCCGACAGCAGCCGGGCGAAGCGGGTGTCGATCAATCCGCCACCCATGCCGAAGAAGCCGGACAGCGTCCCGGTCGCGAGCCCGAGGCCGACAATGGCGGGCATATTGGTCCAGTTCATCTTCACGTCGGGCAAGCCGATCCGCGATCGCGCCTTCAGCATCAGTAACGCGATCACCAACATGAACAGCGCGAACAGCGCCAGCAGTTTCTGGTCGTCGAGCATCTTGCCCAAAACCGATCCAGCGAACGCGCCATGATTCCCGCAGCAGCGAAGGTTAGCGCGCAGGCCCAGCGCACGGTGCCGCCGCGCGCATGATTCGACAGATTGACCGCTGCGTTGGCCGCCACCGCGATGGCGCTGGTGCCGATCGCCACATGGGCGTCGGACACGCCGACCACATAGACCATCAGCGGTACCGCGAGGATCGATCCGCCGCCGCCGACCAGGCCAAGGGAAAATCCGACCAACGCTCCCGATGCCAGTCCCAGCACGCCCTGCATCGTCGAGATCATCAATATAGTCGCCTCGCTTGCACGGGCGGGACCCTAGAAGGATTTTCTGCAAATCTCCATGGCGACAGCATAAAAAACTGCGATGAGGATCAGCGCATCATCAGCGTCACCGCCAGCGGCACCAGCAGCGAGGTCACGAGCGCGTTGAGGCTCATGGCGACGCCAGCGAACACGCCGGCGATCGCGTCGACCTGAAACGCGCGTGCGGTGCCGATGCCGTGCGCCGCGATGCCGACCGCGAATCCGCGGGCGCGGAAATCCGTAATGCCCGCCCGGTTCATCAGGGGTGTGACGATGATCGCGCCCATGATGCCGGTGAGGACGACCGCGACCGCCGTCAGCGAGGGATCGGCGAGCAGCGATTCGCTGATGCCCATGGCAACGCCGGCGGTGACCGATTTCGGCGCCAGCGACAAAACCACCGCGCGCGGTAGGCCCGCGGCCTCTGCCAGCAAGACGACCGAAACGATCGCGGTCACGGAGCCCATCACCAGGGCGGCCAGCATCGGCAGGATCGCCGCCGCCACGACCTTGCGGTTTTCGTAGAGCGGCACCGCCAGCGCCACGGTCGCCGGCCCGAGCAGGAAGTGCACGAACTGGGCGCCGCCGAAATAGGTCGTGTACGATGTGCCCGTGAGTAGCAGGAACGCGCCGATGATCCACATGGAATGAAGCACGGGATTGGCGAGCGGATGACGCTGCGTGGCCAGCGATACCGCGTCGGCAACCGCATAAATGAGTAACGTCACCGTCAACCAGAGCAGCGGCGATTGCGAAAGGTAGACCCACAGCGAGAACGGATTTTCGCTCATGGCGCGTTACGTCCGCGCGCCAACAAGCGGCTCGCGACCAGAAATGTCGTCACCGTCACCAGTAAGGTCACCACCACGGAGATCGCGAGCACGGCTGTGATGGCGATGCCATGCGCCGCGATCAGATCGAGCTTCTGCACGACGCCGACCCCGGCCGGTACAAACAGCAGCGACAGATGCGCGAGCAGGCCCCGGCTGGCGTTCTCCACCCCATCGTGGTGCAACGGCCCGCGCGCGAGAACGCCGAAACGATCGCGCGCCGACAGCAACAGCAGTAAAAGCAAAAGGCCGACCACCGGTCCCGGCATCGGCAGGCCGAGCCCGCGCACGAAGACTTCGCCAATCAGTTGACACAGCAGAATAAGGCTCAGGCTGGCTATCATTCGTCGATCCGCGCGGAAAACTTCCGTATCAGGCGATCCCGCCGCACGCTTGTCAATGACAGCCTTTTGTTTCGAACGCGTGCCGCGCAAGCGCGCAGCTGATCGCAAAGTCGGCCGAGAATTGCTCGACGAATAAGCGCGCGGCCAGTGGAAGCCTCCTCCGGCCGCGCGCCGTCTCGAATGGCTCAGCCTTTCAGTTTCTTGGTGCACTCGCTGTAATAGCCGCCGCCCTTCTGGATCCATTTCAATCCGCCATTGGCATTACTAGCCTTGTTGGCGTTGTATTGATCGACGCAGGTGTGCATCCGGGCCTTGCCCGCGGTTTCCTTGGAATATTTCGGATCCACGGCGGATGGGAACACTGCAGGCCCGGCAGGCGCCGGCGCCGCGGCAGGGGCGGCTTCCTTCTTCGGCTTGGCCTGCGCCTCTTTCGACGCGGCAGCAGCTGCAGCCGGCGCCGCAGCAGGTGCCGCTGCGGCGTCCGCGCCGCATTGGGCTTTGCGGAAATCATTCCACTTTTGCCCACCGAGCGTCCCGGCGGCTTTCGCGGCCTGATATTTCGCGCTGCATTCCTGCGTGGTCAGGGCTTGCGCCGACGATGTCGCCGCGAGCGCCGCAAAGCCCGACGCCGCAACCGCGTACAATATTTTGGCTTGAATGGTCATCCTTGGTCTCCTTGGGGAGTTGATCTTGAAGCCCCATCCTAGCGCGGCGACGGCGGGTGACAACGGCGCAAACAACCTTTGCGTGAAAATATCGTGATCGCGAAACCTCCCGGCAGCGGATTTATTCACCCGCGGTTCAGCCGTCGCCGCGCAACGTTTCGTTCCTCTGAACCCCATCAGCGAGGCATGACGGCAGATCAGCGGAGCGGCGTGCCCCGTCGCGCAATGCTGCATGTGCGCTGCGCATTTGTCCGTTGTGCCGGGATTTGCCATAACGCGCCGTGAGCCAAATCCCTGCATCGTTGGCGTTTGCCGTTCCCAGCCGCGCCAAAACCCTCAACGTGCTCGAAACGCTGGTAATCGGCGCCACCGGCGGCGCGCTGTTTCTTTGGGCAAATCTTCCGGGGGGGTTGATTTCCGGCGCCATGATTGCGGTCGGCATTGCCGCCATCGGGGGGCGGCCGCTTACCATGCCGCCGATCCTGACCCAGACGGTGCTGTTGCTGCTCGGGATTTCGCTGGGCTCGCTGGTGTCGCAGCAGCTTTTGCAGCACATGGGCGCCTATCCGCTGACCATTGCGCTCCTGGCGATCGCCACCTTCTGCTCGACATTCGGCAGCAGCCTCTACCTGCAGCGCTTCCACGGCTGGGACCGGACCTCGGCATTTCTGGCCGGAAGCCCCGGCGCGCTGTCGCAGATCACGATGCTCGCCATCGAGAAAGGCGCCGATGTGTCGGCGATCGCGGTGGTGCAGACGATGCGCGTGATCATTCTCACCGCCGCCCTGCCGCTGCTGCTGGCGCTGACCGGAATTGCCGCGTCGGCGCCGCCCCCTGCGGCGGCGGCGGTCGCCTCTCCGCTCGAATTGACCGAGCTGATCGCGGCGTCGATAGCGGTGGCGCTGCTGCTGCGGCTGATAAAATTTCCGGCAAGCTGGATGTTCGGCGCGATGATCGGCTCAAGCGTGCTGCACGGCACCGGACTGATCGAGGGCGGCCTGCCGCCCTGGGTGCGAGGGGTGGCGCTGGTTGGCATCGGCACGCTGATCGGCTCGCGGTTTGCGCGGATGACGATCAAAACCCTGCTCAGCCATATCAATGCGGCGCTGGGGTCGTTCGCCGTCGCCATCATCATTTCCGCGGTATTCGTCGCGGTGATCGCGATGACCACCCAGGTGCGGTTCGCCGACATCATCGTGGCGTTCGCGCCAGGCGCGATGGACGCGATGCTGGCGCTGGCGCTGACGCTGCATATCGACCCGATCTTCGTCGGCGCACATCATTTGTCGCGCTTCGTGTTCGTGAGCATTGCGACGCCGGGCATCGTCCATCTGTTCGGACGCCCGCAGGAAGATGTGGACGATTGAGTCCCGCCGGCCCACCGGCACGACGCCTAAATTTTTCTTTATCACGTTTGTAAACGGGTGCGTGAATCAGGCTCGCATCCCTATGCCGCGATGCGCATCTCCCCGCCATCGGGGATTCTGACACAGCAAGGAAGCACAACCATGATGAAGAAACTCGCTTTAACCGCATCGATCATGATGCTGGTCGCGATCTCAGGACAGGCGCTTGCGCGCACGGCCGCACCGAACGCGCAGTATTGGTCCGAAGCGACCGACCCCTCGGACCGGCAAGTGGTACATGCCTTCAACGCTTTCGATGATCCGGCGATGCAGACGCTCGAGCCCGATGAACACCGTTATCATGGCGGACCGAAAACCAACGATTGACGCTTGATGTCGATATGGGCTCTCGCTGACGTGGAGAGCTCATATCACTTCCGGGCGGAACGCCGGATACCCCACACCGCGACCGCTGCCATCAAAAGCGAGATCAGCACGTTGTAGCCCGCCAGCGACAGGCCGAGAAAGCGCCACTGCACCTTGTCGCAGCGGATCACCCTCACGGTATCGAGCCGCTCCAGCAGGTTGGCGGCGCTGCCGAGGTTTCCGATCGGGCCGGTGCAATCGGTCGGCCCCTGCCAAAGACCCCATTCGACGCCGGCGTGATAAGCCCCAATCCCGGCATTGCCGAGCGCGGCAGCTGCGAGAATGGCGAGGCCCGCATAAAGCAGCGCGCGGGGCGCATCCTTCGCCGCGGCCAGCGCCATCAACGCACCGAGCGGGATCGCCAGATAATAGGCGTAGCGCTGTTCGAGGCAGAGCGGACAAGGACGGATATCCAGCACCAGCTGAAAGAACCACGCACCCGCCAGCGTCGCCGCCGCAATGATGGTGATCGCCAACGCCGCCGTGAGCGCGGGGCTGACGTCGGCACGCGCATGCGACCGGTTCGCCGTGGTGTCGAGCTTCACGTTGATCTCCTCGAGTGAGAGCCTCCTATCCTGCGCGCCCGGCGCTGTCGAGGCGACGCCTCATCACACCGGGGTGTTTTGTTGGCCTTCACGACGCGGCGGAAACGATTGGTCCCCCGCGTGCGTTGCATCCGGCCCTGCTGTCCCCTGTATAGCTCCGGCGAAGGCGTTTGAAGCCGGCATCTGGGGCTTTGGGTCAAAGCGGACACGCGTGGGTTGACCGGCAGGCCGCGCCCGCTATATTCCGCCGGCTTCGCGACCCTCGCTTGACCGGCGAGCGTCCGAAAAGCCCCTGTGGCGGAATTGGTAGACGCGCTCGACTCAAAATCGAGTTCCGCAAGGAGTGCTGGTTCGATTCCGGCCAGGGGCACCAACCTACGCTGCTTCGCAGTTTCGGTTGGCAGGCCATGAAGCGGCGTCGCTTGCCCACCGTAACCTTGTAAAAAGGTGGGTTTGGGAAATTTCCAGGACTTCGGCTTGTGACCCAACTCGGACTTCCCGAATGCTGACGCTCGTTCGCGGCAGTGTCACGGCCTGACACAAACGCCTCGTAAAGTAAAAGGCCCCGTCGAATGGCCCGCTCAAGCCGCGGTTCCATCCCGCGTGAATTCAGCGGCATGCAGCTTGACGAAGTCGTACATGCTGATCGGCTTCTGGCCTGTGAGCTTGAACAGGTCGTCGGTCATACGGTCGTAGCGGCCCTGCTTGTTCAGCTCCGTCATCACGGAGAGGTGCTTGACGACGTGCGCCGGCACGCCCGCCCCCAGAAGCTTTTCGCTCCAGCCGGAGAGTGGCACGTCGCGATAGCGGATCGTCCGACCGAGCGCCTCGGAGAACACGCGCGCGTAGTGCTCCAGATCGGCAGATTCAAAGCCGGTCAGATTGTAGATCTGGCCGATGTGCGGCGCGGGATCGTCGAGGATCACGGATACGGCGCGCGCCACGTCCACAGCCGAGATCGGCGAGGTTTTGCCGCCGCCCATTGGCAGCGCCAGTTCGTCGGCATCCCGCACGCCCGGGGCAGCGAAAAGCCGGAAGAACCCATCGAGGAAGACCGTGGGCCGCACGGTGACGACCGGGAGGCCCGACCAGGACAAAGCCTGTTCCGCCAGCCAGTTCAGCTTGTGCTGCGGACTGTCGGTGCTCTCGGTGATGCTCATCTGCGTAACGGTCATCTGAGACATGTTCACGAAAGCTTCAACGCCGTGATGACGCGCCACGGCGGCGGTGTTGACCGTGGCCGTCAGGTAATCGGCAGAAACCGACATGCCGAAATAGACACTCGCGCAACCTTCGATCGCGCGGTGCATCGCGGTGAGGTCGGTCAGGTCGCCTTGCATGACCTCGGCGCCGCGCTTGCGCAGGTTCTCGGCGCGTTCATCTTCCCGGCGCACCAAGGCTCGCACCTTGTGCCCTTTGGCGAGCAGCATTTCGGTGAGATTACGGCCAATGGGACCGACGGCGCCAGCCGCGCCGGTCACCAAGATCGGACTAGCATGGGACGATTGCGCGGTCATTTCAATTGCCTCTGGATAAGTTCAGATTGCGGGACGATCGCCGGGGTTACAGGACCTCGAGGCGGCTGCATTTTAGGTGGTTAGGGTGGTCGGATACTCAAGGGTGAAAACGTTTCACCTATTGCGGGAAATTGACCGCTCGGCATTTTGGGAGTTTTGCAACACTATCTGCCAATGACGGACGTCGATCCTGCGATGGCACCGTCTGGCTTGACGTAGGCACGTTGCGAAAGATCCGAGGACGCGAGATAGCAATCCGAAAGCGTGTGCGGTTGGTCACTTGGTCAAAGCGTTCTTGTAGATGACGCCGTCCTTCATGATGATTTTGAAGCTATTGGCGGGATCGGCAATCAGGTTGATGTTGTCCAGCGGATTTCCGTCGACAAGCAGCAAATCCGCGAGTGCGCCCTGTTCCACGACGCCGAGCTTGCCGGGATAGGGATTGCGCTTGCCGGACAGCGCCAGCAGTTCGGCGTTTGTCGATGTCGCCATGACCAGCGCTTCGGCGGGGGTGTACCAACGGGCGAGCGAGGCCAGAATTGCCCCTTGTTGCTGCGCCAGCGCGCGGGAGAACAGCACATCGGTGCCCCACGCCGTCTTGATCTTGTACTTCTTCGCCAACTCGTAGGACCTGGCTATGCCGGGCCAGACCTCATCCGCCTTGGCTCGCTGGACGGAACCCACGGGAAAGCCCAGCCTGAGGTCCTCGGGGAGCGGCTGCATGCTCAGCCAAACGCCCTTCTCGGCGATCAGTTTGGCGGTTGGTTCGTCCATCAGGAAGCCGTGTTCGATACACTTCACGCCGGCGGCGATAGCCCCCCGGATCGCAGCCGGCGTAAAGGCGTGCGCGACGACGTACGTGCCCCAATTCTCGGCTGCTTCAACCGCGGCGCGCAGTTCGGCCTCGGTGAAGGTGGTCACGTCGATCGGACTGAAGGGTGATGACACTCCGCCGCCCGCTGTCAACTTGACTTGGGAGGCGCCCTGCATGAGCTGTTCGCGCGCGCGCACGCGCACCTCGTCAGGGCTGTCCGCAACCATGGCGCCACCGAGCTGCTCCATGCGGGTGAGCATGCCGCCGATCGTCCGCGGCAGATCGGTTAACTGGCGGAAATCCCCGTGCCCGCTCGTGACAGTGATCATGGCGCCGGACGGATAGATACGCGGGCCTTTGACGATGCCCTCATCAATGGCGCGCTTGAGACCGAACACCGGCCCGCCCACGTCGCGAACGGTGGTGAAGCCGCGCATCAGAGTGTCCGTCGCTTCGTCGCCAGCCACGAGATTGTTGAAACCGACGTCACCGAACGCCTGTGCCGGGGTCGTGCGCGCCAGCATCGCGTGCCAATGATTGTCGATCAGGCCGGGCATCAGCGTGCGCCCGTTTCCGGCGACGCGCAGAGCGCCTGCTACCGCGATCTGAGCCGTAGAAATACGCTCGATGACGTTGCCCTTGACCAGCACATTCGACGGAGCGGAAAGGGCTGCGCTCTTTCCGTCGAAGATTCGGACATTTTCGAAAAGCACATCGTCGGCGCTCGCGGCGGTACAAAATCCCAGCGCGAGAACTGCCGCGAGCCATCCTCCGCCGACGGGAAGCAACATGGAAGCTCTCCGCGCAAGAAAGCTTGCATTATAGCGGCCTAAGCCAGACCGTTGGAAGGGGGAGCGCAACACTGAGAAGAACTCAGTGTGAGCAAATGTCTTCCGAGTTACCCTCGAAGCGGACATCGCTTAATACAGTTCGGCATGTCTCAAACGGGCCGACAGTGTTGCAAAAGTCTTTTTGCGTCACTGAACACACGTTTTCCGGCCTGTAGGCGCGGCGATCGAATGATCATGTGGGGGACCACGTCATCCTACGACGAACTCACAGGCGAATTCGGCTAGTTGCGGAAAATCAGTCGGACGGCGTTTGGGGTTTTGCAGCACTATCGGCACTTTTCGGACCTCGCGCGATGTCCGACTTGAGCGCCCTTGCGGCCTCGCTCAAATCAGCGACGCCACCTTCTCCAACCCGATAATGCGGGCAAGCTTGCGGACTTCCTGCTTTTGATCTTCGCGCAATTGGAACAACAGCGGCATCGCGGCCGATTTCAGCTGCTGGACTTCCTCGGCTTCGGGATCGATTGGGACGCCAGTGGCGTTCGGATCGGCATTGCGGGTAGCGTGAATCTTGCGGGCCACCGCGCGCAGCGCGTTTTCCACCGCCGGCCAGTAGGATTCCTGCGCGGAAGAAAGCTTGAGGCGCTCCTTGATGCCGGCGATCTGCGCGTCGCTGAGCAGCGCGTAGGATTTTTGCGGCTGCGGCTTACTGGCAAGCCTGGGCTTCTGCGGCGCCAACGGTGCTGCCGGCATCGCCGTCGGGGCTGTCAGCTTCGGCCCCTCGATGTCGGCCGGGGCGGTGGATGCGAAGGCCTGCCACATCGGCGCGGCCGGAGCAGCGGTTTGCGGCGGTTCGAACGAGGCCAGCGCAGCGGTAGCGAACGCCAGCCTGTCTTTCTTGCTTTCCCGGTTTGCGACAGGGGGCTTGTCGACCGGGGAAGCCTCCTCCAGCGGTGCCGCCGGCACGCTGTCACGGCTGAGAATGCTGGTGGCGGCCGCGCCGACGACCAGCAAACACAGCAGCGCGATGATGGTAGTGGTTCGCGTCAAGCAGCTCTCCCCGTTCCCGTCGACGGCCCACGATCAGTTTGCCAACAACTGGGCGGTAATTGTGGCCTAACCGTGCCGCCCTTGCGGCATCGGCGAATTTGAAAGCAGGACCGGCCGCTAGTCTAGACTAGGGATACGAAAATCAGGCGGCCACGGAGAGATCGTAGGCCTCCTGGATATCGGCAACGATATCGGACGCTTCCCAGAGCGCATCCGGCGCGACCGACCGCAGGCTGATGGTCCAGTTGCCGCCCTTTCTGCTGCGCGGCGTGCTGACGATGTCGAATTCCACGTTCCGGCACAGCGGATGCCGCTCGAGCGCATAGGCGACCCGCACCCTGATCTCATCGAGGGTTGCTGGCGTTTTTGCATCTGGCGTTTTTGCATGGAGTGTCTCGAAATCCATCTCGCATCCCCTTCGAGCGGCAGTTTCTGGCGCGACCGCCCCGGCAGCGGTGAACGGCCTTTGAGGATGATTTTTGGGGCGGGATTGGTTAATGGCGCGTTAAGGCAGGAACCGCCGGCCGCGATTGCGCGCCGTCGCCTCTGGCGAGATCCGACCCAACCAAGTGTGGCCGCGAACCGGACCGAGCCATCGGATGCGGACGTCGGCGGCGCGGTACTCCGCAACGCGTGCGCCACGAGCTGATCGACCGAAAGCACCTCGGTCACACCAGAGGTGAATGCCCCGCGCTCCAGATATCGCGCCAGCGCGCGGGGCGTTTTTCTCGCGCGCCTCTTCGCGACGCACCCGGACGCATCCGGTCGATCGTTACGCGCGCAATTCTGATCGGACGCGCCCGAGCCGTGCTGCATAGGGGCATCCCATGGTCCGGCGGCATCGGGACTCGTGACGACGCGATTGCCGTCCATCCGTTAGATGACGTCCATCAAACCGCAGCCGCGAGCGATCTTTCAAAGCCGTTGGGCACTTCAATATCGACTTCAAGCGTCGATACATGTTTGCCCCGCTCCATCCTGACGATGACTTTTTCCGGATCAAGCACGACATGCTTTGAGACCACGGCAAGAATCTCTGCCCGCAGCAGTCCCAACAATTCAGGCTGGCCGCGCAAGCCGCGTTCATGCGCCAAAAGTATCTGCAACCGTTCCCGTGCAACAGGCGCGGAAGCAGCACGGCCACCTATCAGCCGCAGCAGATTCATCATGCAGCCCTCCGTCGTAGTAACCGGTTCATGAAGCTTTTGCGTTCGACCGGCGGCACCATCATGGTGACAGTTTCACCCATCAGACGACGCACCGCGTCCATGTAGGCGCGGGCCGGGGCGCTGTCGGCGTTGTTCAGAGTGACCGGTGATCCGACGTTCGACGCCCGCAGAACGTCCTGGCTCTCAGGAATGATGCCGAGCAGCGGCGTCGCAAGGATTTCAAGGATATCCTCGATGCTGAGCATTTCCCCCCGTGCTGCGCGCGCCGAGTCATATCGGGTGATCAGCACATGCTTCTCTACCCGCTCGCCCCTCTCCGCCCTCACGGTCTTTGAGTCGAGCATTCCAATGATGCGGTCGGAGTCGCGCACCGAGGAGACTTCGGGATTAGTGACGATGACAGCCTCGTCCGCATAGCGCATCGCAAGGGTCGCGCCCCGCTCGATGCCCGCCGGGCTGTCGCAAAGGATCCAGTCAAAATTGGTCCGCAGATCGGCGATAATTTTTCCGACACCCTCGTCCGTCAGGGCATCCTTGTCCCTGGTCTGGGATGCGGGAAGCAGCCACAAATTCTCCAACCGCTTGTCGCGAATGAGAGCTTGCGAGAGCTTTGCAACGCCCTGCACCACGTTGATGAGGTCGAACACAACCCGTCGTTCCGCCCCCATGACCAGATCGAGGTTGCGCAGGCCGACGTCGAAGTCGATGACAACCACTTTTTCGCCCATCTGCGCGAGCGCCGCGCCGAGCGCGGCTGTGGAAGTGGTCTTTCCAACGCCCCCTTTTCCGGACGTCACCACCAAGACTTTGGCCATTTCCTTACCTCCTTTGCCGATTAATTCAGTGGTGTAATTTTCATGATATTGCCGTCGAGCCACGCCTGAGCGGGCCGATTGCGTAGGCCGTCGCTGATGTCTTCAGCAGTCTGGTAGTAGCCGTCGATTGCCAGGAGCTCGGCCTCGATTTTCTGACAAAAAATCCGCGCGGCTGCATTGCCGTTGACGCCCGCCATCGCACGGCCGCGGAGCGTTCCGTAGACGTGGATAGACCCCCCGGCGACAATCTCGGCACCGGAACCGACCGAACCCAGCACGGTCACATCGCCTTCAGCAAAAAAGACCGATTGACCGGAGCGCACCGGGCTGTCGAGCAGCAGAGACGCTGGTTTTGGTGTTGATTTGGCTTCAGCCTTCTTTTGCGGCTCAACCTGCGCGAGCACACAAGGGCGTCCGCCCGTCAGCAAAGGCGGCATGCTCGTGGTGAGGTGAGCGGCGTCCACACCCTCGATGCCAAGGACGCGAATATCTCGTTGTTCAAGGCTTGCGACGAGGTGTCCGATACCGGATTGGCTCAGGTCCACCGCAGACAGATCCAGCACCACCGGCTTGCCGACAAAAAAGCCGGGCGACCGGGAGAGCATTTCGTCTATTTCTTCAAGCCAGCCTGCGATCGGAACGACGGGGCTAAATACAAACGCAACGTAAGAGCGGCCCCGCATTCGAACCAGCTGACGTGTTGGCGCCGCAGATGCGTCCATTGTGGTCGACTCACCTTTCTTATTGAATAGTTAAAGATCGGCGGTCTGGGTTAACGGTTGATTAACGCAAGACGCTATTTGGCTGCGCAACGGCCGGTTGGATCTCCTTGAATGAAGATTTTGTGCGCTCAGGCTTCGACATTGCGATACGGCAATTCGAAACCCTGAGATTATTTTGTCGAGTTAGTGGCCGGCACTGCGTTGCGGAAATAGCCCGTCATAGCCCGGTGCACAGCGATGGGGCTAGGCATCAAACATCGCACCGACGATGTTGATCGACAAAAACTAGCCCTGATTTGGTCGAGGTTCGGACTTAATAATGTCTTGGCCGGGTTCCATCACATCCCGGTGATCTCGCGGCCGAGAGCTGGAGTTGTTTCCGCTGCCACGGCGGACAATTTCCAAGAAGACCAGGCAGGGGGTGGTGCGGTTTCGAGATTGTATCTCGCTGGCTGACGCGAATTGCGACGCACGGTGCGCCTTTGGCATCCGGCGATGTGATTCAAATTTTTCCGACCAAATTTGCATTCGTTCGGATCGGTTGACGGATTTTTCCGTGCGACCGGTCGCCAACAGCCAATTATTATGAGGATTTGTGTATGAGTACCTACAATGAGCAGGGCGATCTCAATCCCAACGATCCTATGTATTATGCGCCGCGCTGGTTGCGGGAAAGGGCGGCGTTTCGATTATCCCCTTCGAGCGAAACAAATTCCGAGCGCCCCAGAGGGCCCGTTTCCTCTTCATCTCCCTTCGACGGTTTGCGTGAGGAAGCGGTTCCCGAGGCTCTGCGGCGCCCGCTCGACCCTGAGGTCATTTACGAACCTCCGGGGTTTGTGCGTGAACTGGATCGGCGAACGGCGTTAATTAACGTCGGTGGTCGCTTCGCAGCAGCCGTCGGCGTTTCAGCCCTGGTGGCGCTGTTCTTCGTCATCATGGTCCCTGCTGCGCGAGATTATGCCCGGCAACCGGAGGGCGGTGCTTCATCCTTCTCCGGGATATTACAATCGATAAGAACCGCTCTCTATCAGCCATCTCGGAGAGACGACGACTCGAAACCCGCTCTTTCCGAGTTTCAGACAATCCTGGCGTCAACCCGGAGCAGCCCGCCGGCCATTACGCACGAGCAGTCAGAAACGCTGCTTCAACAATTTATGCAATGGCGCCAAAAACCTGGCTCAACCGGAGCACCTCAATAGTGGAACCGATCAATCAAACGCGCGGTGAAGCGACGACGCTGCCTAGTCATGAGTCCAACACGTCCTTGGTGCGGAGTCTGCGATGACTCCTCGTTGGATGACGTTTCTATTTAGTGTCTTGCTTGCAAGCGCTGCAGGCGCTGCGCCTGGTAACAGGACGGATGTTGTACGCGACCTTGCAGGCCGCGTCGGACCGATCGTTGGTTCAGCGTTGGCCTGCGGGGACATCGCGCGGCCTCGCATTCGGGTTATCGTCGACAAATTCGCGGCTGTAATCAAGGAAGCCTCGTCCAACGAGGCCGAACGTGACGACCTTACACAGCTGCTCGATCGCAGTGTCGCGGAGGGCCGTGGCGCTGTGACAACAGGAAGGATTGATTGCAGACTAGCAGACCGCCAGCTCGCTGATCTCGAACGGTCGATCGCCGCGCCAAGTTTGGCCGCTGCAATTGCACCGTCTTCCGCCGCCGCTGCCACCGCCCCCACAGCACCAGCCGTCAGCACCTCGACCCGCGGCGTAAGCGATCGAGAAATCCGGTTCGGAATCGCGGCACCCTTTTCCGGCGCTGCAAGGGAGCTGGGGCGCCAGATGAAGCTCGGGATCGATACCGCTTTCAACCGGGTCAACGACGCTGGGGGCGTCGATGGCCGGATGCTCCGGCTCATCGCGGCTGATGACGGTTATGAACCGACGCGAACCGCCGAGGCCATGAAACAGCTGTACGAGAAAGACCAGGTATTCGGCATCATTGGAAATGTAGGAACCCCCACCGCGGTCGTTGCGTTGCCATACGCACTCGAGCGAAAGCTGTTGTTCTTCGGCGCCTTCACGGGCGCAAACGTGCTCCGCCATGACCCTCCCGATCGCTATGTATTCAACTATCGTGCGAGCTACGCGGAGGAAACCGACGCCGCGGTGCGCTACCTGGTAAAAATGCGGCGGCTGCAACCCAGGCAGATCGCCGTTTTCGCCCAGCAGGATGCATACGGCGATTCGGGATTCGCCGGTGTCGCGAAGGCATTTCGTGCGCTCGGCGCCAGTGACAGCGCGATTCTGCGTCTCAACTACAAGCGAAACACCGTGAATGTGGAGGAAGCGGTCAATCAATTGAAAGCACAGAAGGCGCCGATCAAGGCGGTGGTCATGGTGTCGACTTATCGGGCCGCCGCGAAGTTCATCGAGAAGACCCGCGACCTCTATCCTGGGATGATTTACACCAACGTGTCGTTCGTGGGCAGCACCGCCCTTGCCGATGAGTTGATGCTATTGGGAGCGCGCTATGCCACCGGCGTAATCGTCACGCAAGTGGTCCCGGCGGTTTCCGGCTATTCGAGTGTGGTTCTCGAATACAAGAATGCCCTTGCCAAATATTTTCCCGGAGAGGCGCCTGATTACGTGTCGCTTGAAGGCTACGTTTCGGCGAACGTCCTGATCCAGGCTCTTAAACGTGCTGGACCGCAACTCGAGACCGAAAAGCTCATCGACAACCTGGAGAGCATGCGCAATCTCGACCTGGGGCTTGGAACCCCTCTCAGTTTTGGCCGCGCCGAACATCAGGCTTCGCACAAAATATGGGGAACGGCACTGGATGAAAACGGGCGGTTCCAGCCAATCGAACTTGAATAAGCATCGAGGTCATCGCCTGCGCGCAGGCGTTCGCTTGATGCTCCGCATCACAGCGGCGGATCGACAGCTTGGTCGTATTCTTTTTTGAACCGCGCAATCAACTCGGCGGCGGGCAAAATTTTGCCGACGCTGCCGACGCCCTGACCGCTACCCCAGATTTCTTTCCAGGCTTTCGGCTTGGCGCGCTCGCCCGACGCATCGGTACCGAAGCTCATCTTCGACACATCGGACTCCGGTAGATTGTCGGGATCCATGCCCGCAGCCACGATCGAAGGCTTGAGGTAATTGCCGTGCACGCCGGTAAATAGATTCGAATAGACGATATCTTCGGCGGTCGAACTGGTGATCATCTGCTTATAGCCCTCCACCGCATTGGCTTCCGTGGTGGCGATGAACGCGGAGCCGATATAGGCGAAGTCGGCGCCGAGCATCCGCACCGCGCGGATCGCGCGGCCGTTGGCGATCGCACCCGACAGCGCGATCGGCCCATCGAACCATTGCCGGGTCTCCGCCACGAATGCGAAGGGCGATATCTCGCCGGCATGGCCGCCCGCACCGGCGGATACCAATATCAAGCCGTCCGCGCCCTTCTCGATCGCCTTGTGCGCAAATTTCTGGTTGATCACGTCGTGAAAAACAATGCCGCCCCAGCTGTGCGCGGCCTGATTGAGTTCTTCGCGCGCGCCGAGCGAGGTGATGATGACAGGCACTTTGTGCTTCTCGCAAACCGCGAGGTCCTGTTCGAGCCGGTTGTTCGATCGATGCACAATCTGATTGACCGCGAACGGCGCCGACGGCCGGTCGGGATGCGCCCTGTCGTGCGCCGCGAGCTCCTCCTTGATCCGCACCAGCCACTCGTCGAGCAGCGCGGGAGGGCGCGCGTTCAGCGCCGGGAACGATCCGACGATACCGGCCTTGCACTGGGCGATCACGAGCTCAGGCACGGAAATGATGAACAGCGGCGCACCGATCGCGGGAATCGACAAACGGCCCTTGAACAAGGCAGGCATGGACATTCGGCAAATCCTCTTTGTTTATTGGGAGAAGCGCGATGCACTGATTTAAAGATGCCAGACATCATACCAAGAAAGCAATCGCGTTAACGACACGCTATCCGTGCATCGGCCGGGTGGGCGCTACTGGCACAGCGCACTCGTGACGTAATTGTCAGTCCGGCAATCGTCCGGCTTTCGGGCTCGGCCGGGGATCAACACTTTCGCCGAACAGGTTTCCGTGGAATCCGTGTTCAGGCTTTTTCCCTCTTTGAAGCCTTTGGCCTGGCAAAGCTTATCGGCGCCGACCTTGCAGTCCGGCGCGCCGTTGGTTGAGACGGGACATATCGTGCGCCCTGCCACCATGGAGGATGGCTTGGCCAGGCGCGACACGGCATCGCCCGCAGCTTTCGCGCGAGCGTTGAAATCGTCGACGGCCTCACTTGGGCTTTTCAGGCTCGGAAGGATCGACAAAGATTTCTCGAACAACTTTCCCATTTCGTTGAGCAGGCCGGGATTCTCTTCGCGCGCCGGCGGGGATGACGATGCAGGTTCGCCTTGTTGAGGTGTTGCTTGCCCGGCCGGCGTTTGAGCGCCGAGAGAGGATGGCGGCGGCGCCGCTTGCGGCCACGCGGCGCCTGCGGCCATCATCAACATCAACATCGTCGCGGTCGCGGTCGCGAAGTGCATGCTGGACTGCGCGATGAGGTCGCCGGGCCGATCAAGCATGATGTCGAGGGTAACCTGAAGCCGCGAAGGGGCAAAGCGCTTCACGGCTTCAGCTTTCAGAACATTCGAAATGCGACGACAAAACCCAGCACAAGCACGCCGGCTCCCAGCGCCACCCATAGCCCCAGATGTTTCTCGATCCTCACCCGGATCCAGTCGCCGTAACGGTTGAGCAGTATCGCGACCACGAAGAAGCGCCCGCCACGCGCAATCACCGACAGGACTATGAACAGCCAGATATTGTAATTGGCGAATCCCGAGGTGATGGTGACGAGCTTGTAGGGGATCGGCGTCAACCCCTTCAGCAGAATGATCCACGCGCCATATTCCGCGTAGCCGGCGCGGAAGGCTTCGACCTTGTCGCCGTAGCCATACAATTCGATCAGCCAATGTCCGACGGAATCGTAGAGCAGCGCGCCGATGGCGTAGCCTACAATGCCGCCCAGCACTGACGTCGCCGTGCAGACCGAGGCGTACAGCCACGCCCGCTCCGGACGCGCCAGCGCCATCGGCACCAGCATCACATCCGGTGGCACCGGAAAGAACGAGCTTTCCGCGAACGACACCACTCCCATGATCCACAGCGCGTATGGCTTGTGCGCGGCGTCAATACACCAATCATAAATCCGTCTGAGCATGGCGCGATGAACCACCATGCGGAGGATTTGTCTATGCCAACGATTGAGGAATTAAGGAGCCGCTAGTGCCGCTTGCGCAGGCTGCGGCCTTCGAGCGCGACAATTGGTCGCCGCGCGATCCGAGGCGGCGAAACCCTGGACATTTTGATGGTGGATTTCGGCAGCTTCTCGGCGATTCCGAGCAGATCCTCGCGCCGCTCCATTTCCCGCCACACGTCCTCCGGCCGCACCCCTGCAGACGCCCACAAAACGGTCAGATTATAGAGCAGATCGGCGCTTTCGCGGATCACGGCGTCGGAATTGCCATTGACCGCGTCGATCACGACCTCGATGGCTTCCTCGGCCAGTTTCTTGGCCATTTTGGCCGGCCCGCGCTGAAATAGCCGTGCGGTTCGCGAAATTGCCGGATCGAGATCCTTGGCCGCGAGTACCGCCTGGTAAAGCCGGTCGAGCGAATCACTCATCGCCTGAAACTAGTCGAAACCCGTGGCCAGCGTGTTAACGGCCGGCTCGCCAGGAAGAAATTCGTCGGCCACGGTGACCGACGAATTAATTCGGTCCGGAAGGTTGCGGTCACCAGCCGGCGATCGGATGGCCGTGGAAACGAGGCACGCCCGACCGATAGCCATATCCGCCGTAATAAGCCGGTCCGCCGCCATAATAATACGGACCTCCGCCGTAGTAAGCCGGTCCGCCGCCGTAATAACCATAATAGTCGTCATAATAGGCCCGGCGGTTCTGGGTCGCAGCGATCGCAAGGCCCGTGCCGACAATGCCGGCAAAAGCGGCGGCTGCAGCGGCACCGCCGCCGCCGCCCCGGTAGTACCTGCGGCGGGCGCTGAAGTCCGTGGCATCGCTGGTTGCCGCCGCCGACAGGCCTTTGCCTGACGGGGCGGATTCGGCCCTAGCCGGCGATGGCTCGACCGCCGTCAGCGCCACCGCCGCAATCGTCGCCATTACCGCGACGCGGCCATGGGCCGAAAACACACTTCTTCGCGTGAACATCTCGATGTCCTCCGTGGCAGCCTGGCCTCGCAGGCCCCTCCTGTAGCTAACCACCGGGTGCATCTTAGGTTCCCGAATCCGAATGCAGGCTGAACGATAGGTGGCGAAACCATGGCGCTCATCGACCGTTCAGAATTCATCCGACAGAATGCGCGTCACCGCCGCTTCGGCTGTCATCAAACAGACATACCCGGCGCGGCAACTGCGGTCCGGTCCCGGCGTAACCCAATGCACGCAAGTCTGACAATTGGTCTCCGCTGCATTTTGGCTTCGCTGATAAGCCTGCTCGGATTTGCCTGCCTTGGCGCGGGAGAGGTCCGGGCCGCGGGCGAGATTCGGCAACCGATCGCGGTCCAATTTTCCTCCGATCGCCCGATCGATGCGAGCGTGGCCCCCTTCGTGCTGGCCTCGGTCGCCGGTTTCTTTAGCGCCGAGGGTCTCGCGGTTACGAGCAATGTCGCCAGCGGATCAAAGGACGCGATCGCGCGCATCGCCGCCGGTGACAGCGATTTCGCGCTGGTCGATATCAACGAGCTGATCCGTTTTCGCGACAAGTCAGGCGTGCCGCCCGTCAAAGCGGTGTTCGTGCTATTCAACCAATCACCCTATGCGATCGTTGCCCGCAAAAGCCGGGGCATCCACGCGCTCTCCGATATTCAAGGCAAAACTCTCGGCGTCGCCGAGGGCGACCTTTCGATTCGGTTATGGCCGGCGCTGGCGCGGCAAAATGGTATCAAGATCGCGAGCGTGAAGCAGAACACCATCAGCGCCGCTGTGCGCGAACCGATCCTGTCGGCCGGTCAGGTTGATGCCGTGACCGGATTTTCATATCTATCGGCGGTCAACTTGAGAGATCGCGGCATTCCGGCAAATGACCTCGCGGTGCTTCGATACGCGGATTATGGCTGCGAGGCCTACGGATTCGCGGTGATCGTCAATCCGTCCTTCGCGGCCACCAAGCCCGAGGCGGTGAAAGGCTTCCTGCGCGCGGTGATCGCCGGCACGCATCTAGCGATCAAGGACCCCGGGCGAGCCGTGGATGAGGTCGTCAAGCGGATGGACGACGGATCGCGCGACCTCGAGCTGGAGCGCCTGCGCACCTTGATTCGCGACAACATCGTCACCGGCGAAGTGCAGCGCAACGGCCTTGGCGGCATCGATCCCGCTCGCTTCGACCGCTCGATCGATCAAATCGCTGAGGATTTCAAGTTTCAGAAACGGCCGTTCGCGGCCGATATTTTCGACGATTCGTTCCTGCCTCCACGGGACGGCCGCCTGATCAATTGAGCAAAACGTCAGCGGACGCTGTATCTCCCCAACGATCCCTGATTAGAATACAGGTCGAATCTTCCTCCCCTGTTTTGAGTCCGTAACAGCATGTCCCTGCTTCGGCTTTATGCGCGCGTCCTTGAGCTACTCGGCAAAGAGGCGCGACTCGGCTGGATACTCGCCGCCGCCAATCTGCTGCTGGCCGGCGCGCAATTCGCCGAACCGGTGCTGTTCGGCCGCATCGTCGATGTGCTCTCCAATAAGCCGTCCACCGATCCGCATGGATGGTCGCCGGCCTGGCCGCTGCTGGCGGCCTGGGCGGCGTTCGGCCTGTTCACCATCGGGTGTAGCGCCGCGGTCGCGCTGCACGCCGATCGGCTGGCGCATCGCCAGCGCCAGGCGGTGCTGACGAATTATTTCGAGCACATCATGCAATTGCCGCTGACCTTTCATACCGGCACCCATTCCGGCCGCCTGATGAAGGTGATGCTGAACGGCACCGATTCGTTGTGGCGGCTGTGGCTCGGATTTTTCCGCGAGCATTTCGCAGCGATCATGTCGCTGGTGGTGTTGCTGCCGCTGGCGTTTTACTTGAACTGGCGGCTCGCGATCCTGCTGTTCGTCCTGTGCGTGGTGTTCACGGTGCTGACCACGCTGGTGGTGCGCAAGACCTACGGCATGCAGAACGAGGTCGAGGCGCATTACAGCGACCTCTCCGCGCGCGCCTCCGACGCGCTCGGCAATGTGGCGCTGGTGCAAAGTTTTGTGCGTATCCAGGCCGAAGTGCAGGGACTGCGCTTCGTCGCCGATAGGCTATTGGCGGTGCAGATGCCGGTACTGTCGTGGTGGGCGCTGGTCACGGTCATCACCCGCGCGTCGACCACCATCACGGTGCTGGCGATCTTTGCCGTCGGCATCGCGCTGCACGAACGGGGACTCACCACCATCGGCGAAATCGTGATGTTCGTGAGCTTCGCCACCATGCTGATCCAGAAACTCGAACAGGTCGTCAGCTTCATCAATAGCGTATTCATGGAGGCGCCGCGGCTGCAGGAATTCTTCAACGTGCTGGACGCCGTGCCCGCGGTGCGCGACCGGCCCGATGCGATCGATACCGGGCGGCTCTCCGGCCTGGTCGAATTCAACGACGTCTCGTTTTCTTATGACGGCAAGCGCCCGGCGGTCGAAGACCTGTCCTTCACCGCGCTGCCCGGCCAGACCATTGCTCTGGTCGGCCCGACCGGCGCCGGCAAATCGACCGCGATCGCCTTGCTGCATCGCGCGTTCGATCCGCAGTCGGGCATCATCAAGATCGACGGCATGGACGTTCGCGGCCTGACGTTGACGGCGCTGCGGCGGAATATCGGCGTGGTGTTTCAGGAGGCCCTGCTGTTCAATCGTTCGATCGCCGACAATCTGCGCGTCGGCAAGCCGGACGCCACCGATGAGGAGATGCGGACCGCGGCGGCTCGCGCGCAGGCGCTGGAATTCATCGAACGCAGCGAGCAGGGATTCGAAACCAATGCCGGCGAGCGCGGGCGCATGCTATCGGGCGGCGAGCGGCAGCGACTGTCGATCGCGCGGGCGCTCTTGAAGGATCCGCCAATCCTGATCCTCGACGAGGCGACCAGCGCGCTCGATGCCGTCACCGAAGCCAGGGTCAACGCAGCGCTGGACGAAGTGATGAAGGGACGCACGACGTTCGTGATCGCTCACCGGCTCTCCACCATCCGCAACGCCACGCGCATCCTGGTGTTCGACGGCGGACGCGTGATCGAAAGCGGAACTTTCGATGAACTGGTGGCGAAAGGCGGCCGTTTTGCGGAACTTGCAAGGGCTCAATTCATGGTTCAGGAGAGTGCGCGGGCCGGCGTTCATGCGCAGAAAACAAGCAGCGGCGCTATTGGGGTTTAAGTCTCGCCGAAATTGCGCCTATTTGGTCGAGGATTTGATCAGCCGGCCTCTGTTCCAAACCGGCAAGCCGGTATAGGTTTGCAGGCGCCGTAGCCGCGGCGCCGGAGACGATTGAAACCCGAACGTCACATGCCGGACCTCCTCTATCAGAGGCGGTCTCAAACACCGGAATCGCATAGTGCATTTTCTTCGCCCGTTGCTTCGCAAGCCATCGTTGAGCTGGATTGTTCTTGTCGCAGCGCTCAGCGTTCTTGTGCCGCGCGTTGTGCATGCGGAAGCGCTGCTGGTCGTCGAGGCCGATACCGGAAAGGTGCTGCAGGCGGAGAACGCGACCTACCCGTGGTATCCGGCATCGGTGACCAAGCTGATGACGGCCTATCTCACGCTCAAGACCGTCAAGGATGGGCGCCTCTCGCTCGATACGTTGTTGACGGTATCGCCGACCGCGGCCGCGCAGTCGCCATCGAAGATGGGTTTCCGGCCGGGGACTCAAGTCACCGTCGATAACGCGCTCAAGATGATGATGGTGAAGTCGGCCAACGACATGGCCGTGGTGCTGGCCGAGGGCGTCGGCGGTTCGATCGATGGTTTTTCGGCTCAAATGAACCAGGCAGCGCAGCGGCTCGGCATGACGCAGACGAGCTACGTCAACCCGAACGGCCTGCCCGCGGAAGGCCAGATCACGTCGGCGCGCGATCTCGCGATCCTTGCCCGCGCCATCATCCGCGATCTGTCGGAATACGAATACTTCGTGCACATTCCCTCGATCCGTTACGGCCGCAAGGTCACGCAGAATTTCAACAAGCTGATCGGACGCTACCCGGGCGCCGATGGCTTCAAGACCGGCTTCATCTGCGCGTCCGGTTACAATCTGGTGGCGTCGGCCACACGCAATGGCAAACGGCTGATCGCGGTGGTGCTCGGCGCTTCATCGGGCCAGATGCGCGCGGTGCGGGCCGCGCAATTGCTTGAGCGCGGCTTTGCCAACAATACGCTGACGTGGTTGCGCCCTTCGCTGGGTACCGTCGACAATCTGGTGCCGATCGATGCCTCGCCACCGAACCTGCGCGACGAGATGTGCGGCAAAAAACGCAAACGGCCTGCAACCGACGAGGATGAGGACACCGTCGCAAGCAACGCCGGCGCCAGCGGCTCCAGCAGCGGCGAAGCCGCCGTGATGACGTTTTTCACCGCCGGGCTCCAGCCGCCGATGGCGAAGCCGTCGGAATTGCTGGCGGCGGCGGCCACGCCCTCGGAGCCGATCCCCGTCTATACCGGTCCGTCCAAGACCGGCCCCGCGTTGATTGCCGTGGTGGCTGCGGACGCCGAAAAGCAGACGATCCAACGTCGTGAAAAAAAGAAGTCGCGGGTTGCCGGGAAAAAGCCTGATGCCGCGACTGAGCCGAAGACCGAAGCCAAGGATACTGGGAAGGATACCGGCAAGGATGCCAAGTCCGAGCCGAAATCGGTTGCCAAACCGGCCGCCGTCAGACACGCGAATGCCAAACCGGATGCGAAGCCGGATACAAAGCCAAAAGCTGGCGAAAAGCCGGTGGCCGCGGGCGACAAGCCTGCCGCCAAGCCGGCTGCGGCAAAGCCTTCGCCCAAACCCAAGAGCACGACCGAGACCAAGCCGGCGGATCAAAAGACCGTCGCCGCTCCACGCCCTTAAGCCTCGGCCGGCCGGACCGACGGCCCTTAATTAGCCGACGATGCGTCATTTCGCGCTGCCGCTTGCCATAAGCCGCCGCATTGCTCAATACTGTCCAAAACAAGGCGTCCCGTCCCAAGAAACGGGGACCATAGCGTTTTTGAGCGAAGTGGGTACCGGTTCGCGTGAAGAAAACGCGTCAAAACAAAAGTTAGAGCCGCGGTTCTGATCAGAACCGATCAGGCTCTAAACCGAGAGGGGAAATACCATGGAGCGCATCTGGCTCAAGCAATACCCGGCCGGCGTGCCCGCCGATATCGATGTGGCCCAGTACACATCACTTGTGGAACTGCTGGAAGAAAGCTTTGCGAAATTCAGCGACCGCAAAGCCTTCATCTGCATGGACAAGTCGATAACCTATCGTGATCTCGACGAGATGTCGGTGGCACTCGCAGCCTATTTGCAGAGCAAGGGCCTGCAAAAAGGCGCACGCGTCGCGCTGATGATGCCAAATGTGTTGCAATATCCGGTATCGACCTCCGCCGTGCTGCGCGCCGGCTACGCGGTGGTGAACGTCAATCCGCTCTACACGCCGCGCGAGCTTGAACATCAACTCAAGGACTCCGGCGCCGAGGCGATCATCGTTCTCGAAAACTTTGCGACCACCGTACAGCAGGTGATCGCCCGGACCGCGATCAAGCACGTCATCATCGGCAGCATGGGCGATCTGCTTGGATTGAAAGGCGTGATCGTCAATCTGGTGGTGCGGCGGGTGAAGAAGATGGTGCCGGCCTATTCAATTCCGGGCGCCGTGAGCTTCAACGAGGCGCTGGCGGCCGGCCGTAGCATGCAGTTCAACAAGCCGAAGATCGCGCCCGACGATGTCGCCTTCCTGCAATATACCGGCGGCACCACCGGCCTCTCCAAGGGAGCGACGCTGCTCCATCGCAACATTCTCGCCAACGTGCTGCAGAACGACGCCTGGGTGCAGCCGGCGCTGAAAAGGCCGCCGCATGTCGACCCGATGATCATCGTTTGCGCGCTGCCGCTCTATCACATCTTCGCGCTGACGGCCTGCTTTCTGCTGGGGGTGCGCGCCGGCAGCACCAATCTGTTGATTCCCAACCCGCGCGACATGGCCGGCTTCGTCAAGGAGCTGATGAAATACCAGGTCAACTTTTTTCCGGCGGTCAACACGCTCTACAATGGCCTGTTGAACACGCCCGGCTTCGACAAGGTCGATTTCTCCAAGCTGAAAATCTCCAACGGCGGCGGCATGGCCACGCAGAAATCCGTCGCGGAGGCCTGGCTAAAGACGACCGGCTGTGCGCTGTCCGAGGGTTATGGCCTGTCGGAAACCTCGCCGACGCTGACCTGCAACCCCGCGGATACCGACAAGTTCTCCGGCTCGATCGGCATTCCCGTGCCGTCGACCTATATCTCGATCCGCGACGACAACGGCAACGAAGTGCCGCTCGGCCAGCCCGGCGAAATCTGCGCCAAAGGCCCGCAGGTGATGGCCGGTTACTGGAACCGGCCTGAAGAGACCGCAAATGTGATGACCGCGGATGGCTACTTCCGCACCGGCGATATCGGCGTGATGACGCCGGACGGCTACACCAAGATCGTCGACCGCAAGAAGGATATGATCTTGGTGTCGGGCTTTAACGTCTATCCCAACGAGGTCGAGGAAGTGATCGCCAGCCACCCCGGCGTGCTGGAATGCGCCGTGATCGGCGTCGAGGACGCGCGTTCGGGCGAAGCGGTCAAGGCGTTTGTGGTGAAGAAGGATCCCCTCGTCACCGCCGAAGACATCATCAAATTCTGCGGCACCCAACTGACCAACTACAAGGTCCCGAAGCTGATCGAGTTCAGGACCTCCCTGCCGAAGACCAATGTCGGGAAGATCCTGCGCCGCGAATTGCGCGACGAAAAGAAGGCCGCGGCGGCATAGGATCGACTCCACCGTCATTGCGAGCGAAGCGAAGCAATCCAGCTTTACATCAGCAAGCTGGATTGCTTCGTCGCTTCGCTCCTCGCAATGACGTTGAAAGGTCCCGGCCTTGCCTCCAGCAAACCGCTGTGAACCGCTTTCCATCCCCCCGGAAAATGCTTTAAGACATCCCCGCACATCCAGGGAGAATTGACGATGACCATCAAAGTTGGCGACAAGCTGCCCGATGCCAAGCTTCGCGTGTTGACGGCAGAAGGTCTGCAGGTCAGGACCACCGACGACATCTTCAAGGGCAAGAAGGTCGCGCTGTTCGCGGTGCCCGGCGCCTACACCGGCACCTGCCACAAGATGCATCTGCCGAGCATTTTTCTCAACGCCTACGCCATCAAGGACAAGGGCGTGAACACGATCGCGATCATCTCCGTCAACGACGCCTTTGTCATGAACGCCTGGAAGCGCGACACCGACCAGCGCGACGAAGCCGTATTCCTCGCCGACGGCAACGCCGAATTCACCAAGGCGATCGGCATGGAGCTCGACGCTTCCGGCAACGGCCTTGGCATCCGCTCCAAGCGCTATTCGATGCTGGTGGATGACGGCGTGGTCAAGCAGCTCAATCTCGAGCCGGCGCCCGGCAAGGTCGAGGTTTCCGGCGGCGAGACGCTGCTGGCGCAACTGTAAGCGCCGCTTCTTCGTCGTCGGCCGGCTTTTGCTTCCCTTCTCCCCTTGTGGGAGAAGGTGGCGCGGACGAAATCCGCGCCGGATGAGGGGTCTTTATCCGCGGTGAGAACACCTCACCCGTCGCCTCACTCCGTGAGGCGCCACCCTCCCCCACAAGGGGAGAGGGCAAAGCGGCGACTAATCTCTCAGCCTAGTCTTCAACCGCGCCATGGCAACGCCATCGCGCGCCAGCTGATCGGCGCGTTCGTTGACGTCGTGGCCGGCATGGCCCTTGACCCAGTGCCAGCGTACATCGTGCGTCTTCAGGGCGGCATCGAGGCGCTGCCACAGATCGACGTTCTTGACCGGCTTCTTGTCCGAGGTACGCCAGCCGTTCTTCTTCCAGCCATGGATCCAGCCGGTGATGCCCTGACGGACGTACTGGCTGTCGGTGTAGAGATCGACCGTGCAGGGTTTCTTCAGAGCTTCCAGGGCGGAGATCGCCGCCATCAGTTCCATGCGGTTGTTGGTGGTACGTGCCTCGCCGCCCTTCAATTCCTTTTCGAAGTCGCCGAATTTCAGGATGGCGCCCCAGCCGCCCGGCCCGGGATTGCCCGAGCACGCGCCATCGGTGTGAATGATAACCGACGGAGGCGAACTCACGCCACCAGCCCCGAGGCTGCGACGCCGTAGTCGCGCATGCTGGCAACGCTCTGCTGGAAGCGCAGCTTGCGGAAATATTCGAGCGGGTCCTTGGGTTTTACCATTGCGCCCGGCGGAACGTTGAACCAGTCGACTAGACGCGTCAGCAGAATTCGCAGCGCAGCGCCGCGCGCCAACAACGGCAGGGCGTCCTGCTCGGCGTCGGACAATTTCCGCTCACGGCCGTAGGCGTTGAGGAATGCGCGTGCCTTGGTGACATTGAAGGAATGATCGACCTCGAAACACCAGGCGTTGAGGCAGATCGCAATGTCGTAAGCGAGGATATCGTTGCAGGCGAAATAGAAATCGATCAGGCCCGAGAGCCTCTCGCCGAGAAACAGCACATTGTCTGGAAACGCGTCGGCATGAATCACGCCTTCAGGGAGATTCTTAGGCCAGGTTTTTTCGAGATGATCGAGTTCATCGCTCATTAGCTGCCGCAAGCCGTGCTGAAGCGTATCGGCGCGCGGCGCCGCCTGATCGAACAGCGGACGCCAACCCGATACCGAGAGCGCGTTGGCGCGCTTCATCGGAAAATCGCGGCCCGCCAGATGCAGTTTTGCCAGCGCCTGGCCGACCGCGGCGCAATGCGCGGCGTTGGGCTTGCGCGGCCACACGCCTTCGAGGAAATCGATGATCGCCGCGGGCCGGCCGGCGAGCCTGCCGAGCGTTTCGCCGCCACGCGTTTTCACCGGCTGCGGGCAGACGATGCCGTGACCGGCGAGATGTCCCATCAGCCCGAGGAAGAACGGAAGGTCGCCGACCGCCACGCGCTTTTCATACAGCGTGAGGAAGAACGAACCGGCCGTTGTGTGCAGCAGGAAGTTGGAGTTCTCGACGCCCTCGGCGATGCCCTTGTAGGACAACAATTCGCCGATGTCGTAATGGCTCAAAAATTCCGCAAGCTCGTCGGCGGCGACGTCGGTGTAAACCGCCATCGCAGCTACTCGGCTGCGTCGGGCCGCAGCGAACGCGGCAACGGAAAGAATTCGTTCTCTTCCGCGGCCGAGACCGTCTCCACATGCAATTCGTAGCGTTCGGCGAACGCACCCATGATCTCCTCGACGATCACTTCCGGCGCCGACGCACCGGCGGTGATGCCGAGGCTCTTGATGCCCTCAAACCGTGACCAGTCGAGATCGCCGGCGCGCTGCGCCAGCACCGCGATCGGGCAGCCCTCGCGTTCGGCGACCTCGCGCAGCCGCTGCGAATTCGACGAATTCGGCGCGCCGACCACGATCAGGGCGTCGACCACCGGCGCCACCTTCTTCACCGCCAGTTGGCGGTTGGTGGTGGCGTAGCAGATGTCTTCCTTGTGCGGGCCGGAGATGTTGGGAAACCGCTCCTTCAGCATCGCGACGATTTCGGCGGTGTCGTCGATCGACAGCGTGGTCTGCGTGACGAAGGCGAGATTGTCGGGGTTCTTCGGCGTGAAGGTCTTGGCGTCGTCCGCGGTCTCGATCAGCGTCACGGCGCCGGCCGGCAATTGCCCGAGCGTGCCGACCACTTCGGGATGATGGGAATGCCCGATCAAGAGGATTTCGCGGCCGCGCTTGAAATGGATCGCCGCCTCTCGGTGCACCTTGGTGACCAGCGGACAGGTGGCATCCAACGAAAAGAAATTACGGGCGCGGGCATCCGCCGGCACCGATTTCGGAACCCCGTGGGCTGAAAACACCACCGGTGCGTTGGTGTTGTCGGGGATTTCAGCCAGTTCCTCGACGAAAATCGCGCCTTTGGTCTTGAGGCTGTCGACCACGTAGCGGTTGTGGACGATCTCGTGACGGACATAGACCGGGGCGCCATAGATCGTGAGCGCGCGTTCCACGGTGTCGATCGCCCGCACCACGCCGGCGCAGAAGCCCCGGGGCGAACAAAGCACGATTTTCAGGGGTGGTTTGGCTGACATAGGGGCGATCTCGGACCGAATCACCCCCAGCCGGCGGGCGGGGAACGGTCAATTCAAATAACGACTTGGGACGGCTTTTGGGCGCTGTCAAGGCCGGTCAGCAAACCATTGCGCGGCAAGGCCGGGACGGCCTATATAGGGGTATAATTCCCGTCATCGCTGATGACCACGGCTTCGTCTCCAAAAGAGGTGGGCGAAGCGCTAAGGAGATTTGCCATGAGCAATGCACCGCTGATGCCAAAAGCGACTGCCGTGTGGCTGGTTGACAATACCGCGCTGACCTTCGACCAGGTGGCCGATTTCACCAAAATGCACCCGCTGGAGGTCCGCGCCATCGCCGATGGCGACGCCGCCCAGGGCATCAAGGGCATGGACCCGATTTCGACCGGCCAATTGACCCGCGACGAGATCGAAAAGGGCGAAAAGGACCCGAACTATCGCCTCAAGCTCGGCGAGAGCAAGGTGACGCTGCCGCCGCAGGCCAAGAAGAAGGGCCCGCGCTATACGCCGGTATCGCGCCGCCATGAGCGGCCGAGCGCGATCCTGTGGCTGGTGCGCAACCATCCCGAATTGAAGGACGCGCAGATCATGCGCCTGGTCGGCACCACCAAGACCACCATCGCCAGCGTGCGTGATCGTACCCACTGGAATGCCTCTACCCTGACCCCGATGGACCCGGTGACGCTCGGTCTGTGCTCGCAGATCGAGCTCGATTTCGAGGTGCAGCGCGCGGCCAAGGAGAAGCCGACCGACGCCGCATATGGCGGCGCGACCTTGCTGCCGGCCTCCGAGACCACCCGCAAGGAGCCGGAATTCGAGCCCACCGAGAAGCAGCGCGACGATCTCAACGTCGACGCCGTGTTCGCCAAGCTGAAGACCATCGGCGGGAAGAAGCAGGACGAGGAGTAGGAGCTGGTCGGCTGCCGCTGTGGTCGTCATGCCCCGCCACCGGGTCTCGCCTTCGGCGAGCCCGATGACAGGCTCCGGCGGGGCATCCAGTGCGCCGCGACCTCTCGATTTAATCACTGACGTCTCTGGAATACGGGATCATCCGCTTTCGCGGATGATGACGGTTACCGGCTGAGCGCGCTCGGCGGGCCACGTTGCGTGGTTCGCCGTCAATTGCGGCGTTCCCCTCACGCCTTCTTCAAAAACTCTGTCCTCAGCACCAGGCCCTTGACCTTGTCGGTGCGGCCTTCGATCTCGTCTTCGTTGTCGGTCAGGTGGATATTCTTGATCACGGTGCCGCGCTTGAGCACGGTGGACGAGCCCTTCAGCTTCAGGTCCTTGATCAGCGTCACGCTGTCGCCCTCGGCGAGCAGCGCGCCGTTCGAGTCCCTGACCTTGATGTCCATAATTCTGTTCCTGCGCCTCTGCGATGATTACCTCATCGCAGAGGCGCGCATCTTTGCCCGTCTCGAACCATGAGGGATGCGTCCCATCATCCTTCGAGACGCGCGCAACAGCGCGCTCCTCAGGATGAGGTCGATTGCCGTCGGCCGAAATTAACCGAGTTCGATCTCGTCAGTGATCTCGTGGGTGAGGCTGACGCCGCCAACGGTAAGAACCATCTTGGCCGCCATTTTCTCGTTGCCTTTGAGACGGCCGGCTTCCACCGCGTCGCGCACCGCCTTCTCGATTTCGCGCTGCGAGGTGACGCCGACCTTCTTGAGGAATTTGCGCAGGCTGTTGTTAAAAACGTCTTCGTTCATGATCGCCTCCTGAGGTTACGGCCTGACCGGGTTATTCATCATATATTCGCCGAGATTGCGCTGCTGCCGGTCGGCGCGCGCGACGGAGTTGTTGCGCGCCACATCGCGATCTTTCCGGCAGGCGACATATTCGGGCGAGCCGACCGCGACATTGTTGGCACGGCAGATCGCATCGTCGTCGCCATTTGCATCGGCCATGGTCGGCTGTCCCCGTTCGAGGCAGCCCGCGAGCAGCGGGACAACGAGCAATAGCGGGATAGCAAATTTCAATTTCATGCGTTGCCTTTCGAACCTCATGGTGAGGAGCCCGCGCCGCGGGCGTCTCGAACCATCCTTCGAGACGCGGCTTACGCCGTTCCTCAGGATGAGGTCCAGAGAAATACGGCCTATTCAAGAAAGCCTTACACGCGTCCCTTCAGCGCCTCGCCGATTTCGTCCAGCACCTTCGGATCCTCGATGGTCGCCGGCATGGTCCACGCCTCGCCGTCGGCGATCTTCTTGATGGTGCCGCGCAGGATTTTCCCCGAACGCGTCTTCGGCAACCGGCCCACGGTGATGGCGAGCTTGAACGCCGCGACGGGGCCGAGCTTTTCGCGCACCAGCGTCACGATCTCCGTTTCGATCTCGGCATGGCTTCTCGCGACGCCGGCCTTCAGCACCAGGAAACCGCAGGGCACCTCGCCCTTGATCGCGTCCTTGATGCCAAGCACCGCGCATTCGGCGACGTCGGGATGGGAAGCGAGAATCTCTTCCATGCCGCCGGTGGAGAGCCGGTGACCGGCGACATTGATGATGTCATCGGTGCGGCCCATCACAAAGACATAGCCATCCTCGTCCTTGTAACCGGCGTCGGCGGTTTTGTAGTAGCCGGGGAATTCATTGAAATAGGCTTCCTTGCAGCGCTCGTCCTGCTCCCACAGTGTCGGCAGGCAGCCCGGCGGCATCGGCAGCTTGATCACGAGCGAGCCCATGACATCCGCGGGCAGCGGCCTGGCAGCCTCATCGACCACGTCGACCTGATAACCCGGCATCGGCACCGTCGGCGAGCCGTGCTTCACCGGCAGCATCCCCAACCCCACCGGGTTGCCGGCGATGCACCAGCCGGTTTCGGTCTGCCACCAGTGATCGATCACCGGCACCTTCAATTGAGCTTCCGCCCATTCCACCGTCGGCGGATCGGCGCGCTCGCCGGCGAGAAACAGCGTGCGGAATTTGGAAAGGTCGTTCCGGCGGATGAACTTGCCGTCCGGGTCTTCCTTGCGAATGGCGCGGAAGGCGGTCGGCGCGGTGAACAGCGCCACAGCCTTGTGCTCGGCAATCACCCGCCAGAACGCGCCGGCGTCGGGCGTGCCGATCGGCTTGCCCTCATACATGATCGAGGTCGCGCCGTGAAACAGCGGCCCGTAGATGATGTAGCTGTGGCCGACCACCCAGCCGATATCGGAGCCGCACCACCAGACTTCACCGGGCTTGACGCCGTACAGATTGAACATCGACCATTTCAGCGCGACCAGATGCCCGCCATTGTCGCGCACCACGCCTTTGGGCTTACCTGTGGTGCCCGAGGTATAGAGGATATAGAGCGGATCGGTCGCGAGCACCGGCACGCACGCAGCCGTCTTGCCGGCGTCGTACGCGGCGCGGCGCAACGCCGCCCAGTCGTGATCGCGGCCCGCGGTGAGTTCGCAGGAGTGCTGCGGCCGCTGCAGGATGATGCAGGCTTGCGGCTTCACGCTTGAAAGTTTGATCGCCTCGTCGAGCAGCGGCTTGTACTGCACGATGCGGCCGGGCTCGAGCCCGCAGCTTGCCGAGAAGATCAGTTTTGGTTTGGCGTCTTCGATGCGCGTCGCGAGTTCTTTCGCCGCGAAGCCGCCGAACACCACGGAATGCACCGCACCGATCCGCGCGCAGGCCAGCATCGCGACCACGGCTTCCGGCACCATCGGCATATAGAGGATGACGCGGTCGCCCTTGACGATGCCGAAATCCTGCATGACCGCGGCGAGCGTCTGCACCTCCTTGAGCAGTTCCGAGTAGGTCAGTTTCGAGATGGTATTGGCCAGCGGCGAATCGTGGATCAGCGCCACCTGATCCGCGCGTCCACCGGCGACATGACGGTCCAGCGCGTTGTAGCAGGTGTTGACCACGGCGCCGGCGAACCAGCAGCCATACAGACCCATGCCGGGATCGAATATCTTTTTCGCGGGCTCGATCCAGTCGATCTCCCGCGCCGCCTCGCGCCAAAAGCCCTCCGGGTCGGCGAGCGAGCGGGCATGGACCTCGTGATACCGGCTGTTGTTCTGGATGTTCATGGCGTCGCTCCCCGTGATCCATCCACATCGTCATGTTCCGGGCTTGTCCCGGGCATCCACCTCTTTGCATCCTATCAAAGAAAGCAAGACGTGGATGGCCGGGACAGGCCGGCCATGACGGTACGGGCGGCAGTTTCTTTGCTTGCCAGGCTGCATTGTCACGGGAAGCGCCGCCATTTCAAGGCGAAAACAGTGCAACATTGGGCTAATGGATCGCGCCGGCGTTCAATAGGATTCAATCGCCAGCAGACGGTCCAGTCGCTCTCTCATTGCGCTTCGCAGGTCGTAGCCCGGCCGGCCGAATCCGGCGTTGCGGCGGGCGAGAAAGACGTCCTGTTCGCGCTGCAAGGCGCGGCCGGCCCGCAGACTGTTGGAGGCCGCTTCGCGAACCACTTTGCTGTTCACGGCGTTGATCTCGCGGTCAAGATTGGCGAGTTCAGGATTGGCGCAGATTGCCTTCTCGACTGCGCGTCTGGCGGTCGAACAATTGAAGTTCGGCTGGTTATTGAGCGCCATAAACGCGCCGAGGCGTTCAACCTCCCGTGCGAGCGATTTGTAACTTCGCTTCGCCGCCGGATGATCCGGGTTAAGCTTGATCGCGGCGCCGAAATCCTGCAGGGCGCGGGGTCGATCGCCCTTCCTGCGCCAGAGTTCGCCACGGGCGTTGAAGATATCGGCCAGCGTCGGGTCGAGCCGCAGCGCCGTGTCGTAGTCCTCGATGGCGCGGTCGATCAGCTCCTTGCGGTCGTAGGCGCCGGCGCGCGCGATCAGCGCCTTGATGCGGTCCGCCCGCAGCGTCTTCTCGTTGTCGACCAGCGCGCCGCAAATGGCGATGATCTTCTCGGCATCATTGGACGCCGCCGCAGCAATGCAAGGCGCGGGGTCGACCTGCGGATCGGTGGCGGGCTCGGCGCCGGTGGCCAGCGCCTGTTGCGGCGGCGCTGTCCACAGCAGAGAGGCGACCGCTGCGGTTCGGATCCGGGCCGTGAAATTATGTCTCATCGATGTACCCAGCGAATCGCCTTCGATATCGGAGAGGCCGCCACACGCCAGTAATGCCGCGGATCGGAATGCAGAGCAATTGCATGGTCGTTTATTGACCAGAACGGATATGGCCGGATGGTTTATTTGAACCAAAACCCGGTCCCAGAGACTCAACACTCATGACAACCTTGATCGACGGCAATCGCGTGCGCGCCAGCGCGGCGTCAGACACGCGATATTTTTATTTTCATATGGCGCTGGCGTGCACGGCCGTCGCCTTCCTCGGCTTCGCGCCGACCTACTGGCTACCCCTGGCTTCGGGATCGTTCTCGTCTTCGCCGGTGGTTCATTTTCACGGCATGCTGTTTTTCGCCTGGACCCTGTACTTTGCGTTACAGACCTGGCTGGCCGCTTCCGGACAGATCGCACGTCATCGCACGATGGGAATGATCGGCGTGTCGCTGGCGACCGCGATGACGATCTTCGGCTTTCTGGTCGCGGTCAACGCGATGAAGCGCTCTGCGGCGATCGGGCAAACCGATGCGGGGATAGCTTTTGTGATCGTCCCGCTTAGTGGCATCCTGTTCTTTGCGGTGGTCTTCATCCTCGCCGTTGCCGCCACGCGTCAGCCCGAAACCCACAAGCGATTGATGCTTCTGGCCGGCATATCGCTGCTGGACGCGGCGGTGGCCCGCTGGTTTCTCACCTTCCTGGCGCCGCCTGGACCACCCGGCCCGCCTCCGGTCGAGGTCACCATCGCCCCGGCTTTCGTCGCTTACCTGCTGCTCGTGGTCGCGATCGTTTTCGATTGGCGTACGCGCGGACGTCCGCACCCGGTGTACATCTACGGCGGCGCCACGCTGATAGCTGTGAAGCTCCTGAACTGGCCGATCAGCGCCACGGCGGCCTGGCATTCCTTCGCGGGTGGAATATTGGCGCTCGCTCAATAGCAAAAGGCGCGGCTCACTGCCGCGCCCGGATGACGCGGTGGTTTTGGTGCTAGACTGATGGCGACATCAAACGGCCGACGGGACCCGCGACTTGATCACATTCGAATGGCTTATTGGCCTGCTGCTTGCTGCAGTGCTGCTGTCGGCGCTGGCGCGGCGGATAAAGGTGCCTTATCCGACCTTTCTCGCCATCGGCGGCATGCTGCTGGCCTTCGTGCCATCCGGCCCGTCCTGGACGCTGGAGCCTGATCTGGCGCTGGCGCTGTTCGTAGCGCCGGTGCTGCTGGATGCCGCCTTCGACACTTCGCTGCGCGACCTCAGGAATAACTGGCTGCCGGTCTCGACGCTGGTATTCGTCGCGGTCGGCCTCACCACCGCGGCGGTGGCGGTGCTTGTCCACTGGCTGCTGCCGGACATGCCGTGGTCGGCCGCGATCGCGCTTGGGGCCATCGTGGCGCCGCCTGATGCGGCCGCGGCGACGGCCGTCCTGCGGCAGGTCAACCTGCCGTATCGGATCCTGAAAATTCTCGAAGGTGAAAGCCTCCTCAACGACGCCAGCGCGCTCCTGATCTATCGCGTCGCCGTTGGCGCTGCCGCGGTCCAGCACTTCAGGTGGAGCGAGTTTGCACCGTCGATCGTCCTGGCTTTAGCGGGGAGCCTGGCGGCCGGCTATCTGTTTGCCAGGATTTCAACGAAGTTGACCCAGCGGATCACCGATGCGCCAAGCGCGATCATCGTGCAATTCGCCGGCACCTTCACTGTATGGATCGTGGCCGAGCACATCGGCCTTTCCGGCATTCTGACCATCGTCGCCTATGCGATTACCATCGCGCGCACCGCGCCGGCGCGAATCCCCGCGCGTCTGCGCGTGCCGTCCTACGCGGTATGGGACACCGCGGTTTTTGTTCTCAACGTGCTGGCGTTCATGCTGATCGGCATGCAGTTGCGTCCCATTTGGGAACGGCTCGACGAACTGGTACGGCTGGAATACTGCGCGATCGCCGCCGGCGTCCTCGCAACGGTCATCTTCACACGCATCGCCTGGGTGATCATTTACGGTACCACATTGCGGCTACTGATCGCGCGAGGCATCTTTCATCCCGGACGCTCGACGGCCGCGCCCACCGTTGAAAGCGGCATCGTCGTGTCCTGGTGCGGCATGCGCGGCATCGTCACGCTGGCAGCGGCGTATGCGCTGCCGGAAGGTTTTCCGTATCGCGATCTCATTCTGCTGACGGCGTTTGCCGTGGTGCTGGGATCGCTGGTGATCCAGGGTCTGACATTGCGGCCGCTGATCCTGGCGCTGCGGCTGAAGGACGAGAACCCGGTGGCCGCCGAGGTGGCCCGCGCCCGTGCCGTCGCTTATCGGGCTGCGCTGGATGAAATCGACGGCGACCCATCCGAAGAAGCTGAAATGCTCCGGCTTGAATACCGCGCGCTGCTGCTTCGCGCGGAAGGCAATCCCGATGGCGGCGTTTCAACCGGCGAACTGCCGGCAGATCCGTTGCGGCGGCGCGCCATCAACGCCGCCCGGCGAGCGATCCTCACGCTACGCCAATCCGAAACCATCGGCGACGATGCCTTTCATCAGCTTGAAGAAGAATTCGACTGGGCGGAATTGAGCGCGCAGGGGTAGTATCATAAAATATGGGTGTCGTTCCCGCGAAAGCGGGGACCCATAGGCCGCGGCGTTTGTGGGTACGGCAGTGGCTGCTGGCTTTTTCGAACGAGAGGCCGCGGCTGATGGGGTGGACGGCCCCCTACGGCATCAGTGTGCCAGAATGAGGTTGTTGCAAATCTCAGACAAGGGAGCCGTCCGTGGACCAGATTATCCGCATTGGAATGGATACGTCGAAGCATATTTTTCAGCTGCATGGGGTCGATGCCGCGGAGCGGCCGGGGTTGCGCAAGCGGCTTCGGCGCAACGAGGTGTTGGTGTTTTTTGCCAAGCTGCCGCCGACGGTGATTGGAATGGAGGCGTGCGGCGCAGCGCATGACTGGGCGCGGAAGTTACGCAAGCTAGGCCATGAGGTGAAGCTGATGGCGCCGCAACACGTCAAGCCCTATGTCAAGCGCAACAAGA
>NZ_JNIJ01000038.1 GCF_000701345.1 Bradyrhizobium sp. URHD0069 | reverse complement strand
GTGCCACGAACGGACAGTGATGCCGCCAATGCCCCTGCGAATTGCAGGGCGATCGAAAGCTCTTGTGCTAAGTCTGCTACGTTTCATCAATCGTTGATCGCTGCGGATGAAACCAGCAACAAAGAAAACCCGCCCGTTGGGCTGGGCTGTCATTCAGTGGTTGGCTCCCGGTGTCGGCACCCGGGTTTTGGAACTGGGCAACGGAGACCTTTCTGAAGGAGACGTTCTCAATGCCCCTTTAAGGGTGATTGACCGCCACGCCTCTTTCGACATCCTTCCCACTGATGTATGTTTCCACCCGGTGCCTTTGAGAGCTGCCAGCGGGACGTGCCGAGGCCCCGAGTTTTTTTACGGCAGCGTCGAAGCCGTCGGCAGGCATCGCACCTAAATAGACCGACGTACTTTTTTGCCGGTGCTACCAGCACTCGCACGGTCGTGTGCGCACGCACACGCGGCAAATCTTGCAACGATCAGGGAGGAAAGTCATGAAAACCCACTACACCGTGACGTTGGCAATGCTCGCGGGTTTCGGACTTGGCGCGGTCGCGGTTCAGGGGCTTCACGCCCAGGCCAACCCCCCGTCTACCAAGTCGTTGAAATCGATTTCTTGGACCAGGAAGCGTATTTGAAGGACTACGTTCCAAAGGCTCAGGCTGCGATCAAAGCGGCTGGCGGCAAATTCCTTGCCGCCGGAGGCAAGACCACCACGATCGAAGGAGAACCGCCGAAATCGCGCGTTGTCATTCAACAGTGGGATAGCCTCGAAAAAGTCCAGGCTTACCGCGATTCAACGGCCTTCAAGGACCTCCTACCGCTCCGCAACAAGTTAGCGAAATTCCGCAGCTTCGTTGTCGAGGGCGTTCCACTATAGCCGATGGATTCTCGCAAGATCGAGGCCGCCTGAGTTGGCGGCCTTGTCCCTATTCCGACGGTCGCGGTGAGCCCGTTCTGCCCGGGTCGATGAGGTCCGCTCCGGGTCATTCGCGACGCAGTCGGCCGCCAGCAAGCCCGGCCATGTCCGTTATGCTGCCGAAAGCGGAAGTAAATTCAGAGCATGAGCGGCTCCGCGAAGGACGTGATTCAAGCTCCGAAACCGGAGCCGCGATCATGCGCTACGAACTCAGCGACTTTGAATGGACCGCCATCAAGCCGATGCTGCCGAACAAGATGTGCGGCGTTCGGCGTCTAAACGACCGTCGCGTGCTCAATGGCATCTTTTTTCACGCTCTCCGTAGTCGCAAATTGTTGAACCGGATCAGTCTGATTTGGGTAGTCCAGTCCTGTTCGCAAAAATATTCCGCTTCCCGTTTGACCCAAATCACTTCTATAAGCCTCGCCGTCTCACCCCATGAGAGGGGCGTATCGCGATCGTCACGGACGCGGGGTGGGATGCGGTGGACGCGGCAGCGTCGGGCGCGCATTTGGCAATCGCAGGGCGAGTTGAACCTCGTGAGCGATTTGCGGCGCGCAGACGAACGGCGCTGATGCGGACGGCAAAACCGTGTGGTCCTGGCACCCGTTGCTGGTGTCAAGTCGGCGGAGGTTTGTCGGCCCGACCGGGCTTTGACAACCTTAATCCGCCGATGACGGTGACAAGACGAATTCGTCGCCGGGGAGAGCACGATATAAGCCGTTAAAACCATTGCGTGCGGGAATGCCGGGTGTTCCGGTGACCTGCGGTGACTACCGTGTGCTTACTACCATTGCACACGGGCTGCGGGTGCACCGTGCACCCGGCATTCCCCACGCCCTCTATCGGGCGAAAGATTTTTGCATCACTCGGGCGCTTCGCGCCGCGAGATCGCGAAGTCATATCCGAAATTTGGGCGGCGATGCCGTCAAGTGACGCTGATCGTGATCCCGGCGATCTTCGGCGTGGTCAAAGGCTTCGGGTTGCCGCGCGAAGACCGCATCGATGGCCAGCCTCCGCGGTCGCCGCCGAAGTCAATCAAGCGGCCTCAATCCATTCCGGAACCTGCCGGATGAGCCTGCATGGCGAAGCCACGGCCAAGATGCCGCGCTATATTGCTGTTAGAGAGTTTTCAAGCGAAGTGGAGACCGGTTCGCGTCAAGAAAACGCGTCAACTCAAGAATCCAGATCCCCGTTTCGATTCTATCGAAACGGGACTCTAGAACAACATTCAGGAGTGCTCGATGGGCTTCTATAGCGATATCATCCTGCCTCGGCTTTGCGATCTTTCGATGCGCAACAAGCAGCTCGTGCCTTTTCGCGAGCGCGTGATCGGTGCGGCGGAAGGCAGGGTGCTCGAGATCGGCGTCGGGTCGGGAATGAACCTGCCGTTCTATCGCCCGCCGGTGCGGGAGGTCCTGGCGCTCGAACCCGCACCTCGGCTTTTGAACATGGCGCGAAGCGCGTCACATGTGACGGGCCTGCCAGTCAGCTTCCTCGAGGCCTCCGCCGAGGCCATTCCGCTCGACAAAAGTAGCGTCGATACCGTCGTCACGACCTGGACCTTGTGCTCGATCCCGCAGGCTGCCACGGCGCTCGCAGAAATGCGGCGCGTCCTGCGGCCGGGCGGCAAGCTGCTGTTCGTCGAGCACGGCCTGGCGCCCGACGAGGCCGTGCGTCGGTGGCAACATCGGCTGACGCCGGCCTGGCGGTATATCAGCGGTGGCTGTCACCTCAACCGTCCGATCCGCTCCATGATCGAGGGGACAGGATTTCGCGTCGAGCGCATCGAGACGGGCTATATGCCCGGACCGAAGCCGATGACGTTCATGTATGAAGGCAGCGCACGACCAACGTGATGCGGACGAAGCTGACTGACTTTCAAGCCACCAGCTCTGGCGTCCGCTCGCGCGGTCGGGCGCGGCGCTCCGGACGCGCGGGGACGTACTCGACGACGATGAAATGCTCCGACACGGTGACGCGCTCGACCAGCGTCGCTTCCTCAGCGTCCAGCACTACTTCTTCAGCCGGAAGCGGCGCCTCTTCGTCAATCTCTTCAGGAACAAGTGGCGGCGAGATCGTCTCTGGAAACACGCCGAATTGGCCTGCTACCTCCTGGAGCGGCTTTTGTTTGTCGGCCCAGTGCAGGGCCGTGTAGTCGAAGCCGTGCACGATGGTGGGTTTGACGATTTCGAAATAGGGCGAGATGTCGAAATCGCGCGGCATGTAGAGCGATGAATCGCGGATGTGCAGGATCTCCCGCCGAGCCTTCCTGCTGGCGGCGCGAGTGATCTTGGGGAGGATGGGATAGCGGACGGCGCCGAACGCCTGCGCGATCAGTGCCGAGCAGATGATCTTGGTGGGATCGCCGGAGCCGAAGGCGATCATCCGCCGCCGCCAGCGCTGCGGGATCGGCAGCGGAATCAGATAGCGCATCAAATCGACGATGTTCTTGGTGTCGTAGCCGAAGCCGATTCGGTTGATGGCGTAGCGGCACACCGTGTTGCGGTCTTCGAATGACAGGCCGACCGCCCGGCACAGCCTGGTGTGAAAGGGGAAATATTTCGACAGCGGCGCCGACGTCACGCCTTCGCCGATATTGGCCTCGATCAAGACATGCGGTTCGCCGTCGGGCTCGGACGCGCCGTCGATCGGACCGACGAAAAGCGCGGCATGCGACCAGGTTGATTGCGTGAGATATTTGATGATGCCGGAAACCCGGTTGTTGCCTTCGACCAGCAGGACGTCGCCCTGCTCGACAATGCCGCGCAAATGCTCCGGGTCGCTCGGTGTGAACGGCTCATAGCCCGGCACCTCCTTCTGAAGGTAGCTTGCGATCAGCTTGCCCACGGTATCGAGTACGACGCCCATAACACCTTCTTCCCAAGCGCGCTTTCGAGCCGCTTTTTTCTCTTTCCTTATCATGGTCGAAAGCCGTTGCAATTTAGTTCATGCATGCAGCGGATCAATCATGATTGATTCACCATGACAGTTGCCGCCCGCGCCCGGATGCGGCAAGTTCGCTGGATGTTCTTATGTTTCTCAAAGCTTTCGGAAACCATGACATGACAATGACGCGCCGCAATTTCCTGTCGGCGTCCGCAGGCCTTGCAGCGACGCCGGCGCTTGGCGCCGGCGCATGGGCGGCGCCATTGCCGCGCGAGGCCGATATTGTCGTGATCGGCGCCGGCGCGGCCGGCATCGCCGCGGCGCGGCGGATCATGGCGGCGAACCGCAGGGTGATCGTGGTGGAGGCTTCGAACCAGATCGGCGGCCGCTGCCTGACCGACATCTCGACATTCGACGTGCCGTTCGATCGCGGGGCGCGGTGGATGCATAATCCCGACTCCAACGCCATGATCAGGCTCGCCCGCAATGCGGGGCTCGATGTTTTTGCGGCGCCGATCGGCCAGAAGATCCGCGTCGGCCGGCGCAACGCGCGGGCCGGTGAAACCGAGGAATTTCTCGCAGCCCTGGTCCGCGCCAACCGCGCCATCGACGACGCTTCGCGCGGCAGGGCCGACGTGTCCTGCGCCTCCGTGCTGCCGAAGGACCTTGGCGACTGGGCCGGGACGGTGGAATTCGTGCTGGGCGCGAACGCTACGGGCAAGGACCTGAACGATGTCTCCGTGGTCGACAGAGCGCGCGCGCAGGAGCGCAGCGCCGCGATCGCCTGCCGTCAGGGTCTCGGCACGCTGATCACAACGCTTGGCAAGCAGGTCCCGCTTTCATTGTCGACGCCCGCAAGCCGCATCGGCTGGAGTAACCGTGATGTCGCGGTAGAGACGCCGGCGGGCAAAATCGTCGCGCGCGCCGCCGTCATTACGGTATCGAGCAACGTGCTGACCGCGGGCAATATCAAATTCACGCCGGATATTCCGAAGCGCCATCTCGATGCCGCAGCAAAATTAAGCCTCGGCAGTTACGACCACATCGCCCTGCAACTGCCGGGCAATCCGCTGGACCTGGCCCGCGATGACGTCATTATCGAGCGGAGCAGCTCGACGCGGACGGCGCTGTTGTTCGCGAATATCGGAGGCTCATCGCTGTGCTCGATCGATGTGGCGGGCTCGTTCGGCCGCGATCTTTCCGCGCAGGGCGAAAAGGCAATGATAGCCTTCGCAATGGAATGGCTGACTAGACTGTTCGGCAGCGAAGTAACCTCTGCCGTCAAGAGATCGACCGCCACCCGCTGGAACGCCGCGCCGTTCGCGCTTGGCGCGATGTCATCAGCCGCGCCGGGCGGGCAAGCCTCGCGAAAAATCTTGGCGGAGCCGATCGGCTGTATGTTCCTCGCGGGCGAGGCGACCCACGAAACCCTGTGGGGAACGGTCGACGGCGCCTGGGAAAGCGGCGAGCGCGCGGCGGAGGCGGCGCTGCGAAGGATCGGCGCGCTCAGGGATACCGAACCGGCGACATCGGCGCCAGCCGCTAAGCGCCGACGTAGCAATGCGCCGGGAGCGCCAATCAATTGAAACAGCTGCGACCGAAGGCGCTGATCTCGTGGTCGAGCGGCAAGGACAGTGCGTTCGCGCTCCATGAAGTGAGGCGCGCGGGCGAATATGATGTGGTCGGCGCCCTGACGACGGTGACCGAGACATTCGAACGGGTGTCGATCCACGGCGTGCGGAAGGAGGTTTTGCGTGCGCAATGTGAGGCCGCGGGATTGCCGCAGGTTATTGTGCCGATACCCTATCCCTGTCCGAACGTGATTTACGAAGCGCAAATGGGCGAAGCCGTCGCGCGCGCCGTGCAGGCCGGCATCACCCACATCATCTTCGGCGATCTGTTCCTTGAGGATATCAGGGCCTACCGCGAACAGAAGCTGGCCGGCACCGGCATCACGCCGGTGTTTCCGATTTGGGGCCGGCCGACCTTGCCGCTGGCGCACGCGATGATCTCGAGCGGGATGGAGGCCTATCTCGCCACCGTCGATTTGAAAAAGCTGCCGGCGGAATTTGCCGGGCGCAAGTTCGATAAGCAATTGCTGGCCGATCTGCCCGATGGCATCGATCCCTGCGGCGAGAATGGCGAGTTTCATACCTGCGTGGTGGCGGGTCCGATCTTTTCGCGCCGGCTCCCCATTGTGCTCGGCGAGCGCGTCGAGCGCGATGGTTATGGGTATTGCGATTTGGTGATGGTGGACGAGACCTTCAGCGCAGCACGCCGTCGAGCGCCGGCAGACCGATGATGACGGCGGCGGCGATCAAGACATAACAGATGGCCCGAAAGAGCGTTTCGCTGGCGCGGCCGAACAGCGCCGCGCCGAATGCGACGCCGATGCCGTAGACCGGCCCGACCAGAAACGAAAATCGAACCGCATCTGACGTGATGAGCCCGGTCAATGAATAGCTTACGGCGGAAAAGAAATCGGAGGCTGCAAAAAACAGCATGATGTTGGCGCGCGCAATGGCCGAGACGATCGGCCGGCCCAGCCAATAGCCCACGATAGGCGGCCCACCGGTCTGTGCCAGTCCGCTGCAAAAGCCGGACAGCCCGCCGATGCCGACGGAAATCGAAGGGTGGTCCTTTCCCCGATACCGCCAGCCCGACAGCAGCAGCATCAACAGCGCGAACACGAAGGCGGAGATGATCCAGCGCGTCGTCACCGGATCGAGCCGGCTGAGGAAATAGGTTCCGATCGGTACGCCGACGAGGGCGCCGAGCACCATGACCGCGGTCGCCCTGCGGTCCGCATGCTTCCACGCATTCGGAATCAGCGGCGCCGCCGCGACGAGATCGATGATGAGCAACAGCGCAGCGACAAGGCGCGGCTCCGCGATGCTGCTCGCCAGCGGCATGAAAATCAGCGCGGAGCCGAACCCGGAAAAACCGCGCGCCGTTCCCGAAACGAAAGCGATCGCGCAAATGGCGATGGCGGCGTTGATACTGACATTGGTCGGGATGAGGTCGATAAGGCTCATGCCCTTAACGTCTGGCGCATGACGTTTTCCGAAAACCGCTTCGCACTTTTCGGCGTCATCCGCGCAACGTGCCGCCGGTCTTCTTTGTCACTTCGGCCACGATCCTCGCCGCCACCGCGTCGATTTCCTGGTCGGTCAGGGTTTTCTCGCGCGGCTGGATGGTCACGGCGATCGCGATCGACTTCTTGCCCTCGTCGATGCCCTTGCCTTCATAGACGTCGAACACGGTGACATCCGTAATCAGCTTCTTGTCGGCGCCCTGCGCCGCGCGCACGATGTCGCCAGCCTTGACGTTGCGATCGACGATGAACGCAAAGTCGCGCGATACCGGCTGGAAGGGTGAGAGTTCGAGCACCGGCTTGGCACGGGTCGGCTTCTGTTTGGCATCGGGAATGCGATCGAGAATCACTTCGAACGCGATCAGCGGGCCGTCGGCGCCGAGCGCTTCCAGCGCGCGCGGATGCAACTCGCCGAAATATCCCAGCACGTTCTGCGGACCGATCTGGATGGTGCCGGAACGCCCGGGATGCAGCCAGCCGGGGCCGCCGGGCACGATCTGCAGCGCCTGCATCGGCGCGCCGGCGGCCGATAGTAGAGCAAACGCATCGCCCTTGGCATCGAGCGCGTCAGTCATCGCCGAGCCCGACCAGTGCCTTCCCCGGCCCTGCGAGGACGCAAAGCCGTGGCGCACGCCCGATGCCGCGATCAGTTGATCCTCCGGGCGGTCGCCTTTGAACACCTGGCCGACTTCGAACAGCGCGACATCCGGAAAGCCGCGATCGGAATTCGCCTGCGCCGCGGCGACAAGGCCCGGCAGCAGGCTCGGCCGCATGTCCGAAAGATCGGACGCGATCGGGTTGGCGAGCGCGAGCTCGCTTTGCCCGCCGCCGAACAATTCGGCCGCAGGCTTTGCGATGAATGACCATGTCACCGCCTCGACCATGCCGCGCGCCGCAAGCGCGCGCTTGGCACGGCGGGTGCGCAGCTGGATGGCGGTGAGGATCGGCTTGCGCGGTGCGTCGCCGCGGTCGAACGGCGTCATCGGTACTTTGTCGACGCCGACAATGCGCACGATCTCCTCGACGATATCGGCCTTGCCATGCACGTCTGACCGCCAGGAGGGCACCGCGATCTTCACCACCGGGCCGCTGCCGGCCACCATGAAGCCGAGATGGCCGAGAATGCGTTTCATCTCAGGAAACGGCACCTCGATCCCGGCGAGCCGCTTCACTTCGGTGAGCGGAAAATCGATCACGCGATCCTCGCCGAAGGCATTGCCGACGACGATATTTTCGGAAGGGCTGCCGCCGCACATTTCCATGACAAGTTTGGTTGCCATCTCGAGCCCCGGCACCATGAAGGCCGGATCGACGCCGCGCTCGAAGCGATAGCGGGCGTCCGAGTTGATGCCGAGCTTGCGGCCGGTCTGCGCGATGTTGATCTCGTTCCACAGCGCGGATTCGATCAGCACATCGGTGGTCGCTTCCGAACAGCCGGAAGCTTCGCCGCCCATGATGCCCGCGAGCGATTCGACGCCGTGATCGTCAGCGATGACGCAGACCCCGCTGTCGAGCGTGTAGGTGCGGCCGTCGAGCGCCAGCAGCGTCTCGCCCTCGCGCGCGCGGCGCACCGTCAGATTGCCCTTCACTTTCGCCGCGTCGAACACATGCAGCGGCCGGGAGCGGTCGTAGGTCATGAAGTTCGTGATATCGACCAGCGCGTTGATCGGCCGCAGCCCGATCGAGGTCAGGCGCTTATGCAGCCATTCCGGCGACGGGCCGTTCTTGACCCCGCGCACCAGCCGTAAGGCAAATCCCGGGCACAGCTTCGCGTCCTCGACGGTCACTTTGACCGGGCAGGGGAATTCGCCCTTGATCGGCTTGATCGCGGGATCTCTGAATTTTCCCATGTCGGCGGCGGAAAGATCGCGGGCGATGCCGTGCACGCCGGCGCAGTCCTGCCGGTTCGGCGTCAGGTTGATTTCAAGCACGGGATCGCCGAGCCCGGCCCATTGGGCGTAAGCCGCACCAACAGGCGCGTCAGCCGGCAGCTCCATGATGCCGTCGTGATCTTCCGAAATCTGCAGTTCGGCTGCCGAGCACAGCATGCCACGGCTCTCGACGCCCCTGATGGTGCCGACGCCGAGCGTGATGTTCTTGCCAGGGATGAAGGTGCCGGGGGCCGAAAACACGCTGACCAGGCCTGCGCGCGCATTCGGCGCGCCACAGACGACCTGCACCGGCGCGCCACCATCGCCGGTGTCGACCATGCAGACCCGCAAACGATCCGCATTGGGATGCTGCTCGGCGGAGATCACGCGCGCAATGGTGAACGGCGCCAGCGCTTTCGCCTTCTCGTCGATGTTTTCGACCTCAAGGCCGATCATGGTGAGCTTGTCGGCGAGCTTTTCAACGGGCTCGTCGGTGTCGAGATGTTCCTTCAGCCAGGAAAGCGTGAATTTCATGATGCAACTCTGTGATCTGCGAAAGTCTCAACCAGACGAAAGCGCTCGCACATCAGCATCATGTCTTCGCTGAACTTTCCCTGTCGTCCGAAATACTCTCGATGCGCCTCGCGCCAGTAGGCGAGGCTGCAATCGCCTTCGCCCTCATCGCGCGCAAAGGCTGCATCCACTTCGCCGTAGCGGCGATAGGTCACCTCTGTCGATTCGATCACGCATCGGGGTGTCCCGCGCCCGTCGAGCACGATCCAGCGCTCGCCCGGCGTCGACGTGTTCGGTTCATCCTCGGTGCTGCAAGTCGCGGTCTTGACGCCCTTCAGGACGAGCTCGAGCAGTTCGTCGGCAAGCCGCGGCCCGTCGCCGAATGCGAAGGAACGCAGGCCGCGATATTGCTCGGGGACGTCACTCGCGCTCACGAACTCAATCCTCCCGCCAGCGTCGGGACATCGAGCGGCTTGAAACCGTAGTGATTGAGCCAGCGTACGTCGCTCTCGAACAGTTGCCGCAGATCGGACATGCCGTATTTCAGCATCGCGATGCGGTCGATGCCCATGCCCCAGGCAAAGCCCTGATAGACATCGGGATCGATGCCGCAGGCGCGCAGCACGTTCGGATGCACCATGCCGCAGCCCAGAATCTCCAGCCAGTCTTCGCCTTCGCCGAAGCGGATTTCGCCCTTGTCGCGGCGGCACTGGATATCGACCTCGAGCGACGGCTCGGTGAACGGAAAGAACGACGGGCGGAATCGCATGTTGATGTGATCGACTTCGAAGAACGCCTTGCAGAATTCGTGCAGGATCCATTTGAGGTGACCGAGATGCGAGCCCTTGTCGATGACGAGGCCCTCGACCTGATGAAACTGCGGCGTGTGGGTCGCGTCGGAATCGATGCGATAGGTGCGGCCCGGACAGATGACGCGGATCGGCGGCTTCTGGGTGAGCATGGTGCGTACCTGCACCGGTGAAGTGTGGGTGCGTAACAGCAGGCGCGAGCCATCGTCCTTCGGATTGAAGAAGAACGTGTCGTGCATCTCCCGCGCCGGATGGCCCTCGGGGAAATTCAGCTTTGTAAAATTATAATCGTCGGTCTCGATATCCGGGCCCTCGGCGATGGCAAATCCCATGTCGGCGAATATCGCCGTGAGTTCGTCCATCACCTGGCTGAGCGGATGAATCCGGCCCTGCTCGGCGGGTGCTTCGCGCAGCGGCAGCGTGACGTCGATGGTTTCCGACGCAAGCCGCGCGTCAAGCGCTGCGGACTTCAATATGTCGCGGCGCGCGGTCAGCGCCTGCGTGACCTTGTCCTTGGCCAGATTGATCGCCGCACCTTGCGTCTTGCGTTCGTCCGGCGACATTTTGCCAAGCGTCGCCAACAGCGCGGAAATCGAGCCCTTCTTGCCGAGCGCCGCGACGCGCACGGCTTCCAGCGCGGCTTCGTCGCCGGCAGCGGCGATCTGGCCGAGAATTTGCGATTCGAGATTTGCAAGGTCGGACATGGCGACGATCACCTGTTGGGAGCGCGCTCGCAGTCCAGCAGAAGGCCGCCATCATCCGCGGAAGCGGATGATCCAGTAACCCCCGGAATCAAAATGTTGGTCGGTGGTTACTGGATGCCCCGCTTGCGCGGGGCATGACACCGGATTGCAAGACGCCGCAGCGATTGTGAAGTTACGCCGCCAGCGCGGCCTTGGCCTTTTCCGCGATCGCCTGGAACGCCGCCGGCTCGTTGATGGCGAGATCCGACAATACCTTGCGGTCGACCGTGATGCCCGACTTGGAAAGCCCGTTGATAAACACGCTGTAGGTCATGCCGAACGGACGCACCGCGGCATTGAGGCGCTGGATCCACAGCGCGCGGAAGGTGCGCTTCTTGCGCTTGCGGTCACGGAAAGCGTATTGCCCGGCCTTCTCGACCGCGGCCTTGGCGGCGCGGATGGTGTTCTTGCGGCGGCCGTAAAAACCCTTGGCGGCCTTGTAGACTTTCTTGTGCTTGGCGTGAGAGGTCACACCGCGTTTGACGCGAGACATGACGGATCTCCTTGATCTGAAAAGAGGGGACGGATCGCCGCGCGGACGCGGCTCGGCTAATGGGACCGCGAGAGCGATCAGGCGTTCGGCAAGAAATATTTCTTGATGTTGTCGCCGTCGGTCTTGAACAGCACGCGGGTGCCGCGGAGCTGACGAATCTGCTTTTTCGTCCGCTTGATCATGCCGTGGCGCTTGCCGCGCTGGGCGTGCATCACTTTGCCGGTGGCAGTCACCTTGAAGCGCTTTTTAGCGCCTGACTTGGTCTTCAGCTTGGGCATTTGGCTCTCCTGTTGCCGCAACACGAAAGCGCCCGCGAGGGCGTCCGGCCGGCTAAATGCTCGTTAGAGCGTTGAAAATGCTCGATTATTTCTTAAGCGAAACAATCAGCAGAGGCATCGCCACGGCAGCCCTTGATCAGCCGGGCGATGAGGTTGCGCTTATGGCAGAGCCAAATCAGATTGGCAACGATGAACAATGGAACCGCAGGGTTCTGATGCACCACCTCAGACCTCAAGCGGAGTCGCCAAAAATGGGAAAAAATGGGGAAAATGTCGGTTTTAGCCGGAGTTTTTGCCGATTTCCAAAGCCTGTGGGCGTCGCGGTGGCCTTTGTGGCGGCGTTTCTCGCAGCGCCCGGTACCGCTGAGCTTGGACCTGCAGGGCGCCCTTAAGAATATGGATCCGGGATCAACATAGCGCGTCGAGCACGCGCTTGTGGCGCTGCGCAGCATCCGGGGCACGCGTCGTCGCGAAAGAAAATGGCCCGCCGGATGATCGGCGGGCCCTATTCTAAATCGACAAACGCAAATAGCAGATACGGATCAGCGCGGCGCCAGAACCATTACCACCTGACGGCCTTCGAAACGCGCGTCCTGCTCGACTTTCGCGATATCAGCGACGTCGCTTTTGACCTTGTCCAGCAGCTTGGTGCCGATTTCCTGATGCGCCATTTCGCGGCCGCGATAGCGCAAGGTGACCTTGACCTTGTCGCCCTCCTCGAAGAACCGCTGCATCGCGCGCATCTTCACGTCGTAATCGTGATCGTCGATCATCGGCCGCAGCTTGATCTCCTTGATTTCGACGATCTTCTGCTTCTTGCGGGCTTCCGCGGCTTTTTTCTGCGCCGAATATTTGAACTTCCCGTAGTCCATGATCTTGCAAACGGGAGGATTGGTATTCGGCGAAATCTCGACCAGGTCCATGCCTGCTTCGAGGGCCATCTTGATGGCGGCCACCGTCTCGACGGTGCCATGGTTCGTGCCGTTCTGATCGATCAGCTGAACCTGTGCGTTGCGGATTTCATCGTTGGTGCGCGGCCCGTCTTTGGCGGCAGCGGGCGGGGCTCTGTTGGGACGGCGAATGGGTAACTCTCCAAGGTTGTGAACGAAGGCGATAGTTTGAAGGAATAAGGCTCAGCGGGCAAGCCGACTCGTATGTTCGTGCATGAAAACCATCAAATGCGCGGCATTTTGGTCACGCCAAACAACGCTGGCTGGCACGGAATGCTTAGACCAGCCCACATAGAGGGCAAGGGTTCGCTGCGCAAGCGTCGCGGGAGCACCAGCGACGATATTGGCGTCCATTGACGGATCGCGTGTGCTCAATCAAAGAGCAGCGGACCAGAGTGGCAATCCCATGACCAATTCCGCTGCACCCGATCAGGAACCCGTCTTTATCGCGGTCGGCAAGGAGAGCGCTGCACGCCGCATTGCCGTGCGCGCCCGCCCCGGCGGCTCGCCCGGGCTGTTTTGGCTGAGCGGCTTCAATTCGGACATGAAGGGTACCAAGGTGCTGGCGCTGGACGCATGGGCCGCCGAGCACCATCGGGCCTGCGTTCGATTCGATTATTCCGGCCATGGCGAATCCGGCGGTGCGTTCGTCGACGGCACCATCGGACGCTGGCTGGAAGAGAGCGTCGCGGTATTCGACCGCTTCTGCGCCGGCCCGCAGGTCGTGATCGGCTCATCGATGGGCGGTTGGATGGCGCTATTGTTGGCGCGTGAGATCGCGAAACGCGGCGGAAGCCGGGCGTCGCTGGCCGGGCTGGTGTTGATCGCGCCCGCGCCGGATTTCACCGAACAGTTGATGTGGAACGGTTTTTCGCCGGAAGTCCGTCGGGAGATCGAGACCAATGGCCTGTGGCTGCGGCCCTCACAATACGGCGAGCCCTACCCGATCACGCGCGCGCTGATCGAGGAGGGCCGCAACCATCTGTTGCTCGGCAGCGCCATCGAAGTGGGCTGCCCGGTGCGCATCCTGCAGGGCGGGCAGGATCCGGACGTGCCGTGGCAGCATGCGTTCGCGCTGGCGCATCGGCTGCCGAGCGATGACGTGGTGCTGACCATGATCCAGGATGGCGATCACCGCCTGTCGCGGCCGCAGGACATCGCGCGGATCATCGCGGCGGTGGCGGAGATTGGGTGAGGCTCCCGGCGCTTGCTCAAGGTTCATCGCCCGTGCAGGCGGGCGATCCGGCACGCCGCGGCATCTGGAGGGGTGATGCTTCCTCCGTCGGCGCCGTGGTGCTGCTCGATCGCGAAGGCCGCCCCCTCATCAGGATCAGGGGTTGGCATTTGTGCCAGCTAGTCGCCATTCGGCGCGTACGCTCTCATCCGCCTCAGTATTCAGCGCCTCCTTCGCCAGCGCCGCGAATTCCTCCGGTCCGGTTAGTTGCGCCAGCGCCCAGGCCGCGGCGCCGCGAACCAGCGGGCTTTTGTCCTCGAGCAGGCGCTGGGCGTCGGTGGCCAACGCGCGATCGTTGGAGTTGCCGATCGCGATCAGCACGTTGCGGATAAACCGGTCGCGGCCGATGCGTTTGACCGGCGATTTTGCAAACAGTGTTCGAAATGCGGCGTCGTCGAGCCGCGCGAGCCCGGCGAGTTCAGGCGCGCGCAATTCATCGCGCGCAGCTAGTTTTGCTTCGCGCCCCGCCTGCGCGAACTTGTTCCATGGGCATACCGCGAGGCAATCGTCGCAGCCATAGATGCGGTTGCCGATCGCTTTGCGAAATTCATGCGGGATCGGGCCTTTGCTCTCGATGGTGAGATAGGAAATGCAGCGCCTTGCATCGAGCTTGTAGGGCGCGGGGAACGCCGCGGTCGGGCAGATGTCGAGGCAGGCCCGACATGTCCCGCAATGATCGATATCCGCCTCGTCGCGCGACAAATCCAGCGTGGTGAAGATCGCTCCCAGAAACAGCCATGAGCCGAATTCGCGTGAAACAAGATTGGTGTGTTTGCCTTGCCAGCCCAGTCCCGCCGCCTGTGCCAAGGGCTTTTCCATGACCGCGGCGGTATCGACGAACACCTTGACCTCGCAGTCTGATGCAGCGACCAGCCATCGTGCCACCGCTTTCAGCCGCTTCTTGATCAAATCGTGGTAGTCATCGCCTTGCGCATAGACCGAAATCGCGCCGCGCGTGCGCTGGTGCAGGATAGCCAGCGGATTTTGATCGGGCCCGTAATTGACGCCCAGCATGACGACCGAACGCACGCCTGACCATAGCACGCGCGGATCGGCGCGGCGTTCCGGATTGGCAGCGAGCCAGTCCATGTCGCCATGCGCGCCGGCATCAAGGAAGCTGCGGAAATGCCTGGCCGCCTTCGCAATCGCATCCGGATCGGCAACGCCAACGCAATCGAATCCAAGGGCGCGCGCTTCGCTGGCGAGCGCGGTTTTCAGGTCGGCGGGAGAAAGCTTGACAGCTGCGTTCAGAAGTCGAGATCCACGTAGGTGCGCGACGCCGGCACGCCCGCCAGCCACTCGCTCAGCAGCGGACGGAACGACGGGCGGGATTTCACCCGCGCGTACCACGCCTTTGCCGCGTCGTCCTCGATCCATGGCACGTCGCCCAGATAGTCGATCGCCGAAAGATGCGCCGCGGCGGCGAGATCCGCATAGGTGAGGCGGTCACCGGCCAGATAATTCCGCCTCTGCGCCAGCCAGCCGATATAGGCCAGATGATAACGCACATTTGCTTTCGCGGCGCGGATTACATCCGCTGCCGGCGCGCCGCCGCCATGATCCTCCCTCATGAAGCGCTTATAGATGCGCTCGGTGACCAGCGGACTGGAGGCCTCCTCGAAAAATTTTTCGTTGAACCACGCTATCAGCCGGCGCACCTCGATGCGCTCGCTCATCGTGGTGGGCAGCAGCCGCCGGTCACCCATGCCAGCACCATGGGTTTCATCGAGATACTCGGCGATGATTGCGGCGCCGGGAATTGCGGGCTGGTCCTCGGGGACCAGTACCGGTGTGGTGGCCGCGGGATTGAGCGCCAGAAACGCCTCGCGCCGCTCCCAGACCCGCTCTTCCACCAGCCGCACATCGAGACCGTGCTCGCCCAGCGCCAGGCGAATGAAGCGCGAATGCGGACAGAACGAGTGATGAAACAGCGTGAACATGAATCCCTTGGTAGTTTCGCGGTGCTTAAGAAAGCCTCAATCGCCTAAAGCGGCGCCAAACTACCGAAGCACGCGATTCAGGCAACCCGCATCTGATATTTTTCACGTTGCGGCAGAGAAGCGAATAGGCGAGAAGGACCCGGCTTTTTCGGTCGATATCGATCATCACGGGACCGCATCCATAATGGGCCAATGTCATGATGTCTGATGCATTCAGCGCAGTGATTCTCGGCATCATTGAGGGTGTCACGGAATTCCTGCCCGTTTCCTCGACGGGCCATTTGTTGCTTGCAGAACGCTTCTTCGATCTCGGCGAGGGCAGTTTCTGGGAGAGCTTCGCGGTGCTGATTCAGCTCGGCGCGATTCTCGCCATTGTCGCCCTCTATTTTGCCAAATTGTGGCGGATCGCGCTCGACACCTTCAACGACCCCTATGCGCGACGGTTCGTGGTCGGCGTGCTGGTGGCGTTCCTGCCTGCGGCGGTAATCGGCGCCTTGGCCGGCGGTTACATCAAGGCATTCTTGTTCAATCCGTGGGTGGTGTGTTTTTCGCTGATCGTCGGCGGCGCGATCCTGTTGTGGGTCGACCAGCTCGATCTCAAGCCGCACGAACACGAGGCCACGACATTCCCACTGCCGATGTATCTCTACATCGGGTTCGCGCAATGCGTTGCGATGATCCCGGGCGTGTCGCGTTCCGGTGCCAGCATCGTCGGGGCGATGCTGTTGGGGGCCGACAAGCGCGCGGCGGCGGAGTTTTCGTTCTTCCTGGCGATCCCGACCATGGTCGGCGCCTTCGCCTACGATTTTTACAAGAACCGCGCCGATATGACCACCGATCACTTAGGCATCGTCGCGATCGGCTTCGTGGTCTCATTCGTCACGGCGATGATCGTGGTGAAGACTTTTTTGACCTACGTTACCCGCCACGGCTTCACGCTGTTCGCGTGGTGGCGCATCATCGTCGGTACGCTGGGCCTGATCGCACTGGCGATAGGGAAGTAGGCTTCTCTTGGGTCGTCACCGTTCTTGGGTCGTCACCGTGAAGGCGGGGAGGGTTGCACTTCGTTTGTGAACTTAAGGGTACCCAGAAGCCCGGCATTAGTGCAACGGAAGCTATCTGCCACACTGCCACAATGAGAGTTCACGGGGTATGGGTCCCGGCTCGCGCTACGCGCCGTTCCTTTGAAACTGCCCGGCAGCGCGGAAGCGCCAAAGGTATAGCGGCGCGATGGCTTCCAGCGTATCCGCTGCGATTCCCAGTCCTTCGAGGGTCAGGCCGGCGGCTTTCGCCGCGTCCGAGACCACATTGTCGGAGCGCAGCAGCTCTACCTGGTCCGGTGTCAGTTTTAGCGGCCCCGGCGCGAACTGCAGGAACAGCGCCTGGAGTTTAGCCAGCCCAAACGGCAGCGAAATCATCGTGCGCCGGCGTTCGATGGTCGCCAGGATAATTTCCATGATCTCGCGCATGGTCAGCACTTCCGGGCCGCCGAGCTCATAGGTCGCGCCGGGCTTTGTCTTGCCGTCGACGGCGTCGGCAACGGCGGTCGCGACATCGCTGACGTAAACCGGCTGCAGCCTGGTGACGCCGCCGCCGATCAGCGGCAGCACCGGCGAAATTCGAGCCAGCGACGCAAAGCGGTTGGTGAACTGGTCCTCCGGACCGAACATGATGGAAGGCCGCATGATCGTGGCCGAAGGTATAGCCGACAGCACCGCTTTTTCGCCCGCGGCCTTGGAGCGCGCGTAACCCGATAGCGAATTCTCGTCGGCGCCGATTGCGGAAACATGCACCATCCGCGCATCGACCGCGCCGGCGGCCCTTGCCACCGTGCCGGCGCCTACGCCCTGCACCGCGTCGAACCTCTGCGCGCCACCCTCGGTCAGGATGCCCACGAGATTGATGGCAACATGCGAGTCGCGCATCGCGGCCTCGACGGAAGCCGGGTAGCGCAAGTTCGCCTGCACGGCGTGGATCTGGCCGACCTTGCCGAGCGGCTGCAGATGCCCGGCCAGTTCCGGCCGCCGCACCGCGACCCGGATCCGGTAGTCGCGCTTGGCGAGCGCGCGGACCACGTTTCGCCCCAGAAAGCCCGATCCTCCGAAAACCGTGACCAGGGTGTCCAGATTCGATGCCATCGCGTCAATTTCCTAGCGTCAGATTCGAGAGATCACGGCGGTATTTGGTGGTTTCGCGATACGCCAACGTGTCAGCGCTGTACAGCGTATTAGCACGATCCGGAAAAGCGGGGACCGGGTTTTCCGAAAAGATCATGCTCCAATAATAGCTTGGCGGGCATTGAAGCAATTTGACAAGCGCGCAGCCGCTCCGTACTAACCGCCCCGGGCCCAGGTGGCGGAATTGGTAGACGCGCTGGCTTCAGGTGCCAGTGGCTTCACGGCCGTGAAGGTTCGAGTCCTTTCCTGGGCACCACACATTTTTGGATGCCCTCGCGGTCGTCATTGAAGGAAACCGGACGCTCGCCTGTTTGGGGTTTGAGCGGTAGCTTGGTCCGCAGCGATTCGATGAGGTTCTAAAGATTATGACCGTACGCCTGCATCGCGGCGATCTGCCCGATTTCACACGCTATACCGACCAGGTGGCGATCGATACCGAGACCATGGGGCTTAATCCGCATCGCGACCGGCTCTGCGTGGTGCAACTGTCGAACGGCGACGGCAGCGCCGATGTGGTGCAGATCCCTAAAGGTCATACCGACGCGCCGAACCTGAAGGCGCTATTGACCAATCCCAACCTCACAAAAATTTTTCATTTCGCGCGGTTCGATGTCGCCGTTCTCTACAACACGTTCGGTGTGATGCCGCAGCCGGTCTATTGCACCAAAATCGCCTCGCGGCTCTGCCGCACCTATACCGATCGCCACGGCCTGAAAGACCTGGTGCGCGAAGTGCTCAACATCGATTTGTCGAAGCAGCAGCAATCGAGCGACTGGGGTTCGCAAACTCTCAGCGAGGCGCAACTGGCCTATGCGGCATCCGACGTGCTGCACCTGCATGCGCTTCGCGAACGGCTCGATGCCATGCTGGCGCGCGAGGACCGCATGGAGTTGGCGCAGGCCTGTTTCGAATTTTTGCCGACGCGGGCGAAGCTCGACCTGCAGGGCTGGGGCAGCGAGGACATTTTTGCGCATTCGTAGTGAAGGTGCCCCGACAGCGCTGCTGAGCCATGAGATCCGGGATACATGACAAATTGCCGGGTTTCGAGTGATCTTGGCTCAGCGATGTGTTGCCATGTCGCACCGTCCGCCCCGCTTCGGTCACACTCGTCACGCGACTCCGGGCTGCATAATCCCGCGATCCCGGGTAGAATGGTCAGCGAAGCCAGCGCCTTGGAGCAGCGGTGAATTCAGTTCAAAACCCAGCCTATCAAGCCGGTCTAGAGGCGCGCTTTGCCATCGCTGCGCGCCACAGCCGCATGGTGCGGGCGCTGCGCATCGCGGTCCCGACGGCTGTGATCCTGGCGATGGCGGCCATCATTGCGGTGTCGGTCTTCAATCCGTTCCGGATGCTGTTGCCCAAGCTGCCGCTCGACATGGAAAACCTGGTCGTCTCCGGCACCAAGGTCACGATGGAATCCCCGCATCTGTCCGGCTATACGCCCGATCATCGGCCCTACGAACTCTGGGCCAAAACCGCGACCCAGGATCTGACTGATCCGGATCACGTCGATCTCAGGACATTGCGGGCAAAGGTCTTGATGGAAGATCAGACGACAGTCACGCTGGATGCCCAGAACGGCTTGTTCAATACCAAGCAGCAATTGCTGGACCTGCATAAGGACATCTTCTTGCAATCGTCGAGCGGCTATGAAGCGCGCCTGACCCAGGCGTTTGTCGATATGGGCAAGGGTACGGTGACCTCCAATGAACATGTCGATGTCAAATTGCTCAACGGAACGCTGACTGCCGACAAACTCAGGATCACTGGGGGCGGAGAGGTGGTGCGGTTCGAAGGCAACGTCGTGATGAATTTGGACAATCTGCCTGCCGGCGTGTCCGGCCAAGCCGCCGACGAATCCGCTGCACCCGAAGAGCCCGCCCAGCCAGCCCCGCCTGCCAAAACGCGGTCGATCTCGGGCAAGCCCGCAAACCCGAAATGATTTTCATGATGATGTTTTCCCCTGGCAGCATCCGGACCAGTCGGATCGCGCACTGCGCCTGCGCGGTCGCATTTGCAGTTGCCGTGATCGCCGCAGGCGAGGCCGGCGCGCAAAGCACGATGCAGGGTGTGCCCAATGCAATGCAGGGGTTTTCGCAAAATCGCGACCAGCCGATCCAGATCGAAGCGGCCTCGCTTGAGATGCGTGACAAGAAAAAGGAAGCGACCTTTGCCGGCAATGTGAAGGTTGTGCAGGGCGACACCACCATGACCTCGAAGACGCTCGTGGTGTTCTACGATTCGACCGCGGCCCCCGCCGCGGCGCCGGCGGCCAATCCGAAGGCCGCGGCAAAATCGGCGCCGATCCAGTCCGCAAGTCCCGGTCCCGGCGGCAGTTCGTCGATACGCCGGCTCGAGGCGCGAGGCAGCGTGGTGGTCACGCAAAAGGATCAGGTCGTGACCGGCGAGACCGCGGTGTTCGACACCAAGACCAACCTGATCACCATGCTCGGCGGAGTGGTGCTGACCCAATGCAAGAATGTGCTTCGCGGCGATCGCCTGTTCGTGGACATGACCACGGGTGTATCGCGGGTGGAATCCGACAGCGGAAGGGTCCAGGGCCTGTTCATCCAGTCGGGGCAGGCCTGCGGGCCGGCTTCGCCCGGCTCGGGATCGCCCCTGCCGTCATTTGGCGCCCCAAATAAACCGAAATAGTATCAATTACTTGTGCGCTATGCGCGAGCGGCGAGGTTGAAGGCCGCTGCGCGAGCCTGTATCTACGGGAGCGGGCGGCGTGATCCATCCCTCGAATGGAGGGTGTTCCGCTGGGCAGGGGACATCCATTCATTCATGTTGCGCGAACGAATCGCCGCGGCGAGTCGCGGGATCACCGTGAAAGGCTAAGCTAAGCGGGGATGGTGGACTTATTCGGCATGTTCCGTCGACGCCTGGCAAAACGCAGTGCGCCAGGATTTGCGCGCTCGCGCGTGGATATCACCGCGCTCGGCGACTCGCTCGGCGAGATGCTGACGAGCCCGGTGCGTGACGGGCCGCCGATTGTCCGCGGTGCGCCGCCGCCGAAATTGCATGCGCCTGGGACAGCAAAACCACGCGCGCCGCGGGCCAAGGTCACCGGCGCGGCCGCTCGGCAGCGCACGGGCTATCTGGCTGTGCATAGCGTGGAAAAGAGTTTCGGCACCCGCCAGGTCGTGCGCGGCGTCAGCATCTATGTGCGCCGTGGTGAAGCCGTGGGTTTGCTGGGTCCGAACGGCGCTGGCAAGACCACGGTATTTTACATGATCACCGGCCTGATCAAGGCCGATCGCGGCACTATCGAGCTCGATGGGCACGATGTCACCAGGCTACCGATGTATCAGCGCGCCCGATTAGGCATCGGTTATCTGCCGCAGGAAGCTTCAATCTTTCGCGGTCTCACGGTGGAACAGAATATCCGCGCCGTGCTGGAGGTCGTGGAACCCTCAAAGAAAAAACGCGAGGCGGAACTCAATTCACTGCTCGACGAATTCAACATCGCAAGACTGCGCAAATCGCCGTCGATTGCACTGTCGGGCGGCGAGCGGCGTCGCGTCGAGATCGCACGCGCGCTTGCGACCCGCCCCAACTACATGCTGCTCGACGAACCCTTCGCCGGCATCGATCCAATCGCTGTCGGCGACATTCAGGATCTGGTCCGCCATCTCACCAATCGTGGCATCGGCGTGCTGATTACCGACCACAATGTGCGGGAAACGCTGGGACTGACGGATCGCGCCTATATCGTCTACGCCGGCGAAATCTTGACCGAGGGTAATCCAGACGAGATCGTCAACGATCCGGATGTACGCCGTCTTTACCTTGGCGAGGAATTCCGACTCTAGCCCGATTTTCGCGCTCGTCGGGGCGTGTACATCGGCTTTCGACTAGTTTAAGCAAGAATCGGACCAACTTGGGATCGATCTTGCCTCCATGGCGTTGACGCAGAGACTAGAGTTCCGCCAGTCGCAGTCGCTGGTGATGACACCGCAGCTGATGCAGGCGATCAAGCTGCTGCAACTGTCCAATCTCGATCTGTCCGCCTTCGTCGAGGAGGAACTGGAGCGAAATCCGCTGCTCGAGCGCGCCAGCGACGGCACCGAGCCCCCGGTTCCGGGCGAGCCGATGCCGGAGGCAGCCGAATTTTCCGATTCCGAGGATTCCGGTTCCAGCTATGAGGCCGCCGGCGAACGTTCCGAGATGACCGGCGGCTCCGCCGGCGACGGCTTCGAGCCGGTCCAGGAAGAGTGGCTGACGCGCGACCTCGGCAGCCGCACCGAGATCGAGCAGACGCTGGATACCGGCCTGGACAATGTGTTTTCCGAGGAGCCGGCCGAGGCCGCCGCGCGGAATGCGCAGGACGCGGCGCCGACCGCGTACACTGAATGGGGCGGCGGCGCCTCCAACGACGACAGCTACAATCTTGAAGCCTTTGTCGCCGCCGAGATCACGCTCGGCAGCCACCTCGCCGAACAACTGGCGGTGGCTTTCACCGCGCCGGCGCAGCGCATGATCGGCCAATACCTCATCGACCTCGTCGATGAGGCCGGTTACTTGCCGCCGGATTTGGCGCAGGCCGCCGAACGGCTTGGCGCGTCGCAACAGGACGTCGAAGCGGTCGTCGCAGTGCTTCAGAAATTCGATCCGCCCGGCGTCTGCGCACGAAGCTTGAGCGAGTGCCTTGCGATCCAGCTGCGCGAGCTCAATCGCTACGACCCTGCAATGCAGGCGCTGGTCGAACATCTGGATCTGCTGGCGAAACGCGATATTGGCGCCTTGCGCAAACTTTGCGGTGTCGATGATGAGGACATCACCGACATGATCGCTGAAATTCGCCGCCTCGATCCCAAGCCCGGTCTGAAATTCGGCGCGGCGCGGATGCAGACCATGGTGCCGGACGTCTATGTGCGGCCCGGGCCCGACGGCGGCTGGCATGTCGAACTCAACAGCGACACTCTGCCGCGCGTGCTGGTCAATCAGGTCTATTACACTGAGCTGTCGAAGACGATCCGCAAAGACGGCGACAAATCTTATTTCACCGATTGCCTGCAGAACGCGACGTGGCTGGTGCGTGCGCTCGACCAGCGCGCTCGCACCATCCTGAAAGTCGCAACCGAGATCGTGCGACAGCAGGACGGCTTCTTCACCCAAGGCGTGGCGCATCTGCGGCCGCTCAATCTCAAGGCGGTGGCGGACGCCATCCAGATGCACGAATCGACGGTGTCGCGGGTGACTGCCAACAAATTTATGGCGACCAATCGCGGCAGTTTTGAATTGAAGTATTTTTTCACCGCCTCGATCGCGTCGGCCGATGGCGGCGAAGCCCATTCGGCGGAGGCCGTGCGTCACCACATCAAGCAGCTGATCGATGCGGAAGACCCGGCGGTGATCCTCTCGGACGACACCATCGTGGAACAATTGCGCCAATCGGGCATTGATATCGCCCGCCGCACGGTCGCGAAGTACCGCGAGGCCATGCGAATCCCCTCCTCGGTACAACGCCGCCGCGATAAACAAAGCATGCTCGGTAATGCGCTCTCCGCCCCCTCTGTAGCCGCCGACCGGTCGCGGGACACCGCCCCGGCCTGATTGCGCCCCAACCAAATCGGGGTAGTGTCGGCTTCCAGACAAAGCGAGGCATCAAAATGACTCTCCGGATCTCGGGAAAAAGCATCAATGTCGGCGAAGCCCTGCGCGGTCGAGTCAGCGAGCGCACCGACGAAGTCCTGCGCAAATATTTCGACGGCAACTATTCGGGCCACATCACCCTGAGCAAGGATGGTTTCGGTTTCCGCACCGACTGCGCGCTGCATCTGGATTCCGGAATAACGCTGGAGGCCGATTCCAATGCCCCCGACGCCTATGCCAGCGCCGACCAGGCGCTGGTGATGATCGAAAAGCGCCTGCGCCGCTATAAGAGCCGTCTCAAGGACCGCTCGGCCCGCAAAGCGTACGCCGAAGCGGCTGCCGTTGCTGAGCTGACCGCGCCCACCCTTAACGTTCCAAGCTACGTCATCGAGGCGCCGGCGGGAGACGAGGAGCACGATGACACCGGCTACAACCCGGTCATCATCGCCGAGGCGACCACGTCGCTGAAGCGGCTTTCGGTGAGCGAAGCGGTGATGGAACTGGACCTGACCGGCGCCGCCTGCATCGTGTTTCAGCACGGCTCAAGCGGTCGGGTGAACATCATTTACCGGCGGCCGGACGGCAATGTGGGCTGGATCGATCCCCCTGTGGTTAATCCTGCGAGTTAGGCGCCGGTCGGCATTGACGCCCGGGGGCGCCCTCCCTATGGTCCGCCGCCCTTGGCGGGAGAGGTCGTGAACCCAATTCGCCGCAGTTGGCACCGGCCTTGCGTTGGAGTAGAAGCGCCCCAATTAGGATCCGGGTGTAAGCCCGCCTGCCGCCTCACCTTCTTGACGCCGCCCCGCTGAAGCCTATTTCGCAACCTGACGGTCAATTCACCTCGGAACGCCCCATGACGATTACCGATCTGGTCGCACCCGAGGCGATTCTCCCGGCTTTGAAGGTCAACAGCAAGAAACAGGCGCTGCAGGAACTGGCGGCGCGCGCCGCTGACCTGACCGGGCAGAATGAACGTGCGATTTTCGAGGTTCTGCTGCAACGGGAGAAGCTCGGGACGACCGCCGTCGGCTATGGCGTCGCCATCCCGCACGGCAAGCTTCCCAAGCTGGAGCGGCTGTTCGGGCTTTTTGCGCGCCTCGAACGCCCGATCGATTTCGAGGCGATGGACGGCCAGCCGGTAGATCTGGTGTTTCTGCTGCTGGCGCCGGAAGGCGCGGGCGCCGACCACTTGAAAGCTTTGGCACGGATTGCCCGGCTATTGCGCGATCAGGACGTCGCCAAGAAGCTGCGCGCCTCGCGCGATGCACAAGCCATTTATTCGGTGCTGGCTCTGCCGCCGGCGAGTGCGGCGTAGCAGTACAATTGGACCATTGGCTGCGAACCGTCCGCCAGCGTCAGATTAGAAGTTGATATCCCCAGCCTTTGACTCGATCGTGGGACGACCGAATATTCGGAGCGCCAAAAAATTCGGGCGCCTGTCCCCAGCCCTGCTGAGGATAGACGCCCGACTATCGTCAATTCTGCTATGCGGCTCTGTTATGCGGCGTCAGTGCAGCAAGGGCTGTGACGCCTCAAAGGGGCCTTGCGTTCAGTGAACGCTGACCGCCTGCAACTCGTTGCTCCATGCGTTTGCGATCGCCGCTTCGCGGCTGTTGGTGAGCATGATCGGCGTGCCGTCAGCGGCATGTAGTGCGAACAGCTTCAGTCCCGGCGCAATCTTCGGCGCCTGAGGGAACAGCCCCGGGACGTCCTCGGAACGGATCTGCTTCACATAGGCGATATGGCCCTCGCCCAGGGTCGCCAGCGCCTCCAGGGAGACGTTCTTCGGCTCAAACTCAACATTACCTTCAGTCATGGTCTCGACTCCTCTGTCAGACTAAGCGGTCGAGTCCGCTACTCGTTCCATTATTCGTGTTCATTGATAGCAATTGTCTTAACGATCTTTTCCGGCTCAGGCCGGGCCAAATCGATCGACAACAGCCCGTTTTTCAGATCCGCGCCCAGCACCTGCATCCCCTCCGCCAGCACGAAAGTACGCTGGAAGTGGCGCGCGGCTATGCCGCGATGGATGTATTGCCGGGCCTTGTCGTCCTGCTGGCGGCCCCGGATCACGAGCTGGTTTTCCTCAATGGTGACATCGAGTTGGTCGCGGGTAAAACCCGCCACCGCCAGCGTGATCCGCAACCGTTCGGGCTGGCCGTTGCTGCGGTCGCACCTCTCGATATTGTAGGGAGGGTAACCGTCGGCACCCTTGACGACGCGATCGAGCGCACGCTCGATTTCGTCGAATCCAAGCAGGAACGGGCTGGATAACGAGGGAACACGAGACATATTTCTACAAAGCCCTCTCGAAGCGACTTTGACGTTTGAGGGCCCTTGCGGCGCCCCATTTGGCCGGTCGGCGGATTTGCCACCCGGTCGAACCGAATATGGGCATGATTTGGAACGCGTTCAAGCTCCGCGCGGAACCTGCCGAGGTGCTCTCCCCAAGCGTCCTTCCGGGCGGCGCGAAGCGTCGAAGCCCGAAGCTGGAGCGCGTTGGACGAGGTTCCGGGTTCGCGTGCCCCAAAATGGTCAGAGATCGATCCGCTGGCGGCCGTCCGCGCTGAACAAATGCAATTTCTCGCGCGGCGCAGTGGCGCGGATGCGCTCGCCGATGGCGGGTGCGATTGCGCCGGGAACCCGCACGATCACTTCGCCGGGCGGCAGCTCACCCGGTTTGGCGCTGACGGTGGGTGCATCGCCCTGCTGCGAGCGGACGCCATATATATAGGTCTCCGCGCCGACGCGCTCGATCGCCTCCACAGTGAGATTAAGTGCAAGTCCGCCGGCAGGCGCCTCGTTCAAAAGGAGGATATCCTCCGGCCGAATGCCAAGGATGCCGTCGCCGCCTGCGGCTTTGAAGCCGCCTGCGTCGCGCAGCGGCATCAGGTTCATCGGCGGCGCCCCGATAAACGACGCAACGAAGGTCGTCGCCGGTTTCTGATAGATCTCGAGCGGATTGCCGATCTGCTCCACCCGGCCGCCATTCATCACGACCAGAATATCGGCGAGCGTCATCGCCTCCAGCTGGTCGTGGGTCACGTAGATCGACGTCGTCTTGAGCCGCCGCTGCAATTTCCGGATTTCAACGCGCATCGCGATGCGCAGCTTGGCGTCGAGGTTGGACAGGGGTTCGTCGAACAGAAACACTTTCGGCTGCCGCACGATGGCGCGGCCCATCGCGACGCGCTGACGCTGCCCGCCGGAGAGCTGCCGCGGCTTGCGATCCAGCAACGCACCGATTTCCAGAATCCGCGCGGCTTCCTGCACGCGGGTGTCGATCTCGGGCTTGGGCATGCCGCGGTTGCGCAGGCCATAGGCCATGTTGTTGTAGACGCTCATATGCGGATAGAGCGCGTAATTCTGGAATACCATCGCGATATCGCGATCGGCCGGCTCGATCTGATTGACGATGCGCCCGCCGATGTCGATGTCGCCGCCGGTGATGGTCTCGAGCCCGGCGACCATCCGCAGCAGCGTGGACTTGCCGCAGCCGGAGGGGCCGACCAGCACGCAGAACTGGCCGTCGCCGACTTCGAAGTCGATCCCTTTGATGGCCTCGACGCCGCCGGGATAGGTTTTGTGGACGTTGCGGAGGGCGACGTTAGCCATGGGGGTTACCGGCGAATGGCGAATAGCGAATGGCGAATGGGGAAGAACAAGGACGTGCAAGTATTGGCCGACTTTCCATTCGCCATTCGCCACTCGCCATTCGCCCTGACCACTCGCTACTCACCACTCGCCCCCTCATTTTTCCGTCTCTACCAGTCCGCGCACGAACAGGCGCTGCATGAACACCACCACCGCCACCGGCGGCACCATGGCGAGGACGGCGGTCGCCATCGCCAGCTGCCATTCAGCCAATTCGTCCGTCGTGGTCAGCATTTTCTTGATGCCGGTCACGATCGTTTGCATGGAATCCTGCGTGGTGATCAGCAACGGCCAGAGATACTGATTCCAGCCATAGATGAACTGGATCACGAACAGCGCCGCGATGGTCGTCATCGATAGCGGCAATAGCGTATCCTTGAAAAACCGGAAGGGCCCGGCGCCGTCGATGCGCGACGCCTCCAAGAGCTCGTCCGGCACGGTCATAAAGAATTGCCGGAACAGAAGCGTACCGGTCGCAGATGCGACCAAGGGCAGTATCAGCCCGGCATAGGTATCGAGCATATGCAGATCGGATACCACCTTGTAAGTGGGATAGATGCGTACCTCCACCGGCAGCATCAGCGTGACGAAGATGATCCAGAATGCGGCCTTGCGGAACGGAAAGCGGAAATACACCACGGCATAGGCGGACAGGATGGAAATGAAGATCTTGCCCATCGCAATGCCGAGCGCGGAAACAAACGAATTAAACAGCATATGGCCGACCGGCTCGCGGCTGGTGCGCGACCCGCCGACAAAGACGGCCCGGTAGTAGTTCTCAAGAGTATGGCTCCCCGGCAAGAGCGGCATGTTGCCACTGATCACGGTCGCGGCGTCATGGGTCGAAGCGATCAATGCGAGATAGACCGGAAAGGCGACGATGAATACGCCGAGGGTGAGGATGGCGTAGGCGATGATGTCGTTCAGCGGGCGGTGCTCTACCATCAGTATTGCACCTTGCGCTCGACATAACGAAACTGAACGGCAGTCAGCGCGATGACGATGATCATCAGCACCACCGATTGCGCCGCCGAGCTGCCGAGATCGCCGCCGAGCCGTCCGTCCGCATACACCTTGTAGACCATGGTCGTGGTGGCGCCGGCCGGGCCGCCGCCCGTCACCGCATCGATGATGCCAAACGTGTCGAAGAAGACGTAGACGACGTTCACAACCAGCAGAAAAAAGCTTGTCGGCGACAGCAGCGGGAAAATGATGGTCCAGAACCGCCGCATCGGACCGGCGCCGTCGATTGCGCCGGCTTCAATGACGCTTTTGGGGATCGACTGCAGCCCAGCCAGAAAGAACAGGAAATTGTAGGAGATCTGTTTCCATATCGCGGCCATCACCACCAGCGCCATGGCGTGATTGCCGTTGAGCAGCGGATTCCAGTCGAAATTCATCCAGCGTAGCGGCCGCGCCAGGGTGCCGAGCGAAGGATGAAACATGAAAATCCACAGTACGCCGGCAACCGCCGGAGCAACCGCATAGGGCCAGATCATGAAGGTCTTGTAGGCCGGAGCCGCCTTGAGGCTCTTGTCGGCTTGCGTTGCAAACAGCAGAGCGATGGTGAGCGACAAACCCGCGACCAGCGTCGAGAACACCAGTGTTGTCAGCATGGCCTTGTAGTATTCGGGCTGCGCGAACAGGGCTTGATAATTCTCCATGCCGATGAATTCGGACGAGAGGCCGAACGCATCCTCGCGCAGGAACGATTGCCAGAGCGCCTGGCTGGCCGGCCAGTAGAAAAATACGAATGTAATGATGAGCTGCGGCACGAGCAGCAGGTACGGAAGCAGCTTGCTGCTGAAAACGGCAGACTTTTCCATTCAGGGCGTCGTGGCCTTGGTGTGATGCGAGACTTCCTCTCCCGAATGGGAGAGGAAGTCTGCAGAAGGTGGCTTACTTTGCGGTCTTTTCAAACGTTCGCAATATAGCATTGCCGCGCGCCACGGCGGCATCGAGCGCTTCCTTGGCTGTTTTCTGTCCGCCAAGTGCAGCCTCGATTTCCTCGGCCCAGATGTCGCGCATTTGCACCATGTTTCCGAAACGCAGGCCGCGCGAATTCTCCGTCGGCTCCTTGTTGGTGAGCTCCTTGAGAGGGGTCTGCAAAATCGGGTTCTTCTCGTAGAAGCCGTCCGCCTTGGTCTTTTCATAGGCCGCCTTGGTGATGGGCAGGTAGCCGGATTCCTGATGCAGCTTGGCTTGGCGGTTGGTGTCGGAAAGGAAAGCGAAGAACTTCGCGACGCCTTTGTATTCCTCGGGCTTCTTGCCGCCCATGACCCAAAGGGACGCGCCGCCGATGATCGAATTCTGCGGAGCGCCGGCGACATCGGGATAGTAGGGCATCGGCACTGAGGTGAAATCGAACTTGGCGGTGCCTTTAGCGGTTGCGTAATAGCCCGAAGAGGTCAGGAAAATCGCGCATTCTCCAGAACTGAAGCGTCCTTCGCTGGCGCTGGCGCGGCCGGAATAGTCGTAGGTCTTGTCTTTCTGCAGGTCGATCAGGTTCTGCAGGTGCTTGATGTGCAGCGGCGAGTTGAACTTCAGTTCGGTATCGAAGCCGTCGAGTCCGTTCGCCTTGGTGCCGATCGGCACGTTATGCCACGCGGAAAACTGCTCGATATGTGCCCATGTCGCCCAGGCATTGGAGAAGCCGCAGGTCGTGTGTCCCGCCGCCTTCAGCTTTTTGGCGGCATCGAAGACTTCCGGCCAGGTCTTCGGGATCTCGGCGACGCCGGCCTTCTTCAGTTCATCCTTGTTGATCCACATCACCATCGACGAAGAGTTGAAGGGAAACGACAGCATGTCTCCCTTGGAGGTGGAGTAGTAACCGGTAATGGCCGGAAGATACGCCTTAGGATCGAAAGGTTCGCCCGCGTCCTTCATCAACTGATAGACAGGCTTGATTGCGCCGGTGGCACTCATCATGGTCGCGGTGCCAACCTCGAACACCTGCATGATGTGCGGCGCGTTGCCGGCACGGAATGCAGCGATGCCGGCATTCATGGTGTCCGGATAGTTGCCCTTGTACGAGGGCACGACCTTATAGTCCGACTGGCTGGCGTTGAATTCTTCGGCCAGCTTGTTGACGATATCGTTGTTGCCGCCGGTCATCGCGTGCCACCACTGCAGCTCCGTCACCGCATGAGCGGGATTGGCCAGCGCGAGTGTGGCCGCCAGCGTGGTGGCAAGACCGAGGTGTCGAAATGCCATAGGTTTCCTCCAGGTTGAGCCGTCATCTTCAGTACGTTCATTGCGCGCGTTAACAGCGCCGGATGACGTGCAAATGACCGTATAAGCGAAAGGATCGTGTTGGGAAAGCGCGAGCCAAAGGGAAGCGGAAAATGGGGTGAGGCGGGGTTGTCGAGTCGTCCCGCCGAACGCCGGGACCATACGCCGTTGACGACGAGAAGCCGGTGGTTGTGGCGCCGGCGTCGCCGGCACGACTTCGCAACTACAATCTCAGCGCTTTCGTTCGGGCCCGCAGACCACGCCCTCGGCGATCAGCGCATCGATTTCGCCTTTGGAGTACCCGAATTCGCCGAGCACCGCGGTGGCGTGCTCGCTGAATTTTGGCGGGACGCCCCGCAGGCTCGGCTTGGTGCGTTCGAGACGGATCGGAGAGGCGACCCCTTTGTACCAGTCCTTTTCGATGATGTCGCCGCGGTAGGCAGTGTGGGCATTGGTCAGCGCGGTATCGATCGACTGTACCGGTCCGGCCGGCAGTCCCGCGGCGAGCAGACGGTCGCACAATGGCTCGGCGTCATGCTGGCGGAACACCGCGGCGAGTTCGGCGCGCAGTGCATCGCGGTTGGCGATGCGGTCCTTGTTGCGCGCAAACCGGACGTCGCTGCCGAGTTCGGGTTTGCCGATCTCCTTGCAGAGCTTGCGGAAGGTGCCGTCGTTGCCGACGCCGATGAAGATATCGGCGGTACGCGTCGGGAAAATCGCATAGGGCACGAGATTCGGATGCTCGTTGCCGGTGAGCTGCGGCGGTTTGCCGTGCATGAAATAATTCGCGGTGTGCGGATGCATGATGGCAAGGCCGGTTTCATACAGCGTGGTTTCGAGAAACTGCCCGACACCCGATCTTTGCCGCTCCGATAGCGCCATCAGAATGCCGATCGCCGCGTAAAGCCCCGTGGTTATATCGACCAAAGGCACGCCGATGCGCATCGGCCCGCTTTGCGGCGAGCCGGTTGCGGCGATCATCCCGGTCATGGCCTGAATGATCGCGTCGTAGCCGGGATTGCCGCCGCGCGGCCCGTCGGCGCCGAAGCCGGAAATCCGGCAGTGAACCAGTTTCGGGAATTTCGCGCGCAGCACGTCGTTGCCGATGCCCCATTTGTCGAGCGTGCCCGGCTTGAAATTCTCGATCAGGACGTCGGCGCGCTCCAGCATCTTTAGCAGCACGGCGCGCCCGCCCTCGGAGGCGAGATCGAGACCGATCGAACGCTTGTTGCGGTTGATGCCGACGAAATAGGCCGCGTCCTCGCCATGAAAGGGAGGTCCCCAGTCGCGCACCTCGTCGCCGGCGGGAGGCTCCACCTTGATCACGTCGGCGCCGTGATCGGCGAGGATTTGCGTACAGTAAGGTCCACCGAGAACGCGCGTCAGGTCGATCACGCGCAATCCGGCCATTGCGCCGGAAGCAGTTTCAGGGGGCATGGGGCGGTTTCTTGGCGTTTCCGGTGAATGCTTTTGTGGTCTGGAGGTTTAATCACTCCAGACGCTTCTTCGCAAATGCCCGGCCGGAATGGGATTTGAGATATTTCTCGAAAGCCAGCGCTTTGTGTTTGTCCGGAAAGGCGCAGTACCAGACCAATTCCCAGGGCTTGAACTTTGCAGTGTGGGTGGATTTGCCGGCGTTGTGGTCGGGCAGCCGTTGCTTCAAGTCCGAAGTTGCGCCGACATATTCCTGTTCGGGAAAATTGATGCTGCGGATGATGTAGAAGTGCCACATGGGCGCTCACGCGACGGCGAGCCCAGATGGTAGATGAGATCCGATGACCTCTCCAGCCCGTCTTCGCTCAAGAGGGCTACGCCGGGCACGCTTCGCTCTCCGGGCCTGTGCGTGGCTGCGCCACGCGTAGCCCGAAGGGCGAAGCGTGGTGGAGCCAGGCGGGATCGAACCGCCGACCTCTTGCATGCCATGCAAGCGCTCTCCCAGCTGAGCTATGGCCCCTTAACCTGCCGCGCGCCTTGGGCGACGCGCGGAAAAACCCTGAACACAGTTCAGCGCCGATCTCAAGTCTCCTCGTCGCCGCCGACGTCACCGATGATATCGGTCACATCCTCGTCGCCCTCTTCCTCATCGGCGATGAAGGTCGAATCGTCATCATCATCGCCTTCGATGGTCTCGTCGATTTCGATGTCATCTTCGGACTCGGGAACGACGGCCTTGACCTTGCCGGTGTTCTCCTCGGCATCGGCTTCCTCGAGCGGCACCAACTCTTCAGCCTCGGCCGGCTCCGGCGTTGCTTCGGCGGCAGAGGCGGCGGCTGCGGCGCTAGCGCGCGCCGCGGCATCGGCGCGGGTTCGCGGCGGCGGAATCGGCGCAATCGGCACCACCTCGCCGGTGTAGGGCGAGATCACTGGGTTCTTGTTGAGGTCGTAAAATTTCTTGCCTGTCGTCGGGCAAATGCGTTTGGTTCCGAGATCGGATTTGGCCACGTGGGGATCCCTGGGAATTTCTGGAAAACGGTGCTTCACTTGGCTAGTTGCCGCGCCGCTGTCAATAGCGCTCTGCGCGAGAAAGACAGCCGCGTGACGCCGCGCGGCCCATGTGTTACCTGCCGCGCGCGCAGAGGACACAATCTTGACCCATTCAGAAGGCTTCGCCAACCATCCGACGCCGCTTGAAGCACGTTCGAGCGGCCCTCTGACCGGGAAGGTCCGCGTTCCCGGAGACAAGTCGATTTCCCACCGCGCCCTGATTTTGGGCGCGCTGGCGGTCGGCGAAACCCGGGTTTCGGGCCTGCTCGAGGGCGAAGACGTGCTGAATACCGCCAAAACGATGCGGGCGCTGGGCGCACAAGTGGAGCGAACCGGTGATTTCGCCTGGTCGGTGCGCGGGGTAGGTGTGGCCGGCTTCGCGCAGCCCGAGGTTCCGCTCGATTTTGGCAATTCCGGAACCGGCTGCCGGCTGGTGATGGGTGCGGTGGCGGGTTGTCCGATTACCGCAATTTTCGACGGTGACGCCTCGCTGCGCGGCAGGCCGATGCGGCGGGTGCTCGATCCCTTGGCGTTGATGGGCGCGCGGGTCGGGGCGAGCGGCGAAGGCGGCCGCCTGCCGCTGACGCTTCATGGCGCGCGCGATCCGCTGCCGATCCTGTACCGGACGCCGGTGCCCTCAGCCCAGATCAAATCCGCCGTGCTGCTGGCGGGGCTGGCAGCGCCCGGCGTCACCACCGTGATCGAGACCGAGGCCAGCCGCGACCATACCGAGCTGATGTTGAAGCATTTCGGGGCGCAGATCGTCTCGACGCGCGACGGCAGCCATGGGCGCAAAATCGCGCTCACCGGTCAGCCCGAACTGCACGGCGCCGAGGTCGTGGTGCCGGCCGATCCGTCATCGGCGGCATTCCCGATCGTGGCGGCATTGATCGTGGAAGGTTCCGACATCGTACTGTCGGATGTCATGACCAATCCGCTGCGCACCGGCCTGTTCACGACACTGCGCGAGATGGGCGCGTCGATCGAGGAAAGCCAGTTGCGCGGCGATGCCGGCGAGCCGATGGCGCAGTTGCGGGTGCGCGCCTCGAAGCTGCGCGGCGTCGAGGTGCCCCCCGAACGGGCGCCCTCGATGATCGACGAATATCTGGTGCTGGCGGTGGCCGCCGGCTTCGCCGAAGGCACCACAATCATGCGCGGATTGCACGAATTGCGCGTCAAGGAGTCCGACCGGCTGGAAGCCACCGCTGCCATGCTGCGCGTCAACGGCGTCAAGGTCGAGATCTCGGGCGACGACATGATGGTCGAAGGCAAGGGCCATGTTCCGGGCGGCGGGCTCGTCGCCACCCACATGGATCACCGCATCGCGATGTCGGCCTTGGTGATGGGGCTGGCGTCCGACAAGCCTGTGAGGGTCGACGACACCGCGTTCATCGCCACCAGCTTTCCGGATTTCATCCCGATGATGCGCTCGCTTGGGGCGGAGTTGTCATGATCATCGCCATCGACGGACCGGCCGCGTCAGGCAAGGGCACGCTCGGGAAGCGGCTCGCCCACCACTACGGCTATCGCCACCTAGATACCGGGGTGATCTACCGCGCGGTCGCCAAGGCGCTGCTGGATGCCGGCGCCGACCTGACCGACGAGATGCTCGCCGTCTCGGCGGCGCGCGAGCTCGATCCTGAAAAGTTCGGAAATCCTGCCCTGAAGACGCAAGTCGTGGGCGAGGCCGCTTCGGTGGTCTCGGCTTTTCCGAAAGTACGGGAGGTATTGCTGAATTTTCAGCGGCAATTCGCGGCGGATCCGCCGGGCGCGGTGCTGGATGGCCGCGATATCGGTACCGTGATTTGCCCGCATGCCGACGTGAAGATCTTCGTCATGGCCGACCCGAAAGTCCGCGCCCGCCGCCGGACCCTCGAAGCGAGGGCACGGGGGGAGGATGCCGACGAGGCTTTGGTGCTGGCCGATATCCTCAAACGGGACGAACGCGACCGGAACAGGGCCGTTGCACCTTTAAAACCCGCCGCGGATGCTTACTTGCTCGATAACTCGCATTTGGATATAGAAGGCGGCGTCCGGGCCGCCATCGACATCGTCGAGGCCGTCCGAGCGGGCCGGCAGCGGGTTTGAACCCGTAGCCGTCATTGGAGGAAAGCCCGCTCCAGGTCTTGAATGTCGGTACCTCGAACTCGATTTCTCGAGATCGATCCATTCAAAGTCCGGACATCAAAGTCACGCGCATTCTTTTCGCAAGACCGGTTTTCACTTTTGCGGAATGCGCGACATCAACGTATCGAACGTGCAGGCATGCTGCCGGCCCGCTCTTGCGATTTTCGCAATGGGCGGTCGTTAGGGTTTGCGGAGCTCTAACACTTCACGCGCGATACGCCCTTTAACCCGAATGGCCGGCGATACCCGCATCTGGAGAACAAATGGCTTCGACTGCTGCTTCCTATAATCCTTCCCGCGACGACTTTGCCGCGATGCTCGACGAGAGCTTTGCCGGCGGCAATCTGCAGGAAAGCTCCGTCATCAAGGGCATCGTTGTTGCGATCGAGAAGGACATGGCCGTCATCGACGTCGGCCTGAAGACCGAAGGCCGCGTGGCGCTGCGTGAATTCGCAGGACCCGGCCGCGAAAGCGAACTCAAGGTCGGCGATGAGGTCGAGGTGTTTCTCGACCGCATCGAGAATGCGCTCGGCGAGGCCGTGCTGTCGCGCGACAAGGCGCGCCGCGAGGAGAGCTGGGGCAAGCTCGAGAAGGCGTTCAACAATAACGAGAAGGTGCACGGCGTCATCTTCAATCAGGTCAAGGGCGGCTTTACCGTCGACCTCGACGGTGCAGTAGCCTTCCTGCCGCGCTCGCAGGTCGATATCCGGCCGATCCGCGACGTCGCGCCGCTGATGAACAATTCGCAGCCGTTCCAGATCCTCAAGATGGATCGCCGCCGCGGCAATATCGTGGTGTCGCGCCGCACGGTTCTCGAAGAGACCCGCGCTGAACAGCGCCAGGAGCTGGTGCAGAACCTCGAAGAGGGCCAGGTCATCGACGGCGTCGTCAAGAACATCACCGATTACGGTGCGTTCGTGGATCTCGGCGGCATCGACGGCCTCTTGCACGTTACCGACATCGCCTGGCGCCGGGTCAATCACCCGACCGAGGTGCTGACCATTGGCCAGACCGTGAAGGTCAAGATCATCAAGATCAACCACGAGACCCACCGCATCTCGCTCGGCATGAAGCAATTGCTGGACGATCCGTGGCAGGGCATCGAGGCGAAATACCCACTTAATGCGCGCTTCACCGGCCGCGTCACCAACATCACCGACTACGGTGCGTTCGTCGAACTGGAGCCGGGTATCGAAGGCCTGATCCACGTCTCGGAAATGTCGTGGACCAAAAAGAACATGCATCCCGGCAAGATCGTTTCGACCTCCCAGGAAGTCGAAGTGCAGGTTCTCGAAGTCGATTCCGTCAAGCGCCGGATCTCGCTCGGTCTCAAGCAGACCATGCGCAATCCCTGGGAAGTGTTCGTCGAGAAATTCCCGGTGGGATCGACGGTCGAGGGCGAGGTCAAGAACAAGACCGAGTTCGGTCTGTTCCTCGGGCTCGAGGGCGACGTCGACGGCATGGTCCATCTCTCCGATCTCGACTGGAAGCTCCCGGGCGAGCAGGTGATCGACAACTTCAAGAAGGGCGACGTGGTCAAGGCCGTGGTGCTCGACGTCGACGTCGAGAAGGAGCGCATCTCGCTCGGCGTCAAGCAGCTCGAGGGCGATCCCTTCGCCGAGCCGGGCGACGTCAAGAAGGGTGCGGTTGTGACCTGCGAAGTGCTCGAGGTGAAGGAAAGCGGCATCGAGGTTAAGATCGCCGGCACCGATTTCACCACCTTCATCAAGCGCTCCGAACTGGCGCGCGAGCGTTCCGATCAGCGCGCCGAGCGTTTCGCCGTCGGCGAAAAGGTCGATGCGCGAGTGATCCAGTTCGACAAGAAGGCCCGCAAGGTGCAGGTCTCGATCAAGGCGCTGGAAGTCGCCGAAGAGAAAGAGGCGATCGCGCAGTACGGCTCCTCCGATTCGGGGGCGACGCTGGGCGACATTCTCGGCACCGCGCTCAAGCAGCGCACCGACAAGTAAGCCTCTCGATTCTCGGCTTGATCAAATGGGGCCCCGGTTTCGACCGGGGCCCTTTTTTTCCGCTGTTGTCGCCCCGGCGGACGCCGGGACGACCAGAATAGGGTCTTGTTTTCTTCATATTGCATCGCAATTGATGTAATTGGGACACGGTATATTAAGGCTGTGCAGAGAAGACCGTGCGACCCGTCTTAAAGACCGCTTCCGGGGAGAATTTCGATGTCGCTTGATTCCGATGTGATCGTCGATCGCCGCAGGATACGCCGCAAGCTGACGTTCTGGCGCGTGCTCGCCGTGCTGGTCGCGATCGTCGCGATCGTCACGGTTGGCGTGGTTGTAACGCCGGCCGGGCGCGGCGCATTCACGACATCAGGTTCGATCGCTCGCGTCGAAATCGATGGTCTGATACGGAGCGACAATGATCGCGTCGAGGCGCTCGAGCGGCTGGAAAAATCCGGCGCCGCAGCGGTCGTTGTGCACATCAACTCGCCAGGCGGCACCACGGCTGGCTCCGAACAGCTTTACGATGCGCTGATGCGGCTAAAGGCGAAGAAGCCGCTGGTCGTGGTGGTCGAGGGATTGGCGGCGTCGGGTGGCTACATCACCGCGCTTGCGGCCGATCACATTGTCGCGCAGCAAAGCTCGCTGGTCGGCTCGATCGGCGTGCTGTTCCAATATCCGAATTTTACCGAGCTGCTGAAGACCGTCGGCGTCAAGGTCGAGGAAGTGAAATCGTCGCCGTTAAAGGCGGCGCCCAATGGGTTTGAGCCGACCAGCCCGGAAGCGCGCGCCGCGCTTGACGCGCTGGTAAAGGACTCCTACGCGTGGTTTCGCGGTCTCGTGAAAGAGCGCCGCGGGATGGACGACGGGTTGCTCGAAAAAGTCGCGGACGGACGGGTCTTCACCGGCCGCCAGGCGGTCGATCTGAAACTGGTCGACCAACTCGGCGACGAGAAAACCGCCGTGGCGTGGCTGGTGGCGCAGAAAGGCGTCAAGAAAGATTTACCGGTGCGTGATTTCAAGCTGTCGCCCAAGTTCGGTGACCTGACTTTTCTGCGCACGGCAGCTTCCTTTACGCTTGATGCGCTGGGCTTGAGCGCGATTGCGCGGCAGGTGGAGCAGACCGGCGTCGCGCAGGCCGTCGATCGCCTGAGCCTCGATGGGATGCTGGCGCTGTGGCACCCCGCAGGGACAAACTGAACCGCCTAAGTCCGGTTTCCGTGGTGTCCTCCCGCATTGCGGGTATAGTCACAACCCCCGATCCGGCCGATTGTCACGCGTTTTCGCGCCGTCCAAATTTCATTTAGCGTCTTGACAGTTCAAGGCATTTTCACGGAAATGATGTCCGCACGCTCCCGGGTCCCAGTCTCGATGATCAAATCCGAACTTGTTCAGCGCATTGCCGAGCACAACCCGCATCTTTACCAGCGGGATGTTGAGAACATCGTGAACGCGATTCTTGATGAGATCGTCGCCGCGTTAGCGCGCGGCGACCGGGTCGAGTTGCGCGGTTTTGGGGCGTTTTCGGTGAAGCATCGTCCGGCCCGCGCCGGCCGCAATCCGCGTACCGGCGCGCATGTGCCGGTCGATCAGAAGAGCGTGCCGTTTTTCAAGACGGGCAAGGAGATGCGCGAGCGGTTGAACCGCGGCAACGGGACATCCGAGGCCGGCGCGTAGGCGATCCTGGACCGCCCCTTACCGCGGTCGCCAGCCGGCTTTGCGGAATACGCGTCCGCCGATCTCCACCAATGCGAGAGATGGTCATGCGAAAATTTTTCACAGGCCTGGTGCTGGTTCCGCTGGGCCTGATCTTCATCGTCTTCGCGGTGGCCAATCGTCATCTGGTGACGGTGTCGTTCGATCCATTCAATTCGACCGATCCGTCGATCAGCGTCACGCTGCCGCTGTTCGTCGTCATCATCGCGGTGGCGATGCTGGGCGTGGTGGCGGGCGGCTGCGCGACCTGGTTCCGGCAGCGCCATTGGCGGCGCGCCGCGCGGCAGCACGAGGCCGATGCAAGGCAGGCACGGGCGCAACTGGCCGAGCTACGCGGTGGTGCTGCGGCCTCGCGGTATGATCCGCGGCGGCTCCCTGGCCCGGGGCAGGGTGGCGGATATGGGTCCAGCGGGCGAGACAAGCAGGGCGCGACGTTGTAGAACGCGCCGCAAGAGCGTCGCCTTTCCGGCGCTCATCGCCGCCCATAACCTGTGCCCTGAGCCATGTCCCTGATCGTCAAAATTTGCGGCCTGTCCACGCGCGAGACGCTCGACGTCGCGCTGGATGCCGGCGCGGACATGGTAGGATTCGTATTCTTTCCGCCCTCGCCGCGGCATCTCAGCCTTGAGACGGCGCGCGCCCTCGGCAAACAGGTAAAACGCCGCGCGTCAAAAGTCGCCCTTACGGTCGATGCCGACGACGCGACGTTCGCCAATATCGTCGAGGCGCTGCAGCCGGACATGTTGCAATTGCACGGTACGGAAAGCGTGGCGCGGCTGCGTGACCTCAAGCAGAAATTCGGATTGCCTGTGATGAAGGTCCTCGCCGTCGAAGCCACGGCCGATCTCGCATCGCTGCCCGGCTATGCCGCCGTTGCCGACCGCATCCTGTTCGATGCCCGCGCCCCAAAGGAAGCGACGCGTCCGGGCGGTCTGGGCGAGGTGTTTGATTGGCGCGTGCTTGAGAATCTCGACCTCAAACTGCCGTTCATGGTTTCGGGCGGTCTCAATGTCGGCAATGTCGCAGAAGCCGTTCGCGTGACGCGCGCCGGCGGCGTCGATGTTTCCTCGGGCGTCGAGCGCACGCCGGGCCTCAAGGATCCCGAGATGATCCGCGCCTTTATTCGCGCCGCGCGCGCCACTGAAGAGTTGATGGTTCGATGAATCGAAATTTATCTAATTCCTTCCGCAGCGGCCCGGACGAGCGTGGCCATTTCGGCATTTTCGGTGGCCGCTTTGTCGCGGAAACGTTGATGCCGCTGATCCTCGATCTGGAGAAGGCTTACGCCGACGCTAAAGCCGACCCGGCGTTCCAGGCCGAAATGAACGGCTATCTCAGGGATTATGTCGGCCGGCCGTCGCCGCTGTATCTTGCCGAGCGCCTGACCGAACATCTCGGCGGCGCGAAAATCTATTTCAAGCGCGAGGAGCTCAACCACACCGGCTCGCACAAGGTCAACAACGTGCTCGGCCAGATCATGGTGGCGCGGCGCATGGGCAAGCAGCGCATCATCGCGGAAACCGGCGCCGGCCAGCATGGCGTGGCCACCGCCACGCTGTGTGCGCGGTTCGGGCTCGATTGCGTGGTCTATATGGGCGCCGTCGATGTCGAGCGGCAGCAGCCCAATGTCATCCGCATGGAAATGCTGGGCGCCAAGGTCGTTCCGGTGCAGTCGGGCTCGCGCACGCTGAAGGATGCGATGAACGACGCGCTGCGCGACTGGGTCACCAACGTGCACAACACGTTCTACTGCATCGGCACGATCGCGGGCCCGCATCCCTATCCGATGATGGTGCGCGATTTTCAGGCGGTGATTGGCGACGAGACCCGCGCGCAGATGCAGCAAGCCGAAGGCCGTCTGCCGGACTCGCTGATCGCCTGTATCGGCGGCGGCTCCAACGCGATGGGGCTGTTCCATCCGTTCCTCGATGATCCCGGCGTCGAGATTTTCGGCGTCGAGGCGGCAGGCCATGGGCTCACGCAATTGCATGCGGCTTCGATCGCCGGCGGCCGACCGGGCGTGCTGCACGGCAACCGCACTTATCTGCTGATGGACGACGACGGCCAGATCCAGGACGCGCATTCGATTTCGGCAGGACTGGACTATCCTGGCATCGGCCCGGAGCATGCCTGGCTGCATGAAACCGGCCGGGTGACCTATCTGTCCGCCACCGACGACGAAGCGCTGGCGGCATTTCAATTGCTGTCGCGGCTGGAAGGCATCATTCCGGCGCTGGAGCCCGCCCATGCCATCGCCAAAGTGATGGAGCTGGCGCCGAAGCGGCCGAAAGACCATCTGATGGTGGTCAATCTCTCCGGTCGCGGCGACAAGGACATTCCGCAGGTGGGGGACATTTTGCGGGGGAGGAAGAAGTGACCGCCCGAAACGATAGAGCCCCAACCCTAACTCTTCCCCGCAAGCGGGACGCATCATGACCACCCGCATCGACGCACGTTTTGCCGAGCTGAAAAAGCAAGGCCGCTCGGCCTTCATCACCTTCGTGATGGCCGGCGATCCCGATCCCGCGACCTCGCTCGAAATCATCAAGGCGCTGCCGAAGGCCGGCGCCGATGTCATCGAGATCGGCATGCCTTTCACCGATCCGATGGCGGACGGTCCGGCGATCCAGGCGGCGGGATTGCGCGCGTTGAAAAGCGGCATGACGCTCAAGAAAACGCTCGATATGGTTCGGGCATTCCGCCAGGGCGACGCCACCACGCCGCTGGTGCTGATGGGCTACTACAATCCGATCTACATTTACGGCGTCGACAAATTTCTCGTCGATGCAAAAGCCGCAGGCGTCGACGGCCTAATCATCGTCGACCTGCCTCCGGAGGAAGACGCCGAATTGTGCCTGCCGGCGATGAAGGCCGGGCTGAATTTCATCCGGCTGGCGACGCCGACCACTGACGACAAGCGCCTGCCCGCGGTGCTCGCGAATACTTCGGGCTTTGTCTATTACGTCTCCATCACCGGCATCACCGGCAGCGCCGGCGGGGATACAGCGGTGGTCGGCGAGGCCGTCGCTCGCATCAAGCGGCATACCATGTTGCCGGTTTGTGTCGGCTTCGGCATCAGGACGCCGGACGCCGCGCGCGGCATTGCGCAAAACGCCGACGGCGCGGTGGTCGGGACCGCGCTGGTCGATGCTCTGCGCGGCAGCCTCGATGCCGAAGGCCGCGCGACGGCCAAAACCGTCGACGCGGTGGCCGATCTTGCGGCCTCGCTCGCGCAAGGCGTGCGGGGAGCGAAACAGGCCGCAGAATAGGCCACAATTGCGGGCAAGATAGACCGCAAAACGGCGGCTTGCCGGGCACTTCCCCAGCCGCCATATAATCCATGCGATCGCTGCTAGATCGCGATTCGGAGCGAAACATGAACTGGCTCACCAACGTGGTCCGGCCGAAAATCCGCAACATCCTGCGGCGCGAAACGCCGGAGAATCTGTGGATCAAGTGCCCCGATTCCGGGCAGCTCGTGTTCTACAAGGACGTCGAGGCCAACCAGTTCGTCATTCCCGGTTCGAACTATCACATGCGCATGGGCGCGGTGGCGCGGCTGAAATCGATCTTCGACAACGAGACCTGGTTCGACGTGGCGCTGCCCGAAGTAACCGCCGATCCCCTGAAATTCCGCGACGAACGTAAATACGCCGATCGCATCAAGGATGCCCGCGCCAGAACCGGGCTGAACGACGCCATCAAGGTGGGCTACGGCAAGCTCGAGGGCGCCGGCGTGGTGATCGCGGTGCAGGATTTCGATTTCATGGGCGGCTCGCTCGGCATGGCTGCCGGCGAAGCCATCGTGCGCGGGCTGGAACTCGCGGTTGAAAAGAAATCGCCGTTCATCGTATTCGCCGCCTCGGGTGGCGCTCGTATGCAGGAAGGCATTCTGTCGCTGATGCAGATGCCGCGCACCACCGTCGGTGTACAGATGCTGCGCGAGGCGAAACAGCCCTATATCGTGGTGCTCACCAATCCGACCACCGGCGGCGTCACCGCCTCCTATGCCATGCTCGGCGACGTGCAGATTGCCGAGCCGGGGTCGCTGATCGGTTTCGCCGGCGCGCGCGTGATCGAGCAGACCATCCGCGAGAAATTGCCGGAAGGCTTTCAGCGCGCGGAATATCTCAAAGACCACGGCATGGTCGACATGGTGGTGCATCGCCACCATCTGCGCCAGACGCTGGCGCGGCTCTGCCGCTTGCTGACGAAGTCGCCAGCCATCGAAATCCCCTCCAAGCCCGCGCCAGAGGTCGCCACTCCGGCCCCGATCGTATCGGGTGCGGATGTCGCGCCGGCAGCACCCCACGCGTGAACGCGCCTGCGGCCAAGCCAGCGCCACCGCTCGGCGAATTGATCGCGCGGCTGTCTGCGCTACATCCCAAACGTATCGATCTCGGCCTGGAGCGGATGCTCCGATTGCTGGAGCGGCTGAAACATCCCGAACGGATGCTGCCGCCGGTCATTCACGTCGCCGGCACCAACGGCAAGGGTTCGACGATCGCCTATTTGCGCGCCATTCTGGAAGCGGCCGGCCTGCGCGTCCACGTCTACACGTCGCCTTATATGGTGCGGATCAACGAAAGTTTTCGACTCGGCCGGGTCGGCGGCGGCACGCTGGTCGACGATGACGAACTGCGTGCGGCGCTCGAACATTGCGAGCGGGCCAATGCGGGCGCGCCGATCACCATTTTTGAAGTCGAGACCGCGGCGGCATTTTGTCTGTTCGCGCAGCACGCGGCCGATGTGGTGCTGCTGGAAGTCGGTCTCGGCGGGCGGCTCGATGCGACCAACGTGATCGATACGCCGCTGGCGAGCGTGATCGCGCCGGTCAGCATGGACCACACCGAATTTCTCGGCGATACGCTCACCGCGATTGCCCGCGAAAAGGCCGGCATCATCAAGCGCGGCGTGCCGGCGATTTGCGCGGAGCAGCCGTCCGAGGCGATGGACGCGATCGAACAACAGGCCAGGCGGATGCACGCGTTGCTGCATCGGGCATCGCAGGAGTGGCACGTCAATGTGGAGCGCGGGCGGCTGGTGTACCAGGACGATCGCGGCCTGATGGATCTGGCGGCGCCAAAACTGTTCGGCCGGCATCAGTTCGACAACGCCGGCCTCGCGATTGCGACGCTGCGCGCGCAGAACAGGTTCAAGATCGACGCGGCGGCTTTCGAGGCCGGCATCGTCAACGCCGAGTGGCCGGCGCGGATGCAGCGTCTGGCCTCAGGCGCGCTGGTGGACCAGGCCCCGCAAGGTTGCGAGATCTGGCTCGATGGCGGGCACAATGCGGAGGGCGGGCGCGTGGCCGCCGCGGCGCTGGGCGATCTCGAAGAACGGGTATCGCGTCCGCTGGTGGTGATCGTCGGCATGATGGCCAACAAGGATGCCAGCGCGTTTCTCGCCAATTTCGCAGGCCTGACGCGCCACATCATCGCGGTGCAGATACCGGATCGCGACAACACGATGCCGCCGGATCGGCTGGCGGATGCCGCGCGGCAGTTCGGCATGCGTGTGGAAAGTTCAGCCAGCGTCGAAGCGGCATTGCGTTCGCTCGCGCGGCTTGCCTATGAGGTGCCGCCGCGCATCCTTATCGCGGGCTCGCTGTATCTCGCCGGCCATGTGCTCGCCGCCAACGGCACGCCGCCGGGATAGAATACTTGTGTCCCGGACGCGGGCGCAGCGCCTCTTCAGCGGCTCGCCGCGGAGCCTGTGCTCGGTCCGCGGGACGTTCGGACCCGAGTGCGCGGCGTCGCCGTAACGAAGGTTACGCCAGCAGCTTCATCGGATCGGCAGCTTTTTGTTTCAGCTGATCGAAGGTGCATTGTTTTGGCGCCTTGTCCGGACGCCAGCGCAAGATCGAGGTGCCGTGGCGAAACCGCTCGCCGCTGAAATGATCGTAAGCCACCTCGACCACGAGCTTCGGCTTCAACGGGCACCACTGCGCCGAGCGGTCGGTCGACCAGCGGCTCGGGCCGCCCGGCGCGTTGCCGGTAAATCCGGGCTTGGCAATGAGCGGCTCAAGTCTCGCCGTCAGCGCCAGCTTTTCCTGCCGTTTGATCGCCGAGGTGAAGCCGACATGGTGCAATAATCCTTCGCCATCGTAGAGGCCGAGCAGCAGCGACCCCACCACCTCCTTGTCATCGAGCTTGTTGGTCGCGTAGCGGAAGCCGCCGACCACGCAGTCGGCGCTACGAAAGTTCTTGATCTTCTGCATGCCGTCGCGGTTGCCGGATTGATAGGGCAGGTCGACGCGCTTGGCGATCACGCCGTCGCAGCCGCCGCCGGCTTGCGCCAGCCATTTTTTTGCGGTCGCATGGCTCGGCGTCGCCGGCGACAGCCGAAACGTTGGATTGGATTTGAACTGGGTCCTTGCGAAGGCCTCCAGCACCGGACGTCGTTTGCTGAGCGGTTGCGCGGAGAGCGCTTTATCGGCCGTGGTCGCCAAGAGATCGAAGGCTAGAAAAAGCGCGGGCGTTTCCTGCGACAATTTCCTGATCCGGCTCGCCGCGGGGTGAATGCGTTGCAAAAGGTCATCGAAAGAAAGCGCCTTGCCATGCGGCACGACGATTTCGCCGTCGAGCAGGAATGCCGCCGCTTTCAGTTTGAGCGCGGCCTCGACCAGCTCGGGAAAATAGCGGGCGAGGTCTTCGCCTGATTTGGAGCGCAGATCGACGTTGTCGTCATCGCGAGAGAGCAGGCAGCGGAAGCCGTCCCACTTCGGTTCGTACTGCCATTGCGGCCCGCACGGAATGGTATCGACGGAACGCGCCTCCATCGCCGCCAACGGCCTGGAAGATTTCACTGCGGTTGTTCGGCGCGCGGGCGGCATACCCTCTCAACGCAAACGGCCGGCTCTTCGCCGGCCGTGAGAGCAATTTATTTGTACGACGGCGTCAGACCGCAGCCGATATCCACTGCTGCAGCTTCTGCTTCGGCGCGGCGCCGACCTGGCGCGAGGCCATCTCGCCGCCTTTGAAGATCATCAGCGTCGGGATCGACATCACGCCGTATTTGGAAGCCGTCTTCGGGCTCTCGTCGACGTTCAGCTTCACGATCTTGACCTTGTCGCCCATCACGCCGGAAATCTCGTCAAGCGCGGGTGCGATCATGCGGCAGGGGCCGCACCATTCGGCCCAGAAATCGACCACGACCGGGCCGGTCGCCTTGAGTACTTCGGCGTCGAAATCGGCGTCAGAAACCTTGCCAACGGCCATTGGAATACCTCGTTCAGTTCGGGAAAACGCGGCCCTCGGGAATCGCCGCCTTGATCATGCGATCAACCTATGAACGCGGCGTTGCCGGGTCAAGCTCGGTCATCCCTTAGGATAATGGCTGCCTGTTGCGCGTCCAGAGCGGGAGCAGGAATCTCCATCAAGGCAGGCGTTTCCGTCCAAAGTAATGCCGCGCGGACCGGCAGCTGGGGATAAAGTTTCTTCAGCACCGCGCGGTAGAGCGCGAGCTGCCGGACGTAGGTCCAAGGCGCCTCGGCCGGGAGTTTTGGCGGGGCATGATTGGTCTTGAAATCGACGATCAAGACCTCGCTTGGCGTCACCACCAGCCGATCGATTTGCCCGGAAACCAGCGCCGGCGGCCGTCCCGGACGGTCCAGCCGCCCCACGATCGAGATTTCGGCGCGGCTGCCGGGCGCAAACACCAGCGCGAAGCGTGGATCGTCAACTACGGCCAGCACCGCTTCTGCAAGCGCCTCGCGGTCGCCGTCGGTCCAGCCGTCCGTGTTGCGGGCAAGGTATCGCAGCGCCGCATCGCGACGGCGGTCGTCGGCAACGTCGGGCAGGGATTGCAGCAGCCGGTGCACCAGCGTGCCGCGCTGCAACGCGCGCGCACGCAACTCGATGGATTCGCCGGTTCGGATGCTGCGACCTTCATCCTCCGCAGGGCCGGAAGGGCGCAGCAGGTTGTCGGCGGTGGTCTCTGGCGGCGCCGGCGTCCGCAGCCATGACGGCAGTTCGAGCGAGGCGGCCGTCACCGGAGCCGCGGCTTTGCCGATCTGGGCCGTGACATCCTCCGGCCGCGCGTAGCGCTTCACCGGGCCGTCCCGCGTCTCGATGGTCTGCTCGTGCAATCCGGAATTGGCGAGGCCTTTGACGATCAGGTCGTACCAGGAGAATTTGCGCACGGTGCCCATGTTGCCGGGCATGCAGCCGCCGACGATCAGGCGATCGGCCGCGCGCGTCATCGCCACATAAAGCAGGCGGCGGTATTCATCCTCGGTCTCGCCAAGCATTGCCGTGCGGGCCGCTGCGACCGCCGCAGGGTCGTCGGCCTTCTTGCCGGCCCAGACCACGACGCCGGGCGCATGAGGTGCCGCATTGCCTTGCGGCAGATGAATGAGTTTCAGCCGCTGCGTATCCGAAGGCGAGGAAGTGGTATCGACCAGAAAAACCACCGGCGCCTCCAGCCCCTTCGCGCCGTGCACGGTCATGACGCGGACTTCATCGCGCGAAATTTCCATATCGCGCTTCACTTCGGTATCGGCCGCGCGCAGCCACGCCATGAAGCCCTGCAGCGAGGCGGGCGCTTTGCGCTCATAGCCCAAAGCGAGCTCGAGAAACTCGTCGAGCGCGTCATTGGCTTCATGCCCGAGCCGTCTCAGGATTCGGGCCCGGCCGCCCTCGCCGCCGAGCAACCCGGCATAGAACGCAAACGGCGTTTCCGTGGCAAAACGTCGCTCGCATTGTTCAAGACGCTTCAGCGCAGCCGTGAATCGGCTATCCGTCGCGGCGTGCAGGCTCAAGGCATGGCGCAGCGATCCCTTGCGCTGCCACGCCAGCTCAAACAGATCGTCATCGTTAAGGCCGAACAGCGGACTTTTGAGCGCCACCGCCAGCGCCAGATCGTCCTGCGGCAACAACAGCGCGTCGGCGAGATTCATCAGGTCGATGATCGCGATGTGCTCGGTGAGCTTCAGCCGGTCGGCGCCGGCAACGGGAACGTTGGCGTGTTTCAGCGCCTGGATGACTGCGTCGAAGGCGTTGCCGCGCCGCCGCACCAGCACCAGCATGTCGCCATAGCTCAGCGGCCGGCGATTGCCGGCGTGGCCGGTTATGGTGCCGCTGTCGACGAGCCGCTTGATCTCGGCTTGAATGCGCTTGGCGAGCCGAACCTCTGGGCTCGTCTCCGACACCGCATCGAAGGGCGCGCGCCAGCCTTCGATGTTTTGCTTGTCGTCCGGCAGCTGCAATTCCCAGAGATCGATCAGGCTCGGCCCGGCGTCGGTCAGTGCCTCGTGCAGCGGATAGGCGTTTTCCGCATGGATGCTTCGATAGATCGTTTCCTCGCGGAACACGAAATCCACGGATTGCAGGATCGCGGGTCCCGAGCGGAACGAATAGGTGAACGAGAGAGGGTCGAACTTCAGCCCGGCATCGGTAAACTTCCTATGTAGTTCTCTGCGACGGGCATCGAATTCGCGCGGCGCAGCGCCCTGAAACGAAAAGATCGACTGCTTCTCGTCGCCAACCGCGAAGATCGTGCGGATGGCGCCGTCGCGCGCGCCTTCTCCCGACGTGAACTCGGAAATGATATGGGCAACGATGTCCCATTGCCGGGGGCTGGTATCCTGCGCCTCGTCGATCAGTACGTGGTCGACGCCGCGATCGAGCTTGTAGTGCACCCAGCCGGAGGAAACACGATCCAGCATCGCAAGTGTCTTGTCGATCAAATCGTCATAGTCGAGCAGACCGCGCTCCTGCTTCTCGCGCCGATAATTCGCCGCCGCCGCGGTCGCGATTTCCAACAGCGCCTGGGTCCGGTCGCGGATGGTCATCGCCCGGCGCCGCTCGATGAGCGGCTCGATGCGGCGAGCTTCCGCTTCGAACAAGCGCGCAAGCGCCGGGTTGTTGTCGCAGAATTTCTTCGTCACCACAGTTTTGCGCGGCGTACGCTCTTCGGTAAGGAATACGCCGAGATACTCGTCCACTTGCGCGATGCCGGTAAATAGCAACGCCTCGCGAAGCCGCAACGCCTGGTCCTGATCGGATTTGTTGCCGGTCTCGAGGACCACAGCGACTTCTTTCCACCGCGATCGCGGCAAGTTCGGTCCGTCGATGATCTCGCGCTCGACGTCTTCGATGCGCTCGGTGGGATCGACGCCAAGTGCAGCGGACATCTGTGCGGCTGCGGCGCCGGTGCTTCCAGCACTGTCGGTCCACGCCATGAAGTGATCGCGGCTGAGACAAGCCTCGCGCACGACATCCTTGAAGGTAACATCGGCCGCACTGGCCATCGCGATATTGAGCGCACGCCCTGCCGCGCTATCGGGATCGCGGGAGGCGTCGAGCAAGACCGCGAGATTGGCGCGCTCCATCATCTCGTTCTGGTCACGCTCGTCGAGCACCGTGAAGCGCGCCGGCACGTTGGCTTCGAACGGAAATTGCTGCAGCAGCCGGGTGCACAGCGCGTGGATGGTCTGCACTTTCAGGCCACCCGGCGTTTCCAGCGCGCAGGCGAACAGCTCACGGGCGCGCATCCGAAGTTTCGCGTCAGGGCGCGCTATTCCAGCATCGCGGATCGCGGCATCGAGCGCGTCGTCATCGAGCGTGATCCAGTGACCGAGCGTAGAAAATACCCGCTCCGCCATATTGGCCGCGGCGGCCTTGGTGAAGGTGATGCAAAGAACTTTCTCCGGCGGCACGTTGTCGAGCAATAGCCGGATCACCCGCTGCACCAGCACATGCGTCTTGCCCGAACCGGCATTCGCCGAGACGAACGCGGAGGAGGCGGGATCCGATGCGCGCGCCTGCGTGGCGCGGACGGCATCGGGGATAGGGCGCGACGCGGCTACCATTCTTCGATCCCCAGGCCGCCGGCCGCGGACCATTCCTTGATGCGGGCGAGATCATCGTAACTGCCGTAGCGGTTCGACCACATCGAAAGATTGAGCGAGGTATAGGCCTGACTTTCGTCCTCGAAGGCGCGGATCAGCGCCTCCAACTTCCGTCGCGCCTCGTCGGCGGCAACATCAGGCAGCTGCGATTGATCGCTCTTGTTGATCTTCAGCTCCAGCGGCTTTTGCTCGCCCGGCGGGTTGTTGCCGCTAAGCCTGACATAGCTGAGCTCGCTGACGGAAGCGTCTGCCGGAATACCGTCAAAGCCGCCTTCCCGCAAGATCGCCGCCTCCAGCGTGAGCTGCGGCGACAGTCCCATGCGCACCTGCTTGCCGGTCGGCGGCTGCCCGGTCTTGTAATCGAGGATTGCAAACGTGCCGTCACGGCGGCGTTCGATCCGATCGGCGCGGGCGGACAGATGGAAGATGCGCTCGTTGTCGAGAGGAATCGCGATTTCACCTCTGATTTCGGCTTCGATCGCGCTGACATTGTTGCGTCGTGCGATTTCCCATTCCGCGAACCAGGCGGCGATGCGCTGGAAGCGCGGCCACCACAACGCCCGCGCTTCCGGCCGCTGCATCAGCGGCGCGAAATATTTCTCGCCGATGCCGCGCAAGGCGCGCGCGGGATCGTCGGGAAGCGTCGCGGAGAAGGTCTGGGTAAATTCGCCGAGCGCATCGTGGATCGCCGAACCGCGGTCGGCGGCCGACAGCGGCATGTCGACGGGGTCGAGCGGGGCCAGCTTCAAAATGTATTTCGCATAGATCGTATAGGGATCGCGCAGCCAGTCCTCGATCGCGGTTACCGACAGTTTTAGCGGCCTCGTCGCGCGCGGCGGCGTTGGCGCGGGCTGCGGGACCGGCTGAACCTTTTCGGGCCGGTCCAGTTCATTGGCGAAGCGAACGTATTTCTCGCCCGCCGCCTTCGCGGCCTTCCAGCGCTCCTCGCCTGCAACCGCCTCCAGCCGATGTAGGAAACGCGATGCCACCGCCGGCGCACCGCCGACTTTCGCGGCGTGACTGAGGATGACATTGTCGGCGCCGAGCAATTGCGCAAAGTCGTGCGCGGAGAGGCCGATGCGCCGCTCCGGCAGATCGAGCCCGAGCTCGTGCCGCATCGGCCGACTCAGCCACGGATCGACCCGTGGCGCCGGCGGCCAGACGCTCTCGACCAGCCCGCCGAGAATCACGCGGTCGGATTGCGTCAGCCGCGCTTCCAATTGGCCATAGATGTGGAGATGTGCGTTCGCCGATTCCGACCGTCGCACCGGGCGGTCGGCAAACGCGGTCTGAAATACCTCCGGATAGTCACCAAGCTGGACCATCAGCCCGCTTTGCGTCTTGATGCCGAGCAGATCGTCGAACGCGGTGGTTAGCGTTGATCCCTGCGGTCCCTCGAAAGCGATCGCGACGCCGTGCTGGTCGCGAGACAGCGCCGTCAGCACCTCGCGATGGCAGGCCGCAAGCTCGGCGAAATCATATGGTTTCGAGGAGGAAAGACTTTCAAGCGGCGAGAACGCCACCTGCAAAGCAGTGATCAGGGCTTGGGCTCGATCGAGCGCGGGGCCTCCAAGCCGGGTCCTTGGCTCTGAGCCGTGCAGCGAGGACGTCTCGCCATTCCTCAGTTTTGCAAGTTCAGCGCGGAAGCGCCCGAAGTCGTGCGCAAGGCCAGCACTTGCCGCTTGCGGCCGAGTGCCGCGCAACAGCGTCAGTTCTAGGATTTCAACGGCGTCCTTGAACGCACCCTCCGCGCTGCCCAGGCGAAACAGTGGATGCTTCAAGAGCGCCAGCAGCGTCGGCGGCTCAAGCTGTTTTGCCACCGCTTCCGCGGCCAGCCGAGCGAAAACTCCCGCTGACGTGTCCATCAGCGCGTCGCCGCCGGAATCGTCGAATTCGAGGTTCCAGCGGCCGAGCGCCGCCATCACCCGCCGCGCCAGTGCGCGATCCGGTGTCACCAGCGCTGCCGATTTGTTCAGGTGCCGCGCCTCGCGCATCGCGACCGCGATCGCCAGCGCCTCCATCTCGGGGTTGTCAGCTTCGATGACCGCGAGATTTGCCATCCCGAGCGAAATCTTCGCGACGATGTCAGGCTGGGTTAGCCGCCGGTGCCATTGCGCGGTCGCGTTCGAAGGCCGCATCGCCTCGGAGACCAGGACATCGCGTCCCTGCGCCGCCGGCTGTGCTAAGATTTCGACGTCATGGCGCTTGACGCCAAATCGATGCAGCAGCGCATGCATCGCGAATTGCGGATGGTTCGACGCCGGCGGCGTGGTGATTTTCCCTTGCGCGTTCCTGATACCACCGATCAGCTGCCACGCGTCGTCGTCGAGATCGGTGTCGAGCCCCGGCAGCACCACCGCGCCTTGCGGCAGAGCCGCAACGGCTCGCAGGAATTTCGCCGTCGCCGGCATCGATCCGGTCGAGCCCGCCGCGATTACCGGACCGTCGTGATGCGCGCTCAGGCGTGCGGCTTCCGCCTCGATCAACAGATCGCGCCGCGCCGCGGGTTCGATCTTCCCGATTTCGGCCAGATGCGCGGGCCACGCCTGTCGCGCGATCCTCAGGAAGTCGAGCGAGTGCTGCCAGTATTTGTCGAGTTGGTCCGGCACCAGCCCGTCAAGCGCTTCCCAACCGACGCCACGGGTGACCATGTCGTCCATCAGGCGCGCCAGATCGCCGGCCAATGCCAGCGTCGATGCCGGGCCGCCGACGACAAGCGGCGCCGAGACCGGGCTTTTGGCCCAGGCTGCGACCAGTCTTGCCAGCGTGAGTTTTCGTTCAAGTTCCCCGAGCTTCGGCGGAACGTCCAGCGGCGCCGCTCCGCCGTATGGCTCGGCCTCTTGCGCAAACGCCAGTTCGTCTTCGTCGATATCGCCGAGCGCGACGATCCGCGGCAGCACGACTGCGTCAGTCTTCAATTCATCGAGAAAGATTTCCCGCGCCATCCGCCCGGCGCGCCGGGTCGGCAGATAGAGCGTCGCCTGGACTAGTTTTTCCGGATGCACGCGGGCCTCAAAGCCCTCGACCAGCCTGCCATCGACCAGCGCAGCAATGACGGTGCGCAAAAACGGCGCAGATACTGGAACACTGAAAACGCGCATGGGCTTCCTGATTCGCGATCAGGTGCATCATGGCATGGGCAGCATTGAGGAGGGAGTCGCCGAGGATCGCCGTCACTCCGGGGCGCGTCGAAGATCGAACCCGGAAATCTCAAGATTCCCGATGTGCAATGGCACATCTGAGGTCTGCGCCCTACGGCGCATCCCAAAATGACATGGCTTCAGAATGATATGGCTTCAGGCGACGCTGGCGAGAAAGGCCTCTTCCGCCGCGTGCACCGCGTCGGGGGTTCCCACATGCATCCACACGCCATCCAGCCGCAGGCCGAACAGCCGCTCCTGCTCATTGGCGCGATCGAACATCTTGGTCAGCGAAAACTCGCCCGACGGGGCGTCCGCAAACAGCGCCGGCGACATGACCGCCGCACCCGCATAGACGAACGGAACCACCTGATGTTCCCTGCGCTTGCGCAACGCGCCATCCGGCAGCATGGCGTAGTCGCCGCGTCCGCCGTAACCGATGCTGCTTATCGTCGGCGCCATCAAAAGCAGAATATCCATCCGCGCGGGATCGAAGGCTTCGGCGAGCCGCGCCAGATTGGGCCGCACGCCATCGATCCACATAGTATCGGCATTGACGAGGAAGAATGGAGCCTTGCCAAGCAAGGGCAGCGCCTTGACGACGCCGCCGCCGGTGCCGAGCACCTGATCTCGCTCGTCCGAGATGATCACGCGGGGCCGCGTGCGCGGCGCGACGTGATTGATGATCTGGTCGGGCAAATAGTGCACATTGACAACGGCCTCGCCGGTACCGGCGTCGCCGAGCTTGTCGAGCACATGATCGAGCAGGGGGCGGCCCGCCACGGGTACCAGCGGTTTTGGCATTCGGTCCGTCAAAGGGCGCATGCGTACGCCAAGTCCTGCGGCGAGCACCATGGCTTTGGTTGGTTTGACGGACATCTTCAGAGATTTCTCGAACCGTTGTTGGTACGCATTCCGCAAAAGGCGATACCGGTTTGGCGATCAGAATACGCGCAAGTCGTTAACGTGGCGCCGATCATACCACGGTGGATCGCGCCAGCCACCGATCGCTGATGCCATAACCGCCCTGCATGACGGCTGTACGACCAGGACGCCTGCGGGTTCAGGCCTCTGCCGCCTGCGCACGCCGCATCGTCTTTTTCTTCTTGTCGCCGGTTCTGAGGAAATTGACCCCGATCTGGTCGCCGTTGACCCAGGCCAGCTCGCAGCGGCGGTAGGCAAGGCCAGTGGACGACAGCAGCAGGAAGAACTCCTTGAGATGCAGTCCCTCGACGGAGCCTTCCACGGTAAGCTTGGCGCCGGTTTCCGAGACATCGTCCATCGTGCATTCGCGCCGCCAGGTGCCGTCGATACCCATCATATGCGCGCCGATGCCGCGTTCGAACGTGACGCGCTCGCCTTTGCGCCGTTCCGCCACCATGGTTTCGCTCCCGCCCTCCAGCAGCCGCCCACGCGTCAATGTGCTAGATCTACCCTAGATTAAGGCCAGGCCAGCTAACAACCGGTAAATCTACGGAACCGGTGGCGGGACGTTGGCCGCATACCACTCCCGAGCGCGCGCGAGCGCAGGATGAGCCAGTGAGCGGTTGAGATAGGTCCAGATGCGGGGCTGATGACGCAAATATTGCGGCTTGCCGTCGCGCCCGTTGAGCCGCGCAAAGGTGCCGAGCAGCCGCGTGTTGCGCTGCGCCGACATGATCGCATAAAGCTCGGCGAACCCGGCCGGATCGAAGGTACCCTCGGAGGCGCGCCGCGCCTTGATGTAGCGCGTCAGCAGCGCAAGTTCGAGCTGCTCGGGTACGTCGATCCGTGCATCCTGCAACAGCGACACCAGATCATAAGCGGTGGGGCCCAGCACAGCGTCCTGAAAGTCGATGATGCCGACTTTCGCAATATCGGGCCGTCCGTCGAGCCAGATCAGATTGGGGGAATGAAAGTCGCGTAGTACCCAGGTTTTGGGGCCAGACGCGAGCTTGCTCAGCAAATCACGCCAGATCACCGCGAAGTCTGCGCGCATGGTATTGGTCGGTTCGACCCTGCGGTCCGGCAGATACCATTCGAGCATCAATCCGATCTCGACCAATAGCGCATCGATGTCGAAAGTGGGAATCAGGTAGCTGATCTGCGGCGCCACCGGCAGAGATTCGGGCAACGTTTGCCGATGCAGCGCCGCCAGCATGTCGACAGCGCTTTCGTAGCGCGCAACGATCGCTTGGGGCGGATCGCCTTCGACAAAAGCCGCGGTGCCGAAATCCTCCGTGATCAGGAATCCGGCATCGAGGTCCGCGTGATGGATCGCCGGCGCCGAGAAGCCGCGCTCGCGTAAGCCGTTGTCGATGGCGACAAACGGCTTGACGTCCTCGGCCAGATGTACGGCGGCGCTGTATGATTGTCCGTCATAGATCGCCGGCCCGTCGGGCCGTCGCGGCGCGTTCATCAGGATGACCGTGCTGTCGTCGCGGCTGAGCCGGGCATAGGAACGCGTCGAGGCGTCGCCCGGCATGCGCAGGCGTTTTGCCTCCGCATAGCCTGCCTCGGTCAAAAACTGCCCCAGTGCCTTCAGCCTTGCGACTTGCGCGGCGGCTTTGCCGTAGCCGGTGATTTCAGCGGCGCGGGCGGTCGATCCCAGCGCAGGCCGATGGCTCAGGGCGATGTCGATGCGGTCCTGAGGAAGCGCGGCAGGGGCGCGCTCCGGCCATTCGATCAGCGCCACCGTGGCTTCCGGCAAGGGCGACAAGCCGATCTCTTCCAGTTCCGCTGCGTCGTTGATCCGGTAGAGATCCGCATGCACCAGCGGAAACGCCGGCAGATCGTAGGTCTGCGCGAGCGTGAAGGTCGGGCTTGGAACCTCAACCGCATCGTCGCTGGCGAGATATCGGATCAAGGCGCGCGCCGCTGCGGTTTTCCCGGCGCCGAGATCGCCGGACAGCGTGATGACATCGCCGGGGCCGATCAGCAGTGCCAGGTCGGCCATCAAATGCGCCGTTGCCGTCTCGTTTGCCAACGCAAGCGAGAATGTGATGGGAGCGGTCATTCCGCGGCGTTGCGATGTGCGGTCTGATCGACCGGAAAGTCGCATGTCACGGTCGTGCCGTTGCCGACGATCGAATCGACGCGCACCTTGCCTCCGTGCAGTTCGACAAAGGAGCGCACCAGCGACAGGCCGAGGCCGGCGCCGCGATGCCGGGAACCGTGGGAATGGCTCTCGAACCAATCGAACACCTTGTCCTTGACGTCGGGCGGAATGCCCGGACCGGAATCGGTGACGGTGAAAACGACGATGTGGTCGGTTCGCCTGGCGCTCAAACCGATGATCGCATCCTGAGGCGAAAATCCAACGGCGTTTGCCAACAAATTGTAGAGCACCTGGACCACCCGCCGTTCGTCGCCCACGAAGCTTCCGATGTTGGAATCGATGTCAACCCTGAGCTGGATGCGGTCGGTTGCGAGCCGGTCCTGGATGCCTTCGGCCGCGGCCTCGATGGTCTTGCGGATGTCGACGGAGCCGAGATTGAGCGACATCGCGCCGGCGTCGATGGTGGCGAGATCGAGGATGTTGTTGATAATCGCGAGCAGCGCGTTGGTCGAGGCGGTGATGTAGCCCAGATATTCGGCCTGCTTCGGTGTCAGCGGACCGGTGACGGGGTCGCTGAGGAAGTGCGCGAAGCCGATGATGGTGGTCAAGGGCGAGCGCAATTCGTAGGACACATGGTGGACGAAATCGACCTTCATCTGGTCGGCGGTCTCCAGCGCCTCGTTGCGCTCCCGCAGCGCGCGCTCGACGTTCTCGGTATCCGTGATGTCCTGGAATGTCAGCATGGTGGCGCCGTCGGGCAGCGGCATGGTCATGCAGTCCAGCACGCTGCCATCCCTGCGCTCCAGCTTCAGCGGCACCTCGACCCGGTTCTCGATCGCGGTGATGGCTTCGCGGATGGCCCGCCAAATCTTCGCGTCATCGACCAGCGGCGTGCACCAGACTTCCACCGTCTCGATATGCGGCTGCTCCCGCAGCGCCTCGGGCGATAGATTCCACATTTTGGCGAAGGCCGGATTGAACAGCTGCGCGCGGCCGTTGCTGCCGAACACCGCAACCGCTTCGGCGAGATTATCGAGCGTCTCGCGCTGGACGCGGATCAGGCCGTCAAATCGCCGCGCGAGCTCGAGGCTTTCGGTCACATCGTCGAACAGATAAGTGACGCCGCCTTCCGGATTTGGCGTGGTGACAACGCTGACCGCGCGGCCGTCGGGCAAATACCAGGTATCCTTCTCGGGTTCGACCGCGCGATAGGCCTCGTGCAGCTTCGCCTTCCAGGCGCGGAAATCCGGCTGCTCGGGAACTTTGCGCGCGGCGCGCAGCCGATCCAGCACGCTGGAGTCGTCGGGGTTGCTGTCGAGAAAGGCGCGATCGAGGTCCCACAGGCGGCGGTAGGAATCGTTATAGAACGCCAGCCGCCGCTGACCGTCGAATACGGCGACGCCGGACGACAATTGATCGAGCGTACGGCGATGCGCCTCTGCCATCCGCACCAGCGCTGCGCGCAGGGCGGTAGCTTCGCTGGCGTCGATGGCGATCCCCATGCTTCCGCCGGCGACATTGAGTGCGTGCACATCGTGGATGCGCCGCTCGCCGCTGACCACGATCGGCAGCCGCGCATTGAAGGCGGTCGGGCCATTCAAGGCCCGGTCCATATCGCTGCGGTCGCCGCTGTCGAGCAGTTCGAGGTCGCGATCGATCGCATCCGCGGTGCTTACGGCTTCCGTCGCCCGCGCATAGGCGGCGTTGGCGTAGCTGAGACCGCCTTTGGCGCGCTTGGCCCAGATCGGCCAAGGGGCTGCGGCCGCGAAACCGCGCAGCATCTCGGTTTCTTCCAATAGCGCCTTGTGCCGGAGGTTGGTTTCGGCGAGTTCCCGGCGCAATCCAGAGAGTTCGCGAATCCGCACAATGGCTTGGCCGCCGATGGCGCGGCCCATGGCCTCGATCGCCCGTCCATTCGACGTCGTGAGATTGAGTAGAAAGCCCTCGCCGGCCTCGCGCAACGCGTCGACCGCATGATCCATCTGCAGCGCCGGCTCCGGCGGCAGCCAGGTTCCGAAAGCGAGAATGCGCTGCGGCTGATGCTGCTGGAACTCCTGTGGCATCAGAAGCGCCGTGTCGCCGCTGATTTGGGGGCGATTGTCGCCTGCCGGCCACGATATCAGGATCTGTGGCTCCGCGAACAGGAGCGCGCGGAAACGGTCGGCCTGGGCCTGCAACTCCCCGATGTCGGCGCGCAGCCGCGCCTCGTTTCTGGCCGCACCAACGCGGGTGCGCATCAGGAGGATCGCCGCCAGCACCGAAAAGCCGAGCGGAGCCAGCGCCGTCGTCAGCACCGCGATTTCCTGACGGTTGAAATCGAACAACGTCGAAACCGCCTGCAGGAGCGGCAAATCGTCGGCCCGGGCCGGGACGAACGAGGCCAGGGTGCCGCCAAGGACAATCAGGCCGTTGCGTGCCAAGGATGTGCACGACAGCAGGGTCCGACGCATCGCCACGTTCACGCCCGACATGGTTTGCCCCAAACCGCACGACTTTACGCCCGGCGTCTTTCCCGCCCGGCGCGAATCAAATGACAATATCCCCAACGGGACTCGGCCGGTAAGAGTCCAGACCGTGAACGCGAATCCCGGCGCAAAAAAATGCGGTATTAGACTTTATCCGCGCGATTTTGACGAAAATGAATCCGTTCTTTGTTCGACTTTAGCGCCCGGTCGAACCGAAGCCGCCACTGCCGCGATCGGTCGTGGAGAGCTCCGCTGCCGGAACGAGTTCCACCTGGACCACAGGCGCAATCACCATCTGCGCGATACGCTCGCCGCGCCCGATCGAAAACGGCGCGTCACCGTGATTGATCAAGAGCACGCCGATCTCGCCGCGATAATCCGCGTCAACCGTGCCGGGCGCGTTCAGGACGGTGACGCCATGCTTCGATGCGAGCCCCGAGCGCGGACGGACCTGCGCCTCATAGCCTGCCGGCAGCGCCATCGTCAGTCCGGTCGGCACCAGCGCGCGCTGTCCGGGCAAAAGCATCAGAGGAGAATTCTCGGGAACCGCAGCCAGCAGGTCGAGCCCCGCGGCGTGCGCGCTCTGATAGGCCGGCAACGCGAGACCTTGGCCGTGCGGCAATTGCCGGATGTCAGCCTTGACGGTTGTGCTCATGAGGGTTTCTCGACTGTTTCGGTTGTCAAAGCGGTGGCGACGCGCGCCACCAGCGCGGCGGCGACTTGTTCCTTGGTCATTGCCGGCCAGGAGTCGACGCTGATTTCTGTGCCGGCGCGCGTCAGCAGATGAACCGTGTTGCGGTCGCCGCCCATGATGCCGGTGGCCGGCGAGACGTCGTTGGCGACGATCCAGTCGCAACCCTTGCGCTTAAGCTTGGCCTTGGCGTTGTCGATCAGGTTTTCGGTCTCCGCGGCGAATCCGATCACGAGCGGCGGCCGCTTGTCCTGCAACTTTGAGATCGTGGCCAGGATGTCGGGATTTTCGACCAGTTGCAGCTGCGGCATGCCCGCTGAGGTCTTTTTCAGTTTCTGCTCCCCTTCATTGACGACGCGCCAATCGGCGACGGCGGCGGCGAAAATCGCGATATCCACCGGCAGGGTTGCTTGCACCTGGTGCAGCATCGCGCGCGCGGACTCCACATGCTCGACCGTCACGCCGGCGGGATCGTCGAGTTCGACAGGCCCGGAGATCAACGTGACATCCGCACCGGCGGCTTGCGCGGCTGCGGCAAGGGCAAAGCCCTGTTTGCCGGAGGAACGGTTGGCGATGTAGCGCACGGGATCGATCGGCTCATGCGTGGGACCGGCGGTGATGAGGACGCGCTTGCCGGCAAGCGGTCGCGGTTGCGGCGGCTGCAGGAAGCGTTCGGCGGCGGCAGCTATTTCCAGGGGCTCCGCCATCCGGCCGACGCCAGCCTCTCCGGCCTCGGCCATTTCGCCGGCATTGGGTCCGATCATGGCCACGCCGTCGCGTTCGAGCTGCGCGACGTTGCGGCGGGTTGCGGCATTGTTCCACATTAACGGGTTCATCGCCGGCGCCAGCAGGATCGGCCGGTTGGCCGCGAGCAAAATGGCGCTGGCGAGATCGTCGGCGTGACCCTGCGCCATCTTGGCCATAAGGTCCGCGGTCGCCGGCGCGACCACGATCAGATCACAGTCGCGCGCCAGACGGATATGGCCGGCATCGAACTCGCTCTCGGCGTCGAACAGATCAGTGTAGCAGCGCTCGTTTGACAGCGCGCTCGCGGCCAGTGGCGTGACGAATTGCTGCGCGGCCTTGGTCAGCACGCAGCGGACGTGAATACCCCGCTCCTTGAGCCGGCGGATCAGGTCCAGCGCCTTATAGGCGGCGATGCCGCCGCCGATGATCAGGGTGACGCGGGCTTGATCAGTCGCGCTGGCGCGCGCAGGCGTGCGGGACGGCACGTCCGCAGTCGGCAAAGCGGCTTGCGAGGGTGCTGCATCGAAGTAGGGGCGACCCTGTAAAATCTCCCGCAGGATCACCCGGACCTCCTCTTCCACGGAGCGGCCGTTTTTGGCCGAACGCAGCCGCAGATAGGCCTTGATGCCCTCATCGAGTTTTCGGATCGTCAGACTGGCCATGGCTCCACCGACAGACGTGCCAGCAATGCTAGCACATTGTGCAATCATTGCAATCACGTCTACCGGATAGAGACCACAATCGCGATAAACGTCGCGGCGATGACCCAGAGTGCCAGGGTGCGCCAACGGCTCTTCCGGCCCTCGGTCCGGCCCATTGCCGCGATCGTCTCGGGCGACAGCCTGACGCCGTCCCGCGTCATGGTTTCCAGCTGCTCCAGCACCGCCACCGAGCGCGCCGCGATTGCCGGAAGGCCGGACAGCACGCGGCCAAGCTCGCCGGCACCGGACATCGCACCCTGCATGCGTCCGACCGGTCCCAGATTGCGCTCGATCCATTCGCGCACCACCGGCTCAGCGATCTTCCAGATGTCGAGCTTGGGATCGAAACTGCGTGCGACGCCTTCGACCACCACCATCGTCTTTTGCAGCAGGATCAGCTCGGGTCGCGTCCGCATGTCGAACAGGCCGGTGACCTCGAGCAGCAGCGTCAACAGCTTCGCCATTGAAATTTCTTCGGCGGTGCGGTTGTGGATCGGCTCACCGATGGCGCGGATAGCCTGCGCGAAATTCTCCACCGAGTGATGCCCGGGCACATAGCCGGCCTCGAAGTGCACCTCGGCGACGCGGCGATAGTCACGCGTGATGAAACCCAAGAGAATTTCAGCGAGGAAGCGCCGCTCCTTGGCGCCGAGCCGGCCCATAATGCCGAAATCAACCGCGACCAGGCGGCCGGCGTGGTCGAGGAACAGATTGCCGGGATGCATGTCGGCGTGAAAGAAGCCGTCGCGCAGCGCGTGGCGCAGAAAACTCTGAATCACCTTTCGCCCTAGCTCCGGCAAATCGACCTGCGACTGCTCGAGACGCGCATGATCGCTCAGCGCGATGCCGTCGATCCATTCCATCGTCAGCACATTATGCGTGGTGCGGTCCCAATCGACGGCCGGCACGCGAAAATCGGGATCGTCGCGGGTATTCTCCGCCATTTCGGATAGCGCGGCAGCCTCCAGCCGCAGGTCCATCTCGATCGCCACCGTGCGCGACATCGTATTGATGACTTCGATCAGCCGCAGGCGCCGCGCTTCAGCGGAATAGGCTTCGGCATTGCGCGCGACAAAGAAAAAATCGGACAGGTCGCGGCGGAAGCGTGAGGCCACATTGGGCCTCAGCACCTTCACCGCCACTTGCGTTCGCACGCCGTTACGCTCGGTCTCGCCGCGATGCACCTGCGCGATCGAGGCCGCCGCGACCGCCGGCCCGAAGCTCACAAACGCCTGTGCCAGTGGACGTTCCAGCGACTGCGCGATGACGGCTTCGGCTTCGCTTTGCGAAAACGGCGGCAGCCGGTCCTGCAGGCTTTCCAGGTCGCGCGCCATGATGACGCCGACCACATCGGGGCGCGTGGCGAGAAACTGCCCCAGCTTGAGATAGGCTGGCCCAAGCCGTGTCAGGGCGCGCGACAGGCGCGCACCCGACTTAGTGCCGGGACGCTCGATGATTCGTGCAAGCCGCAGCGCAAGCTGTCCGGGCGGCGGCACCAGGCTCGGATCGACGACGCCGAAGACACCTTCACGCGCGAACACGAAGCCGGCGCGGGCGAGGCGCGCGATGTGGGTAATTGCAGAAATCACAAACGCCAGCCCGAATGCAACGCCACGATGCCGCCCGAGAGGCTCTGCCAGTTGACGCGAGAAAAGCCGGCCGCCCGTATCATCTCGGCGAATGTGTAGGGCTTGGGAAATTTGCGAATCGATTCCACGAGATAGCGATAGGATTCGGCGTCGCCGGTCACCACCCCGCCAAGCGGCGGAATAACCTTGAACGAAAACAGATCGTAGATGCGGTCCAGCCCGGGTACGTCGACGGTAGAAAATTCCAGGCATAGAAATCTGCCGCCGGGTCTCAGCACGCGATACGCTTCGTTGAGTGCCAGATCGATCCGCGGCACGTTGCGGATGCCAAAGGCGATGGTGTAGGCGTCGAAATTGCGGTCAGGGAAAGCCAGCGCTTCGGCGTTGCCTTCGACGAACGAAACGCGGTCATCGAGATGCCGCGCGATGGCGCGTGCGCGGCCGACGCTTAGCATGTCTGAATTGATGTCGCAGACGGTCGCCCGAAAGCCGCCGCCGGCCGCCTCGGCGGCGCGGAATGCGATGTCGCCGGTGCCGCCGGCGACGTCGAGCAGCGTGAACGGCGTATCGCCGCACGGCGGGTTGAGCGCGTTGATCATCACGTCCTTCCAGACGCGATGCAGGCCCGCCGACATCAGATCATTCATCAGGTCGTAACGCGATGCCACGCTGTGGAATACATCGTTCACCAGCGTCTGCTTGTCGCCCAGGGAGACGTCCCTGAAGCCGAAATGCGTGGTTTCGTCCGGCTGACCCATGTCTTTGCTCTTTGCACCCTCAAACTAGCAACGCCGGACCATAGCGCGCCCGCCGCAATGTCGCTATCACGTCAGCATCTCAAGGTGAACGCCCCATCCATGCCCGAATTACCCGAAGTCGAAACCGTCCGCCGCGGATTGCAGCCGGTCATGGAGGGTGCGAGGATTGTGAAAGCCGAGGCCAGGCGCAAAGACCTGCGGTTTCCGTTCCAGAAAGATTTCGTGGCGCGGCTGGACGGCCAGACCGTGACCGGTCTCGGCCGCCGCGCCAAATATTTGCTGGCCGATCTTGCCTCGGGCGACGTGCTCCTGATGCATCTGGGCATGTCGGGCTCGTTCCGCGTCATCAACCATGAGGACAAGAAAACGCCGGGCAAATTCCACCATCCGCGCAGCGAGGATCGCGCGCATGACCATGTGGTGTTCCACATGTCGTCAGGCGCGGCCGTCGTGTTCAACGATCCGCGCCGTTTTGGCTACATGAAGATCATTGCGCGCAAGGCGTTGGAGGAGGAGCCTCTGCTGAGAGGCCTCGGCCCCGAGCCGCTCGGCAGTGAGTTCGATGCTGCCATGCTGGCGCGCTCCTGCGCCAATCGAAAGACCAGCCTGAAGGCGGCGCTGCTCGACCAGCGCGTGGTCGCCGGACTCGGCAACATCTATGTCTGCGAGGCGCTGTATCGCGCGCATCTGTCGCCGCTAAGATTGGCCGCGACGCTCGCCACTAAAGCCGGACAACGCAAGGGCGTTGCCGGGGGCGAACCGACCGATCACGCCCGCCGGCTGGTCACGGCGATTCACGCGGTGCTCAATCAGGCCATCAAGGCCGGCGGCTCGTCGCTGCGCGATCATCGTCAGACCACGGGCGAACTCGGCTATTTTCAGCACTCGTTTCAAGTCTACGACCGCGAAGGCGAAAAATGCCAGACCGCCGGCTGCGGCGGCATTGTGAAACGCTTCACCCAGAACGGACGTTCGACATTCTGGTGCCCGAAGTGCCAGAAGTGATTCGAGCCAACAGCGGCTAGTCTTCTGTATTCCTTTCGGCCCGCATTATTGATTGATTATCCTTGACGCCTGATCAAATGCCGGGAAGATCACGCGTGATGCATGACGGCTTCATCACCCGCGAAGACCTTACGTCTTACAGGACCGTCGAGCGCGCTCCGGTGCGCGCGGACTATCGGGGTTGGGAGATTCTCGGTCCGCCGCCGCTCGCGGCGTCCGGCGTGCATATCGCGCAGATGCTGAACATTATCCAGGGCTATGACATCGCGGCAAAAGGCCTCGGCGCCGCTGAGACTATTCATCTTTTCAGCCGAAGCGCTGAAGATCGCCTTTGCCGATCGCGCCGCGGCCAGCGGCAATCCGGATTTCATCAACGTGCCGGTGGAGCGGCTGACCTCGAACGACTATGCCAGCGAGCGCCGCCGCGCGATCGATCCCAGGCGGGCGCAACGTTGGCGCGCGGGTGTGGCGCAGCTCGAAGGCGCCCACACCCGGCATGAATGCGATCCAGTTCCACGATGACGGATCGCTGACTGGCGCCGCATGCTGGCGCGCGGACCGCACGCCGATCGGCCTTGCCGGAGGACTGGCGCGTGCGGGTGTACGATTCGGCCTTGCTTGACAAGCAAGGGATTCCAGTACGAAGCGCGGGGAGCATCGAGCAGATCATTTCGGCAACATCAGATCAAAATTTCCAGGGCGGCTCGTGGCTGGTAGATGGCCAATCGTCGCCAAGGCAAGAATGGCCGGAAGCGAAGCCTTGTTTTGCATCGATGGCGCTTTCGGTAATGCAGTAGAGGGTTCCAACCATCATGCGAATTGGTATTCGCTTGGCGATTTCCGGTCTTGTCCTCGCATCGATCATGGTGAGTGCGATCGGCGTCCACGTGCTGTGGTGGCGGACGGCGGAAGCGAACAGCCACGCGCTTGCCGAAACGATTAACGAGCAGATCGTATCTGCGGTCGAAAAGGAGCTCACCACCATCACCACCGAAGCGCGCGCGGCACATACCGCAATCCGCACGCTATTTGTTCAGCACGTCCTTGAGACCCGCGAGGCAGACAAACGTGAGTTCGTCTTTCTGTCGCAACTGCAGTCACAGCAGAACATATCGTGGGTTGCCTTCGGTTGGCCGGACGGAACATTTTTTGCAGCGCATAAGCTCGGTGATCTGGGCTTGGAAATGATGGAAATCGCGCGCGTCGACGGCGCGATCAAGCGGCGCATCGACCAATATCAGGTGGTGGTCGGAGATATCCAATTCGAGAAGCGCCGATTCGAAAATACCGATTACGTTGTCACCGATCAGGAATGGTACCGGAGCGGAATGCAAACCGACGAACCGCGCTGGTTCAATGTATTGGTTCATCCGGCGGGGTCGCGTCCGTCGATTGCTTATGCCGGTCCGGTCGACGTGTACCAGAAACGGCAAGGCGTTCTCGCAGTCATCATCGAATACACGCGGCTCGCCCAATTTTTGTCACGCCTTTCCGTCGGAAAATCCGGCGCGGCGTTCATTCTGGGTCGCGATGGGACTGCCATCGCCGCGCCAGACCCGGATGCCGATGAAGTCGCTATGCAGCGGTCGGATCAGCCGTTGTTGCCGATCGCCCAAGGTGCGTTGAAACAAGCCGGCAGCTCCTACGACAGCGATAAGAAGATTGCGAGCCAGGTAAGGTTGGTCGCCGCCGGAGATGCATATGCGGTTACTTTGACGCCGCTCGCCTTTCCCAGTTGGACGCTCGCGACCGTCATTCCGGAAGCGGAGTTTCTTGGTCCGATTGAGAGGACGACAAGACAATTGTTCATCGGGCTGGCAATTCTCATTCTTGCGGCCGGCATTGTTTCGGCATGGCTCGCTCGCCGCGTTATCGCGACACCGTTGATCATGGTCGTTGATGAGCTCAAGCATGTCGCACGCTTCGATCTTGAAACGGTGCGGCGGCACGCCTCGCGCCTGATTGAAATTGAAAATCTGTCGAATGCCATCGCCGACATGGCAGGCGGGCTTGCCGCATTTCGCAAATACATACCCGCGGATATTGTGAAGATTCTGGTCAGCGAAGGTATAGAACCACGGCTTGGCGGCTCCATCCGGAACCTGACGGTCTTGTTCGCGGATATTGCCGGCTTTACCGGGCTGTCTGAACGGCTTGGCGATCAGATCATCCCGCTGCTCTCCAGCTATCTCGACACCATGTCGCGCGAGGTCAGCAGCCACGGCGGCACGATTGATAAATTCATCGGCGATGCGGTGATGGCGTTTTGGGGTGCGCCCGCGGCAAACGTTGATCACGCTGTCGACGCCTGCCGAGCCGCGTTGGCCTGCCAGCGAGGCCTCCGGGCGTCGGGACTGACCGATGACAGCGGCCGGCCGCTCCGAGTGCGCATCGGCGTCAATTCCGGCGACATGCTTGTCGGCAATATCGGATCGGAATTCCGGCTCAATTACACGGTGATCGGCGATGCCGTAAATGTCGCGAGCCGGCTTGAAGGCGCCAACAAGGAATATGGCACCGAAATTATCATCGGAGAGGAAACGCGCCGCCTTGCCGGCAATCGCATCCATGTGCGCGAGCTCGACCGGCTGATGGTCTATGGACGGACGGGCGGAATTGCAATCTACGAATTGCTTGACGTGGCCGAACGCGGAGCCAAGCCTCCAGTCTGGGTGGGGCTGTATGATTCCGGCCTTGCGGCCTATCGCACCCGCAATTTCACGGGCGCCACCAGCTTCTTTCAGCAGGTTTTGGATGCAAGGGCATCGGACCAGCCCGCGCGCGTGATGCTCGAACGATGCAGCCAATATCTTAAGTCGCCGCCGGGAGACGATTGGGAAGCGACGAACGCAATGAAGGCGAAGTAGGTCCGCAAGTCAGTCACCCGAATTAGCGTTCTCAGCAATGTAAGGCCATGTTGCCCCAACTATTTGAAACCAGTGGTTTTTGCAGAAGCCCATCTCCATCACGATATTGTGACGCCGTGGCCAGTAATCTAACGACATGCCGCTCGTAACGTCTTCTACCGGGCTGCTTTGAACCCTGCTGTCGCCGGGTTCTCCGGCGAGCCGATGATTAAAGCTGTGTTCATGCCGCCGGCCCCCCCCGCAACGCCCGGTCTTCCGGGGAAAGGACAACTCCCATGAATTCAAAGAACGTCTTCGCCAACGCCACAATCGCCGGCTCCTTCGCTGCCGCCCTCACCATGATCGCGACCCCGGTATTCGCAGCGCCGAAGCCACCGCAGCCCACCATGGACAAATGCTTCGGCATCGCACTGAAAGGCGACAACGACTGCGCAGCCGGCGCCGGCACCACCTGTGCGGGCACTGCGAGTGCCGACTATCAAGGCAACGCGTGGAAGTACGTGGCAAAAGGAACTTGCCAGACCATAAAGACACCGAAGGGCACCGGCTCGCTCGAGCCGATTAAGTCCTGATCTGGGATGAGGCGCGCGCCGCCCGCGCGCGCCTCATATTTCCTCGGCAACACGCAAAGCTGGAGCCTGCATATGTCCAGAGCTTCGAATCTGCCCGCGTGCACCGGCGTCGGCTTCAAACCAGCGCATTTTCGCGACATCCTTGCCGCGGCGGAGCCGATCGGATTCTTCGAGGTTCACGCGGAGAATTACATGGGGGCCGGCGGACCGCCGCATGCACAGCTCGGCGTGTTGCGCGAACGCTACGCGTTGTCGGTACACGGCGTCGGACTGTCAATCGGCTCGATGCGACCGCTCAATCGCGACCATCTCGTACGGCTTAAAATGCTGTGCGATCGCTATGCACCGGAGAGCTTCTCGGAGCATCTCGCCTGGTCGTCGCACGACGATGTATACCTAAACGACCTTCTGCCGCTCCCCTATACACAGCAGACGCTGGGGCGGGTCGCCGAGCACATCGATGAAGTGCAAACGGCGCTCGGACGCCAGATGTTGCTGGAAAATCCGTCTACTTACATCCGCTTTGCCGACAGCACGATCTCGGAGGTCGACTTCCTCACCGAGGTGTCGAAGCGAACCGGATGCGGGTTGTTGCTCGACGTCAACAACGTTTTTGTGTCGGCCAAGAACCAGGGTGCGCAACCTCTGTCATATCTGGACTCGTTTCCGCTCGATCGGGTCAAGGAAATCCATCTCGGCGGGCATGATGAGGAAACCGACGATGTCGGCGCCCCGTTGCTGATCGACACCCACGGATCGCCGGTTGCGGAAGCAGTCTGGGCGCTCTATGCGCACGTCATCGCCCGCACCGGGCCAATTCCGACCTTGATCGAATGGGACAACGACGTTCCCGATTGGCATACGCTGCGCGCGGAAGCGGTCGCGGCACAGGACATTCTTTCCGGCGCGTCGCGCGTGCCGGCAGCATCAGAGAGACCATGATCACATCGTTCGAGGCATCATTTGCAGATGCGTTGCTGAACGCCGATCGGCCGATTCCTGGCGGCATCACTGCTCACAATGCGGCAGTTCCTGCGCGGCGCTTTGCCGTCTACCGCAACAATGTAGTGGTGGGCCTGGGGAAAGCACTCAAGAGCCGCTTCCCTGTGGTCGAGAAAATCGTAGGCGAAGAATTCTTCGCAGCGATGGCGCGGGTCTTCGTGTTGGAGCAGCCGCCGCGCTCGCCCCTGCTCGCCGCCTATGGCGACGAATTTGCCGCCTTCATCGCCGCATTCGAACCGGCGCGTGAAGTTCCCTATCTTGCGGACGTGGCGCGGCTCGATGCGGCGCGCACACGTTCCTATCATGCCGCCGACGCCGCGCCCATCGAAGCAAACCAGCTTGCGACGCTTGATACTCGCGATGTCGGGAGCATCCGCATCGATATGCATCCCTCGATCGAAATTGTTCGCTCACTATCCGATCGTCGCGATCTGGGCGATGAACAGCGGCGAACAGGAGCTCGCGCCCATTCAGAATTGGCGAGGCGAGGACGCGCTCGTCGCTCGCCCGTATCTCGAAGTGGAAGTACGCGCGCTGCCGCCGGGTGGCGCGGCATTCCTGCTCGCGCTCGCCGGAGGCCGGACTCTTAGCGACGCGGCCGAGGCTGCGCTCGCCGATGATCCCAATTTCGACCTCACCGGTAACATCGCGGGCTTGATCGGCTCGGGCCTCGTGCGGGACATCGTTCTTTCGGAGCCGAAGAGCTGCCAGCAAACATGACCAATGTGTCCCCTGCGGCTGCGCACTTCGGATCCGTTCCGGGACGGATCATTCAACGGATGATCGCCGCGATGGATCGCATCCCCTATTGGTTCATCGCGCTTGCGGCTCGCATTTTTCCGGCCGCGGTGTTCTGGCAGTCCGGTCAGACAAAGGTTGCGGGTTTGCATCTCAAGCCCAGTGCTATCGCGCTCTTCGCGAATGAATACCAGCTTCCGTTGATCAACCCTACGATCGCCGCTTATGCATCGGCCTTCTCCGAGCATTTCTTCCCGATCCTGCTCGTTATCGGGCTCGCGACGCGATTTTCGGCGTTGGCACTGCTGTTTATGACGGCAGTGATCGAGATTTTCGTCTATCCCGGCGCCTGGCCGACCCATGGAGTGTGGGCCACTTGTTTTCTTGTGCTGATCGCACGGGGCCCCGGTTTACTATCGCTCGACCATTTGATCGCACGCAAATACCGGTAGATCGAGGCACGCTCTACATATGGCCGCCGACGAAGCGATGGAAGTCACCAACGACTACAAGGGCGGCTATTGGGAAGACCAGGGCTACAATTCGTTCAGCGGGAGTTGAGGGCTGTCCTCAGGGTGAGGAGGGCGGTGAAAGCCGTCTCTGAAACGCCGCAGCGATCGCGCCCACCGCCAGCATCGCCGCGGAGACATTCAATGCATAGGACAGGCTGCCCAGCGCGTCGGTGACCGCGCCGACCGCGATCGGTCCGAGCATCTGGCCTATTCCGAACGCGATCGTCATCGCCGCAATTCCCGCCGGCCATTCCGCCGGCGGATAGTTGAGGCGCACGAAGACGGTGGTCGATGCCACCACGGCAAAGAACGCGACACCAAACACCAGCGCCGAAACGGCAAGCAACGCCGCGGAATGCCCGAACAGCGGCAGCGCGGCGCCCAAGGCGTTGAAGCCGAGAATGATCGCGGTGCTGATGCCGCCCTTGTTGAGCGCCAGCACGCTGCGCCACACCCACGGCGTCACGAACGCGCTTAGGCCGATCAGGCACCAGAACCCGCTCTGCGCCGCGGCGCCGCCGCCGGCGTCGCGCACATAGGCGATCATGAAAGTCATGTAGGCGATGTATCCGGCGCCGAACAGAAAGTAACCGGCGAGATAGATCCATACCGGCCCGATCTCGAATTTGGTCGGCGCCGCCTCGGCGATCCCGGCGTGGGTATCGATCGGCGTCAGCATCAGCGGAATGATCATGACGATCGAAAGCAGCGTCATCGCCCACCACACGATCCACCATGATCCCGGGCCGAAAGCCTGCAGCACGAATGGCGCGATCAGGCCGGATAACAGGATGCCGAGTCCGGGCGCGGCATAAAACAGGCTGATCAGAACGTTGGCCCGTGCCGGGCGCGATTGCGCGATGGTCGTCGCCAGCGCGCCGCCGGCGACGAATCCGGCCGCAGCGCCCAGCCCCGCGAGCAAGCGCGCAAAACTCAAAACGACAAAATTGCCGGATATCGCGAACAGCGCCAGCGACACCACGCAGGCCAGCGTTCCCCAGCGCACCACGGCCGACAATCCAAATCGCTTGACGAGCCTTGAGGCGATCAAGGCGCCAGCGAGGTAACCGGCGGCATTGATGGTGTTCATGAAGCCTGCGGCCGAATACGACCAGCCAAGCGCATCGCGCATGTCCGGCAGCACCAGCGCATAGGCGAAGCGGCCGATGCCGAGAGCGACCGTGGGCGTGAGCGACAGGATGAGGATCAAACGCGCGGGATGCGCGTAAGTCGCCGGACGGTCGGGGGCGTGCAAGGGGCTGCTCCGGGTGAGCCGCATGTTAGCAAGGCAAAGCGGCGGTTGCACAGGCGCACTACCAGTAATGGTGCCTTGCCAATCACGCAATGCCCCTCTAGCACTCCGCCATCCACGGTCATTCCGGGCCGCGCCAGCGCGAACTTGGAACCTTCTCACCGCTTCTGCGCCTGATCGATCGGGGCGGGGTGGAGATTTCCGGATCGCCTCGCGATGCTCGCGTCCGGCATGACGAATAGAGAATACAGCGCAAGGATCTTTCAATGGCGACCCATAGACTGCTGCTTCTCCCCGGCGATGGCATCGGCCCCGAAGTGATGGCCGAGGTGAAGCGCCTGATCGACTGGCTCAACGCGCAAGGCATCGCGCAGTTCGAGACCGAGCTGGGTCTGGTCGGCGGGGCGGCGTACGACGCGCACAAGGTCAGCATCACCGACAACTGCATGGCTCAGGCGAAGTCCGCCGACGCCGTGATCTTCGGCGCGGTGGGTGGTCCTAAGTGGGACAGCATCCCCTATGACGTGCGGCCGGAGGCAGGGTTGCTTCGCTTGCGCAAAGACCTGGGCCTGTTCGCCAATCTGCGCCCGGCGGTGTGTTATCCCGCGCTCGCGGATGCCTCGAGCCTGAAGCGCGAAGTGGTCGAGGGTCTCGACATCATGATCGTGCGCGAGCTCACCGGCGGGGTGTACTTCGGCGAACCTAAAACCATCACCGATCTCGGCAACGGCCAGAAGCGCGCCGTCGATACGCAGGTTTACGACACCTATGAGATCGAGCGGATCGCGCGCGTCGCGTTCGATCTGGCGCGCAAGCGCCGCAACAAGCTGACCTCGATGGAAAAGCGCAACGTCATGAAATCCGGGGTGCTTTGGAACGAAGTGGTCACCCAGGTCCATGCGCGCGAATACAAGGACGTCCAGCTCGATCATCAACTCGCTGATTCCGGCGGCATGAATCTGGTGAAATGGCCGAAGCAGTTCGACGTCATCGTTACCGACAATCTGTTCGGCGACATGCTCTCCGATATCGCGGCGATGCTGACGGGTTCGCTTGGCATGCTGCCGTCGGCGTCGCTCGGCGAAGTCGATGTCAAAAGCAAGAAGCGCAAGGCGCTGTACGAGCCGGTGCACGGCTCGGCGCCCGACATCGCCGGTAAGGGATTGGCCAATCCGATCGCGATGATCGCCTCATTCGGAATGGCGCTGCGCTATTCCTTCGATATGGGCGCGCTGGCCGACAAGGTCGATGCGGCCATTGCGGCGGTGCTCGCGAAGGGACTGCGCACTGCGGACATCAAGTCCGAGGACGCCACGGCGGTGTCTACGACGCAGATGGGCGAGGCGATTTTGAAGGAATTGCAGAAGCTGCACGCGTGAGGCTCAACACACTCGGAGTCGTCCCGGCCTTGCGCCGGGACCTATAACCACAACCGATTGTGTTGAGCGAAAGTCATCGAACAGCGCTCTTAAAACGAGGGCCGCGGAGCTGATGGGGTGGACGGCCCCCTACGGCATCAGTGTGCCAGAATGAGGTTGTTGCAAATCTCAGACAAGGGAGCCGTCCGTGGACCAGATTATCCGCATTGGAATGGATACGTCGAAGCATATTTTTCAGCTGCATGGGGTCGATGCCGCGGAGCGGCCGGGGTTGCGCAAGCGGCTTCGGCGCAACGAGGTGTTGGTGTTTTTTGCCAAGCTGCCGCCGACGGTGATTGGAATGGAGGCGTGCGGCGCAGCGCATGACTGGGCGCGGAAGTTACGCAAGCTAGGCCATGAGGTGAAGCTGATG
>NZ_JNIJ01000037.1 GCF_000701345.1 Bradyrhizobium sp. URHD0069 | reverse complement strand
CGTCTCGGCGCTGATCAAGCAATCGCAGCGATTGCCCAGCGAGCTTTACCGGTCGCTGACCTGGGACAGAGGCAAAGAGCTTGCCGACCATCAGCGCCTGACATTGGCCACCGAGGTTGATGTCTATTTTTGTGACCCTCGGTCTCCCTGGCAGCGCGGCTCAAACGAAAACACCAACAGATTGCTGCGCCAGTATCTTCCGCGCGGCACCGATCTGTCCTTGCACAGCCAGGCCAAGCTCAGTGCCATCGCAAGGCAGCTCAATGAAAGGCCGAGAAAGACCTTGCTCTATCAGACGCCGGCTGAGAAGTTCGCAGAATGTGTTGCAGCGATCGGTTGAACTCGCCGCCCAAGGAAGACACTCGGCAGCAGCGCCTTCTCGCGGCACTCATTGGCGGTCGACATTCCGCGGATGGCGCCTCGTCGAGTGAGCCATCCGCACCTGCAATCGGTCTCTTACGAAGAAACGAGCCTTAAGCTTTCAGGTCCGTGATCCGCATGATCGCGACCACGTTCCCATCGTTGTACGATTGCTCTTTTGTGTCCTTGTTGCAGGTCCAGACAAAGTTCTTCTTGGCCGTAAAGGTCTTTCCCTCCTGCTCGATCCGAAGCTCCCCCTCGGGGATATGGCAGATCATGGCATTCATCATCGGGGGACCGGCTGTCTTCGATCCCGGCTGCATAATAACATCGTGCATTGAGACGGTCTTAAAACCGGGGATGATGGATGGCGTCTCGCCATCGTAAGCACGCACCACGACCCCTGGCCACGGCGTGGTGTCTTTGTAGCCCGTGGTTTGGGCGGCGGCTGGCTTCATCATGGCCGCCGAAGCCGCTGCCAACCCGATTCCCAATGCTGACCTTCGATCGATCTTGTTCATCGCTTTTCTCCTGAGGTAACGCAACGAGCCGCCGCAGAAGTGGCGCGCACATTTCGTGGAGTGTGAATGATGATGCGAAACCGAAAAAAGAGTCGGTCTCTTAAGAGAGCGTGCCTGCCGATGGCACCAGTGCTGCTCGTTTGCCCCCAACGGCGATTTCGGCACGTCGCGCTTCAAGGGCAACTCCATTCTACGAGACACGAGGCGCCTGAGAAACAAATATTCCGCAAAGCACAACGCCAGTGAGCCGATGTCGGCAGCTTCACTCCGGCCGACATGACTGACCGGCCCTGCGGCTCGGTCGGCGGTAAGTGCGCCGCCACGGCACGATTAGCGTGTCGTCCGGAGGCGACGACTGCGGTTCCCAGGCAATGTCCGCAGTTGGGCCACTTGCAGAGTTGAGCCTGGGTCATTCGAGGCAGGTCTACCCAGAACGCGGACACGAAGCTTCGTAGCGTCACGCGCGCTTGCGAGCTACCCTTATCAACCCAAGATGGGCCGACTGCGCGCAAGCGGCGTGCCTCAAGCCGAAAACTTTCGGCGCACACGTGGTGCGGCCCAATCTCTCTATCCTGGGCTGTCGCTTAAGGCTCAATCCATGTCGCGAAAGGCGTGACCCTCAGCTTCGATCCTCTTCACAAGATCTGGCGGCAATTCGCCTTGTGCCGCAGTGCCATCAAATGCCCATTCCTTAGGATCGTCCAGATCGGGAAGACCCGCCCCTTTGCGCACATAGAGGCCTACTCTCGGCTTCCGCGGATTAATGTAAAGATCATACTCCTGCATCGAGATGTCTCCTCTTCCTATTCGATATAAGCTGATCCCGACTATATGAAGCAATCAGGTCATTCCTGGTTCGCCGGCCAATCAAGGCCTGCAGCGGTCCACCAGTTGATTTCAACGGAGTAGGTCGTGACAAATCCGTACGAGGTAATCGGCGTCGCCCCGACGGCTTCTTCTGCGGATATCCAGAAGGCATACCGCCAATTGGCGAAGAAATTGCACCCGGATCTTAATCCCGGCGACAAGGCGGCCGAAGAGAAGTTCAAGGAACTCGCTGGTGCCTACGATCTGCTGAGCGATGTCGAGAAGCGCAAGCGCTTCGACAATGGTGAAATCGACGCGACCGGTGTGGAACGGCCGCAGCATCATTTCTATCGGGATTTTGCGACGTCGGATCACGCTCATCCCTACACGGACAACTCCGGCTTTGCCGATTTCATGGATACGGACGACGCTCTCGCCGAGCTTCTGAGGCGCGGCGAAAGGGCTCGCGCGAACCGGCGCGGACAGGATCTGCACTACCACCTGCCGATCAGTTTCGTGGAGTCAGTCAAGGGGGCGAACAAGCGTTTGACGCTGCCGGATGGCGGCACGCTTGACGTGACCATTCCGCCCGGCCTGGTTGACGGGCAAATCCTCCGCCTGCGAGGCAAGGGAGCACCCGGCGCGGGAACGGGAGGTCACGGCGATGCCCTGATCGAGGTGGAAGTCCTGCCGGACCGTCGCTTCTCGCGCGAGGGCGACGACATCTCTCTGGAACTACCAATCTCTCTTTCCGAGGCCGTGCTTGGTGGGCGGATTCGTGTTCCGACGCCAACAGGCTACGTGACCATGGCGGTACCGAAAGGATCGAACACCGGCACGACCATGCGCCTAAAGGGCAAGGGCGCGCCCCGCCGCGGTGGAGGTCACGGCGATCAGTTCGTCAAGTTGAAAGTGGTTTTGCCCAAAACTCCGGATCCCGAACTCGAGGCATTCGTTTCGAATTGGGAAAAAGGTAAGGCCTTTAACCCCCGCGAGGACAGCACATCATGATCATGAACAAGCAGGAGTTCCTTACTCATGCGGGTGTCCAGGCGCAGGCACTCGATCTCTGGCTTGAGCAGCGATGGCTCATTCCAGATCAGACCTCCGCCGGAATGAAGTTCTCGGACATGGACATTGCACGGGCTTGTCTCATTCGCGATCTGAAAACGGATTTCGGTGTCAACGACGAGGGCATCGACGTCATCCTTCATCTCGTGGATCAGCTCCACGGCTTACGCCGGGCGCTCGAGCAATTGCACAAAAATCTTTAGCAACTGAACTAGTAGATCCCCTGCCCCGCTCCAAGTCCGGTCTGTCTCAGAAAGCTGACGTTGCCGGGGTCAGGACGTTAGCCGCCTGCGGATCAAAAGCATCGTTTGAGCGTCTGGCGATTACTTCCGCTCTACCCCGATAAGCGGACCATTTCAGTGTTCACCGGCATGTCTCAACGGTGCCCACAAGCCGACTTCGCATTCGGATCGGACCTTGTGTGGTGCGATCGAGCCGGCTCCAACAAAAGCCTTTTTGTAAAGCGATCTTGTTGTAAAGCGATCTTGAAAACGAAATTAGCTGGAGAACTAAATTAGCGGGAGAAAGCGTCATGCATCGATCGTCGAAACTCACCTTGGTCTTTGCCGCGCTATTGATCAGCTTGGCCAGCGCTTCTGCGCAAGAGGTGACGAAACTGAACGAGCTTGTCTCCGGTATGCCCAAGGGCGAAAAACAGCAGATACGGGTGCTGACCGCCACTCTCAAACCCGGCGACAAGACTGTTCTCCATACCCACCGTTTCCCCGTGACCTTGTACATACTGGAGGGAGCCTTTACGCGCGAGCTGGAGGGACGTTCGCCAATCACGATCAAGGCGGGCGAGGCCATGGTAGAGCCGCCGAACGTGAAGATGACCGGTTATAATCGCAGCACAACTGAACCGATGCGGGTTGTCACCTTCTATGTCAGTGATCCGGACTCTCCGTTCCTTGATCCGATCCACTAGACAGCGCTGACCATCGCCGGCGGAAACCTGCATGTCCGCATCGGGTCAATCGCTTCATACTGATCGACAATTCCGGTCTTGCCCAAGCGACGTGCCACAATGTCGTGGGTTGCCGAGGCATCGCCACGGCTCGGCGCGCTGAACCGCCGTGCGAAATCGTCAGGCCGGAAGACGAAAATCGGGAGTCCAACCCAGCTCCGCGCGTGCCTTTTCGGTCGCAACGTTTCTGCTGGCCTCCGCGATGTTATAGATGCCCGGGCCGCCGTGGTCGATAGCCAGCAGAGCGGCATGAGCCGCCGCATCCACATGAAGGGGCGCAGAATTTGACGGCCGGTCCGAAGCGGTTCCGGGGCCATAAAGCTGGCCGTAACGAAGGACGACGCCCTCGAGCGGCGGCGATTTCAAAGCGAGATCTTCCAGCGCAATCACTCCCTGCACATCGATACCCCTATCTCCCTCGGCCCCGGCATCGAGCGGGTCCGTCTCCGCGTGCGGCTCCGGCCCCGGCGCGTACGCCCACGCGATGCTTTGCGCCACCAGCCGGCGCGCACCCGCCGCAAGTGCGGCTCTGACGAGGTTCCGCGTTCCTTCGCTACGGATGCGGGCGGTGCGAACGATCGCTGCCCCCATCGCACGTGGATTAAGATCCTTCGGGAGGTCGGTGAGCTGATGGATCACGACATCCGGGCGTGCCGATGCGACGGCGCGCGACAGTGCCGACGCGTCGAAAACGTCGACCACGACCGGGTCCGCCCCGAGCGAACGCAGCGCGTCGGCATTCGCTTTCGATCTGGTGCTGCCACAGACGTAATGCCCGGCGCTTTGCAGGAGCGGTGTCAGGCGTCTGCCGATGGCCCCGGAAGCGCCGGCAAGGAAGATCCTGTAACCCATCATCGTTACTCCTTTGTCACCCTATACAGGCGCTGTACCGCCAGATGCCTCCGATTAGATCAAGCGGAGGGCGGTCAATCGTTCCGGTTCCAAGATACAAAAGCGAGGCGCCGTTACGTTGGCGCTTGCAATCCCTCGGAACCAACCTGTCAGCTCAACGGATCATCGGATCAATTAGCTCGACTACGACCTGATGAATTAGATCGCAGACCGGGCATTCAAACGTCCGGAGGGTTTGCCGAATTAGTGCAATGTCTTGATGAGGGGCAACATCGAAGCGGACCGACAGTGCCTAGCTGCCTTGCTTCCGTCGGTGCTATCGCGCCAGCTGCACCAGCCGACGACAGTCCGCGGCCAGCCGCCGTTCATCTAGATTGGTCACGCCGAGCAGCAGTCCCTGCGGCGCGGGAGAATGCATGTACCAAGGCGATAGGGGAACCGGCGCCAGGCCGAACTGCAGGGCGCGCAAAGCGATGTCCACGTCTGACGCAAACTCGGGGAGCAAGGTCACCACGGCCATACCGGCGGTTGCTTGCACCTTCATCGAGTCTGACGCCACCTCCCGCAAGCAACGAAGCACGGCCTCCCGGCGGGCGGCATAAAGCCGCTTCATGCGGCGGAGATGGCGAAGATAATGCCCCTCGCGTATGAATTCCGCCACGGCGCGCTGCACGGGCGTGACCGGCGCCGGCGCCAGGCAAGCAGCGAGGTCGCCGAACCGAGGAGCCATCTCCGGCGGCACCACCAGGAAGCCGAGGCGCAGTGCCGGGCTGATGGTCTTGCTGAAACTGCCGATGTGCAGCACCCGTCCCCCATGATCGAGGGATGCAAGAGCCGGAGCCGCCCGTCCTTTCAGCTGCAGCTCGCTCAGGTAATCGTCCTCAATGATCCAGGCGTCGTTCCGCCGAGCCCATGCCAGCAGTGCAAGCCGCCGCGGGAGCGACATCGTCATCCCGAGCGGCGCCTGCTGGCCGGGCGTCACAACTGCCAGTGCCGCTGCTGCGGCGCTTCGGACACCAGCGTCAATATCCAGGCCTTCCGCGTCCACCGGGACAGCTGTCACAGTCATCCCTGCCAAGCCGAGCGCGGTGCGCGTGAGCGGGAAGCCCGGATCCTCCATCCAAGCTCCCATCCTCTCAAGCTGAAGCCCACGGATGGCGAGACCCAGCGCGCCGGAGAACCCGGCCGTCACGAACACCTGAGTGGGACTGCACCGAACGCCGCGGGCTATGCCCAGGTAAGCCGCGACCTCCTTTCGCAGCTCGGGATCACCACGCGGATCCGGATACCCGACGGGCGCCGCCGCACCTCGTCGGGCCTCACGAGTCAGGATGCGTGACCACAGCTTGAAGGGGAAGGCATCTTGCGAGGGCACTCCCATCTGAAATACCAGCGGCGCACTTCCGAAGTCATGGAAAAGGTGCGGCAGAGGCGGCGCTTCCGGCGACCAGGGGGGTGTTGAGGATGCGGTTGGGCGCTCAGCTACGCGCGTGCCTGCCGCCCCCAGGCCAATCGCAAATTGCTCGTTGATCAGACGTGCGTAGGCCGCACGCACGGTACCGCGGGAGACGCCGAGCTGAACCGCCAAATCCCGCCAGGAAGGCAGCCTCGCGCCCGAGGCGAGCCGCCCTGTCTCAATGGCATCTCGGATCGCCGAGTAGATCTGTGCGGCCAGCGGTATCTTTTTGGCCCGATCGAGGTCGATGGGGAGCACAGGCATCGCGTGATGGTACACTCAGAATTGCCAATCTCGGTACTGTTTATGACCAAGGCGGAGCGCATCTGTTCGCCATGACCAACGGCCTGAATGGCGCGAGCCTGCATGAAACTCAGCATCGCAACGGCAAGATCGCAGACACAGAGATAGGAGTTCAACAATGGCCGACGCAATTTCTGGCATTAAGATACCGGACAGCAAGATCGCGCGCGAAGCCGCCGAACTGGTGCGGCAACACGAAAACGAGATGTTGTTCAACCACTCGGTTCGCGTCTTCGTGTTCGGTGCGATGAAGGGTATCCGCCAGAACCTGAAATTCGACTCTGAACTGCTTTATGTCGCGGCGCTGTTTCATGACTTGGGCCTTGTCGATGCTTACCATACCGAGGCAAAGCGGTTTGAAGTCGATGGCGCTGATGCAGCGCGTGAATTTCTGAAGAGCCATGGCATCCCCGAGCCGAAAGCGGATCTGGTGTGGGAAGCGATCGCCCTGCATACCACGCGTGGCATTCCCCAATATATGCGGCCCGAGATCGCTCTCACAAACGCCGGCGTTCTGGTGGACGTCGTCGGCTTTGGATATGATGAGTACACGCCAGAGCAACGCGACCAGGTCATCGCCGCTTTTCCCCGCGGGGATTTCAAGAATGAATTTATCGAGATTCAGACCTGCTCGGCCTTGAAGAAGCCTGACACGACGTTCGGCACGGTCAATTTCGACTACATCGAATATCGCGATCCCACATTTCGCAAGCCAAACGCCTGCACTCTGATCCACAACACCCCCTGGCGTAGCTGAGCCATGGTGGGCGTTTATCTCCGTCAAATCGGGACGAACGGCGCTCGCGGCATCCACAGAATATCGGCTGGCAAATCCATTACGAGGAGTTCGTTACTGCCGGGATCGCTGACCTCGCTTAATTGGCTAACCCTCGGCGCCTTCGCCATCGGCACTGAGGGCTTTATGATCGCCGGGCTGCTGCCCGCGCTGGCGCGAAACCTGAACGTCGGCATCCCCGCTGCCGGCCATCTCGTTACCGCTTTCTCCCTCGCATACGCCATCGGCGCTCCGGTCATGGCCGTGCTGACGGCCGGGCTGGAGCGGCGCCGCCTGCTGGCCGTCGCCATGGGCTGTTTCACCCTCGCCAACCTGCTCGCCGCGGTGGCGCCGGGCTATGCCGGGCTGTTGGCGGCGCGACTGCTTTTGGCCCTCTCAGCCGCCAGCTTCATGCCGGCGGCAAGCGGATATGCCGCTGCACTGGGCGGGCCCGAGCGACATGGCCGCGCTCTGTCTATGGTCATGAACGGGCTGACCTTGGCGATCATTGCCGGCGTGCCGCTCGGTGTGCTGGTGGGTGACGGCTTTGGATGGCGCACCACTTTCCTGTGCGTGGCGGGCCTGGCGGCGCTCTCGCTGCTCGGGATCCTCGCTAGGCTGCCACGACAACCAGCTGGCCTCACAGCGAGTCTCGGTGAGCGCGTCGCGCTGGCCAAGCGCCGCGATATGCTGGCGGTACTGGCCACCAGCGTACTGACCGTTGCCGGTACCTTTACGGTCTATACCTATCTCGGGATCTTCCTGGCTGACGGCGCTGACCTCGGGCAGCGGGGGCTGGCGCTGGTGCTGCTGGGCTTCGGCCTAAGCAGTGCGCTTGGCACCCGGCTCGGCGGCAGCGCGGCGGACCGCTGGGGCGCGCGGCGCACCGTGATCATTAATAGTGGCCTTGCCTTGCTGGCCTACCTTGCCCTCTCGCTCGGCGCGGTGCTCGGGCCGGCGCGGGCGATGCCGGTCACGCTGCCGGCCATCCTGCTTTGGGGCCTGGCCAGCTGGGGGCTGATGACGGCGCAGCAGGCGCGGCTGGTCGCGCTGGCTCCGGCCCTGGCACCGGTCAGCCTCTCGCTGAACTCCTCGGCCATCTATCTCGGCAGCGCGACGGGCGCTGCGGCCGGCGCGCTGGTCATCGCCGATGGCGCAGTGGGGCGCCTTGGCTGGGTGGCGGCGGGGTTCAGCCTGGCCGCGCTGCTGGCGGTGCTGATCAGCGGCGGCAGCGCGCCGGGCCGAGGTTGATGCCGTCCGCGAGGACGGACCGCGGTCCGCGGGGCGGCGCCGTCGGGCCGGCCACTGCGTTGGTGGTGAAAGCACTTCGAAAGAGCGAATTAAGAGATGCCAGACCTTTCTGCCTTCCTGATCACACAGCGCTGGCCCGCCAAGCACCCAGACCGCTTGCAACTTTATTCATTGCCGACGCCCAACGGCGTCAAGGTCTCGATCATGTTGGAGGAGATTGGGCTGCCGTACGAAGTGCATCTGGTCGACTTCAACAAGAACGACCAGCACGCGCCGGAATTTCTCTCCTTGAATCCTAACGGTAAGATTCCGGCGATCCTCGACCCCAACGGTCCGGGCGGTGAGCCGCTGCCCTTGTTCGAATCCGGTGCGATCCTGCAATACCTCGCGGAGAAGACCGGCAAGCTCTTGCCGGTGAATGCGGCCCGCCGTTACCAGACGATCCAGTGGGTGCATTTCCAGATGGGCGGGATCGGGCCCATGTTCGGCCAAGTCGGCTTCTTCAACAAATTCGCCGGCCGTGAATATGAGGACAAGCGGCCACTTCAGCGTTACGTCGCCGAGTCAAAACGCCTGCTTGGCGTGATGGAAGCGCACCTCGCCGGACGGCAGTGGATCATGGACGATGAATATACCATCGCCGACATTTCGATGCTCGGCTGGGTGCGCAACCTGATCGGCTTCTATGAGGCGCGTGAACTCGTCGAGTTCGACAGTTTTCGGGAAGTGTCGGCCTGGCTCGAACGCGGCTTGGCGCGTCGCGCCGTGCAATGCGGGCTGACTACTCCACGGAGGCTGTAAACGGGTGAGAGTTCAAACTTCTAAGCATGAGGGTACGACAATGCCAGCTTTCTCGAAAATCGCACTGTTCTGCACTGTATTTGGCTTGACGTTGGCTGGAGCGCCGGCTGGATACGCGCACGAGCTCGAGACGGTAAAACCGGTTTTCCAGAGTGCGATCCCAAACATCCCTGGAAAGAACTTGGTCGCTGTCGTCGTGAACTATCCACCCGGTGGGAAATCCCCGCCTCACCGTCATGCAAAATCCGCCTTCATCTACGCGTATGTGCTTACGGGCGCCATTCGAAGCGTTGTGGGTACCGAGCCCGCAAAAGTGTACCAAGCGGGTGAGAGCTTCCACGAAGAACCTGGAGCGCATCACCGGGTGAGCGAAAACGCCAGCGAGACCCAACCTGCGAGTCTTCTGGCGGTCTTCATCGTCGATGCCGAGGACCAGCCACTCACCGTACCAGATTCGAATTCAGACACACGATAGTGCCCTGCAGAGCGGATCTCGTCGCGCGCTCGTAGGAGCCCCCCACGCTGGTTGTGTGAAACGGTCGAGCGCAAGGGATGCCGCGATTGAACTCGGGCGAATAGCTAAACCTGATGCTTGATGGCAATGAGGAGGTTAGAATGACAAGTACCCTCGTCGGCAACGCGGCAAAGAACCCTGAGCCCTCCTCGATGAAGGCTTGGCGCGTGCACGCGTTCGGCCCGCCGGAAGCGATGATTTTTGAAACGGTGCCTCGGCCAGACCCTGGTCCAGGCGAAGTCCTTGTCAAAGTTCACGCAGCAGGGGTCGGCCCCTGGGACGGATGGATCAGGGCGGGCAGGAGTGCATTGCCGCAACCGCTTCCTCTCACGTTGGGCTCTGATCTGTCCGGCGAAGTCGCGGCTCTGGGTTCCGGGATTTCCGAGTTGGCGGTCGGAGACCAGGTTTTCGGCGTGACCAACACTCAATTCCTTGGCGCTTACGCCGAGTACGCGGTGGCGTCGGCCGGGATGCTCGCCAGGAAGCCAAGCTCGCTCAGCTACGCCGAAGCGGCTTCCGTTCCCGTCATCGCGGTCACCGCCTGGCAAGGTCTGTTCGACCAAGCCCGCCTCGAAGCCGGCCAAACGGTGGTCATCCACGGAGGCGCAGGGAACGTCGGAGCCTACGCGGTTCAGTTCGCTCGTCGTGCTCGCCTGCGCTCCATCGCGACGGCGGGGACCAAAGACATCGATTACGTGCGGGCCCTTGGGGCAGACAAGGTGGTGGACTATCACACGCAACGCTTCGAAGATGAGGTCAAGGATGCCGACGCGGTGCTCGATCTCGTTGGGGGCGAAACGCAAACACGTTCGTTTCAGGTTCTTCGCCCGGGCGGCAAACTGATCTCCGCCGTGTCCCAGCCTGATCAAGACCGCGCAAACCACCACGGCGTCAGCGCAGCCTTCTTCTTGGTGGAAGTAACCACCGAGCGCCTGCGCAAAATTGCCGAACTTATTGATCGTGGTGAACTGAAAACACGCGTCGGTGCGGTCCTCCCTCTCGCCGATGCGCGAGAGGCCCACATGATGTTGGAAGGCCGACGACCGCTGCCGAGTGGAAAGATCATTCTCAACGTAGAAGCCTCGGGCGAGGTCACCCCAGCCGCTTGAATACGAGCTTGACCGCGCGAGAATGCCCGGAGCCGCGTGGCGAACCGGGGAGCGTGGCAACGCCGGTTCGAATTCTTCCTTCGGGAGAAGTGGCGGCTGCGTCATAAAACACGATCGATGGGGAGCGCAGTCATCCGCGCGATGGTGCACTCGGAATTGCCAATCTCGGTACTGTTTTCGACCAGGGCGCTGCGCATCTATTCGCCATGATCGACGGCCTGAGCGGCTCCGATGCAACTTCAATCTTTTGTGGCAGGGCTGTCCCAAGCGGAAGGCGTCGCTCAGCCGAGGCTTGATGCTTCCTAAGGAGAACGCAGATGACTCAACGCATGGATTGGCGCAGCTTCGAGAAGTCACTCAAAACCGAGGCGCGCTTTTTCAGTCGGACGGCAGCAAACCATCTCACACCAATCTTCGATGGTATTGGCGAGCTGCAAACGCGCGACGGCCGTCCACTCGTGGTGGATGCGGGTCCCGGAGCGGATTTTCATACCCTCTATCGCGCTGGGGTCTTTCAATCTGACGACAAACTCGAAGCCGCCCTCGGCAGGCCGGACATCCACCTCGGCTCGCCGCCAGCACCCTTGGCGGCGGCCGGTCGCATGAACGCGCGTGGTATCTCGGTTTTCTACGGCGCAAACAATCAGAAAGCGGCTATTGCCGAGGTGCGCCCGCCTGTTGGTAGTCAGGTCGCGGTGGCCCAATTCGAGATCATCAGAAAGCTTCGACTGCTCGATTTGACCGCCCTCAGTGACGCCCGCGTCACCGGAAGCATTTTTGATTTCGGGTTAGCTGGGAGGATGGAACACGCCGTGTTCCTGCGGTCGCTGAGTGGGCGTATCACGCGGCCGGTAATGCCCGATGACGAACCGTTTGAATACCTCGCAACGCAGGCCATAGCCGATTTTCTTGCGACGGAGGCTTCGGTGCCGATTGACGGCATCATTTTTCCGTCAGTGCAGGCCGCCGGAGACGTTTTTAACGTTGTCCTTTTTCACAAGGCTGCCCGGGTCGAGGCCATGAACGTTCCAGAGGGAACGGAGATCAGCGCGAGTACGGGCCGTTGGACAGAGGATGGCTGGGAGGAAGATTACGAGGTGCTTGAGAAAGTTCCACCGTTACACAAGGAGGTTGATAAGAGCGAGCAAGATTCGGGATCGCCGGACTTCGCCGCAACTGCGGAAATAAGACGTCTTGACCCGCGGGAAGCCGATTGGCGCGACGCTAGTCTCCGCATCGTGTCCGAAAGCATCGAGGTGCATCGCGTAAAGCGCGTCGAATTCGCGACAAACGAATTCACGGTGAAACGGCACCGTCGGGAAACACGGGACAGCATCACTTCGTCCCGCGCTGCGACAACTGAAATGTCAACGAACGCTACGGCTTCGCTAACGCAAGGAGCAACGCCATGAGAATCGTCAGTGTCTTGGGCGTTGCCCTGGCAGGATTGTCCGTGATAGGCGCCGTCACTGCCTACGGGCAGATCAATGCGCGCTCACAGTACGGTGGAACGACTGCGGCCGTTGTCGACGACAAGGGAAATCTGCGCGTGCCTTCCGACTATCGGACCGCTTATCAGGTGCTGGGCAGCTGGGCAGTGGCTAAAGACGACGGTCCGGGCTCGAAGGAACTGCACGTGGTCTATGCTTCGCCCGGAACCATCGCCGCGTATCACAAGGACGGACACTTTCCCGACGGCACCGTTCTCGTGAAGGAAGTGTTCAAAACGACTACTAACGATATGACAACGGGAACCGTAAGCAGTGCCGGCACCCTCGCTGGCTGGTTCGTCATGGTGAAAGACAACGCCGGCCGATTTCCAGGAAACAAGCTTTGGGGCGACGGCTGGGGTTGGTCCTGGTTCGATGCAGCTAATCCCCAGAAGACCACATCCACCGACTACACGACGGACTGTCAGTCCTGTCACGTGCCGGCGCGACAGTCAGATTGGATCTACACGCGCGGCTATCCGGTCCTGAACCGATAAGCGGAGTGTGGCGTAGATGATATGTCACTGGTCAAGCCGCTGCCCTGCACCGAGCAGTTCGGTAAGCGAGGTCACCAATGGCAAAACGCTGTTCCACCTTCGCTTTCAGAAGCTACCCATGGCCGCTGGCATAGATGTCGAATGGGCTTTCCGTTGCCTGCACCATTTCCAACAAAGAGAACCGAGGAGACAATTCACATGAAGGCAATCGTTGTGACGGACCAGGCTGCGGGAACGGCCGGGATGAAGCTGGTGGAGCGGCCCGAGCCGCAGGCAGCGATAAACGACGTCGTCGTTCAGATTCATGCGTCGGGATTCGTCCCGACTGAGCTGGCGTGGCCCTCGACCTGGACCGATCGCCTCGACCGTGATCGAACACCGTCGATCCCCGGGCACGAGCTGGCCGGAGTGGTCACCGCCCTCGGATATGGCACAACGGGTCTGTCGGTGGGACAGCGGGTGTTCGGCCTCGCGGACTGGCATCGCGACGGCACGCTGGCCGAGTATGTGGCGATCGAGGCACGCAATCTCGCGCCGCTGCCGGGCGACGTCGACTTCACGGTGGGCGCGAGCCTGCCGATCTCGGGCCTGACTGCGTGGCAGGGACTGTTCGAGCACGGCCGCCTTCAGGCGGGGCAGAGCGTCCTCGTGCACGGCGCGGCCGGCGCAGTCGGGTCGATGGTGACGCAACTCGCACGAGAGGCCGGCGCCTACATCATCGGCACCGGACGCGCTGCCGACCGTCAGAAGGCGCTCGACTTCGGCGCACAGGAGTTCGTCGACCTCGACAACGACGCGCTGGAAGACGTCGGCGGCGTCGATCTGGTGTTCGATGTCATCGGCGGCGACATCCAGAAGCGGTCCGCAGGCCTGATTCGAGTCGGAGGAACACTGGTGTCCATCGTCGGGCCGGCCGAGGCGCGGCCCGCCGACGGCCTGGCGGTCGACTTCGTTGTCGAGTCCGATCGTGCCCAACTGAGTGAGATCGTCCAACGGGTGCGGGACGGACGACTGCGGACGAACATCGGCATCGTCTCAACCCTCGACGACGCTGTCGCCGCCTTCAACCCGACCGAGCGACGCAACGGGAAGACAGTCATCCGCGTTCGTCCGTGAACGACACGCGTCTATCGATGCACGCGGCCGGCCGGCGCTGTCCAGATCGGCCGGCCGCGTCCCGGCATTAGATAAAGGACACACTTATGCCGCCCAAAGCCAAATCTGTTACACCGACCGTTCCGTAAACATCAGCCCCCTACGCTGATCACGTGGGGCAAAAACGATGGAATCTTCACGGTGGAGGGTGCTGAACTCTTTAAAAGAGATATTCCCAGCGCAGAGCTCCATCTTCTCGATACGGGCCATTTCGCGTTGGAAGAAGAAGTGGATCGGATTGGGTCGTTGATGCATGAGTTTCTCGACCGAACAATAAACAAGAAATAAGTACTGAAGGGCGTTGCCAAGATCTGGTTTTCGATGTCATCGGCGGCGACATCGGGAAGCGGCCCGCAGGCCTGATTCGAGCCGGAGGAACGCTGGTGTCGATCGTCGGGCCGGCCGAGGCCCGGCCCGCCGACGGCCTGGCGGTCGACTTCGTTGTCGTGTCCGATCGTGCCCAACTGAGTGAGATCGTCCAGCGTCAGCATGTCTCAAAGGTGCCCAAGAACGGACACGCGCAACGATCGTGCGACGTCCGCTCTACTTCCAGAGCAGACGTCACACTGCGCTCGGCGTAATCGCGGTTTGCGATACTAGAAATCGAAGAACCGCCGCTACCTCACCGCGATCGGCGACACCGTGGAGCCTGAGCCGCCCTGAATCTTGAGCGGCTGCATCACGAAGGCGAATTCGCTGATGCCCTTTTGCGCGAGCTCGTCGAGCTTGAGGTTCTCCAGCAGGTGGATGCCGTTCACCACGAGCGCGACCTGGTGCACCGGAAGCGACAATTGCTTGTCGGGGTTGGGCGAAACCTCGACCGGCCAGTTGTCGGCGCCGAGCAGCATCGGATCCTTTGCGGCAAGCCAGAGCGCAGCCGGCACGCCGATGCCCGGGCAGGATTTCACGTAACGCGCGTTGTCCTTGGCGTAGAGCTTGCCCCAGCCGGTGTGGATGATCACTGCGTCGCCGGCCTGCAGCGTCAGGTTTTGCTTCTTCAGGGCGCCCTCAAGATCATCCACGGTGATTTCATAATTGTCGCCGAGCATCTCGACGCCCTTGAAGCCGGCCACGTCGATCAGGACGCCGCGCGTGAACAGCGCGCCCACATTGTGGATGCCGAACTTCTTGAAGCCGGTGCGATCGGTGTTTTCGGCCACCTGCTGGCAATTGTACCAGCTGTTGAGATGGGTCTGGTGCGCAAAGCCGTCGAACTGCGTGCCGACCTGACCGAGCTCGGTGATGACGATCTCTTCGTTCGATCCGCGCATGTTCGAGAACTCGTTCATGAACGTGCGCTTGGTGTGCACGTCGAAGCGCCGCGTCCCGAAGAACGGCATGCTGGGACCGAGCACGTGCGCGAGCTCGATCACCTCGCCGGCCTTGATCAGCTTCGCGGCGTTCATCACGGCCGCGGGCTTCTGGTGATTGGCCGAACCGCGCTCGTCGGTTGCGCCCCACTTCGACGGACAGCGCTGGCTTTCCGCCGGAACGGTCCAGGTTGGTGCTTGCGCGTAGGCGGCGCCGGAAAGCGCAAGCGTGATCGCCGCACCCAAGGTGAATGCTCTCATCTGTATCCTCCCAAACGAGGGTGCTCTGGAAACGGCCCCCCTCCACAGATAATGCAAGCCTCATCCAGGCGGTTCAAGTCCCGACACGTGCCTGAGACCATGTGGCATCCAAGCTAACGGCGGCGCGCGGTGGGAGCGGGACAGGCGTTAGAAGACTCTCTTAGTGCGCGCCTTTGGTTTCAGTTGGCTCTTGAGCCTGGCTTTCTTCGGAGTTGAGCCGCAACCGGAGCTGGCGCCTGTTGATAGTCCCAGCAGGTTGCAAAGTTCAGGGTGTCCATCACAACAATCGTCGACGAGAAAAGAAATCAACGTCCGCATGCCCTCGACGTCCGCGCGGTAGATAATGGTTCGCCCCTCGCGAGAGCTGCGCGATAGTCCGGCTCGGACCAAAATGGCGAGATGAGTCGACAGAGTGTTGTGCGGCGCACCGATCGTCTCTGCGATCACGCCAGCTGTAATACCTACGGGCTCGTGTTTGATCAGAAGCCGGAAAATCGCAAGACGGGTCGGTTGAGCGAGGGCAGCAAGGCTGGAAATCGCGTGCGCCTCCGATAGCGCCTGTCCCGAACTGACCCGCGTCGCATGGCTCGCGACAGCCAGCATCGTCTTTCGCATTGCACCAACCTCTACGGCTTCCATCGAGTCTTCCTCTTTCTAGCGGACGCCCAGGTGACAAACCAGAACGTTTCCATTATTGGATATGTCGAGACGTCTCGACATAATCGCAGATCCTCTTGAAGGCTTTGTGACAATCAAAAAAGCAAGAGACGCCGAGCCGGTAGGCGTACCGGCGTTCCGGAGGAACCCGCCGGTAGGCGTACCGGCGCGCCGAGGAGGACGTCCATGACCCATTGCAATCGAATGGTCGATGTCGGTCGCCGTAAATTTCTAGGCGGTGCCGGCCTCGCCGCTGCTGGAGCGGCAGCATCGACGATGGTGCCGCCACAGGTCAAAGCAGCGCCTGCTGCCGCTCGCGTTGATTACCCCGCTGACAGGCTCGCAAATCTAGCCGATCTGAAGCCAAACGAGCCTCTCGTCGTAGCTTATCCCGACGCGGACGCGCCAGGCGTTCTGCTCAAGCTCGGCAAACGTGTCCCCTCAGGTGTGGGGCCGGACGGCGATATCGTGGGGTTCACTACGACCTGCCCGCATAAAGGATTTCCGCTTAACTATAACGCGGCTGACAAGACGCTGAACTGCCCGGGCCACTATTCGCGCTTCGATTGCGAGGCCGGAGGCCAGCAAATCTGGGGACAGGCAACGCAGAACCTGCCGCAGTACACGCTCCGCGTTGACAGCAGTGGCGACATCTATGCCGAAGGTCTCGACGAGCTCCTTTACGGCCGGCTCTCGAACGTTCTCTGAGGGGAGGAAACGATGGCTTACAAACGTCAAATTGACCGCCTCCCAATCATCCCGAAGGACGCGAAGGAGTTCAACGTTACCTGTCACTATTGCATCGTGGGGTGCGGCTACAAAGCTTATACTTGGGCTGCGAACAAGCAGGGTGGGACCGCACCTGATCAGAATAAATTTGGCGTGGATCTCGGTAAGCAACAGGAGGCCGAGACCGCTGCGTGGTATTCGCCGGCGATGTACAACATCGTCCAGCAAGATGGCGAAGACGTCCATATCGTCATCAAGCCCGACAAGAGCTGCGTCGTGAATTCCGGGCTTGGCTCGATCCGCGGCGCCCGCATCGCGGAAATGAGTTATTCGCAGGCGCGCAATACGCAGCTGCAGCGGCTCACTGATCCGATGGTCTGGCGCTATGGCCAGATGCAACCCACGAGCTGGGACGACGCGCTGGATCTGGTCGCCCGCGTGACCGTCGCCGTTATCAACGACATGGGTGAGGATGGACTGTTCGTGTCCGCGTTTGATCACGGCGGCGCCGGTGGCGGCTATGAGAACACCTGGGGCACCGGCAAGCTCTATTTCGGAGCGATGACGGTCAAGAACATCCGCATACACAATCGTCCCGCCTATAATTCGGAAGTTCACGCCACGCGCGACATGGGCGTAGGCGAACTCAACAACTGCTACGAGGACGCTGAACTTGCGGACACCATCGTGGCAGTCGGCACCAATGCGCTGGAAACCCAGACCAACTATTTCCTCAATCACTGGGTGTCGAATTTGCGCGGCACCTCGGTAGCCAAGAAGAAAGCCGAATTCGGCACGGAGCCGGTCGAGCAGGCCCGTGTCGTTATTGTCGATCCGCGCCGCACCGTCACCGTGAATGCCTGCGAAGTCGAAGCCGGCAAGGATCGCGTGATGCATCTTGCGATCAATTCAGGGACGGACCTGGCGCTGTTCAACGCCTGGCTCACTTACATCAATGACAAGGGTTGGATCGACAAAGCCTTCATAGCCGCCTCGACCAAGGATTTCGACAAGGCGGTCGCAGCCAACAAAACAAGTCTAGAAGAAGCCGCGCGCATTACCGGACTGACGGCCGATCAGATTCGTCAATCTGCCGAATGGATTGCGCAGCCCAAACAGGGAGGCGTCCGGCGGCGAACGATGTTCGCTTACGAGAAGGGACTGATTTGGGGCAACGACAATTATCGCACCAACGGCGCGCTTGTGAATGTGGCGCTGGCGACGGGCAACATCGGGCGGCCGGGTGGCGGATGCGTACGGATGGGAGGGCATCAGGAGGGCTATTCGCGACCTTCTGATGCTCATGTCGGGCGTCCTGCGGCCTATGTCGACAAGCTGCTCATCGAGGGCAAGGGCGGCGTTCATCACATCTGGGGCTGCGATCACTATAAGACTACGCTGAACGCATTGCAGTTCAAACAGGCATACAAAAAACGCACCGACATCGTGAAGGATGCAATGTCGGCAGTGCCCTATGGCGATCGCCCGGCCTTGGTGAATGCAATCGTGGCCGCCGTCAAGAAAGGTGGACTGTTCGCCGTCGATGTCGACATCGTTCCGACCAAGATAGGTCAAGCATGTCATGTCTGGCTGCCGGCAGCGACTGCCGGTGAGGCAAATCTTACCTCGATGAATGGCGAGCGGCGCATGAGGCTCACGGAGCGTTACATGGATCCGCCCGGCCAGGCGATGCCGGATTGTCTTATCGCCGCACGCATCGCCAATCACATGGAGCGCGTGTTGCGCGAGCAGGGCAAGAATCAGCAAGCCGACCAATTCAAGGGTTTCGACTGGAAGACCGAAGAAGACGCCTTCATGGACGGTTATGCCAAGCACGAAAAAGGCGGTGAATTTGTCACCTATGCGCGTCTACGAGCCATGGGCACGAATGGTTTCCAAGAGCCTGCCGTCGGTCTCGAATCAACCGGAACGGTGGGCGAAGCCACCTCGACAGGCGCGCCGGGCGAAGTCCTGAAAGGACCCGCCATCGAAGGCGCCCGGGGCAAGGAGCCGGTGCAAAAGGATGTGGCGACGCAAACAGGGGCACCGGCGGCCCCTGCTCCGGACGTGGCGCGTATTATCGGCACGAAGCGCCTTTATACCGACGGCAAGTTCAACGCCAAGGATGGCAAAGCGACGTTCATGGAGACGAAGTGGCGCGGTCTCCAGGCGCAAGGCAAGGAAGCCGAGAAGAACAAATGGCCGTTCCTCATCAACAATGGCCGAACCAATCACGTTTGGCAGAGCGCCTATCTCGATGTTGAAAACGAACTGGTGATGGACCGCTGGCCCTATCCGTTCATCGAAATGAATCCACAGGATATGACGGAACTCAGCGTCAAGGCCGGCGATCTGGTCGAGGTCTATAACGACAACGGATCGACCCAGGCGGTTGCCTATCCGACGCCAACGGCGAAGCGGAAGCAGACCTTCATGCTGTTCGCATATCCGACCGGCGTGCAGGGTAACGTCGTCTCGGCGGGAGTGAACGAGTTCATCATTCCCAATTACAAGCAAACCTGGGCCGGCATCCGCAAGATTGCAGATGCCCCCGAGGGCGTGAAACATTTGACCTTCAAGTCAAACGAATACGTCGCCTGATGTCTGTCGTGCTCCTCCCCTGAAACTTGCCCGGGCGCGTGCGTCCGGGCTAGTTTTTAGGTACCGAAGAGGGATGCAACCTTCGATCATCACGACCGGGCAATAGTTAAACCGCCTCATCGAGTTTCATTCGTCTTGCCAGCTTTTCCGCATCTTCCTTGCGCTCGCTATAGCGGTTCGTGAGGTAGGCAGTGGCGCCGCGCGTCAGCAATGTGAATTTCATCAGTTCTTCCATCACGTCCACGACGCGATCGTAGTAGGCGGAAGGCTTCATCCGGCCAGAATCATCAAATTGTTCGTAGGCTTTGGCCACCGATGACTGGTTGGGAATTGTAATCATCCTCATCCAGCGGCCCAGCACCCGCAGCTGGTTGATGGCGTTGAACGATTGCGAGCCGCCACTGACCTGCATGACGGCAAGCGTTTTGCCTTGGGTTGGCCTGACGGCACCCACTGAAAGCGGTATCCAATCGATCTGTGCCTTCATGATTCCGGTCATGGCGCCGTGGCGCTCGGGGCTACACCAGACATGCCCCTCCGACCAGGTCGAGAGCTCACGCAACTCCCTGACTTTGGGGTGAGTAGGCTCAGCATCGTCTGGCAAGGGCAAACTCGAAGGATTGAAAATTCGAGTTTCCGCGCCGAATGTTTCCAGCAACCGGGCGGCTTCCATCGTCAGAAGCCGGCTGTAGGACCGCTCGCGCAGCGAGCCGTAAAGCAGAAGAATCCGTGGCCGATGCGCCGCGATCGGCGGATGCAACGCTACGGGATCGGGCAGCGCAAACGCTTCACTGTCGATGTTGGGAAGATCAAGCAAGTCACGCCGCACTTGAACCGACCCCACGTTCGACAAGCTCGCCGTCCTCCTTGACGAAGCGGCCAAGGTCGGGATTGGGCAGAAGATCGAGCACCGCCTCAGACGGCCGACAGAGCCGGACGCCCCTTCAGCGTCACAACAATAGGGCGATTGATCAGGATGGGATGGGCCAGCATGAAATCGATCAGTTGGTTGTCGGTCCATTTGAGGTCTGCCAATCCGAGCTCCGCATGGGGGGTGCCCTTTTCTCGAAGTAGCGCCCGCACGGGGATTTGCATTGCGGCAATCAATTCAATCAACCTGGCGCGCGTCGGCGGATCTTTCAGATACTCGATGACTGTCGGCTCTATGCCGCTCTGACGGATCATGGCCAGCGTGTTGCGCGAGGTGCCACAATCGGGATTGTGATAAATAGTAACGGTCATAGTTCTGCCTCAGGATTGAGCGGCGGAGCCTCTTTGGATGAGCGCAGCAGCCACGCCATCAGCATCAGTCCAATGATCGCGCCGCAAAATTCCGCCGCGATAAAGCCAGGAAGATCACGCGGACGGATCCCGGAGAACGTGTTGGTGAATGAGCGTGCGATCGCCACGGCGGGATTGGCAAATGAGGTGGACGCTGTAAACCAATACGCCGCAGTGATGTAGAGCCCCACCAGCCAAGGCACCGCAGCGCGTTGAAAACGAATGCCGGCAAGAATGGTAGCCACAAGGCCGAAGGCTGCTACGGCTTCCGCGAACCATTGCGCGCCGCCGGTTCTGGCTTTCATCGAGGCATCCAGCAACGGCAGTGCAAACATGCCATGCGCGATCATCGTGCCGAGAATTCCGCCGAGGACTTGCGCTCCGATATAGAGGGCCACATCGCGGGCCGTCAGTTCGCGTTTCAACGCAAATACCAGCGACACCGCCGGGTTGAAGTGGGCTCCCGAGATCGGTCCGAGAATGGTGATGAGCACAACCAGGATGGCTCCCGTTGGCAGCGTGTTGCCGAGCAGTGCAACCGCCGTGTCCTTGGTGAGCGTTTCGGCCATGATGCCGGAGCCGACCACGGTCGCGACCAGAAGCGCTGTACCAAGCGCTTCTGCGACAAGACGGCGTGGCATGTCGTAGCCGGACATCAGCCGGCCTTATCCCGGCCAGAACTCGATCCGTCCATGCGTCCGATTTCCCGTAGCTTGGTTCCGAGCGACAACTTGTCGATGCCGCGAAGGGGAAGGCTGGTGAAGATACTGATACGGTTCTTCAGATAGCGGAAGGCGGCGACAAATGCCGCTTCCTTCTCGATGTCCGTGCCCTCGACTTCGGCCGGGTCCTCAACACCCCAATGCGCCGTCATCGGTTGGCCGGGCCACACCGGACAAGACTCGCCAGCCGCATTGTCGCAAACCGTAAAGACAAAATCCATCACGGGCGCATCGGGACGCGCAAATTCCTGCCAGCTCTTCGAGCGTAAATTGTCCGTGGGGTAATCGAGACTCCGGAGAACCTTGATCGCAAACGGGTTCACTACCCCCTTCGGCTCGCTGCCGGCGGAGAAGCTGCGGAAATGGTGGCGGCCGTCCTTGCGCAGGATCGATTCCGCGAGAATCGAGCGGGCGCTGTTTCCGGTGCACAGGAAGAGAACGTTATAAATGCGATCCGACATGGGCTTTCCTCCTCGGCTTCGGGAAACAAGGCGTGAGGCTTTCCACCAGCGGCGCGCATATTTCCGGTCGACCGTCACAACAATCCCTGAGCAGGAACAGCACGACGTTTTGAAGCCGCGTGAGATCGGCGCGATAGATGATGGAACGGCTGAAGCGCTGCGCCGACACCAGTTCTGCGCGGGCCAGAATCGAAAGGTGCGATGACATGGTATTCTGCGGCACCCCGAGTGACCTCGCGATATCGCCTGCCGCGAGCCCATCCGGCTCGTGTTTCACGAGCAATCGAAACACCTCCAGCCGCGTCGATTGAGCCAGCGCCGCGAGGGCAAGAACGGTATCTTCTGATTCCATATATCCAGAGTTATGGATATCTGTGCTCCTGTCAAGCAAGTTTGCCCGCTTCGCGATTGTTTGATCCGGAGTTTGGCTTGTGACCGTCATTGCGAGCCAACGGGGCGGCGTAAGCGTCTTCCGATAATAACTCCCGCGCCGCAACCCAGAGCTTGGATACGACAGTCTGGATCGCTTCGTCGCTACGCTCCTCGCAATGACGTCGATAAAAGACCGAATTCTATTGGATGCATTTCAAACATCATGGCGGGTCGGCGCTATCGGATGTTGACGCCTGCTGCGCAGCCGATGCAAATGCCAGGCGGCAAGGCAAGGCAGGATGCGGATGCGCGTCCCAAACGCGCACAGGTGAGCGGTATTACGTTAGCAGGTCGGTCCGTTATCGTCGCGATGTGTGTGGGGCAGCTGGGCAGTCTGCTTCCCCACGTCGTTGTGCCGTCAGTTCTTGCGGCGTTTCTTATTCCGGAATGGCATTTGAGCGGCGCGCAGGCCGGCCTCTTGGCGGGATCCGGGGCGGCAGGCTACATGCTGACGGTGCCGGTGCTGGCAACGTTGACTGATCGAATCGATGCTCGCAAAATCCTGATTGCGGGATCCGCGCTGAGCGCACTTGGTACGTTCCTGTTTGGCATTTTTGCTTCCGGCCTTTGGTCAGGCGCGTTCTTCAACGCGGTTGCCGGCGTAGGCTTTGCGGGAGCCTATATGCCCGGCCTCAAGGCGCTGACCGATCGCCTCGCGCCGGGCGATTCGTCTCGCGCGATTACGCTGTACACCTCGAGCTTTTCGTTCGGCGTCGGCTTGTCTTTTCTGGTTTCGCAGTTGGTCGCGGAAAGCTTCGGCTGGCGGACCGCGTTCCTTGTTACGGCGGTCGGTCCAATAGTGATGCTGTTCGTCTGTTTCCTGTTGCGGCCGGTCGAGCCAAAACCTGCTGTGGGGCGCTTCCTGGATTTTGCGCCGGTGTTCCGGAACACCAAAGCGATGGGCTTCGTTCTCGGATACGGGGCTCACTGCTTCGAGCTCTACGGAATACGAACCTGGCTGGTGGCATTCTGGACCTTCGTCGCCATGAAGAACTCAGACCCCTCCTCCATTTTGACGCCCATTGTCGTCAGTGTGATCTTTTCCTTGCTCGCGATGCCCGCCAGCATTCTCGGCAACGAATTCGCGCTCAGGTTCGGACGGCATCGCGCGATCACAGCCGTCATGTTGAGCTCAGCCCTTGTGGCGCTGCTGATCGGAATATTTGCGGACAAGTCGCCCTGGTTCTTGCTGCCGTTGATGATGGTGTATGCGATCACGGTCCCCGCCGACTCCGGCGCACTGACATCCGGCATGGCGATGGCGGCCAATCCCAGCTATCGCGGCGCGACGATGGCAACGCATTCGACCGTCGGCTTCAGCCTGTCCGCCCTTGGCGCCTGGGGCGTCGGCGTCGCGCTGGATGCGGCGGGCGGCCCGCTCAGCGCATCAGCATGGATGGCGGCGTTTTCAGTTTTGGCGGCGGGCATCCTACTCGGTCCGGTGGCGCTCTATTGGTCCAGAACCATGAGGCCCCAACCATGAGCGGGCGCCAGCTTCCCATCATTCTGGCACTCGGCACGACGCAAACCCTGGCGTGGGCTTCCAGTTATTACCTGCCGGCGATTCTGGCCGATCCGATCGCGCGCGACCTCGGCGTCTCCTCGAACTGGATATTTGCGGCCTTCTCGGCATCGCTGGTGATTTCGGCAATGCTGGGCCCGCGCGTCGGCCGACAGATCGATCTCGTCGGCGGCAGGTCCGTGCTGTCGGCTTCCAATGTGACGCTTGCCGCGGGACTTGCGCTGCTCGGCTTCACCTATTCCATCCCGGTGCTGATCGTCGCCTGGCTTCTGCTTGGGATCGGAATGGGATTTGGCCTCTACGACGCCGCCTTCGGTGCGCTCGGGCGCATCTATGGCGACGCCGCGCGCCAGTCCATCACCGGCATCACGCTGATCGCGGGCTTCGCCAGCACCGTCGGATGGCCGCTGACCGCCCTGGGCCTGGAAGGCATCGGATGGCGCAACACCTGCTTCGCCTGGGCGGCGGCGCATATCCTGATCGGCCTGCCGCTCAATTTTTTCATGCTGCCCCCTGTCAAAGGCGCCAAGGCGGCGATAGCGAACTCCATCAAGCCACACATCCCGATCGACCGGACGATGGTCCTGCTGGCGTTCGCCTTCGCGGCGGCCTGGAGCGTCACCGGAGCGATGGCGGCGCACCTGCCGCGCATTCTGGAAGCCGCCGGCGCGACAACACTGCAGGCGGTATCGGCCGGTGCCCTGATCGGCCCGGCCCAGGTGTTTGGCCGCATCGTCGAGGCGACCTTCCTGACCCGTTATCATCCGCTGCTGTCGACCCGGCTTGCGTGCCTGACGCACCCCATTGGCGCCGCGATCGTTGCGCTGGCGGGCGGTGCGGCAGCAAGCGCGTTCGCGATCTTTCATGGCATTGGCAACGGCATCCTGACCATTGCGCGTGGCACGCTGCCGCTGGCGATCTTCGGCCCGCAAAATTACGGCTATCGCCTCGGCATTATCGGCGCGCCGGCGCGGATGGCGCAGGCCGCAGCGCCATTGGCGTTCGGTTTGCTGGTCGACGCCATGGGAAGCCGCGTCCTGATTGTCTCATCCGCGCTCAGCCTGTCGGCGCTATTGGCGCTGTTCCTGCTGCGGAAGGAGCCGGCGCCGACGTGAGTGCGTGCTGACAGAACTCTACTTCGATCGTCACGTGGCTGAGGCCGCGCAAGCCCTTCAACCGGCGCTTGTAGGTCGCCGGCGGCGACGGGTTGTCCGATACCAGCGAGATGACGGCGGCGCGGTGGCCGGGACCGATCTGCCAGAGATGCAGGTCGGTCACCCGGTCGCCTTTGGTCTCCAGCCGGTCGCGGATCACGCCTTCGAGGTTTTTGTCGACGCTGACATCGAGCAGCACGGCGCCGGAATCGCGGATCAGCCCAAACGCCCAGCTCGCGATGACGATGCTGCCGATGATTCCCACAGCCGGATCGGTCCAGACCCATTGCGAGTACATCGCCGTCACCAGCGCCGCGATCGCGAGAACCGAGGTTGCGGCGTCAGCCATCACATGCACATAGGCAGCGCGAAGGTTGTTGTCCTGGTGACGATGCCCGTGGGAATGGTCATGACCGTGGTCGTCACCATGGGAACGGCCGTGGCCATGATGGTCGTGGCCGTGCGTATCGCGTAACAGCCACGCGCTGACGAGGTTGACGGCAAGCCCGAGCACCGCAACCGAAATCGCTTCGCCATACGCAATCGGCACCGGATGAACCAGCCGCAGCACGCTTTCATACGCGATCTGAATCGCGATCATCGCGAGAATGATCGCGCTGGAAAAAGCCGCGAGGTCGCCGAACTTGCCGGTGCCGAAGCTGAAGCGGGAGTTGCGCACCTGCCGGCGCGCAAACAGATAGGCGGCGCCGGCGATCCCGAGCGCGGCGGCGTGGGTCGCCATGTGCCAGCCATCGGCAAGCAGCGCCATCGAGCCGAACAGCGATCCTGCCGCAATCTCGCCCACCATCATGACAGCGGTCAGCGCGACCACGAACCATGTCCGGCGCTCGTTGCGGGCGTGCTCCGAACCGAGGAACACGTGATCGTGAGTCCATTGTTCGACAGAATGTGAGTGCATCGGCTGGTTCCCGAAAAATCGCCCTGTTCAATGGCAACGCAAATATATGCAGTTGCGGATCTAAATTCCATGCGATCGGGCCGCAGCTCCATCAGCGCATTGACAGCCCGCGCCGGTTTCGCTGTAATACGCCCATGGGGGTTCTGCGATCCCCCCACGAGGCGACATGCCCAAGTATCGCGTCCCGTTGTTTTTCACGAGGGCGCATCCATGTCATCCTTTACTTTTATATCTCCAGATAAACTTGCACGGTTGATCGGCACGCCGAATATGCCTGCCCTGATCGACGTGCGCACCGATGAAGACTTTGCCGCCGATCAGCGGCTGATACCCGGTTCTGTCAGACGCAACCATCAGGTGGCGGCCGATTGGGGCGAAGAGTTCGGCGGGCATTCGGCCATCGTCGTCTGCCTGCGCGGCCAGAAGCTTGCGCAGGGCACCGCGGCTTGGCTGAGACACCTCAACGTCACTGCGGAAGCGCTTGAAGGCGGCTTTGAAGGCTGGAAGGCCGCCAAGCTGCCGTTGGTGCCGGCATCGAAACTGCCGCGGCGCGATGCGCAGGGGCGCACCGTCTGGGTCACCCGCGCGAGGCCGAAGATCGACCGTATCGCCTGCCCCTGGCTGATCAGGCGCTTCATCGATCCGAACGCGGTGTTTCTGTTCGTGGCACCTGCCGAGGTAGTTGCGGTCGGCGAGCGCTTCAACGCCGTCCCGTTCGATATCGAGAACGTGTTCTGGAGCCATCGCGGCGAGCTGTGCACGTTCGACGTGATGATCGAGGAGTTCGGCTTGGGGACGCCACCGTTGCTGCGGCTCGCAACGATCGTGCGTGCCGCCGATACCGCGCGGCTCGATCTCTGCCCGGAGGCCCCCGGACTGCTCGCGGCGTCGCTCGGCCTGTCGCGGATGTATGATGAGGATCTCGAGCAGCTCGAGGCCGGCATCGGGCTGTACGATGCGTTCTATCGCTGGTGCCGGGATGCTACCGGCGAGACCCACAACTGGCCCACCAACAAGGCGAAGCCGTGATCGATATCGCTGCGAATGAAACGAACACCGAAGCGGACGCCGGTCACGGCATCAGTTTCGGTGAAGCCTTTCTGGTCTGGCTCCGGGTTGCGCTCCTGAGCTTCGGCGGCCCAGCGGGGCAGATCGCGGTAATGCACCGCATTCTGGTCGAGGAAAAGAACTGGATTTCCGAGAGTAGATTCCTGCACGCGCTCAACTATTGCATGCTGTTGCCGGGGCCGGAGGCGCAGCAGCTTGCGACTTACATCGGCTGGCTCTTGCACCGGACCGCGGGCGGCATCATGGCCGGCGGCCTGTTCATTCTGCCCGGCATCATCGCCATCATGGCGCTGAGCTATGTCTACGCCGCTTTCGGCAACGTCGGATTCGTCGAGGCGCTGTTCTTTGGATTGAAAGCCGCGGTGCTGGCGATCGTGATTGAGGCGGTGGTCCGCGTCGGAAAACGCGCGCTGCGCAACCGGATCATGATCACGCTGGCGGCCATCGCCTTCATCGCGATCTTCTTTTTCAATGTGCCCTTCCCGATCATCATCGTCGCCGCGGGCGTGATCGGATATTTCGGGGCGAAAAGCGGCCGGCCGGAATTTGCGGCGGTCCCGCACGGCGGCGGCAAGAACGCCGCGGCGATCGACAGCATGCTCGGCGGCGAGTTGCCTGACCACATTCGTCCGAGCGTTCCGCGCGCGTTGAGAGTGAGCGCGATCTGGCTGCTGCTCTGGCTGGTGCCGATCGGCGCGCTCTTGATCGCCTTCGGTCAGGCCAATGTGTTCAGCCAGATCGCCCTGTTCTTCAGCAAGATGGCGATGGTGACGTTTGGCGGCGCCTATGCGGTGCTTGCTTATGTCGCACAGCAGGCAGTCGAGCATTACCACTGGGTGCAGCCGGGCGAGATGCTGGACGGTCTGGGCATGGCCGAGACCACGCCGGGACCGCTGATCATGGTGCTGCAGTTCGTCGGCTTCATGGCCGCCTATCGCGATCCCGGCGCGCTGTCGCCGATGCTGGCCGGCACGCTCGGCGGGCTGCTGGCAACCTGGGTCACCTTCACGCCCTGCTTCCTCTGGATCTTTCTGGGCGCGCCGTTCGTCGAGACCCTCCGCGGCAACAAGGGACTGGCCGGCGCGCTGACGGCGATTACCGCCGCCGTGGTCGGCGTGATCCTCAATCTGTCGATCTGGTTCGGGCTCCACACCGTGTTCCGGGAAACCGCGCCGGTGCGATCGTTCGGGCTGTCGTTCGATATGCCGGTGTTTTCCAGCGTCGATGTTGCTGCGCTGATTTTGGCCGTCGCCGCTGCGACCGCGATCTTCCGCTTCAACCTGGGCATGCTCACGGTGCTGGGAGGTTGCTGCGCCGCGGGGGTGTTGTTGCGGCTATTGGGGGTGATCTAGGGGCATCGATCAACACTTTTTGGGGCAGACCAAGGAGAGAACGATGATGCGAAAACTTGGACTACTGACCCTCGCCGCGACGCTGAGCGTCCCCGCCCTTGCCAACGCAGCGGAGATCGATTGGAAAAAAGTCGATGCCGCGCTCGGCAAGACCGCTACGGTCTCCGGAGACGTCCATCGTTACGGAATTCCGCGCTCCGACCTGCATGTGACGCTTGACGGCGTCGCCATCAAGCCCGCGCTTGCCCTCGGCGGATGGGTCGCATTCGCGCCAATGCACGGCGAGGCTATGGTGATGGGCGATCTCGTGCTGCTGGAGAGCGAAATTACGCCAGTGATGACGAAACTGCTCGACGGCGGGCTCGATATCACCGCGGTTCACAATCACATTCTGCGCGCCTCGCCGCTAACTTTCTACATGCATGTCGGCGGTCATGGCGATCCCGAGAAAATGGCGGCCGTCATTCGCTCCGCCCTTTCGGCCAGCAAGACGCCGTTCGAGCCGCCGGCAACCACCGCCGGCCCAGCGCCTGCGGTCGATCTAGACACGGCGAAGCTCGACCAGATCATGGGCGTCAAGGGCTCGGCAGTCGGCGGCGTTTATCAGTTCGCCATACCACGCCGCGATCCGGCCACGGAAAGCGGAATGCAGGTGAACACTCCGCTCGGCGGCGCCAACGGCATCAACTTTCAGCCGACCGGCAATGGCAAAGCCGCGATAACAGGTGATTTCCTGGTGACGGGCAACGAGGTCAACCCGTTGATCCGCTCCCTGCGCGCCGGCAACATCGAAGTGACGGCGATCCACAGCCACATGCTGGACGAACAACCCCGCATGTTCTTCATTCACTTCTGGGCCAACGACGACGCACTCAAGCTTGCGCGTAACGTCCGGACCGCGCTGGAAACGACCGCCATAGCCAAGACGCAGTGAAAGGGACGCCCAGCGGGAGATTGTTGGCTACGTCGTCCCGGCGAACGCCGGGACCCATAACCACCGGCGCTCTTTGTTCAAGAAGGCAACCGCCCCAGCGCCGAAACGAGAATACACGGCATATGGGTCCCGGCGTTCGCCGGGACGACGCGCTGAGAGACAACGCATGCCGCTGTGCCCTACTCGACGGCGCGCCCGAACTTGTTCGACTTCGGAAAGCCTTTCGGCGGCAGGCGACCGGCGTCGGCGCGGTTGCCGCGCCATTCGGCGAGTTCTTTGATGCTGGCACTGAATTCGCGACCCGCGGAATCTTTCCAGATGAGGCCATCCTTGGCATCGAAGGTCGTGACATCGGACAAGCCTCCATCCTTGTATTTCTGCAAACGCACGCCGCGACCGCGCGCCATCTCCGGCACCTGATCGATCGGGAACAGCAGCATCTTGCGGTTCTCACCGATCACCGCGACGGTATCTCCGGTCACCGTCGTCAATGCACGGGCCTCGTTCGGCATCTCGACATTCAGCACCTGCTTGCCCTTGCGGGTGTTGCCGACGCAATCGTCCTCGTTGACGACAAAACCCTGCCCTTCATGGCTCGCGATCAGGAATTTGCGCCCGCCCTTGTTGACGAACAGCGACACGATCGCCGCGTCCTGTTCCATGTCGATGAACATCCGGATCGGCTCGCCATGGCCGCGTCCACCCGGCAATTTGGCGACATCGAGCGAATAGAATTTTCCGTTGGTCGCAAACAGCAGGAGTTTCGAGGTGGTCTCCGCGAAGAATGCCGAGCCGAGCCGGTCGTCGGTCTTGAAGGTCAGCGCCGAGAGGTCGGCGACGTGGCCCTTGAGGGTACGCACCCAGCCCTTGTCGGAAACGACGACGGTCACCGGCTCGCGCTCGACGAAGGCTTCCTCGATCGCGGCGAGATCGTGCTCGGGCGCGTCGGCGAACTGCGTGCGGCGCTTGCCGAGCGGCGTCTTCGGCCCAAAGATGTCGCGGACTTTTCGCACCTGCTCGCCGACCTTGGACCACTGCTCGGCCTCGGAGGCGAGAATGCCCTTGATGCCCTTCAGCTCGTTGCGAAGGTCCTTGTCCTCGGTGCGGATCTCGAATTCCTCGAGCTTGCGCAAACTGCGCAGGCGCATGTTGAGGATGGCGTCGGCCTGGATCTCCGTCAGCTTGAACGCTTTTATCAAGGCCGGTTTCGGCTCGTCCTCGGTGCGGATGATCTTGATCACCTTGTCGATGTTCAGATAGGCGATCAGATAGCCGCCGAGCACTTCGAGCCGGTGCTCGATCTGCTCCTTGCGGTAGTTGGAACGCCGCAGCAGCACGTCGCGCAGATGGTCGAGCCATTCGCGCAGGCACTCGGCAAGCCCCAGCACTTTCGGGATGCGGCCCTTCACCAGCACGTTGAGGTTCAATGGAATCCGGCTTTCAAGCTCGGTCAGCTTGAACAGCGATTCCATCAATAGTTCAGGATCGACTGCGCGCGACTTGGGCTCGATGACAAGGCGGACGTCTTCGGCGGATTCGTCGCGGACGTCGCCGACCAGCGGCAGCTTCTTGTCGTTGAGCAGTTCGGCGATTTTCTCGACCAGCCGCGACTTCTGCACCAGCCATGGAATTTCGGTGATGACCACGACCCAGGTGCCGCGGGCGCCTTCTTCCTGGCTCCATTTGGCGCGGGTGCGGAACGAGCCGCGTCCCGTCATGTAGGCTTCGGCGATGCTCTCCTTGGAATCGACGATGACGCCGCCAGTCGGAAAATCCGGACCTTTGACCCATTTCAGCAGCGTCTTCGACTTCGCCTCGGGCTTGTCGATCAGATGCAGCGCTGCGTCACAAAGCTCGGCGGCGTTGTGCGGCGGGATCGAGGTGGCCATGCCGACCGCGATGCCCTGCGCACCGTTGGCGAGCAAATTCGGAAATCCGCCGGGCAGCACGATCGGCTCTTTCGACTGGCCGTCGTAGTTGGCGCGGAATTCGACACCGTCTTCGTCGATGCCATCGAGCAGCAGCCGCGCGACCTCGGTCATACGCGCTTCGGTGTAGCGATACGCGGCGGGATTATCGCCGTCGATATTGCCGAAATTGCCCTGGCCGTCGACCAGCGGATAGCGCGAGGAAAAATCCTGCGCCAGCCGCACCAGCGCGTCGTAGATCGACTGGTCGCCATGCGGATGGAACGAGCCCATCACGTCGCCGACGATCTTGGCGGACTTTTTGAACGGCGTGCCCGGATCGAGCCGGAGCAGACGCATGCCGTAGAGGATGCGGCGATGCACCGGTTTGAGGCCATCGCGGGCGTCCGGCAGCGCGCGGTGCATGATGGTCGAGAGCGCGTAAGCGAGATAACGCTCCTCGAGCGCGTCGCGGAGCATGACCTCGTGGATTTCGGCCGGCTCTTCCGGCGGTAGTTGTCGTTTTCCCATGGGGAGGCGTTAAACCCTCGCGGTGAATCGGGCAAGACGCGAATCAGCAGCCAATTTAGGCCGCTCGGCGGCGCTACGGAACCGCGACCCTCGCCCGATGCTTCGTCACCGCATTGATAAACCCGTCGCGGGCGTCGGAGTGACCCTGCCCGCGCGGTTCCAGTACATGGCGCAGCAAGAACATTCCGGTGAGCTGAAAGCCGTCCTGCAGGTCCTGGTCCGACCAGCCGTTGGGCCCGCCGCCCTCGCGCAAAAACGCCGGCAGCCGCAACAGCCGGTCGCGCCAGGGATCGCCAGCCTGCCGCGACACCGCGCCGCCGGATTTCGGCGACACGTAAATCAGGTCCTTGGTTTCGCCGGTGGCGGCGCAGTTTTCCAGATCGAGCCCGAAGCCGAGCTCGGTGAGCATCGCCAGCTCGAACTTTATCAGTTGGATGGCGGCTTCGCCGATGTCGTCAAAGTCATCCAGCGTCCGCTCCAGCATCTCGAAAAGGTCTTCGTGCGGATCGCGCTCCGGCAACAGCCGCGCCAGCGAGGCCAGATGCGTTACCCCATAGGTCGCGTGCGACGACGCCAGCACAGTGGCGGCGCGCAGGCGCGTGCCCTCGATCGCGTAATAGCCGAGATGCTCGTCGAGCCGTGCCCGCCACACCGCGCGCACGCTGTTGCCGGGCTGCAGCATCGGCCGCATCCGCTTGCTGGAGCCGCCGCGCACCAAGCCGAGATGACGGCCATGGCCGCGCGTCAGGAGTTCGACAATGGCGCTTGATTCGCCATGCCGGCGCACCCCCAGCACGATGCCGTCGTCAGTCCATTCCATGGGTCGGAGTATAACATGCAGGGTGGACTGAGCGAAGCGCACCCTCTTTGCGCGGCGCGAAGAGCACGACTTTGCCTACCCTGCAGCACCGCGTCCGGGACGCGAGACTGCTGGCTACCTGTTAAACCAACCCCGCGCGTCGCCGGTGCAGGAAAAATACAAGCCCGCCGCCGTCAACGCGCAGGAAACGATCTCGATGCCGCTATCGAGCTGAACGCCGCTGCCGCCGATGGTCTGCACCAGCGAGATGACTGAAAGTACCAAGCCACCGGCCAGCACCCAGCGCGGCCAGTTCTTCCGCCGCTGCGCGGCGAGCCAGACAAAGTAGACTAGCAACAGAATCAGGCAGCCCGCCATCACGGTTGCCACCGAGATCATTGATTCCGTCAGCTCGGCGTTCGGCGTGCGGTCCTGGAATGCGACCGAGAGCGCATCCAGCGTCAGCGACGAATACAACAGCACTTCAAACCGCAGCACGTTCTTGGGTACGTTCATCAGGGCGCCAGCTATTCCTTCGGGAATTCTAGTCCCATCTCACGGTAACGGTCGGGGTCGTCGCCCCAGTTCCCGCGCACTTTCACGAACAAGAACAGATGTACGGGCACGCCGACGATCTCGGCAATTTCCTTGCGCGATTCCGCGCCGATCGACTTGATGGTGGCGCCGCCCTTGCCGAGCACGATCTTGCGCTGGCTTTCGCGCTCGACAAAAATCGTCTGCTCGATTCGAATCGATTTATCGTTGCGCTCGGTCCAGCTATCAGTCTCAACGGTGGACTGATACGGCAGTTCCTGATGCAGTTGGCGGAAGATTTTTTCCCGCGTGATTTCAGCCGCCAGGTGTCGCATCGGCGCATCCGACATCTGGTCCTCGGGATAAAGAAACGGCCCCGGCTCCACCATTTCCGCCAGCGTGCGGCGCAGGTCGTCGACGCCATCACCCGACAGTGCCGAGACCATGAAGGTCCCTGCGAAAGTCAGGCGGTCGTTGGCCGCCTTGGCGAGTGCCAGCAGCTTCTCGCGCGGAACCAAGTCGATCTTGTTCAGCACCAGAATTTTGTCGTGACCAACAGTTGCGACTTTCGTGAGGATCGCGTCGGCTTCCTCGTCGATCCCCGCCTTCGCGTCGAGCAGCACGCAGACCAGATCGGCGTCATGCGCCCCGCTCCATGCCGTCGACACCATCGCGCGATCGAGCCGCCGCTTGGGTAAGAATATTCCGGGCGTATCGACCAGAACGATCTGCGCGTTGTTTTCGATCACGATGCCGCGGATCAGCGCGCGGGTGGTCTGCACCTTGCGCGAGACGATCGTCACCTTGGAGCCGACGAGCGCGTTGACCAGCGTCGACTTGCCGACATTGGGGGCACCGATCAGCGCGACAAAGCCGCAGCGCGTCGCCGCCGGCGCGGCATTGTCAGAGGGGTTATCCATCGCTGTTACCGCCGCCGCCGCCGACGCCTTCGCGCTCGATCATCACGGAGGCGGCAACCTTTTCGGCCGCGCGCTTGCTGCCGCCGACGCCCTCGGCCGGCGCCAGACCCGGCAGATCCACAGCAACGCGGAATTGCGGATCGTGATGCGGTCCGGTGCGCTCGATCTCGCGATAAACCGGCGTGGGCAGACCTTTGCCTTGCGCCCATTCCTGCAGCACCGTCTTGGGATCGCGCAGCGGCCGGCGCGGCTTGCGCATCCGCTCGGTCCAGTTGCGTTCGACGAACTGCGCGGCCGCGCCGTAGCCGCCATCGAGAAACACCGCGCCGATCACCGCTTCGCAGATGTCGCCAAGCACGGATTTGCGCAGGCGCGCCCCCGCCCCTGCCCCGACCGCGCCAAGCTTGATGTCATCAAGCAGCCCGAGCGACTTCGCCACATCCGCGCAGCTCTCCTTGCGCACGAGGTCGGCGAGACGCTTCGACAGTTCGCCTTCGTTGGCAGTCGGGAAAGCGCGATACAGCATGTCGGACACGATAAGCCCGAGCACGTGATCGCCGAGAAATTCCAGACGCTGGTAGCTGTCGCCGCGCTTGCGCGCGGATTTCAAGGCGGAAACGTGGGTGAAGGCGGTGGCCAGCAGCGTGGGGTCGGCAAATTTGTGCCCGATGCGGGCCTCGAGCGCCGCGGTGGCGGCCTTGGCGCTGACTTTGCCGCGCTTTTTCTTCGCGGCCACGGGCTCGCCGCCCGCCTCAGGCTGAGGGCTTGCTTCGCCTGATGACGATGAGGTCAGGATATCAGGTGTTTCGTCGTTCATCGCACGATGGTGAATAGGCGATTCCAGCGCACCGCGGTGGGCCAGCGCCAGAACATCCAGGCGTGCTCACCTTCGGCAATGGAGAAGAAGATCATCTGGGCACGGCCGACGATGTTCTCGAACGGCACGTAGCCTACCGCCGACAGCACGCGGCTGTCGGTTGAGTTGTCCCGATTATCGCCCATCATGAAGAAATGACCGGGCGGCACTGTGTAGACATTGGTGTTGTCGTAGAAACCGTTATCGACGCAATCCAGCGACTCATAGCTGACGCCGTTCGGCAGCGTCTCCTTCCAGCGCTTGACCCGGGCGGTAGCATCGGAACCGCAAGGATCCTCGCCGATGAAATCGCTCAGGCGCTCGCGTTTCACCGGGGTATCGTTGATATAGAGCAGCCCCTCTTTCATCTGGATGCGGTCGCCGGGCAAGCCGATCACGCGCTTGATGTAGTCGGTGGAATCATCCTTCGGCAGGCGGAAGACGACGATATCGCCCCGCGCCGGCTCGGAACCGAAAATGCGTCCTGAAAACAACGGCGGCGACAGCGGTATGGAGTAGTGGCTGTAACCGTAGGAATATTTCGAGACGAACAGATAGTCCCCGACCAGAAGCGTGGCCTTCATCGATCCCGAGGGGATGTTGAAGGGCTGGAACAGGAAGGTGCGGATCACAAGCGCAATCAACAGAGCGTGAATGACGACGCGGATGGTTTCACCCAAGCCGCTCTCAGATTTTGTCCCGGATGTCACGCTCATCGCTTTCCCAATTCCCCGTCGCGATTCGCCGCGCGGTGGCAGAACATTTTCCTCACGCGAATCGCTATTCGTTTCGCGTCAAGAAAATGGTCCTGATTCTGATATTGCGAACGAATTCCGGCGCAAACCTGAATTCGCCCTGTTGAAACTATCGCGCGCGTTTTAGACGGTTGTTCACAGCCGCGCAATCAACGGCTCTGTTAAAACTTGCTAATCCTTTGACAAGTCAAAGATTTTTAGTTTTGCGTCAACCGCCGGCCACTCCACCCCGACGCCTCACGGTTTGGCCGGGTCAACCGCCGAAATTATGACGAATGCCTGCGCCATCGGCCAGTCGTCGGTGATGCTCAGATCGATCCGCGCCTCCTGGCCCGCCGGCGTTAGCGCCTCGAGCCGGGCCAGCGCCCCGCCCGTCAGTTGCATGGTCGGACGGCCGCCCGGCAGGTTCACCACCCCCATGTCACGCCACCAGACGCCCTGTCGGATTCCGGTGCCGAGCGCCTTGGAACAGGCCTCCTTGGCGGCAAACCGCTTGGCGTAGGTCGCCACTACCATCTTCTCGCTTTTAACGCGGCGCGCGGCCTTGGCGCGTTCGGCGTCCGTAAAAATGCGGTCCAGAAAGCGCTCGCCGTGCCGCTCGATGACCTTGGCGACACGGCGGATGTCGATCAGGTCGGAGCCGATGCCGATGATCATGCCCGGCCTGTCAGATTCTGGCCCGCATGATCCCGGCTGACAAGCTTCCCGCGGCCGCGGTCCATCGCGGCCCGCATCGCGCGAACCGTCTCACCGAGGCCGACGAACAACGCCTCTCCGATCATGTAGTAGCCGATATTCAGTTCGACGACCTCAGGCAGGGAGGCGATCTTCTCCGCGGTGACATAATCGAGGCCGTGGCCGGCCTGGACTTCCAGGCCGGCAGAATGTGCAAGTGCTGCGCCGGCAACGATGCGCTGCCATTCCGCTTCTGCCTTCGCTGCATGGCCGTCGACCACGGCGTCGCACCAGGCGCCGGTGTGAATTTCGATCACCGGAGCGCGCAGCTTCGCCGCGGTTTCGATCTGTCGCGGCTCGGCGGCGATGAATAGCGACACCCGCACGCCGGCATCGTTCAATGTTGCGATGAACGGCGCGAGAGCGTTGTGCTGTCCGACCACGTCGAGGCCGCCCTCGGTGGTGAGCTCTTCGCGCCGCTCAGGCACCAGGCACACCGCGTGCGGCTTGGTCGCAAGCGCGATTTTCAGCATGTCCGGGGTCGCCGCCATTTCGAAGTTCAGCGGCTTTGAGATTTCCGCCTTCAGCCGCGCCATGTCTTCGTCGCGAATATGCCGCCGGTCCTCGCGCAGATGCGCGGTGATGCCATCGGCGCCGGCCTCGATCGCGAGCAGCGCCGCGCGCACCGGATCCGGCCGCTCGCCCGCCCGCGCGTTGCGCAGCGTGGCGACGTGGTCGACATTGACTCCGAGACGCAGCGGAGGAGGTTTTGGCATGATCGACTTCCAGCAAACGTTGCAGCAAACAAAACCCTCATCCTGAGGAGCGGCCCCTTGGCCGCGTCTCGAAGGATGAGAGGCAGGCAGTCTCATGGTTCGAGACGCGCGCAAGAGCGCGCTCCCCTCACCATGAGGAGTTTTATTTACCCATTGACGCGTTCGACCCGTGCGACGACGGCTTTGGCGCGCAACTGGGCGATAATAGCGCTGAGATGCTTCAGGTCATAGACCTCAAGATCGATGGTGAGCTCGGTAAAGTCCGGCGAGCGCCTCCTCATGCTGATATTGTCGATATTGCCGTCGTGCTCGGCGATCACGGTGGCGACTTGGGCGAGGCTTCCGGGCTCGTTGACATTGTCGACCAAAATCCGCGCCGGAAAACGCTGAGGTGTGGCCTCGTCGACATCCCAGCGCACGTCGAGCCAGCGCTCCGGCTCTTCCTCGAAGTCCCTCAGCGCCGGCGACTGGATCGGATAGATCGTGATGCCCTCTCCCAGGGTGACGATCCCGACGATCCGGTCCCCCGGTACCGCGCCGCCGTTCGGCGCGAATTTGACCGGCAAGTCGGAATTGATGCCGCGCACCGGTATCGCCGACGGGCTGCGGGCGGGATCAAGTGGCGATTTCAGCTTCAATTTGGCCGCAAGGCTTTTCTTGGCGCCATAGCGCGCGACCCGTTCTTCCTTGTAATCCGGATACATCGCACGCGCGACGTCGGAGGCCTTCATCTCGCCGCGCCCGACCGATGCCATCACGTCGTCGATCGAGGCGCGTGCCAGCCGCGGCAACGCGCCCTTCAGCTTGTCGTCGGCGTATTCGATTTTTGCGCGCGCGAACAAGCGCTCGACGATGCGGCGGCCGAGACCGGCATATTGATCGCGCACGGCGGTACGTGTCGCGCGCCGGATCGCCGCGCGCGCCTTGCCGGTGACGGCGAGCGATTCCCAGGCCGACGGCGGCGCCGACTGGGCCTGCGAGGTCAGGACCTCCACCTCATCGCCGTTCTGCAGTTCAGATGACAGCGGCGCAAACTTGCCGTTGATCTTGCATCCCACCGCGCTGTTGCCGACGTCGGTATGCACGGCATAGGCGAAGTCGATCACGTTGGCCTGGCGCGGCAGCGCGATCAGTTTTCCCTTCGGCGTGAAACAGAACACCTGATCGTGAAACAGCTCCAGCTTGGTGTGTTCGAGGAACTCTTCGGGGTTGGCGCCGTCAGACAAAACCGCGATGGTGTGGCGCAGCCAGGCGAAGGCGTTGGATTCGCGCTTCAAGAGTTCGGTCGGTGAACCCACCCCATCCTTGTAGAAGGCGTGCGCGGCAATGCCGAATTCCGCGATCTGATCCATCTCCTTGGTGCGGATCTGCAATTCGACGCGCTGGTTGCCAGGACCGATCACGGTGGTGTGGATCGAACGATAGTCGTTCTGCTTCGGCGTCGAGATGTAGTCCTTGAAGCGACCGGGCACTACCGGCCAGGTGGTATGCACGACGCCGAGCGCGCGGTAGCAGGATTCAAGGTCATTCAGCACGACGCGGAATCCGAAGATATCGGACAATTGCTCGAAGCCGACCGACTTGCGCTCCATTTTGGTCCAGATCGAAAACGGCTGCTTGCGCCGGCCATAGACATGCGCAGTCATGCCGTTCTTCTTGAGATTATTGGAGAGCTGGCTTTCGATTTCGCTGATCAGGTTGCGGTTACGCTCCTCCAGCGAATCCAGCCGCTGTTTCACCACCGCGTATGCTTCCGGATCCAGCGTGCGGAACGAAAGGTCCTCGAGTTCCTCCCGCATCTCCTGCATACCCATGCGGCCGGCGAGCGGCGCATAGATGTCGAGTGTCTCTTCGGCGATGCGGTGGCGGGCTGTGGGCGGCACGAACTCCAGCGTGCGCATGTTGTGCAAGCGGTCCGCGAGCTTGATCAGGAGGACGCGGACATCGTCGGCGATCGCCAGCAGCAGCTTGCGCAGGTTCTCGGCCTGCTTGGCCTCCCGCGATACCAGTTCGAGCCGCTTCAACTTGGTGAGACCGTCCACCAGCGCGCCGATCTCATGCCCGAAGGTGTGATCGATTTCGGCGCGGGTAGCTTCGGTATCCTCAATGGTGTCGTGCAGCAGTGCCGCGACGATGGTGGCGTCGTCGAGCTTGAGGTCGGTGAGGATCGCCGCGACCTCAAGCGGATGTGAGAAGTACGGATCGCCGGAGGCGCGGGTCTGCGCGCCGTGCGCCTTCATGGCGTAGACGTAAGCCCGGTTCAGCAGATCCTCGTCGGTGTCACGATTATAGGACCTGACGCGTTCGACCAGATCGTATTGCCGCATCATGCGCGAACGCGGCGACTTGGCCGCCTTCACCGTCCCAGGCGACGATGGCGCCACATCGACCGATTCGGTCGCGGCCTGCATCTGCCGTAAGTTTCGGCGCCAATACGCCATCGGATCATTGCCTTCGCCTGTGGGCCTCGAATGCGGCCCCACTCATTACCTAGTGCCTTCCCGACCGGAATAGCAGCCCGTTCGGGGCGGGAAACGCTTGATTTTGGGCTTCCGGGGACAGCCTAACGCCAAAACGGCGGTCCTCCGATTAAATCGGAGATAGCCTTTCCAAAATCCGTCCGCGCCCGCGACGGACACATGGTAACCATGAAAACGTCAATAAAAGCAAAGGCCCGGACAAAAGTCCGGGCCTTTTGGCAATTGGACGGGATCGGGACACCCCGGACCGCAATGTGGACGGCTTATTCGTCCTCTTCGGGCTGCTCCTCCGGGGGCGCCAGACCCTCGAGGCCTTTCAAAAGTTCCTCCTCGGTCATACGCTCGACGGCCACTTCGGTATCGTCGGCATCGACGCTGGCGCCAGCCGAGCCGATCAACGGCACGGTATCGGGCTCTGGCTCATCAACTTCGACGAACTTCTGCAGCGAATGAACCAGTTCCTCCCGCAAATCTTCGGGGGAAATCGTCGAGTCCGCGATTTCACGCAGCGAGACCACCGGGTTCTTGTCGTTGTCGCGATCGACCGTCAGCTGTGACCCGGACGAGATCATGCGGGCGCGATGCGCCGCCAACAGGACTAGATCGAACCGGTTGTCGACCTTATCAATGCAATCTTCTACGGTGACGCGCGCCATCGACTGTCGCTCCGTTGGTTGGGACCGAATATGTTGATTAATGCCCGCTAATTATAGGCCTGAAGTGCTTTTCGCAAGACCAATTTGCGATTTGCCCTCCTATTTGGCTCTGCCACCCCCCCGTCTGGGCCCGACGGCCGGAGTGTCCTACCAACCATACGGTTGATGCGCCGTATCGCAATGCCGTCTAGGACAAGAAATCGTTTCATTACATTTGTCCAAAGTATTGGTCTTTTCGCCCTCGCCACACCACATTTGCGGTAGTGTTTTGTAGGGGGCAGATTCACCGGACTTTAGGCAGCAATATCCTGGATATGCGCGGTTAGTTGCCGCTGCGCCAAAAATGCTAACAACGTGAGAACACTTTGATGTCCCCTGCTTCCAACAAGATCGCGCTCTTTATCGATGGCGCCAACCTTTACGCAACCGCCAAGACGCTCGGGTTCGATATCGACTACAAACGCCTGCTGAAGGAATTCCAAAGCCGCGGAACGCTCTTACGCGCGTTCTATTACACCGCGATCATCGAAGATCAGGAGTATTCTTCGATTCGTCCGTTGATCGACTGGCTCGATTACAACGGCTACACCGTCGTCACCAAGGCGACCAAGGAATTCATCGACGCCAGCGGCCGCCGCAAGGTCAAGGGCAACATGGATATCGAGCTCGCGGTCGATGCGATGGAACTCGCCGAACATGTCGATCAGATCGTGTTGTTTTCCGGCGACGGCGATTTCCGCTCGCTGGTCGAGGCGGTGCAGCGCCGCGGGGTGCGGGTTACCGTGGTCTCGACGATTTCGAGCCAGCCGCCGATGATCGCCGACGAGCTGCGGCGCCAGGCCGACGTCTTCACCGATCTGGTGGAACTGCAATCCAAGCTCGGCCGCGATCCTTCCGAGCGTTCTGCCCCGCGGGAGCCGCGTCATCACGCGCCGCAATTCCTGCAGCGCGCGACCACCACGGCGCCGAGGGGCGATGACGACGATTTCGACGATTGAGAATGATCCGGCGAGCGGCCAGCCGCTGCCGGCCGGCGCCGTGCTCCTCCGCACCGAACCCGACCGCAATTGCCCCCTCTGTCCACGGCTCGCTGGTTTCCGCGAGGCGGCGCGCGCGCGCGAACCCAATTGGTTCAATTCGCCGGTGCCGTCGTTCGGCGATCCCGACGGGCGACTGCTGATCGTCGGGCTTGCGCCGGGCTTGCAGGGTGCCAATCGCACCGGGCGGCCCTTTACCGGGGACTTCGCCGGCGACCTGCTCTACGCGACGCTGCTTGAATACGGTTTTGCCAAGGGCATCTATCAGGCGCGGCCCGACGACGGGTTGACGCTGATCGATTGCCGGATCAGCAACGCGGTGCGCTGCGTGCCGCCGCAGAACAAGCCGCTGCCCGCGGAAATCGGCTCCTGCCGGCAATTCCTCTCGGCGACCATCGAGACGATGCCGAGGCTGCGCGCGGTCGTGGCGCTCGGCCGGGTAGCGCATGAATCAATGTTGAAAGCGTTGGGCCTTCGCAGCTCCGCCGCGCCCTTTGCGCACGGCGCAATGCATCCGGCTGGCGCATTGAGGCTTTACGACAGCTATCATTGCTCGCGCTACAACACCAATACCCGGGTGCTGACGCCGGAGATGTTTCGCAGCGTGTTCGCGAGGGTAAGGGCCGATCTGGGCTAGCTGTGGAGCCTGCAGGGTGGGCAAAGCCCGCCGGCGCCGTGCCCACCGTGTTTTGCAGCATCTTGGCAGGCACGCTTCGCTTTGCCGACCCCACCCATTGAACGTTCCTAAACCGGATTCTCCTGCAGCCACGCCAGCACGTCGGCGGCATTCCGATCCGGCGGAAACACGGGATAGAACACGTGGCTGATGCGCGCGTCGTCGACGATCAGCGCCAGCCGCCTGATCATGGTCAGTCCCGCCACCTGCATGGTCGGCAAATTCAGTGGGCGCGTCAGCGCCAACTTCTCATCCGACAAAACCGGAAACGGCAAATGCAGCCGCGAGGCCATCTCGGTCTGGTAGGCATTGTCCTGCGTCGACAGGCCGAACACCTGTTTGGCGCCGGCGGCTTTCAGCTCGGCGAACAGGTCGCGGAATGCGCAAGTTTGTGGCGTGCAGCCGCGCGCCCCCGGAATCATGTCCCAGTCGTCGACCAGCGCGATCTTGCCGGGCTCGCCGGTGCGGGGATAGGCAAACACCACGGTGCGCCCCCGCAGCGCCGATAGCGTCACCGAGGTGTCGTCGGTGGCAATCAGACTGATCGGCGGGATAGTCATGCCCACAAGATGCGCCGCCGCGCCGTCGTCGCTCGGCGCCGGAATCTTGCTCCAGTCGACTTCAAGGAGATTTCGCGGATTCATCGCCTTCCCTCAGCATCCCGACACATTCAGACCTCACGGTGTAGAGGCGCTTTTTGCGCCGTCTCGAACCATGAAGCCGCTACGCTGGCCTTATCCCCGCGCCCGCAGCAGGCGGCCCTTCTCCCTGCTCCAGTCGCGCTTCTTCTCGCTATCGCGCTTGTCGTGCAGTTTCTTGCCCTTCGCCACCGCGAGCAACAGCTTGGCCCGGCCGCGTTCATTGAAGTAAAGCTTTAGCGGGATCAGCGTCATGCCCTCGCGGTCGACCGCACCCATCAGCCGGTTGATCTGCTTCTTGTGCAGCAAGAGCTTGCGCGGTCGCTTCGGCTCGTGGTTGAAGCGATTGGCTTGCAGATATTCCGGAATGTTGGCGTTGATCAGCCAAATCTCGCCGCCCTTGGAATCCGCATAGGATTCCGCGATGGTGGTCTTGCCGTTGCGGATCGACTTGACCTCGGTACCGGTCAGCGCAATCCCCGCTTCCACCGTATCCTCGATCGCATAGTTGAACCGGGCCTTGCGGTTTTCAGCGACGACCTTGATCGTGCGCTCGTTTTTTTCGGCCATGATTAAGTCATTCCAAAGAAACAATCAGCGATAGCACTCAGCCCACGCGAGCGCACGTCAAGACTTTTTGAGCAGATCGCGGATCTCGGTGAGCAACTCTTCCTGACGGGCCGGCTTTGGCGGGGCTGCGGCTTCAGCCACGTTGCCCTTCACGGCGAATTCGCGGAATTCCTTCAGCATCCGCAAACCCTTCTCTTCGACCTCCCTGACCGGACTATTCATCGCTGAACATCGAAGGCTCAGTTGATCAGCCCCGCATGCACCATCGCGCTGCGCACCGCAACGCGGGTGGGTTCGGACACCGGTACCATCGGCAGGCGCAGCGTCTCGTCGATCTTGCCGAGCAGCGAGAGCGCGTATTTCACCGGCGACGGATTGGACTCGATGAAGAGATTGGTGTGGAGCGGCATCAGCTTGTCGTGGAGCTTCAGGGCCGTTGCGAGATCGCCCTTCTGCCAAGCCACGTGAAATTCGGAACACAGCCGCGGCGCGACGTTGGACGTCACCGAAATACAGCCGTGACCGCCATGGGCCATGTAGCCGAGCACGGTGGCATCCTCGCCCGACAATTGGTTGAAATCCTCGCCCAGCCGCGCGCGTTGCTGCGAAACGCGCACCATGCTCGCGGTGGCATCCTTGACGCCGGCGATGTTCTTGAGTTCGAACAGACGCGCCATCGTGTCCACGCTCATGTCGATCACCGACCGCGGCGGAATGTTGTAGATGACGATCGGGATTCCGATCGCGTCGTTGATCGCCTTGAAGTGCTGGTACATGCCTTCCTGGGTCGGCTTGTTGTAATACGGCGTCACCACCAGCACCGCGTTGGCGCCCGCCTGTTCCGCGTGCTGCGCAAGTTCGATGGCTTCTTTGGTCGAATTGGAGCCGGCGCCGGCAATCACGGGCACGCGGCCCCGCGCCTCGTCGATGCACCATTCGACGACACGCTTATGCTCGTCGTGGCTGACGGTCGGGCTTTCACCTGTCGTGCCAACCGGCACAAGGCCGTGGGTGCCCTCGGCAATCTGCCAGCTTACGAGCCGTCGGAAGGCCGGCTCATCGAGCGAGCCGTTTTTGAACGGGGTGACCAAGGCGGTGAATGAGCCCCGGAAATTCGTCTTGGCTGCCATGGACTCCCCTCCGACCGCGCGGTTTACGGCTTTGCTGTATGCTGCAACCGCCAATTCATATCGGGTCTGACGATCCGGCGAAAGGCCCGCCGCGATCCAAAGCCTGGCCGCGATTTTGCCGCGGTGTTGGCGCAAACAGCGGCCACGGCAGACGTATTTAGTGTTTTATCCACAGATTCAATCAAATAGACGTAGGACTTGAGCGGTTGAGCGATTCGCCGCGAAGGGAACGCAGTGACCCCATCCTTCCGCGCAACCGCATTGCGATCCACGGCATTGGCGACACGCCTGGCGCTGGCTGTGGGATTATCAGCATTGGCGGGGGATGCCTGGGCCCAACCGAAAGTTCCATTGCCGAAGCCGAGGCCGGTCGCACGTAATCTCGTGCCGGCGACACTGCCCGCTGTGACCACCGCCGCCAAAACTACTGCTCCCGCCGCGACGCCTAATCCCGCGGCTCCCCTCATCCCACCCGCAACACGGCAACATGCGGCTCTGCCACCTCCGCAGGCGCGTAAACCGCCACCCCCGGCCCCATTGGCGGCAACGTCGTCGACCTCGCAAGCCGATAAAGATGCGCTGGAAAACGTCATCGAGCTGGTGCGCAAGCGCAAGCCCGCGGATGCGACCCAGGCGGAAGCGGCAATATCGGATCCGGTCGCAAAGAAGCTCGCGGAATGGATCATCCTGCGCAGCGACGACAATGGCGCGTCGGTCGAGCGCTATCGCGCGTTCATCTCAGCCAATCCGAGCTGGCCTTCGCAGACCTTCCTGCGCCGGCGCATCGAAGCAGCGTTGTGGGACGACCATCGCGACGATGCCACTGTGTGGGCATGGTTCCAGAACGAGACGCCGTTGTCGGCCAAAGGCAAATTCTCGCTGGCGCGCGCTATGATCGGGCGCGGCGACCGGGTCAATGCGGAGCGCCTGGTCCGCGATGCCTGGCGAAACGATTCCATGTCCGAGGACACCGAGAGCACGGTGCTTGATCTGTTCGGCGCGTTGCTGACGCCGGGCGATCACAAGGCGCGGATGGATCGCCTGCTCTACGGCAGCGAGCACGAAGCCGCGCTGCGCGCCGCAAAGCGGCTGGGCGCCAATCAGGTCGCCTTGGCGAAAGCGCGCATTGCGGCATATAAAAAAGCCTCCAATACCAGGGCGCTGCTGGACGCAGTTCCGCGCGAACTCCATGGCGATCCCGGCTATACGTTCAGCAAGATCCAGCTGCTCCGCCGCGAAGAGAAGTTCGCCGAGGCCGCACACCTGATGATGAGCGCGCCGAAGGATCCCGGCCGCCTCCACAATCTCGACGAATGGTGGATCGAACGGCGATTGCTGTCGCGCAAGTTGATCGACATCGGCGAGCATCGCACCGCCTATCGGATCGCCCGTGACGCCGCACTGCCCGCGCGCGACATCTACAAGACCGAACAGGAGTTCACAGCAGGCTGGATTGCGTTACGCTTTCTGACCGATCCGGCAACCGCTGCGCAGCATTTTGCCCGCATCGGCGTCGGCAGCGTCAACCCGACCGCGCTGGCGCGTGCCGGCTACTGGCAGGGCCGTGCCGCCGAAGCGGCCGGCCGCTCCCAGGACGCCCGCGCCGCCTACACGGCGGCTGCAGCGCAATCGACCAGCTACTACGGTCAGTTGGCGCGCGCGAAACTCGGCTTGCCGCAGATCGAGCTGAATGGCGCGCCGACCGGTCGGTCGCGCGGAATCGAAAGGCTGGAGATCGTTCGCGCGGTACAGCTGCTCTACGAGCTGGACGAGCGCGAAATCGCGATCCCGATTTTTGCCGACATGGGCGAGAACGGTGATCCCGACGCGCTGGTGGGCCTCGGCGAACTGGCCTCTCGGTATAGCGAGGCGCGCGGCATGCTGCTGATGGGCAAGGCCGCGCTCAATCGCGGGCTGCCATTCGATTTCTACGCTTATCCGGTAACGGGAATCCCGCCGTTCAAGTCGATCGGGCCGGAAGTCGAAAAGAGCATGATGTTCGCCATCGCGCGGCAGGAAAGCGCCTTCAATCCTGCCGTGGTCTCGCCGGCGCAAGCCTACGGGCTGATGCAGGTGACGCCGGACGCCGGCCGTTATGTCTGCAAAAGATATGGCGCCAGCTTCGACCTCGGCCGGATGAAGAGCGATCCGGTCTACAACGCAGCGCTCGGCGCCGCCGAGCTCGGCAGCCTGATCGAGGACTATCGCGGCTCCTACATCATGACCTTCGCGGCCTATAATGCCGGCCGCGGCAGCGTCAAAAAATGGATCGAGCGTTACGGCGATCCGCGCGATCCCAAGGTCGACGCAGTCGACTGGGTCGAGCTGATTCCGTTTTCCGAGACCCGCAACTACGTGCAGCGGATCATGGAGAATTTGCAGGTCTATCGCTCGCGATTCGGCGGCGGAACGCGGCTGCAGATCGAGGCCGATTTGCACCGCGGCGCCAGCGTGGAATAGCCGGTCTCGATACTGCAACACCAGCCATTGGTTCGGCACTGGCGACAATTACCCGAGTCCGGCGGAGTGATATTGGGTCTCACAACTGCGCATGCTCCAAATCGCTTGTCGTGAGCATGCCCTCTCAGCCCTTCACCAAATCCCCCAGCAAATTCGCCGCCACCGTCAGCTTGGCGAGCGTCAGGCCACTGGTAGCGATTTCCTCGACCGAATGGCGGATCCGCGTAGCCCTGGGATGGGCCGCGAGCCAGTTCTCGGCGGCCGCCTGGCCGGACTGGCCGGTTGCAAGCATATCGGCGACCAGTCTTCGTTCGGCGGCTGCGATCTGGTCAACGGCGCGGTCGATGGCGAGCCGCTCGAAATAATCGTTCGCCGGCACGCCGCGTGCGGCGGCGATGATCCGGTCGAGACGGAAATTGGCCTCGGCGGCGAAGAAGGTCGCGGCCGTATCGCCGATGGCGCGGTTGCTGCGCTCTGCGACCGCCACGATATCGGGTGCGGAAACCAGGGCGTCGAGATCGGCGAGTGCGCCGGCAAGTTCCACCGGGACGCCGCCGTCGCTCAGGTCTTGCCGGCGCTTGCCGCGCCCAGCCTGCATGTCCTGCGGCAGGTTATTGTCGAGCCCGGCGGCGATCTCACGGATGCTAGGCCCGAAGCGCGAGATCACGGCTTCCAGACCGGCGCTGAAATCGACATTGCGCACATACCAGACCACGCGGGAGTGCAGCAGATCCTGAACCGCGGCGTAGAGGCCGAGCTGCGCTTGACCGTCGATCTTGTTGTCGAGCGCATCAATGGCCTCGTTCAGCCGATTGAGGCCGTAGGATTCATCCACCGCCACGAAGGCCATGGCGATGGTGGGCACGTCGGCATCGGTCTCGTCGATCAGGCGCACCACGCAGGCCGGGCCGCCGCGATTGATCACGGCATTGGCGAGATTGGTGGAGATGATCTCCCGTCGAAGGCGATGGAATTCCACCGAACCGGGGAATTTGTCCCGAACCTCGCGTGGGAAGTATTGGGACAATTCGCGGGCCAGATAGGGATCGTCGGGCACGCCGCTGGCGAGCAGGTCATCGTAGAGCGTCAGCTTGGCGTAAGCGAGCAGCACGGCAAGTTCCGGCCGCGTAAAGGGCTGGCCGCGCCGAGTGCGCTCGGTGATCGCCACATCGTCCGGCAGGAACTCGACGGCGCGGTCAAGGAGGCCGCGCTGCTCGAACGATTGCATCAGGCGGGTGAGGAAGCCGGTCTCGGCCAGGCCCCTGCGCTCGGCCAGCGAAAGCGCCAGCGTCTGCAGATAATTGTTGCGCAGAACCAGCGTGCCGACCTCGTCGGTCATGGCGGAAAGCAGGCTGTTGCGGTCGTTCGGGCTGAGGCGACCATCGCGTTCGGGGCGCGCCAGCGCGATCTTGAGGTTGACCTCGACGTCGGAGGTGTTGACCCCGGCCGAATTGTCGATGGCGTCGGTGTTGAGCTTGATGCCTTTCTGCGCCGCTTCGATGCGGCCGCGCTGGGTCGCGCCGAGATTGGCGCCTTCGCCAATCACACGGGCGCGGACATCCGCGCCTGCGACACGGATCGGATCATTGGTGCGATCGCCGACCTGATCGTCGCTTTCCCCCGAAGCGCGGATATAGGTGCCGATGCCGCCAAACCAGAGCAGGTCGACGCGTGCCTTCAGGATTGCCGTCATCACCTCGAAGGGCGTGGCTTGCGGCTTGTCGAGATCGAGCAAGGCCCGCACTTCCCCCGCGAGCGGGATTGCCTTGAGCGAACGCGAGAACACGCCGCCGCCCGGCGAGATCAGCGACTTGTTGTAATCCTGCCAGCTCGACCGCGGCAGGCTGAACATGCGCAGGCGCTCGGCATGGCTGATGGCCGGGTCCGGCGAGGGATCGATGAAGATGTCGCGGTGATCGAAAGCCGCGACGAGCCTGGTCGCCGGCGAGAGCAGCATGCCATTGCCGAAGACGTCGCCGGACATGTCGCCCACCCCGGCCGCGGTGAAGGGCACGGTCTGGATGTCGGTGCCGAGTTCGCGGAAATGGCGTTTGACGGCTTCCCACGCTCCGCGCGCGGTGATGCCCATCTTCTTGTGGTCATAGCCCTGGCTGCCGCCGGAGGCGAAAGCATCGCCGAGCCAGTGGCTCTTTTCGGCCGAGATCGCGTTGGCGGTGTCGGAAAAGGTGGCAGTCCCCTTGTCGGCGGCGACGACGAGATAGGGGTCATCGCCGTCGTGCCGCACAGTGTTGTCGGGCGGCACGATGGTGTCACCATCGAGATTGTCGGTGAGTTCGAGCAGCGAGCGAATGAAGATGCGATAGGTCTCGGTGCCCTCCGCCATCCAGGCCTCGCGATTGGAGGGCGGCGGCAGGCGTTTGGGCACGAAGCCGCCTTTGGCGCCGACCGGAACGATGACGGCGTTCTTGACCTGCTGTGCCTTGGCCAGGCCGAGGATCTCGGTGCGGAAATCCTGCGGCCGGTCGGACCAGCGCAGGCCGCCGCGCGCCACTTTGCCGAAGCGCAGATGAATGCCTTCGACACGCGGCGAATAGACGAAAATCTCGTAAAGCGGCCGCGGCGCCGGCAGGTCCTCGATCTTGCGCGCTTCGAATTTGAAAGAGATCACCGGACGCGGATGCCCGTCCTGGCCGATCTGCCACAGATTGGTGCGGATGGTGGCCTGCACCAGATTGGTGAAAAGGCGCAAGATGCGGTCTTCATCGAGCGACGCGACGGATTTGAGTTGTTCCTCGATCTCGGCGAGGATCGCCGTCTCGCGTGCCGAGCGCTCGGCGCCGGTGGCGACGAGGTGCGGGTCGAAGCGGGCCCGGAACAACGCGACAATGCTGGCGGTAATCGCGGTGTTGTTGCGCAAAGTCTCCCACATATAGTCCTGGCTGAACGGCGCCCGGATCTGGTGCAGGTAGCGGGAGAAAGCCCGAATGGCCGCAATTTCGCGCCAGCTCAGGGCGGTCCGCAGAATGAGGGCGTTGTACCCATCGGATTCGGCGCGATCGCCCCCCACCGCCATGATCGAGGCTTCCAGGCGATTGTTGAATTCCGTGCCGATAACGACCGGCTTGCCGTCATTGGCCTCGACCGTCATATCGTGCAGCCATACCGGCGCGGGTGCCGGCGTCACGCTGGGCACGATCTGATAGGTGCGTTCGTTGACCACGCGCAGGCCGTGATTTTCGATCACCGGCACCCGGTAGGACAGCGACAGGGGCGCACCACGCGAGAAGACCTTGAGGCCGAAGCGCGTCGGATCGTCCTCGCCCTCGATACGGTGGACTGAAATCGCCACCGGACGAGCCGGGGTGAGCTTTTCGATGGTAGCGATATCGGCAATCGCCTGCGAGGTGTCGAAGGCTTCTATATAGCCGCCGGTGAAGGCCCGGGCATAATGGTTCGCGAGCATGCGGGCCCGCATGCCGTCGGTGGAGGCGGCGAGCGCGGCTTTCAGCTTGTCGGCCCAGGTCGCAGCGATGGCGCTGATCCCCGCCTCCAGCGTCGCGCGCGCGATGACAGGCGTTTCGCCCTCATAGCGCCCGATAATGTAGTGGACGCGGGCAAGCGACCCTTCGGGAAAGGAGGCGTAGGAGGCTGCCAGGGTCCCCATATAGACCTGCGCCAGGAAGGCCGCGACGCGCATACGCACATCGGTGTCATATTTCTCGCGCGGAATGAAGACGAGGATGGAGACGAAGCGGTCGAACTTGTCGGCCCGTGCCAGCGCCCGCACGCGGGGGCGCTCATAGAGCATCAGGATTTCCATGATGAAATTGTAGAGCGTCTCGGCATCGACCTGGAACAGTTCGTCGCGCGGATATTCTTCGAGGATATGCTGGACGGCCTTGCCCGAATGGCTGTCCGCGTCGAAGCCGGCGCGCTCGAGCACCTGCGCCACCTTGCGACGGACATAGGGGATCTGACGCGGCGAGCGGGTATAGGCGCCCGAGGTGAACAGGCCGACGAGGCGCAATTCGCCCTCAATCCGGCCGTCGGGCGTATAGAGCTTGATGCCGACATAATCCATGCGGACACGGCGATGAACGCGGCTGCTTACATTGGCCTTGATGACGATGAGGACGGTCGGCTCGCGCATGAATTCGCGGATTTCCGGCGTCATCACGACCATTTCCGTGCCGCGGCGTAGTACCTTCACATCGGGATCGCGCAGGATGCCGAAACCTTGACCCGCGCTAATTTCGTCCGACGCATCGGTGTCGGACGAGAAACGATATTCGCGCAGGCCCAGGAAGGTGAAATTGTCGGCGCACAGCCATTGCAGGAACTGGTTGGCTTCGGCGATCTCGTCGATCGGCAGCGGCGGCGGATTGGAGTTGAAGGTCTTGATCGCCTGTTCGACACGGGCGCGCATGGCCCGCCAGTCGGTGACGCAGGCGCGCACGTCGTTGAGCGTCTTGGCAAGGCCCTCGATCAGCTTCTGCCGGTCGGCATCAGCGTCGAGACGGGCGATGTGGAAATGGATCAGGCTTTCGCGCTCGCCCTTAACCCCCTCTGGCAGCGTTTCGCCGTGGAAACGCAGGAGTTTGCCTTGCGCATCGCGCTCCACGGCGATGATCGGGTGGGCGACCAGCGTGACTTCGATGCCCTGCTCGGCCAGCTCCGCGATGGTGGAATCGAACAGGAAGGGCATGTTGTCGTTGAGAACTTCGAGCACGGAAATCTCGCGCCCGTCCGGCATCATCGGATTGATGACGCGGATATCGGCACTGCCCGCCGTGCGTCGCTGCACATGTTCCCAGGCCTGTTCTGCCAGGAAAACCAGGGAAGCGGCATCGTAGTTGCCGAGGTCCTCGATATTGGTGTGGTCGAACAGAAGTTCGGCAAAGGCCCGGGGCGCCTTGCCCTGCTGCATGCTTCCCGCTGCCTCGCGGATCAGGGTCGCGCGAGCTTTGTCGTCACGCCAGGCCATAACGTCCTCCGTTTGTGGACGCGCCGTTTAACTGCAGACGCTATTGTCTGCCTGATTTTGGAGTGCAACTGTTGGAGCGCCACTTTTTCATCCGAGATTGATTGTTGCGCGCGCTTTCAGGCATTCCTTTAGCATGAACTTGGCGACGGTATCGCCGGGAAACTTCTTCAGGATGGCACTATAGGCACGCTCGGCCGCAGCAAAATCGCCGGCCTCGATCAGTCGCGAGGCTTTCCAGGTCATCGCACCCAACTCCTCATCCCGATCGCGAACACTAAGCTCTGGATCGTCGCTGGCACGAAGACCGAGCAATTCATAGATCATGAACTCGGTCTTGCGGCCCTTCACCTGAACCCGCTTCAGCGGTCGCGCGAGTATGTCGGCCTGTACCTGGTCGTAGATGCTGTCGCTGATGCAGATGGTGGTACCGAACAACTTGTTGATGCCTTCCAGTCGGGCGGCGACGTTCACGCCGTCTCCCAGAGCAGTGTAGCTCAGCCTGGTCGAAGACCCGACATTGCCGACAAGGACGTTGGCGCAATTGAGCCCGATCCTTATGTGGATTCGCGGTCGTCCTTCCGCCTGCCAGGCATCGTTGACGCGCTCCATGCGGCGTGCCGCCCGCAGAGCGCCGGCGCAGGCGCGTAGAACGTGGTCAGGGCGTTGAACCGGCGCATTCCAGAACGCCATGACGCCATCGCCGATGAACTTGTCGACGGTGCCGCCCTCCTCCGAGATCGCAGTCGAGACTTCCTCGAGATAGGTCGAGATCTGGACCAGAAGGTCATTAGGCGCCAGACTCTCGGAGTGGCTGGAAAAGTTCTCCAGATCGGAAAAGAACACGGTGAGGAATCGCGGCTCAACGCCCAAGGTCAGCGGAATGCCCGACTTGATCAGTTGGCGGACCACGTCGAGTGGAACGAAGGAGGAGAACGATTTCAGCGAGGTCCGAAGCAACGAAGCCGCGGACTCCAACCTTGCAATTTCCTGGATACTCGATGGTGGACGCGCGGGCGTATCAAAATTGAGGCTTTCGATTGCCTGCAATTGCCGGGACACGTTTTCGACCGGCCGCGATAACCGGCGAGAGGCGAAATAGATGAAGAACAACTCGACCATGGTGAGCCCAATGATGACGACCATCATCAATCGATTGGTCTTCTTCAATGTCCCCACGAAATCGTCGATCGGCGTCAACGTGATCACCTGCCAGGGTTGACCGAAGCCACCCGGGAAATTGGCGAAGGCCGCGATCAAATCCTCTCCGTTCGTCGGCGACTGGAAGACGAACCTATCGGCGCCGTTACGAGCATGCCGGCGATGAGCTTCGCGCACCTCGGGATCGTCGATATCAGCCAGAGTTGCGATCTTGAGCACGCCATTCTCGATACGAACGCCCTTCTGCTTGTCCGGGAAGGCAATGATCTTGCCGTTGTTGCGGTCGGCGATGAGGGTGGTGCTGTGGGCGCTGGCCCGGTGCTTGTCGAGAAAACGCGACAGGACGTCCATGGTGATGTTGACGGATGCGCAGCCGATGAAATCGACACCATGGAAAATCGGAACGCGCAAAAACAAAATGGGAAAACCGGTGTCGGGATTGATTGACGGCTCAGTCACCGCAAGCGTCCGCGTATTCTTGGCGGCCTGATAGCCGGGCAAGGTGCGAATGTCGACGTCGGTGGCGACATTATACTTGCCGACTTCATGGGGCCATATGTCGAAGAATGTTCGATGGCGAACACGTAGCAGGGCATAAGTGATTGCATCGATGTAGCTGGAGTGCCAGTTCGCGGCCGCTGGAATGCGAGGATCGGCGCGCCGGCGGTCCTCGTCGATGCGGGTGACCACTCGATGATAACCATCCTCAAAGCTGACATAGATGGCGTCAATATGCGCGGCCGAGGTCAGGGCGCGGTACAGCAGATCGCGGCTTTGCTCGGTACGGAAATAGCCGGGATCGGCGGCGGCCACTTGGGCGAGAAAGCGCAGTGGGCTTTCCGTGCTCTCGATCAAATTCTCGGTACGCTCGATGCCGGCATGGCTCGCCTGAGTGACCGCGTCGTTCAAGATCGAGACGATCGTGGCTGAGTTCTTGCTGTAATTGTAGATCAGGATGAAAATGAGAATGGGAATGCTGAGGCCGATGAACAGCAACGACATGATCAGGCTCAACCTTGGCCGCCCCATTTTGGGGAGCAACGGAAGCGCGCTCAATCGGGCCATCGTGCCCCGCAGAGTGCGGCGGCTTCGGTACACGACCAGGGCCGCAATCGCCAATCCGACCAACACGAGCACCAGCGGAGACAACGAGCGCCACAGGCTACCGTCATTCCCCTTCCAGATCAGTGCCTCGGGCAGCGTATCCTCAGTCAGCAGCCCGAGTTGCCGATAGGTCGCTGCGATGCTTTGCCAGTGTGCAGGATCCTGTTCGCCGATCCGGTCGGGGTCGCGTCCGACCAATGCCTCCGTGTGCTCCGCCTCAAACAGCAGCGCCTCGCGGCTCTTTTTCGCCGAATAGCTCCTGAGGATCAGATCGACCGTCGCCTCCTTGTGCGCCAAAGCATAGGCCCAGCCTTTCACGCTGGCCGCCCTGAACGCCGCGACCCGGTCCGGATGGGCTTTCACCTCCGCTTCGGAAGTACAGAGGTTGTCGCCGTAAAAATCGATGTCGGACGCCGCGGGCGAGAAAGTGCGGTAGGCCGCGCCCAGCTGTTCAAGGACGAACGGCTCACCGGTGCTGTAAGCAACCATGGCGTCGGCCCGACCGGCCAGGAGATCGCGTGGGTTGCCCTCGTGGGCAACGCGCGGCAGGGCCTCGTAATCGATCCCTTCGCGCTTCAGCATCGCGGCGATCTCGTCGCTTCCCGGCGTATCCATCAGCGTCCGGCCGCGCAACTCCGACACGCTGCTGATGTCCGCCCGGCGGGCAACCAGAATGACGGCGGGAGAGCGCTGAAAGATGGCGGCCAATACGACCAGCCGGCGGCCCCTCGCCCATTCGCGCAGAACGCTGGCGCTGCAGACGCCGAAATCCGCCTTGCCGCCGGCGACCGTTTCGGCGACGTCGATACCGGGACCGCCTTCGCGAATGGTGACGTCGAGGCCCGCGTCGCGGTAGAAACCCTGCTCAAGCGCCGCGTAGTAGCCGGCGAACTGAAACTGGTGCTTCCATTTGAGCTGCAGGGATACTGAATCGAGCGCGGCAGCAGGATGCGACGCCAGCAGCACCAGGCAAGCGGCTATAATTAGCCGGCTCAACATGTCCGATTGCTGCGCACGCGGGGCGAGCGGCCAGGCTGCCGCCGCACCGCCAAAAGGCCTCATGACATCGCGCGTCGCATGTGACCCCGCCGAGAGAACCGACCTGCGCATTCCCTGACTATAGCAGCCTAGAACCGTCCAGCGAGTGACAAATGGCGGCTAAGCGCTCGTGAGCTGTATCTCCCGATGACGTGCGCTACTTTTCGGGACAGCAACCGCACTTCGCCGGAGCGTTGGCGCAAAAGAAAATCCCCGGCAGCTTCCTGCCGGGGATTCTTTTAGAGTGTCGTCAGACGATCGGGATCAGAAGTTGCGCTGAACGCGGGCGAGCGCGCTGAACACGTCCTGGTCGGCAAAGTTGTAGACAGCCTGCGGCTTGGGAGCCGGGGGGGTCAACACTGAACTACCAGTGAACTTCTGGTCGAGATGGGTCCACATCACTTCGCCCGAGAACGTCAGGTTCTTGACAGGAGTCCAGCGGGTGATCAGGCCGAGCTGCGAGATGTTGAAGTCCGGATTACAGCTATAGTCTATTGACTTCACAGCGATACCACCGGTGGCGCGAGTGAACTCATTACAGAACAAGAGCTTCGCGGTATTGTCGTACCGAACCGCCGACCAGCTGCCGAACAAGCTCGACGACCAGTACGGATCCCAGTTGTGGTTGAACGCACCACGGAAACCGAAAGCGGTCGTCAGATGGAGACTTCCATCACCACCATTCGCCACGGGCATAAAAATAGCGTCCGTTGTGGCACCAAAGCCAAGGCTCTGGTACGCGCCCGGCACTACACTCCCGCCGCCTTGCGGACTGAAGATCAGGAAGTTCGGCGAGGTTCCGCTGGTGGAGATCACGTTCTTCGTGTCACCCTTTGCGACGGTCGCGTCGAGCTTGATGTCGTCGCCCGGACCGGTCGGGAGGTTCTTGATCTGCAACGCAGCCATCACCGAACCGCCCCACTTGTCCGAGGGGTGGCCGCTGATTTCCGAAAGATTGTTCGGCTGAGCTGTAGCGGCAGTAAGGGCGTTGTACGACGCGTTCACAAGATGCGCCCGGCCTGAAATCTGGAACAGACCCCAAGCCTGATCGATACGGATGTTACCGACGACGTCGGGAGCATGCACGCCACCATAAGCATTCCCGGTCACACCGGCACCGGACGCCGGCAAGCCGGTCGACAGGTTGAAGATCTGCGTGCGGCTGAACACGGCCGGATCATCGAGACCGATGGTGCCGGACACGCCGTTGCCGAACTGCGCGGTGTACTGGATGTTGTTCACGCCGGTGACGGTGTCATGACCGCCGAGCAGGAACGAGGAGTTGTTGCCCGGATAACCATGCCAGGGCGTCGCAAAGGCGGAAGCCGACTTACCGAAGGTGAAGCCGGCGAACTGGATGAACACGAACTCGACCGCGACATAGCCGCCGCCGACGGTGTCAAGCAGGTTGGCGTTGTTGCCGAGGTTGGTGTTCAGGGAGTTCGGGTTGCGGCTGGCGCCCAGGGTGCTGAACTGGAAGTCGCCCTGCAAGAACGTGCGAACCACGCCATATTCCGTGGCGGTACGGGTATCAACCGTCAGCGCCATACGGGAACGAGTCTGGAAAAAATCGGCAAAGCGGTTGCCCTGACCGGTATCCCCCGACCAGGGAGGGGCATCGTAAGGCGAACTTACGTTGAAGCCTGTGTCGACACGCAGATAACCGCCGATCTTCATGCAAGTGTCGGTGCCCGGGATGTACCAGAAACCAGCGCCGTACAGGGAGCATATCTTCACGTACTCGACCGGTTTGGCCTTGACGGGAAGATCGGCTGCCTGTGCCCCACTCATGGCGAGGAGACCCGCCGCTGAGCCGAGGATAAGGCTCTTAACCATCTTCATGTTGACCTCCAAGTAGCTCTGTAGGGAAGCTTTCGGATCCGCCGAGTGAAGCACCGTAGGTTGGTTCCCTTCTCCCTCAAAAACCCACTCAGTCGCTTCGCGCCTTCGGGCACTCCCGAATGAACGCGAGGGATAAGCGAACCACCTAACGGGACGACCTCGGGAGCCCCCCTCCGTCGCATCGACACAATTACCGAACGTCCATGCACACGCAATAAAGGAACCGCTTCAAAGCTCTTCCAATTGACTGTTTTCCGGAATGTGTTGCGCAAATAACACGCGGCCGTGATCAAACTTTATGGCAAGCCATTGTTTTCTAATGGTATTTTCGACTGTTTCCACTTGGGGTCTACACCGCTGCGAGGGCACGCCCGCCTCCAGCCGTCGGCGCACCGACTCGCGCCGAATCGAGCGATCGATACGACTAATTCATCCCATCATTTTCGCGTGGGATCGACGATAGGAAGCAATCACTTCGGGTCCGAAACGCCGTTCGGAACATCAGTACGGCTCGGATCGGCCGTCACATTTGTTAAGGACTCTCCGTCTGTCTTTTCAAGATCAACCACTGCAGCGCAACTCCTCATCGCGATGATGCGAACTGCAGAACCCCTTGATTTTCAGGACTAGAATGCTGTTTCGATGATGCGCAGGAAGTCACCGGGTGACAGTGCATCGCGCGGCGACCTGAATCGAATCTTGTCCATCGGCGTTTTCGGCCAAACGCGTTGCACGACCATCCGACGTCGCGAGCGAGCGTCGCTCGCCCCAACAATCGGGTGCAAATCCTTCGGAATTGCCTTGCGGAATTGGTGAACACTTCCCCGACGCGCGAGCTTCATTAAGGCCGTCCTGCTGCGACAGATGCCTGTGACAGCAACAGACCGTGTGCGCGAACTTAAGTGATCATAAACAATAGCTTACAGGTAAATTGGAATTGGCGGAGACGGAGGGATTCGAACCCTCGATAGGGCTTTACAACCCTATAACGGTTTAGCAAACCGCCGCCTTCAGCCACTCGGCCACATCTCCGGTAAGGCCGATATGCCCGACACGGAGGCGAGCCGCAAGCGGCAGATTTCGGGCCGCCGAGTTCCGAGCGATTTAGTGCCTGAACCGGGAGCTTCAAAAATGAATCCCTGAAGCCGAAGCCAGGACGTCTCGACGTTACGTGCGCTCCGCAAACGCGGCTGAGCAACTCTGCCTTCAGGATTTTTTACCTACGCCAATTCGTCTGCCGTTTCGGGTTGCGCCTCTGCGGTTTGAGGTTCGACTTCGCGGAAGTGCATGCCGCGCGCCAGAGGGTTCTATCCATGCAAGTGAAGGTCGAAGAGATTTTCCACATCCTGCGGACGGAAACGCCGCGGCCTGAAGCACAACGGCTGGCAATCAAGCTGCTCGAACAGGCCATGACCATGGCCCGCGGCACCCCGGCTTCATTTCACAGCCAGATGACCGACTTGAAATCGACCATCGGCGTGTTGCGATCGATGAACGACAGCAACACGGTATACTGGACGCCGCCATGTCTGCTGTTCATCGGCATGCGTCTGAACGAGTTTGCGCGGCTCAGAACATCCGATCTCATCGAACACAACGGGCGACCGCATCTCGGCGTCGTATGCGTGCAGGACCCCGACGAGGACGATGATCTGTCGCCCGGCACCGTCCCTGCCCAGGTTCCGGACGATCGCCGTGTCAAATCGGTATCGGCTCGCCGCTTCATCCACTCCTGATCGAAATCGGATTGCTGAATTTCATTAGCGGCCGCCTACGCAAGGGCGCTGCCGCGAGCGTTTTCAGGGAATGCAAACCCGACAAGTATGGATACTACTCCGGCCCCCTCCGGAAGCGACTTAACGCGAAAAATTACGAAAGCGGGCATCAAGAAAACAGACAGAAGAGTGTCTATTCACTGCGGCACAATTTTTCTGACACCTGCGACTCGGGCGGAATCCCGGAAAGAACGAAGAACAAATTCATGGACCATCTGATAGCCGGCACCGCGGGCATCTACGGCAACTCCAAGCCCGAGGCCCTCAAAGTGCTGACAGCAGAGAACACATTTCGCGCTGGGCGCGAGTAACTTGAGATTGCCAATGACACAATTTAAGATAGATTAATTGCAGATTGAGATAGATTAATTGCAGAGGGTGTTAAGCTGAGCAGCCGCGTTTTCTCCCTTTCCTCGACCGAGCGGGGAAGGAGCATCAACCAAGTTCGCGGTGACGCTTCCTGATATCAAGCCGCAGCCTTCACGCTCCCAAAACTCGACATTTCTAAGCCAGCGTCGCCTTGGCGCGCGGGACCGAATGGATACTGAATAAGTCCGGATCTAGCCAAGTGGCTCTCCTGGCATCTCAGGAAAGTCATATGGCTAAAAAGCTCAAGGGACGTCCCGGTTGGTTGGAGTTATCAGAGGATCGAACGTCCTTCGTTTTCATGCCGGACCGCGCGAAGATCGTTCGAAATATTTTTGAAGCCTCGATCTCAGGACTCGGCGGCTACACGATTGCGAACCGATTGAACGCAAAGAAAGTGCCAGCATTTGGTCCCTCTCTTAATTGGGATCAGTCGACAATTCACAACATGCTTCGCAATCGAGCAACGATCGGCGAACACCAGCCAAAACGAATTCAGGGCGGAAAACGAATTCCAGATGGCGACCCGATTCCTAACTTTTATCCAGCGGTCATTGAAGAGAGCCTCTTTCTTGCGGCCCAAGTAGCCCGTCAAAAGAATTTGGCTTCCGGCAGAGGTCGCAAGGGGCGGCTCATCACCAATCTCTTTCGCGGAATTCCAACATGTGCTTATTGCGCAGACCCAGTGAAGTTTAAAAGCAAATCAAACGTAAAAAGCCTTATCTGCTCGAACGTGATCGAGAACCACGGCTGTTTTCGAATGGCGTGGTCCTACAAGGATTTTGAACATTCGTTTTTGGAATTTGTGAAAAACCACGCGTCAGACCTAAAGATCGAGCGGCGGGAGCGGGAACCTCTAGCAGAGCTTGTCAGTCACATCCGAGCTCTGTCTGGTGCTGACGTCTATGAAGCGCGCATGGGGATTGCCATATCTCTCAACGCGACGGTGTCTGAATTGAAAATCGCATCCGCGGGACCGACGCCGGTCGCAGGCAACTCTGATGCTCGCATACGGCTCGATCACCTAGGACGATATTTCGAGGTCCGGTTTCGAGGCGGCGGTTCGACCCACACTGGCTTTCCCGCTGGCAAATAGCTGCTGGCTCTGAGCCCGCAAAGAAAAACCCCCGGCAGTTTCCTGCCGGGGGTTCTTTTAGAGAGTTGTCAGACGATCGGGATCAGAAGTTGCGCTGAACGCGGGCGAGCGCGCTGAAGATGTTCTGATCGGCGAAGTTGTAGACAGCCTGCGGCTTAGGAGCCGGGGCGGTCAACACTGTAGTACCAGTGAACTTCTGGTCGAGACTGGTCCACATCACTTCGCCCGAGAACGTCAGGTTCTTGACAGGAGTCCAGCGGGTGACCAGGCCGAGCTGCGAGATGTTGAAGTCCGGATTACAGCTATAATCTGCTGACTTCACAGCGACACCACCGGTGGCGCGAGTGAACTCATTACAGAACATCAGCTTCGCGGTACCGTCGTAACGAACCGCCGACCAGCTGCCGAACAAGCTCGTCGACCAGTACGGGTCCCAGTTGTGGTTGAACGCACCACGGAAACCGTAAGCGGTCGTCAGATGGAGACTTCCATCACCACCATTCGCCACGGGCAGGAAAATAGCGTCCGTTGTCGCACCGAAGCCAACGCTCGTGTACGCGCCCGGCGCTACACTACCGCCGCCTTGCGGACCAAAGATCAGGAAGTTCGGCGAGCCTCCGCTGGTGGAGATCACGTTCTTCGTGTCACCCTTTGCGAAGGTCGCGTCCATCTTGATGTCGTCGCCCGGACCGGTCGGGAGGTTCTTGATCTGCAACGCAGCCATCACCGAACCGCCCCACTTGTCCGAGGGGTGGCCGCTGATTTCCGAAAGATTGTTCGGCTGAGCTGTAGCGGCAGTAAGGTTGTTGAACGACGCGTTCACAAGATGCGCCCGGCCTGAAATCTGGAACAGACCCCAGGCCTGATCGACACGGATGTTACCGACGATGTCGGGAGCATGCACGCCACCATAAGCATTCCCGGTCACACCGGCGCCGGACGCCGGCAAGCCGACCGACAGGTTGAAGACCTGCGTGCGGCTGAACACGGCCGGATCATCGAGACCGATGGTGCCGGACACGCCGTTGCCGAACTGCGCGGTGTACTGGATGTTGTTCACGCCGGTGACGGTGTCGTGACCGCCGAGCAGGAACGAGGAGTTGTTGCCCGGATAACCATGCCAAGGCGTCGCGAAGGCCGAAGCCGACTTACCGAAGGTGAAGCCGGCGAACTGGATGAACACGAACTCGACCGCGACATAGCCGCCGCCGACCGAGTCAAGCAGGTTGGCGTTGTTGGCGAATTGGGTATTCAGGACGTTCGGGTTGCGGCTGCCGCCCAAGGTGCTGAACTGGAAGTCGCCCTGAGCGAAGGTACGAACCACGCCGTATTCCGTGGCGGTACGGGTATCAACCGTCAGCGCCATACGAGAACGAGTCGCGAAAAAATCGGCATAGCGGTTGCCCTGACCGATATCACCCGACCAAGGGGGCGCATCGTAAGGCGACGAGACGTTGAAGCCAGTGTCAACGCGCAGATAACCACCGATCTTCATGCAAGTGTCAGTACCCGGGATATACCAGAAACCAGCACCATACAGGGAGCAGATCTTCACGTACTCGACCGGTTTGGCCTTGACGGGAAGATCGGCTGCCTGTGCCCCACTCATGGCGAGCAGACCCGCCGCTGAGCCAAGGATAAGGCTCTTAACCATCTTCATGTTAACCTCCAAGTTGCTCTAGGGAAGGTCCCGGATCCGCTGGGTGAAACACCCTAAGGTTGGTTCCCTTGTCCCTTAAAAAAACCCACTCAGTCGCTTCGCGTCTTCGGACACACCCGCATGAACGCGAGGGACTAAAGCGAACCACCTAACGGGACGACCTCGGGATGCCCCCCTCCGTCGCACTTCCGATAAGAAACGAAGAGTTCCGATCAGGCAATACAAACAGCCACATCTGAGGCGGCCGGCAGCCCTTTTCCGGGCAGTTGTTGCACAAATACCACGACACCTCAACGTGAGTATTGCACTTAACCTACTGTTAAATAGAGCATTTTTATAGTTTTTTTAGACGCTTCTGAAATGGGCTCTTAGCGCGCTGCGGCAGTTCGGCTTCAGGTTGTGCACAAACGCTGGCATCGAATCGGCAGAATCATGTCAATCGGCGTTCAAATATTGCAGGCCGAATGACACTTATGCCCCGGCGCTCGTTTCCGCACTCGACGCCGACTGCTGGCAGATCGTACTGGAGAAGCATCTCGGCGAAACTGTCGTCCGGGACGGCACGCCGCCGGACTGGACGGGCGATATTCGAGGGAGAACCCTTAGAGCATGGTCCGGAAAAGTGGGTACGGGTTTTCCCTCGCGACAAACGCCAGGCGTTTGCGTGGAGATCATGCCCAAACAAAAAGATGAAGCGGGATGACGCTTCGAAGAAACGTCATCACGTTCTAGTGCGCCGTCATCCAGGTCCGGGCTTCGCGCTGCGCCATGGCAATCTCGACCTCGGACATCATCTCGGCGACCTCGCGGCGCAGCTGGATCGCGTCGCTGCGGCCTTTCAGGGCGGCGAGGTTGAACCATTTATGCGCGGCGACCAGATTGACCACGCCGGAACGCCCGCTCGCCCAGTACAGACCACGCTCGAACAGCACGTCGGGAATAGCACTTGCTTCCACCGGCATTGCGGTCTCCAGATCGATGTGCCCCTGAAACATCCGTCATCTCCTTTTTGATTTTTTGCCGCCCTGCCCGAGCGCGGCTCCTGTCCACGTGTTAAACGTCCCGTTATTCCCCACGCCGTTTTGCCGGCTTGTTGGGATGATCATGACCGATCAAATTTGAAGGGCAGTTTAAGTATTGCGATGAACGGGATGTAAACGTGCATCCGGCGCATTGGGGCGCCAAATCGCAGAAGCGCTTGTCTCATGCGCATTTCCGCTGATTTGTGGAATTCGGTTTACCCTGCCATTTCGCGAAACGATAACCATTGGCGCAATGGCTAGCGGCGAGCCTCGCTGCTGGCGTCCTACGCCGCTACGTCGCGATTGATCACAACTCGCTCTGGAATACTGGACCACCCGCCTGCGCGGACGATGACGACTGAGTTTGTTGGGATGGCCTGCCCGGCTCGCGCAATAGGGCCTCGGCCCTCGCGCCGTGGCTGATAAGGACAATCGTTTAGGGAATTTTGGAAAACGGAAGCGCCGGCATCGACAGCAGCGGCGCTAGAACGAGGGCGTCGGCGAACACGTCAGGACCAGATTTCACTTGGGGCTCGAGAGCACCGGTGAAATTGCGGACCTCGAGATCCGCACCGAACGAAGAAAACTTGTTTCTTCTGCCGGACCGGTTTTCGAAAGAGCGAACTCTTCGAAAGTACGATCCAGCCGTTTGACCTGATGTCTCGCCGACACCCTCTTTCGTCGACCAGAGCCGTCTGATTTAAATCTGCTTACGAAAGCAAATCGTCCGAAGGCTCTTGTGACGTGCCGGCATCAAACCGCCAGCAATTTTCTAGAAGCGAGATTTACTTCTTCTTCTTCGCGACCTTGCGGGTCTTCTTCGCAGTCTTCTTCACTGCGCTCTTCGCCTTCTTTGCCTTCTTAGCTTTCTTGGCCATGTTGCCCTCCTAATGTAGTGAGATGGCTTAATCGCTGCGTGCACTCGGGAATCGAAATGCACTACCTCCCGAATACACCAACACATTAGAAAAAACAGCGTCCTGCTTAAGGAAGTGTTGACGTACCTATGTGAGCGCGCGCGAGGTACGTCCATCGACAACACCTCGATGCATTCGCGCAAAGATGCGAATAGTGCGCGAAATTGCGACGCCTGTGATTTTCAATATCGCAAGAAACGCCTGTGCTGCAGTCCTTTTCGTTATTCGCGCATTGAACTATCGATACGTGATCGATGGCATCGCAACCGATCGACAACAGCTGAAAGCCGATTGCGCGGACTCTGAGTCGCGGTTTTTGGCAATAAAAAAATTTTCATGGCTGCGGGCGTCGGGTCGCATCGTCGATCGCCAAAACGGGTTTTTGGCGCGAATCGGCGCCACCGATTCGCGGCGCGATTTTTCCATCGAGACGATGCATCGCCGCTCGTGTTGAACGATCGGCACGCGCCTACGCACGGATGCGAGACGGCGGCGGCGACACAGGCGCCGCGTCACGGCCGAGTTCAGATGCCGAGTTTGGCCTTGAGCAGATCGTTCACCGACTGCGGGTTGGCCTTGCCGCCGGATGACTTCATCACCTGGCCGACGAACCAGCCGATCAGCTGCGGCTTGGCGCGCGCCTGCGCGACCTTGTCGGGATTGGCGGCGATGATGTTGTCGACCACCTTCTCGATCGCGCCCAAGTCGGTGACCTGCTTCAAGCCGCGCGCTTCGACCAGCGCGCGGGGGTCGCCACCTTCGGTCCAGACGATCTCGAACAGGTCCTTGGCAATCTTGCCGGAGATCGTGCCCTCGCCGATCAGATCGACGATGGCCCCAAGCTGGGCTGCCGACACCGGCGATGCCGATATGTCCCGGCCTTCCTTGTTGACCCGCCCGAACAGTTCGTTGATCACCCAGTTGGCGGCGAGCTTGCCGTCGCGGACCTTGTCGGCGAGCTTTGCCAGCACGGTTTCATAGAAATCCGCGCTCTCGCGCTCGGCCACCAGCACACTGGCGTCGTAAGGCGAGAGGCCAAAATCGGCGATGAAGCGGGCTTTCTTCTGGTCCGGCAATTCCGGGAGTTGGGCTCTCAGTTCAGCGACGTAGGTTTCGCTAAATTCCAACGGCAGCAGATCGGGATCCGGAAAATAACGGTAGTCGTGCGCTTCTTCCTTGGAGCGCATCGAACGCGTCTCGCCCTTGTTGGCGTCGAACAGCCGGGTCTCCTGATCGATCGCGCCTCCGTCTTCGAGGATTCCGACCTGACGCCGCGCCTCGTATTCAATTGCCTGGCCGATGAAACGGATCGAATTGACGTTCTTGATCTCGCAGCGGGTACCGAGTGCATGCCCGGGCTTTCGTACGGAGACGTTGACGTCGGCGCGCAGATTGCCCTTTTCCATGTCGCCGTCGCAGGTGCCGAGATAGCGCAGGATCGAGCGCAGCTTTGTCACGTAGGCCCTCGCCTGCTCGGCCGAGCGCATGTCCGGCTTCGAGACGATCTCCATCAGGGCGACGCCGGACCGGTTGAGGTCCACGAACGACATGGTCGAATGCTGGTCGTGCAGCGACTTGCCGGCGTCCTGCTCCAGATGCAGCCGTTCGATGCCCACGGTAATGCTGTCGCCATCGGGCAAATCGACGATGACCTCGCCCTCGCCCACGATCGGCGATTTGTACTGGCTGATCTGATATCCCTGCGGCGAATCCGGATAGAAATAGTTTTTGCGGTCGAACACCGAGCGCAGATTGATCTGCGCGTTCAGGCCAAGTCCGGTGCGAACCGCCTGCTCGACGCAAAATTCATTGATGACCGGCAGCATGCCCGGCATCGCCGCATCCACCAGCGAGACATGGGTGTTCGGGTCGCCGCCGAATTCGGTCGAGGCGCCGGAAAACAGTTTTGAGTTCGAGGTGACCTGGGCATGGACTTCCAGCCCGATCACCATTTCCCAGTCGCCGGTGGCGCCTTTTATCAGTCTGCCATTTGTCGCACTCATGCTCGTCGATCCCACAGCAGTGCTGAAGCCATCCGATCCCATTCGGTTTCGAGAGAACCGGTCGCGACCGGTTTGCCCGCCTGTCGATACCAATAGCCGGCATTGCCGAGATCGCCTTCGACACGGTGAAGATAAGCATGGACCCAGCCGGCGTCCTGGCTCGATTCACCCTGGACGATCTTGTGCGCCTCGTCCCATTGGCCTTTTGCGGCCCACCACAAGGCGGCAAGCGGCGCGTCGAGATTGGGCGCAGGCGCGGCGCCCGACAGGCTGGCTTTGAAATCCGCCATCCTCACCACCACCTCGGTGGCGTGAAGCGGCCAGCCGCCTGCTCGACTATCTCGCCGAGCGAGAACAGCGTCTCCTCGTCGAATGGCCGGCCGATCAGTTGCAGGCCGAGCGGCAAACCTTGCGCGTCCCTGCCGGCGGGAACGGCAATTCCCGGCAGCCCCGCCATGTTCACCGTCACCGTGAAGATGTCGTTGAGATACATTTCCACGGGGTCGGCACCTTTCTCCCCGATGCCAAACGCCGCCGATGGCGTCGCCGGCGTCAGGATGGCGCTGACGCCTTTGGCGAAACAGTCCTCGAAATCTTTCTTGATCAGGGTGCGGACCTTCTGCGCGCGCAGATAATAGGCATCGTAGTAGCCGGCCGAGAGCACATAGGTGCCGATCATGACGCGACGGCGGACTTCGTCGCCAAAGCCTTCGGCGCGGGTGTTCTCATACATCTCGCCGATGCTGCGGCCGGGTACGCGCAGGCCATAGCGCACGCCGTCGTAGCGCGCGAGATTCGACGAGGCCTCCGCGGGCGCGACGATATAGTACGCCGGAAGCGCGTATTTGGTGTGCGGCAGCGACACCTCGACCAGTTCGGCGCCTGACGCCTTCAGCCACGCCGCGCCCTCGCTCCAGAGCTTTTCGATTTCCGGAGGCATGCCGTCGAGGCGGTATTCCTTGGGTATGCCGATCTTCATGCCCTTGACGGATTTTCCGATCGCGGCCTCGTAGTCCGGCACCTCGCAATTGACCGACGTGGTGTCCTTGGGGTCGTGACCGGCCATCGAGCGCATCAGGATCGCAGCATCGCGCACGGTGCGCGCGATCGGCCCGGCCTGATCGAGCGAGGATGCGAAGGCGACGGTGCCCCAGCGCGAGCAGCGGCCATAGGTCGGTTTCACGCCGACGGTCGCGGTGAATGCCGCAGGCTGGCGGATCGAACCGCCGGTGTCGGTTGCGGTCGCGCCCATGCATAGTTGCGCCGCCACTGCGGACGCCGAGCCGCCGGACGAACCACCAGGCACCAGAGTGGTGTTGGAGCCCTCGCGTCGCCACGGATTGACCACCGGACCGAAGCACGAGGTCTCGTTCGACGAGCCCATCGCGAACTCATCATTGTTGAGCTTGCCGAGCATCACCGCGCCGTCGCGCCAGAGCTGCGAGGTCACGGTGGATTCATAAGGCGGCACGAAATTGCCGAGGATTTTCGAGCACGCGGTGGTGCGCACATCTTTCGTAGCGAACAGGTCCTTGATGCCCAAGGGAATGCCGGCCAGCGGGCCGCCCTCGCCCTTGGCGATTTTCGCATCGATCGCGCGCGCCATGGCGCGGGCCTGGTCCGGCGTTTCCAGAACAAAGGCATTGAGCACGCGCGCGGCCTCGATCGCGCCAAGGTGCGCGTCGGTCAGTTCAAGCGAGGTAAAGGATTTGTTCGCGAGACCCTCACGGGCCTCGGCGAGCGTCAGCGATGTCAAATCGGTCATTTATCAACCGGGCTGCAAAAGAACGGAGACAGCGTCTTGTCGTTGGCCGGATCGTCCTGTTTGGGGCGGGTCTTGTCCGACGCTTCAAGCGCGTCGAGCACGGCGTCCATCGCCTTGTCGGGGTCGGCGACCTTGCCCTGCCGCTCCATGGCGTCGAGATAGTTCATATAGGCCGCGTAGGCCTTTTCATCGTCGCAAAGCAGGCACATCGGATTTCCCGTAGAACTCTTTATTTTGACGCGTTTTCTTCACGCGAACCGGAATCCACTTCGCTTGAAAACGCTATGATCCTATTCGACGACTTTCGGCACCAGAAAGAAGTGGTCCTGGGTCTCCGGCGCGTTGCGGACCACATCATCCGCGATCTCGCCATCCGTCACCACATCGACGCGCTTCTTCATGTCCATCGGGGTCACCGAGGTCATCGGCTCGACGCCGTCGACGTTCACCTCGGCGAGCTGCTCGACAAACGCCAGCATCGCGTTCAGTTCCCCCTGCAGATGGGGAACCTCCTCGTCAGTGACCGCAATCCGCGCGAGATGCGCGATACGGCGAACGGTGGCGGCGTCGACGGACATTTATATAGGGCCTTTGCGGCGGGAAATTGAGTCCGCCGTATAGCAGAGGGCCCTTTTGCACCGCAACAGCGCTACCGGCTTCAGCCGGCCATCTGGCTCAGCCGCGCCAGCGCCGCGCCTGCCAATGCCCGGGTCAGCTCAGCCGCCGGCATCTCCCGACCCAGCCGGATCGCCTGCCCGGCCCAGAGGTTGGTGAAATCGACCTTGCCGAGCCTTTCCGAAGCCTGCTTCAGGGGCGCGAGCCCGGTGGCGGCATGGGGAAACGCCGGGGCATCCGGTGAAATCGGGCCGACCTCGCGCATGACCCGGTTGATGACCGCACGGGCCGGACGGCCGGTCATCACGTTGGTGATGACAGTGGAATCATCGAGCGCCTGGGCGAGCGCCGCACGCGCCGGTGCGATCACTTTGGACTCCGGACAGCGCAGATAAGCGCTGCCGATCTGTACGCCCGCTGCGCCGAGCGCGAACGCCGCCGCAATGCCTCGGCCGTCGGCGATGCCGCCCGCTGCGATCACGGGAACCTTCACCGCATCGACCACCTGCGGTACCAGTGCGAAGGTGCCGGGCTGCTCGGCAATATTCTCGGTCAGGAACATGCCGCGATGACCGCCGGCTTCGGCGCCCTGCGCGATGATGACATCGGCGCCGTTTTCCTCGAGCCAGATCGCCTCTTTCACGATGGTCGCAGATGACATCACGATACAGCCGGCCGCCTTGGCGCGCTTGAGCAGCGCCGGATCCGGCAAGCCGAACTGGAAGCTGACGACTTCGGGCTTCAACTCCTCGACCAGTTCGCACATCGCGGCATCAAACGGCGCGCGATTGGCGGCATTGATCGGTGTCGCGGGGTCGAGCCCCAACTCTTTATAGTATGGCGCAAGCCGCTGCTTCCACTGGGCCTCGCGATTCGGGTCGGCGTCGACTGCCTTGTGGCAAAAGAAGTTCATATTGACCGGCGCCGACACGCGCTGGCGGATGATGCTGATCTGCTCGCGCGCCTTCTCCACCGACAGCATCGCACATGGCAATGAGCCCAGTGCCCCACCCTGCGATGCCGCGATCACCAGGTCCGTATCGATGGCGCCGGCCATCGGCGCTTGCACGATGGGAAATTCGGTCTTGAAAAGGTCGAGGAGTCGGCGGTCCGGCCACATGGTCTCTTCGTTCAGGTGATGAGTGTATCGGCACAGATTTCTTTGCTGCGTAAAGCAGCTGAAGAGTTGCGCCGTCCAAGAATTATCTGGTCTGCCTCGGTGACCATTCGATCGACAATCTCGGCCGCCTTTGGAATGTCATGGATCAGCCCGACGGCGTCTCCGGCAATCACCGCTGCAATGTCGAAATTGCCGGCGGCCGTGGCCGCGGCGTATTCGGCGGCGACCTTCTTCACATTTTGCAACAGTTCGAGTTCGCGGTCGGTCCAGCGACGCACATGATCGTTGATCAGGCAGCGTCCGGTAAACGGTGCCGGCCAGACGTTGTTCCGCGACATGTCAAAGATGATCCCTCGCGTGGTGCTGCCGCTCTTGGCAGCGCAGATTCGTTTCTTGGCTTCCTCAGCTCCGTCAGATTCCTCGCTGGCATAAAACCGCGTTCCCAGCAAAACGCCGGCAGCACCCAGCATCATCATCGCCGCAAGCCCGCGCCCGTCTGCAATGCCGCCAGCGGCCACAACCGGCACGCGCCCGGCCGCGAGGTCAACGATGGCCGGCACGATGTCGATTGTGGTGCGGGAAGCGCCGTGCCCGCCGGCCTCGGTGCCCTGCGCGACCAGAATGTCGGCGCCGGCATCGAGCGCTTCCTGCGCCATGTCTTCGTTTTGAATCTGGCAGATCAACAATGCTCCCCCAGCCTTGATACGAGATGCAAACGGTTTGGGATCGCCAAACGAGAGCATCACTGCGCGCGGCTGAGCATTGAGCGCAACGTCAAGAAGCTCGGGCTGGCGCGCCAGGCTCCAGGTGATGAAGCCGACGCCAAAGGGTGCCTGCGGTTGTTGCTTGAGCTTTCCGATCTCCTGCTCGAGCCAGGCTTTTTCGCCGTAGCCTCCGCCGAGAATGCCGAATCCTCCCGCATTAGTTACAGCTAGCGTCAGGCGCGCACCGGCAACCACATCCATGGGGGCCAGCAGAATCGGATGCCTAATGCCTAAGAGGCCCGTCAATGGCGTATCGATCGACATAGGCATTTGCATTCCCTCAAATCTGGACAGTCAGTTTAGGCCCAGCTATCGTTCTCGATAAATGATTTCTTTGGAACGCTGCCATCTTGAAAACGAAACGGATATCTCGAAAACGTAACGGGCTGATCTCATGGAATTGTCCGATCTGGTGACTTTTTCGACAGTCGCGCGCCTCGGCGGCGTCACCCGCGCCGCCGAGGAGCTCAACACCGTCCAATCCAACATCACCCAGCGGGTGAAGGCGCTCGAGGCGGAAATCGGAACGCCGTTATTCGAGCGACACAGTCGCGGAATGACGCTGACCGGCGCTGGCCGCCGTCTGTTGCCCTATGCCCAACGCATGGCAGCGCTGTCGCGCGAAGCCGTCTTGGCCGCGCGCGAGGATGGCGAGCCAAAAGGGCCGCTGGCGATCGGCTCGATGGAAACAACTGCGGCCGTGCGCCTGCCCGCGCTGCTCGCTCAGTTTCACCGGCGTTTTCCGGCTGTGCAGTTGACGCTGCGCACCGCGCCGACCGCTGATCTGGTTGCCGGCGTACTCGACGGCACGTTCGACGGCGCCTTTGTCGCCGGTCCGATCGATCATGCCGAACTGACGGCGACGACGGCATTCAAGGAGGAGTTGGTGCTTGTCACGGCGCGCCGATGGGAAAGCCTCGCGGCGCTCCGCGCCGGCACACCTGAATCCGGGCCGACGGCCTTGGTGTTTCGCACAGGATGCACCTACCGGCAGCGGCTCGAACAAGTCCTGGCAGGGTTTGGCTGGCCGTCGGCCGCTCGCTTTGAACTTGGAACGCTCGACGGCATGATCGGCTGCGTCGCCGCGGACATGGGCGTCACGCTGCTGCCGCGCGCGGTCGTCGAACGCAACGAGCAGAGCGGCAACATTCGTATCCATTCTCTCAACGCATCCCAGTCGCGCGTCGATACCCTGTTTATCCAGCGCCGTGGCGCGCATCAGTACAGCGCCCTGCAAGGCTTCGCTTCATGCCTGCAGGAGAGCGCTCAGGTCATTGCGGCCTGAGAGAGACTTTCTCCGTCGTTCCGGGATGGTCCGAAAACCAGACCTCAAATGTGCAATTGCACATCTGGAATCTCGATATTCCGGATTCGCGCGGAGCCGGTCATCGGGCCACGCTTTGCGCGGACCAATTGGCGCGCCCCGGAATGACGACTCTCGACGCATCGCGATCGCGCAATCGCGAAACGCAGCTGCCGCGACCTCGAAAAAATTGGATCGGACCGCTCTACTACGTTAGGATGAGACGCTAGCTACAAGAACCATAACGTCAACGCTTGGGAGGAACTGCGATGCGCAAAGCATTCGTATTGAGCTGTTCTCTGGCCTTGTTGAGTACGGTCGGAACGGCAAGCGCACAAGACTGGACGAAGTCGAAATGGGGCCCGAACGACGAGATCGGCGCGGCCAACTACATGACGCCGGAACTCATTGTTAAGGCGGCGTCCCTGATCAAGACCGGCAAGACCTATGCACTGGGCATTCCCGTCGATTCCAAGACGCCGGCCTATCCGCCGCGCGGCTTCAAGGTTACCATCGTTCAGCCTGGACAGGCGGGCATCCCCGGCCTCGGACCGAGCAAGACGACCTACAACGATGACATTATCGAGGGTTGGGCCGGCGTCGGCAGCCAGATCGATGGCCTCGGCCATATCGGCGTCGAGCACGTCTATTACAACGGTAACAAGCTGGCCGACTTCGCCGATCCTACCGGCTTGAAGAAACTTGGCGTCGAAAAGATCCCGCCACTGGTTACCCGTGGCGTGCTGCTCGACATGGCGGCCTATTACAACACCGACGTGGTCAAGGAAGGCACCGCCTTCAACGTCAAGGAGATCGAGGAAGTCGCAAAGAAGCAAAACGTTGAAATCCGGCAGGGCGACATCGTCATCTTTCACACCGGCTGGCTCGGCCTCATCGGCAAGGACGATAAACGCTACTCCGCCGGCGAACCTGGCCTTGGCGTCGAAGGCGCCAAATACCTCACCGGCAAGGGCGTCGTCGCCATCGGTGCCGATACCTGGGGCCTTGAAGTCATCCCGTTCGAGTCCAAGAACGTGTTCGAGGTACATCAGATCCTGCTGCCGATGAACGGCACCTATATCCTCGAAAATATGGACACCGCAGAGCTGGCAAAGGACAGAGCGTACGAGTTTCTGTTTGTCCTCGGCCAGCCGCGTTTTCGCGGCGGCGTGCAGAGCATGATCAATCCGGTTGCTATCCGCTGAAAACGAAAAGACGACGCGGCGTGGCCTTCTCTGGGACGCCACGCCGCGATCCGGCTTTGCGTGACCGACGATCAGCGTGTTATGCGAAGCCATGCCTGCCCTCATATTACCGCTGATCGACGCTGCCGCCCACTGGCCTCAGCGCGGCGCCCTGGTCGGCCTCGATCTGGGCACCAAGACGATCGGTGTGGCGGTGTCCGATCCCGATCGCAGGCTCGCGACCGGCGTCGAGACGATCCAGCGCAAGGCCTTCAAAGTCGACGCGGCGCGCCTGCTCGCGATCGCCGGCGAACGCAGCGCGGCGGGGTTCGTGCTCGGCCTGCCCATCAACATGGACGCAAGCGAGGGACCGCGCGCGCAATCCACCCGCGCCTTCGCCCGCAATTTTTCCAAGCTCACCGATCTCGCCATCGCTTTGTGGGACGAGCGGCTCTCGACGGCAGCCGTCGAGCGCGAATTGATCGGCATGGACATGAGCCGCGCCCGGCGCGCAGAGGTAATTGACGAACACGCCGCGATTTTCATTCTGCAGGGCGCGCTGGACCGACTGGCGAACTTGCGCGAACTGCGCGGAGATCGCTGAAGATGGCGGTCGTTCTCGGCGCGCTGGCGCCGGTTTTCCTGCTGATCGTGCTCGGCTTCGCGCTCAAGCAAAGCCTGATGCGGTTGGAGACGCAATGGCACGGCCTCGAGCGGCTGGTGTACTACGTGCTGCTCCCAGCATTGCTGATCGAGACGCTCGCGAAGGCCGACCTTGCCACCGTGCAGGTCGCCGGCGTCGGCGGCGCGCTCTCGCTCTCGGCGCTCTTGCTGTCGGGACTGTGTCTGGCGCTGCGACCCTTTCTCGCTGCAAAATGCGCCGTTGACGGCCCAGCTTTCACCTCGATATTCCAGGGGACGACCCGCTGGCAGACCTATGTGGCGCTCGCGATCGCCGGAAATCTTTACGGCGAATTCGGCCTCGCGCTTGCCTCGGTCGCGATGGTGGCGATCATTCCGGTCGTCAATGTGCTGAGCGTTGCGGTACTTGCGCATTACGCTTCGCCGGAAAAGCAATCGGTCCGAACCATCGCCATGACCGTGGTGCGCAATCCCCTGATCTGGGCCTGTGCCATCGGTTTGGCGATCAACGTCTCGCACCTCCCGCTTCCCCGCGTCTGGCATGAAGTGGCCGAAGCGCTCGGCCGGTCGTCGCTCGCCATCGGCCTTTTGGTAACCGGCGCCGGTCTGCACCTCGAAGCCCTGTTTCGTCCGAGCGCCGCGGCGGCGCTGACGGTTTTTCTTAAACTGATATTGATGCCCGTGGTCGCGGTTGCACTGGCATTGCAGTTTGGTGTTTCGGGACCGAACCTCGCGGTCGTGGTGATCTGCTCGTCGGTGCCGGCTTCGTCGAGCGCCTATGTGCTGGCCCGGCAGATGGGCGGCGATGCGCCATTGCTGGCGCAAATCATCACCCTGCAAACCATCATCGCGGCGCTGACCATGCCAATCGCCATCGCGCTCGTGGCCTAGCCACCCGTCAATTCGACCCCGCGAGCCAGATGGTCTGCGCCACCGCGGCCAGATTATTGAGGCCGTGCACGAATATAGTCAGCCAGGTCGAGTTGAAGCGATAGCGGAGATAGCCGAGCAACAGGCCGATCGAAAACACTTCGCCAAAAAAGAACCAGTCATACTGCAAATGCAGCGCCGTCCACACCAGCGACGACAGCAGGATAGCGCCGACTGGCCTGAGAAACGACTCCGACCAACCGCGGTAGAGAAAGCCGCGCACGAACAATTCCTCCGAGACCGGCGCGGCGACGCAGAATGCGACCACCAAAAGCCATAACGCGCCATCGGCGCGCGCCGATTTCAATACCTCGATCATGAATCCGGGCATCACTTCGCGGCCCAATGCGCGCGACAGCAGGTCCCATGTCATGACCAGGACAAACAGGCTGGCGGCGCCGATCAGAAAATTGGTCCACGAGGTCCAGCGCAGCGCAAGGTAGTCGGCGAACGAGGTGCGCGATGTGCGTATGGCGACCCAGAGCGCGGCGAGAACGGCCGGCAGCCCCATGATCACCGAGAGTGAAATCGTCAGGCCGCTGCCGAGCACGTGGATCGCGGCTGCCATGTCGATCGGCCCTTCCCACCGCAAAACAAACCAGGCCACCACTGCGATCTGTCCGATGAACATCGCGGCGAAGACGAACAGGCCCCACAGGGCCGTGCCCCAGAATTTCCAGATCCGTGGCGGGCGTGGGCTGCGAATGACGGGAATGGGCGCGGCTGCGACTGGGCCGGCGGGAAGATCGATAGAATCCATCAATTGGCTTTCAATTAAGAGCTGATGACATCCGAGTGAATACTTAAACCGTCCCCGTCAGGCTCAGGAAGGCTCGCTCCGTTCGGACCTCCAGCGACAACGGCGAAGCCGTTGCGCAGGCGGATGCAAGATGGGCGTGCTGATTCAACCCACAACCCTTCCGTGGCTTTCGCGCCGTCACGGCAGCGCCCGTTCCAGTAACCTGCGGATATCGTCATTGGCGAGATCGACGGCGCCGTACATGCCGGCGTGACCCACGGCAAGCCGTGTGGCCGCGAACAATTCCGCGTGATGCGGCGACACCTTGTTGAGCGCAGCCGCCGCGGCGAGCAACGCCAATTTCTCGACCGCCAGCCGCGCCACCCGCTCTGAGTCCGGCCGGCGAAACGCCTTGCCGATGGAGGCCACCGCGTCGCCTGCCCCACGCAAGCCCTTAGTTTCCTCGGCGAGATGCTGCAAAACGGCGGTCGCCGCATCCGCCTCGCGCGACAACGCCCGCAGCACGTCCAGGCACATCACATTGCCCGAGCCTTCCCAGATCGCATTGACGGGGGATTCGCGATAGTGCCGCGCCAAAATGCCCTCTTCCACATAGCCGTTGCCGCCGAGGCACTCCATCGCCTCGTACAGAAATCCCGGCGCGCTCTTGCAAACCCAATATTTTATTGCCGGCGTCAGCAGCCGCATGAACGCTGCTTCGTTCGGATCGTGGGGCGCCCGCTCGAACGAGCGGCAAAGCCGCATCACCAGCGCTATGGAAGCTTCGACATGCAGCGCCATGTCTGAAAGCACGGCCTGCATCAGCGGCTGATCGGCAAGATGCTTCTGGAACACGCTGCGATGGCGGGCGTGATGCAGCGCATGCGCGAGCCCGGAGCGCATCAGGCCGGCGGAGGCGATCGCGCAATCCTGCCGCGTCAGTTGCACCATCTGGATGATGGTTCTGACGCCCTTGCCCTCGTCGCCGACGCGCTCGGCATAGGCGCCGGCGAATTCCACCTCGGAAGATGCATTGGAGCGGTTGCCGAGCTTGTCCTTCAGCCGCTGGAACTGGATGGCATTCACGGCTCCGTCCGGCTTGAAGCGCGGCATGAAGAAGCAGCTCAATCCTTCGTCGGCCTGCGCCAGCACCAGAAAGGCGTCGCACATCGGCGCCGACATGAACCATTTGTGGCCGGTGATCCGGTAGGCATCGCCCTCGCGCACGGCGCGCGACATGTTGGAGCGCACGTCGGTGCCGCCCTGCTTTTCGGTCATACCCATGCCGAGCGTCATGCCGCGCTTGGTCCACCACGGCGCGAAGCTCGGATCATAGGCGCGGGTAGCGATGACACACATTGTTTTCGCGAGCAGGTCCGGCTGCGCCGCCAATGCCGCCACCGACGCCCGCGTCATGGTGATCGGACACAAGTGACCGGTCTCGACCTGGGCCGCCATATAGAATTTCGCCGCGCGCACGACTTCGGCAGCATCTCCGGCCGGTCTGCCATCAGCGGTCCAGGTCGAATTGTGGATGCCGGCATGCGCGCTGCGCGCCATCAGCTCGTGATAGGCGGGGTGAAATTCGACCTCGTCGCGCCGGTTGCCGCGGGAGTCGAAGGTCCGCAGTTTCGGCGTGTTCTCGTTGGCGATGCGGCCCCGCGCCGCCATCGCGGCCGAACCCCAATGCTGCCCGAACTCGGACAGTTCCTTTTGCACCGAGGCGCCGCCATTGGCCGCGACCGCTTCCGAAAGAGGTCTATCCAGCGTGAACAGATCGACGTCCTCGAACGGCCGCGACTGGTTGAGCACTTCGTGGGTCGCGAATGAAGCCTGCGTCATGGCCGTTCCTGACGGTCGAAGATCTCGGGAATCAGTTTACGCCGGGACGGATCCGATTTCATGTGAAGAGAGTTACTTGCCGCGCGCCGTGATCGGGAAATCATACGCCGGCCCGCCCGCGCCAGGCAGCGAAAAGCGCCACCACTCTTTCGAATAGTTTACAAAGCCTCGCCGCGCCATCAGCAGATCCAGCCTATCTCGCCATCGGCGCTGAATGGAGTTGATGGATCTCGCCGCACGAGCGCTCGCAGGCGCGGTGCAGTCGGCGCACCCCCACCGCTGGACTTGTTCCGGCCATCCACCTGTTGTTCCCCAAAACCAGCAAAGAAAGACGTGGATGTTCCTGCATGATGCCGGGCATGACGGTGGAAATAGCGCGTGCTTCAGCTTGGGGAATGGCTTCTTTACCCGGCGAGTTCAACCGATCGCTGCAACACATTCTGCGAACTTCTCAGCCGGCGTCTGATAGAGCAAGGTCTTTCTCGGCCTTTCATTGAGCTGCCTTGCGATGGCACTGAGCTTGGCCTGGCTGTGCAAGGACAGATCGGTGCCGCGCGGAAGATACTGGCGCAGCAATCTGTTGGTGTTTTCGTTTGAGCCGCGCTGCCAGGGAGACCGAGGGTCACAAAAATAGACATCAACCTCGGTGGCCAATGTCAGGCGCTG
>NZ_JNIJ01000036.1 GCF_000701345.1 Bradyrhizobium sp. URHD0069 | reverse complement strand
AAGTTACGATGGCGCGCGGATGCTTGACGCATCGGCAGTCGCCGCTTGAGAGATCGGCCGGTCGGCGTTCGCCACACCGGTTGAGCCGGAGCTGCAAGAGGGGAGCAGATGGTAGGATCGATCGATCCGAGGTGCGAGACAGTCCGTGGGACCCATTGGCCGAAGAAAGGTCGTGAGGCTGTTTGGAGCTCGCGTCGCGGAAACCATCTTGGCCAGCGGTCTAAAACACACCGCATCAACAGGCCGGACATATGGATGCAAGCGATCCGATCAGACCCTGAAGAACTCTTGTGGCACGGGGGCCGTCCACATATGGGTCCCGGCGTTCGCCGGGACGACGTGCAACACGCATACACCCATACGCCGGGAACCCTTGATCTTCGCAACGCCCTGCCGTTACTAGGTTTCACGAATAGCGTGGCCGAGAGCCCGCGTACCGGGAGCAAACAAATCATGGGACCCCTGGAGGGCGTCAAGGTCATCGACATGACGACCGTGCTGATGGGGCCCTATGCCACCCAGATGCTCGGCGACTACGGCGCCGACGTGATCAAGGTTGAATCGCTCGATGGTGACGTGACGCGGTTGATCGGCCCGACCCGGCATCCCGGCATGGGCCCGGTGTTCCTCAACACCAACCGCAGCAAACGCAGTATCTGCCTCGACCTGAAAAAGCCCGCCGGACGTGACGCCGTGTTGCGGCTGATCGCTTCGGCAGACGTGCTGGTTTACAACGTCCGGCCGCAGGCGATGGCGCGGCTGCAACTCGGCTATGATGTGGTCTCGAAGATCAATCCGCGCCTGATCTATGCCGGCGTGTTCGGCTTCGGCCAGGACGGGCCTTATGCCGCCAAGCCCGCCTATGACGACCTGATCCAGGGCGCCACCGCGCTGCCCGCGCTGATGGCGCAGACCAGCGACGGCGTGCCGCGCTACGTCCCGAATGCGCTGGTCGACCGCATCGTCGGACTGACGGCTGTGGGTGCAATCTGCGCCAGCCTCGTGCATCGCGACCGCACCGGGCGCGGGCAGCGCGTCGATATTCCGATGTTCGAGACCATGGCGGGTTTCGTGATGGGCGATCACATGGGCGGTCTCACTTACGAGCCGCCGCTGGACAAGGGCGGCTATGCGCGGCACCTTTCGCGCGACCGGCGGCCCTATAAAACCTCTGACGGCTATATCTGCGTCATTGTTTACAACGACAAGCAATGGGAGAACTTCTTCAAAGCCACCGGCCGCGACGATCTGCGTCGCGATCCAAGATTTGCGACCTTCGCCGGCCGTGCCGTCAATATCGATGCCGTCTATGCGGAATTGGCGCGCATCTTCGAAACACGAACCACCGCCGAATGGACCGAGCTGCTCGACAAGGCGGACGTGCCGGTCATGCCGATGCACGATCTCGAGAGCATTTTGCAGGATCCGCATCTCGTCGCGACGAGTTTCTTTCCTGTCGTCAATCACCCGACCGAGGGCCCGATCCGCAACATGAAGGTGTCCGCCAGCTGGTCGGAGACCGCAATTGAGCCGATGCGGCTGGCGCCGCGCCTTAACGAGCATGGTGCGGAAATATTGCGCGAAGCCGGGTTTTCCGCCGACGAGATTGCAGCACTGGTGCGCGACGGCGTCACCAGATCGTCACCCGACACTCGAGGGGATTGAGCCGCATGGATTTTGCTCTCACAGCCAACCAGGAATCAATCCGCGAGGCCGTCGGAAAAATCTGCGCGCGGTTCGACGATGCCTATTGGTTGAAGAAGGACAAAGAGGGCGGTTTTCCCGCCGATTTCCACAAGGCCTTAGCGGAAGCCGGCTGGCTCGGCATCTGCATTCCCGAGGCCTATGGCGGCTCAGGTCTGGGCATCGTCGATGCGGCGATCATGATGCGGACCATCGCGGAATCCGGCGCCGGCATGTCCGGCGCCTCTGCCGTGCATATGAATGTGTTCGGGCTCAATCCTGTGGTCGTGTTCGGCAATGAAGAGCAGTGCAGGCGGATGCTGCCGCCGATCGTCGCCGGGACCGAGAAGTCCTGCTTTGCTGTCACCGAGCCGAACACCGGCCTCAACACCACGCAACTGAAAACCCGCGCGGTTCGAACCGGCGACAAATACGTCGTCAATGGCCAGAAGGTCTGGATTTCCACCGCGCAGGTCGCCGAAAAGATCTTGCTGCTGGCGCGCACTACGCCGCTGGAAGAGGTGAAGAGCGCAACGCACGGCCTCAGCCTGTTTTACACCGATTTCGATCGCCGCCGCATCGCCGTTCATGAAATCGAGAAGATGGGCCGCAAACCCGTCGACTCCAACGAATTGTTCTTTGAGAATTTTGAAATTCCCGTCGAAGATCGTCTCGGCGAAGAAGGCCGCGGTTTCGAATACATCCTGCACGGCATGAACCCCGAACGCATCCTGATCGCTGCCGAAGCGGTTGGGCTCGGAAAAGTGGCGCTGTCGCGCGCTGCGGCGTACGCGAAGGAGCGCAACGTGTTCAATCGTCCGATCGGCAAGAACCAGGCGATTCAGCATCCGCTTGCGAAGAACTGGATGGAACTCGAGGCGGCATGGCTGATGACGCTCTCGGCAGGCTGGCAATACGATCAGGGCCTGCCATGCGGCCCCGCGGCCAACGCCGCGAAATATCTCGCGGCAGAAGCCGGCTTTCAGGCCTGCGAGCAGGCGGTGATGACCCACGGCGGCTTCGGCTACGCCAAGGAGTTTCATGTCGAGCGCTATTTGCGCGAATCCCTGATCCCGCGCATCGCCCCGATCAGCCCGCAGCTCATCCTCAGTTTTATTGCTGAGAAGGTTTTGGGATTGCCGAAATCGTATTGAGGATTTTTCTAGATAATGAAAGTAGAGATCCTGGAGGAGACTTTCATCGCCAATAAAAGATAAAGCTGGCGATGACGAGCATTGCCGTCACCGCCAGCGTTTGCGCAAGCGCTTCCGAGGCCGCCCTCTTGGTGGCTTCCTTCATGCCGTTCCCCCCTAGACTCGGGCGTAACTCAACGCAGCGCGAAAACGCGCCGACGAAGGTCAGTTTTACTCGGAACACCCACGACGAGTATTCGCTTTGCTCAAGTCCCCAATCAGCGAATACCGACAGTGCAAAGGTCAAACAGTAATGCGGCGGCATTTTGACTCCTGCGTGACGAGATTTGCACACCGTCGATCTCGCCACGTTCAGCCGAACTTGCTCGCTTGCCGTCGACCGATTTTTGCAAGGCAGCGCAAGCAGTTGCTCCGGCGTTTTCAGCCGGATAGTGTTCGACAAAAAAACGACCGGCCTCGACAACCCAAGGTGAGCCATGGCCCGCATAGACTATTGCGATCCCACCCACGCAAGCGAACGCACCCGCGAAATCCTGGATAAGAACCGCAACGCCAATATTTTTAGAATGATGGCCCATTCGCCGAGCTATTTTGAACAGTACTGCCGGCTCGGCCGCGCGATCCGCCACAAGGGGGAGCTCGATCCGGTCGTGCGTGAACTGGCAATCACGCGCACGGGAATTCTGTGCGAGGCGCCGTATGAAGTGGTTGCGCACAAGCGCATCGGCAAAGGGGTAGGGGTCACTGACGAGCAAAACGACGCACTGGAGGATTGGAAATCCGCAACCTGCTTTAACGAGTTGCAACGCGCGGCACTCGCTTTCACCGACGAAATCGTCAAGCTGCGCCGTCCAGCCGACGCGACGTTCAATGTCATTGCGGCAAAACTGACCCCGCCGGCGCTGATCGAACTGCAGCTCTCCGTCGGCTTCTACATCATGACGTCGAAGTTTTTGGAAACCTTTGGCATCGATATGCAGCCGGTGACGGAAGTGGTCTGAACGGCCGGCTGCGCTAATTCGCCGTCGAGCCGTTTGCATGGACGGTCAGTGTTGTCGAGGCGTAGCGGCCTCGAAGCGTGCCGGAGAAAGAATCGCTCCGGTCATGGAGCCAGCCGAATTAGGGCGCCGGTCGTGCCGACAGGCTTGTCAGTTTTCGTCTAGTCAGCAGGAGCGCGGTCAAAATGGTCGGCGCGAGAATGGCGAGACCGAGACTGGTAATCTGCAATTGCGAGATCGGCATGATGCCACCGCCGGGCGTTGCAATCACGAGGCCGCCTATGATCAGCAGCACCCGCAGCGGCCATTCCAGGACGCCGGTACCACGAAGGTCGCCCACAAAGGCCTGATAGCCTTGTATGCCGCCACAGATGAACAAGGTGCCGAACGCGGCCAACGCCATCAGGCCTAGCCCGGCAAAATAGGGGCTGTCGCCTTGCAGCACCAGCGCCGGGTTCAGCACGAAGAAGAAGGGAATGAAATAGATGATGCTGCCGACCCACATCGATTCCCACCCCGTCTTCATGGCCGGCGAGCCGGCGATTCCGGCGGCGGCGAATGAGGCGATCGCCACCGGCGGCGTGATCGACGACAGCATGCCCCAATAGAAGATGAACATGTGCACGGCCATGCGGTTGAGGCCGACCTTTTCCAGCGCCGGCGCCACCAGAATGGCAAGGAAAATGTAACAGGCTGTCGTCGTCAGCCCGAGGCCGAGCACGAGGCTCGTGAACGCGCACATCCCGAGCAGCAGGAATGCGTTGTCGCCGGCAATTCGCAGCAGATCGTTGGCGAGGCTCGAGACCACGCCGGTCATCGAGAAGGCGCCGATCAGGAGACCGCAGCCCGCGAGAATCCCGACCAGCTCGACAAAGGTGCGGCCATTGACCTCAAGAAATTTGCTGATGGTCTTAAACGACCAGCGGGTCTCCCTGGAGAACAGCTGGTTCAGAACCAGAAGCAGCGCGGTTGCATAGAACGGCGCGTGGCTCTCGCGCTTGAAATGCAAGAGCATGACGATCAAAAGCGCGATGACGAAGATGTAATACCAACCATCCTTGATGGTATCCATGACCTTCGGCAATTCGGATCGCGGAATGCCCTTGAGGCCATGACGGGCTGCATAGGAATCCACCTGCATGAACAGGCCGATATAATACAGGATCGCCGGAATGATCGCGGCCACCGCGACTTCGGCGTAGCTGACATTGAGAAATTGAGCGATCACGAATGCAGTCGCACCCATCACCGGCGGCGCCAATACAGCACCGGTCGACGCGCAAGCCTCGATCGCCGCCGCATAAGAGGCGCGGAAGCCGCTCTTCTTCATCACGGGGATCGTCATCGTCCCGGCGGTCAGCACGTTGGAAATGATGGAACCGGACATCATGCCGAGCAGGCCGCTCGCGAAGATGCAGACTTTGGCGGCGCCGCCGCGAAACGTGCCGCACAACGCGAATGAAAGATTGATGAAGAACTTGCCGGCACCGGTCATCATCAGCGCGGTGCCGAACACCAGAAAGCCGATCACGGTGTCGGCGAACGCCTGGATCGGAATGCCGAGCAGGCTTTCGCCTGAGAGCACGTGATACGATGTCGCCTGCTCGATGGTCGATTGCGTGCCGCGAAATGGGCCGAGCCATTTGGCGTCTGCAAATAGCGGATAGACCGTGAACGGCAAAACGCTCAGCAGAAGGCTCCAGCCGCCGGTTCGGCGCAACGCCTCCATCAGCACGGCCCACATCACGAGTCCGGCCGCAATGACCGTGGTCGGGGCACCGCCGAACTCCCAGCCGGCTTCCGCAGCCTTGCGGACGCTGCGCATCAGGACGATCGCGGAGCCGAAGGTCAGGATGAACAACACGATGTCGTACCAGGGGATGCGCTCGAGCGGAGATCGTTCCGAATTCGGAAAGATCAGAAACGTGAACGGCAGCATCAGCGCGATAAGCAGGTAAAAATATTCAGTATTGAGCTGGGTGTATCCGATAAAAAACCGCAGCGAGAATTGCTGATTGATGCATAGCAGGATCGTTAAGGCGGTAGCGAAAATCAGCGCCCAGCGCCAGTTGCCGCGCAACGTCCGCACGCGCGTGACTTCGGCCTCTTGGAGGCCGCCGACACCGGCGTGCGGATCGTCGAACTCGACGCGTTTCACCGTCGGCAATTCTGAATCGGCGGACGATGAAGCAGACGACATGAGTTATCCCGTCAGATGATTCAGACGTTTGGCGCGCTGGCGTTGGAGCCAAGGCTATTCTTCAGAAAGGCTATTTTTTAGACAAGTCTATTCCTCGAAGCCGTTCGGCATGTTGGCCTTGCCAAGCGCGGCGGCGCGGGCTTTCAGCCAGCCGGCAAGAAATTCCTTGTCATCGGAAGGCGGATTGGATTTGCCGTAATCGGCCCATGCCGCAGCCAAAACGGACTGACGCTTGAACAGCGCATTGTTGTGCGCCTCCTGGTCGTCATTCCATTGGCCGGCTTCCTTCAGCGCCTTCACCGCGCCCGGATGCACCGGCACCACCCATTTTTTTGTCTGCCGGTCGGCAGCAAGCCCGCCGGCGCCCGGCGCGCCATCTTTGTAGGCGTCGTAGCCTGTTATCATCGCCTTGGTCACGGCGTAGACCTGATCGGCCGGCTGCGATCCGTAGACCACAAAGATCGGGTATGGATAGTTTCCGAGTTCGATCGGCTTTTCCTTGGAGATGCCGGCGCCGCAGGTGGCGACATGCCTGAAAAAGAATGACCCGACTTTCTGAACGCGGTCCCATCCGGCTTTGTCGTTGTGGGGGAGCGGGGGCCAGATCAGCCCGCGCGGCGAGGTCTCGGCTTCCTTCGCCGGGCCGGTGATCGTGGTTGCGAAGGCGGCATCGACGTCGTTGTTGAGCAGACCCTTCCACATTGCGCCGTAACTGGAAAATTCGATGGCCTTGACGTCGCTTTGCTTGAGATCGCCGAACGCCAAAATCGCCAGGGCATTCTGATTCAGGGCTGGCGAGCCGACAACGAATCCGACGCGCTTGCCTTTGAGATGCTTGATTTCGGTCACGCCGGTGTCGCGTGCGACGCCAAGCGAACCGGCGTTGCAATCAACCGTCGACAGCACCAGTTGCAACGCCTGAGGTCCCCATTCTCTGGTGCCGAATTCGAACACGCCCTCCTGCGCAAAATAGGTGCCGGAGCCCATCGCCGATGACATCGCCCGGCCGGCGCGCAGCGGTGCGAGCCGCGCGACGTCGTTGCCCGCGGGCAGCACCCGCACATCGGTGCTGTATTTATCCTTCATCATCTTGCCGACGGCGACGGCTATATTGAATCCGGCGGTGCCGGTGTCGTAGGCCGTAAACGTCATGGTCGGCGGCAGCTTGACGTCTTCGGCCTGAGCCGCGGGCGGCGTCAACAACGAGATGCTTGCGAAAATGACAGGCGCGAACGCCACCAGCCGATGGATCATGTTTCCCCTCCAAATGTTTCGCTGTGCAAAAACTGTTTTTCTTGGCTGATCATGTCATCGCCTGATGGCAATGGCAACGTCCGCGCGGTTTGTCGCGGAACGGTATCGGACAAAAGTCTATATCAACGTCGTCGACGATTAAGTTTCGACGATCGCCAGTACCTGTCCTTCGGCAACCACATCGTCGAGGCTGACGAGAATGGATTTGAGCTTGCCCGCGGCAGGCGAAGCCACCGGGATTTCCATTTTCATGGCTTCGACGAATGCAACGTCATCGCCGTCGCCGACGCTTCCGCCCACTTCAATGGGAAGCGCGCAAACGCGCCCGGCCACCTCGGTTACAATCTTGATGTCTGGCATTTGGTTCTCCGGGACAGCCGCCGTGCGCATAGCGATCTGACTACGCGCATCATGAGGGGCGGGCGGCCCTCGGCCAATGGGGTCGGTTCAGATCTCTTCGGGACACCAGTTGTGGCCACAGATTGCCTGAGGTAGCTTGTTCTGCAAGTGGAATTTTATTCCGTGTGACGGAATGAACGGCGGGCCACCATGGGACGACGCTCGGAGCGGCTCAGTAAGCAGGGAATGCTCGCCAGCGATCTTGCAGGGGAGGGCGACGTTATTCAGGTGGTGTCGCGCGCCTTTGACGTGTTGCGCTGCTTCGAAGGCCATGAGGCGCGGCTCGGCAACCTGGAAATTTCCAATCGCTGCGGCCTGCCGCGATCCACGGTATCGCGCCTGACGCATACGCTGACCCGGATGGGCCAGCTCGTGTATCTGCCGCGCGACCAGAAATACCGTATCGGCCCGAGCGCGGTGGCGATGAGCACCTCGATGATGCGCGGGCTGCAGCTTCGCAATCTGATCCGGATGCGGCTGCAGGATGTCGCCGAACAATTGCCGGGGACCGTCGGGTTCGTGATTCCCGATCGCTTCCACCTCGTTTATCTCGAATTTGCCCGCGCCGCTAACGCGCTCGGTCTGTACGAAAGCACCGGCAGCCGCATCGCCATGGCCAGCACGGCCGCGGGCCATGCCTATACGGCCGCGCTCGATGCCGAGGTTGGCGACGCCCTGTTGGCGGAAATGGAACGTGAAATTCCGGAAAGCGCCAAACTGCTGCGGCCGCGTCTTGAAAACAACCGCCGCTTGCTGCGCGAACACGGCTATGTCGTCGCCTGCGGCCTATGGAGCCCGCATATCAACGGTCTCGCCGTGCCCCTGTGGTCGCCGCAATATCAAACCTTCGTGGTAGTCACGATCGGTCTTCTATCCGCGATGTATGATGAGAAGCGGTTGCACAAGGAGGTCGCACCGCGACTTGTGGAATTGGCTGCCGTGATCGGCAGCCTGCTTGAGGGCGCCGACGGAGATCTGTTCAACAACCGGCTGGAGAGGAAAGCGCTTCCAGTACCAACTGATAATAATCCGGCGCCAGCCCATAATAATAAAATCAGGACGGAGGATGCGAATGAACTGGAAGCTGGAACTCGACGACCTCGCCCGGCGCGAAGCGTTCGCGCGCGAGATGGGAGGCGTTGACAAGGTCCAGCGGCAACGCGACCAGGGCCGGCTCACCGTTCGCGAGCGCATCGACAAGCTGGTCGATCAAAAGAGCTTCCACGAGATCGGCGCGATTTCCGGCACGGGCGAATACGACGAGACCGGCAAGCTGATCAATCTGACGCCGGCGAATTGTGTGTTCGGCCGCGGCAAGATCGATGGCCGCACCGTGGTCGTGGTCGGCGACGATTTCACCGTGCGCGGCGGCTCCGCGGATGCCTCGATCTCTGCCAAGCCGCTGATGGCCGAGGAGATGGCGCACGACTTCCGCCTGCCGATCATCCGGCTGATCGAAGGCTCCGGCGGCGGCGGCTCGGTAAAAACAATCGAAACCAAGGGCGCCGCCAATCTGCCCGGCGGCATCGGCGGTACCCGCTGGTACTGGTACACGACGGCGAACATGGCCCGCGTGCCGGTGGTCGGATTGGGCCTCGGCTCGGTTGCGGGTTTGGGCGCGGCGAGGCTCGCGGCCAGCCATTATTCGGTCATGACCAAGAACTCGGCGATGTTCGTCGCGGGTCCGCCGGTCGTGAAGCGGCTCGGCCAGGATCTCAGCAAGCACCAGCTTGGCGGCGCCGAGATCCAGACCCGCGCGGGCGGCGTCGATGATGCCGTTGATACCGAGGAGGAGGCCTTTGCTCGGGCCAAGCGCTTCCTCTCCTATCTGCCGTCTTCAGTCTATGAATTGCCGCCGACGCTTCCCTGCGACGACGATCCGGAGCGTGCGGAGGAATCGCTGATGCAGGCGGTGCCGCGCAACCGCCGCCAGGTCTACAAGATGCGCCCCATCATCGACGCCGTCGTCGACAAGGGTTCGTTCTTTGAAATGACCAGCAATTTTGGCCGCCCGATCATCACCGGATTCGCCCGGCTGGAAGGCCGCGCGGTGCTGCTGCTCGCCAGCGATCCCTTTCACTACGGCGGGTCGTGGACGGCGGAAGCGTGCCAAAAGGTAGTGCGGTTCGTCGATCTCGCCGAAACCTTCCATCTTCCGGTGGTCTACCTGATGGATTGTCCGGGCTTCATGATCGGGCTCGAGGCCGAGAAGGCCGCAACCATTCGTCACGGCGTGCGGGCCATGGCCGCCGTCAACCAGACCACCGTTCCCTGGTGCACCATCATCGTGCGCAATTCCTTTGGCGTCGCCGGCGTAGTGCATCAACCGGCGGACCGGTTCTCGCTGCGCTATGCCTGGCCATCGGCCTATTGGGGCTCGCTGCCGCTGGAAGGCGGCATTGAAGCGGCCTATCGCGCCGACATCGAGGCCGCAGACGATCCGAAAGCCAAGCTGAAAGAGATCGAGGATCGTCTCAACAAGCTGCGCTCGCCGCTCCGGTCGGCTGAAAAATTCTGGGTCGAGGAGATCATCGATCCGCGCAAGACGCGTTCGCTGTTGTGCGAATTCGCGCGGCTCGCCGAGCCGCTCCGTACGCCTGGGCCTGCGACCAGCATGACCATCAGGCCGTAATTGTTGTCCCCATGGAGCGCATGTTGCGCGTCTCAAACCATGAGGTCCAGCGTGTTGCCATCCCTTGAGACGGCGCTTCGCGCCTCCTCATCAGGACAATGAAAGCCGGTCTCTACGCTGCTACCGGCTTTGGGTGCCGTGAGATTGCCAGCGTGATCAACGCGGCGACCACACATAGCGCGCCGGCGACGAAGAATGCCGGCAAATAGGTCGCGAGCATCGTCCGCGACAGGCCTGCGCCGAACGCCGCGATGCCGGCGCCCAATTGGTGGCCGGCGAAGATCCAGCCGAACACCAGATTGGCGCGCTCCGGCCCGAACCGCTGCGCGGTAAGCCGCACCGTCGGCGGCACCGTCGCGATCCAGTCGAGGCCATAGAACATCGCAAACAGCGACAGGCCGTAGAACGAGAAATCGGTGAACGGCAGGAACAGCAGCGACAGGCCGCGCAGGCCGTAATACCAGAACAGCAGCCAGCGATTGTCGTAGCGGTCCGACAGCCAGCCCGACACGATGGTACCGACGAAATCGAATATGCCCATCGCCGCGAGCAGGCTGGCGGCCTGGACCTGCGGAATCCCGAAATCGAGACACATCGGAATCAGATGCACCTGGATCAACCCATTGGTGCTGGCGCCGCAGATGAAGAACGTGGCGAACAGGATCCAGAACACGCGGGACTTCGCGGCATCGCGCAGCGCGCCGAGCGCCGCTGCCATGATCGGCGCGGTATTGGGCGGTGGCGCCGGCAATGGCTGCGTGCCCTCGTCGCCGAACGGCCGCAGCCCGACATCGCCCGGCCGATCACGCATGGTCATAAATACCGCGAAAGCCGCGATCCCGAGCATGACGCACACCAGCCCCAGCGCGACCCGCCAGCCCATCCGTTCGGTGAGGCCGGCGAGCAGCGGCAGGAACACCAACTGCCCCGTCGCCACGCTCGCGGTGAGAATTCCAACCACGAGGCCGCGCCGCGCTGCGAACCAGCGCGCGGCGATGGTCGCGCCGAGCACCAGCGCGGTCATGCCCGTGCCGATGCCGATCACCACGCCCCACAGCAACATCAATTGCCAGAGCTTTGTCATCGCCAACGAGGCCACAAGGGCCGACACAACGATCAGCAATGCCGACAGCGTTACGTTGCGCAGGCCGAAACGGTTAAGCAGCGCGGCTGCGAACGGCGCCATCAGCCCGAACAGGATGAAGCGGATCGACAGCGCCGAGGAAATCTCCGCGGTGGTCCAGCCGAACTCGTGTTGCAGCGGCACGATGAACACGCCGGGCGCGCCGACGGTGCCGGCAGTGATCAGCGTCGTCAGGAACGTCACGCCGACCATCACCCAGCCGTAGTGGATGTTGCGGCGGGCGAGGGCGGCTGACAGCCAATTGGAGATCATGGGTCTTCCTGTCCGGAATTCCGGACGATGATGAGGTGCGACGACCAAACCAGTTTGGCGCTAGTGGACGATGCGTTCTACCGCGATAGCAGTAGCTTCACCGCCGCCGATGCACAGCGCTGCGACGCCGCGCTTCAGATTGTGCGCTTCGAGAGCGTGCAGCAGCGTCACGATCAAGCGTGCGCCGGTGGCGCCGATGGGGTGGCCGAGCGCGCAGGCGCCGCCGTTGATGTTCAGCTTGTCGCGGGGAATACCCAAGTCGCGCTGCGCCGCCATCGCCACCACGGCGAACGCCTCGTTGATCTCGAACAGATCGACATCACCGACGCTCCAGCCGACCTTGTCGAGCAACTTGCGGATCGCCGGGATCGGCGCGGTCGTGAACCACTGCGGCTCCTGGCTGTGGGTGGCGTGGCCCTTGATCTCGGCAAGCGTCGGAAGGCCGTCACGCTCGGCGAGCGATCGCTTGGTGAGAATCAGCGCCGCGGCGCCGTCGGCATTTGCCGAAGAGGCGGCGGGCGTAATGGTGCCGTTGGCACGGAACGCCGGCTTCAATCCTGGAATTTTGGCGGGATCGACCTTCAGCGGATGCTCGTCATTGCCGATCGTGCGCGGACCGGCCTTTTCCGTAACCGTGAGCGGCACGATTTCGGCTATGAACGCGCCGCCTTCCACCGCCTTACGCGCCCGCGTCAGGGTTTCCATGGCGTATGCGTCCTGAGCGGCGCGGGTGAACTGATAGGCCTCCGCGGTGGCCTCGCCGAAATCGCCCATCGAGCGGCCGGTCTCATAGGCGTCTTCGAGGCCGTCCATGAACATGTGGTCGATGATGCGGTCATGGCCGGCGCGATACCCGTTGCGCGCCTTCGCCAGCAAATAGGGCGCATTGGTCATGCTCTCCATGCCGCCGGAGACCACGATCTCCGCCGAGCCGGCGTTGATGATGTCATGCGCCAGCATGGTGGCCTTCATGCCGGAGCCGCAGACCTTGTTGACGGTCGTCGCCCCGGTCGCGTCCGGCAGCCTGGCGCCGCGAGCGGCCTGGCGTGCCGGAGCTTGGCCCTGTCCGGCCGGCAGCACGCAACCCATGAACACTTCATCGATGCGGTCGGGCGACAATGTTGCCCGCTCGACGGCGGCCCCGATCACATGGGAACCGAGCGTATGCGCGCTGAAAGAGGAAAGATCGCCCATAAACCGGCCAAGCGGCGTGCGGGCGGCGGAAACGATGACGACGGGATCGGAAGCTGTGGCCATATCGGGTGCTCCTCAATTTCTCGCGCTTCGCGAGAGCGGTATCGTTTGGATGATATGCATCATATGATGCATCGCAAAATTTGCAACCATCGCGGCGGATTAATTGTCGTGAGATGGACTGGAGCGTTTTCAAGCGAAGTGGAAACCGGTTCGCATCAAGAAAACGCGTCAAATCAAGAATCTAGAGCCCCGTTTCGATTCTATCGAAACGGAAAAGGTTCTGGCCGGTGGAGGCCCGGGTGGATCCAACAACCAACACTGTCATCATCCGCGCAGGCGGATGATCCAGTAAACACTGCGTTCGATGATTACTGGATACCCCGCCGTGCATGCAATCGGGCGGCGCTTTGCGCCGACCCGTTGGCGGGCATGACGACTTCTTGAGGCGACGGACTATTTGCAGTTAGCAGGCTTCGCTACCGCTTCCTGTCGATGAAACCCTGCATCAGCCGGTGCGGCTCGTCGGTCAGGAACGATCGCCCGAACACGCCGATGCTGAGGTTGACGGATTCCGTCAGCGGCAGCTCTTCCCATTGTCTGAGCAGGGCTTTCTGCGAACGCAGCGCTTCGGGACCGCATTCCAGAAGCGCCGCCACTGTGCGCTCGACCGCGGCATCGAGGCCGCCTTCCGGCGCGGCGACGTCGACCAGCCCCCAGGCGAGCGCGGTAGGTGCGTCGATATTTTCGGCGGTCATCACCAGCCAGCGGGCGCGGCCCCAGCCGATCAGCCGTGGCAGCAGCGCCGCATGGATGACGCTGGGAATCCCGACCCTGACCTCCGGCATACCAAACCTGGCGTCGTGCGCGGCAATCCGGAAGTCACAGGCGGCGGCGACTTCCAGCCCGCCGCCCAGGCACCAGCCGGGCATGCGCGCGATCACCGGCGCCGGAAACGCGCGCACCGCTTCGCAGAGATCACGCAAGCCCGTGATGAATTTCTCGGCGGCGGCCTGATCGAGCTTCGCCATTTCCTTGATGTCGGCACCGCCGATCATGCTCTTCGGGCTTTGCCCGGCGATGACGAGGACCCGAATCTGCCGGTCCGTCGAGAGGGCCTCCAGCCCTTCGCGAACGCCCTTGATGGCGGCCGATCCGAGGATATTGAGCGAGCCGGCGTTGCAGATCGTCAAGCGGACGACGCCGCGCGGGTCGCGATCGACGCCACAATAGGGATTGAGCATTTGCATGGACGGTCTCGCAATCGCAAGGGCGCGGGTCGGCGGGTATCGTGCCACTTCCCGAGGAATAGGCTGTCTTGTCAAGCGCCAGTCACTGCGGCGGCGCAACCGCTGCGAAGTGGCTTCGTCCACGACGGTGCCGGCAATCTCGCGGTGCACGCGACCGCGCGCCTTTCGCGCCGATGGGGAGGCCGCGCCAACGAGTAAATTGACGAAATAACATGCAGCTTTATGCGGCAACAGATGTTATTATATGACTGCAAACATCTTATGGGGCCGCCGATGCGTTATTCGAAGGAACATAAGCTCGAGACCCACGCGCGAATCGTGAAGAAAGCCTCGGTGCGGCTTCGCGAGAAGGGTGCGCATGGAGTTGGTGTCGCCGACCTGATGAAGGACGCGGGGCTTACTCATGGCGGGTTCTACGCCCATTTCGATTCCCGGGAAGCGCTGGTGATCGAGGCTTTTGCCTACGCGATGGATCGCTCGACCGAGCGCTGGCGCAAGATCGCGGAGCAGACGCCGCCGGACAAGCGGGTGACGACCATCGTGGAATCCTACCTGACGCCGGAGCATCGCGATGATCCGGGTCGTGGTTGCGCCATTCCAACCCTGGCCGCGGAGATCGCGCGCGAGAGCCCGAAGACTCGCAAGGCGTTCGCCGCCAAGCTGGAGCAGATGATCGACGCGCTCGCCGCGCAGATTCCGGACGTTCCGCGCAAGGCCGCGCGCAAACAGGCGATGGCCACGATCGCCACCATGATGGGGACGATGGTGCTGGCCCGCGTCGCCGGCAACGGCGACTTTTCCGACGAAATTCTCGGCGCCGGGCGCGATGCCGTGCTCGCTGGCGCAACTCCGCCGAAGCGGGCGGCGAAGAAATCCGCGCTCCGGAAAGCCGCTACCTCAGCTCGGCACTGACAAGGCCAGCCGGTAATCCCATACGACATTGGTTCAATGTCCCGGAAATGCGGTCGCATGCCCGCATTTTCGCAAATGCGTTGCGCGTCGAGGCCCTTTCCAAACGCCGCAAAGACTGCAAGATGCGGCCAAACCTGCACTCGCGAAGGTCTTGGAGGAACGCATGCGTACAATCGGACATTTTATCGGCGGCCGCGAGGTCAAGGGCACTTCGGGCCGGTTCGCGGACGTATTTGAGCCGATGACCGGCGATATTCAGGCCCAGGTGGCGCTGGCTTCCAAAGCCGAACTACGCGCCGCGGTCGAAAACGCCAAGGCGGCGCAAGTGGAGTGGGGCGCCACCAATCCGCAGCGCCGCGCCCGCGTGATGATGAAGTTCCTTGAACTGGCGCAGCGCGACTACGACAAGCTGGCCGATCTCCTGGCGCGCGAGCATGGCAAGACCGTCCCCGACGCCAGGGGCGACATCCAGCGCGGCCTTGAGGTGGTGGAATTCGCCTGCGGCATTCCGCATCTCATGAAGGGCGAATATACCGAGGGCGCCGGCCCGGGCATCGACATCTATTCGATGCGCCAACCCCTGGGCGTCGTCGCCGGCATCACGCCGTTCAATTTCCCCGCGATGATCCCGATGTGGAAATTCGCGCCCGCGATTGCCTGCGGCAACGCGTTCGTGCTCAAGCCGTCGGAGCGCGATCCCGGCGTGCCGATGGCGCTGGCAAAGTTGATGATCGAGGCGGGCCTGCCGCCGGGCATCCTCAACGTCGTCAATGGCGACAAGGAAGCGGTCGATGCGATCCTCGACGATCCCGATATCCGCGCCGTCGGCTTTGTCGGCTCCTCGCCGATCGCGCAATACATCTACGAGCGCGCCGCCGCCACCGGTAAGCGTGCGCAATGTTTCGGCGGCGCCAAGAACCACGCCATCGTCATGCCGGACGCCGACATGGACCAGACGGTCGATGCGCTGATCGGCGCGGGCTATGGCTCGGCCGGCGAACGCTGCATGGCGATCTCGGTGGCGGTGCCCGTCGGCAAGACCACCGGCGACCGGCTGATGGAGAAACTGATTCCGCGCGTCGAGAGCCTGAAGATCGGCACCTCGATCGATCCGTCCGCGGATTACGGTCCGCTGGTCACCAAGGAGGCGCTTGATCGCGTCAAGAACTATGTCGAGATCGGCATCAAAGAGGGTGCCACGCTGGCAGTCGATGGCCGAGGCTTCAAGATGCAGGGCTACGAGAAGGGCTTCTACATGGGTGGCTGCCTGTTCGACAACGTCACCAAGGACATGCGGATCTACAAGGAAGAGATTTTCGGACCCGTCCTCTCGGTGGTGCGTGCCCACGACTACAATGAGGCTTTGAGCCTGCCGTCCGATCACGATTACGGCAATGGTGTTGCGATCTTCACCCGCGACGGCGACGCCGCGCGGGATTTCGCGGCCAAGGTCAATGTCGGCATGGTCGGGATCAACGTGCCGATCCCGGTGCCGATCGCCTATTACACTTTCGGCGGCTGGAAGAAATCCGGCTTCGGCGATCTCAACCAGCATGGCCCGGATTCGATCCGCTTCTACACCAAGACCAAGACGGTGACGGCGCGTTGGCCCTCCGGCGTCAAGGAGGGCGCGGAGTTCTCGATTCCGACCATGAATTGACCCGGCGCATGATCTCCTGAGACAGGCGCGCAGATCGGATGCAATTCGCTCTCAACGAGGACCAGATTGCGGTTCGCGATATGGCGCGGGAGTTTGCCGCGGAGAAAATCGCGCCGCATGCGATCCGCTGGGATGAGGAGAAGCATTTCCCTGTCGACGTCATGCGCGAGGCGGCCACGCTCGGCATCGGCGGGGTGTACATCCGCGATGACGTCGGTGGCTCGGCGCTGACGCGGTTCGATGCGGCGCTGATCTTCGAGGCCTTGGCGCAGGGTTGCCCGACCGTGTCGGCGTTCATCTCGATCCACAACATGGCTTCCTGGATGATCGATGCCTTCGGCAACGACACCCAGCGGAAAAAGTGGCTGCCGAAGCTCTGTACCATGGAGCTATTGGCGAGCTATTGCCTGACCGAGCCCGGCTCCGGATCGGATGCGGCGGCGCTTCGGACCCGCGCGGTGCGCGATGGCGACCACTACGTGCTCAACGGCCAGAAGCAGTTCATTTCCGGCGCCGGCAGCGGCGACCTCTATGTGGTGATGGTGCGGACCGGCCAAGATGGACCCGGTGGCATCTCGACGCTCGTTATCGAGGGCGATACGCCCGGGCTCTCGCTCGGCGCCAATGAGCGCAAGATGGGCTGGAACGCGCAACCGACCCGCGCCGTGATTTTCGAGAATGCGCGCGTGCCTGTTGCCAATAGGTTGGGCGATGAAGGCATCGGCTTCAAGATCGCGATGGCCGGGCTCGACGGCGGACGGATCAATATCGCGGCATGTTCGCTCGGCGGCGCGCAATCCGCACTCGACAAGTCGCTGGCCTATATGAAAGAGCGCAAGGCCTTCGGAAAGCGCCTCGACGAATTCCAGGCGCTGCAATTTCGCCTTGCCGACATGGCGACCGAACTGGAGGCGGCACGGACCTTTGTCTGGCGCGCGGCAGCGGCGCTCGACCGCAAGGATGCCGACGCGACCATGTTATGCGCGATGGCAAAATGCTTCGGCACTGACGTAGGCTTCGAGGTTGCCAATCAGGCGCTGCAATTGCATGGCGGTTACGGCTACTTGAGCGAATACGGCATCGAAAAAATCGTGCGCGATCTGCGCGTGCATCAGATTCTCGAAGGCACCAACGAGATCATGCGGCTGATTGTTTCGCGCAAGCTGATCGAGGGAGCGTGATGACGGTTTCCGCGGTTGCGTTAGCGGGTCAAGAACCCGATCTGATCGCGCGGCGCGAAGGCGCGGCCGGCATTATCCGCCTCAACCGGCCGAAAGCGATCAATGCCGTGACGCTGGAGATGTTTCGCGACATCGACAAGGCGCTGGACGAATTCGAGTCTGATCCCGCGATCGGCCTGATCCTGCTGGAAGGCGCCGGCGACCGAGGTCTCTGCGCCGGCGGCGATATCCGGGCGCTGTATGAAAGCTCGCAAGTCAAGGGCGATCTCGGCAAGATACTGTGGCGCGAGGAGTACATCCTCAACGCGCGCATCGCCAAGTTCTCAAAACCCTATGTCGCCTTCATGGATGGCATCGTGATGGGCGGCGGCGTCGGGCTCTCCGCGCACGGCCGCCATCGCGTTGTGACCGAGCGGACCAGGCTTGCAATGCCGGAGGTCGGTCTCGGTTTCTTTCCGGATGTCGGCGGCACCTGGCTGCTGTCGCGCTCGCCGGGAGAGATCGGCACTTATTTCGGATTGACCGGTCAAACCATGAATGGGCCGGATGCGATCTATGCGCGTTTTGCGGATGCGGTCGTGCCCTCGAACAAACTCGGCGCCCTGCGCGAGAAGCTCGTCAACCTTCGCGCGGGCGTGAGCTCTACCGAAGTGAAAGCCGTGATCGATAGTTTTGCGACCGGCGAGACATCAGGACCTGTCGCCGCCATCCAGTCGCAAATCGACCCCTGGTTTGCCTGTGACCGGATGGAAGATATCATCGCGGCGCTGCAGCGGGATGGTTCGGAACTGGCGCAATCGACGCTGAGGATATTGAACGAGAAGTCACCGCGCGGCATGGTTGTCGCCTTAAAACTGTTGCGGCTGGCGCGGGCTTCGTCCTCGCTGGAGGAATGCCTGGTGCGGGAGTATCGCGCCGCGCTGGAAGTGTTCGCGAGCGACGATTTTCGCGAAGGCGTGCGCGCGGCGGTCATCGACAAGGACCGCAATCCGCGCTGGTCGCTATCGCGGATCGAGGACGTGACGCCTGAGATGGTTGCGCCTTACTTCGCGGAACTCGGCGCCGACGAACTGGTGTTCGACAAAGCAAAATAGAGACGCCTTGAGCGGAGGGAAGTAGACATGGCAAACATTGCCTTCATCGGGCTCGGCAACATGGGCGGCCCGATGGCCGCCAATCTGGTCAAGGCCGGTCACAGGGTCACAGGCTTCGATCTGGTGGAAGCCTCGCGCAATCAGGCGAAAGCCGATGGTGCAGGGATCGCCGACAGCGCGGTTGGCGCGGTGAAGGGCGCCGAAATCGTCATTACCATGCTGCCGGCGGGCAAACATGTTCTTTCGGTTTGGACCGAGATTTTGCCGTCGATGGGCAAGGGATCGCTGATCATCGATTGTTCGACGATCGATGTCGAAAGCGCGGTGCAGGCCCATGCGCTGGCGTCGGAGCACGGCGTCCTCTCGGTCGACGCGCCGGTGTCCGGCGGCACCGGCGGCGCCAAGGGTGCGACGCTGACCTTCATGGCGGGCGGCGAGGGCAAAGCCTTCGCTGCGGCGAAGCCGGTGCTGGAAAACATGGGCAAGAAAATCGTGCATTGCGGCGGCGCCGGTGCCGGGCAGGCGGCGAAAATCTGCAACAACATGATCCTGGGCATTTCCATGATCGCGGTCGGCGAAGCCTTTGCGCTTGCCGAAAAGCTCGGCCTGTCACATCAGGCGCTGTTCGATGTCGCCTCGACCTCGTCAGGGCAATGCTGGTCGCTGACGACGTATTGTCCGGTGCCGGGTCCGGTGCCGACGTCGCCTGCGAATAATGACTACAAGCCAGGCTTTGCCGCGGCCTTGATGGTGAAGGACCTGACGCTGGCACAGGATGCGGCAAAGGCCGCCGGGGCGGCGACGCCGCTCGGCAAGCACGCGCAGGAAATTTACAAGGCGTTCGACGCCGCGGGAAATGGCGGGTTGGATTTTTCGGGCATCATCCAGCATGTCCGCGGCCTCGCCGGAAAATAGCTGATGACCACTTTCCAGGAGGCGCGCTCGTTTCTGCTCAAGCACCGCACTGACTACGATGCGGCGGTGAAGGGATTCCGTTGGCCGGATCCGGTGCCGTTCAACTGGGCGCTGGACTGGTTTGACGCGGAGCTGGCGGGCAATTCCGAAAGCAAGCATCGGCCGGCGCTGTGGATCGTCGATGCCGTCAGCAACCAAGAGACAAAAGTGTCGTTCGCCGCGCTGTCTCGTCGTTCCAATCAGACCGCGAATTTTCTCCGCGCGCAGGGACTGAAGCGCGGCGACCATTTGCTGCTGCTGCTCGGAAACGTCGTTCCGCTGTGGGAGACCATGCTGGCGGCGATGAAGCTCGGCGTGGTGGTGATCCCCGCGACCACGCTGTTGACGCCCGATGAACTGCGTGACCGGCTCGATCGCGGCGGCGCCAGGGTGGTGGTGGCATCGCAGGAGCAGGTCGCGAAAATCGCCGGTCTCGGCGGAGATCAACTTGTTCGCATCGTGGTCGGTGCGCCGTCGAAGCATGAGGGCTGGCTCGCTTACGAGCAAGCCGCGGATTTTCCAGAAACGTTCAAGCCGGACGGACCGACCAACGCCGACGACCCGATGTTGCTGTATTTTACTTCCGGCACCACGGCAAAGCCGAAGCTGGTACGGCACAGCCAGCGCAGCTACCCCGTCGGCGGACTGTCGACAATGTACTGGCTCGGGCTGCAGCCCGGCGACATCCATTTGAACATTTCCTCGCCGGGCTGGGCCAAGCACGCCTGGAGCTGCTTCTTCGCGCCGTGGAATGCCGGCGCGACCGTGTTCGTGGTCAATCAGCCGCGTTTCGACGCCAAGGGATTGCTCGCAACGATTGGCCGTTGCGGCGTCACCACGCTCTGTGCGCCGCCGACGGTGTGGCGGCTGTTCATTCAGGAGAAGCTGGCAACGTTCAAGGTGTCGCTGCGCGAGGTTTGCGGCGCCGGCGAGCCGCTCAATCCCGAAGTGATCGATCAGGTTCGCGCGGCATGGGGACTGACGATCCGCGACGGCTACGGCCAGACCGAAACCACAGCGCTGGCGGGGAATTCGCCGGGCCAGAAGGTGAAGGTCGGATCGATGGGCCGGCCGTTGCCCGGCTATCGCGTGCAGATCACCGATACTGACGGGCAGGTTACGAAAGAGGGCGAGGTCACCCTGGTGCTTGGTGCTGACCGGCCCGCGGGCCTGATGCAGGGCTATCAGGGTGACGGCGGCAAATTGAGCGGCGCGGACGGCGATCTCTATCGCAGCGGCGATGTGGTGTTTGCCGATGATGAGGGTTATCTCACCTTCGTCGGCCGCTCCGATGACGTCTTTAAATCATCCGATTACCGGATCAGTCCGTTCGAGCTTGAGAGCATTTTGCTCGAACATCAATCGGTCGCCGAGGCCGCCGTGGTTCCCAGTCCTGATCCGATCCGACTTGCGATCCCGAAAGCCTATGTGCTGCTGGCATCGGGCGCGGAGCGCTCGGCGGAAACCGCGCTATCGATCTTTCGCCACCTGCACACGCGGCTCGCTCCGTTCAAACGCATCCGGCGGATCGAGCTCGTGACGGAGCTGCCGAAGACGATTTCCGGCAAGATTCGCCGCGTACAGTTGCGCCGTCTGGAGAACGACAGTAATCGCGACGATCCGCTAAGGGGCGAGGAATTCCGCGAGGAGGATTTCCCGGAACTGCAAAAACTGCGGCCGGCTGGTTCAGTGGAGAATTGATTGGATGAATGAAGTCTGGAAGAAGCCGCCGATCTCGCTTGAGGCCTATCAGCAAATGGTCGGCCATGAGGTCGGCGTGTCCTCATGGCATCTAATCGATCAAAAGCGGATCGACGTCTATGCTGATGTGATTGAGGATCATCAATTCATCCATGTCGACCCCGAACGCGCGAAGCGGGAAACAGCCTTCGGCACGACAGTGGCGCACGGATTTCTGACGATGTCGCTGATGAGCATCATGTCGTATGAGGTAATGCCGGTCATCCAGGGTACGACAATGGGAATCAATTACGGCTTCGACAAGCTGCGTTTCATCTCGCCGGTGCGCTCAGGTTCGCGCGTCCGTGGCCGCTTTAGGCTCGCGGAAGCGAAGCTGAGAAAGCCGACCGAACTGCTGTCGTGCACCAATGTCAGCGTCGAGATCGAGGGCGAGGAAAAGCCCGCGCTCGTGGCCGACTGGATCGGCCTGATCTACTTCGCATGACCACCAGCCGTCATTGCCGGGCTTGACCCGGCAATCCATCACTGATCAAAAACCATCGAATTTGGATGGATGCCCGGATCAAGTCCGGGCATGACGAGCGAACAGGAATCCATACATGACAATCAGGTTTGACGGACGCGTCGCTATCGTCACCGGCGCGGGCAATGGCCTTGGACGGGCGCACGCGCTGGGACTGGCGAGCCGCGGTGCAAAGGTCGTCGTCAACGATTTCGGCGGCGCCCGCGACGGATCCGGCGGATCGATCACTCCGGCGCAAGGCGTGGTTGAAGAAATCCGCAAGGCCGGCGGCGTGGCGATGGCCGACGGCGCCGATGTCTCTGACTTCGAGCAGGTCACGGCGATGGTGGATCGCGCAACCAAAGAATGGGGCAGTGTCGATCTAATCTGCGCCAACGCTGGCATCTTGCGCGATAAATCTTTCGCCAAGATGGAGTTGGCCGATTTTGCGAAGGTGCTGGACGTCCATCTCACCGGCACGTTCTATTGCTGCAAGGCGGTGTGGAATGGCATGCGCGAGCGCAATTACGGTCGCATCGTCGTCACCACCTCGTCGTCGGGCCTGTTCGGCAATTTTGGCCAGGCCAATTATGGCGCCGCCAAAGCCGGCATGGTCGGCCTGATGAACGTGCTGGCCGAGGAAGGCCGCAAGAATAACATCCGCGTCAACACGATTTCGCCGACTGCGGCGACGCGGATGACGGAAGAACTGCTTCCGCCGCAGGCGCTCGCGCTGATGAGGCCGGAAGCGATCACGCCGGCGGTACTGTATTTGCTCGGCGAGGATGCACCGACGCGCACGATCATGGGCGCGGGGGCGGGGTCGTTCGCGGTGATCAAGATCATGGAAACCGAAGGCGTCAACCTGCCGCAATCCGATTGGACGCCCGACGCAGTCGCCGCGCATTTCGCCGAGATCAGCGACATGTCGAAGGCGAAGGCATTGGAAGGCGCGTTCCAGCAGACCCAGAAATATGTCGAACAGGCCGCGGCGAGGGCGGGCGTGAAGCTTTGATGTCATTCCGGGGCGATGCGAAGCATCGAACCCGGAATCTCGAGATTCCGGGTCCACGCGAAGACGCGTGTCCCGGAATGACCGCTGTTTTTTGCGGTCCGCGAATCCAGCCTACACTCGCGGCATGACCCCATCTCCTACAAATCACGTCGCCGTCATCGGCGCCGGTCCTGCCGGCCTGATGGCGGCCGAGGTGCTGGCGCAAGGCGGCGCTACCGTCACGGTTTATGACGCCATGCCGTCGGCGGGCCGCAAGCTCCTGATGGCCGGACGCGGCGGGCTCAATCTGACGCACAGCGAAGCGATGCCGGAATTTTTGAAGCGATATGGCGAGGCGATGCCGCATATCGCGCCTGCTATCGACGCGTTCCCGCCTGCCGCGTTGCGCGCATGGAGCGAGGCGCTGGGACAGCCGTCCTTCGTCGGCTCCAGCGGCCGGGTTTTCCCAAATGCGTTCAAGGCTTCGCCCTTGCTGCGCGCATGGCTGCGGCGGCTGGATTCCATGAGCGTGCAACTCGCGCTGCGCCATCGCTGGATCGGCTGGGACGCGGATGGCCGTCTATTGTTTCAAACTCCTGGCGGGCAACGCGCCGTCGACGCGCGCGCAACGGTGGTCGCGCTCGGCGGCGCGAGTTGGCCGCGGCTTGGGTCCGACGGCGCTTGGGTCGAAATGCTCGCTGGGAAAGGTGTGACGATATCGCCGCTCAGGCCCGCCAATAGCGGTTTCACTGTTGCCTGGTCCGATATCTTCCGCGACCGCTTCGAAGGCCAACCGCTAAAAAGCGTTGCGCTGTCATTTGGTGCGCACACCGTGCGCGGCGAAGCGGTCATTACCCGATCCGGCATCGAAGGCGGCGCGATCTACGCGCTGGCGGCCGGCTTGCGCGAGGCCATCGCCAGTTCCGGGCAGGCGACGCTCCGCATCGCATTGCGGCCCGATCTCGGGGAGGACGACCTGATGGCGCGGCTGTCGGCTCCCAAGGGCAAACAATCGCTCTCCAATTTTCTGCGAAAGGCGGCGCAGCTTTCTCCAGCCGGTATTGGACTGTTGCAGGAGGCGGCGATTGCTTCAGGCGTGTCGCTCTCATCGCTGTCGCCTGCAAGCCTTGCCGGATTGATCAATGCCGTGCCGATTGAACTCAACGGTGTCGCGCCGATCGCACGCGCGATCTCGACCGCGGGCGGAATCGCATTCAGCGAACTCGACGCCGACTTTATGATCCGCCCCTTGCCCGGCGTCTTCGCCGCCGGCGAGATGCTCGATTGGGAAGCGCCGACCGGCGGCTATCTGCTGCAGGCCTCGTTTGCCACGGGGGCAGCGGCGGGAAGGGGTGTGTTGAAGTGGCTGGAGAGGCGAATAGCGAGTGGCGAATAGCGAATGGAAGTTTCCTATTCGCCATTCGCCACTCGCTATTCGCCTACCGCAGCTTCCCGCGCGCCGCGACTGGCAGCGTGCCGACGATCTCGTCGCCGCGCACCATCACCACCTCATCCATCATGTTGACGACGACGCAGACGTGGTTCGGCACAATCCGGACCACATCGCCGACATTGGGGCGGGTATTGCTGCGCGTGAGGTCGAGAAAGCCGTGCTCTTCGGCAAAGCGCGCGATCTTCGCCTCCGGATGTTCAAGGATCAGCCCGTGGCCGTCGAGCCCGCCGCCGGTGTCGGAGGTGAGCGTCTTTGAACCGGCGTCGAGAATGCCGCGATCCGGGCCGGCCCGGCTCACCACGGTCGAATAGATGCTCAGCGCGCAATCGTCCCAGGTCGCGACGCCGGCCGCGACCTGCATCCGGTCGTTGTAGATGTAGGTGCCGGGCCGATGCTCGGTGGCTCCTTTGAGTTTGCCGACATTCTTTAGATTTGGCGTGCCCCCGGTAGACACCATTGCCGCGTCAAGTCCGTGCGCGCGGACGCCGGCCAAAGCTTCGTCGTAAAATCGTTGTGCTTCTGGCCAGCCGCTCTCCGTCGGATACAGCATGAAGCCGGCAAACGTGAGCCCCTTTGAGGCCGCGATCTCGCGCGCCAGCGCGACCGCTTCCGCCGGCGTTTCGACCCCGGCGCGCTTGCGTCCGGTGTCGCACTCGACCACGACCGAGAGCGGGCGGCCGGAAATAGCAGCGGCCTGCGGCAGGCCCGCGATCACAACCGGATTGTCGGCGGCGACGGTCATGTTGGCCTTGGCCTGCAGCGCGCCGAGCCGGGCCATCTTTTGCTCGCCGATCAGGTTGTAGCTGATCAGGATGTCATCAATGCCGGCGTCCGCCATCACCTCCGCTTCGCCGAGTTTCTGGCAAGTGATGCCGCTGGCCCCGGCGGCAATCTGCAGCTTCGCCAGCATCGGGCTCTTGTGGGTTTTGATATGCGGGCGATTGGCGACGCCGGCGGCGTCGCACGCCGCCTGGATCCGCGCGATGTTGCGCTCGACGCGATCCATGTCGATCACCGCGGCGGGCGTGCCGTATTCGCGGGCTATCTTGGCGGCGAGGGGTGTGGTCATAAGGTCGGCTCCGGTTGTGTATTCCCGTCATTGCGAGCCAACGGGTCGCGCAACGCGCGCCCGATGATAAACTCCGCGAAGCAATCCAGCCTAATGCCATGTTTAAAGAAGCTGGATTGCTTCGTCGCAAGTGCTCCTCGCAATGACGGTGGAATTATCCTGTGGCCTCAGGCCTGTTCGATTTCTTCGCGCAGCACTTCGAGCTCCAGCCATTTGTCTTCAGCCGCCTGCAGCTCTTTCTGCGCCGTCGTAAGCGCGGCCGAGGCGGTATCGAATTTCTTGCGATCCTTGGTGTATAGATTGGGGTCGTCAAGGTGCCGCTGCTGCTTTGCGATTTCGGCCTGCAGTTTGGCGATCGTCTTCGGCAGCGTTTCCAGCGCGTGCTTTTCGTTGAAATTGAGCCGGCGCCTGGATGCGCCCGAAGCCGCGCCGCCCTTGGTTCCCTTTGCGGTTTCGGCCGCGGCAGCCTTCACCGCCTCGCGCTTCAAATCCGCGCCGCGCTGCGCCAGCATGTCGGTATAGCCGCCGGCGTATTCGACCCAGCGGCCGTCGCCCTCCGGCGCGATCACCGAGGTCACTACCCGATCGAGAAAATCGCGGTCGTGGCTGATCAGGATCACGGTGCCGGCGTAGTCGCCGAGCATTTCCTCCAATACGTCGAGGGTTTCGAGATCGAGATCGTTGGTCGGCTCGTCCAGCACCAAGAGGTTGGAGGGTTTTGCCAGTGCGCGCGCCAGCATCAGCCGGCCGCGTTCGCCGCCGGAAAGCACTTCCAGCGGCGTTCGCATCTGCTCCTGCCCGAACAGAAAATCCTTCATGTAGCTGACAACATGCTTCGGCTTGCCGCCGACCATCACGTGGTCGCTGCGTCCGCCGGTTAGGGCTTCCGCGAGCGTCGATTTGGGATCAAGGCTTTCGCGATGCTGGTCCAGCGTCGCCATTTCGATGTTGGCGCCGAACCGGATGGTGCCGCTATCGGGCGGCTTCGCACCGGTCAGCATGTCGATCAGCGTGGTCTTGCCGGCGCCGTTCGGCCCGACGATACCGATGCGGTCGCCGCGCTGAACCCGTATCGAGAAGCCGTCGACGATCTTGCGGTCGCCATACGAGCGGCCGATGTCCTTGGCTTCGATGATCAGCTTGCCGGATTTGTCCGCTTCCGCGGCGGCGAGGTTGGCGTTCCCCGCGGCGCCGCGATAGTCGCGGCGCTGGTCGCGCAGTGCGTAGAGATTGCCGAGCCGCTTGACGTTGCGCTTGCGGCGGCCGGAAACGCCGTAGCGCAGCCAATGCTCCTCGTTGACGATTTTACGGTCGAGCTTGTGCTGGTCGCGCTCTTCCTCCGCCAGCACCTCGTCGCGCCAGGCCTCGAACGCGCTGAAGCCGCGGTCGATCTGCCTGATCTGACCGCGATCGAGCCACGCGGTGCTCCGCGACAGATTTGAAAGGAAGCGGCGGTCATGGCTGATGATGACCAGCGCGCTGCGGCGGCCGCCGAGTTCGCTCTCCAGCCATTCGATAGTGGTGAGATCGAGATGGTTGGTGGGCTCGTCCAGGAGCAGGATATCGGGCGAGGGCGCCAGCACGCGCGCCAGCGCCGCGCGGCGGGCTTCGCCGCCGGATACATTCGCGGGGTCTTCGTCGCCGTGAAGCCCGAGTTGCTCCAGAACGTAGCGGGCCTGATAGTGGTCGTCACCGGGGCCGAGGCCTGCTTCGACATAGGCCAGCGTCGTGGCGAAGCCGGCAAAATCCGGCTCCTGCGGCAGATAGCGGATGGTGGCGCCGGGCTGCACGAAGCGGCTGCCGCTGTCGGGTTCGACGAGGCCGGCCGCGATCTTCAGCAGCGTCGATTTGCCGGAGCCGTTACGGCCGATCAGACACACGCGCTCGCCTGATGACACCGACAGTTCGACGCCCGACAATAGCGGTGTGCCGCCGAAGGTCAGCTTGATGTCTTTCAACTGGATTAGCGGAGGCGCCATAGCGTTTGATTCAACTCTGTTTCTGTGCCGGTTGCTCCGCGCGTTGGCGCTGGATGCGGCGGATGGTCTGATCGAGCGCCGACAGGAACGCCGAGCGATCGCGCGGAGCGAACGATTTGGGTCCGCCGGTCACCTCGCCGGATGAACGCAAATCGGTCATCAGGTTGCGAACCGCGAGCGTCATCCCGATCGACTGTTCGGTAAACGGCTTGCCGTTCGGCGCGATCACCTCGGCCCCCGCTTTGACGCAGCGGCTCGCCAGCGGGATATCGGATGTAATGACGATATCGCCCCTTCCGGCGCGTTCCGCGATCCAGTCATCGGCGGCGTCCATCCCCGCACCGGCCGCGACACGCTCGATCATCGGGTCCTGCGGCACCCGAATGAAATTGCCGGCGACGACGCTGACGGGCAGGCCATGACGGGCGGCGACGCGGTAGATTTCGTCTTTGACCGGGCAGGCGTCGGCGTCGACATAGATGCGGGTGGTGTTCAAGAATGGCGTCATCGGTTGGGATTTAGGCGGGGAACGCGGGTGCTCCCGGATGCACGGGTGGTACTCCATCGGAAGCGGAATTGCGAGCAAAACAGCTGATGGAACGCGCTTGCCACGGCATTTTGTTCGCGTACGATTATCGACAGAAAAGCCAGCCAAATCAGGGAAACAGGCATGACGAGCCGCATCGAGCCGTATCGCGTCTCGGCCTACAACACCTCAAAGCAATCTGAAAACAAGATACATGACGACACCGTTGCGAAGCGGTTCGGCTTCAGCGGCGGGCTCGTCCCCGGCGTCGATGTGATGGCCTACATGATGCACCTGCCGGTTTCGAAATGGGGCCGCGCCTTTCTCGAGCGCGGCTTGATCGAGGCGCGTTTCGTCAAGCCGGTCTATGATGGCGAGACCGCCGACGTCACCGGGGAGGAGGGCGATGGCGGGCTTGTGATCAAGGTTGAAAGCCGTGGACAGCTCTGTGCCACCGGGAGCGCGTCATTATCTGCGTCCGCTCCAGCCGTCTCGATGTCGGACTTCAGCGAAACCGCTGCCGTGACGGAGCGCAGACCGGTCGACGCAACGTCATATGAACTCGGCAAGTGGCTCGGCACGGTTCCGCGCGCCTGGGCCGGCGATGTGGCGAGAGATTACCTGACGGACATTCGCGAGACCGATCCGATCTACGCCAGCGAAGGACTAGGTCATCCCGGCCTGCTGCAGCGAGTTATGAACAAGGTGCTGGTCGACAATGCCATTCTCGGGCCGTGGATCCATGTCGGCAGCCGGATGCAGCTTCTCAACGCGGCTCGCAGTGGCGATGAACTGACGGCGCGCGCCAAGGTGACCGGCAACTATGAAAAGAAGGGCCACCGTTTCGTTGAACTCGACGCGCTGGTCGTCGCCAACGGCCGCAGCCCCGTGGCGCATTGCCAGCACATTGCGATCTACCAGCCGCGCGAGCAGGCAGCGGCCTAAAGGGGGCACGTGCGACTTCTCTCAACTCGTCATTGCCGGGCTTGACCCGGCAATCCATCCTCTTCGCAAGACTCTCGTGAAAGATTGATGGATACGCGGGTCAAGCCCGCGTATGACGGATGTTGGATGTAGCGCACGTCTCTCCAACATCCACCTCGTCGTCCCCCGCGAAAGCGGGGACCCAGTACGCCGCGGCGTCACGACTCAATCACTACCAGCTTTGGAATACTGGATCGCCCGGGCAAGCCGGGCAACGACTGTTGCGTGTGGTCCTACCTCACGCCGCCTTCGCCTTCGCCTCCTGGATGGCGCGCCAGACCCGCTCAGGCGTCAGCGGCATGTCGATATGCGCAATACCGTATTCAGAGAGCGCGTCGAGTACCGCGTTGACGATGGTGGAGAGGCTGCCGGCGCATCCGGCTTCGCCGCAGCCTTTGGTGCCCAGCGGATTGGATTTCGCGGGCACGGGGTGGTCGCCGACCGCCATCATGGGAATGTCTTCGGCGCGGGGCATCGCGTAGTCCATGAACGAACCGGTAATCGGCTGGCCGCTTGCATCGTAGTTGACGTGTTCCATCAGCGCCTGACCGATGCCTTGCGCGACGCCGCCATGAAGCTGCCCGGCGACCAGCATCGGATTGACGATGGTGCCGAAGTCGTTGACGCCGGTATAGCGCACGATTTGCACGATTCCGGTTTCCGGATCGATCTCGACTTCCGCGACATGACAGCCATTGGGAAAGGTCGATGGCACGGCCTCGGTGGTATGGTCGACGTCGAGCGACGACGGCACGCCTTCCGGCATCTTGCCTTCGCGCAGGCGGCGCGCCAGCTCGATGATGTCGATGCTGCGATCGGTGCCGGCGATGGTGAAGCGACCGTTCGCGAACTCGATGTCGCTTTCCGAGGCTTCCATCAGATGCGCGGCCGCGCGCTTGCCCTTCTCGACGACCAGTTTTGAAGCCTCGACGATTGCCATCCCGCTGGCGGTGATGGAGCGCGAGCCGCCGGTGCCGTTGCCGGTATGCACGAGGTCGCTGTCGCCTTGCTCGAGCTTGACGCTTTCGAAGGGGACGCCGAGTTGCGCACCCAGCACTTGCGCAAACGGTGTCGCATGCCCCTGACCATAGTCGAGCGTGCCGGTGATCAGCCGCACCGAGCCGTCATCTTCAAACACGATCTTGCCGAGTTCTACGCTGGGAGGTGCGGTGACTTCGAGATAGGAGCCGATCGCAATGCCTCGGAGCTTGCCCTGCTTGCGGGTCTCCTTCTTGCGTTTGGCAAAGCCGTCGTGATCGGAGATCTCAAGGGCCTTGTTGAAGACACCCTGGAAATCGCCGCTGTCGTAGGTGACGCCGGATGACGCTTCGAACGGCATTTGCTGGGGCTTGATGAAATTGCGTTTGCGCAGCGTCAGCCGGTTGATGCCCATTTCATCGGCGGCGCGATCGATCAAGCGCTCCATGAAGTAGTTTGCCTCGGGGCGTCCGGCGCCGCGATAGGCGCCCATGAGCGTGGTGTTGGTCAAGACGGTCTTGATGTCGACGGTCATCAGCGGCGTGCGATAGACGCTGGCCAGATTCTTGCCGACGTTCAGCGAGAGCGGGCCCGGCGAGACGCCGGCAATGTAAGCGCCGAGATTGCCGTAGCCTGAGAGTTTGACCGCGAGGAATTTGCCTTCGCTGTCGAGCGCAAGCTCGCAGTGAATCTGCTGCGCGCGGCCATGGCTGTCGGACAGAAAGCTGGTCGAGCGCTCGTCGGTCCATTTCACCGGACGGCCCAGCGCCTTCGCCGCATGCAATATGCAGATATATTCGGGATAGTTGATGTTCTTCATGCCGAACGAGCCGCCGACATTGGCGGTCAGCAGGTGAACCTTCTCGTTCGGAACTTTCAGGATGTTCTTGGCGAGATTGGTGCGATTGCCGGCGACGCCCTGGGTCGGCACCTGAATCGTGTAGCGCTCGCTCGCCTTGTCGTAGGAGGCCAGCGCCGCCCGCGGCTCCATCGCCACCACGGCGACCCGGGTGTTGACGATATCGAGTTTTGTGACATGTGCGGCGCCGGCGAAGGCGGCCTCGACCTTGGCGGCATCGCCGTAGTGATAATCCAGTGCCACGTTGTTGGGGATGTGATCGTAAAGCTGCGGTGCGCCGGGCTTGGCCGCTTCCTCGGGGTTGGTGACCGCCGGCAAAGGGTCGATATCGGCCACCACCGCTTCGGCGGCGTCGCGCGCCTGCGCGAGCGTCTCTGCCACGACGAACGCCACGGGATCGCCGACATAACGTACCTTGTCGGTCATGAGCGCGGTGCGGTTGGTCTGCAACAGCGGTGTGCCGTCACGGCTCTTCAGCGGCAGGCCGCAGGCGAAGGGGCCGTAGTTTGCAGGGGCGAGGTCGGCGCCCGTCCAGACGCCGAGCACGCCGGGCATGGCTTTCGCGGCAGCGGTGTCGATGCCGCGGATGATGCCATGGGCGTGGCTGGAGCGCACGACCCAGGCAAAGACCTGACCGGGCAGATTGAAATCGTCGGTGTATCTGCCCTTGCCGCGCACCAGCGTGTCGTCTTCCTTGCGGCGGACCGGCTGCCCGACGCCGAATTTTTGCAGTGGGATGGCGTTTTCGAGGGAAGAGGGAGACGTATGATCTTGCATTGAAACACACCTAAATGCCGAATTTTTGCGCGATTTCGCAGCCTCCAAGCAGATAAGGCACCCCTATCCGATCGACAACGCCTGATTGGGCATGGTGTCGTTGTGAACGGCTGTTGCGCCGCCGGTGCGCGCTGCTAAAGTTTCCGTGAACGGAAATTCCTCGTTGGTCGATATGGCCACGGAAAGACATTCTGGATGAACGATGACACGCGGCTTCGCGATGGCTTTGGGCCGCGCGGAGGCGAAAGCCAGCGGCCGCGCAGCGACGGGAAAGAGCCGCGTAGCATGGACGGCCAGGGGCCGCTCGGTGGCCTGCGGGGATCGATCGCGGTCAATGCGCCGGCCACGGGAACCGGCGTCTACGCTGCGCTGGACCTCGGTACCAATAATTGTCGCCTGCTGATCGCCTGTCCGACCGGCGACGGATTTCGCGTGGTCGATTCATTCTCGCGGATCATCCGGTTGGGCGAGGGCATCTCGGCGACCGGCCGTATCAGCGACGCCGCGATCGAGCGCGCCATTGGCGCTTTAAGCATTTGCCGCGACAAGATCCAGTCCAGGAAAGCCAAGCGCCTGCGACTGATCGCAACGGAAGCCTGTCGCGCGGCATCGAACGCCGATGGCTTCCGGGACCGGGTCGCGGCGGAGACCGGCATCCGGTTAGAGGTAATCAACCGCGAAACCGAGGCGACGCTTGCCGTGATCGGCTGCTCGCCGCTGCTCGATCCGCGGGGGCGCGGCGCCATTCTGTTCGACATCGGCGGGGGATCGACGGAGCTGGTTCGGATCGAGCGCGATCCGGACCAACAAGACGCCGTGCCGCGCATCAAGGACTGGATGTCGATTCCGCTCGGCGTTGTCACATTGGCAGAGCATTTCGGCGGCAGGGACGTGACGCAACAATCCTATGCGCGGATGGTGCAGGAGGTCGCGCAACACGTCGCGCCTTTTGCATCTGAGCACGGCGCCGATCTCAGGGATATGCATCTGCTCGGCACCTCCGGCACGGTGACAACGCTGGCCGGGGTTCATCTCAACCTGGTACGATACGATCGCCGCCGCATCGACGGCGTCTGGATGAGCGATGCGGATATCACCGCCACCATCGCACGCCTGCTCGATATGAGCTATCAGGAGCGCGCCAACAATAACTGTATCAGTGTCGAGCGCGCCGACCTGGTGCTGGCAGGCTGCGCCATTCTCGATGCGATCCGCGATGCGTTTCCGCTGCCGCGGCTGCGTGTCGCTGATCGCGGCCTGCGCGAGGGAATGCTGGTCGAGATGATGCGCGAGGACCGCGCTCTCAGCGGATGCCGATAGGCGCCTCGGCTCGCAATGTGCTAGAGCGGCACCGGTTCTCCAGGATAAGTTCTCCAAGGGAAACAATACCGATATGGCGAAGGATACCACCGGGCGGCTGCACGTAACGGTCAAAACCGGTGGCAAGCGCAAGTTGTCATCGAAACTGTGGCTGGAGCGGCAGCTCAACGATCCCTATGTGGCGCAGGCCAAGCGGGAGGGGTTGCGCTCGCGCGCGGCCTACAAACTGATCGAAATCGATGACAAGTACCATTTCCTCAAACCCGGCATCACGGTGGTCGATCTCGGCGCGGCGCCCGGCGGCTGGAGCCAGATCGCAGCCAAACGTGTCGGCGCGACGGACAGCAAGGGCAAGGTCGTCGCGATCGACCTCTTGGAGATGCCGGAGATACCAGGCGTCAGCTTTGCACAGCTCGATTTTCTCGCCGACGACGCGCCCGACAAATTGCTCAAGATGATGGGTGGCCGCGCGGATGTGGTGCTGTCCGACATGGCCGCCAACACCACAGGCCATCGCAAGACCGATCAGCTGCGCATCCTCGGCCTCGTCGAAGGCGCTGCCGCGTTCGCCTCCGACGTGCTCAATCCCGGTGGAACGTTCGTCGCCAAGGTGTTTCAGAGCGGCGCCGATGCTGAGTTATTGGCACAACTAAAGCGCGATTTTTCAAGCGTGCGTCATGTGAAGCCGGCATCGAGCCGGCAAGACTCCTCCGAACGCTACGTGCTGGCCATGGGATTTCGGGGCGTGCAGGGAAGACCGTTATCCTGAGAGCATGACTCAAAAAGCGAGCCAGTGGAACAAGTCCGCAGCAGAATCAGTGGCCGCTCAGCACCAGCGTCTTGACGGGAAGCAGCAGGGCCTGGACGCGCAACAGCATCGCATGCACGATTCCGACGGCGTCGACGGCATGCAGCACAAGACCCTTGAATGCGCCGGTCTGCTTTGAGGCAATCAGCTCGTGGTTGCTGGTATAGGCATTGACGATGCAGCTGCTTCCGGGCGTAACGCCATCGAGGCCACCTTTGTAGATTGGCTCTATGAAGGTAAGAATTGTGCCCGGACGCTGTACCTGCTGCGCTTCGAGCAGTTGCTCGCCACCCCGGAATTGCCCCGCCGCGATGTAATTTTGCACGCCCGTCACCACCATCGGAATAATCGTCCAGGGTTTCGAGATGCATGTCGCCTCGGCGACCATCCCAACCTTCATGACCTGTGCTTCGATCTGGCCGAACCCTGCTGAAAGGGCTCGTCGCCCCGCACCTTCAGGAATGAGGATGCCGGCAGACCGTATCATGGGATTGACGACATCTCCCGCGCGCAACAGGAACTGTTCGACGCGCCCGTCGACGCCCGCACGAATATAGGTCTTGTCAAGATCCACCTGCGCTTCCGCCAACGCCGCCTCGGCGCTCGCCTTCTCGGCAGGGAGAAGAGCGCTCACGCGGGTCATTGCCGACTGCTTCGACGCCGTGGCGGCATCAAGGGCGCCTTGACGGCCGGCGAGCAGCACCTCGAGCTTTTCGATGTCACGCTGCGGGACGATGCCGGGATTGCGTTTCTGGAGTTCGCGCTTGGTGTCCAGTTCGTCCGACGCCTGCTGATAGGCGCCCTTTGCTTCCTGGATCTGCCCCTCTGCCTTGAGAATATCCGTCTGCGCGGTCAGCAAAGCAGCATCGACCTCGGCAATCTTGCGCCGGGCCGTTTCCATGGCGGCTTCCTGCTTCGAACTGTCCAGCCTGAAGATCACGTCGCCTTTCTTGACGGGAGCGCTGTAATCAAGATGAACTTCCGCCACCCGGCCGGTGATCTCGGGAACGATCGGAACGGTCCTGTAGAACAAGGTCGCCGTCGAGGTGGATGGATGGAAATAAAAGATGACAGTAATCAGGGCCACCGTCAGCATGAGACACGTAATGATGCCAAACCTGAGTTCGAACCACACCGAATAGAACGTGATCTCCTTTCCGAGGCGCTTGCCCTGCCTGTAGCGGCGATAAAGGTAGTCCGGAAAGATGGTCAGCAAGGAGCAGAGAAGCAGCTCAAGCATGGTTCGGCACCTCACTCTTGGCGGCGCCGGCTTTTGTCGTAGCCGGCGCTCCCGCAGCCGCCGTGTGAGAAACGCCGGCTGCCATCTCGTCATTCGCAAGCTCGGCCGTTGCTTCGCCGGGCGGCAAACCCGCGATTTTTTCGACCGAACCTGCGATGCTGCGCAGTGGCGTGCTGAAATCGGGCAGGTCGATCATGGCAAGCAACAGCCCTACGATCCAAAAGAGATGGATGTGCGTAAAGAGCGCCAGCAAGCCCAGCACAGCCACGATCTCGAATTGCAGCTTTTGCGACTTGTGCGCCATTCGCTCGGGCAAAGTGTGCAAATGCAGATAGAAATTGCCCACCGCAAGAACGGAGCCGATCAGGACGATGCCGACCACCACCATCAGGGTATCGGTGTCGCCCGGAGCGGTGATGAAGCCTGGTAGATGATGGGGGGCGCTTGGATGAAGGGATTCGCTCAAATATCTCTCGATTCCGAATATTGCAAATTGTGCGCCGAGGCAGGCACCTCAGACTTCACAGAAGGTTCCATACTCGCACAAGGCTGCAACTTGGCAAGCGCAACTTTATCTGCAGCGGCAGATACTCACATTCACAGACTGCTCAAAGCGGATGTTTAGGCTGCACTTCGCCCCGTACCTCCAAAAACGGACAAACGGCAACTCTCCGAGCGGCAGCTATCGTGAGAGAAACAGGAGATGACGCCTTGCGTTCGGGTGCTAGCGATCACGTAGCTTTTCTAAACTAGAGTTGAAGTCGCTGGCTTCATTGACCTGCCTACCGAAGTCCAAGCAACGAGCGGCGGTAGCGGTTGCTGCGGGCTTCGTTCAGACACACGAAGCTGCCGGTGCTGCCCAGGGCGTAGCGCTTCTGCCGTTTGAGGTAGTAAATCTCTTTTCGAAAATCGAGCCAGACCACAGTGTCAGTCGGGCAATGTCGCTGCGCCTGAGCTTCATAGCGAAATGGGTTCAATGGCGTGGCGGCCGCACTGGTAGCGCCGTCTGCGACGATCAACGCCGTCAGCAGCCACATCGCGCGCGTGCGTAAAACCTGCATAGACACACCGTTTCAGTTCTATTGCGAACTAGCCTTACCACACATTCGAAGGTATTATTTGACCCGATCGATCTTGCGGCCAACCACGCTCTGTTGACAGGGGGACGGCGGCAACGGGCGGCCGCGACTGCGCCGCGGCGGCACGCTGCCAAGTTTGCCGGGCCAATTTTCGATGAGATGCCTTAAGATTGTGGCGGCTCGCCAACGGCGCGTTCGGCCGCTTCGAGGCGGACCTTAATGAGTTCACAGCGTAACGCTTCAGAGGATCATGTGTCCGCTTTTGCGAACTTGCCGATCTCGCGCAAGCTTATGGCCGCGTTTTCCGCAGTGGTCGTCGTCATATTTGTAAGCAGCGCTATCGTCTACGACAGACTTCGCGTGATCGAATGGGCCAAAAATCAGCATGTCCAAACCACCGACGTGTTGGAGACGCTACAGGCGGCAATGGACGCAATGGTGGAGCAGGAAACCGGTGTGCGCGGCTATTTGATCACCGCCGAGGAGAAATTTCTGGAGCCCTATCATAGGGGTGGCAATGCCTACACCGCAGCGATCCAGAAAATAAAAGCCCTTACCTCGGACGACCCCGCGCCGCAGAGCCGGCTCGACGAACTCAACGAGCTGGCGAGGAAGTGGCGTTCGGAGATTGCCGAGCGGGAGATCGCGCTGATGGCGACGCCCGAGACGCGCGAGGATGCGCGCGCCTTGGAGGGCTCGGAGGCCGGCAAAGCCGCAATGGACCTCATCCGCGCCAAAGTGGACGAAATCGACGGGATTGAGCGCGATCTGTTGGCGAAGCGTGACGTCGTGCGCAAAGAGGCGTTCGCGACTGCATACGTGGCGACAATCATCGGCGGTGCAGCCTCGCTCATCATTGCGACGCTGATGGGCGTTCTACTCACGCGCGGCATCGCCGTGCCGATCACTCGCATGACCAGCGCCATGACAACGCTTGCCAAAGGCGATAGCGCCGTCGAAGTGCCCGAGGTTGGTCGCGAGGACGAGATTGGCGCGATGGCGACGGCGGTCCAGATTTTTAAGGATAACATGATGGAACGCCAGGGGACCCAGGCGGAACTCGCCCGCGTTGGCCGGCTGGCGACGATGGGCGAACTTGTCGCCTCCATTGCCCATGAGGTCAACCAACCCTTGACCGGCATAGTGACCCATGGCGAGGCCGGCCTGCGCTGGCTCAACCGGGACGAGCCCAACCTCGATGAAGCGCGGGGGACATTGTCGTACATCATCCAAGACGGCAGGCGCGCGGCTGAAATAATCGAAAACCTCCGCGCAATGACAAAGAAATCCAGGCCCCAATTGGAAAGGCTCGACATCAATGGCGCCATTCAGGAAATTCTGGCGCTCACCCGCAGCGAATTGACGCTGCACAATCTTGTGCTTCACACGGATCTGTCCACCGGCGATCGGACGGTGTTCGGGGATCGGGTGCAGCTGCAGCAGGTTCTGCTCAATCTGATCATGAACGGCATTGAAGCCATGAGCGCGGTCACGGACCGCCCTAGAATATTGACGATATCTTCGGAACGCGTTGAAGCGGGCGGCGTGCTCGTTGCAGTCAAGGATACGGGCGCGGGAATAGATCCGGCGACCGCCGATCGCATCTTCGAGTCCTTCTATACGACCAAACCCAAAGGTATCGGCATTGGGCTCTCGATCTGCCGATCGATCATCGAAGCCCATGGCGGGCGTTTCTGGGCGTCGCCGAACACACCGCACGGCGCCGTTTTTCAGTTCACGCTGCCAGCCGACGGAAGTGAGCCGCCAGCACCGACGCCGGCGACATCCTCTTCGTAGCGTTAGCGCATGATCCCGAAGGTGGGCGGCGTGCTTCGCCGCGAACCATGAGCTGGATCACGCCGACCATCTATCCATCCCTTTGCGGTAATCGTCTTCGTTGAGACGGTCCGCGATATCCTCTGCGATGGCTGGCGTTTTCGCCTTGGCGATCGGCTTGCCGTCTGCAGTCACTAATTTTTCGCCCTCAACCTCAACCGGAAAGTCGTCGGGCTTGAGGGGCTTATCATTCGGCATGTCACCCTCCCACGTTAAAAGAAAAAGCCGCCCGGGCGTTACGCCGAGCGGCCTCTCGAGCAACTGCCAGTCGGCCCGGTTCCGTTGCTGGAATGACAACATCGATCCAAACGAAAAGTTTCTTCCCGCTGCAGCTTTGATTGCGGCAGCGCGGAGTTCAAGGACGCCGTTGAAGAAATAAAATGCAGTGCAACAAAAGTCCCAAGCGAATGATGTTGCGGACGAAACTTGCGCTGCTGCCGCCGGAAGCTGCCGAACTCTATAGCTGCCGCAGGTACGAAATATTTCTGAGTCAGTTGGACTCCGACGCACGTCCACCGGCGGTCGCAAATCTGCTCACCGAACGGTTGGCGTTCGGTCGCGGCGTCTGTGAACCTTAGCGCTTAGCGTTTTCGCCTTGTCAAAGTAGTTCGATCGGTTAAGTTTGAATGGCACCGACTTTCGAATGTGTCGGTTAAAGTGAACAGACAATAATAGGGGCGGGAACATGAATAGATATTCTATTTTATGCGCCACTTTTGTCGGCCTCGCTGGTTGTTTAACAGGGCCCATTGGCGCGCAGGAAGTTAAGCAGGAAGCCAGGTCCGTGTCGGGCCAGGCAACAATTTCTCCGGTTACTCAGCAACAGCTCGACTCGGCAGACAAAAGCGTCAACAATTTTCTGCTGACAAACGGCAACTATGCCCAGACGCGCTTTCATCCGGCCCGACAGATCGGACGCGACAACGTGAAGGGCCTGCGCGTCGCGTGGATCTTCCAGACGGACGTCAAGGAATCGCTTGAGACTTCGCCCATTGTCATCGACGGAGTCATGTATGTGACGACGTCGTTCAGCCATGTTTACGCGCTTGACGCCAAAACCGGCGCAGAAATCTGGCACTACAAGCACAAGATGGGACCGGTAACGACCTATTGCTGCGGTCCTAACAATCGCGGCGTCCAAATTTTGGGCGACCTTGTCTACCTGGCCACGCTCGACTCCAAGCTTGTGGCTCTGAAGGCAAAAACCGGTGATGTTGTTTGGCAGAGCGACATCGCGGATCCGGAGCTCGGATACAGCGAGACGATGGCTCCAACGGTAATCAAGGACAAGGTTCTGATCGGAACGAATGGCGGCGAGTACGGCATCCGGGGCTTTGTGAAAGCCTACGATGCGAAGACCGGCAAGTTGCTCTGGACGTTCCTTACGATACCGGAGAATTCAGTCGGCGTCTGGGCAACGAAAGACGCCACTGGTCGTGACATGCACCGTAATATTCAGGCCGAAAAGGACCAGCTCGCAAAGACGGGCGATCCCTTCGAGAAACTTGGTGGCGGCGTGTGGCAAAATCCTGCGGTCGATCTGGCTACGAACCGGCTCTATTTTGTTGTCGGCAATCCGTCGCCCGACCTCGACGGCTCAATGCGCCCCGGCGACAACCTCTACACGAACTCGTTGGTTTCCGTTGATCTGGATACCGGCAAATATCTATGCCACTTTCAGTACATCGCCCATGACGTATGGGACCTTGATGCTGCAAGCCCTCCGGTACTCCTGGACGTGAAAGGGAAAGACGGCAAGACCATCCCGGGCGTGATCCATGCGGGCAAGACCGGTCACATCTATGTCCACGACCGCAAGGATTGCAGTTTGATCCGCTTCTCTGAGGCCATGGTGGCGCAAGAGAACATGTGGACCCTTCCCACCAAGGAAGGCGCGCGCATGCTGCCGGGTGCAAATGGCGGTGTCGAATGGTCGCCGATTGCGATCGATCCGTCACAGAGCCTCGCCTATGCCATCAATCTGCATCAGCCGATGACCTACCAGGTCGAGAGCACGCCGTATCCGAACGGTAAGCTGTGGCTTGGCGGCGCCTTCAAGGTGATCCCTGGCGAGGCGCAGTCGGGCAACATCACCGCCGTCGACTATAACACCGGCAAGATCAAGTGGCAGGTGAAGACGCCCGAACCGATGATCGGCGGCATCCTTGCCACCGCAGGTGGTCTTGTTTTCACCGGCGAAGGCAACGGCAAGTTTGCGGCTTACAACTCGTCCAACGGCAAGGAGTTGTGGAGTTTTCGCGCCGGAGCCGGCGTCAATGCGCCGCCCTCCACCTATATGGTGGGCGGCAAGCAGTATATTGTGGTCGGCGCGGGGGGTAACACCCAGATCGATTTCCGCCGGGGCAACAACATCATTGCTTTCTCGCTCAACTGAGAACGCACGATATAGCGAATGAGAGGCGGGGCCGGCTACGGTTCCGCCTCAATTAAAAGCTCCAATTGGAATCGATGATGCGCGGCAGGTTTAAGTGGTGCGTTGTTGTCGCTGTCGCGCTCGGTATTGGTTCGGACCTCTTCGGCACGCCCGCAGGCGCACAAAGCATTGAAGAAAAGACGCAGATCTGCGCCAGTTGCCATGGCGCGGACGGCAAACCGGTTGAAAAGACGATTCCAATCATCTCGGGGCAACCACAGGGTTACCTCTACATTCAGCTGCGCGATTTCAAGCGGGGCGACCGCAAGAACGACATCATGCAGCCGATCGCCTCGTCCATGGAACGGGAGGACATGCTGGCCATCGCGGAATATTTCTCGAAAAAGCCGTGGCCTGATCTGGGGCAGCCTCGTGCGTCAAAGGAAATTTCGGGCCGCGCCTTGAGCGCCAACCGCTCTGTGGGCTGCACCGGCTGCCATCTCGATCAATTTCAGGGCGACGGCACCGTGCCCCGTCTGGCGGGCCAGAGCCGGGACTATTTGACGAAAACAATCGCTGACTTCCGCACCCGCGCGCGCGGCAACAATCCCGGCATGTCAGATTTGATGCTTGCGACCGCCCCCGATGACCTTGCGGCGCTGGCGGAATATCTCGCCGGACTTTGAATCGCCGTCAGCGCGGCGTCAGCTGTTCACGCAGCGAGGTCAGCACGGTCAAGTCGGCGGCGCGAAGTCCGCCCTTGTCCTTGAGAGACAGGTCGGCTCCGCGCGCAAGCAACAAGTTGACGATCCCCGAACGGCCGCCTTCGGCCGCAATCATAAGGGCGGTACGGCCGCGGGCGTCCCGATCATCGATATGCGCGCCTGCGTCCAGCAGATATGTAACGATCTTGATCGCCTGTGCTTCCGGTGCCGATTGATCCGGGCCCGACGCCCACATGAGCAGGGTGAGATCATTGGGGTAACGAGCGTTGATGTCGACATTTCGGGCCAGCAACCGCGTCACGATGTCGAGCCGTGCGCCGGCCGCCGCATAGACGATCGGCGGTTTGCCGGTTCCGTCGGGCACCCGCTCGTCGGCCCCACGTGCGAGCAACGCTTCGACGATCGCGTCGTTGCCCGCATACGCGGCGGCAGAAACCGGCGAAACCCCACTGCGCCCGACGAAATTGACGTCGGCGCCGCGTTCGATCAGCCGTTGCGCGACCGCAGTATGGCCGCGTTCGGCGGCAAAAAACAGCGCGGTGGCGCCGGCGAGATTGCGCGCATTGATCGGAGCGTCGCGCGCCAGCAGAAGATCAACCATCTGGAGATGACCGAACCTGGCGGCATGGCTAAGCGGCCGGGCGCCAAGCCGGTCACGCGCGTCAACCGACGCGCCGTGATCAAGCAGTTCGGTTGCCAGATTGACGCAATTCGCGTCAACAGCCGAAAATAGCGTCAACGACACTTCGACCGCAGTGATCTGCGGTTTCGCGATTTCAAACGCACGACCAAGCTCCTGGCAGCGCTCAGAGTCCGCGGCGCAAGCAGCCGACGCCGCGCTGAGTGCAGCGATCACAATCGAGCATAGAAAAACGACATGGCGGGACAAAGTGGTCGCTCCCTGGGTCACGCTTTGTGCTGATGTGCGCTACCTACGTCTTGCCGAATTGCGCGCGCTTGGATTTTTTCCCTACGTCCGTATCTCCTGCTCCTGCAGGTGCCGCCGTTTCGAACAATGAAATCGTGCGCCGAACAAATGTCAGGCAGGCACTGCGGCGTCACCGAACGATTCCATGTTTGCACAAGGCTGGAACTTAGCAAGTTTAAACTAGTCTGGCCGAGAGCGGGACCTGGAATTTATCCTTGCACGCACGCTTGGGTTGGCAGACACTTTCCCTCAAATTGCAGGTTCCCGCAGATGGCAGGCTTAGGGAAAATGCGTGTCGGGCAACGAGTCGAAAAAGGAAGTGGACCGTCAGGTAGCCCCGATGACGAGGCAAATATTGGCGGGGTCGCGTCCGGGGAGATCACCGACAGCGATTTAAGCGCTTCAATTGAAAGACATATCGAGGAGACCGCGCGTCGGCAGGTCATGTTGAAAATGGCGCTAGTTGTTGGTTGGGTAGGTTCGATCATATTTGTCACGCTGATTATTCTGCTTCTTCGAGGTTAGGCGCCAAAGCCGAACTACGCGGCTAGGCCAATTCTCCGAACGCGCAGGCCCTCTCAGCTATCTGGACCGTCGGATCGGGACCACGTCGCCGTCTTCCGCCTTGATAACCGCCTTGGCTATCTCGACGGGATCGAACCTCCGGTCGGCTAGAACCTCAGAGAACCCCTGACGCTGCAGCTCACCGACTACAGCCTTAGCCACCTTGATCAGGCGGGCTGCCTTGGCAGATTCCTCGCTGGCCATTGATCAGTGTCCTTCCCTTTGGGGGGTTCGACTACTCATGCGGCACCCTCAGGGCCCGCCTTCAGCCAGCGCTCGACTCCGGCCTTGAGCTTTCACGACAATTGACGGAGAGACCCTTGGAGCCTGGTCTCGTTTCGCTCGACCCGAACCAGTGCACACAGCTGATGGTTAAACTTGACAATTCTCAAAAACCGCACGCGTGACCCGGGCGATTTGCCCATTGAATAGCCGATCACAATACGTCCGGATTTGATTTGTCACAGGCACAAGGACTAGTCCTCGTTCGCCTTGAACCGTCCCAGTCCCTTCAGCACGAACGGTGCCAGCAGGGCGATCAGCGCGACGCCGAGCAGCGCCGCCGAGATCGAGCTTTGCAGCAGCGTCATCGGATCGCCGAGGCTGATCGCCAGGGCGCGGCGCAGTTGGCTTTCGGCGATTGGTCCGAGGATGAGACCGATGACCACCGGCGCGATCGGAAAATCGAACCTGCGCATCAGGAAGCCCATTACTCCGAAGCCCGCCAGCATCGACAGCTCGACCACCGACGGCTTCGCCGCGAGGGTGCCCATTGTCGCGAACACGAGAATCCCGGCGTAAAGCCACGGCTGCGGGATCGCCAGCAGTTTCACCCACAAGCCGACCAGCGGTAGATTGAGAATCAGCAGCATGGCATTGGCGATGAACAGGCTTGCGATCAGGCCCCACACCAGATCGGGCCGCTCCGCGAACAACAGCGGTCCCGGGTTCAGGCCGTATTGCTGAAAGCCCGCCAGCATCATCGCGGCGGTTGCCGATGTCGGAAGCCCGAGCGTCAGCAAAGGCACAAGGGTACCGGCGGCGGAGGCGTTGTTGGCGGCTTCCGGCCCCGCGACGCCTTCGATTGCGCCCTTGCCGAATTCCTCCGGATGTTTCGCCAACCGCTTCTCAGTGGAGTAGGACAGAAATGTTGGTATCTCGGCGCCGCCAGCGGGAAGTGCGCCGATCGGAAAACCGAACAGGGTCCCACGCAGCCATGGTTTCCATGACCGCTTCCAGTCCTCCTTCGTCATCCATAGCGAGCCGCGCACTGGCTCGAGCTTCTCCTCGGCGTGATGACGGCGCGATGCGACGTAGAGCGCTTCCCCCACGGCGAACAGGCCGACCGCGAGCGTCGTCACTTCGACGCCATCGAGCAGTTCGGGAATGCCGAAAGCGAGCCGGGCCTGACCGGTGAGCTTGTCGATGCCGATCAGCCCGAGCGTCAGCCCTATGAACAGGCTGGTCAGTCCGCGGACCGGCGAATCTCCGAAGGTTGCCGACACCGTGACGAAGGCCAGGCACATCAATGCGAAATAATCTTCAGGCCCGAAGCGCACCGCGACATCGACCAGCCACGGCGCCAGGAAAGCCAGACCAAGAGTGGCGATGGTGCCCGCGACAAACGAGCCGATCGCTGAGGTCGCAAGCGCGGGACCGCCGCGGCCGGCCTTGGCCATCTTGTTGCCCTCGAGCGCGGTCGCCATCGATGCGCTCTCGCCGGGCGTATTGATGAGGATGGCCGTGGTCGATCCCCCGTACATGCCGCCGTAATAGATTCCGGCGAACATGATCAGCGAGCCGCCGGGGTCGAGCTTGTAGGTCACCGGCAACAGCAACGCGACCGTGAGCGCGGGACCGATGCCGGGCAGCACGCCCACCGCGGTGCCGAGGAACACGCCGATCAGCGCATAGAGCAGGTTCATGGGCTGGACGGCGATGGCCATGCCATGAGCGAGCGCGGCGAAGCTGTCCATTACAGCAGTCTTTCCAGCGGGCCGGCAGGAAGACTCAACGTCAGCAGCCGATCGAAAGCGAGATAGATCAGGGTGGTCATCACGAGGGCGATGGCGGAGTCGGCGAGAATTGCGCGCCGTCCAAAGGCTGCCGACGTGGTGACGAACAGTGCGGTGGTTGCAAGGATAAAGCCGCCGCCAAACCCGATGATGGCGATCAGCAGCGCAAGCCCGGCGAGAATAAGCCACACCGCCTTGGGATCGGCGCTCTCGCGCGCCGGCAGATTGCCGCGCAGCGCGTCGATCAGATTGCCGATCGAAAGAATGCCGAGTCCGACGGCGATGACAACCGGCATCGCCTCGGGCCCCATGCCGTAGACCGTGTTGGATTGCAGTTGGCTTGCGTCCCATACCAGAACCGCGGCAAGTGCCGCGAGCGCCAGGGCAATGACAAGACCCGAACGATCGATGCTCCGCGACGCCGGACCCCGCGGTAGATCGCTGGGAGCACTATCCGGCGTCATGATTTGACGAGGCCGACCGACTTCAGCACATCGGTGACGCGCGCATTTTCCTTCTTCAGGAAATCCGCGAACGCATCGCCGCCAAGATAAGCGTCATCCCAGCCCTTCTGCTTGAGGATGTCCTTCCAGGCGTCGGACTTAACCATCCTTTCCACCGCATCGCTCAGGGTCTTGCGCTGTTCCGCGGTGATGCCCGGAGGTGCGACCACTGAGCGCCAGTTCGCCAGCACCATGTCGATCCCTTGTTCCCTAAAGGTCGGGATATCGACGCCGGCCATGCGTTTTTCCGACGTCACGCCGAGCGCGCGCAGTTTGCCGGACTTGATCTGACCTTCGTATTCGCTCAGTCCCGAAATGCCTGCGGTGACTTTCGCGCCAAGAATGGCCGCCAGCGACTCGCCACCTCCGGAAAATGGAATGTAGTTGACCTTCTTCGCGTCGGCGCCGATCGTCCTCGCGAACAGCGCCGCCATCACATGGTCGACGCCCCCGGCCGAGCCGCCGGCAAAGGTTACCTTGGCGATGTCGGCTTTGAGAGCGGAGGCAAGATCCTGCGCCGTCTTGATCGGCGAATTCGCCGGCACGACGATAACCTGGGTCTCCTCGGTGAGGCGCGCAATCGGCGTCACCTGATCGAGCGTCACCGGCGATCTGTTCATGGCCAGCGCCCCAACCATGACGAAGCCGTTCACCATCATTTGGTTGCCGTCGCCCTTGGCGCCGTTGACGAACTGCGCGATGCCGACGCTGCCACCGGCGCCTGCAACGTTCGTGACCTGGACGCTGCGAGCGATACCGGCGGCGACAAGGGCTTGCTGCATCGCACGGGCGGTCTGATCCCATCCGCCGCCAGGTGCTGCGGGCGCCATCAGCTTGAGTTCGAGCTGCTGCGAGAGGGCCGGACAGCTGGCCGCAAGCATCAGCGCGACGACCGCGCCAAGCAGGCGCGTCTGAAACGAGGCCATTGGGATTCCTCCAGTCTTATCCGGAGCGGCTGTTGTTGATTATTTGCCGCATCGTGTCAATTTGTCGCATTCAGCCGGAAAACCCGCCGCTGGTCAGAAAGGACTGTTCGTCCGACGTCGTGTTTCCTGCAAAGCGCGTTGCGGTGTGGAAAGCGTCCGAACCTGCCGACGATGTCGGCATGGTGCTCCGCACATTTCGGGTTTTCGGCATCGACGAGCCGGCGAAACAGATCGACGCAACATTGTCTGATCGGCGTCTGATCGGCGGGAAGCGGCGAAAGATATGCGCCGATCAAAGACGATTGGCTCGCCATCGAAGCCTTTGAAGCAGAGTGGCGACTGATCGGCAGCATTTCACTTTGAATTGTTCGTGATCGACTGCCGGAACAGTCAGGGGGCGCTTCTCCAAACTGCCCGGCATATCAAACACATCGCATTGCTCACCCGCGGGTGAAATTGAGCGCGGCGGAAACCGGTTGGAACCGACTTCCAATTGACAAGTCGAAACTCCGTTGCAGTATTCGCCACCATGGGGAAAGCGATCTCCCCATGAGGCGACATGCCGAAGAATCGCGTCCGGTTTTCCGAGGACGCAGCATGCCGCCATTAACTCCATCATTCCGGACTGGCTTTGCCCGCGCGAGCGGCGCTTCCGTGTGCCGGTCTGCTGTCGAGGCTGGCGACCTTCGCTGCTTTTAGGTTTCGCCGCATGCGCCAATTCCCGATATCGGCGGAGTTGCTGCGGATGCTGGAACAAAGCCGAAGCCGGTGCGGCTTGTCACCGAGAAAGGGCATCGCGGAGGCCGAGACCGCCGCCATTTACACCGTTCGGAATCGGAGTTGATCAATGATGACTGCGGATGCCGATCGCGGCGGGAATTCAGCGCAGGTTTTGCGTGTCGCCAATCTCACCAAACATTACGGCCGAGAGCAGGCGATTGCGCGCGTTGCATTCTCTGTCACTGCAGGCGAGGTGCTTGGTATTGTGGGGCCGAATGGCGCCGGGAAGACAACATTGTTGGAACTCCTTGCCGGCCTGCTTGCGGCGGATTCGGGAAGCGTTTTCTGTCTCGGCGAGGAATTGCCGGCACGCCGCAGGAAAGAAGCGCTATTCTACCTGCCTGACGGCATAAGGCTGTATCAGGATCGCTTCGCGACTGAAGTCGTGACCTTTTTTGCGGGCGTTTACCGTCGATCCGACGCGGAAGTGGCGGCGATCATATCCTCCGTCGGACTGGAGCCCGTTCTCCAAAAACGCGTGCATGCGCTGTCAAAGGGCTATAACCGCCGGCTGCTCTTAGCTGTCGGTCTCTTAACGCCGCAGCACGTGCTGCTCATGGACGAGCCATTCGATGGCTTCGATCTTCGGCAGACTCGCAACATCATCGAAGTAGTCCGCAACGAGGCCGCCAAGAAACGCACGTTCATTCTTGCCATTCACCAACTGGCCGACGCGGAGCGGGTCTGCGATCGTTTCATCCTTTTCGCCGGAGGGCAGGTGCGCGGGGTTGGCAAGCTCGATGAACTGCGTGCGCAAACTGGCATACCCGTCGGATCGTTGGAGGAGATCTTTCTTGCGCTCACCTAAGGCATACGGAGTATACGCGGGTCCGCTGCATCCGCTGCTCGCAAAGGAGCTAGCGGCGATTGTAAGCGGGCGAGCGTTGTGGATCGTCTTGTTACTAGTCTGTCCACTGGTCGGATATAGCTTCGTTCAGGCAGTGTCGCTTTATAGCGAAGCCAGTGCTGCGGCGTTGGAATCGCCGGTGCTGGCGACAAGCTTATCGCCACTCGATGGGATTCTGGTCCCGACATTCGGCTCGCTTTACGTCGCGGTTACGCTGTTGTTTCCCTTCGTGGCGATCCGCGTGCTTGGCCAGGAGAAGGAATCCGGCGCATTGCGCCTGCTGGTCCAATTGCCTTATCGATGCTCCACACTCATTCTGCTAAAGCTTGCCGCGGTGCTGGCGGCGTGGGCTATGGTGAGCATTCCAGCGTTTTCCGCGCTTGCGATCTGGGCCATCCTGGGCGGGCACCTGGCGGCACCTGAGACATTGAATCTTCTGTTCGGCCATTCGCTCTACGGTTTATTGGTCGGTGCGATCGCGCTGTTTGCGGCCTCGATCTCGGAGAGTTCAGCCACCGCCGCCATTATCGCGCTCGCTGCAACCATTGGATCGTGGGTGCTGGATTTTATGCTTGCCGGGCGTTCCGGTTTGTCCGCGTGGCTTGCGCAGTTGTCGCTAACCCAGACCTTGCGCCCCTTCGAGCAGGGGCTGCTATCTGCCGGACTCGTGCTCGGCATTGTAGCCGTGGTCTGCGGTCTCTCGGCGCTTGCCAGCGTGTGGCTGCCGCCTGGCACTTCCCTGCGAGGCAAGGTCCTGCGTTCGGTACCATATGTGCTCGTGACGATCGCCGTGCTCGGCGCTGCGACACAGATCGGGCAATCGGTAGATGTCACGGAAGATCGGCGAAATTCCTTCCCCGCCGCGGACCAGAAGTTGCTCGCGACGCTCAGGCTTCCGTTGGTCATCACTGTACACTTGATCCCCGAGGATCCGCGCTATGTTGATCTGAAGCGCAACGTGCTCGAAAAACTCGGCCGCGTGATGCCGAATGTGTCTGTCGTTCTCGCTGGAAACCGGAAGGACTTCGCAAGCAATTCACGCCAGGACACTTACGGCGAGATTGATTACACTTACGGCCCTCGATCCGACGTCAGCCGCTCGACCAGCCCCCGCGAGATCCTGCCGCTGCTCTACGCGCTGGCGGGCACGCCGCCTCCAGCGCCCGTCGTGGGAGGCGAGTATCCCGGTTATCCCTTCGTCACCAGTGCAGATGCGACCTGGTTCTGGTTCCTCGGTGCACTGCCGCTTTTGATCGCGCTCAGCTGGTGGCGGAGCCGACATTCGCCACGTGTCAAATTCTCTTCCATGGCTGAAGGAGGTCAATCATGGTCACAAGCAAGAGCATCGGACTGATGATCGCCACGGCGCTTGGTCTGGCCGCATTGGCTCTACCGGGGCTCGCTGCGCAGCCAACGACGATCGACTTCTCAGGCGAAACCGTCGGCGCTGAGCCGAAATCGCTGGTGCCGGTCGTCGGTTTCTGGCGGATCGAAAACGACAACGGAAAAAAAGTGCTCGCGGTCGACGGTCGGCACTGGAAGGAAGGGCAATCCTCCACGGGCATCGCCGACAAGGCACGCGCACTATACGGCGAACGCTATGCGGAATTCCTCGATCGGGTTCAGGTCTATGCCTACTTCCCTTACGTGGTCGCGCCCGATGTCCAGAACTTTACGGACGGCGAGATCACGGTGCGCTTCGAAGGATTGTCCGGACGCATCGACCAGGGAGCCGGCATCTTGTTCAACCTCAAACCGAATGGCGATTACCTCACGATCCGCGCCAACTGTCTCGAAGACAACCTCGTGCTCTGGAAGTTCGAAAATGGCAAGCGCTCATCGGTCAAATGGGTACGAAATACGCCGACCGCGACGCGCCAATGGCACGATCTCAAGGTTCGCATCCGTGGCACCAAGGTTGAGGGCTACCTCGATGGCAAGCTCTATCTGGAGCACACGCTTGCGCAGCCAGTCTCGGGGCGCATCGGCCTGTGGTCCAAGGCCGACAGCCACATGCATTTTTCCGACTACACGGTCACCACGGCCAACTGACGTGCGCGGGGTGGGATGCGGTGGACCCGGCGCGCTGTAGGGCCTTCCTGCGGCCTCGACGCTGACGCCTGACGCCTTAGCGCTGTCGATTGCCGCTCCCGGCTGCCGGGACTGTGGATACCGACAAACAAGCCGTGCCCCGCCAGCGAACAGGTCTACGCTAGCTGCGACTGATTTCGGGGAGGGGTGATATGGAGTTCGAGCTTAAGGGCGCGCTGAAAAAGTATCGTCGGATGCGATCATGGCGACGCGCTGGAATGGCAATCATGGCAGTCGGTGCGATGTCCGCGCCGTGGCTTCTCGATCTTGGTCGGACTGACACGCTGATATGTTGGTTCGGTGCGTTTACCCTGTGGACGGCTGGCGAACTCGAAATGCGATTGAAGACGATCCAGATACGACTTGCTGGAATGAACGATCAACTGAATGCACTTAGTGGCAGAGACCCCGAGCAGGGTCCCGATGCTGATTTGATCCTCGAACTCAACGACTGGTGACGACGACACGTATGGCCACAGTGGCAGCGGCACTTCGATGCCAAGCGTCGCGCTCGGGGAAGTCTCTCACTAGTCAGCTGTACCGCGAACAGCAGACATTCATGGGTGCAGTCGCAACACCCTGAATGAGGCTGATCCGGTCGCCGCCTGCCGTGCCGGATCGTTCCCAGACCGCATTGCAGCGTGATCGCTGAGAATTGCTTTGCTTACTTTTTTAGATGCGAATATTTTTTTGCGTTACGCATATACCTTTGTAATTTCAAGGGAGAGAACAATGTCAGTAGTTGTTCAATACGTAGTCAGGCCGAACCCCGGAACTGATCCCGCCAAGATTACCGAACTCGCCAAAGAAGGCGCTGTCCTCTGGCGCAAACACGGCGGAAAAGTAACCTATTGGACTGTCGCCCTTGGTGAAGTTGGAAATAGGGTGTTGTCGATAACGTTCGAGAACTTTGCAGCATTCGGCGCGGCCGTTGATAAGATGGCTGAAGACAAAGAAGTTCGAGCTTGGCAAGCTAAGAGGATGAAGGCGGGCTACACTACGTGGGTGCGTTCTAACATGGCGACTGAGATTGAAATCTGACGACAAGCTGTGATTGAGAGAGGCCGGGCCGCATGGGTTCGTTCACGTCGAGACCGGCCCCTTGCCCTGCTGCTTGATTGCCCAGAGCCTGTAGGCTTCCTCGACAAACAAGTCGGGTTCGGTCGGCTCCAGTACCAGCTTCGTTCCTTGCGGAAGTGGTCGAGGCCGCGCCCCAGCTTGCGGCCTGCCAGTGTGTGCTTGTCGTTGGCCCAATCGGGGATGGTCGGGACGTAGCCTTCAAGCTGTTCGCGCAGCCCGATGGCCGCAGCGAAGTGATCGCCCTCGCGGCTTTTCTTGGCGCGGCACATCAACCGGATCGCATTGCCTATGGCCATCCGCGATGCGCCCGGCTTCTCCGCGTCGTACCACCGCATTGCCTGTGCGACGGCGGTGGCGACGAACGGCACGATGGCAGCATGACCGTGCCGCGTCCCTCCGGCTTCATCGAACCGTGCCAGCCGTCGAAGGTGGCCCGACCGCCGTCCGGCCCGCTTTGGGTTCACGAAATCAAGCACGATGGCTACCGACTGATGGCGCGCCGGGATGGTGCGCGCAATCCGCTGCTTCACGCGCAACGGCTTATGACTGGGCGGACCGCTTCCCGCGATGGAGCGGGTGATGGAGCAGTCCCGTTCACGTAGATGAACGTGAGGTTTGATCTAGGTCAAGGACGCGAAGCTTCCGCTCCCGAGGCTTTGGACTGACCGCGGCTTGCCGCGATGCGCAGGCGTCCGCGGCTTTCCTCACTCTAGGAAGGAGTTCGCTGATGTTGCGTCGAATTCTCATCGCTTCGGCAGCCGCAGCCATGCTGCTGGTCACCTTCACTCCCGACGACGCGTTCGCCCGCCGCGGCGGCGGCATGCGCGCTGGAGGTTTTCACGGCGGCGGAGCCGTGCGAGCGGGAGGCTACCGCGGCGGCGCGGTCGCAGCTCGGGGATACCGCGGTGGCGCTGTCGCTGTGCGCGGAGGGCGCTACGGCTATGGGGGCGCATACCGTGCAGGTGCCTATCGCGGCTACGGCTATCGCGGTTACGGTGTCGGTGCCGCGGCAGTGGGCGCGGCTGCGGTCGGTGCCGCTGCGGCGGGGTCCTACTACCGAGGCGGCTGCGGCTACGACGCCTACGGCAACTACGTTTGCCCGGGCGGGTACCGTCCGTACTGAGCGGCGCGACGCCGTTGGCCTATGATGCTCGAATCCGATGACGGAGTCATCGGCATAAGCAAACCATCCATAATGCCGGATCGGGCGGCACACCCTGCGCCAGCGAGGTGGCAGCCCTGACGCCGTCCAGCAGCATGTGCCAGATGGCGCGGGTTCTGCGGGACGGTCTGCCGACAAACAGGTGTCCCGCGCCCGTGCATGCCGGGGAGAGCAGGCAGCAGCTCCGGCAGCACGATCGTGTTCACCGCCGCTCGCCGAACGTGATCACATGCTGCGGGCTTGTTCCCGGCGAGCAGCGCGCAGATGCCGTCTTCACCTTGCCCTTGACCTTCGTGCCGCGCAGCGCGGTTGCCATCACCTTGCGGTTCATCGGCTGGTCGCCGAGCGGGCTTGAAAATACGAATTGCTGCTCGTCGCTGATCAGCGCCTCCTTGATGATCTCCACCGCCAGATCGGAAAGCGGCTGCTGGATCACGCGCCGCTTCTTGGCCGGGGAGAGCACGAGATAAGCCGTTAAAGCCATTGCGTGCGGGATGCCGGGTGTTCCGGTGCGACCGTGGTGACTACACTCGTGTGCTACCAACACACTGCACACGAGGCTGCGGGGGCAGCGGGCACCCGGCATTCCCCGCGCCCTCTGTTGGACGAACGATCCATGCACATTCGGGCGCATCGCGCCGCAAGATCGCAGAGCCGTGGCTCGCAATGATGACAATGACTTTACCTTCGTCTCTACCCCAGCCGCTGATCCCTTGCGTCCTGGGTACCCTCGCTGGCCGCCTTGACGCCAGCCTTTTCCGCGCCCTTGCGGCTGGAAATCTCGACCGCCTTGTGGCCGGAGATCTCATGCCCGGCATCGTCGGGCATCCGCCAGAAGAAATAGGCAGAGACCGCGGAGATGATCGAGACGATCAGGAACGCCGGCGCGAAATCGGCCGCGCTCAACTCGTTCACATGGCGCACCAGCATGGTCGATTCCACCGAGAACGCACCGACGGCGACGCCTGCTGAAATCGCAAGCTGCTGGTTGACGCTAACCAAAGTGGTGGCCCGGCTCATCTGCGCCGGCTCGACCTCGGCATAGGCGACGGTGTTGATGGCTGTGAATTGCAGGGAACGGAAGAAGCCGCCGACCACGAGAATGATCATGATCAGCAACAATGGCGTGGTCACCGTGAACAGCGCGCAGGCGGCGAGAAAGACCGAGCTGACTACCGCATTGATCACCATGATATTGCGAAAGCCGAAAGTTCTGATGATGCGGGCCGCCAGCGTCTTCATGCCCATCGCACCGACCGCGGAGGCAAACGTCACCAGCCCGGATCGAAACGGCGACAGGCCGAACCCGACCTGCATCAAGAGCGGCAGCAGAAACGGCAGCGCGCCGATGCCGAGCCGAAACAGAAAGCCGCCGATGATGCTGGCGCGCAGCGTCGGCAGCCGCATGAGGGTAAAATCGAGTACCGGCGAGGCAGTGCGCTTGGCGTGGATCACATAGAGCGTCATCGAAATCGACCCGACGCCGACAAGCCCGGCGACGATGGGCCACGGCAACATATTGAGGCCGGCGACCGAAAGCCCGAACGCTATACCGCCAAGGCCGATCCCGGCCAGCACCAACCCGTAGAGATCGAAGCGCTCGGGGTCTTCGCTGCGGATCGGATCGATATAGCGCAGGGCCATGAAGATGCCGAGCAGGCCGATCGGAATGTTGATGAGGAAGATCCAGTGCCAGGAGAAATAAGTGGTGATGAAGCCGCCGAGCGGCGGACCGATCACCGGTCCGATCAGGGCCGGCACGGTGACCCAGGCCATGGCATTTACCAGCGCGCTTTTGTCGATCGAGCGCAGCAGCACCAGCCGTCCGACCGGCGTCATCATCGCTCCACCGAGGCCTTGCAGGATACGCGCGATGACAAAATGGGTGACGGAGGTGGACAGCGCGCAGCCGATCGAGCCCACCATGAAGACGGCGATGGCGACCGAGAACACGGTCCGCGCGCCAAAGCGATCGGCGGTCCAGCCGCTTGCCGGAATGAATATGGCCAGCGACAGCAAATACGAGGTGATGGCTAGCTTCAGCGTCAGCGGGCTGGTGCCGATGTCCGCCGCGATCGCCGGAAGCGAGGTCGCGATCACAGTCGAATCCATGTTCTCCATGAACAGGGCTGTGGCCACGATGAGCGGGATCAGGCGTTCTTTGTTCATGGAAGATTCGTGGAGAGGAATGGAAGGCAGCGGGAGGAGGGCTGTATCATCACATTGCCACACAGGCCATTGCGGAACCCCGGAAACCGCCTAAATCGTCGGTAACAATCTTCGCGATTGCCTGAGGCCTCCGCTGGAGATCCGACGATGATCTATGTCCTCGCTGCCTTGCTACCGCCGCTCGGGCTGCTCGTGAACGGGCAGCCGTTCTCGGCGATTTTCAATCTGGTCCTGATGGTCTTTTGCGGGATTTTCGGGCTATTTTTTCATGTCCTGCTGCTGGTGCCGTCGGCACACGCGGTGATCGCAGTTCATCTGAAACGCGAAGAGCGCATGCATCGGGAAGTGGTGGAGGCGATCCGCCAGCATGGCCCGCCGCCAGGTTATTCGCGCTGACGCGGGGGGAAGCGCGGTTTTTAGGAAAAGCCTGTGCATGGCAGGCAAACGCTTTGATTCGGCAGCCCACCGTGCTATCGACCACCGCCAACCCTACCGATGGGCGATTCGACGGCGATGCAAACAGCGTCGCCGAAGCAAGCGTTCATTCCGGGGTGTATCGCGGCGATGGCCGCTGAATGGAGTTGGCGATGGTGCAGGGACAAGGAATACGCGAAGCCTATACGTTCGACGATGTGCTTCTGAAGCCTGGCCTCTCGGATATCCTGCCCTCGGAAGCCGATATCCGCTCTCACCTCACCCGGGCCATCCCGCTCAACATTCCAATTATCGCCTCCGCCATGGATACGGTCACCGAGGCGCGAATGGCGATCGCCATGGCGCAGTCTGGCGGCATTGGCGTCATCCACCGCAATTTTGACCCCGATGGCCAGGCCGCCCAGGTGCGGCAGGTCAAGAAGTACGAATCCGGAATGGTGGTCAACCCGCTGACCATCGGCCCCGACGCGATGCTGTCGGATGCGATGGCGCTGATGAAGGATCACGGTTTCTCCGGCATTCCGGTGGTCACGGGCGCCAGCAAGGGCGTACCGGGCAAGCTGGTCGGCATTCTCACCAACCGCGATGTGCGTTTTGCCACCGATCCGCACCAAAAAGTCAGCGAATTGATGACGCATGAGAATCTCGTGACGGTGCGCGAAGGCGTCAACCAGGACGAAGCCAAGCGGATGCTGCACAAGTACCGCATCGAAAAGCTGCTCGTCGTCGACGACCAGTACCGCTGCGTTGGCTTGATCACCGTCAAAGATATGGAGAAGGCGGTGGCGCATCCGCTGGCTTGCAAGGATGCGCATGGCCGCTTGCGGGTCGCGGCCGCGACCACGGTCGGGGAGGGCGGGTATGACCGCACCGAACTGCTGATCGATGCCGGCGTCGATGTGATCGTGGTGGACACCGCGCACGGCCATTCCTCGCGCGTGCTGGAAGCCGTCAACCGCATCAAGCGGCTCTCCAATGCCGTGCAGGTCATCGCCGGCAATATCGCGACCCAGGAAGGCGCGCAGGCGCTGATCGATGCTGGTGCCGACGCGATCAAGGTCGGCATCGGTCCCGGCTCGATCTGCACCACGCGTATTGTGGCCGGTGTTGGCGTGCCGCAACTGACCGCCATCATGGATGCGGTCGAAGCCGCGAAGAAAGCCAACGTGCCCGTGATTGCCGATGGCGGCATCAAGTATTCCGGCGATCTGGCCAAAGCCCTGGCCGCCGGGGCCGACATTGTTATGGTCGGTTCGTTGCTGGCCGGGACCGACGAGACCCCAGGCGAAGTGTTCCTGTGGCAGGGCCGCTCCTACAAGGCCTATCGCGGGATGGGCTCGGTGGGCGCGATGGCGCGCGGCTCCGCCGACCGTTACTTCCAGCAGGATATCAAGGACACGCTCAAGCTGGTTCCGGAGGGCATCGAGGGTCAGGTGCCCTATAAGGGGCCGGTCGGCAATGTGATGCATCAGCTCGCGGGCGGACTGCGCGCGGCGATGGGATATGTCGGCGCGAGAAATCTTGCCGAGTTTCATGAGAAGGCGCAGTTCGTGCGCATCACCGGGGCGGGCCTGCGCGAAAGCCACGTCCACGATGTCACCATCACCCGTGAAAGCCCGAATTACCCCGGCGGGATGTAGCTTTTTTCACCTAATTTGACACCACAAGGCCGGCGAAACGCGGTACTGTTGGAACGCGGTTCGCCGTTCCGCACTGGAATGCCCGCTCGCGATTGTAGGAGCGGATCTCGAAAAGATTCATCTCAACACAACTTGAAAGAAGTCGGTCTATGGTCGATTGGTCGGAGGAGAGGATCGCTGCGCTTTCAGATCAGGATCTGAAGAATTTGCTGGTCAATGCGGAGCGGAAATCCGTCGCCGGCGTCGTCGCGCAATGCAAGGCCGAGATGGAAAAGCGGGACGCGGCAAAGCCCCGCAAGGCATCGAAGCCGCGCACCGAACTGAAAGAATTCGAGCACGATATGTCCGCCCAGCTGGCGGGCGTCGGCAAAGAGATGGCCGGGAAGTACGATCTCACGGAGGAGACCGCGAAGGCAAAGTCGGCGGGCGTGAAAGGATTTCGATCGCACAAGCTTTTGGATGCCAAGGGTTACGCAAAGCTCGGCGGGCACCAGCGCGACGGAACGGTGGCGGTCGATCGCTATATCTCGTATCGGCGGGGCAACGACATTGTGACGCTGGGCGTGTGGCTGTTGAAGGACGCGCCGATCGAGGATCACGAATTCCATGTCAGCGCGCCGGCTGAAATGATCGAAGGCGGCAAGCCGGTCTCCGAAGTTCGGCCGGGCATCTCGGAGAAGGATGCGCAGGAGCAGCGGCATATCCGCGCCTTCAAGGATTTGCCGAGCGCGGCCGCGGCGTTCGACGCGGCGCTGGCGAAAATCACGGCTTAAATCGGTACCGTTCTTGCGAGGAGCTGCGCGACGAGGCAACCCATTGTGCGGCAACGATGGATTGCTTCGCGGAACCTGTCATCGGGAGCGCGCATTGGCGCGACCGGATGGCTCGCAATGACGAATGGCAAAATCGGAGGAAACAACCATGTCCAATCAGGCAAAGCGCGTCGTTCTCGTCTCTCGTCCAGTCGGCGAGCCCAAGGCGTCGGACTTCCGCATCGAGGATTACGCGCTGCCGACGCCCGGCGAAGGCCAGGTCCTGCTGCGCACCATCTGGCTGTCGCTCGATCCCTATATGCGCGGACGCATGAGCGAGGGCCCGTCCTATGCGGCGCCGGTGCCGGTCGGCGGCGTGATGGAGGGCGGCACGGTGTGCGAGGTGATCGCCTCGAACAATCCCTCCTTTGCCAAGGGCGACATCGTTCTCGCACGCGCCGGCTGGCAAACCCACGCGCTTTCCGACGGCAAGGACCTGCGCAAGGTCGATCCGAAACTCGGCCCGGTCTCGACCGCGGTGGGTGTGCTCGGCATGCCCGGCATGACCGCCTATACCGGGCTGCTCGATATCGGCAAGCCGCAGCCGGGCGAGACCGTCGTGGTCGCGGCGGCGTCCGGTGCGGTCGGCTCGGCGGTCGGCCAGATCGCGAGGATCAAGGGCGCGCGTGCCGTCGGTATCGCCGGCGGCAAAGACAAATGCGATTACGTCAAACGCGAGCTTGGCTTCGACGACTGCCTCGATCACCGCGATCCCGATCTTGCGGCAAAATTGAAGGAGGCCTGCCCGAAAGGCATCGACGTCTATTTCGAGAATGTCGGTGGCGCGGTGTTCGAAGCGGTATTCCCGCTGCTCAACGATTTTGCGCGCGTGCCGGTGTGCGGCCTGATCGCGCAATACAACGACACCGAACCGTCCGTGCCGAAATGGGCGTCATCGCTGATGCGCGCCGTGCTGACCAAGCGCCTGACCATCCGGGGCTTCATTGTCCGCGATTTCGCCGCGCGTCATCCCGACTTCCAGCGCGACATGTCGCAGTGGGTGCGCGAGGGCAAGGTTAAGTATCGCGAGTTCGTCACCGAAGGGATCGACAGCGCGCCCGGCGCGTTCATGGGGCTGCTCAAGGGTGCCAATTTCGGCAAGCAGCTGGTGCGGGTCGGGCCCGACAAGGCGTGAGTTGCGGAAACGCCGATCGATAGGAGTGTCTAGCCTTTGGTAGCCGCGCCGAGCAACGAATCCAGATCGACATCGATCTGGCCCGGCGCCCTTGCGTGACGCACTTCGAAGCCTTCGGGCTGGAAGCGATACTCCACCAGCCCGACCTCCTTGACGCCGATCACGTCCTGCTTGGCATCGGAAATGACAAAGCCGGCGGAGGGCGCCCAGACATGGCGGACGTGGCCAAAGGTAAAATCCCGGCGCTGGTGAATGTGGCCGCTGGCGACCAGCCGCAGGTCGACGGCGCCAAACATCTCGACCAGGCGGCTCCGCGCCGGCATCGGAACGTAGCGTATCGACGTTGCCGCGAGCTCCGGATCGTCGGGTGAATCCAGAAAAAGCGGCTTGTGCAGGAACAGCGCCACCGGTCTTCCGTTGGCGCTGGAGAGCTGCGAAGCGAGCCAGTCGAACTGCTCGGCTTCGCTCGCCAAACCAGTGTTCATCACAAGCGAATTGAGGCCGATAAGGCACCAGCCGGCAGCCTCAAAACGCCAGCGGTCTTCGCCGAATATCGAGAGGAACGCCTGCCGGCCCTGTTCCGTGGCTGGCTGCGATGGGGGTGGCCCGACCTTGGTCGGATTGTCGCCGATGTCATGATTGCCGGGCAGGTAACGGCAGGCGACGGGAAGCGCATTGTGCAGCGTCCCGGCGAATTCGAGATCGTCCCGACTGGTCGGGCCGTCGAAGGCGACATCGCCGCTGTTGATGACGAGATCCGGACGCGTCGCGTTGATGTACTCGCTCACGCGATGAAAGTTATCGGTCAGCTTCGTCAGGCGGCGGGCAAGATGGGTGTCGGAAATCTGCGTCAGGCGAAACTCGGGCATGCCATATTCCTTCCGAGCCCCGATCATACATTCCGTGCACGTCGGGATCATGAAACCGAACACGTCACACGGCCACGGCCGTCATCATCCGCGAAAGCGGATGATCCAATATTCCAGAGCACAAACGAAAGCATCGAGAAGCCGCGGCGACCTGATACCCGCTGGAGCCTGTCATTGGGCTCGCCAAAGGCGAGACCCGGTGGCCGGTATGACGGACGGAAATGACTGAAAGTGTTGTTAGTTAGTGGCCGGAGCGGTGATTGTGGTTCAACCCGGCCGTGGCGGATTGATTGTCAGGGGGAAGCGCGGTCGCTATAGCGGGCCCTCGGGCTCATCCGGGGGAGAATTCCTATGTCGGTTCAAACAGTTTTGTTGCCGGTTTTCGTTCTGGTGGGGCTGACCTTCGCCCTGCTGTTGTGGATGGCGTCGGCGCGTACCCGCGCGCTCATCAGCCGGGAAACCAGGATCAAGGATATCGCCCTGGGTCAGCAGAACTGGCCGGACCGGGCCACCCAGATCGGCAATTGCTTCAGAAACCAGTTCGAGCTGCCGCTGCTGTTCTACAGCCTGATCGCGCTGGCGCTGCCGCTTCGCCATGCAGACCTCGTGATCGTGCTGCTCTCATGGGTGTTCGTGGTCACCCGCTTCGCCCATGCCGGAATCTTCGTGACTTCAAACGACGTCCGGCAGCGTTCGCTGGCATGGTTCGCCGGGGTACTGGTGCTGTTCGCCATGTGGCTCTATTTCGCACTGAGGATCCTGCTGATCTAGCCCGCGCCTCCCGTTCTCAAACCGAAAGCTTTGAATGACTCCCGCTGCCCGGCTCTCCGCGTCCATCGAACTGATCGACACTATCGACACCCAACGCGTCCCCGCGTCGAAGGCGCTGAAAGAGTGGGGCACCGCGCATCGCTATGCCGGCTCCGGCGATCGCGCCGCGATCTCCGGCCTGGTCTGGGATGTGCTGCGCCGGCGCGCTTCGAGCGCGTGGATCATGGATGACGATACGCCGCGTGCGCGCGTGCTGGGCATGATGAAGCTCGAGCGCGGGATGAATGTCGATGCCATCGACGCTTTATGTAATGGCGGCCGTTTTGCGCCCGCGCCGCTGACCGACCGCGAGCGTGCCGCGCTCACCTCGCGAATCCTTGACGAGGCTCCTTCCCACATCGCCGGCGATTACCCGGAATGGCTGGACGGATATCTGGCGCAGGTGTTCGGCGACGACCGGGTCGCGGAGGCGACCGCCATGGCAAGCCGGGCGCCGCTCGATCTGCGCGTCAACACCTTGAAAGCCAAACGCGAGAAGATGCTGGCCTCGCTCGCCCATCTCGGCGCGCAGCCGACGCCGTGGTCGCCGATTGGCCTGCGCATCGAGCTCGGCGCCGACGCCCGCAATCCCGGCATTCATGCCGAGGAGGATTTCATCAAGGGCGCCATCGAGGTGCAGGACGAAGGCTCGCAGCTTGCGGCGCTGCTATCGGCGGCGAAACCCGGCGAGCAGGTGATCGATCTCTGCGCCGGCGCCGGCGGCAAGACGCTGGCGCTGGCGGCGATGATGCAGGGCAAGGGCCGGCTGATCGCCACCGACCACGACAAGCGGCAGCTCGCGCCGATCTACGAGCGGCTGTCCCGCGCCGGCGTGCACAATTGTGACGTGCGCACGCCCAAGGGGCCGGACGATACGCTGGCTGATATCCATGCCACGGCCGATCTGGTGTTGATCGATGCGCCCTGCACGGGAACCGGTACATGGCGGCGCAATCCGGACGCCAAATGGCGGATGCGCCCCGGCGCGCTCGAGGTGCGGCTGAAGGATCAGGTGGCGGTACTGGATCGTGCCGCAGCCCTGGTCAAGCCGGGCGGGCGGATCGTCTATATCACCTGCTCGGTGCTGCCACCGGAGAACGGCGAGCAAGTCCGCGCGTTCGTCGCGCGCCATCCCGAATTTGCCGTGGTGCCGCCATCGCAGACCGCGGCAGTGCTGTGGGACAAGGCCGAGAATTTTGCCGCAGCCGCGCTGCAATCCCCGGAGGGCTGGCTGATGACGCCGCGCCGTACCGGAACCGATGGGTTTTTCGTGTCCATCCTGCGCCGCTGAATTGGCGGCTCATCTGACAGGCTCCGTCAATCGACGATGAAGATCTTCGCACCGGTCTTCGTCGATGACCGATGTGGCGCGTCGCCGAAGTCCGACACTTGGTAGCTCATGCCCGGCAGCAATGTGAATGAGCGGCCGTCGCGCAATTCGGTCTCGAGTTCGCCCTGCAGCACGTAGAGCACATGACCTCGGTCGCACCAGTGATCGGCGAGGTAGCCGGACGTGTACTCGACCATCCGGACACGCAGATCGCCGATATTCAGGGTGCGCCAGAGCGCCTGACCCGTTTCGCCCGGATGCGCCGTGGCAGGAACTTTGCTCCAGTCTGTGACGGTAAAGGGCAAGGCTGGAATCTTCATGGGGAAGCCCTACGTTGTGCAATGATGGGTTTAAGCACCATGATCTTGCCTTGCGCATCGAGCCTCAGATATTCGCAAACCTTGGCGCCGCGGTCGTTCTTGTAGAACACAACGATGCTGCCGGGGCTGACGAAAAGATCGATCAGCTCGAAGTGCAGATCGGGCAGCAACTGGAGCGCCTTGCCCCAATAGGTTTGAAGCCGGTTTTGCCGCGCAAATTGGGTCAATAATACTGACCTACAGGAGCTTGTCGATCCCAATCAGAAGAATGTGGGCCAGTCGTTTGTGCGGTTGCGAGCCCGCGCCCCGTCGCGTAATTGCTTCCCATGACAGCAGCCCAGCCAGCCCGCGAGTCGACGCCTTCGGTGGCCTCGGCGCATGACAAGATTCTGATCGTCGATTTCGGCAGCCAGGTGACGCAACTGATTGCGCGCCGGGTGCGGGAGGAGGGCGTCTACTCCGAAATCGTGCCGTTCCAGAAGGCGGAAGCGGCCTTTGCCGAGATGAAGCCGAAGGCGGTGATCCTCTCCGGCGGGCCGGAATCGGTGCACGAAGAGGGCTCGCCGCGCGCGCCGCAGGCGATCTTCGATTCCGGCGTTCCCGTGCTCGGCATCTGCTATGGCCAGATGACCATGGCCGCCCAGCTCGGCGGCAGCGTCGAGGGCGGGCATCACCGCGAGTTCGGCCGCGCCGACGTCGAGGTCAAGGCCGCAAGCGCGCTGTTCGATTCCACCTGGGGCATGGGCGAGCGGCATCCGGTCTGGATGAGCCACGGCGACCGCATCACAAAAATGCCGCCGGGCTTTGCCGTCGCGGGCGTGTCAGCCAATGCGCCGTTCGCCGTGATTCAGGACGAGAAGCGAAAATATTACGGGCTGATGTTCCACCCTGAGGTGGTGCATACGCCCGACGGCGCGAAACTGCTCCGCAATTTCGTGCGCAAGGTCGCTGGATTAACCGGCGACTGGACCATGCGCGCGTTCCGCGAGGAAGCGATCGAGAAAATCCGCAAGCAGGTCGGCAAGGGCAAGGTGATCTGCGGCTTGTCCGGCGGCGTCGATTCCGCCGTCGCCGCGGTGCTGATCCACGAGGCGATCGGCGATCAGCTCACCTGCGTGTTCGTCGATCACGGGTTGCTGCGGCTTAATGAAGCCGAGACGGTGGTCGACCTGTTTCGTCACCACTACAACATCCCGCTGGTACATGTTGATGCTTCGAAACAATTCCTCGGCGAGCTGGCCGGCGTCAGCGACCCCGAACAGAAGCGCAAGGCCATCGGCCGCCTGTTCATCGATGTGTTCGACGCGGAAGCGAAGAAAATTGGCGGCGCCGAATTCCTGGCGCAGGGCACCCTTTATCCCGACGTGATCGAAAGCGTCTCTTTCACCGGCGGCCCGTCGGTGACGATAAAATCGCACCACAATGTCGGCGGTCTGCCCGCGCGCATGAACATGAAGCTGGTCGAACCCTTGCGCGAATTGTTCAAGGACGAAGTGCGCGTATTGGGCCGCGAACTCGGCCTGCCCGAAATCTTTGTCGGCCGGCATCCATTCCCCGGGCCCGGCCTTGCGATCCGCTGCCCCGGCGAGATCACGCCGGAAAAACTCGAGATCCTTCGCAACGCCGACGCCGTCTATATCGATCAGATCCGCAAGGCCGGCCTGTACGACAAGATCTGGCAGGCCTTCGCCGTGCTGCTGCCGGTGAAGACCGTCGGCGTGATGGGCGACGGGCGCACCTACGAATATGTCGTCGGCCTGCGCGCCGTGACTTCGACCGACGGCATGACCGCGGATTTTTATGCGTTCGACATGAAGTTTTTGGGCGAGACCGCGACGCGGATCATCAACGAGGTGAAGGGCGTTAACCGGGTGGTGTATGACGTGACGAGCAAGCCGCCGGGGACGATTGAGTGGGAGTAGGGGAGCGCAGTCTTTGCCGGTGCTTGTGGCTTTCTGATTAAGTTTCTACCTCGCATGGTATCGTGTATTCGCTCTCGCGCCATCTCCGGCATACAGCTGACAAGGCGCGGTTCGCGCTCGCCAGACCTCGTTCCGGCTACAATGAAGGGGTAGAGCTGAATGCTCTTGAGAACCTCAGAGCAGCTCTTGAAAGAAATCCGGGGCCTAGTTGCGGAGCGCGAGCCCGTGATCCGTGGTAGGGTGAAAGGCAAACTATTTTTTCTCACCGCTACCTTCGCCAGCAAACTTGACCATCAGCACTCGCCTCTTATCTGGATCTTACGAGCGCAAATCGGTACCCTCGACAAGCTCAAAGGGCTGCTCACACGAGATGGCGAGTACGAGACGTTCGAGCTGCTTGCGATTGCACGCAACCTCTTCGAGAATCTTGTCTGGCTCCGGCTGTTCAATCGCGACCCGCAGTACGGGCTCGTGTTCTATGAGCAGCTCTTAATTCAGCAAAAGCAGAACACGGGGAACATGATCGCCAAGGTAGAGGGCGAGATCGCGCTATTCGAGGAATACGACAAGCTGGACGGCGATAATCTCGATACTGCTTTCGCCTCCGTAATGGAGGCAGAAGATCCGAGCGAAGCGGAGGTTCAAAGAGCAGGGGAGACTCACCGGGCGCTCACGAGTGAGTTGGACATGCGCGTTCGCCGAAACTTCGCGCTCTATGCCGCCGCTGCACAGTTCAACAGTTACGCCTATCAATGCCACCTGTTGCGCGAAGAGGTGATACCGCGGCATCGCGCGACGCTTACCGAGATCGAGACGCATCTTGCTCGCTATGAGGGAGTAAAGAACACCCTTCTGACCCCCGCAATGTTGACACGCGCAAAATCTCGCTGGAACTGGAGTGACCGTGCCCGTGAGGTCGGCATGAAAGCCCAGTACGACTTCCTCTACAGCTACACCAGCAAGCTGCTTCACGCCACCCCAATGAACTTGATCACCGAAAAAGCATTATCGCCTTCAGAGGCGTTGATGCTTCTGGACTACGCGTTCGTGACGATCAACGACCTGTTGGACGAAACCGAGCGCTTTAGCTTTCCCGGGCAGGCGGATGTCTTGATGATCGAGGTATAGTCGACTTATCTTGGAAAATCAGACTATCCGGAGACCGGTGGATCTACATATTCCCAAATCGTACCAACGATAAATCCGCCGACAATTCCAAATCGGATAAAACCATACCTCCCGTACTCCGGTACTCGGACTGAGGAACTGCAAAAGAACTAGGGCGCTACTGCCGGCCACGACCCAAATCGAAGCCGCCAAGGCGCGCGGTCCCCATTCTTCAGCCTCGTGAATGTAGAAGCCCAGCAAAGTTCCCAGGAAAGCACCGAGCCAGAACGCACCGAGGACGATCAACCAATCTATGTTAGCTCGATAAGCCGCAAGAAAAGCTGCCAGCACTGCCGAAATAAGCCACGGCAACGATGTACAAGAATCCTAGTCCGAGCTTTCGTATCGTGAGCACCTAATGTTCCTCGCCGGTTAATGTCAGAGCCATTGGCCAGGCTGCTTCGTAACTTCCCACTCTCTTTTTAGTATTCTTCTCGTCAACTCGATCGCCTCTTCTGCCGCTTTACGCCAACTCACCTCAATTGTTGCAGGATCAATTGGCGGGAGCTTATTCGGATCAATCAGCTTCTCGAGCGCCAGCAGAAACGCGTCGTCTTCATTTTTGTAGCGGTTTTTATTCGGGTTAATTCGTAGCTTGATTCTCGACAAGGTTACTAAGGCGTCATTTTGAACCGGCAACAGTTCGTCGCGATCCTTCTGATCTCTTTCCTCCATCGAGATGATGTTGTTGATTTCTTCGTATTTTCGGACCCATTTATGCGCGGCGCCAATATAGGCGGCGACATCTTCACGCAGAGCGTCGATCCACTTCTGGCGAAACTCGGAGACCTTAACTGAACGAGAAATTCGCCCGCTAATGACTTGTGCAATTATACCGGCGACAACCCCGCCGAACACGATCTGAGGCCAAACATCCACGACGCATCTCCTGCACTGCTTGCACGTCTACTAAGGCGATGGGATGCATGGTCTCACCGTTTGCATAAAAGCTCTCGTGCTAGTCGCGCTGTCAAGATCTAACTCGCAAGGTGGATTAGCCGGAGGCGTCTACCACGTCACCGATTTGTGCTTGCAATGGCGGCTTACGCATTCTCTAACTCGTCCTACGGACTAGCCGGTTGGAGCGACGGGGTCGGCCCGACGACGTAGAGCGTACCCTGCATCCGGTCGAGATCCATCGCCACAATCTCTATTTTATCGGATAACGCCTTTCTAAGCAGGGAAGACTGCTCCTGCCGGACCATCGGACCTAGCAGGAGGCGGCAGGGCTTTGACGGCAAATCGAAGTACTGACGGTCAGTGATGATCCGGTACTCCTCCTCATAAGCCCACTCCTCGCCCTTTCCATTGAACAGGTGTCTCATGTCTTCCCGAGTTTGCTCCTTTTCCGAGAAAACAGACGAGAACGGCGAGTAGACTACTTCTGTAAGATCAGGGTGGCCGTCCGGAATGTCGACCTCGATCGCAACACCCTTGTGGCCATCGGCATAATGCGACCACAACAGGAAGTTTGTAGGGGTCGCCGAGAGGGATGCAATTCGGAATCCGTCCCGCGCCTGCTCGATGCGGTTGACCATGCTGGACTCGAGCCCGTGGCTCTTGCTTCCCAGATAGACCTCGAATCTGCCCTCAAGAGGATCGTTTAGAGTCGACCAGTGCGCGCAGTGCAGGCGCTGGTTTAGGACAGGGTCGAGGACATGCCAGAGGTTAGCGAGCGATTTGTATTTGTAGAGTTTCATGCCCTGGTTCCGGGTTCCGGTTGACGGGGCCTACGGTCGCACTCAGGCGAACTGTTACCGTGATGGCGCGGATGGTAAATCAATGCTCGGACGCGGTGCTATTGCCTTCACTCTCGACCCACTGCCGGGCATAAGATTGCAGTGAGTTTCCAGCTAGCATAACTTGGGTGAGAACCCCTACGAATTGCTCGACTGCGGCAAAAAACTCTACCGCGATTGCCATGACCTCATCGGTATTTAGATCTCTGATGGCGCGATATTGTGCCAATGCATTCGGATCCCTATGAGCAATAGTGGCATTTCGAATAAAGCTGAAATTCTTTGTCACCTTGCGCTGAACAAGCCTTAGATTTCGCAGTACTGCGATCGCTTGGGATTTCAGCTCATCTGGAATCATCATCAAGTCCAGGGCGTCCCTAAGAGTTCGCCCGGTTACCTTATCGGCGTCCCACTCGTATACCGTGAGAAGGACAATGCGAGCGCTGAGCTTGCGATTCCATTCGTTAGGATGCGTTAATGCGTCAATCTTGACTGCTTGAATGTCCCTATCCGCAATGAGCAAAGTGCCACGAAACCTTCCATTCTCATTTTTGATTGCGTAGTACTTGATCGTTTCGAACGTTTGCTCAAGAGCCTTCCGACGCGCACGTTCTGATATTCGCAATTTTAGACGCATGTACGCGCGGGAAATAGTGTGTGCCCACCTTATTCCCCTGATGCGCATCCATCTTTCGATCACCGGCTTGGGCGCGTCCCGGAGCCGTCTCTTTGTCCTTGGTGCGCTCCCTGTCTCGGTTCCCATGTGGTTCTGGGCCTATTGAGATCGAAGTTTTACCGATATTGACACTTATGGTTGATTAAGCGAAGCCGAGAGCATGAGATATCCCCTGTTTGACGTCTGCGCGCATGTTGTGTTCGCACCTTTGATGCAGGCCGTGGAGCGGAACAACCCGTAGGGTGGATCAGCCGGAGGCGTAATCCGCCACATATCTTCTCGCGTTGAATTCCTGATGGCGGGCTGCGCTTCCGCTGCTACCCCAGCCCTATGCGTTGTCGCCTACACCTATGCCTACGACACCTTCCGCACTTCCGTATTCGCGTGTTGCAACCCCCTGCCGTCGCTGGCCTTGGGCGCCATCAACGGGATGGGTTTGCCCGTTCGCTTGTCGATCAGCTGGGAATGGCGTTCCCCACGCGCGAACAAATGGGCTTCGCCCCATTGCCGCAGGGCCAGCACGACGGTGAAAAGGCTCTCTCCCTTGGCCGTCAGCACGTATTCCTGATAGGCGCTGCCATCCGAGGCGGCCCGGGTTTCCAGGATGCCTGCCTCCACCAGCCTGTGCAGGCGGTCCGACAGGATGTTGCGGGCCATGCCGAGGCTGCGCTGGAAGTCGCCGAAGCGGCTCATGCCATCGAAGGCATCCCGTACAATCAGCAGCGACCACCGATCGCCGACGATATCGACGGAGCGCGCGACGGGACAGGATTCGTCGTTCATCGATTTGTGACCGGCCATCGCATCTCCTCAGACCTGAAGGTCCATTTAGTGGTTGCAATTTAAAACTACATGCCCAACTGTTCAAGTGGTTTATTTTGCAACTACATAGGACGGGCCCCGGCGATGACGACCTCTCCCAGCTTGAAGGCGGTGCTGCGCCGATACGAAGCCCAGGACGATGCTCAAGATGATGTCCCGGTACGTCGAGGCGATATGCCTCGCAGTCTCGTCTTATTGTTCGCGGCCGCCTGTACCCTGAGCGTCGCAAATGTCTATTACGCACAGCCACTGCTGGATGCGTTGGCGCTGGATTTCAATATCAGCCATGCGGTAGTCGGAGGTGTCATCACAGCCACGCAAGTCGGTTGCGCATTTGCCTTGCTGCTTTTGGTGCCGCTGGGCGATCTTGTGGATCGTCGCCGGCTGATGGCCGTGCAATTGCTGGCGCTAGTAGCCGCGCTCGCTGTGGTCGGCTGCGCGCAATCCGCATCGATGCTGCTGGCAGGCATGCTCGGCGTTGGTATGCTGGGCACCGCGATGACGCAGGGGCTGATCGCCTACGCGGCCAGTGCCGCCGCACCCCACGAGCAGGGCCGCGTCGTGGGCGCGGCCCAGAGTGGCGTGTTCATCGGCCTGCTGATGGCCCGTGTCTTCGCGGGCGGCATCAGCGACCTCGCCGGATGGCGCGGGGTATATTTCTGCGCTGCCGTGCTGATGCTGACGCTCGCATGGCCGCTGTGGCGCCGCCTGCCGGCGCTGGTACCCGCCCCCGGCGCGACGAGCTATCCACGTCTGATCGCTTCCATGTTTACCTTGCTGCGGGAAGAACGGGTGCTGCAAATCCGCGGCATGCTCGCACTCCTGATGTTCGCGACCTTCAGCATCTTCTGGAGCGCCCTGGTATTGCCGTTGCGGGCGCCGCCTTATGAATTCTCCCACACCGTCATCGGCGCCTTCGGGCTGGTGGGTGTCGCGGGCGCGCTCGCCGCCGCGCGCGCGGGGCAATGGGCCGACCGGGGATTTGGCCAGCGAACCAGTGCGGCCGCACTCATGCTGCTGTTGCTGGCCTGGTGGCCGCTATCGCTGATGGCGTGGTCGCTCTGGGCGCTGGTGATCGGGATTGTCCTGCTCGACCTCGGCGGCCAGGCCCTTCATGTCACCAATCAGAGCATGATCTTCCGCACCCGGCCGGAGGCGCATAGCCGACTGGTTGGCCTGTACATGCTGTTCTACGCGGTAGGCAGCGGACTGGGTGCGATCAGCACGACGGCTGCCTACGCCCATGCAGGCTGGCAAGGTGTCTGCTTGCTTGGGGCCGCGGTCAGCCTGTCGGCGATGGTATTCTGGGCGGCGACCCGGCGAGACATGCTCGTCGCGACGTAGACAGCAGCGCATGATGATCCCCCAGCCGCTTCGGGAAACGACGGTCGAAGGGAATGGGTCCCCGCTGATATCGGGTCCGCGGGCTCTGATCTTGCTTGTCGTTCGGAGTCCCGCCATTCTCAATGCTAGTCTGTTCGATGTGCCGCTTGTCAAGGGTGGGACCAACACGTTGTCCCAATCCACCCGGCGGGAAAATCACATTCGTTTCCGGTGCTCAGCGACCGACTCCTGCTCACTTTCACGTGCGCGCCCAAAAATCGATTGATTATACGGATGATGAATATGATCTCATGATGAGTATCATTCATAGGAGCGTTGCCATGGATAGTCAGCCCTCGACTTTGCGTCAGGCAGAACGATCTGCGCGAAGTCCGGTCGTGACTGCGGTTCTCGCCATCATCGTGACGGTCGTGCTGGGCGGTCATGGATCCGCCGCCGCGGACGAAACCGAGGCGCGCGCGTTCTTCACCAAATTCGTTGCCGCGCAAAATGCGCATGACGTGGGCAGCGTGAAGGCCATGCTCTGGGATTCACCCGGCATGCTTTGGTACGGGCGAGGCGTCGAGACCAGGGGGCGCGAAGCTGTTGCCGATCGCTTCAGGGAATACTACGAAGGCACGTGGCATCTCGAACCCGACATGTCGCAATTTCATGCCACCGCGATCGCGAACGATGTGATGCAGATTCTCGTTCCCATCGTTTTCACGCGAGGCCTGCCGGGCCAGCCGTCGCAGGGCAACAAGTTTCTGATCAGCCAGACATTCGTTCACGACGCGAACGGCTGGCACGTTGCGTCGATCATGCCGATCGCCAACACGCAATTGAAATAGCCCGTAGGGCGGATTAGCGTAGCGTAATCCGCCGTCTTGCCGGTGAGAGGCGGCGGATTACGCCTTTGGCTAATCCGCCCTACGAGTTCTGCTTCGCTTCGCGCTCAAGCACAATTACGGCACCGCGCCGCGACATAACAACCCGTCGGGCAAATCACCCAATTCTTGTCCATCCCCTCCCACAAAAATATTCCGCTTAACACGTCGGGCAAATCACTGCTTTAACTCCGCGCGTCTCACCCGAGAGAGGGGCGGCTCGCGATCGTCAGGAACGTTGCGGTGGGATGCGGTGGACGCGAAAGTCACGAAGACGAACGTGGCTGACGCGGACGGCGAAGTCGTGTGGTCCTGGCGCCCGACGCTGGCGCTAAGCTTTGCGGAGATGATCTGCGAAGTGACGGTGGCAAAAGAGCTCGGCTCACCGGGGAGAGCGCGAAGTAAGCCGTAAAACCATTGCGCAGGGAAGGCCGGATTGCTTCCGCTGAACCTGTATGCTCGTGTGCGCATTTCTTAAGTCCATTTGCACGCGAGACCGCGGGTGCAGCGCGCACCCGGCTTTCCCTGCGCCCTCGATCTACCGAGAGGGTGAAAAGTTACAGCAAACCTCGGGCTCTCATGCCGCGAGAATGCGGACCCATACCCTCATGCGCGAAAAGAAAGTATATGAGCGAGCGCTTCCCCCGACTACCACTGTGCTCAGGAGATCTCGTAGACCGACACCTTGTCCGCGATGCCGCTCAACGCCACGCGTCTGAGCGTTGGCTTTAGCCCGTTGGTCTCAAGCAGGGCCCGGGCATGCGCATTCTCCACCACCGATTCCGTCACCACGATCGAGCGTGAGGCAGCGAGGCCCTGGACGCGCGAGGCGACGTTCACAGTCTGGCCAAAATAGTCCTGCTGGGCATTGAGTGTGACCGCGAGGCATGATCCTTCATGGATGCCCATCTTCAGGCGCAGGCTCTGATGCTGACGCTCGGCGCCAAGATCGCTCATCGCCTCGCGCATGCGGATCGCAGCGGCAATGGCGCGGTCAGGCGTCTCGAAGGTCGCCATCACGGCATCGCCAATAGTCTTCACGACGGCCCCCCTTTCGGACGCGATAATCTCCTGCAGCAGCCTGAAATGCTCGTTGACGAGATCGAAGGCGACGAGGTCACCGACGCGCTCATAGAGCCCCGTGGAGTCCTTGAGATCACTGAACAGGAAAGTCAGGCTCAGGATCTTGAGGCGCTGGCCGATGGCAAGCGTTTCGGTCCGGTAGATGTCGCGGAAGGTCTGATTGGTGAGGAGGCGCTTTGCAGTGAGAATGGGCTTGCGTCGCTTCAGGAGGTCGTCCAGCGCCTGGTTCGCCACCCATACAGCCGGCAACACGCGACTCTCGATGCGGTTTTCCAAAGCCAGGCGCAGCGGCCCGGGGCGCAAGGCAACGGTGTCGACCGGAACCTGGACCTTGTTGAAGATCACGGTCAGGTTCTGGCGCTCGCTCGCTACCTCGCCGCTGACATCAAGAAACTGGGCCGCATGCGTCACGGGATCGAACACGATCAACGTGCCCTTCGGCAATTGCAAGGAGAGGATGGCTCTTTCCCCTTGCGGCAAGTCGACGCTGTCGAGCGTGACCTCCTGTAGCAGCTTCTCCAGATCGGCTGGAAGATCGATGGCCGAACTCCAGAAGATCTGGCGATAGTATTCGGCCGCGGACAATTCGTCGGGACTGTGGGCGGCAATCTTCCGCACGCGCGGGGTCACCGTGAAGGTCACCTCGACCAGGTTGTCGAGCGTCGTCTCATAGCCCGCGGCGCAAAAAGCGCAACGATACTGCGCCCGATCCAGGGTCTTCAGGCTTTTATTGGCGGAAAGAATACCGGCGCAACTTGGGCACATGACGTTCCATGTCATCTCGAAAATGCCGAGGCCCACCGCATTCAGGAGCGCCGCGATGACTCGCTCCTCGTCGATGCCTTCCCTGGCCGCGAGATCAAGCGCGTTCATCTTGTTCAAGGCATGATCCGGGGCATCCCGCACCATGCGTTCGAACATGTCCACCACGTCGTCGTCGGCCGACTGACGCAGGGCCACAAACAAAGGCTGCGCGTCGTTCATGCGACAATGCTACACCAAAGAAGGCAAAGCGGAAACCCGGCTCATGGATTCCATCCGCCGCTGCCGTACGGGCGGGTGATGATTTCAAGCAGGTGGCCGTTCGGATCTTCGAAGTAGACACCGCGTCCGCCGTCGTGGTGATTGATCTCACCTGGCTGCCTCCGCCCGGGATCGGCCCAGTAGGAAAGCTTTCGATCCCGAATCCGGCCGAAAATCTCGTCGAATTCGGCTTCGCTAATCAGGAACGCGTAATGCTGCGGCGTGATTTCGCCATCGGTGTCCATGTAATCGAGATTGGCCCCGTTTTCGGTGACGACCACCTGAAATGGTCCCCAGCGCCTCGGGGCCGGAAGATTCAAGATCTCGGCCAGGAATATCGCCGAGGCCTTGCTGTCGTGAGCCGACAAGATCGTGTGGTTGAAATGGATGGCCATGTCGCTTCTCCCGAAAGCAATCGGAGCTTTTCCCGCTCCGTCGCTCATCTTTCCGGTTATTCGGTCGTTGCCTCCAAAGAACGTCTCGATAGTTCGGACAACATTTTAGTCGTCGTCTATCCCCCCGATCAAACGCCATTTGTCGAAGGTTGTGAACGGATGTGATGGGCTCAGCGCCACGATGTCGCCACATGAGCGATCGTGCCGCGCTCGAACGGCGCTCGAGCGCCGGTATGTGGGGCTCGTAGAAGAGTGAAGAGTCCCGCGATGTCAGAATTGTTCCGCACGACAGATTGATCAATGTCGGTGATCTGTTCACCCGAATTATGTTAAACACATTTCTCTGGTCATGGTGAGGGCGCGCGAGATGCACCTTCCAAGAGTGCCCATCAACCTGCTGACTGCGGGTGCCGTCGTGCTCGGAGCGACCGCGGCAACCAGGGCGCAGCCAGCCGCAAGTGGGCCCCCAGCGGTGGGAGTCGTCGAAGCGATCAAGCGACCGATTATCGAAACCAGCGAGTTTCTCGGAAGGATAGAGGCGGTCAACCGGGTCAACGTGGTCGCGCGCGTCACCGCGTTCCTGGAGAAGCGGCTGTTCGAAGAAGGCGCCGAGATCAAGACGGGAGATGAACTCTATCGTCTTGAGCGCGCCCCGTTCGAGGCCGATCTTGCGTCGAAGCAGGCGGTTGTGGCGCAGTTGCAGGCGACGCTCGAAAACGCCAAATTGACGACCGATCGGGCGCGGACGCTGCTCGGTGGGCCAGCCGGTCAACAATCGACCTATGACGCCGCGTTCGCCAACCAGCGCAGCCTGGAAGCCCAGGTTCAGGCCGCCCAGGCGCAGGTGAAATTCTCGCAGATCAATCTCGACTATACCGATATCCGTTCGCCGATCGACGGCAAGATCGGCCGCACCGCGGTGACCGAGGGCAACGTCGTCAGTCCCAGTTCGGGGGTACTTACCACGATCGTCAGCCAGGACCCGATGTACGTCCTCTTCCCGGTCTCGGTGCGCGCGGCGCTGGAGTTGCGCGATCGTTATGCGACGCGGGGCGGCTTCAACGCGGTGGTGATCAAGGTCCGCCTGCCCAATGGTCGCCTTTATGGCCAGACCGGCCACATGAACTTCGTCGACAACACCGTCCAGCAAAGCACCGACACCATCTCCGTACGCGGCGCAATCCCTAATCCAACGCTGCATGATCCTTCCACTACAGGCGGTGCGGTGCGCGAACTCACCGACGGCGAATTCGTCACGGTAATGCTGGAGGGTGTGCAGCCGGTCGAGGTGCTGGCGGTCCCGCGGTCCGCCGTGCTGTCCGACCAGCAGGGCGATTATGTCTTCACGGTCGGCGCGGACAACAACGCCGAGCAGCGCCGGATCCAGCTCGGACAGTCGACCCCCACAATCGCCGCAGTCCTCAGCGGGCTCACGCTCGGCGACAAGGTGATCGTCGAGGGCCTGCAGCGGGTGCGTCCTGGCCAGCCGGTCGCGCCGGGGCCGGCGAGCCAGTTGATCCAGTCCAGCATGAAGGCCGTGGCAACCGACGGCGGCACGCCCACCGATAGCGGCGCCGGGAGCGGAATCAAGCCTGCGGGCAAGAGCCAATGATTTCCGCGGTTTTCGTCGACCGTCCCCGTCTCGCGATCGTGATTGCGTTCGTCATCACCATCGCGGGCGCGCTCGCGCTGCTGCAGATTCCCGTGGCGCAATTTCCCGACATCGTGCCGCCGCAGGTCACGGTCACCGGTGTGTTCCCCGGCGCCTCCGCAGAAGTGGTCGAGTCCAGCGTTGCCCAGCCGCTTGAGGCGCAGGTGGTCGGGGTCGATCGCGCGCTGTACATGAAGTCGACCAGCGGCAACGACGGCAGCTACACGCTCACCGTTTCGTTCGCGCTCGGTACCAATCCCGACATCAATACCGTCAACGTCAACAACCGCGTTCAGAGCGCGCTGTCGCAGCTACCCCCCGAGGTGCAGCGGCAGGGTCTGGTGGTGCAGAAGAAATCTTCGGCGATCCTGCAGTTCATCGTGCTCTACAGCGCGAACGGCCAGCAGGACCCGTTGTTCATCACCAACTACGCCATTATCAACGTGCTCGACGCGATTTCCCGAACCCCGGGGGTTGGCCAGGCCAGCCTGTTCGCGAAATTGAATTACTCGATGCGGATCTGGTTCGATACGCAGCGGCTCACCAGCCTCAATCTCGCGCCCTCCGATGTGATCGCCGCAGTCAGCGCCCAGAGCGTGCAGGCGCCGGTCGGTCGCATCGGTGCGCGACCGATCAGTGACCAGCAACAGTTCCAGTTCAACGTGCAGACACAGGGCAGGCTGACGACCCCGGAGCAGTTCGGGAACATCGTGCTGCGGGCGAACCCGGATGGCTCGGTGCTGCGGATCAGCGACGTCGCCCGCGTCGAGATCGGCGCGCAGAATCTCGACAGCGAATCGCGGATCGACGGCCGCGCCGGGGTGCCGATCGGCATTTATCTTTCGCCCGGCGCCAATGCCGTGACGACGGCGAAGGCGGTGCAGGCAACGTTGCAGAGGCTGTCGGGGAGGTTTCCGGAGGGCCTCACCTATCTGGTGCAGTACGATTCCACCACCTTTGTGAGCGACACCATCGCGGAGGTGCTGAAGACGATCGGGGAAGCCTTCGTCCTCGTGGTGATCGTGGTGTTTCTGTTCCTCGGCAATTTGCGCGCCACCATCATCCCCGCGGTTGCGGTGCCGGTGAGCTTGATCGGCGCCTTCGCCGTGCTGCTGGTGCTGGGCTATTCGGCCAACACGGTATCGCTGCTGGCGATGGTGCTCGCGATCGGCATCGTGGTCGATGACGCCATCGTCGTGGTCGAAAACGTCGAGCGCGTGATGGAGGAGGAACCGGAACTTTCGCCGGCCGAAGCCACCAAGAAGGCCATGACCCAGATTACCGCGCCGGTCATCGCGATCACGCTGGTGCTGCTGTCGGTGTTCGTGCCGATTGCCTTCATTCCCGGAATTTCCGGCACGCTGTTCCGGCAATTCGCGGTAACGATCAGCGCGGCGATGATCATCTCGGCCTTGAATGCGCTGACTTTGTCGCCGGCGCTGTGCGCGGTGTTCCTGCGTCACACCGGGCCGCGGCGCGGCATCATGGGGCGCGTGCTCGGCGGCATCGACTGGGTGCGCGACCGCTACGCCGGCGGCGTGCGGCGGCTGGTACGAATGGCAGCGCTGTCGCTCGTGCTCGTGCTGGTGTTCGCGGGCGGCGTATTCGGTGTGTCACTTGTAACACCGACGGGGTTCCTTCCGGAAGAAGATCAGGGCGCCTTCTTCATCTCGGTGCAGTTGCCGGACGGCGCGTCGGTGGCGCGCACCAGTGAAGTGACCAAGCAAGTTGAAGACCTGCTGAAACAAATGCCGGCGGTCGAGCACACGCTCTCGATCATCGGCTTTTCCCTGCTCGACGGAGCATCCGAACCGAACAACGCATTCATGGTGGCGCGGCTGAAGCCGTTCGCGGATCGCAAGGCGGCGGCGGATTCGGTGCAGGCACTGATCCGACAAACGTTCAGCGGTGGCGCGCAGATCCGGCAAGCCAATGTGCTGCCGTTCAACCTGCCGCCGATCATCGGGCTCTCGACCAGCGGCGGGTTCGAGTACCAGCTCGAGGCACTGGAGGGACAGGACCCGGCCGCGATCGGCAGCGTCACCAGCGGGCTGATCGCCGCCGCCAACCGCGACCCGCGGCTCACGCGCGTTTTCTCGACTTTCACGGCCACCAATCCGTCGCTCTATCTCGACATCGACCGCGCCAAGGCGCAGGTGCTCGGCCTCAACATCAGCGACGTTTTCACCGCGCTGCAGGCAACGCTTGGCGGCATCTACGTCAACAACTTCAATCTCTACGGCCGCACCTGGCAAGTCAACGTTCAGGGCGAGGCCGCCAATCGCGACGAGATTTCGGACATCTGGCAGATCTATGTGCGCAACAGCACCGGCCAGATGGTACCGATGCGATCCATCGCCAGCCTCAAAATCGTGACCGGACCCCAGGTCATCACCCGCTACAACAATTACCGCTCGGTCACGGTGAACGGCAGCCCCGCGGCGGGCGTCTCTTCGGGCACGGCGCTCGCCGCCATGACGGAGATCTCCAACGCAACGCTACCGGCGGGCTACAGTTTTGAATGGACCGGCACCGCTTATCAGGAGCACGAGGCGTCCGGCCAGACCGGGATCATTCTGGCGCTTGCGACCCTGTTCGCCTACCTGTTCCTGGTCGGGCTTTATGAAAGCTGGGCGATTCCGATTCCCGTGCTGTTGTCGGTCGTGGTCGGCGTGCTCGGATCTTACCTCGGTATCAAGATTGCCCGGCTGAATCTCGATCTCTATGGTCAGATCGGGCTCGTGGTGCTGATCGCACTGGCTGCCAAGAACGGCATTCTGATCGTCGAATTCGCCAAAGAGCGGCGCGAGGCCGGCATGACGATCGACGAGGCGGCGATCCTCGGCGCGCAGACCCGATTCCGTGCGGTGATGATGACCTCGATCGCCTTCATTCTCGGTCTGCTGCCGCTGGTCATTGCCACCGGTGCAGCGGAACTCAGCCGGCGCGGCGTTGGCACCGCGGTGTTCGGCGGGATGCTGGCCGCGAGTTCGATCGGCATCTTTCTTGTGCCGATGCTTTACGTGACGTTCCAGAAGTTGCGCGAGCGCGTGAAAGCGCGCTTCGGCGGCTCTGGTAAAGACCCGCATCCGCCGGACAGGGCGCCGACGACCACAACCGGTCATTGATGGCTAGCGAGAAAATGGAGTGGCCAAACATCGCGACGCGAGCCTCTGAAGGAATACTATGAATCCTGTCTCGCCATTGCGCGGAGCAATGGTGCCGGTTGTCGTCTCCTCGACGGGCTGTAGTCCTGCATCTTTGACTGGGAACACCATTCGACTTGCGATCAAGTCGAGGCAAACTCCGCACAACGAGAGCACCTGATCGGAATCTCCGTTGATCGCGGAATCGCACGGCGATATCTGCCAAGACATCGGAGTATAACACTCAATTTAATTGCGCTTGGAGCATTCGCGCTCAGTTTGATGATTGCACAAGTCGTAACTTGGAGATCTTGATGCGAAAAGCACTGTTCATAACCGTCACCGCTATCCTTCTGACTAGCCAAATGCATCAGCGGTGCCTCGCGCGCCCAGCGTCGGCGCGCTCCGTGAACGACTGGTTGTGGACTCGCTGCAGCTGAAATTCCGATGTCCGCTTTTCACGGCGGGCTCAATTGGTCAGCGCAACACTCTAATCTTTTAGCAAAGATGGAGTGTGGGCATGAAACAGCGACGTCGCATTTATTACTCGACCGCTCAGCGGTCTGAGATCTGGGATCGCTGGCAGGCCGGCGAGCCGATGAGTTCGATCGGACGCCGATTTGACCGGGAGTCCTCGTCGGTCTTCTCTGTGATCTCGCCAACCGGTGGCATACGTCCTCCGGATCGGCACCGTGCCAAACAGGCGCTCGGCCTTTCTGAACGAGAGGAAATCTCTCGATGGCTCAGCATGCGCTGCTCGTTGCGGTCGATC
>NZ_JNIJ01000035.1 GCF_000701345.1 Bradyrhizobium sp. URHD0069 | reverse complement strand
AGCGCGTTAGGGCCGCCGCGTCAAAGCCGTGGCTCTTGACGAAAAGCCCAAGGGGCCCAATCCCCGTTGCAGCCGACTTTTGCAACAAAATCCGCACTTTTCGGACCTCGCGCAATGTCCGACTTAAGTCCATAATGCGTACTAAAGCGGACGTCCGCCAAGATGCGGCAATGAAGGGATGTGGCGGCAAAAAGCTGACTCGCTCTCATGCGCCGTTTTTGTTTCACCTTTGTGATCGTGACCGGCGCAAACATGCAGCGGCCTATCGAGGCAGTTGCTTGTTTGTCTGCGACTCGCGTGCGAGTTTCTGCGCTTCAGCGATCTCGTCCGGGGTCATATGCTTTGCGGCAATGTCTCTGTTATTGACCGCCCTTTGACTGCCCGCCATCGCTGCCAAGTTGAACCACGTATATGCGCGGATGTAGTCCCGCTGAACGCCGTGACCTTGGGCGTACATGGCGCCGAGATGGCTCTGGGCTTCGGCGTCACCTTGCTTGGCAGCCTTGCGAATCCATTTCACCGCCTCAGCATAGTCCTGCGGCGCGCCCTGGCCGTTATCGTACATGCGCCCGAGATTGAGTTCGCCAGGGGCAAAGCCTTGTTCGGCAGCACAAATGCGAAGTGCCGACCGGCTTTGAACTTGTCCGCTTTCCGGGGAGGAAGACCGGAAATGATCCGCGCATGGTCAGAATGACGCACGCAACCGACTTGAATAAAATATAGGAAGCCGGATAGCCTCTTTCAGCAAGCGTCATTTTCATTTGTTCTCAACCGAGGCCGACATGACAACTGCCATGACCACCCGCGATTTGGCGCGGGCAGCCTTCGCAGCTTCAATAATTGCCGCGCCTATGAATACTATGACGATGGCAGATGAAATTAAGCGCATTTCCGCCAACGGCACTGAGCTTGCGTATGTTGAACTTGGCAAAGGCGATCCGATAATATTTGTTCACGGCGGCCTTCAAGACTACCGAATGTGGTCGGAGCATCTGCCAAAATTCGGCGACCGTTATCGCGCCATAGCGTACAGCCGCCGCAACCATTTTCCCAGCGACGTAAGCCCCGACGGTATGCCGGATGGCGCCGCTGACGCGCATGGCGAGGATCTCGCTGCCTTCGTGCGTGCCCTTGGTTTATCTAAAGTGCGGATCGTGGCGCATTCAGCGGGAGCGCACGCGGCGCTTTTCTTCGCCGCCATGCACCCCGACATGATCGTCAGTCTCGCGCTCAATGAGCCGCCCGCCACGGGCCTATTGACGGGCGTGCCGAATACTGCGGACATGTTGAAAGAGTGGGGCAGTAACCAAGCGCCGGCAAGGGAAGCATTCAAGGCTGGCGACACCAAAGCCGGCATACCTCTTTTCGTAAATGCCGTTGGCGGACCCGGCGCTTATGAGCGTCGTTCCGATGCCGACAAGAAAATGAATCTGGACAACGTAGCTTCCTCCCAGGCGGATGCGACGACGAAGCGCCCGAGGCCCGTCTTCACCTGCGAGATGGCCAAAGCGATCACTGCTCCGACGCTTTTGTCTAATGGGGAGCGGAGCCCGAAATTCTTTTATCTGATTATGGATCAGCTGGAGAGTTGCTTGCCAAATCGCGAGAGGATCGTCGTTGCCGGAAGTTCACACACCGTGCCTGCCGAAAACCCTGAAGCTTACAATCAGGCTGTCCTCACGTTCCTCGGCAAGCATTGACGCCATAGGCGTACACGGCTCTATGAACAGGCCACTTCCGCTAGTGCGAAGGTTTTCGGATGCCGGCCCCATGAAGGCGGCGCCGCGCACACCGAGGCCGGCGTCCGCAAACCTCCAAAGGAGGAACCGCGGGAAGGGATACGTCAGACGGTGCGGCGTGAGCTATCGAAAATGGCGTGTGGCACGTGATTTCGATTTCCTAGCCGGGGATCTTTGAAGAACCTCGGCCTCGAATACGAGAACAACTTTGGCGTTATGGCACGAGTATTGCTAAATGGGGAAAGTAGGTTTCTCTCCTCCTGTGATTTCAAAATAGTTACGTGTGATAAAAAGAGCACGTTTTACAACTTCGACGTTAGCGGCCTCACAACATTCTTTGAACAGCATAGCGCGAACCGATCGTTGTGATCGTTGAGAGAGTCGAAAAACCCCGACTCATGCAAATTGAAACCGCTTCGATCTGCTGGTCAAGCCGCATCGCAGATTGTGCGGATTTCATCATTCGAATCCTTCGGCGCGGATGTAGTCGTGCCGCACCTTCGGGCTGGGATGCTCTTATCTTGAGTGAAGGTTGCGGCCTCGCGCCGCGCTATAGACTGTGTCGCCAGCCATCGCGTTCTACCGCGCGAGCGGTTTAGTCCCTTGGCACTTTTGAGACATGCCGACGGTCCGCGATTATGTCTGCTTGTGGGGTTAGACCGGAAGTGAGCTGCACGCGGTCAAAGCGACGCGAATGACCCTGGCTGTGTAAAAACTCAAAAATCGAAACGCGACGAAGAATAATATTTTTCAGTTCGATCTCTAAGTTGAATCCGCTTGCGCGTTGAGCGACTAAAACGGTCTTGGACGAATAACTTCTTCTGTCGCGATTGAGCGTCTTCGCGTTTTCACACAGCCAAGACCCAGAGCGGACTTGGCAAGATGACGACGGCCGCAAAGGCTCGGTCGGGACGTTAGACCGGCACTCCGGCCGACAGCGCGCCGGGTAGCAATACCTCGTCATAGAACTGCCGGTATCGAGGTGGCGAGTCCGGCAAGCACGCATCGACGGTTTGCGACAGGCGGTATTCTGGGGCCAACCGCAGGAGATCCGCGGCGGCGAGCTGCGCGCTGGGGACGTCGCCTCTGGCCGCCAGCGCGATGGCCGCACCCAGATGGGCGCGTGCGAGCTTCGGGTTGGCCTGCCGCGCGCGCGAGAAGCACGCCATGGCATCGTCGATTTGCCCCAGCAGCAGACGAGCGAGCCCCATCGTCGTGCGGAACACGTCGAACTGCGGGCCGCCAGGATCAAGGCGGAGTGCCGTTTCCGACGCGAGTACCGCTTCACGTCCCCTCCCAAGATGAGACAGGGAAGCGGACAGCATGTTGTACGCCATGGCGAGATTGCGGTCATGCGCGACCGCCCTTTCGCTTGCCAGAAGCGACCGTTCGAAGTCGCGGCGCAGGTAGTAAAGATAGCTCATGGCGAGATGGGCGCGAGCATTCGACGGATCGAGAGCCACGGCCCGCTCGGCCGCTTCGGCGCCTCGCGTCAACGCGTCCTGTTTCAACGAAGCAGGGGCATGGACCTGCGCCGACTGAAGCAGGATAGCTCGGGCGAGCCAGGCCTGCGCAATGCTGTTCTTCGGGTCGAGCTGCGCGGCATGAGCGAAGAAGTGCTCCTGCTGCTGCAGGCACTCCAGCGATTGGGGCTTGTTGTCGGCTGCTATCCCCCTCATGACAAGATCCCATGATCGGGGATCGATGTTGCGCATCTCGCCGTCCCGTGCCGCTGCCACGAAGATCTCGCGTCCGATCGAGATGGCGATGCGGCCTGTTATCCGGTCTTGCAGCGCGAAAGGATCGGCAATGTCACCGTCGAAGATCTCGGACCAGATCTGGACGCCGCTGCGCCCGTCGATCAGCTGAGCATTGATCCGCACCGCCCGGTCATTCCTCTGCACACTGCCCTTGAGCACAAAGCGCACGCCAAGCTCACAGCTGACCTGCCTGACGTCGATTGCTTTTCCGTCGAAGGTGGCGGCTGTCGTAGCCGAGATCACCAGCAATCCGGAGATTCTCGAGAGGTCGGTGGTGACAGTCTCGGTCATGCCCTGAGTGAAGTAGGCCTGCTCGGCATCGGTGCTGAGATTGGCGAAGGGCAGAACAACAATAGAGAGCGTCTCTGCGGCGGTGCTCTCGAAGCTTGCGTCCGTCCCGATTTCCACGCTGGCAACGAACCGATAACCACGGCCCGGAACCGTCTGCAGGCAGCGCGCGAGGTCCGGGTCGGCCGCTAGCACCTTGCGCAACGCGGCCATTTGAGCCGGAAGATTGTTCTCATCCACAATCGTGCCGGGCCACACCTCGGCCATCAACTCGTCCTTGGTTGCGAGCCGGCCTTGCCGTTTGACCAAGGACACGAGCAGATCGAAAGCGCGTGAGCCAAGCGTGACTGGGGCGCTCCCGAGCGAGAGTTCTCGCCGCGCGGTCGCAAGTCGGAACAAACCAAAGCGGAACACCTCGGAGCCGTGCATAGTTCAAAGCTCAGATGATCGTTGTGGCTTCACAGGAATTCATGAGGATTCAGTACGAGCGCAAAGACTTTCAGAGGTTCTTTGTAGCATGGTCGGGGCCGTGCCGCTACGGGTCGGCACAGGCCGGCGAGGTTCAGCCGGCAGGCCACACCGTCACTCGCGGGCACCATGACTAGTATTGCCGCCTGTTTGTCTATGAGCCAGGGCGTCGACAGAAGAGAGGCGATAGCGTCATCGACTTTTCTCTCAGGCGACGGCGATGGATACGAGGCCCAGATGGGTCGCTGGAGCCGACAGCTGGCGCCGCTGCTCATCAGTTTCGCCGGGGTGACAGCCGCCGGGCGGGTCCTCGACGTCGGTTGCGGCACCGGCAGCCTCGCGTTCGCGTTGGCACAGAATCCCGGCATTGGCTCCGTTCACGGCATCGACTTTTCTCCCGTGTACATCGAGCACGCCAGGCAGCAGGCGCGCGATTCCCGCCTCGTCTTCCAGGTCGGTGACGCGTGCGCGTTGTCATTCGAAGACGCGTCGTTCGACCATTCGCTGGCATCGCTCGTCCTGCCGTTCATTCCCGATGTCGATCGGGCAGTGCGCGAGATGCGACGTGTCACGCGTTCCGGCGGGACAATTGCGGCCACAGCGTGGGACACGCGGGGCGGCCTGGTCATCTATCGCATGTTCTTCGACACCGCTGCTGTGCTCGATGGAAACGCAAATGAGCGGCGGGCGAAGGCATGCACCCGGCCCGCGACTCTCCGGGGAGGGATGGCCAAGGCATGGCGTGACGCGGGGCTGCTCGATGTCGAGCAGGATAGCTTGATGATACGGATGGAATTCTCATCCTTTGCTGATTTCTGGACATCGCTCGACGGCAAGGACGGACCGTACGCCGAGTATCTCGTCACGCTCAGCGCGAAGAAGAAGTCGAAACTCCGCGACGCCGTCGAGGCAGCATATCTCGACGGTGATCCGGATGGACCTCGATCCTATGCGGCGACGGCATGGGCAGTAAAGGGCAAGGTGCCGTAGCCCTGGGCGGAAGCTCGGCGCCCCATCGGCTCGCAATCAGTACCCAAGCGGAGGAGATCATGAAGTCCCGTTGTTTAATGCTGCTGCCGGTGCTCGTGTTGGGCCTCGCAACCATGGAGGCCCGGGCTCAGACATGGCCGACGAAGCCGCTGCGAGCGATCGTTCCAATCGCAGCGGGCAGCCTTGCTGACATTGTCCCCCGGGTGGTGTTTGAGCAGCTCTCGATCCGACTCGGCCAAAGCATCGTCGTGGAGAACCGCCCCGGTGCAGGGGGGACGATCGGCGCCAACCTCGTCGCCAAGGCAGCCCCTGACGGTTACACTCTTCTCGTCCACTCGTCCGCACATACGATCGCACCCTCGCTCCATGCCAATCTGGGCTACGATCCGGCACGCGATTTCGCAGCGGTCGCGCCGTTGGGCGTCACGCCGTTCGTCCTCGTGGTCCCGCCGGCCAGGGGTTACGGCACAATCCGCGATCTTGTTTCCGCGGCCAAGGCCAAGCCGGGTGCGTTCAACTTCGCCTCGCCTGGCGTCGGGACCGCATCGCATCTGAGCGCGGAGCGCTTCCGGTTCAGCGCCGGCGTGGAGGCTGTGCACGTGCCGTTCAAGGGAGGTGCGGAGGCCATGGCCAACGTGATCGCGGGACGGATCGATTTCTTCTTCATGGCGCTCGGGGCAGCCCTGCCGAACATTCGCGACGGCAAGCTCTCCGCCCTTGCCGTGAACGGTGCCAGGCGCTCGACCGCGCTGCCCGACGTGCCAACCACCTCGGAGGCGGGTTTCGCCAACACCGAGTATCCGACTTGGTTCGCGCTTTTCCTGCCGGCAGGGGCGTCGCGCGAAATTGTCGACAAGCTTCACCGCGAGACGCTCGAGGCACTGCAAGAGCCTCGGGTGCGGGAGAGGCTGGCCGAACTGGGCGTCGAGCCGATGGTGATGACGCCAAGGGAGCTCGATGTGTACGTCGAAAAGCAGATCGCAGCCGACGCATTGCTGGTCAGGGCGATCGGCCTCAAGACCGAGTGACGATCAGCCCGCCATAATGTGAGAGTGTATGGCCAACGGTCGACATAAACGTCCGCGAGCGCCAGATGCATGTCGTGGTGACCCGGCTGTGATGTCTGCTTGTGGCACAAATGCGAAGTCCCGCGACGTCCGCTATACCGCCGCTATCGGAGGAAAAGCGGAAGTGACTCGGACAGAGTCAAACAGGCGCGATTGACCCAACTCGGAACTCGCCCGCCTGTCCGAGGGGGCAAAAAGTTTCAAATGCCCCTTCCAAGTGAACCGGCACGCGGGCATGACGAGGCAGTCGTTGGTGTGGCGGCGGGATATCTAAATTTTCGTAGGGGAGAGCGAGGCGGGGCGTTGTCGGACACAAGCTTCGATCGCCGTTCGCGCGCCTGATGCACGCGTCTAGATCCGGCTCAAGAAAAACGTCTCCAGTTTGCCCTTGCCCTTCACGTCAATGCTGCCGCGCGGCTCCAGCGCGAAAGGACCGACCAGGCGGCGGGCTGTATCCTGGGACACATGGATTCGATTGGGCAGAGAATAGATCTCAAGACGGCTGGCGACATTTACAGTATCGCCCCACACATCGTAGATGAAGCGGTTCGTACCGATGATGCCGGCTACCACGGGACCGGAATGTATGCCGATCCGGATTTGCAGGGGCCAGCCAAAATGGCCATTGACACGATCTAGCCGATCGATCATGCCGAGCGCCATTTTCGCAATCGCTGCGAACGGATCGGGATGTGGATCGGGCAAGCCGGCGACGGCCATGTAGGCATCGCCGATGGTCTTGATCTTCTCGACCCCGAGCTCGCGGGCAAGCGCGTCGAACTCCGAGAACAGCCGGTTTAAATACTCGACCATCGCTGCAGGCGGGACGCGTGCCGAGTGCTCCGTGAAGCCGACCAGGTCGGCGAACAGAACGCTCACGCCCTCGAAGCGGTCGGCGATCATGGCTTCACCCTGGTTCAGGCGGCCGATCACCTGTCTTGGCAGGATGGTCAACAACAGCCGTTCGAACTTGGCGGTCTCGTCCTCGATGCGGCGAAGATAATTCTGCTCGCGGTCGCGCCAGCGTTTCTTGTGCAGGCAAGCATTGATCCGCGCGCGCAATAGGATCGGATCGAACGGCTTCGGCAGATAATCCTCGGCCCCGGCTTCGATGCAGCGGACGGCGCTCTCGGTCTCCGCCAAGGCCGTGATCATAATAACCGGAATGCGACGCAATCGCTCATTGGCCTTCATACGTACTAGGACGTCAAACCCGTTGATATCGGGCATCATTAAATCGAGCAGGACTAGATCGAACTCGTCGTCGGCGAGCGCCTGCAGCGCCTGCTGACCCCCCGCCACCGATGCGACGCGATGACCATCTCGGGTCAATCGACGCGACAGCAGATCGCGGTTGGCCTCGATATCATCTACCACGAGAATGGAGCCGGTCTCAGTGACAGCAGGCGGATCTTGCCGGACCGGCCCGAGGCTGCGGATCAAGTCGCTGACAATGACCGCGCCGGTCTGATCGGAGGTCACGCTGGTCTCCTCGACATCGACCGAGAATCGCACGATGCGATCGAGACGCAGCAGCAGGTCGGTGGCGGCCACCAGCAGGCAATCGAGATCTGCCCGTAGCGAGTCGCTTGAGAAATCGGCTGCATCCTCGCGCAGCATCTCGGCATAGCCTTTGATCGCGTTCAGGGGCGTGCGCAGCTCGTGACGCAGCTCCTGCTCTTGCGTGGCGGGCGCTGGGCGCGGCGATTTGCTCTTTGGACGATCGCAGTCCACCAGCCGGTCGACCTTGCCCGCAAGATCCCGGGCAGCGCCGAGGATGTGGTTCATATCGGAGAGCATGTCCGGACGCCCGTTCCGGGACGCCTCCTCGTGCATCATCTCCGCATAGCCGAGCAAGGCGTTGACAGGGGACAGCAGTTCCTGGCGAAACTGGGCAAGCTGAATGCGCCACGCGCGCGCGCTATCGCTGTCAATGATGCTCATGGCCGATCCGGACTGGCGCGCCGGGCGTTCCGGGGTACCAGCTCGTCAAGTGCCGCCAGCACGGCCTTGCCGCTGTATTCGCCCTTGTGCACCAGATGCTGTACCTGGCCGTTGAGGCGCGCGAGATCCTCGGTGGTCAGTGCCTTTGCAGTGACGACGATGACCGGGATGCGCCGCCAGCGGGATTCGGCGCGCACTCGCGCGATGAACTCGAACCCGTCCATCTCGGGCATCATTAGGTCGAGCAGAATTGCCTCGGGTATGGCCTCGTTCAAACGCTCAAGACCAACCCGACCGTTCTCTGCTTGCGTCACCGTGCAACCGATCTCCCGCAAGGCGCGCCCCATCAGCTCACTGGTCGGAGCGTCGTCCTCGACGATCAGCACGTGCCGTGGCGCGCCCCTTCGACAGCACTTCTCCACCGCACGGACCAGCCTGTCGCGATCGATCGGCTTGATCAGGTAATCGGCGGCGCCGAGCGAGAAGCCGATGCTCTGGTTGTCGACGATCGTGACCATGATTACCGGAATCTCGGCGAGTGCCGGATCTTCCTTCATAGCGCCGAGCACGGCCCAGCCGTCCATCTGCGGCATCAGAACGTCGAGCGTGATGATATCGGGCTGCAGCGTGCGGGCGAGCTGCATCGCCTCCTCGCCATTGGCGGCCATGCGAACGGCGTAACCGCCGCGCTGCAGGTGTCGGCACAGCAGCTCCCGGGCGTTGGGATCATCGTCGACCACGAGAACGATCGGCGCATGCTCGGGCTCCGTGACCTCCGGCCCCTCGGAATGCCTATCCGCCGCCGAGATCGCGGCGTCCGATGCAACGCGTGACACCGCCGGCAGGCGAACCACGAAGGTCGTTCCCTTGCCGGCTTCGCTGGTCAGCGTCACATCGCCGCCCATCAGCCGGCAGAAGCTCTTGGTAATAGCGAGACCGAGCCCGGTGCCGCCATAGGCGCGGGTTGTGGATTCATCGGCCTGAGTGAAGGCCTCGAACACCTTGGCCTGCTGATCCAGCGTCATGCCGATACCGGTATCGCGCACCTGGAACTCGATCCAGTCGCCGCCCTCGTTCGCGTCACGGAGCGCGGTCAACGTGATCGTCCCATTCTTCGTGAACTTGCAGGCATTGCTGAGAAGGTTGAACAGGATCTGCCGCACCTTGGTCAGATCGCTGTGGATCGTACCGACGTCGTCGGCGCAGTTCACCACGAGCGCGTTGCCGGTCTTCCTGGCCAGCGGGGTGACGGCCGCCGCGACGCCATCGATCATCGGCCGCAGCTCGAACGTCTCGAGATAGAGCGTCATCTTGCCGGCTTCGATCTTGGAAAGATCAAGAATGTGGTCGATCAGGCCGAGCAGATGCTTGCCGGCATCCTGGATCTTGCGCAGGTCCGCCATATCCGATTCGCGCCCGGCACCCTGGGCGTCCTCGAGCAGGATCTCGCTGTAACCGATTATCGCGTTCAAGGGCGTGCGCAGCTCATGGCTCATGCTGGCGACGAAGTCCGACTTCGCGCGGGTCGCCTGCTCGCTCGCCCAAATCGCCTTGTGCAGTTCACCTTCCATACGCTTGCGGTCGCTGATGTCGGCGAGGCCTGTGATCATCGCCGGGCGCCCGTCGAACTGGACGCGCTGCGATGCCATGAGCGCCCAGAACTCCTCGCCTCCGGCCCGCTTCAACAGCACCTCCATGCCCTCCACATGCCCGTGCTCGGTCAGCGCGTCGATAACGTGCTCACGATGCCGCGGGTCTGCGTAGAGGGTTTTCGCTTGCAGGCCCAGGGCGGACGAACCTTCGAGTTCGAACATTTCGCTGAAGCGTTGATTGACATACCGGATCATCCCATCATCGAAGGTGACGATCAGCACCGCCATCGGCGCCGCCTCGGCAATGACGCGCAGCCGCTGCTCGCTCTCCTGGATCGCCTGCTCCGCCTGCTTCACGTCGGTGATGTCGGTGTAGGTTGCGACCGTGCCGCCGTCGTCAGTTTTGCGCTCGTTGACCTGGATCCAGCGCCCGTCCGAGCGGCGATGCACATGCGCGCCCTTGGGGTCGCGATGCCGGGCCAGACGTTCCGCGACCCAGGCCTCGACGCGCCCCTCCGCGTCGCGGATCTCGCCCCTCGCGACCGCGTTGCGGAGGATCGTTTCGAACGATACGCCCTCGTTCACGAGATCGATGCTGCGGGTTCCGTGCATGTCCCGATAGCGCCGGTTGTAAATCACGAGCTTGTCGTCGGCATCGTAGAGCGAGAACCCCTCGGAGATGCTCTCGATCGCGTCGACCAGCCGCCGCTGGGCCTCCGTCGCCTCGTCACGCGCAGCCGCCAGCTCCTCCTCTCGCCGTTTGAGTTCGGTCACCTCCGTGAACACGCCGACGGTGCCGCCCTCCTGCGTCTTGCGCTCGCTAATCTGGATCAAGCGACCATCCCACTGCTGATGCAGAATCAGGCCTTTTGGATTGCGATGCTGCGCAAGTCTTTGCTCGACCCATTCCTGAGGTCGCGCAACCGCGTCGGCCACGGTCCCGCGCTCAACCACGGTCTTGATCAAATGCTCGAACTTCAGCCCTGGCTGCAGGATGTCGGCGACCGCCGGATATAGCTCGCGATAGCGCGAGTTGCACAACACCATGCGATCGTCGGCGTCGAACAGGATAAAGCCTTCCGAGATGCTCTCGAGCGCGTCGGTAAGCCGGGTCTGGGCCTGGGTCGCCTTGTCGCGCGCCTCCAACAGCTCCTTCACGCTCAACTCCAGAGAGCGTTCGAGCATCGCCCGATCGCTGTCGAAATCGGCATATGCGGCATCCACGGCTGCTACGAAGGGCTTAAGCGCAGCCGGTATTTCCTCCCCGACACCGAGGTGCTTCTTGAGCTGGCGTCGCAGCAGCCGGTGCATCTGTGTCCTGTACGTTCAGTCCTCGGCGAAAGTTGTTATCGTCATGGTCTGATTGTGGAGGCGGCACGCACCACCGTGCATGAAGGGGCAAAGCTCGCCGTACGAATAGAATCCGGAAAGCTTCGCGTCCGTCCCGAACACATCCCGGATTGCTTCGAGTTCTTCTTCAGTGCGCTGCTTCATCACAAGCTTGCGCCCGACACAGCTCACCAAAATCGCAACGTCCGGTCGTCTGCCGTCCAGCCCACTCAGGCTGGCCTCGGCGGCCGCTGTCGCGCCGTCGACCAGATCGTCAACATTGGTCTTCATCAACTGCGCCGTTCCACCCTGCGGGATGTCGCCCGCGAAAGTCATTGACTTGTTCCGCTCGTCCACAGACAGGACGGTCCGAACGACGCCCTCACCGCCCTTTGCGTCGGTAACCAGGATCGGAAAAAGCAGGGCGGAGCTTGGCAACTGCTCGGCATGCGAGCCCAGGTATACCTTGTACAGATCGAGCGCTGACCGCCCATCCAGCTCATAAAGGATGTTGCCTTCGGCGCGAGTGATGGTGCGCAACGGCCCGAATGGCTCCCAGCCGCCCATCGATGCGTAGCCAATGCGCAAGTGATCGCCGTACAGACCCACCGCTGCGACGCGCTGCGGGCCCGCGGTATCGTCGGCGATGACCCAGGTCTCGGCGAAGTTGGTGCCGTCCCCGGAAAGGCCGCCAGTGATCGACACGCCGTCCGAGACACCACCTGCGAGACCGCGCGCCAGGTCGGAGCCATTGACGTGCAAGCCGTCCGAAAGAACGAACACATGGCGCAACGAGGCGTCGTTCAACAACTGCGCGAGCTCCTTGCCCACGTCATAGCTCGCCTTCGCCTCACCAATCGTGCCAGAGGCGGACCGGATTGGCGTATGTTCGAAATCGACAATGGTGGCGATCACGGAGTCGTCGACAACTATGTCGCCGAAAATCTCACCGGAAGTCGAGCAACCAAGTATAGCGGCCCCTTTGAAGTGGTCGCGCAGTTCGCCCACGAGGTCACCTGCCTGCATCAGCGATCGAGCGCCGAAAACGAATGCGACACTTTGTTGTCCGACCTCGCCAGTTGGCAAATTCGGCAGCCACCCATCATTTTGGGACCATTTGTACTGAGCCGTTTTCATGGGTTGTTTCCTCTCGTGATCCGTCCGGAAACTTGTAGGTCGTCTACTGTCCCGCTGCCGCGAGTAGCGTCTCAATCTTGCCTAGCAGCCTCTGCAGCTCGATCGGTTTTGTGTCGTAGTCGTCGCAGCCGGCCTCGAGGGCCTTTTCCCGGTCGGTCGCCATGGCGTGCGCCGTGAGCGCGATGATGGGGATCTTGCGCAGCTCAGGCGTGGCCTTGATCCGACGCGTCGCCTCCCAGCCGTCGATCACCGGCAGGCTCATGTCCATCAAAATGAGGTCGGGCCTGTCGCTCGTTGCCATTGCGACGCCGCGCGCGCCGTCCTCGGCAATGGTGACCTCGTAGCCGCCGCGTACGAGACGCCGCGAGAGCATATCGCGGTTCATCTCGTTGTCTTCGACCAGCAGGATCTTGGGCATCGCACAGCCTCGAGCCGGACTGTGAACACTGCTTGCCCGGGAGCGCCCGGGTGGCCTAGTAGACGTCTAAGAAATCCAGCTTAGCACTCAAGCCTACCTGTCGCATCACAAAAAAAGCGTGTAGTAGCGCCGACAGGAAATCCCCAGAGTTATATAGAGGCGATCAATTCATACTCAATAAAACCACTAGTTGGCGTACGGGCTCCTCTATTCGTTGCATTGTTCCTATATACGTTGATCTGTAATATTCTTGCCGCAACAAGGGGAACTCGCTGTTCAAGACCGTGAGTGACGAAGCATCAATCAAGCGGGGGCGCCCTAAGTTGGCGGTCTCTTTCATTTTAGGCCAAACGTGTGATGTCGCCTATTGGCACTTTTCAGACCTAACGGGCCGGACTGACCATGTCAGTTGATGGGAGCAAAGCGGACCTCGTCCTAGCTTGCCAATATTCGAATTCGAAGGCTTAATTCTGCGATGCGTTATGTGACGGAAAAGTTGCCGGGTCGCGACTTGTGGGCAGTTATCGATTCTGTCACGCGCAAGCCTGCGTTAGTGAACGACGTGCCGCAGATCGACCTCGATCTTGATGACGCTGACGATCTTACCGAATTGCTCAACAGGCTCGACCAAGAAGCGTCCATCGGCGCCAAGCACTGAAGCGAAGGATTGGGGCCTAGTCGCCATCGCGGCGGCGGTTTCCCATCCAAATCAACACAACAGCGACGACGCTGCCACTAATGATCGTCTGAATGACCGTCAGACTGGCAGCAAGCGAAACGCTTCTCGTCATTTTCCAATTGTACCAGGCGCACCATATAGTCGCCAACGTCGCAACGAGGGCCGCTGCGAGATACAGCGTTGTGTCCGCTCGAACGCTCGGATGGTCTTTCGTCAACAGTAGAACTACGGAATGCAAAAGAACCAGCCCGAGCGATACAAGACCAAATATCAACGAAACATAAGTCGACCTCATCTGCCAAAATCGTAGCTCTAGGAGATGAACGGCACGTATTGTGGTGAGGATCCAAGCCCCCATGGAAGCAGGTATCACCAGCACGCCGATAGCTCTTACCCACGAAATTTCTGACGTAATTGCAAGCCAAGCCAGCGGTGCGGACGCTACGACTGTAAAGATCAAAGTGGCGCCTGAGATCAATGAGCATCGATTGGTTTCAGCGCTCCAAACGGTTGGTTCAGACACGGCGAGCTCCTCCAGAACTGATTTGATGCAAGGTTGTTGTGGTACACAGCGACGACAGCCGAAGGCGTTAGACCTCCGGCTACCGGTGTAATCATGGCCTTACGACCCCTTGGCTGCCTTCTTGCGCTTCGTCATTATCGCTCGCAGATCAGACATGGGGCTCGTTCTTCTTGCGAACCGCATCGAGCAGCTCGTTGGTGACGACCGTGTACATCGCCCAAAATTCACGATCCTGGGGACCCTTGCGCTTGAGGCGCTTGTCAACCTCTGAGGTAGCCCACTCGCCGATGCGCACATCATCCAAAATCAGAGCTAGCGCGTAGGCCACCAAATCATCGTCCATCAAAAACCCTCCTCTGATTGAAGCCAGAGGAGGGTCAAAGATAAAAAGATGAAGGGCAACGGTATACTTTAGCGGTAGACCAATGGTCGGACTCAAGCCCCTTTACCGGCCTTCTTGTCCTTCGCCGCCTTAAAATTCGATCGAACCGCGTTTGCACACGCAGACAGAGCCTCATCGAGGCCCCCAGCGACCGTGATGGTCTTGATCTCGTCCAGCTGCGCGACCAAATCGTCAAATGTCGCGGCCTTAAGCGTGCTCTTGCCCTTCTCCAGCTCCAGGGGCTGCTTGCCGTATCGCAGTAGGAAATAGATCGCGCCGCCGGCGTCGACCCAGAATTGCTCGCGGGAGATTCGCTTACCCTCGCGGAACAGACCGATCTTGGTAATCTGCTGCTCAATATTGGCCGTCAGCTTATTCCGGCGCTGAAGGATCGGCGTGTTCGCGGTCGGCTTCTGAACCGAGACCAATGAAATGGATGATTTTGCTGCCATGACTAGCTCCTGTTGTTGATGGAGCCGCCGTCCGTTGGATTTGGGCTTTGGGCAACAGGCAATCGCCCAACAAATCTAAAAAATCAGATTCGATCCCAGGCCTCCGATTCAGCTCGTTTCGAAACGCTAAATATCTCCACTGGAGATGCCATTGCGGCGGTCACCAGGCCCTATTGCACAAGAAAAGGAGATTTTAGTTGGCTAAAACTTATCGAGATCCTGTTGATTGGTCAGTACGCGTAATCGCTTCTGATAAGCCAAAACAGAATGACCGCTTCCCAGGCGGCCCAGCAACCGACATCAACGCTTGGCTAGCCGATAATGGTCCGCGAAACTACGAAGAGCTTAAAGAACTTCGAAGGGCACTGTACTCGCGAGACACATATGGCAGTGTCGTCATTACACACCACAGCAGCGCGCGGTCAGGTGAGCCGCGGTTTTCTGTAGCTGGACGTGAGAGTCCATTACTCATCGTAAGCGATAAATCTCGACACTTTTTACTGCGAACGCTTTGCCGGATCGCGAAGCGTCTGCGATGATGTTCCGGTCTGCCTTCGATGGCCGATGTGCCGGTGAGTTGCACGCGTTATTCGACCCTGACAAGTTTGCGAACCCCGCGGCGACAACCCTCACAATGAAGAAACGCGTCGGATGCCGAAACGCCGACCCGATCGTGGCGTCAGAAAACTTCCGCCACTTTACGAACCGTCTCAACTACAAAATCTTAGGCAGCGCGGCCAAGCTGCACGGGCGCCGACTGAAAACAGTGGCCGTAATTGAATCGAATGCGGACGGTCGGCTTCACTACCACGCTATGATCGATCGTCCGCACTATTGTTCGTTCGAGACGTTCAAGGGCGTCGTCGCCGATCAGTGGCTGCGAACAGATTTCGGATACCGACAGATCGACATCCAGGACGCTGCCGATGCTGGCTGGACCAATTACATGCTCAAATCTCGACAGAAGGCATCACTTCTGGACGCCATAGACTGGACCAACTGCCATCTGATTGCTGAGTGAAGTCTCCTCTCAGGCACCCGTCGTTCATGATCTACCGAGCTGAGCACTCATCCGAGATGCTTTAATCAGTTACTGCCATCTCAAAGCTGGTAGCGAAGGGCGAACGGAAAGTTGCCCATCGGAGGTAGTGTGGTAGAAGGCTCATCGAATCAATGGAGATCGAAGTGGCCAAGAAAGCAAAGAAGAAAATTATTCGACGAGAATACACCAAGGCTGACGTGAAGGAATTACGAGCTCATTCGAAAGCGAAGACGCCAATAGCCAAAATTATCAAGCTGACCAAAAGAACGGAAGGTTCATTACGTCAGAAGGCACTCAAGCTTGGCATTAGCCTCGGGCATCGCAGATAGCGGCACAGCAATTTGAGGTCGCGTTCATGCAGCAACGGCCATGAATCATTTTGAAGCTACGAGGCCCGCCTGGAACGAACCAGACAAGCCACCAGAACGATCGGCCTATACGGCGACCAGCTCGCGATTTACTTCAAAGCGAGCGGCTTCTCTTCGTCGAGGAAACCCATCAACTCGCGGAAGAACTGCATCCGGTTCTTTTCCATCATCACCGTATGGGTTCCTTCGCTCAGCTCTATCATACGCTTGTAGGGCGTGTTCTTCAGCTGAGTGAAATAGTTCTGAGCCAAATAACTGGGAAGGTCGGCGTCCCATTCGGCATGAAGAATCAAGGTCGGCACCGTGATCTTACCGGGATCGTATAGCGCTTTGCCTGCAGCCCAATAATTCATGCTGTCCTCAACCACGCCATTGGGCGCACGCAGCATGGGTGGGGATTGCTTTGCCGCATCTGGGTCCGTCGCCCATGTTGCATCAGCCCAAGTTTCAAATACACCTGGCGGAATTAGTCCGGCTTGCTTGTCGTCGGGCACGCCTTTCAGCCAGCGCGCTTTGGCCGAATCCTTTGAGACCAATCGGTAGGCTCCAAGCGGAGGAGCATTGGCGGCGACAGGAGCCGGCGGCTCCGTGCGTATCCATTGCGGAGCGTATAGGACTAAACGATCAACCTTTTCGTTGTGTCCGCTGGTGTACAAACCAGCGATCGACGTTCCCCACGACCATCCCATTACCCCGATCTTCGCAACGCCGCGCTTTTTAAGAATGTAATCGACAGCGGTACCGAGGTCACGAGCAGCAACCTCGGTCGAGACGATCGGCTTGTTCGCGGCTGCAGGTTGGCTCATCTCGGGCGGCCGTGTGGAACGCCCGTAGCCTCGGACATCGACGAGGTAGACGTCAAAGCCGCGTGTTGCGATCATATCCATCATCGACACACCCTCGATAGGTAAGTCGAAGGCGGTTTCCGAGGGGTACGTGGCGCCGTGCACGTACAGCAAAATCCGGTCGGAGGGAAAACTGTCCGTGCCGGCCGGATGCTTATTGCGCACGAACAGCTCGATACCGGCGTCCCCTGACGGGATCATGACGTCGCTGCTCTCAAGCTTTGGGCTTGCAGCTTGGGCGCCGGGGCTGGCTAATACACTGCCAAGAGCTAGACATGCCAAAGCTAGGCGAAAAGAATTGGTAGGCATCAAAACCTCCCTTGATCGTTTGATTATTAAGCCGCTCGGTGGCAGCCTTCAGCCGTTATGGCTGATCGACAACGCTATAGCAAAGGATCGGCTCTATCGAGAATAAACGCCGTCGAGTGAGCGCATGCGTTCTCCGCGCAGGAGGCATGGTGGAGCATCATGGAAGGAGCAGAACCTTCAGGTGAACCGGTTGAGCGCTGCGCGTTATCGGCCATTTTTCCAGAAAACGCCTTCGCGTCTTTGTGGTTGCGAAGGGGAACTGGTCGATACGGACCATAACTGGTGAAACTTCGAACACGCTCCAACTTCAAACGTCGACTACCGAATGATGAAGTTGTGCATCGTCGGGAACGTCTTGGTCCCTGCGTACCAGTGAGCCGGAGTCCCCCAATGGCGCATCGTGCATCACGCCGTCACTTGATGGGTAACCACGTTTCACGGTCGTTCAAGAAAACTCGAGCGGCGGTTACGAACTATCAGGAATTAAGGCGTTTGCTCTCGTCACGTTGGTACGGCGGCGAGAAATGGTTATGCCTATCGGACGATTCATAGCCTGGGTTGGCGCATCGCTTCTTGCATTACTGTTTGTAGCAGATTGGTACCTGCCCAAACCGTTGCCGGAACCAGCTGGTGACACAATCAACCAGCCAGTCATTCGGATAGCTTCCATTCAGCGGCCTCCCGAACGCATTTTCATTGACACCAGCCAGCCGACCATAGTCCCGCCACCAACGCTGGTCGGAGACGCGGTGTCAGGCGAGCCATCGCCACTGCAATCGTACGCTTCAGCGGCTCCGCCTCCGACGGTAATCGGCGTTGATCAAAAAAAGCGGAAGATCGCTAAAAGGCAGGCGCCTAAAGTTGCGCCCTACCATCCGCAATTGGCGAGCACCCCTGCGGTCGCGAGTGGCAGCTCGGCGACGACCGTTCCGCTGACCAAGTTATCGTTCATGGATTTTATTTCGAGGCAGCTGGGAAAAACCCTATTCAATCTAAATTGAGAAGTCGCCTGGTCGAGCTGTGCTTGGTCGCGAGGTCAATCCGACAACCCGGGGCGAGTAGCGGCTTCGACTTATTCGAGACTTAGAGAAAATCCCGCAGCCGAGCGAGCTCAACCGTGTGCTCGGCCGACAAAACCGCACTGACTAAGTCTCCTTGCGGAGCCGTGTGGATCTCATACAAGTGGTGCTGAAATGCAGGCTTGGACATGAACTCCCGTATGCACTCGTCCAAAGTGCCAGCAGCAACAAGGTAGGGAGTGGCGCCCCACGATTTTTTGATGCGCTCTCTATTGAGGGAGGGCCATTTCCGGAGAACCGCGGGAGCATCGAAATTTATTTGAACGTCGGCGTCATCCATCTTTACCGTTTCGCCTTCTTTTTTCTTGGCAACCTTCTTCGCTGCCCTCTTCCGACAGCCTTACGGCCGGCTGATGATTGGGTTTTCTTCGCGGACTTCTTCGACGATTTTTTTTGGCTGTTTTCTTGGCTGTCTTTTTTCGCCTTCGCAGCTTTTGCTACCGTCTTCGCCGCTTTCTTGAAAGGCCTTGGAAGCCGCTTGGCGACCGCCTTCTTCGACGCGACCATAGCTCATTTTTGCCTCAGGTGGCGCTGGTATCTTTCTTCAGAGATCAGAACCAACAGCGGCGGTATTCTGAAAGAATGTCTTCGCGTCTTTATGATTTCGAAGTGGCGCCGCCCTGTATGGCCCGTAGCTGTTGAAGTTTCGAACACGATCCAATCTTTAAGTGCTCAATAACAGTGTGATGAAGTTGGGCTTCTGGCGGAACGTCTCCATCCCCCAGGTACCAGTGCGCAGTAGTCCCAATGCCGACAACGCATTCATCGTGCATCAGGCCGTCGCTTGATGGGTAGAGTTTCAGGTAACCGTCATCGATTGAGACCCTAGTGTCTTCTGGCAACTTATTCGTTAGGAAGTCGACCATCCGGCTTTCACTCGCAGCCCAAGCTGCTAAATGGGTAAGAGAAAGCTGGCACCGTTTTTGCGTCGAAAACGGAAGAACGTTCTTTGAAGTTCTGTTATTGTGGCTGGGTAAATTGGCTTCACGCGGGGAGTGAAGTGAATGAATAAGCTTGCTGAAATTCGTAATCAGGAATTGATTTGCCGAGAGCGTGCCTTATCGGACACGGATCGTAGAGCGTTTTGGCTAGCGAAGGCTGAAGAATGGGCGCAACGCGCGCTTGATGAGATCGCTTTTCATTTCAGGGAGGCCGGTGGGGACAGACTCACTGATGCCAAATCTCAAAGAAGGCCTAGCGAAAGCCATCACGCTTAACGCTCTCTTTTGCATGGCTGGAGGCGACTGTACCGCCAACGCCATCCCGGTCGGCTCTACCCGTTCGCGTACACCCACAGTGGCTGGCTTAAAACCGACGCGTTGGCCTGAGCGACTGTGTGGTACATAGGAATTAGCTGTACCTCGATGCAGACCGTGATGGTCGATTGCGCTTCCCGAAACCGCAAAGAGGTTCGGCCTCGAGTTTCCTTTCGATTGAGTGTGAGATCGGTGCAGTTGAAGAGCAATTCCCGGCCAAAACGAATTTTCGAAATTCAGCAAAGTCGCAAGAGGAACCGCTATGAGGTATATCAGAATCACAGCGGTAAGTGCTGCGATGGTTTTGGTCGGTCTGACCAATCGTGGCCCCGCATTTGCTCGACCCCCACTGTCGGAATCAATCCTGGCTATGACAGACGGCTAACTGAATCACGAAATGGGCAGGCGGCCACCGATGTTACTGTCGCGCCGAACGCGTCCACTCCTGCCGCACATAAGAAACGTCGGCATCCGCCATCGCCTACAAAGGAATGAGTCAGGTTGCTGACTAGTGTCGTCGTTCCGGCTTTGTTACGGTCTTCTTGATTTCAGCGCCACAGTCAGAGCACTCGTAGGTGAAGTCGATCTTCGCCATGCTCCAATGGGGCTCGACGTCCCTTACGTACATAGGAAGCCCTAGGCAGTCGGGACAAACTATTAAAGCTGACTCAATTTCGCGGTGCTGGACGTAGGCTGGCATATCAGGTCTCCCTCACTGGGGAAGCAGTCACCTTGCCTTCAACCCGAAGATCACTCTGTCGCGTATGATAATCGCTCGTTATCAACTCTGGCGAACCCAGAGAACGAATGCGCCATTTTCGTGAACTGTGACTAAATCTACACAGCTGCCCGATTGGTGGGCCGGATAGCTAGCTTCGTTAGAAGCGTAAAGCGGGATATTCGGTCGGACCGTTTTGGCGAGAGTTTGCCAACAAAGTGATGATTTGGCGGCGCTACTGCCTGGGATTTGCCTAATCAATGGCGGAATCGACGCAAAATTGGCGTCTTGACTACGGGCTCACGGGTAGCGACTGGCGAAATCGAAGTTGTTGCGCCAGGAGTTGTTCAAATGTGGTCTTGACGGGCCGGAGGATGGATCGAAAACGACAAGTCCGCGATGAGCGCAATTACGTATCTAGACTAGCCCCACACCTTCGCCGACGCAGCATCGTAATAGATTACGTCAAGCGCTGGCCGTTTTCCCTTGGCGGGACCGCGCTGTTGGACCAACGTCTCCGCCTTCGCGATGATCAATTTGTTTTCGGGTGAAGCGGGATCACCGTAAATGCTGACGGCCATACAGGCAGCGTTTCCTTTGGCGATACAGCGGAGTACGTGGTCGTCGTTATCTGCAAGAGAGTGACCATAGACGAAGATCGCGTTGCCCGACGAACCGCAGCACGATTCAAAGCTACGGTGTGCCTTATGGAGATAACCACTGTGAAGAATACGGGCTTTCTTACTCGCGCTAGTGCCTTCCGAAACAAACAGCGGGTATTTTTCCTCGTCCAGAGCTGCCCGAATCTGTTCAACGATGGGTCTGTCGGTTTTTGACCATGTGTATTTGGTGATCTCCGAGCCAGCATCGAACAGATGTAATGCGCCATGGAGGTAGGAGATGGTCGCCTGATTACCCTGTTGCCACGAAACCCAAGGCGCACCGGGATCCTCTTCCGGATGTCTGAACCCATCGTCCTGACGAATCTTTAGAGCATCTACCTCGCTCTGCATTAGCGCCCAATAGAGGAGGACATCGTAATTGAGTGTAAAGATGTGCTCGAACCGAGATAGGAAGGTTCGGCAAGCCGCGTATTCCTCCGGCTTCACGTCATAAGGCCGATCAGGATGACGTTTGGCGATTGCGGTCACCAATGCATCTTTTATGGCCGCAGCATCATTTCGAAGGCTGCGGGCAAGTGTAGTGGCACTCGGCCGATAGACCTCGACGACTGTAGCGGCATCCTGAAGGTGTTTGATGACAACTTCAAAATCCTGCGTTTTGAGCGCATCGAACAATTTCGTTACATGCGGGACTTTGCTGAAATCCGCGTTCTCGTACAGAGAGCCATAGGTAAAAATATTAGGCTTCAAGGCAATACTGAAGCCATTCCCTAGAAGCAGATGCTTTTTTCGAAGATCGCGAACAGCATGCATAGCTTGTTCGAACGGGATGATTGAAATCATTGGCGTGCTCCCGCATGCACGTGTTCCTGCGGCCTCTCCTCAGGTCATACGAATCAGAGCATGACGACATGCCGATTGAATCCAGCACAAGCGGTACGGGTCAAGGCAGACGTTGATTCTTTTTTTAGCTGTGGACAGACGCTGACGACCCAGCCGTTCAAGTTCGTGCGATTCGCCGTGCGGGACAGCGCGGAAGCGATCGGCCTATCAAGCATCCTTTGGCGGTGGATGATCAGTGGAGAATGGAAATTGGGCCCACTCATCGACCTGACAAAGAGCATCTTGAATTACGTCCAACTCAATATTGTCATTGTATAACATTGCCGTCACTACGCTCTGTACCCATCGCCGACGGCCTTCCACTCCTACCCTCTTCCATCCATCGGTATCCGCTCCAGTCGTATTCATGAAGCGTTGTGTTTCGTTTGTCTCGGGAGGGATAAAGACAATCACCTTTTCCTCGCTCGGGATAGGCGAGAACCGGTTCGCGGTTGGGTGTCCATGCAATTACGACATCTTCAGCCTTCACGTTAGCCCCCTAGCCCAAGCATCTTGGCGAGGGTCAGACGCGCAGAGGCGTTTGTCAATTGATCCTCCGTGAATAGACCGCTAGCCACCGAGTCAATCGCAGCTTGCTCCATCGAGTGACTCAATAAGTTGTTGGCAGCTAGGATCTTGAAGCCATACGGGAAGCTGCCTGTTGATGACGGGCTGAGCAGCGATTGAGCGGCTTGAGCTGCCCCCTTTTCCCTGATCATTTTGCGTAGGTCGCTGAAGATATGTCCTGTCTTCTCTTCAGCGTCAGTCAGGCGCTTTTCCACTAGTGCAGCAAAATCATCTTCAGCAGACATATTCCACCCCGTCATCCCCAAGTGATCAAACATAGCGCATTCGGAAATGGAAGAAACAGCAGAAAATGACGTCATAGCGGACACGCCGGCAGAAGCTCCTCCGAAGGTCGAGGGAGAGGAGGAAGAGTTCGAGTTATTCCTGGTCGGAAAGCACTCCGTAGCCATGAGCGAGGAGCCGTATCAGCCACCGGGCGAATTTTCGATCATACGAGAAAGAATTGATCTTCCGCGGGACAAGAACAGGAAAGATCCGAGCGATGGCCCAATGCGGTTTCTGCTGGTCGGTTTCGACACTGAATATCAATCACTCAAGCCGCTTTACACGAATGCAGAGGTAACGAAAAAGAAAACAGCACGTTACGAGGTGCTTTCATATCAGTTCTTCGCAAAGATGGATGATTTTACAACGAGCGGCATCGTTATTCCCGAACCGAGGCGCAGGATCAGCTTCGTAGATTTTATATCATACGTCATCGCCAAGGTGACTTCAGCAGGAGCACAGATACCGCCTACGATCGTCCTCGTTGGGCATTTTAACAAGGCAGATTTTCCAGCGTTCGATGACCGAGATCAGGCTTTTAAGAAGTTGGTGATCATTAGAAACTCCCTGATCACTCTTTCTTATCCGATAAAAATCCGCATCGGGTTCAGCGATGATGCCAATGATTTCGCGGAGGTAAATGTTCACGTTCGCGACACGATCCTCCTGGCGCCAGGGGGTCAGAGGACCCTTTCCGCCATCGGGCGCTAATTGATCGACCGAAATTAAAGCTTCATGAAGACCCAAAAGAAGAGTTGAAGCTCAAGCGAAACATGAAGGTAGTCCGTGACAACGCATGGGATTTATTCCGAGCCTACGCATTGATCGATGCGGAAGTCAGCGCCTTATATTTCGAGCGGCTCACACAACTGTTTCGCGGCACGACCGGCAGCGGATTGATCCCATCCGCACTCTCTAACATCGGCGTCAAACTGTTACAGACGGAATGGATGGATCGCGATCCTCCTGGCGATCGGCTGAAGTTCATCGGAAAAGAGCGCGTAAAAGAGCAGGTCTGGAATGACGCTACGGGCAACTTCAACACGCTTACGGAGGAGCCATACATCGAAGAGGCAAGTTGGCATATAGACTTTGCAACGGAGTGTTATCACGGCGGGCGGAGTGAACAACTGTGGTTCGGGCCGAGCGAACAAGATCACTGGTCGGACTTTGATCTGGCGAGTGCCTATCCAACCGCCATGGCAATGCTCACCGTTCCAGAGTGGACGAACATCCGGCCAACACGCGATGAAAACAAGCTACGGCTTGGGTCTTTTGGGTTTGCATGTGTAGACTTCAAATTTCCGAACGAGGTTCGCTATCCGAGCCTTCCGGTGCGAACCGGTCACGGAATTCTGTTTCCGCAACAAGGCCGTAGTTATTGCTGCTCTCCAGAGATTGAGGTCGCCCTCAACTTGGGGGCAGAGATTATCATCAAGTACGCCCTCACGATCCCCACCGGCGACGAGAAGATATTCTTTCCCTTCATTCAGCAGTCGATAGAGCGCCGAGCTAAAGCAGCACCCGGATTGGAGCAGGCGTTCTGGAAAGAAGTGACTAATTCTTGCTATGGCAAGACGGCACAGGGCCTGCGCAACAAGAGGGTCTTCAATCTCAAGACAAAGAAGACGCGCGCAATCCCCGAGAGCCCAATAACGAACCCATTTTACGCCGCGTACATTACATCGGCTGTTCGGGCGGTAGTCGGAGAAATCATCAACTTGGTGCCCCAAGGCAGGTCTATATTCAGCGTCACCACCGATGGATTTCTGACCAACACTAGTGACGATGAAATGGAAGATGCGATCAAAGGACCACTTGCTCAACTGTTCAGCAATACACGCTCACGGCTCACGGGCGATCCCCAGCTCTTGACGAAGAAGCATTCGGTCAAACGATTGCTCGGTTGGCGAGTACGTGGCCAGGCCACTATCGAGCCAGACACCGAGGCGGGCGATAAGGGGGTCGTATTAGCGAAGGCTGGCATCAAGACACCCACCTACACAACGACCGACGCCGAGCAAAACGATTACATCGTCGATCAATTCTTGCAGCGTATTGCGGGTCGAAAATTTCCGACGGAAACGCCGACGTCCTGGCGGGAAATAAGTTTGTTCAATGCTGACCTCGTGATGAAGCGTGGAGAGAAGGCAATCAGCATGGAATACGACTTCAAGCGTCGGCCAGCACAAGCATGGGACGTCCAACTTGAATATACAGGGAAGGCTTACACCCATTTGGCTTTCAGCACGGCACCCTGGAGGACTGCAGAGGAATTCAAATTGGCACGCCAGATGTGGGAAGACTATTCTCGGGTGAAGATCAAATTTAAGGCGAGCGACTCTACCGGGGGGTTCAGGCTTGTGAAGCGCCAGCGCCATTGCCTAAAGACTACAAAGGACTTCCGCAGGTTCGCGGCCTTCCACGACATGAAGATCGCGGTAAAGGGCAAAGGTCGCTCATATCTGCGATCTGACCTATCACGGCTTCGTCTGGATCTCTGCACCGCATATCAGCAAGGTGCCGCAGGGCTCGAAGGTTGCCGAGAGCAATATACGGCCCAGCAGTTTGCCGACATCCTCAACCAGTGCGGCTTCGAGGAGGAGGTCACGCGCCCCCATGTAGAATACGGCGTGCGTCGCGAATTCACGGCCCATACTACGCCGCCGACCACAAAGGTCCTTCGGGCGCTGCGGCGGCTGTCGAAGGCGATTCCTTCGCTCCGCCCTCAGGAAATACTGGCATCGCTGGATGGTCTCCCCTTACTTCTGACGGCGCTGGAACCTCAGTAAATCTGGGCCCCTATATCCCATACGGAACATTTACTGAGGCTTGAAGCGGTGATTTATTGGACATCAGATGAAGATCAGGGGTCCAATTTCATTTGGACTATTTATCAGCAGATGATGTCCGCCGGCGGCGGCAATCTCGAGCGCGCGCTTGGCGCTTTCCTGGCCCTTGATGTCGCGGAGGTCGAGCAGCGTCGCACCGGGTTCGCGGACCTTCGGTTGTGGCCGCGACAGCACCTGCGTGCCCTTGAAATGATTGGCGATCTGGATCAGCGAATTCGCCGCCACGATCTGGACATCCGGGCTCGCCCAGGCCGCTTCCGCGCCGCACGCGGCAGGACAGATCAGGCCTTCGTCGCGCGAATTGGCGCCGATCGCCGCCGGCAATACGCCCGCCACCGGCGCGATCGATCCATCAAGGCCGAGTTCGCCGAGCACGGTGAAGCCATTGAGCGCATCCGGAGGAATGGCGCCGATCGCCGCCATCAGGCCGAGCGCGATCGGCAGATCGTAGTGGCTGCCTTCTTTCGGCAAATCGGCGGGGGCGAGGTTGACGGTGATTCGCCGCGCCGGCAGCGCCAGGCCAGAGGCGATCAGCGCCGAGCGAACCCGCTCGCGGGCCTCGGAAACCGCTTTGTCGGGCAATCCGACGATGGCCATCGTAGGACTTGAATGACAAATCCTATCTTGGTATTCCCGCCTCGTGAACGCCTCCGAGACCCGCCCGAAAGCCTATAGCTACCTCCGCTTCTCATCGCCTGAGCAGATGAAGGGCGACAGCTTGCGGCGCCAGTGGGAGGCCAGCAAGGCTTACGCCTCTAGGCATGGCCTCGACCTCGACCAAAACCTCACGTTCCACGACATGGGCGTGTCGGGCTTCAAGGGAGCCAACGTGCAGCGTGGCGCGCTGGGCCTGTTTCGGCGGGGCGTCGAAGACGGCTTGATTGTGCCCGGATCGTATCTGCTGGTCGAGGACTTCGACAGGTTGTCCCGCATGGACCCTTGGGAAGCCATGGGGGTATTCAGCGAAATCATCAATAGCGGCGTCACTGTCGTCACGCTCAAGGACGAGCGCGTGTGGACACGGGAGGGGCTGAAGAGCAATCCGTTCCAGATCATGGAGAGCCTGCTGGCTATGTGGAATGGCCATCAGGAGAGCGTCAAGAAGTCCATGAGGCTCGCCGCTGTCCACGAGGGGAAACGCCAGAGACTGTTAGTCGGAGGGCAGCTTGAGAAGCCCTACAAGCGCGGCCCCGCTTGGTTGCGGTGGAACGAGGCGACTAAGGCATTCGAGCTTATCGAGGAAAGGGCCGCAGTTGTTCGGCGCATCTTCGATTTGGCGGACCAAGGCAGGCAACCCGATACAATCGCTCGCGCGCTCAATGCTGAGGATATGCCTACGTGGAGCACCAGCAAACGCACGGCAGAGTTCTGGAGGGGGTCTTATGTCCGCAAGGTTCTCATCAATCCAGCCGCCGCTGGAACGCTTGTGATGCACCGTACCGGCGAGGATGAGAAGACGAGGGCACGACGGGACAAGGTGGAAGCCAGCATCAAGGCATACTACCCCGCAGCGGTCAGCGAAGAACTGTTTGAGCGGCTTGCAGAGCGGAGGAAGAGCATTGCGCCGCGCGGTCGTTATTCTGGAACCAAGACGGCCTCCATCATTGCAGGGCTTGGGAAGTGCGTGAAGTGCGGCTCAACGGTCCTGCGGGTCTCGAAGGGGGAGTACGTGTATCTTGTCTGCACGCGGGCGAGCGCGAAGGGCGATTGTGAATACAAGGCGGTTCCGTATAGCGAGGTTGAGACCGCTATGATTGAGAACTGGCGCGTCTTGGTCGAGGAAGCTCCACGAGGGGCCGACACGGACGAGATAGACACGGATATCATCAACGCGGAGGAGGCTCTGAGCACGCTCAGGGACACATACAACCTCTTCGCAGATGAGTTCGCTGAAACCCGTAGTTTCTCAAGCCGCACGAGGATGCGCGAGGCAGCGAGGGAGTTGGAGAGTGAGGAACAGGCGCTCAAGGACCTTAAGGCGAGGCGTGATCGGCTGAGTGCCCCCTACGTCCTGAAGCGCATTGAAGCCCTTGGGACCGCCCTACAGGCCCAACCTCTCGACGTACACAAAGCCAATCTTGCGTTGCGGGCTGTTGTGGACCGCATCGTCTTTGACGTTGAGAGGAGCCGCATCACGTTCCATTGGCGTGACAGCGAGCAAAGGACGTACCTGATGATCAACACCGGCAAGCATTCCCGCGTGTTTGATAGCTCGCATCTGAGCGCGCGCACATACACACACACTGCTGACTAAAGGAACCTACCATGATGATAGCAGCGCAGGGGCTTTGGAGCCTCTGTCCCTCGGATCGGCGTCCCGCCCCATGAGACTGTTGGTAAGCACGACCTTGGCTGCCTTAATGGTCGCCAGCAATCATGATGCTCAGGCACAGGCACTGCTTGGACTACCGGAAGTGAAGTGCGTGACCTTCATCGAGTTGATCGACGCCAACGATCCGTTCGCGGGCACTGTCCAGGCTTGGATGCTGGGATACGCCAGTGGCCTCAACGCAATGTGGAAGGACCTGAAGGGCACTGATCGCTTGAGCCGCGCTCAAACGGCAGCCACGCGCTACGCCGTAACCTTCTGCCGGAGCAATCCAGACAAGACCGTGTTGAGTGCGATGAACGAATACTTCTTCTCCCTGCCGCAGTAGGTCCTTCAAGAATGGCAACATCCAAACTGCGCGCCTCCAAGCCGAGCGACTTCATCCAAGCACTCAAGGAAGCCGAGAAGGTCTACGCCACCGCCGAGAAACCTTCAGAGCCGGGGCAGCGCGTCCGGCTGAAGGTGTCTGAAATCATGACGGACACAAGCATCTTCCAGCCGCGCGAGTTCTCCTACGGCTGGCGCGATGTAGATAAAGGACACGTCGCCAAGCTCGCAAAGGCGATTAGCATCAGCGGGGAGCTTGATCCTATTTCGGTGGTCAAGCTGTGGCGCGGTCAGTGGTATGTAGTGGATGGCCACCACCGCCTCGCGGCCTATAAGGACCAGAAGTGGAAGGAGCCGATTGAGTGCGTTTGGTTGTCCGGTGAGAGCCTTCAGGCCGTTACCGCTGACGCATTGCAGGTCAACAATAAGGTTCTTCTTACGCTCGACAACACGACGCGCCAGAACGCCGCATGGCGCTATACGCTGTTGGGTGGCCTTTCCCAGAAGCAAGTGGCAGTGGCCTGCAACGTGAGCAAGCGGCAGGTGGGTAACATGCGCGCTGTGCTGAAAGCCTTCAAGGAGCCGGGACCTGTCCGAGACCGGCTACGAGCGCGCTTCCCCGGAGGGCCGACAGATGCTGACTGGTTGACTGCACTTCTCACGTTCAACGGTGCCACTGAGCAGACGATTGACCTTGAGAAGAAGGCCCAACGGCTCGCAAGGTCGTTGTCCTCGCGAATGACAAACACGCTCACGAAGGACCTCAAAATCGCGGCGAGAGCGTTGGCGATCTACTCCCCAGAACTCGTGGATCATATTCGCAACAGCCCCCGCGACGCCCTGACGAGCTTAAGCAGGGACGTTCAGAGCGAGGCGCCAGACGAGGAGACTTGGAACCCTATCGAAGGGCTTTAAGTACCCATGCACCAAGGATATGCAGGCTGCATAGGTCGGCGATACTGCTTCCATCAATCTGCTGGTTGTTCAATGGGTTAGCGAAAGCCCGCCAGCACCCTGATTGTGGCGATTTGGCCGCAAAATCACCCCCGCTGAAGGGTTTGGGAGACACTTTCCTCATAGGTATCATGGGCTTAGATACCAGTTGACTATTGATAGAAACTCACCGACCGCTTGCGAGCGTGAGGTTAGAACTGTGATTACTAAGCCCCTGCAAGGGCTTAGGAGCGCTCTGGAGCGCCTGTTGAGACTGACGGGAGGCCCGGAGCACCCGCCCGCTGGGGCCATCAGCACACGCATTAAAGCGCTTTAAAGCCCCCCTCTGTGGTCGCGTGCCGCCAAGGGTCTTAGAGCGCCATAGAGCGGCCCAGGAGGACCCAGCCGGGACGTTTCGCCACCGCTTCCGGTCGAACAACAACATCGGATTTAGACCGACATTCTGAAACCGATTTCGTGATGAAGTTCTGAGTTCGCGCGCGAGGGCAGGACCCACTAACGTCCCTTGGCCCCTCATGCGCCTTGGAGCAGCGGAAGGCCGCGAGCCGGACACAAGAGGAGCGGAGAGGAGCGCTAAGAGAGACGCGAGAGGGAAATTCGCTCGTAGCGCTGGGGACATTGCCGCTTCGTAAGCCGATGCTTCAGGTGCCTAGCACCACAGCGAACAGCCCAACAAGTGAGATGACGAAGCCCGTATTGGAACCGAGAAGAACGGACAGGATTAGGGACAGCGTTGCGACCTGCACCAGCATCTTGCGACCCCCTCAGCTTTCAAGAGCGCGATAGACGGAGGCGTGGCCAATCTTGTGCGCCTCTCGGCGCGGATCAGGACTTACCGCGGTCCCTCTCGCGAGCTGCCAAAGACTGCTTGATCCTCGCTAAGACCACCTGGTGTTCGTAAGGCTTCTTGAGGGCAGTACCTTCATCGCAAAGCTCGCCTGCGCTGCGCGTCGCCTTCTCGATTGTTCCTGCGAGGACAACCTCCACGTCTGGATAGTTGGTTCTGATCCAACTTGCCAAAGCGAAACCGTTATCCGGCCCGGGTGGGTCCACATCAGCAAGTACAATGTGTATTGCAATGCTCGCGTCGATCAACAAACGCTTGGCCTCGGCAACGTCGGCAGCTTCGACTACCTTATATCCGCACTCTCTCAGATACTCAGCGAGGGGCTGACGGATCAGAATATCAGCATCTACTATGAGCACGGTTTCCTGAGCGCGTGAAGTCATGAGCTTGGCGTCAAGGTCTGGAGGATCAACAATACCACGGCATCAAACGAATACGGCTTGGGGAGGAACCGGCCCAGTCCTGCAGCCGCCGAAGCGGAGTGTGTACCCGAGGTTATAAAGATCGGAACGTCAGGTCGTCGCGCCTTCGTCCAGCGAGCTAACTCTAAACCATCAATCGCTCCGGGCATGTTTACGTCAGTAAAGACCAGATCAACCCTTCCGGTGCTGTTCAGGTAGTCCATTGCCTCGTTAGCATTGGTGGCTTCTACAACCTGCAATCCTGCCGCTCTCAATTCGTCAGCAATAGCGCTTCGGATCGAATACTCGTCTTCGATCACAAGTACGCAAAGTTGAGAGCGCGCCTCTTTATCAGCTTCAGGTAAGCTCATCGTTGATCTCCCTGGCAGCCAAAACGCGCCATTTACCCAGGGGTTCCAAGCGGATGCCGGTGAGTTCACCCAGAACGCTGGGAGGGCATGGGCAACGGTGAGGCCATCCGCCCGAGCGCCGGGCCATTTGGCTCGCGTGAGCAAATGCCTTCAGGTGCCAAGCACCACAGCGAACAGGCCGACTAATGAGATGACGAAGCCCGTATTGGAGCCGAGAAGAACGGAGAGGATGAGGGACAGCGTAACGACTTGCACCAGCATCTTGCGAACTCCTCAGCCTTCAAGAGCGCGATAGACGGAAGCGCGGCCGATCTTGAGAGCCTTAGCGATTGCAGAGGGCCCCATGCCTTCGGCCTTCATCGCCTTGACCTTTTCGGGGTCAATGGAGGCTTTGCGGCCCCGGTACACCCCTCGCGCCTTTGCGTCGGCTATCCCTTCAAGCTGGCGTTCCTTTCTCAGGTTAGTCTCGAACTCCGCGAACACCCCGAGCATGTCGAGGAAGCACTTGCCCGCCGCTGTGCTGGTATCAATCGGTTGCTCAGTTGCCTTGAGGCTTGCGCCCTTGGCCTTCACGGCCCTGACGATATCCTGAAGGTCGCCAATGCTCCGAGCGAGGCGGTCGATGCGCGTCACCATGAGCACGTCACCGCTGCGGAGGAAGTCTAGGACGGTGCGAAGCTCCTCACGTCCTGCGGTCGTAGTGCCGCTGCGTTTCTCTGAGCGGATCAGGTCGCAGCGCGCCGCGCGCAAGGCGCTCTCCTGCACTTCAAGGTTCTGGTCGGTCGTGCTCACTCGGGCATAGCCGATAACGGTCATCTCACAGGCTCCTGTCTCGCTAGGTTCTAGACCATGAGACAATACTGTCTCACAAATCTAAAGTCAACCCTATTGAGGCAGTATTTTTGTCTCACCGCCCTGTCTCGCGGAGGTACACCCTATCGAGGCAGCAGGACCGAGACGCTTCATAGTCACTGAGCAGGCTGACCAATCCAAACTGTGCAGGACACAATGTCCCTCTTGAAGAATGTTAGGAATTGGCCCTCATAATGATTCGAGATTCACTGATTTGGCCAGCGCCCTGCATCGGTCTGGCCCCAAGGAATGTGCAATGGCTCCCAGCACCGGCTCGCGGAAAGCACTTCGCGACGCCCCTTCGCGCCCTCTCGCCCGGAAGACCGTAAGTCCTGCCCATAGCCTGAAGCGCCCAAGCGGTGCGCAGCGTATCGCGGCGGTTCCTTTCATCCCGTCCACGGACAACACGTCAGAGAGCTTGGCGGCGCTTCAGAAGGCGAACGAGTACTATCGGGCAACCGTGTGGCCGTCCCCTTTCAACGCCACCAGCCACAAGTTGCACTTAGGCGATGCACGGGACCTTTCGTGGATAGAGGACCAAGCCGTGGCGTTGGTCGTTACGTCGCCGCCCTACTGGACCTTGAAGAAGTACGAGGACCGGGAAGAGCAGTTAGGCCACGTTACCGAGTACGAAGAGTTCCTTGGTGAGCTCGACAAGGTTTGGCGTCAATGCGAACGAGTTCTCGTTGAGGGCGGTCGGATTTGTTGCGTGGTAGGGGACGTGTGCATTCCCCGCAAACGCGATGGGCGGCATAGGGTCATGCCCCTTCACGCTGACATTCAGTCGAGAGCGCGGTCGATAGGGTTGGACTGCTTGACGCCCATACTGTGGCACAAAGTCACCAACGGGGTGACGGAAGCGGAGGGCAACGGCGCTGGGTTCTATGGAAAACCTTACCAGCCGGGCGCTGTGATCAAGAACGATGTCGAGTACGTTCTGTTTCTTCGGAAGCCGGGCGCATACCGCTCAGTCTCTCCGCTCAAGAAAGCCCTCTCGATGCATACGCGAGAAGAAATGCGTCAATGGTACAAATCTATGTGGACTGACATTCGCGGCGCTTCGACCCGCACCGGACACCCTGCTCCTTACCCCCTCTCGCTCGCTGACCGCCTCATCCGCATGTTTTCGTTCGCAGGAGATACCGTGCTCGATCCCTTCGCAGGCACCGGGACCACCGGACTTGCGGCCATGGCGGCTGGACGTAACTCGATATGCAACGAGATTGAGCCGAAGTACTTCGATATGGCTCAGAAGCTCATGAAGGCTGCTCAAAAGTCGCCGTCAGCGTTTGGAGCGCCCGATATCTCGTTGGAGATTGACGCCAAGCAACCTGCCCGTAAGTCAAAGAGATAGCACATTGCCAATCGAAGCCGCGCTTGCCGCCTATCTCGACGTTGATGGGTATCACCCAAGGTCGTCAAAGCACAGTGACTTTCAATCCCTGATCATTATCAGGGATCTTGTCATGCAGTGTCCAAGTCTCGGAGCCAAAGCCGCCCGTGGAGAGGTAGTGACCAAGCTAAGGCACCATCAGCAGGTTGGCCACGCCGATTGGGTCATTGATATCGCCATTGGAACTTGCGCGGGAGCACCCGTCCCGCCCGAGCAGGGAGCACCAATAAGGTTTGATACTCCCGTCATGATTCAGATCGCGATTGAGTTGAAGGGCATCTTCACCGAGCACGGCAAGGCGCGGCGGAACCGCTTACGCGACTTTCAGGCGTTCCACGGCTACGCTCATCAGTACGACAACAGAACAGTCGCAGCGGCATTCCTCGTGGTAAACGCGGCGCAATACTTCTATTCGCCTTTGCGGAGAGAGGACGACCTGACCGAACACGCGCCATCCGTGGCAGCGGCGAGAGCCTTGGCTGAGCGGTCGGTCGCACTCTTCCGCGCAATTCACCTACGCAACTCTCTTAATGACCCACCGGGCCTTGAGGCGCTTGGGGTGACGGTCGTTGAGCACGATAACATCGTTGTTCATCCGAACCCTGGCATCCTTCCGGTCCAGCGGCAGGCTACGCGCATCTCGCCGGTCCCTCCGAGCCTCGCGTTAGGCGACCCCTTGCATTACGAAACGATGATCCAGCGGATTTGTATGCAGTACTCTCAGCGCTTTTGACCGCTCGGGTCCGTATCCAGCCACGGCACTCGCCCACGAGAGAGGCCCCGGAGGCGGAGAGAAAAAGGCCCTGCAAGTCCGGTTTTACGATGCAGCCTCAGCCAAGCTGTGGGGCTGAGAGTTTTGGCATTGACACCCAACGAGGGCGAAAGCCGGCAGGCCGGGCGCGACCTGCACCTGCACGTCGACCGCGCGGGCTTCGATCCCCTCAAAGGCTACCGTCGAAACCCGCTGTACCATGCTGCCCCTCTGGCGCAATCAAAGGTAGCGGAAAGCACAGATGAGGGCAAAAACATTAAGGGAACGAGATTGGGTGGGTCCGAGGTCCGGCGGATCGTCCCGCCGATGCAGCGGATCTGATCCGCTGCCTGCTGTACCCGGTGATGAAATGGACGATGGCGACCGCGATGCGCCGGGTAGCCGGGAATGTTCCCGACAGTTCGGCGAGCGCGATAAAGAACAGACCGTAGAAATAGGCCGGATAGCGCGGCTCGAGAGCGAGGATCGGCGCCGCTATCAGCCTTCTGACGGGTTCACGGTTGACCACAAGCGAAGTGGCGATGCCGATCAGCGCGCCGACAAGGATGTCGCTGGGATAGTGGATACCGAGATAGACCCGCCCCAGCGTCGCGAACGCGGCAAAGACGCCGAAGGCCAAGCCTCCCCACCGCGATATCAGCCAGAAACTGGCGGCGATCGTAAACAGATAGGTTGCGTTGTCGCTCGGGAAACTGCTCCAGTTCTCGAGGTCCGCGTGCCATTCGAAGCTCGGCGCGTTGGCGCCGATGCTGTACATCGGCCGAGTGCGAAACGGCAGCAGCATGGAAATGACGCGATTGACGACCAGCGCCACCGCCACCGCTGGGATCATGGTGAGGAGCGTTTCCCGCCGCCGCGGCATCTCGTCGTCGGCCCAATACCATAACCCGCCAACGATCCCCATGAAGAGCGAGCCCCTGATGACCTCCAGGTGAACAACGATGCGATCGAAGGTGGGATTCCAGCCGCAAAAATCGTTCAAGGCGCGGAAGATCGACACGTCTAGTCCGGCCAGGAAATCTGTCACGGCTGAATGGTCCCGCTCTCGCTGCGCCGAGCATGGCGGTAGGGTGACAAGTCGTGGTGGTTTGCGGCTGCAATTTGGCGGTTGCGGGCTGAAACCGGCGCCTGAGCGAAATTGATCAGAAGGAGCCCGAGAGCGAAAATTGAGCGTCCGAGGGCTGACCAGCCGGCCGTACCCGGCAGGCACCAGAGACATTCACCGTTTCAGAGCGTCATCGCCATTGGCGCGGGGAGATAGCGCAAGCGTCTGGGAAAACGGATCGAGCGAATTATCGGCGCATGTCCGGCAGGCTTCGGTCTTGGAATGATCTATGAACGTCCATAGCGAGACGACAAAAACCAGATCTCACATCGCCGCATGAACATTAGGGGGACGGATGGGGGATTTAACCCCGCTTCTTCTCGATCACGTCCCAGATTTTCGCGGCGACATCGGGCCCGCCGAGCCGCGCGATGGCGCGAATGCCGGTCGGCGAGGTCACGTTGATCTCGGTGAGATTGCCGTCGATGACGTCGATGCCGACGAACAACAGTCCGCGCTCGCGGAGCGCCGGGCCTAGCGTCGCGCAGATTTCCTTCTCGCGCGGGCTGAGATCGGTGGCCTGCGCGGCGCCGCCGCGAACCATGTTGGAGCGCAAATCATCCGCCGCCGGCACGCGGTTGACGGCGCCGGCGAATTCGCCATCCACCAAGATAATGCGCTTGTCGCCGTGTTTGACCTCGGGAAGGAAGCGCTGGATCACCCAAGGTTCGCGGAACGTCACGGAGAACATGTCGAACAGCGAACCGAAGTTCATGTCCTGCGGCATGATGCGAAACACCGCGGCGCCGCCATGGCCGTGCAGCGGTTTCATCACTACGGCGCCGTGCTCGTCGCGGAACGCGTTGATCTCGTCAAGATCCCTGGAAATCAGTGTCGGCGGCATCAATTTCGGAAAATCCATCACGAAGATCTTTTCCGGCGCGTTGCGCACGCTCGCGGGATCGTTCACCACCAGCGTCTTCGGTTGCAGCCGCTCGAGCAAATGCGTCGAGGTGATGTAGGCGAGATCGAACGGCGGGTCCTGCCGCAGCAGGATGACGTCGAACGCCGCAAGCGGTTGGCGCCGCGGCTCACCCAGCGTGAAGTGATCGCCGGGCTCGTCGCGCACGGTGAGGACCTGAACCGGGGCGACCAACTCATCGCCGCGGAGGGAAAGTTTGTCTGGCGTGTAATAGGAGATTCCGTGACCGCGCTTTTGCGCTTCCAGCAGCAGCGCGAAGGTTGAATCGCCGTTGACGTTGATGCGCGCGATGGGGTCCATCTGGACGGCGACATTCAATTTCATCTGTGGGTCCGGAGTTGCTTTCTGTGGGGATGGCGTTCAGGTGCTGGCGTCGAATGCCGCTAACAGATGGCGCGGCAAACGCCGCGGCGCAATCAGCATCGCGTCAAAACGCAGCTCGAATTCGGCATGTTCGGGATGCGCCATCAGCCAGGCTTGCGCTGCAGCGATTATACGCTGCTGCTGGCGCGGCGTCACCGCATAGGCGGCCTCATCGATACTGGCGCGAGCCTTGACCTCGATGAACGCCAGCAGATTGCGCCGCCGTGCCACGATGTCGATCTCGCCATAGGGCGTACGAAACCGTTTTGCGAGGATGCGATAACCCTTCGCCATCAGATAAGCCGCAGCGCGGTTCTCGGCGGACAGGCCGGTTCGAAACGCCGCGACGCGCGCGGGCGAAGCGAGTTTGGCAAGTTTATCAGGCGGTAAGACACCGTCAGTCTTCGCCATGTTCACCTTTCGCGCCGACCTGCCTGTTGGCTTCCTTATTAGTTTCCCTGGCGAGTTCAAGTGCGCGGGCATAGATCTCGCGGCGCGGGCGGCCGGACAGTTCGACCGCTTGCGCCACCGCATCCTTCACGCTGTCGCGCTGGAGCGCGCTCCGCAGCAGATTGTCCAGTTCGTCCGCCGCCATGATCTGCGCGCCCGCTGGCGGCGGGCCGATCACCAGCACGAACTCGCCGCGCGTCTCCAGAGCGTCGGCGGCTTGCGCCAGTTCGGCAACCGGTGCGCGCCTGATGTCTTCATGCATTTTCGTCATCTCGCGGCAGATGGCGGCATCGCGCGCGCCCATGATGTCGGCGAGATCGGCAAGCGTATCCTGCACACGGTTTCCGGATTCGAACATCACAAGCGTCGCCTCGATCCGCGCCAGCTCGGCAAGCCGCGTTCGGCGCGCGGTCGCTTTGGGAGGCAGAAACCCTTCGAAGAAAAACCGATCGGTCGGCAGCGCCGCCACGGAGAGCGCAGTCAATACCGAGGAAGGTCCCGGCAATGCCATTACTTGATGGCCCGCCGCACAGACCTCGCGCACCAGCTTGAAGCCGGGATCGGATATCAGGGGCGTACCGGCATCCGAGACCAGCGCGATCGAAGCGCCCTGCGCCAGCCGTTCCAGGATCTTCGGCCGCGCCAGGGCGGCGTTGTGTTCGTGATAGGGCTTGAGCTGCGCTGATATGGCGTAGCGCTCGGTCAGCCGGCGGGTGATGCGGGTATCCTCGCAGGCGATGATGTCGACGCCCGCCAGCGTTTCCAGGGCGCGCAGGGTGATATCGCCGAGATTGCCGATCGGGGTCGCCACCAGATGCAGCCCTGGAACCGCCCTCGGCGCGGTCAGGACATGGCCGCCCACGGAAAATGTGCGCCCCGTTGGGCTCGTCAGGCCTTCAGATGTGTTTATCGAAGCAGCTTTTGCGCGCATAATGCCAATCTAGAGGGAACACGACGCTGGCGCCACGACCGTGCGTGCCTTGCATATGCCGAGCCGCACAGCGGCGAGGGCCCTGCAAACCGGCGCCGACGCCACAGCGCCATAATCCTTTTGTTTTGGTTAACTATTCGCCGACAATATGCCTGATTCCCCCCTCCTGATCATTTGGAGGTTGAAGTCCTGGCCCGGTCTCGGGCCAGTCAAGAGAAGAGATGTGATGGTGGGCCCGCGAAATCCCAAGGAGCTGTCCAACACTCCGCCCAAAAGTCCGCCCGAGCCTCGGCCGTCGTCTCGGCCGTCGGGGGCTACACGGCGGACGGCGGTCGGCCTGATTCTTGGTGCGCCCCTGCTTGGGGCTTGCTCCGGGGTGCAGCAGAGCCTCAGTTCCTTTTCCAGTCCGTTCAGCTCGCAGCCGTCGGGGCCGCCGCAGCAGCCGCTGGTGGCGGGTACGGGGCAGGTCAAGGTGGGATTGATCCTGCCGCTGTCGGCCGCAGGCAATGCCGGCGTGGCAGCGCAATCGATGAAGAACGCCGCCGAGATGGCGCTGGCGGAATTCCAGAATCCCAATATCCAGCTTTTGATCAAGGACGATGCCGGCAACCCGCAGGGGGCGCAGCAGGGCACTCAACAGGCGCTCGACGAAGGTGCGGAGATTATTCTGGGTCCGCTGTTCGCGCTGTCGGTCCCGGCGGCGGCCCAGCTGACGCGCACGCGCGGCGTGTCCGTGATCGCGTTCTCGACCGATTCAAGCGTGGCGGGCCGGGGCGTCTATCTCCTGAGCTTCCTGCCCGAGTCCGACGTCAACCGGATCATCGAATACGCCGCCAGCACCGGGAAACGATCTTTCGCGGCGCTTTTGCCCGAAAATGCCTACGGCAATGTGGTGGAGGCCGCGTTCAAGCAGGCGGTCGGCCGCAGGGGCGGACGCGTCGTCGCGTTTGAAAAATACGGTGCCGATCGGGCGACCGCGGCGCGGACGGTGGCGCAGGCGCTCGGCCAGGCCGATGCGCTGTTCATCGCCGACGATGGCGACTCGGTGGTGGCGGTGGCCGACGCGATGACCGCAGCGGGGGCCAATTTGAAAAATATCCAGCTGCTCGGCACCGGCCTGTGGGACAATCCGCGGGTGTTCGCAAGCCCCGCGTTGCAGGGCGGGCTCTATGCCGCCCCGGATCCATCCGGCTTCCGCGGTTTCTCCGGCCGCTACCGCGCCAAATTCGGCGGCGATCCGGTGCGCACCGCGACTTTGGCCTATGACGCGGTGGCGCTTGTCGCGGCGCTGGCGAGAACGCAGGGCCCGCAACGTTTTTCGCCCGAGGTGCTGACCAATCCCTCCGGCTTTGCCGGTATCGAAGGCCTGTTCCGCTTCCGCGCCGACGGCAGCAACGAGCGCGGCCTTGCGGTCATGCGGGTAGGGACTGGCGGCGGCGTGCCGGTCGCTGGTTCGCCGAAGAGTTTTGGCGCGTGATCTTCCTACGTGGTCCCGCCTTCATCGGCGCGACTCAGTAGTGCCTTACGCGAGTGCCTTACGCGGCTAAATCGGCCACCACGGCGTCAAGCACCGGAAATCCGGCCTGGGTGACACGCAGCCGACCGCAGGCGTCGACCGATATGGCACCTTCTTCGCGCAGCAGCGCGATGCGGCGGGGGTCGAGCGCGCGACCCGCCAACGCTGCATAGCGCTGCGGATCGATGCCCTCCGCGAGCCGCAACCCCATCAGCAAGAATTCATCGGCGCGCTCTTCGCTGTTCAGACGATCGTCGGTGATGACTCCATGGCCGGTCGCCTCGACGCGCATCAGCCACGCCTCGGGTCGCTTTTCGGTGGCGACCGCATGCCTGACGCCATCGATATCCAGACGGCCATGCGCGCCGGGACCGATTCCGGCATATTCCTCGCCGCGCCAATAAACCAGATTATGCTTGCACTCCGCACCCGCCCGCGCGTGATTGGAAATCTCGTAAGCCGGCAATCCATATCGGGCACAGACATCCTGCGTGACGTCATAGAGCGCACGCGCGGTCGCCTCATCGGGCGTCTTCAGCTTGCCCGCGGCGTGCAGGCCGAAGAACGGCGTCTCCGGTTCGATCGTCAGTTGATACAGCGACAGATGCTCGGCCGCTTCTGAGATCGCGAGTTTCAGTTCGTCGGCCCACATCTCCGGCGTCTGATCGGGACGGGCGTAAATCAGATCGAACGAATATCGGTCGAAGGCGGTACGCGCGATCGCGACCGCATCCAGCGCTTCGCGCGCGGTATGCAGCCGTCCCAGCGCTTTCAACGATGCGTCGTCCAGCGCCTGCACGCCAAGCGAAACCCGGTTGACGCCGGCGGCGCGATAGCCCTTGAACCGCGTCGCCTCGACGCTGCTGGGGTTGGCTTCCAGCGTGACTTCCACGTCGGGCGCGACGCGCCAGTGTTTTCCGATCGCATCCAGGATCGCGCCGACGGTTTGCGGCTTCATCAGCGAAGGCGTGCCGCCGCCGAGAAAAATCGACGATACCTCGCGCTCCGGGGTGCGCGCGGCGGTGGTTTCGATCTCGCGGGCGAACGCGCGGGCGAATCGCTCTTCGTCGATTGGGGCGTGCCGGACATGGCTGTTGAAATCGCAATACGGGCATTTCGACAGGCAAAACGGCCAGTGCACGTAAACCCCAAAGGCCTCTTTTCCCCCTCCCGCTTGCGGGGGAGGACCAAGGCTGGGGCCTTTTTGCAAACTGGTCAAAGCGCCACCTCTTGTCGCGCTCCAGCGCGCGACGGCCTCCCCCGCAAGCGGGAGAGGTGAAGAAACAAAAGTGCTGCATCAGCGCTGGTCAAGGCAAGCCTCCGCCAGCTTGACGAAGGCGCGGGCGCGATGCGACAGCCCGAGCCCCAGCGGCGGCAGGCCGTGCTTCTCGATGCTGGTCATTTCGCCGAAAGTGCGGGTGTATCCGTCCGGCATGAACACCGGATCGTAGCCAAAGCCTTCACTTCCGCGCGGCGGCCATACCAGGGCTCCGTCGGCCCGCGCCTCGACTTCCTCGAGATGATCGTCGGGCCAGGCGACGCATAATGCGGAAACGAAATACGCCTTTCGCTGCGAAGGCGCCGTTGCGCCGCGTTCCTGAAGCAGGCGTTCGATGCGCGTCATCGCGGCGGTAAAATCCTTATTGGGGCCGGCCCATCGCGCAGACAGTATCCCGGGCGCACCGTCGAGCGCTTCGACCACCAGCCCGGAATCGTCAGCGAATGCCGGGAGTTGCGATTCCTTGGCAGCGGCGACGGCTTTGATGCGCGCGTTGGCACGAAAGCTGTCGCCGGTCTCGTCAGGCTCGCCAAGGCCAAGTTCGCCGGCCGATATAGCCTCGACGCCGTGCGGCGCCAGCAGTTCCCGCATCTCGGAGAGCTTGCCAGGATTGTGGGTCGCGACCACGAGCTTGCCTGTGATTCGGCGGTGCATGTTTCCTAGTCTACGCCAGCGAGAGCGTGATCCCCAGTCATGCCACAGCCATTTTCTGCAAATCGACCAGCTGCGCTACGCCTTTGCGCGCCAGCGCCATCAGCGCCAGGAATTCGTCCTGCGAGAACGGGGTCTTTTCGGCCGTGCCTTGCACTTCGATGATGCGGCCATCGCCGGTCATGACAAAATTGGCGTCGGTGTCGGCCTCGGAATCCTCGGCGTAGTCGAGGTCGAGCACCGGCGTGCCGTTATAGATGCCGCAGGAGATCGCAGCCACATTGTCGCGCAGCACATTGCCTTTCAGCATGTTGCGGGTCTTCATCCAGCCGATGCAGTCGGCGAGCGCGACCCATGCGCCGGTGATCGAGGCGGTGCGGGTGCCGCCATCGGCCTGCAGCACATCGCAGTCCACGGTAATCTGGCGCTCGCCCAGTGCTTCGAGGTCGACGGTCGCACGCAACGAGCGACCGATCAGGCGCTGGATTTCGACCGTGCGGCCATTTTGTTTGCCGGCGGACGCCTCGCGCCGGGTGCGCTCCAGGGTGGCCCGGGGCAGCATGCCATATTCGGCCGTAACCCAGCCCCGGCCCTGGCCCTTGAGCCAGGGAGGCAGCCGCTCTTCCAACGTCGCCGTGACCAGCACATGGGTGTCGCCGAATTTCACCATGCAGGAACCCTCGGCATATTTGACGATGCCGCGTTCCAGTGACACGGCGCGCAGCTCATCCGGCGCACGGCGGCTTGGCCGCATGGGAATCCTCCAAAAATTCAGGAAAGGTGTGGCTAGCGGTGCTTGTAGGAGGGGCGGCGGGCAGCGGCAAGGCCTTTGGCCACGCATTGAGCGATCAATGCCGCTTGTAAGCAGCCCGCGAGATGGCCAAACTAAGGGGGTGTTATCAAGGGAGTACGTTGTGGCCCATCACGATCCAATTGGTCTGATCGCGCCGAATGCCGGGCTTGCCCAGCTCAACGAGCGCTCGCGGGACATATTTCGTCAAATCGTGGAGAGTTACCTGGCAACCGGCGAACCCGTCGGTTCGCGCAACATTTCGCGCCTGATTGCGGTGCCGCTGTCGCCGGCGTCGGTGCGCAACGTGATGTCGGATCTCGAACAGCTTGGCCTGATCTACGCGCCGCATACCTCGGCCGGCCGGCTGCCGACCGAATTGGGCTTACGTTTCTTTGTCGATGCCTTGATGCAGCTCGGCGACCTCACCGAATCTGAGCGGCAGTCGATCCAGAACCAGCTTACCTCCGTGGGCAAGGCGCAGTCGGTCGAAGCCGCCCTTGGCGAAGCGTTGACCCGGTTGTCCGGCCTGACCCGGGCGGCGGCGGTGGTATTGACGCCAAAATCCAATTCGCGGCTGAAGCATATCGAATTCGTGCGGCTGGAGCCGGAGCGGGCACTGGTGGTGCTGGTCAGCGAAGACGGCCAGGTCGAGAACCGCGTGCTGGCGCTGCCGCCCGGGGTTCCCTCATCGGCGCTCACGGAAGCCACCAATTTCCTCAATGCGCGGATCAGGGGACGCACGCTGGCGGAAGCGCGCCTCGAGCTCGAAACCGCCATGACGCAGAACCGCGCCGAACTCGACCAGCTGACGCAGAAGGTGATCGCCGCCGGGATAGCGAGCTGGTCCGGCGGCGAAAGTGACGACCGGCAGCTGATCGTGCGCGGCCACGCCAACCTCCTGGAAGATCTGCACGCGCTTGAAGATCTCGAGCGCGTGCGATTGCTGTTCGACGATCTCGAAGCCAAGCGCGGCGTCATCGATCTGTTGGGGCGCGCGGAACGCGCCGAAGGCGTGCGCATTTTTATCGGATCGGAAAACAAGCTGTTTTCGCTGTCCGGTTCTTCCACGATCATCGCGCCCTACAGCGATGGCGCCGGCCATATCGTCGGCGTTCTCGGGGTGATCGGCCCGACGCGGCTCAACTACGCCCGGGTGATTCCGACGGTGGATTATGCAGCCCGCATCGTCAGCCAGATGCTGGGCGGATGACCCGGCCCATAGCGGCCCGTTTGCGCTTGATTTTCTGCCCTTAAAGCACGATATCCCGCGTCAGCAACTCCCCATTCATCCCAGCTATTGTTTCGAGAAGGCAGCCTATGACTGATCCCGAGCGGCAGAAGGACGATCCGGCGAACCCGGCGCAAGGACCCGAGCCCGTGGTTTCCAAGCCCTACGTCATGCCCGACGATCCGGAACAAGGATCGGCGGAAGCGCTCGCCAAGGAAGCCGCGGAATCGCGCGACAAGATGCTGCGGACGCTGGCGGAAATGGAAAACCTGCGCAAGCGCACCTCGCGCGAGGTTGCCGATGCCCGCGTCTATGCCATCTCGGGTTTCGCGCGTGACATTCTGGAGATCGCCGACAATCTGCAGCGTGCGCTCGACGCGGTTCCGGCCGAGGCCAAGGCGTCCGCCGACCCCGGCTTCAAGGCGCTGATCGATGGCGTCGAATTGACCGAGCGATCGCTTCTCAACACGCTGGAGAAAAACGGCGTCAAGAAATTCGATCCGTTGGGCGAGAAATTCGATCCGAATTTTCAACAGGCGATGTACGAGGTTCCCGATCCATCGGTACCGGCGGGAACGGTGGTCCAGGTCGTGCAGGCCGGCTACATGATCGGCGAGCGCGTGTTGCGGCCGGCTCTGGTCGCGGTCGCCAAAGGCGGCGCAAAGACCGCAGCGCCGGCGAACAACAACGAGCCGGACAACGCGGCCTGAGCCACCGGATTCGCCGGTTCAACGGATTTGCAGATTTGGGACTTGCAGATTTAGGATTTGCAGATTTGCCAATTCGGTCAGCCGCGCGGCTGAATTCCGTCGCGCACCGCGCGGAAGCGCGGGAATGCTTTCGTCCATTGGTCGCGCGGGGCGCTTCCGATGATGCGCAATGAGGTCGAGCCGCCGAATCTCAGCCATTGCACCACGGTGACGGTGGTGTTGTCCTTGCCGCTGGTCGCATCGATGCGCGTTTCGTAGCCGGGCATGCCGTCGATGCGAAGCGGCTCGGACATCGTGATCCGCGCGTCGCGCACGCCGGGGATGGTCGTTGCGGCCTGCTGGGCGAACCGGCCGCGATCTTCCGGCTGTGTGGGCGTAGCTCCGACGATACCGATCACCATGAAGGGCGCTGCTTCAAAGCCGGTCGTCTCATCGCCGTCGGCGAGAACAATGGCGGCGCCGGGCGCCAGCGTGCGGATATTCTTGAAGTCGCTGAGTGCGCTGATCTTGAACGGCATCAGCCCAAGCTGCTCCTCGACCGGAACCTCCTTGCGAATCGCCGCAGAAGCAAACATCTGCCGCACGGCATCGTCGGTATAGATTTTGCTGGCATTCTCGGGGACCTGCACGGCGACATAGCCGGAGAACGTGCCGCCCGGCAGAATCATCGAATAGCGACGCACGTTGGTGATGCCATCCCTGGCGTTTTCAGAGGTGTAGTAGGCAACGCCGGCGGTGGTCTCGATGCTTTCAGGCTTGATTCCACCCACCCCAGCAGGATTGGCCTTGAAGGCATTCATGACTTCGCCATAAGCCTCGGCCGGAAGCTCCGTCACCAATACTTTGACGCTTTGGTCCTCGGTTTCAAATCCGACGAATGATTTTGCGCGGGAGAGGCCCACAAGTGGCGTCATCCCGACCCGAACGCCGGGCGGAAAAACCGGCTCCGCAGCGAAGGCAGGATGGAAGGCAAGGCACATAGCGGTGACGAAGAGGGCAACCGCGGACAACAGTCGAATGGGCTTCATAAAAAATCTACTGGGTTTGCATTGAGGCTGTTCAATGGTCGGCCGGTGCGGCGCTGTTTCGCAGGGCCACGTTCTCATGTCGCGCTTTTAGCGGCTTTGCTGCTCCAGCAACAGGCCAGGTCGCGATTCCGTTCCCGTAATCTTCTCATCGGGGGCCCTGCGCCGACCCCCCAGTCCCGAATCTGAACCCCCCACACCCGGTTTTCGCGGGTTATCCGACAAGGGGGATTTGCGGGTCTCGCCCAGATCGGCCATGGCGCTCAATGCGGATATTATCTTTCAAGGGCCAAGGTTTTCGAGGGCTAAGGTTGCGCCCCGGTCCTTGCAGCCCTGTGCCCTCCTCCTATATGAGGCTCATCGTCGCAATCGCGAGTATTTGATCGTTTGGGGGTTTGGATTGGTGCGCCGTCAGGGCCCAGCCAACCTGCCGCAAAAAGAAGGGTATGAGGCCATGGCAAAGGTCATTGGGATCGATCTCGGCACCACGAATTCGTGCGTCGCCGTAATGGATGGCAAGACGGCGAAAGTCATCGAAAACGCCGAGGGCATGCGGACAACTCCATCAATCGTCGCCTTCAGCGATGACGGCGAGCGCCTTGTCGGCCAGCCCGCCAAGCGCCAGGCGGTAACCAATCCCGAGCGGACTTTCTTTGCGGTCAAGCGCCTCGTCGGCCGCCGCTATGACGATCCGATGGTCGAGAAGGACAAGAAGCTCGTCCCCTACAAGATCGTCAAGGCATCCAACGGCGATGCCTGGGTCGAAGCCGACGGCAAGACCTACTCGCCCTCGCAGATTTCCGCCTTCATTCTGCAGAAGATGAAAGAGACCGCGGAAGCCCATCTCGGCCAGAAGGTCGAGCAGGCCGTCATCACCGTTCCCGCCTATTTCAACGACGCGCAACGTCAGGCCACCAAGGATGCCGGCAAGATCGCCGGCCTTGAAGTGCTGCGCATCATCAACGAGCCCACGGCGGCCGCGCTCGCTTACGGTCTGGACAAGACGAAGACCGGCACCATCGCAGTGTACGACCTTGGCGGCGGCACGTTCGACATATCGATCCTCGAAATCGGCGACGGCGTTTTCGAGGTGAAGTCGACCAACGGCGACACCTTCCTCGGCGGTGAAGACTTCGATATGCGGCTGGTCAGCTATCTGGCCGACGAATTCCAGAAGGAGCAGGGCATCAACCTGCGCAACGACAAGCTTGCCTTGCAGCGCCTGAAAGAGGCCGCCGAAAAGGCCAAGATCGAATTGTCCTCGACCACGCAGACCGAAATCAACCTGCCTTTCATCACCGCCGATGCGTCCGGCCCGAAGCATCTGACGATGAAGCTGACGCGCGCCAAGTTCGAGGCGCTGGTCGATGATCTCATTCAGAAAACCATCGAGCCCTGCCGCAAGGCGCTGAAGGATGCCGGCCTCACCGCCGGTGAAATCGGCGAAGTGGTGCTGGTCGGCGGCATGACCCGCATGCCGAAGGTCCAGGAAGTGGTGAAGCAGTTGTTCGGCAAGGAGCCGCACAAGGGCGTCAATCCCGACGAAGTCGTCGCCATCGGTGCGGCGATCCAGGCCGGCGTGCTGCAGGGCGACGTCAAGGACGTGCTGCTGCTCGACGTGACGCCGCTGTCGCTCGGCATCGAGACGCTGGGTGGAGTGTTCACGCGGATCATCGATCGCAACACGACGATCCCGACCAAGAAGAGCCAGGTGTTCTCGACTGCCGAGGACAACCAGAACGCCGTCACCATCCGCGTCTTCCAGGGCGAGCGCGAAATGGCGGCCGACAACAAGGTGCTCGGCCAGTTCGACCTGATGGGCATTCCGCCGTCGCCGCGCGGCATGCCGCAGATCGAGGTGACCTTCGACATCGACGCCAACGGCATCGTCAACGTCTCGGCCAAGGACAAGGCGACCGGCAAGGAACAGCAGATCCGGATCCAGGCATCCGGCGGTCTGTCCGAAGCCGATATCCAGAAGATGGTCAAGGACGCCGAGGCCAATGCCGCCGAGGACAAGAAGCGCCGTGCGGCCGTCGACGCCAAGAACCATGCCGACGCGCTGGTGCATTCCACCGAGAAGGCGCTGGCCGAACATGGTTCGAAGGTCGAGGAGAGCGAGCGGCGCGCCATCGAAGACGCCGTCAGCGATTTGAAGGAAGCGCTGAAGGGCGACGATGCCGAGGCGATCACGGCCAAGACCAATACGCTGGCGCAGACTTCGATGAAGCTCGGCGAAGCGATGTACAAGCAGCAGGCCGAGAGCGACGCAGCCAAGGATGCCGCAAAGGACGACGTGGTCGACGCGGAGTTCACCGAGGTCGACGACGACAAGAACAACAAGAAGTCTGCCTAGACGGGCTGATATCATGCCCCCCATTCCGAAGAGCACGCAGCGCGTCTCAAAGGATGGGGGTCATTTTTCGTTAAGCCGGAGGCTGCATCCTGAAGGGACGCATTCCTTCGGAATGAGGAAGAACTTCGGGCGGATTGACTGATGTCCACCAAGCGCTGCTACTACGAAACCCTTGAAGTCGACCGTAACGCGGACGAGTCCAAACTGAAGGCGGCCTTCCGCAAGCTTGCGATGAAATGGCACCCGGACAAGAATCCAGGTGATGCCACCAGCGAAGTCCGTTTCAAGGAAATCAACGAAGCCTACGAAGTTCTCAAAGACGGCGACAAGCGCGCAGCCTATGACCGCTTCGGTCATGCCGCGTTCGAGCAGGGCGCGGGCGGCGGCGGTCCCGGCTTCGGCGCGGGCTTCGCCTCATCATTCTCAGATATTTTCGAAGATTTGTTCGGCATGGCCGGGCCGCGCGGACGCGGCGGCCGCGAGCGCGGCCAGGACCTGCGCTACAACATGGAAATAACGCTGGAGGAGGCCTTCCGCGGCAAGACCGCCCAGATCGAGATCCCGGTTTCAGTCACCTGCGAATCCTGTTCGGGCACCGGCGCCAAAGCCGGCACCAAGCCGAAGACCTGCTCGATGTGCGGGGGCGCCGGCCGTGTCCGGCAAGCGCAGGGATTTTTCACGCTGGAGCGAACCTGCCCTGGCTGTCAGGGCCGCGGTCAGATGATCGAAGACCCGTGCCCGTCATGTGCGGGCTCGGGGCGGGTGACGCGCGAGCGGACATTGGCAGTCAATATCCCGCAGGGCGTCGAAGACGGCACACGCATCCGGCTGGCCGGCGAAGGCGAGGCCGGCATCCGCGGCGGGCCGCCGGGCGACCTCTACATTTTCCTCTCGCTGGCCATGCATGAGTTCTTTCAGCGCGATGGCGCCGATCTGCATTGTCGCGTGCCGATCTCGATGGTGACGGCAGCGCTGGGCGGCGAATTCGAGGTGCCCACCATCGACAAGGGCAAGACCAAGGTGAAAGTCCCCTCCGGAACCCAGTCCGGCCGCCGCTTTCGCATCGCCTCAAAGGGCATGCCGGTGCTGCGCTCGCGTCAGACCGGAGACATGTATGTCCAGGTCGTGGTCGAAACGCCGCAGAATTTGACCAAGAAGCAACAGGAATTGCTGGTCGAGTTCGAAAAACTATCGTCCGGTGCGACGCAGCCCGAGGCGGCGGGTTTCTTCACTAAGGTCAAGGACTTCTTCGGTAACCGCGCCGCCTCGTAGCAACGGTTCGGCTTGACCATGTCGGCCGCTACCTATACGTCTTTATGACTATTTTCTGACACTCCCGCCCGCCGAAGACGGCGGTCCCGCCTGGTAGCGACATGCCCTTGCAATCGTCCGTGCGTGCGTTGAAGAAACCTCCTCGTCTCGATGATGAGGTTCGTTTTCTTCGCTCATGGATTGAGAAACCGCTTCACATGGGCGCGGTGATGCCTTCGGGCCGGGTGCTGGCGCGCACCATGGCGCAGTACGTCAACGTCGACTCCAAGGAGCCGGTCGTCGAACTTGGGCCGGGCACCGGTGCGATCACCAACGCGTTGATCGAGCATGGCGTCGATCAGAAGCGTCTCGTGCTGGTCGAATACAATCCCGGTTTCTGCGCGCTGCTGCGCGACCGCTATCCGCACGCCACAATCGTGCAGGGCGACGCCTATACATTGCGCGACTCGCTCTGGAATGTGTTGAACGCTCCCGCGTCCGCTGTGGTGTCCGGTCTGCCGCTCGTCACCAAGCCGATGCTGACCCGCCTCAAACTGGTCCGCGATGCCTTCGGCGCGCTGGCGCCGGGTGCGCCGTTCGTGCAATTCACCTATTCAGTTGCGCCGCCAATTCCGAGGTCGCTGCCGGGCGTGTCCACAGAAGCCTCCGAGCGCATCTGGATGAACCTTCCACCGGCTCGTGTCTGGGTGTACCGCAAGCGCTGAACCGATTGGCTTCGCTTACGCGAAGGTTCGCCCGCTGGTTCGCCCTCACTGCGATTAGTTCATGGCCGCGCTGAAAATCCTCGTGATCCCCGGCTCGCTCCGCACCGGCTCGCTCAATGCGAGGCTGGCGGCGGCCGCAGCCTATGAGTTCGTGCAAGCCGGCGCGGAGGTCACGCGCATTTCGCTCGGCGATTTCCCGTTGCCGATTTATGACGGCGATCTGCAGGCGAAATCGGGCGTGCCGAAGAATGCGGTCAATCTCAAGCGCATGATTGGCGCGCACCACGGCGTCCTGATCGTGACGCCGGAATATAATTCGGCGGTGCCCGCCCTGGTCAAGAACACCATCGACTGGGTGACGCGGGTGCAGGACCTGCACGAAACCCGCGGCCAGGTGTTTCGCGAACGCGCGTTTGCGATTGCGGCCGCCTCGGAAGGCCGCCTCGGCGGCACGCGATCTCTGGCGGCGCTGCGGCTGATTCTGACCGCCTGCCATGCCACCGTTATTCCAAACCAGCTCGCGCTGTCGTTCGCAAGCGAGGCTTATGATGATATGGACCGGTTGAAGCATCCTGCCGATATCGAAGCGCTCAACGCGCTGGTGCGGCAGCTGATCGACGTTTCCCAGCGCATGATGTGAGGTGACATGCAGCCATCTGATATCGCTCCCCGCGACCGGTTGATTGTGGCGCTCGATCTGCCCGGCGTCGCCGCGGCGGAAGCGATGATCGCCCGGCTCGGCGACAGCGTGACATTCTACAAGATCGGCTATCAGCTCGCTTATGCCGGCGGCTTGCCGCTGGTCCGTCAACTCACGGGCGCGGGCAAGAAGGTCTTCGTCGATCTCAAGCTGCACGACATCGGCAATACGGTGGCGCGCGGCGTCGAGAGCGTCGCCGCACTCGGCGCGACATTCCTGACCGTGCACGCCTATCCGCAGACCATGAAGGCGGCCGTCGAGGCCGGCGCGGGCTCCGGCTTGAAAATTCTCGCGGTCACCGTGCTGACCTCGTATGACGACGGCGATCTCCACGCCGCCGGTTATCGTCTCGGCGTATCCGATCTTGTCGAAGCCCGCGCCCAACAGGCGCAGGCGCTCGGCGTCGATGGGCTGGTATGTTCGCCCGAAGAGGCGGCGTCCTTACGCAAGATGGTGGGCCATCAGATGGTTCTGGTGACCCCGGGCATTCGGCCCGCGGGGGCCACCGCCGGTGACCAGAAGCGCATCATGACGCCGGCGCGGGCCATTTCAGCCGGCGCGGATTATCTGGTGATCGGACGTCCGGTGATGTCCGCCGCCGACCCCAAGGCGGCGGCGGACGCCATCCAGGCGGAGATCGCACAGGCGCTGGCTTGAACAAGGGAAAGACGCAGATGGCAAAAGGCTACTGGATCGCGCGCATCGATGTTCACAACATGGACGGATACAAGGAATACATCGCGCAGAACGGCGCCGTATTCAAAAAATACGGCGCCAAGTTTCTGGTGCGCGGCGGCAAGTTCGATCCCAAGGAAGGCTCGTCGCGGTCGCGCAATGTGATGCTTGAATTCAAGGATTATGAAACGGCACTCGCCTGCTACAATTCGCCGGAATACACGCGGCTGGTCGCGATCCGCAGCCCGCATTCCGAGGGCGACCTCGTGATCGTCGAGGGTTACGACGGCCCGCAGCCGTAAAGGGCCGGAAGTCAGCAAGCTTTTCCGTCATGGTCGGGACACGCCATGACGCGTGCCAGCCCGGATTGGTTGCCGGAACAGCCTGCCCCGGCTATACGGCAAGGGCGAGGTTCAAGAATGTCCGAGATGCGTTTGATCGTTGCAGGGGCCGGCGGCCGGATGGGCCGCGCGCTGACGCGTGCCATCTCGGAAACGTCAGGCGCCGTCCTCACCGGCGCGCTGGAAGCGCCGGGGTCTGAACTCTTGGGGACGGATGCCGGGACGCTGGCGGGCATGTCTCCCAACGGGGTCCTGCTCTCAGCCGACCTGTGGTCGTTGTCGGCAAACGCGGACGGCATTCTCGACTTTACGGTGCCGGGTGCGACCATTGCCAATGTCGCGATCGCCGCCCAGCGCGGCCTCGTTCACGTCATTGGCACGACAGGTCTCTCGGCGTCCGATGACGCCGTGATCAAGAGCGTCACCTCGCGTGCCATCGTGGTCAAGTCAGGCAATATGAGCCTTGGCGTCAACCTGCTGGCGGCGCTGGTGAAGCGGGTCGCACAGTCACTCGACGAAAGCTTCGACATTGAGATTCTGGAGATGCATCACAAGGCCAAGGTCGACGCGCCCTCGGGCACTGCGCTTCTGCTCGGCAAAGCCGCCGCTGAGGGCCGCGGCGTCGCGCTCGACGACCATTCAGCGCGGGGCCGCGACGGCCTTACCGGCGCGCGCCGCTCCGGCGATATCGGCTTTGCGTCATTGCGCGGCGGCACCGTCACCGGCGATCATCGGGTGATGTTCGTCGGTCCGTACGAGCGCATCGAACTATCGCACCTGGCCGAGGATCGGATGATCTTCGCGCACGGCGCGCTGAAGGCAGCGATGTGGGCCCACGGCAAGAAGCCCGGGTTGTATTCAATGGCCGACGTGCTCGGGCTCAGAGACTTCTAGAGCATGATCCGGGAAAGTGGGAACCGGTTTTCCGAAAGCTCATGCGCAAACAAGACATGAGATCGTGATCCGAATTTGATCGGATCATGATCGAGGATTTGACGACTTCTTCAAAAATCGAAACGGAATCACAGGAATGAGCGATCGTCTTCTCGTGCTCGTGCGTCACGGCCAGAGCGAATGGAACTTGAAAAATCTGTTCACCGGCTGGAAGGATCCCGGCCTCACCGAGAAGGGGATTGCCGAGGCCAACGAAGCCGGCCGTCAGTTGAAGGCGCAGGGGCTCTCGTTCGACATCGCCTTTACCTCGGTGCTGAAGCGGGCGCAGCACACGCTCGATATCGTGCTTAACGAGATCGGCCAGACCGACCTTCCCGTCAGGCAGCATCTGGCGCTCAACGAGCGCGACTACGGCGATCTGTCGGGCCTCAACAAGGACGATGCCCGCAAGAAATGGGGCGAGGAGCAGGTGCATGTCTGGCGGCGGTCCTACGACGTGCCGCCGCCCGGCGGTGAAAGCCTGAAGGATACCCTGGCGCGCACGCTGCCCTATTACGTCCAGGAGATTCTGCCGTGCGTGCTGCGCGGTGAGCGGTCGCTGGTCGTCGCCCACGGCAATTCGCTGCGCGCGCTGATCATGGTCTTGGAAAAGCTTTCGCCCGAGGGGATTTTGGCGCGCGAACTCGCAACCGGCGTCCCGGTGATCTACCGGCTGAATGCCGACGCCACGGTGGCGTCGAAGCTCGATCTGGCGGCGTGAGCGCGGCAGTCGAAATCATTTCTCTCGATGCGCCGGTTGCGGATGCCGCACTGGATCAGTTGGCTGATGTCCTGGTCGACTGTGTCGAAGGCGGCGCCAGCGTCAGCTTCATGTCGCCGTTCTCGAATGAAGACGCTCTTGCCTTCTTTCGCAAAGTCGCAGGCTCGGTCGCAACAGGGAACACTGTGCTGCTGGCGGCGCGGCTCGACGGCAAAATTGTCGGCACGGTCCAGCTTGGATTGGACACGCCGCCCAACCAGCCGCACCGCGCCGATATCAAGAAGTTGTTGGTGCATCGATCCGCGCGCGGCCACGGCGTTGGCGCGATCCTGATGGCGCAAGTCGAGGAGGAAGCCCGGCGGCGTGGCCGCTGGCTGCTCGTGCTCGATACCGTGCCGGACGAGAACGGCCACCGCCTCTACCTCCGTGCGGGTTGGAAGCAGACCGGCCTGGTCCCGGACTACGCGCTGTTTCCGGACGGCCGGCTTTGCGACACCGCCATCATGTGGAAGCGGCTGGCCAGGTGATCGGAAGCCCGTCATTGCGAGCAAACCAGAGCGCCACCGAAAAAGACTGGATTGCTTTGTCGCTTCGCTCCTCGCAATGACGGAGAGGATTCGAGCGTGCCGTTTCGATCCAAATCATCAGGCTAGATCTAGTGCAGTCCCACCTGTCCCGCTTCCCAACCCAGCATTGCCTGCTTGCGCGTGATGCCCCAGTGATAGCCGGTCAGCGCGCCGCCTTTGCCGAGCGCGCGATGGCATGGCACCACGAACGATATCGGGTTCTTTCCGACCGCGGCGCCGACCGCGCGTGATGCTTTCGGGTTACTGAGCCTGGCCGCGATATCGGAATAACAGACCGCGCGGCCCATCGGGATTTTCAACAACGTCTCCCACACCCGGACCTCGAAGTCGGTGCCGATCAACACCACGCGCAGCGGCTGATCTGGGCGCCACAGTCTCGTGTCGAAGATACGCTGCGCCAGTGCGGCCGTGCCGTCGTGATCTTCCACGTAGGTTGCCCGCGGCCAGCGCCGCTGCATGTCGGCGAACGCGGCCTGCTCCTCGCCGGGATCGGCGAAGGCAAGGCCGGCGAGGCCGCGGCCGCTGGCGATCACGATCCCGGTCCCGAAGGGCGAGGCATGAAATCCGTAGCGCAACGTCATGCCGGCGCCGCCGCTCTTCCATTCGCCAGGCGACATCGCTTCATGGGTGACGAACAGATCGTGCAGCCGTCCCGGACCCGAAAGCCCGGAGTCGAGCGCGGCATCGAGCACGCTGGCAGAATCGCGCAGCAAGCCCTTGGCATGATCGAGCGTCAGCGCCTGCATGAAGGCTTTGGGCGTCAGCCCGGCCCAGCGGCGAAACAGATGGTGCAGCTCATCGGGCGTCACGCCCGCCGCATCCGCCATCGACTCGATGGTCGGCTGCGCGCGCCAGCGCTCCGAGATGAAAGCGATGGCGCGCCGCACCGAATCATAGTCGCGGAGCGCGGCGTTCTGGGAGCCCGGTTTGGCCAGGCGATGGTCATTGATTGCAAGGTTCATCATGCCATTAGATGTAGGCCGGCTGCGTCGTGCAAACCACCCGATTCCTGACAGCTTTCATCACAGCGGGTTATAGGTCGGGCCACGTCGCGCGGCTTGCAGCGCGGCTGTTAAGGCTTTGGCAAAGCTCGCCTTTTCATCCGGCCCGAGGAAGCTCGCGATAGAGAGGCGGCGGCCTTTCGAGAGCAGATAAAGTTTCTCGATGCCAAATTCCGCATCGGTCTTTTGATCGAGCTGTACCCACAGCGGATTGAGCACAAATTCGACTACGTGGCCGCGGTGGCTGACCCGGCGCACGCGCAGCTCAGATGGCGTCACCCGGATTTCCTCGGTGGCCTTGGCGTCTCGGAAATTGACCCGGAATGCCCAATAGATCGCAATCACATCGAGAGCGAAAATGCCGAACACCGGCCACGCGCCCATCAGCAGAAAACCGATCCCGGCCGCAAAACTGAGCACGCTGACAAACACCATCAGCACCAGAAAACCGGTGCGGTCCAGCGAGCGGTGCGGCGTCAGCAGCGCCGAAAACAATTCCGGCTGCTCAAGCTCCAGATCAAAGTCGTTGCCTGGGGTCATCGCGTATCAGTATACCCCGATCATGGCGAAAATCATCCGCAGGCCCCTGCCTAAATCGAAGCCGACCACCCCTAAACGCGCCAAACAGTCTCGCCTTCGTCCTGTGACAAGTCAGGGACGAGAAAAGACCGCGAAGAAGGCTGCCGCCAAATCAGGGCAGGTGCCGCCGGCGAAAAAAACGCTCAAGGCAAGCAAACCCTGGACACCCGCCGAGGTCCGCGAGGCTTTCAGCCGCTTCCGCAAAGCCAATCCCGAGCCGAAGGGGGAACTTGAACATCTCAACCCCTACACGCTTTTGATCGCGGTCGTTCTGTCGGCGCAAGCGACCGACGCCGGCGTCAACAAGGCGACGCGGGCGTTGTTTGCAGTCGCCGACTCGCCGCAGAAGATGCTCGCGCTCGGCGAGGAAAAGCTGCGCGATTACATCAAGACGGTCGGGCTCTACCGCACCAAGGCGAGGAACGTGATCGCGCTGTCGGAAAAACTGATTGCCGAATTCGGCGGCGAGGTGCCGCGCACCCGTGCCGAGATTGAATCGCTGCCGGGTGCCGGCCGCAAGACCGCCAACGTCGTGCTCAACATGGCGTTCGGCGAACACACCATGGCGGTCGACACGCATGTGTTTCGTGTCGGCAATCGCACAGGATTGGCGCCGGGCAAGACGCCGCTCGAGGTCGAGCTTGGTCTTGAGCGCGTGATTCCGGCCGAGTTCATGCTGCACGCGCATCATTGGCTGATCCTGCACGGCCGCTACACGTGTCTGGCGCGCAAGCCGCGCTGCGAGGTGTGCCTGATCAACGACCTCTGCCGCTGGCCGGAGAAGACGGTTTGAGGCTCTTACCCTTACCTCTCCCCGTCTGCACCGCGCTCTTCACCATCAGGGGACTCACACCACCGGCACGCCCGGCTTGCGACCGGGTTCAATCAGCTCCGGCCTTGGTCCACTCAAGCGCTTGTGCATGTGAACCATGAACGCCATCCCGAACAGCGGCGTCGCCAGGTTGACAATCGGGATCGACACGAACGCCGCGATCACAAGCCCCGCGGTGAACACGATTGCCGCATTCTGCTTGCGCATGGCCTTGGCTTCCGCGGGCGGACGAAACCGCATCGCCGCGAGTTGGAAATATTCCCGGCCGAGCAGCCATGCGGTCGCGACAAAGAACGCGATGAAGCCGGCGCCCGCGATGAACACGAACGGCAGGGCGATCAGATAGACCAGGATCGTGAGCAGCGCTGTCTTGATGCCTTCCGTCATGGCGAGGCCAAGCGGCAGCGCCGTGCCCGGGCGTTCCGCCGGATAGTGTTCGCGCTCGACATGCTCGGCGACGTCGTCGACGAATACGCTTGCCACCAGCGCGGTGATCGCGGGCATCAAAAACACCGCGCCGAGCACGATGCCAAGACCGGCCGCGATCGACACGATCCACGCGAGGACCTCAATCGGCGTGTGGAAGCCCGATCCCAGCATCGCCTCGGCCCAGCCTTGGCCCGATGTCGCAAACCAGCTGAGCAGTCGCTGCAGGCCAATCGCCAGCACCGTGATCAGCACCAGCGCCAGTCCGATCGATCGCCACAGGATGGAGCGCATCGGCGGCGACAGGATTTGCGAAAGCGCCTTCACGGCGGCATCTAACATGGCGATGTTATCCCAAAATCCAGGACGAGGTCGAGGCGAAAAACCCTCGCGAGAGGTAGACATACGCAACCGCTTCGGCAAGAGCGGGGTGGATGCCGGCTGCTTGCCCGGTCTTGGATACGCCTGAACTATAGACGCGTCATGCGTAGCCGCAATGCGTTGCCTACAACGCTCACCGATGACAGCGCCATGGCGGCGGCGGCAATGATCGGCGAGAGCAGAATCCCGAAATGGGGATAGAGGATGCCTGCGGCGATCGGGATGCCGGCGGCGTTATAGATGAACGCGAAGAACAGGTTCTGCCGGATATTGCGCATAGTTGCCTGCGACAGCCGGCGTGCGCGAACGATGCCGCCGAGATCGCCTTTCAACAGCGTGATGCCGGCACTCTCCATCGCAACATCCGTTCCGGTCCCCATGGCGATTCCGACATCGGCTGCGGCGAGCGCCGGAGCGTCATTGACGCCGTCGCCGGCCATGGCGACGATCCGCCCGGCCTTCTGCAGCTTGGTGACTACGGCACTTTTCTGATCGGGAAGCACTTCCGCCTCGACATCGGTGATGCCGAGCTTCCGCGCCACGGCATTAGCTGTGGTCCGGTTGTCCCCGGTCAGCATGATGACCTTGATGCCTTCCGCTGCCAGCGCTTTTAAAGCATCCGGCGTTGATGGCTTCACGGGATCGGCGATCGCAAACAGTCCGGCCAACTTCCCGTCGATCGCGATGTGGATGACGGTGGCGCCGTCTCCGCGTAGACGTTCGGCTTGTTCACTCAGCGACTGGGCTTCGATACCGACAGATTTCAGGAAGTTCGAATTGCCCAGAAGAACAGTTTTGCCATCGACCTTGCCGGTGGCGCCCTTGCCGGTCGGCGAGTCGAACGCTTCCACCTTGCTTAAATCGAGATTGCGCTGCTTCGCCGCGCGTACGATCGCGTCCGCAAGAGGGTGTTCGCTGGCGCGTTCGACGCTGGCGGCAAGCCCCAGGATTTCGTGTTCCTCAAAACCAGCCGCAGCGACGATGGCGACAACCTTCGGCTTGCCTTCGGTCAACGTCCCCGTCTTGTCGACCACCAGCGTATTGACCTTTTCCATGCGCTCCAGTGCTTCGGCGTTCTTGATCAAGACACCCGCCTGCGCGCCGCGCCCGACGCCGACCATGATCGACATCGGCGTGGCCAGCCCGAGCGCGCAGGGACAGGCGATGATCAGCACGCTCACCGCTGCGACCAGGCCGAACGCCATCCGCGGTTCCGGTCCAAACCAGGCCCAGGCGCCGAAAGCGACCAGTGCCGTGGCAATCACGATCGGCACGAACCAGCCGGAAACCTGATCGGCCAGCCGCTGGATCGGCGCCCGCGAGCGCTGCGCATCCGCGACCATCTTGACGATCTGGGAAAGCAGCGTGTCGCGGCCGACCTTGTCGGCGCGCATGACGAATCCACCGGACTGATTGAGCGTGCCTGCGATCACCCTGCCGCCGACTTCCTTGGTGACGGGCATGGATTCGCCGGTCACCAGCGACTCGTCGAGGGAGGAGCGGCCCTCGAGAATGATACCGTCGACCGGCACCTTCTCTCCCGGCCGGACGCGCAATTTGTCGCCGACCACCAGGCTATCGATCTGCACTTCGTGGTCGGCGCCGTCATCGCCGATGCGGCGGGCGGTTTTCGGCGCCAGTTCGAGCAGCGCCTTGATAGCCCCGGAGGTTGCCTCGCGCGCGCGCAGTTCGAGCACCTGACCAAGCAGGACGAGGACCGTGATGACCGCGGCGGCTTCGAAGTAAACCGCAACCGCGCCACCATGCCCGCGGAAGGTTGCGGGGAAAATCCCGGGCGCGACGGTGCCGATGAGGCTGTAGACGTAAGCGACGCCCGTGCCCATCGCGATCAAGGTGAACATGTTGAGATTGCGCGTCAGCAGCGATTGCCAGCCGCGCACGAAGAACGGCCAGCCCGCCCAGATGACGACGGGTGTGGCAAACACCAGCTGAATCCAGTTCGACAAGGTCTGGTCGACCCAGCCGTGACCGCCGACCAGGTGACCGCCCATCTCGAGCACAACGGGCGGAATGGACAACGCCGCGCCGACCCAGAAGCGCCGCGTCATATCCGCCAGTTCGGGATTGGGCGGTGCATCGAGGGATGCCACCTCGGGCTCCAGCGCCATGCCGCAGATCGGGCAGCTTCCCGGACCGACCTGACGGATCTGCGGATGCATCGGGCAGGTGTAGATCGTGCCCTCGGGGGCGGCGGCTTTCGGCTTGCTGTTGTCGAGATATGCATTTGGATCGGCGGCGAACTTGGCTTTGCAGCCGGCCGAGCAGAAATGAAAGGTTTCGCCGCGGTGGTCGAACCGGTGCCGGCTCGTCGCCGGATCGACGGTCATTCCGCAGACGGGATCGCGCATGCTCGTCTTGGCGTCGGTGTGATGCTGATGGTGTGCATGACCGGAGTGATCGCGGCCGCCGCCGCAGCAGCTGGAAGGCTTTGCAGTGCCGCCCGCATTTGCGTTTTCGACGTTCGTCATCGCGTTCTCCATCACACCACTTGAAACCTATACCCTGTAGGGGTATATAAGCGGCATGAGAAAAGACATCAAGGCATCCTGTCAAAAACGTCTGAGCCGGATCGAGGGCCAGGTGCGCGGCCTGTCCAAGATGGTCGATGAGGACCGCTATTGCATCGATATCGTCACCCAGATCTCGGCCGTCCGGGCCGCGCTGCGGCGGGTCGAGGAAGAAGTCCTCAGAGATCACGTGTCGCATTGCGTCGAACACGCGATTGCAAGCGGCGACAAATCAGACCAGAGGAAGAAGATCGCCGAATTGATGGCCGTCATAGGCCGGGCTGAAAGATGAACTGCCACGGTTGTTCCACCTTGGCTGCTCTGGTGTTGCCGGGTATCATCGTTTGCGCGGGCCGGGTGTGATAGAAAGAGCCATAATGGTTAAACAGCAGATTATGCGAATCTTGGGAGCGGCGATCGTCTTGATCGTGCTTTCGTTCGCGCCGTCTGTTGTCCAGGCCCATACCGGCCATCAGCATCATGCTGCCGCGCCAGCGGTGGTTCATGGCGGCCACGGCCAAGCCGCGTCTCATGAACCCGAACAGACGGTGGCCCCCGCAACGTTGCAGCAGGCTCAGTTGGGGCAGGCTGAGATGCCCGCGCCTTCGGACCGGAACTGCGTCGGCGGCTGTTGTTCATCCGCCTGCGCCTCCTGCTGCGCTGCCGGCTTGCCGAGCTCCGTGGACTTTGTCCCGTTACCCCGGACCGTCATGCGCGTTGCGTGCCCCACGTCTCAGGCACGCGCCAGCCGCGCGCCTGATTCCCTCAAGCGTCCTCCGAAACACTTCACCTGAATCCAGACGATCCGTGAGTTTGCGCAGCTGCCGCTCGCAGCGCGCTGGGTTCGCGATTGGCGACAATTCAGAGTGAAGGACTTTCATATGCTTTCCCATTCCGGGCGCGCCCTGCGTGCCCTCGCGGTGACCGCAATTCTGTGCGGCACAATCGCACCCGTTTACGCCCATGAGGGCCATGACCACGACGAGCAGCAGCAAGTCGTCTCACCGGGTGCCTTGCCGCGCGGAGATTCCGTTTCCAACGAGTTTGAGATCGTTGCGGTCGCCCGCGGCGAAACTCTTGAGATCTACCTCGACCGGTTCGCGACGAACGAGCCGGTGACCGGCGCAAGCCTTGAGGTCGAATCGCCAAGCGGTCCCGCGAAGGCAACCCCGGACACGGACGGCAAGTACCGGTTGGCCGCGCCGTGGCTCGCGAAGAGTGGGCGCACTGATCTCATTTTCACGGTCACGGCGGGAGCGATCACCGACATACTTCCCCTTACAATCGAGGTTCCGGCCGCGCAGGCGCAACACATGGCGCGAGAAAACGCAGCGGGCGGCCCGATCAATAAGAATGCGATCCTTCTGGTCATGGGCGGAGTTCTTGCCGGCGCGATCGTCTCAGCGATCGCGCTGCGCGGCGGACGACGTGCGGCTGCACTTGTTGTCATCTTCGTTCTGCTCACGGGCTCGCGCGGCGCGAGAGCGCATGAAGGCCACGGCCATGAGGAAGAGAAGTCGCAGATCGCAATCAGTACCGCCTCAGGCGAGCGCGCGCAGCGCCTTCCGGACGGGACGGTGTTTGCGCCCAAGACGGTGCAGCGGATATTTGCGCTGAGGACGCTGGTCACCGAGAAGGCGGAGCACAAGAAGGTCACCGAACTTCCGGGGAGGATCATTCCCGACCCCAATGCCAGCGGGTACGTGCAATCGGCCGTGGGCGGCAGGCTTTCAGCGCCGCCGGGCGGCTTTCCCAGGCTCGGCACGCGGGTGAAGCAAGGCGACATCCTGGGTTACGTGACGCCGCCTATCCAGGCGATCGATGTTTCCGACATGCGGCAGCGCCAGGGCGAGCTGGATCAGCAAATCTCGATCGTCGAACGCAGGTTCGCACGCTACGAGCAGCTCACACCGTCGGGCGCCATATCCCGCACGCAGCTCGACGACACACGGCTTGAACTGGAAGGCCTGCGCGAGCGGCGCGCGTCGATTGAAAAATCGCGTCGCGAGCCCGAAGCGCTGATCGCGCCGGTTGCGGGCGTGATCGCGGAAGGCAGCGCCGTAGCCGGCCAGATCGTTCAGCCGAGCTCGCTTGTCTTCAACATCATCGACCCCGCGCGGCTGTGGGTCGAGGCGCTTAGTTTCGAGAGCATCGAACCGGCCCAGGGCGCGCGCGCATCAACATATACCGGCAAGAACTACGATCTCATCTATCAGGGCGCGGGTTTTGCCGATCGCAGCCAATCCGTGCCGGTGCATTTTGCCGTGACTGGCGACACGGCCGGATTGCGGGCCGGTCAGTTCCTGACGGTGCTCGTCGCGACCGACGCGGCGAAGGAAGGCCTTGCGGTGCCGCGCACCAGTATCGTGCGCGGGTCGAACGGCCAGGATTTTGTGTACGAGCATGTCGCGCCCGAGCGGTTCATGGCCAGGAGCGTGCGCACCGAGCCGCTTGACGGTGACCGCGTACTGATCATGTCCGGTATCGATTCCGGCAAGCGGATCGTATCGCAAGGCGCGGACCTCCTCGATCACGTGCGTTGAGCGAGGCATCCATGTTCACATTCCTAGTCAACGCCTCGCTCCGCAATCGCTTTCTCATCCTCGCGATGGCGGGCATCCTCGTTCTTCTTGGCGCTTATACCGCGCGCCAGCTTCCCGTCGATGTCTTCCCCGATCTCAATCGTCCGACGGTGACGATCATGACGGAGTCGGAAGGTTACGCGCCGCCCGAAGTCGAGCAGCTCGTCACGTTCCCGATCGAAACCCAGATGAACGGCGTCCCGGGAGTCAGCCGCGTCCGTTCGGTCTCGGGCGTCGGGCTTTCGATTGTGTACGTAGAGTTCAATTGGGGGACAGACATCTACCGCAACCGGCAGCTAGTCGCGGAACGGCTCGCTCAGGTGCAAGGCCAGCTGCCCTTGAACGTCACGCCGCAGATCGGCCCCGTCAGTTCGATCATGGGCCAAATCCTCCTGATCGCGGTGACTTCCAAGACGGAGTCGCCGATGGAGGTGCGCGAGATCGCGGATTTTACGATCAGGCCCCGGCTGCTCGCGATCCCGGGTGTTGCGCAGGTGATACCGATCGGTGGTGAGGTTCGGCAGTACCGGATCGCGCCGCTTCCCTCCGCGCTACGAGCGCTCGGAGTGAGCTATGAGCAGGTAGAACAGGCGCTCGCGAAGTTCGGCACCAATACCGGCGGCGGGTTCACGGACCAAAACGCCCGGGAATATCTCATCCGCAATATCGGGCGCACCACAAGTCTGGAAGACCTGCGGAACATCGTCGTTACCACCATCGAGGGACGCCCTGTTCTGTTGCGACAGGTAGCGGGCGTTGACTTCGCGCCCAAGGTCAAGCGTGGCGATGCGGGTTATATGGGAAAGCCCGCCGTGATCGTTTCGGTCGAGAAGCAGCCGAATGTAGATACGGTTCGGCTGACCAACCAAATCACGCAAGCGCTCACGGAGCTTCAGCCAAGCCTGCCGTCCGGCGTGACGGCCGACGAGATCGTATTCCGGCAGGCGGACTTTATTGAAAACTCGATTTACAATGTGGAACGGGTGCTCCTCGAAGCAGCGCTCGTCGTGGCCGTCATCCTGTTCGCCTTTCTTCTCAACTGGCGCACGACGGCGATTTCGCTCACCGCGATACCCGTCTCGATCCTGACCACGGCGATCATCTTCAAGCTGCTAGGGCTTTCGATCAACACAATGACCCTGGGCGGGCTTGCGATCGCCATCGGCGAACTGGTCGATGACGCCGTCGTCGATGTCGAGAACATCTTCCGGCGGCTGCGCGAGAACAGAGAGCAAGGCAGCCCGCGTTCCGTCTTCGACATCGTCGTTACGGCGTCCAATGAAGTGCGGTCGGGCATCGTCTATGCCACAATGATCATCGTTCTCGTCTTCGTGCCGCTATTCGCGCTTTCCGGCATCGAGGGCCGGCTATTCGCCCCGCTTGGCCATGCCTACATCATCTCGATCCTCGCGAGTCTACTGGTCTCGATTACGCTCACGCCGGTGATGGCCTATTACCTGCTGCCGGGCATGAAACGGCTCGCAGATCGGGAAAGCTGGCTCGTCCGCAAGCTGAAATCCGTCAACCGCGCGGCGCTCGGCCTCGCCTTCGCTCACAAAACATTGCTGCTCGGCGTGACAGTGTTGGCGGTGCTGGCCGCGGGCGTGGGCGTACTCACCTTGAAGCGAGCGTTTCTCCCGCCTTTCAACGAAGGCACATTCACGATCAATCTTGCCTTCAATCCCGGCGTTTCGCTTTCCGAATCCACCCGGGTGGGGTCGATCGCGGAACGGCTCCTGCTTGATGTGCCGGAAGTGATCAGCGTCGGGCGGCGTACCGGTCGCGCCGAACTCGACGAGCATGCGGAAGGCGTCCATTCGTCCGAAATCGACGTTGCTCTCAAACCTTCGCAGCGGCCAAAAGCCGAGATCGTCGCGGACATACGCTCGCGGCTTTCGGTACTGCCGCTTTCGATCAATGTCGGGCAGCCGATATCGCATAGGCTCGATCATCTACTTTCTGGCGTGCGCGCCGAGATCGCCTTGAAGCTCTTCGGCGACGATCTCGACGCGCTGCGCAACAGCGCGGAAGACCTGCGCCAAAGCCTTTCGAGGATCGACGGCATCCAGGACCTGCAGGTCGAGAAGCAGGTGCGCATCCCCCAACTTGAAATCCGCGTCGATTACAAACGCGCGGCTCTGTATGGCGTGCAGCCTGGCGCGGTGACCGAGCAGTTATCGCGCCTGTCGAGCGGGCGGGTCATCTCGCGTGTGGTCGATGGCTATACGCGCTTTGACGTCGTGATGAGACTGCCCGACCGGCTGCGCACCACCGAAAAGCTCGGTGACCTTCTGATCAAGAGCCCGTCCGGCTGGATACCGGCGCGGCAGATAGCGGATGTGAAGGAGACCGACGGCCCCAACCAGATTTTAAGAGAGAACGGCCGCAGGCGCATCGTCGTGCTCGCGAACTCCGACGGCAAGACCGACATGGCGGAGATCGTGCGCCGCATCCGCGCGGAGCTGCAGAAGACGAAGCTTCCGCAGGGCGTCACCGCAAGCCTTGAGGGCACGTTCCAGGCCCAGGAGGAAGCGAGCCGCACCATCGGCATACTCTCGGCCGTCTCTCTCGCGCTGATATTCGTAATTCTCTACAGCCGCTACCGCTCGGCAACGCTGGCACTGATCATCATGGGCGGGGTGCCGCTCGCGCTGATCGGATCGGTCGCGGCGCTCGCGCTGACCGATCAGCCGCTGTCCGTCGCCAGCATGGTCGGATTCATCACCCTCACGGGCATAGCGACCCGCAACGGCATCCTCAAGATAAGCCACTACATCAACCTCGCCTTGCAGGAGGGGATGGAGTTCGGGCCGGCTCTCGTCATCCGCGGAAGCCTTGAGCGCATGACACCCGTGCTGATGACCGCGCTGTCGGCGGGGCTTGCGCTTCTGCCGCTGCTTATCGCGGCAGACGAGCCGGGCAAGGAGATATTGCATCCGGTCGCAGTGACGATCTTCGGCGGGCTTGTCAGCGCGACGCTGCTCGACGCGCTGATCACGCCCGTGCTGTTTCTCATGTTCGGCGAGAGGCCGCTCATGCGGCTGATGCAACGGCAGTCCGAGGAGCACGGCAAGGATCCGGCTATTTCACATTCGTACTAATCGTTCACATCTTGGAAAAGGAGACCGCACTTGAAACTCAAATACCTAGCTCTCGCCGTTTCCCTGCTGGCAGCGCTGCCGGCGCACGCTCACGAAGCGAAAGGCCCCCATGGCGGGCGGCTAGCCGATGCCACGCCCTATCACGCGGAACTGGTAGCGAAGGATAAGGTGATTGAAATCTTTCTCACGGGTGAGAGCGGCAAACCTGTCGATCCGAAGGGCTTCAAGGGCATCGCCATTTTCGGTCTGGGCGGAAAGGCCGAACGCATAACGCTCGTCCCTTCGGAGAGGGGCGCCCTGAGCGGAGCGGCGGCCACTGCTCTTCCGCCGAGTCTCAAAGGCGCGGTTCAGCTCACAGCACCTGACGGCAAAACAGCAACCGCGCGATTTGACTGACTCTCGCGCTAGCCCATCGAAACCACATCTACAGGAGACCGCTATGAAAAATGTAAAGAGCTTTCTGACCATCGCTGCCGTCATCGCCGCCATGGGAACGGCGGCGTTCGCTCAGCAGCATATGCATCAGTCCAAGATGGACACGCAGGCGATGCAACAGACGATGGAAGACATGACGCCCAAGGACAGCGATTCCGCCTCCACCAAGGCCTTCAAAGAGGCGCACGTGAAGATGATGCACGACATGCATCAGGCCTTCACGAGCAATGCCGATGTCGATTTCATGAACGGGATGATCCCGCATCACCAAGGCGCGATCGATATGGCCAAGGTTCAACTGAAGTACGGCAAGGACGCTGAAACCCGCAAGCTGGCCGGGCAAATCATTGCCGATCAGGAGAAGGAAATCGCCCAGATGAAGGCCTGGCTTCGCAAGAACGCGAAATGATCCATCGGCGGGAGCGGGAGGCCTGCGGGTTCGGGTCCATAGCCTTTCGCGACCGCCTCTCCTAGTTCATCGCTTTGAGGAGGTCGTTGCCGATTTAGTGCGGGCAGTCGCTGCCCAAGCGGCGACAAGGCCGATCAGCGCCAGAAAATAGCGGAACTGATGGACGTCATTGGCCGGGCTGACAGGTAATCTCACTGAAATGTGAGTTGGTGAGTTGGGGAGTTGGTTATGATGAATGCTGGCCAGCCAGACTGGCTATCGAGTGCTACCGCGTGGGCTTTCCATCGCTGCCAGTTTGTGAGAGCCTAAGCACGTGACATATGACTTCACCATACGTCGGCTGCTCGCGATCCTGGTGATCGCGGGCCTTGCGTTGGCTCCGCTTTCCCAGCCGGTTATGGCCGGGATGTCTTCCGACATGTCGATGCAGGCGATGGCGGATGAGATGTCGCCATCGGCCACGACCGACGAGATGACACATGATATGCCATGCTGTCCGTCGAAGGCGCCTGCGCCGGTTGATTGCGACAAGTGCGTGCTCATGGCGGCCTGCATGTCCAAATGCTTTACGGGCATATTGGCGAGCGTCCTTCATCCATTTCTTATCGCTTCGGACCATCTTGCTGCCGGGTATAACGACCCTCGGCCTGATGGCCTCGGCCACCCACCTCCCGAGCATCCACCTCGAACTCTGGTCTGAACGGCGTCACGGCGCCGTTTGTTGCCGCGCGACTTGATCGCGCGGGATCGACGCATGCCGCCCTGCGGCAAGACCATCGTTATCGAGGACTCTCAAAATGAAAACGTTCAACTTCTCGCGCGCGCTTTCGGCCGCGCTTGTCGGCATTGCCGTGATCGGTTCAGCCGGCACCGCTCAAGCTGATATCAAAGACTATGAATTCAACCTGGTCGAACCGACCACCGCCGTGGGCAAGGACAAGGTCATCACGGTAAGGCTCGTCAACAAGACGACGGGAAAGCCGGTGCCTGACGCGGTGATTTTCGCCACCCGTCTCGACATGGCGCCCGACGGCATGCCGGAGATGGCCACCAAGATCGCCCGGGAACCCGGTGGAGAGCCCGGCAGCTACCGCTTCAAGGCGACCTTCGGGATGGAAGGAAGGTGGCTGCTCTCGCTCGGCGCCAAGGTGCAGGGCGAGACCGGTACGGTCGAAAGCAAGCTCCTCATCACGGCGCAGAAATGAAACGCGCGATCATCGCCAGTGTCACCGTCGCCGCTGTGATAGCGGCGGCGGGTGGCGGATTCATTGTCCTCCGCGGACACCTGCATACCACGGACGCAGCGAATGTTGCGCTCGTTGCGCCGGCGGCAGCGCAGACCAGCGACGAGCCTGTCTATTATCAGGATCCGGACGGGCGGCCGTTCTACTCGCTGAGCCCCAAAAAGACACCGGATGGACGCGACTACCGGGCCGTGCCAGCCCGTGCGGACTTAAGCTTCGAAGATGAACCCGCCGCTGCTCCGGCACCGACTGTGGCGACGGATCGCAAGATCAAATTCTATCGCAACCCGATGGGACTCCCCGACACCTCGCCAATTCCGAAAAAGGATTCGATGGGGATGGATTACATCCCGGTCTACGAAGGCGAAGATGTCGACGATGGCTCCGTCAAGCTTTCGCCGGGAAAGATCCAGCGCACCGGCGTCAAGTCGGAGCCCGTGGCGCGGCGGATCATCCGCACGGCCATTCGGGCGCCCGGCACCATTCAACTCGACGAGCGTCGCATCTCGGTCATCTCGATGAGATCGGAAAGCTGGGTTCAGAAGATTGCAAACATCACGACGGGCTCCAGGGTCAACAAGGGCCAGCCGCTGATGGAGATCTATAGCCCTTCGATTTCGTCGGCCGCCGCGGAGTACGTCGCCACGATCAATTCCAAGACCACGGCCGGCGTTGGAACTTACGGCCGTGGCTCACGGCAGCGTCTGATGAACCTCGACGTTCCCGACGCGGCGATCGTCGCGATGGAAAAGAACGGCTCCGTTCCGATCGCTATCGAATGGACGGCACCGCGAGACGGCATCGTTCTTGAGCGCAATGCCATCGAGGGAATGCGCGCGCAACCGGGCGACGTGCTGTTTCGGGTCGCGGATATCAACGTCATCTGGGCCGTAATCGATATTGCGGAACGCGACGTTGGTGCCGTCTCGGTCGGTCAGCCCGTCATCGTCCGGGCCCGAAGTTACCCCGGCCGCGAATTCGTCGGCAAAGTCAGCGTGATCTATCCGCAAATCAACCGCGACACGCGGACCACGCGCACCCGGATCGAACTGCCCAATCCGGATTCCGTCCTGCTTCCGGACATGTATGTGGATGCGGAGATCGACACCGGCAGCCCGCAGCCGGTGCTCGCCGTTCCCGAGAGTGCGGTTTTGGATACCGGCAGCCGTCAGGCGGTCTTCGTCGAGAAAGGGCAGGGACGTTTCGAACCGCGTGATGTGAAACTAGGCCATCGCGGCGGCGGCTATGTCGAAATCCGCGAGGGCGTTATCGAAGGCGAGCCGGTCGTGGTGTCGGCGAATTTCCTGATCGACGCCGAGAGCAATTTAAAGGCCGCACTCAAAGGCTTCTCGGACGCGGGCGCCCAGCCATGATCGCCCGTCTCATCGCCTGGTCGGCGCGCAACCTGCTGCTGGTATTCTTCGGCGCCGGCTTTGCGGCCGCGGCCGGGATCTACGCGCTGGCTCACCTGCCGCTCGACGCCATCCCGGATCTCTCCGACACCCAGGTCATCGTCTATACGGAATATCCGGGTCAGGCGCCGCAGGTCATCGAGGATCAGGTCACCTATCCGCTGACCACCGCGATGCTCACGGTGCCGCGATCAAAGGTGGTGCGGGGATTTTCCTTCTTCGGCGTCTCGTTCGTCTACGTCATTTTCGAGGATGGCACCGATATTTATTGGGCCCGCTCGCGGGTGCTGGAATTCCTCAATGGTGCCGCCTCCCGGCTGCCAGCCGGCGTAACCCCGACCATGGGGCCGGACGCCACCGGAGTCGGCTGGGTCTATCAGTATGCCGTGATATCAAAGGAATTGAACCTTTCGGACACGCGCGCCATTCAGGACTGGAACCTGAAATTCGCACTCGCCAAGGCCGAAGGCGTGGCCGAGGTCGCAAGCGTCGGCGGCTTCGTCCGACAGTATAACGTCATCCTCGATCCGCAGCGGATGCGCGATCTCGGCATTACCATGCAGAAGATGCGCGACGCGATCCGCGCCAGCAACGCCGATGTCGGCGGCCGCACCGTCGAACTCTCGGAGTTCGAATATGTCATCCGCGGCAAGGGTTATCTGAAGGGCATCAACGATCTCGGAAATATCGTGCTGAAAGCGAGCAGCGGCACGCCGGTGCTGCTGCGCGACGTCGCGCGCGTCGAACTCGGCCCGGACGAACGGCGCGGGATTACCGAACTGAACGGGGAAGGCGAGGTCGCCAGCGGCATCGTGCTGCAACGTTTCGGCGTCAATGCGCTCGACGTGATCGAGAACGTGAAGAAGCGTTTTAAGGAAATCGCCAGCAGTCTTCCGAAATCGGTGGAGATCGTGCCGGTCTACGACCGCTCGAACCTCATCAATGCCGCTATCGCTACACTCAAGCATACGCTGTTTGAGGAGAGCGTTGTCGTGGCGTTGGTCTGCATCGCCTTCCTGCTGCACCTCCGCAGCGCGCTGGTGGCGATCATCATGCTGCCGGTCGGCGTGCTGATGGCATTCGGCGCCATGAAGATGCTCGGGCTCGGCTCCAACATCATGAGCCTTGGCGGCATCGCCATCGCCATCGGCGCCATGGTCGATGCCGCCATCGTCATGATCGAAAACGCCCACAAACATCTTGAACGGGCAGAGCCCGACCAGCCACGCGTCAAAATCCTGATCGATGCCGCATCCGAGGTCGGGCCGGCATTGTTCTTCAGCCTGCTGATCATCACCGTCTCGTTCATGCCGATCTTCACGCTGGAATCGCAGGAGGGGCGGCTATTCAGCCCGCTCGCGTTCACCAAGACTTTCGCCATGGCGGCCGCGGCACTCCTCTCCGTCACGCTGGTCCCGGCGCTGATGGTGATCTTCGTTCGCGGCCGGATCGTCCCCGAGCATCGCAATCCGATCAACCGTTTCCTGATCTGGGTCTATCGGCCGGTGATCAAGGGCGTGATGCGCGCCAAGAAGCTCGTGATCGTGCTTTCGCTGGCCGTTCTCGCGGTCACGATCTGGCCCGCGCGACAGTTGGGTACCGAGTTCATGCCGAGCCTGAACGAGGGCACGCTGCTCTATATGCCGACGACGTTGCCCGGCATATCCGTCACCAAGGCCGGTGAACTGTTGCAGACACAAGACAAGATCATCCGGTTGTTCCCGGAGGTGGCCTCAGTCTACGGCAAGGCCGGACGCGCGGCGACCGCAACCGATCCGGCGCCGTCGGAGATGTTCGAAACCATCATCAATCTGAAGCCGAAGCAGCAATGGCGTCCCGGTGTGACGGTCGACAGCTTGATTGCGGAGATGGACAAGGCGCTGCAGTTTCCCGGCGTATCCAACGCCTGGACCATGCCGATCAAGGCGCGCATCGACATGCTGTCGACCGGAATCCGGACGCCGCTCGGCGTCAAGGTGATCGGCACTGATCTGGTCGAGATCGACAAGCTCGCCAAGCAGATTGAGCAGGTCCTGAAAACCGTTCCGGGCACGTCGTCGGCCTACGCCGAGCGTGGGATCGGCGGATACTATCTCGACGTGACGCCCGACCGCGCGGCGCTGGCGCGCTATGGCATTATGGTTCAGGACGTCCAGGACGTCATCGCGACCGCGCTTGGCGGCCAGACTGTCACCACCACCGTCGAAGGCCGCCAGCGCTTCAGCGTCAACATGCGCTACCCGCGCGATCTGCGAGAAAGTCCACAGGCCATCGCTAGCGACGTGCTGGTCCCCATGCCGGCCGGCGGCGCCGTGCCGCTGGGAGAGGTCGCCAAGATTGCCTTGGCGCGAGGGCCCACGTCGATCCGAACCGAGAACGGGCAGCTGGCCACCTACATCTACGTCGATATCCGTGAGCGTGATCTCGGCGGCTACGTCACCGATGCGCAACAGGCGGTTCAGGCCAGCATTCAGTTCCCGCCCGGCTACTACGTGATGTGGAGCGGCCAGTACGAATATCTCGAGCGTGCGGCGGCGCGCCTCAAGATCGTCGTGCCGGTGACGTTGCTGATCATCTTCCTGCTGCTGTACCTCAACTTCCGCTCCATCGCCGAAACCTTGATCGTCATGCTGTCGCTGCCGTTCGCCCTGGTCGGCGGGCTCTGGCTGATGTGGTGGCTCGGCTTCAACCTGTCGGTGGCGGTCGCGGTCGGTTTCATCGCGCTCGCCGGCGTCGCCGCCGAGACCGGCGTGGTGATGCTGATCTACCTCAACCACGCGCTGGCGGAGATCAAGGCCAGACGCGACGCCGAGGGCCGTGCGCTGACGCGCAGCGATCTTTACGACGCCATCATGGAAGGCGCGGTCGAGCGGGTGCGACCGAAAATGATGACGGTCGTCGCCATCATGGCGGGGCTGCTGCCGATCATGTGGAGCACCGGCACCGGCTCGGAGATCATGCAGCGCATCGCGGTGCCAATGATCGGCGGCATGCTCTCCTCGACGCTGCTGACGCTGATCGTCATCCCGGCGATCTTCGGCCTGGTCAAAGGCCTGCGGTTACCGCGCGACGATGGTTTCAAGAGCGAACCTCCGCCGCACGTAAACGAGGCTATCAAGCGGCCTCGAACCGTTCCGGAGCCTGTGAAATGAGGTGAAGTATGACCGCAGCGGAGTGAACGCAGCAGTACGCGACTAGAGGGGGAACCAGCTTCGCGAGTTCCGTAATATTTTCGACCCTTGGCACTGTGAGCTGTAACCAAATCGGCCGGACCAGCGAACTAATAGAGATGCAAGCATGACCGCCCACGAAGCCGAACTGAAGGGACTGATGCTTGCCAGCCTGGACGGCGACGCGGCTTCGCACCGCGCTTTGCTCGACCGATTGAGCCGCCATCTCCGTGCCTATTACAAGAGCAAACTCGCAAGAATTGGGAGGGGCGCAGCAGAGGCGGAGGATCTGGTTCAGGAGGCGGTCTTGGCGATCCACCTCAAGCGACATACCTATGATCCCGTCGAGCCCCTGACGCCATGGGTACATGCAATCGCGCGCTACAAGCTGATCGATTTCCTGCGCCGGACTCGCAGATCATCGGCTGATGTACCGATTGACGAGGCCGATACGATCATGGCGCATGACGACAATGTCAGTGCCGAGAGTACATATGACGTCAGGCGGCTCATGGAGCGGTTGCCGAAAAACATGCGATGCGCCATCGAGGCTGTAAAACTCGAAGGACAGAGCATAGCTGAAGCAGCGCAGAGGTGCGGCATCTCCGAGTCGGGAGTAAAAATGAACATTCACCGTGGGCTCAAAGCACTGGCCGCCTTGATTGCCCAGGAGACCAGAACATGAAGACGGACGAACTGGTAGCCGCTCTCAGTGCGCACATCGAACCGGTCAACCGCAGACTTGTCAGTCGGACGGTTTACATTGCCCTCGCGGCCGGAACAGTCGTGGCGCTCGGCATCATGCTTGCCGGACTCGGTGTCCGCGCCGATCTGATGACCGCTCGCGCCTTGATTTTTCTACTGCTGAAGCTCGCATTTACAGTTGGAATCGTTGGCGTGGCATCGGTCTATCTGATGCGGCTGGCGTGCCCAGGAGGGGAGCGGAGAACCTCGTCAATTTCGGCCGTGATGCCGTTCGTGGCGATCGTGCTGCTTGCCGCAATCAGCCTCGGACTCGCGCCCAGATCGCACTGGGACAAGATGGTTATGGGAGACGAATGGCTCGAATGCCTTCTTTCCATCCCCATCATCGCGATCGTGCCTTTCGCCGCCATCATCGCGGCGGTACGAAGAGCGGCCCCGACCAATCTCGTCCGGACCGGCGCTTTCGCCGGGCTCATTTCGGGCGGTGTGAGCGCGATGGCTTATGCGCTGCATTGCACAGACGATTCACTGCCCTTTGTTGCGGTTTGGTACGGCGGCACGATTGTGCTGTGCACCTTAGCAGGTGCAATACTTGGACCGCGATTGTTGCGGTGGTGATGAGGTTGTTCGCCGCCTTCACGTCGGCGTGAAGCTTGTGACCGGCCGACGATTAGTCCCGAACTCATAGTTAGACGCGCACAGGACGCGCTTCCAACTATGATGGAGCCGGACCATGTTCACGAAACACCTTCTCAAGATTTCACTCTTGCTGCCGCTGGTGGCGATATCTGCAACGGCCCACGCGGGCTCGACAATCAAGGGCAAGAGCTATTGGCCGAGCGAGGCCAGGCAGAGCGCACAAAACAGGACCGGTAGTTCGCAAAGCGATTTGAATTTTGCGTTCGCGTACGACCGAGCCGCGTCACCTCTGCAACCCATGACGAATACGAATGACAGGTCAGTATGGCGCTATCACGGCGGTCCGAAATCTCCTTGGTGAATCGCATTTGGAGCGCAGAGGGATGCGGATAAGCATCGACCTCCGCAACCCTTTCACGTTTGTGTCCACCAAAACGGAGTGAGTATTCATGGTCTTAAGTCATCACGACCCAACCACCAACAGCGATGGGCGTCCACCGCGCGGCACTTTGAGAGGTTATTTCGTTCTGTACCGCTTAGCGCTGTATCTTTTTTCGGGAGCAGTTGTTGCTTCAGGTGTCGTTCTGAACTGGAATTGGCTAAGGGCTGCAGGGTTACTTCCCATCGTGGCATTTCTGCCGTGCATGTTGATGATGTTCATGTGCATGGGACACGGAACAGATGATAAAACTGCGTTGCCGAACAAATCAGATCCGCAGCAATAGATATTGCCGCGTCTTGATGTCGGCACCAGCGTGCTACCCGTCACAACCTTTCAAACCGCTCAAGATGTCGAGACTTATCCCAAAGCCGGTCAAGCGAGGTGATGGACGGAATGATGCCTGGGATGATGTTGGCGATGGGGCTCCTCTGGTTGCTGGTCGTCATTGTCTTGATCCTGGCGGCCGCAGCCCTCGTCAAATATCTCCGCTCCGGAGACAAAGCGGGCGGACAATGAGCGGGTTCGTGATAGCCGCGTTTGCGATGAGCGTTTCCTTGTCCCTGCGGCCGCCCAGCATGGCGATGCAACCCGGGGGCAACGGGACTTCCGGGTCTGTTCGCCGTGCCACTCGCTGGAACCCGATCGAAACATGACGGGTCCAAGCCTGGCCAACCTTTGGGGACGGAAGGCCGGCGAACTATCGAGCTTCGATCGTTACTCCGATGCTCTCAAATCGTCGGGAATTATCTGGGACGACCGCGCGCTGGACGGATGGTTGACCAATCCGCAGCGCATGGTGCCGGACAACGACATGCTTTTTGAAGGCATCAAGGATGGCGGCGCGCGAGCGGACCTGCTGGCGTTTCTCAAAGACGCCACCAAACCCGGAGCGCCGCAACAAATGGCGCAACAGGGCGGCATGAAAGGCATGGGTGGCATGGGAGGAATGATGGGAGGAGGCCCGGACCCAAATCTTAAAAAACTCGAACCGGGAATTCAGGTCAAAGCTATCTCCTACTGCCGCGACACCTATCGCGTCACGACTGCCGACGGCAAGACACGAGCCTTTTGGGAGCGCAATCTGCGCTTCAAAACCGACTCCAGCAAGGATGGACCGGAAAAAGGTGCGCCGGCAATCATGCCGGCCGGAATGATGGGCGACAGAGCTTCGGTGATTTTCGCGGCGCCGGAGGAGATCACCAAAATGATCGAACCGCGATGCTGATGCGATCCGACCTCACCGCCGTAGTCCATCGATAAGATAGTCAGACTGGATAAGACGAGGACAACATGGATCACGCCCACGCCCATGAGCATCCGCATCAACAGCCACACCAGGCGCACTATCATTCCGCTGCCGGGATGGCGGGCGCGATGGATGCACATGCCGGACATGGCGATCATGCAGCGATGGTGGCGGATTTTCGTCGCAGGTTTTGGCTATGCCTTGCACTGACGCCGCTTGTCCTATTGCTGTCGCCGATGATCCAGCATGGGCTGGGGCTCGGCGACGCGCTGAGGTTTCGCGGCGATGGTCTCGCGCTTTTCATGCTCTCATCGGTCATCTACGTTTATGGAGGCTGGCCGTTCCTGACCGGCTTTCTTGCTGAGTCCAGGAACCGCGAGCCGGGCATGATGACGCTCGTCGCGGTGGCGATATCGGTCGCCTATTTCTATTCAGCGGCGGTGACTTTCGGCCTTCAGGGCGTGTCTTTTTATTGGGAGCTGGTGACGCTCATCGACGTCATGCTGCTCGGCCATTGGCTCGAGATGCGTTCGGTCATGGGAGCGTCGCGGGCCTTGGAAGAGCTGGTCCGGCTGCTGCCGGACACCGCCCTGAAGCTCGATGCGCAAGGCAATATGCAGGAGGTTCCGGTCAGCTCCTTGCAGCCGGGTGACCGGGTGCTTATCCGGCCAGGCGCCAAGATTCCAGTCGATGGCGTGATCATGGAAGGCGAATCCTCTTTCAACGAGGCCATGCTGACGGGGGAATCCCTTCCCGTCTCGAAGAAGCCCGGAGATGTCGTCATCGGCGGCGCCATAAACGGGGCCGGCGCCGTGACGATCGAAGTCAAGGCCACCGGCGAGAAGACCTACCTTGCGCAGGTCATCGAGATGGTCAAGCAGGCCCAGGCGAACCGTTCGCGCACGCAGGACCTCGCCAATCGCGCGGCGGGCTGGCTGACATACATCGCCCTGATCGCCGGATTCGGTTCGTTGGGCTTTTGGCTGCTCGCCGGCCAAACCTACGAATTCGCCGTCGAGCGCATGGTGACCGTGATGGTGATCGCCTGTCCGCATGCGCTCGGGCTTGCCGTGCCGCTGGTCGTCGCCGTCAGCACCACGCTCAGCGCCCGAAACGGCCTGCTGATCCGCGACCGGGCTGCGTTTGAGAGGGCGCGGAACCTGACCGCGGCGGTGTTCGACAAAACCGGGACCTTGACGGAAGGCCGGTTCGGCGTGAGTGATATCGCCGTGCTGGCGGATGGAGACGAGGCAGAAGAGTTGCGCTTCGCCGCGTCAGCCGAAAGCCAGTCCGAACATCCGATTGCACAAGGCATCGTGGCCGCTGCAAAGCAACGGGGCATCGCTGTTCCTCGTCCAGCCTGCGTCCGCAACATCGCGGGCGAAGGCATCGTCGCCGTCGTGGAGGGCCAGGAGGTCCGCGTCGTCAGCCCCGGATATCTCACAAGGCTGGGCCAGGCCATCAGCGATCCGCGCCTGCGTGCGCTCGAGGCGCAAGGCAAGAGCGTTGTGGTCCTGGTCCGCGCCGGCGAACCGCGGGCACTGTTCGCGCTGGCCGACATCGTGCGGCCGGAATCCAGGGAAGCAATGGCCCGACTCAAGAAGCTTGGAATAAGTCCGATCATGCTGACCGGGGACGCGGAGGGGGTAGCAAAGACTGTTTCCGCCGAACTCGGCATCGGCGAATATATTGCGGAGGTATTGCCCGATCAGAAGGCCGCGAAGATCAAGCAACTGCGTGACCGCGGCTTGCGCGTCGCCATGATCGGCGATGGCGTCAACGACGCGCCCGCACTTGTCGAAGCCGATCTGGGAGTCGCGATCGGCGCAGGCACGGATGTGGCGGTGGAATCCGCCGATGTGGTGCTGGTCCGCAATGATCCGCGAGACGTGGCCGCGATCCTCGGCCTGTCTCGCGCGACTTACGGGAAGATCGTGCAAAACCTGATCTGGGCGACGGCTTACAATGCGGTTGCTATCCCGATGGCGGCCGGTATCACCTTCGGTACCGGCTTCATGATGACGCCAGCCGTTGGCGCAGGCGTCATGTCGGCGAGCACGATTATCGTGGCCCTCAACGCACAGCTGCTTCGGTTCTACCGGAAGAAAGACTGAGCCCGCTCCGAAGATCCGCCTCCGCCGCGCATGGCACTCAGAAGTCAGCCGCAGCGCGTCCCGGAGCCTGCCAGATGAGGTGAGGAGCCCGTAAGGGGCCGGCGGCGAGGGCAGCAAACCCCACGCGCATGAAGGGAATGAAGATTGTAGTGCGCTTCCGCAGCCAATCACGGACCAATCGCAACCGGAGAATTCAATGAAGCAGAGTCCGGGGATGCGCGGAAAAGACGGTCTCACAGCAGCTCAGGTCAGCCTCGCGGACTCATAGCCTATGCACCCGACCTAGGCGAATTTTCTTACATGGAACGCTTGGACAAGGCATCCGTCACGCGCATCGGCGAGATCCACAACAAACTTGGACTCAAGCCGCGTTCGTATATCGGCGACTACAAGCCCTGCTTTCCGATCTGGTGAACGAAATCGCGACCCGCATGCCGGCGCGGCTGCTCGACAGAGACCACTAACACGTCAAGGCTCAGCGGCTTCTTCCGATTTCCGATATGGAGTCAAACTGAGAAGAACTCAGTGCGAGCAAATGTCTTCCGAATTACCCCTGAAAGCAGACATCGCTCAATACAGTTGGCATGTCTCAAAAGTGCCAATGGCTGCCAATCGAACCTAGCGACGGACAGTCATTGCCGCGTTGCCCTCGTTCCTGGGAAAGGTAAGTGTGACTCACGTAAGGTCGAAATCAAACTTGCGAGACACATTACAATTTCGATTTGTCGCGCTTTGGCTATCCGCATAAACTCACCAATCGACATTCTTTTATCGCCGGTGCGAGAAGCGCTGACAATTTGCACACCCGAGCGTCGCTTGGGCGGGCGTTGTGCTGTTTGATCTAGGTGGAGGTACCTAAGGGGGCAAACATCAAAAAACATCAAGGAGAGCACCATGACCGTCGCGAAAATCCGAAAATGTCTGGCCGGACTGGCGGCTGCCACCATTGCGTTCGGCTTCGCCTACGCGCAGCAAGGGCCACGCGGTAAGTCGAGCTATATGCCGGTCGACATCACCGAGCCGTTCTCGGCGATCTTCGCCAGGCTGTCCGCTCAGAAGCCCGAGGTCACGCGCGAGCACATGGCGCTCCTCAACGAGCGGTACGACCTGAGCGATCGGCCAGCGGCCGGCGTCACGATGGATCGCACCAGGCCGGTGCAGGAAGGAGTTCGCGTCAAGCTCCCGGCGGGACAGACGTGGGAGGCTCTCGCAAATATGAGCCCGGAGCAGATTCGCGATCGGAACCTGTTTCCCAAAGGATTCTATCCGCTGCCGCACCCCAAGCATCAGGAAGGCGGCTTCGTGTTTCCGCGCTTCCTTATCGACGAGATCAAACGGCAGGAAGCACGCGACCTCACGCGCTTCGACGTCGAGTACGACATCCCGGATCATTTCCTGCCGGAATTCCCGCCGGCGATGTATCTCAATCAGCGCACCGACCTCGGCGACGTCTCGCAAGGCAAGCTGGTCACCATCAACAATTACTACGAGCTGTTTAACGGCATTATCCCTCCCAAGCAGCTGGAAGGGTTGCGCCTGCTCCTCACTGCGTTCCCGCAGCAACAATTCAATCTGACCGAGGACCGCCGTTCTGAGCTGCCGAGCCGCGGCGCAACGTGTTTCGACTGCCACTCGAACGGCCATACCAACAAGGCCACGCACCTTGCTCCCGACGCCCGTCCCCAGGAATCCCGCCATCGCATCGTTACCCCGACGCTGCGCGGCGTGCAAATCCAGCGGCTGTTCGGCTCGCAGCGCGCGCTCAAGACCATCGAGGATTTCACCCAGTTCGAGCAGGCCGGAGCATATTTCGACGGCGACCACGTGATCGCCGCCAAGAAGGGCATGAACCCGCTCGATCGGCTCACCCAGGTCGACCTGATGGCGGAATTCCAGGAGGAGCTGGGCTTCCCGCCGGCACCGAAACTCGACGTGTTCGGCAGGCTCGATCCGAGCAAGGCCACGCCCGCCGAGCTGCGCGGCCAGGAGATCTTCTTCGGCAAGGGCCGGTGCGACGCCTGCCACACCGCGCCCTATTACACCGACAATCTGATGCACGATCTCAAGACCGAGCGCTTCTTCAAGCCGGAGATGATCAACGGCTTGAATGAAGTCGGCGACGGAGCCATCAAGACCTTCCCGTTGCGCGGTATCAAGAATTCGCCCCCCTACATGCACGACGGGCGCCTGCTGACGCTCGATGATACGGTTGAGTTCTTCAATTTGGTGCTTGGCACGAAACTGACCGGCGAGGAGAAGCACGATCTGGTCGCGTTCCTACGCACCCTCTGACCGTCGCGGCGCTTCAACATGGCGAGCGCGGCTGCCACCAGCGCCGGCGTGAGGCGTTGGATGGTTATACATTCAAGAGCACACAGACGGGAGGAGCGCGTCCCAATGTCCGCTTGTGGTAGGCGCGAATGTAAAGCGAGAACGGCTCACTCGCGGGTAGCCAGTTGCTCTCCCTGTCTACGCCCGGCGATTTGGCGCCGGCGTACAGCGTCAGCGAACCGTCCTGACATTGAACATTCCCTTCGCAGGGAATGTTGGCAGCATCTTGCTGCTTTCTTCGCGCGGGTCGGTGTAGAGGTCGAAGAAGGCAGCGCCGGACAGACCGGGCTTTTCACCCACCCATACGCGCTTTTTAGTGTTACCTGGCGCCTGAGCGCCAGGTTGCCGGTTCGCAGGGAGGATTATTCCACGGACCTCCGGCAAACTGGCCAACGTCTGGAGCCCGGATGCAGTGAACGACGCGGGAGGGATGGATGGCTGCGCCGTTTTTGTCGTACCACGCCGCCCTGGTGCCTGAGCCCCGGGTTGCCGGTTCGCAGGGAGGAATATTCCACGGACCTCCGGCAAACTGGCCAACGTCTGGAGCCCGGATGCAGTGAACGACGCGGGAGGGATGGATGACTGCGCCGTTTTTGTCGTACCACGCCGCCATGGCCGGATTAGCGAACATGGCCGCGGCGATCACTCCTACCGAAACAAGCTTACTCATTTGCTCGTCTCCATATGATATCAGTGGCGAAGAGACTGCGAGCATACAGTATCGACGATGCACATCATTAAGTGTTGATCTATATCAACCTCGTTCCCGAATACGGCGGCTGATGACCGCTCTGGGTCATCAACGGTCCTCGGGCGGCATCCGAGCTAGGTCCGCTCATCCCCGGACAACGGACATGCAGCGACGAGTTCGGCATGTCGGTTTCGTGCCATGTGTGGACGGCTCCGGGTTGGCAAGAGAAATCTTCACGTCGCAGGCTTGGTCGGTGCTGCCATGTGTTCGGCCTGTAGATGCGGTTCACATGACCGCTGGCCATAATGCCCTCCGCGGATCAGGTCCCGGTCAACAACACGCATTCGACGATGCGATGGCACAAGTGGGTTGTCCTGATCGCCGGATCGACCGGCTCTGCATTACGTGCTGTTCGCCCTCCCAACCTTCACCTCACGCCGATTGACCGGCGCGATCTCGTTTACGCCGCCAGCGCGACGGGTTGCTTGTAGCGCTCGCCCTTGGCCATCATGGCCCAGGCCATTCGCGCAATCTTGTTGGCAAGT
>NZ_JNIJ01000034.1 GCF_000701345.1 Bradyrhizobium sp. URHD0069 | reverse complement strand
CATTGCACACGGGCTGCGGGTGCACCGTGCACCCGGCATTCCCCACGCCCTCTGTTTTCCTGGGCGAAAGATTTTTTCACGACTCGGGCGCATCGCGCCGCGGGATCGCGAAGCCGTGTCTGGCATTGACGTCATTGCGAGGAGCGGAAGCGACGAAGCAATCCAGCTTCTGGTTCGCGGTGACTATGGATTGCTTCGCTTGCGCTCGCAACGACAGCTCCACAACGGTCGTTGGCTGTTTGACATGCGAATTTTCAGCAAAGCATTGGGCACGACTACGCCATACTATGCGTCGTCCCCGCGCACGCGGGGACCCATAACCACTTACGTCTATTGGAGCAGAAGCCGTTAGCCACTGTGCCAAAACGCGAGGCCGCGGCGTATGGGTCCCCGCGTGCGCGGGGACGACATGAAAGAAGGGTTTTCGGCCATGGCACGCCGCTCACAACCCTCACAACCCCCGCGCATTTTTAACCGGCAAACCGGGCGCCACTCTGGCGGAAAATCCGCGGCGCCCGGACCGTTCGTTCCGACTAACTGGACTTTAGTCGATTATCTGGACGACGCGGCGCGTACGCGGCTCGACCAGAACGGTCTCGCCGTTCACCACGGTGTAGCGATACGGCGTGGCGCCAAAGGTCTGCGGCACGTCGTAGTAGATGACGCCGGTCTCCGGCAGCACGCCGCCGACGATCACGCGATCCGAAATCACATAATTCGGCACGCGTTCGCGCACGATGTATTCACGGAACGCCGGACGCTGATCGACGGCGATACCATCGATATCCTCAACGATCGCGGGGCCGCCGCGTACGACGCCAGTAGTGACCGCGCCCTGCGCCTGCGCCGCGATCGGTGCACTCATCGCGCCCGCGATCGCTGCAATGGCAAGTATCCTGTTCCGCATGTTCAACTCCCTTGCGATGATGCACGCCGGCTTGCGCCGGCCCGCGATTCCACCCAATTCATCGCACGCCGCATTGTTCCTGAGAAAATGCACATCCTGCCGCTGCAAATTTTCGGCATTGTTGGCATGCGACGGAACCTTTGAATCGACAACGTCTGCTATCATGGAACCACGCATGCAGATAAAATGCAGACCTCGATTCGTTTTCCCCAAGAGCGATCAGCAAAAGTGGAACACGGTTTTGCGTCCGATCGCGCTCTCAGATACACAAAGAGTGCATGATCTTGTCGCCAAACTGCTTCACACTTTGGCGGATCACGCGCTCGTCATTCCGGAGAGATTTCAATGACCATCACCACTGCCCACATTCCTGCCATAGTGGCCTTGATCGCGGGCATCCTCATTCTGATTATGCCGCGGCTCCTCAATCTGGTGGTCGCGATTTATCTGATTTGCATCGGCCTGATCGGTCTTGGTGTGCTCCGGTGGCTTCATATCTAGCGCTCATAAGCGCGGGTTCGCACCTTGCGCGGAACCGTCCAAAGTGGTGTAAGGCGCGCACCTCCTCCCCTCTCGCGGATTGATGATCAGTCATGGCCAAAGCCGTCGCTAAGCCCAAGAAAATCGCAGCGAAATCAAAGCCATCCCTTTCGGTCCGGACCAAGGCCGCGCCACCTGCCACGGCCCGCAAGAGTCTGAACAAGGCTCTGAAGAAGAGCGCGGCAAAACCGGCGCCGAAGCCCGCCAGCAAAGTTGCTGCAAACAAGGCCGCCGCCGATACCGCGAAATCCGGCAAATGGGTGTACAGCTTCGGCGACGGCAAAGCTGAGGGCAAAGCAGGGTTGCGCGATTTGCTTGGCGGCAAGGGCGCCAATCTTGCCGAAATGGCCAATCTCGGACTGCCGGTGCCCCCCGGCTTCACGATCCCGACTTCGGTCTGCACCTATTTTTACGCGCACGAGAAAACCTATCCGAAGGAATTGAAGGGGCAGGTCGAAAAGGCGCTGGACTATGTCGGCAAGCTAACCGGCAAGACGTTCGGCGATCCGAAGAATCCGCTGCTGGTTTCGGTGCGTTCCGGTGGCCGTGCCTCGATGCCGGGCATGATGGATACCGTGCTCAATCTCGGTCTAAACGACAAGACGGTCGAAGCGCTGGCCGAAATGTCCGGCGATCGCCGCTTCGCCTATGACAGCTACCGTCGCTTCATCACGATGTACTCCGACGTGGTGCTCGACTTCGAGCATCATCACTTCGAGGATATCCTCGATACCTTCAAGGACAGCCAGGGCTATACGCTCGACACCGACCTGACCGGCGACGACTGGATCGATGTGGTGGGCCGCTACAAGGAAGCGGTGGCGCGCGAGACCGGCAAGGAATTCCCGCAGGATCCACATGCGCAATTGTGGGGCGCGATTGGGGCGGTGTTTTCATCCTGGATGAATGCGCGCGCGGTGACTTACCGGCGGCTGCACGACATTCCGGAATCCTGGGGCACCGCGGTCAACGTGCAGGCGATGGTGTTCGGCAATATGGGCGAGACGTCGGCGACCGGAGTTGCATTCACGCGCAATCCCTCGACGGGCGAGAGCAGGCTCTACGGCGAATTCCTCATCAATGCGCAGGGCGAAGACGTGGTGGCGGGCATTCGCACGCCGCAGGACATCACCGAATATGCGCGCAAGGAATCCGGCTCCGACAAGGCATCGATGGAAATCGCGATGCCCGAGGCGTTCAAGGAGCTGACGCGGATCTACACGCTGCTCGAAAAGCATTACCGCGACATGCAGGACATGGAATTCACGGTGGAGCAGGGCAAGCTGTGGATGTTGCAGACCCGCGGCGGCAAGCGCACCGCCAAAGCAGCGCTTCGCATCGCCGTCGAACTCGCCAACGAAGGTCTGATCAGCAAGAAGGACGCGGTGTCGCGGATCGATCCCGCCTCGCTCGATCAATTGCTGCATCCGACCATCGATCCCGCCGCGAAGCGCGATGTCATTGCGACCGGTCTGCCGGCATCGCCCGGCGCTGCCGCCGGCGAAATCGTGTTCTCGTCCGATGAAGCTGCGAAACTGCAGGCCGATGGCCGCAAGGTCATTCTGGTGCGGATCGAGACCAGCCCCGAAGACATTCACGGCATGCACGCCGCCGAAGGCATCCTGACCACCCGTGGCGGCATGACTTCGCACGCCGCGGTGGTCGCGCGCGGCATGGGCAAGCCTTGTGTCTCCGGCTGCGGCACCATCCGCGTCGATTACGGCCGCGGCACCATGAGCATCGGCTCCCGCACCTTCAAGACCGGCGACGTCATCACCATCGACGGCTCGCTGGGCCAGGTGCTGGCCGGGCGGATGCCGATGATCGAGCCGGAACTGTCGGGCGAGTTCGGCACGCTGATGGGCTGGGCCGATCAGGTGCGCAAGCTCGGCGTTCGCGCCAACGCCGATACGCCGGAGGACGCACGCAGCGCCGTTAAATTCGGCGGTGAGGGCATCGGGCTTTGCCGCACCGAACATATGTTCTTCGAGGAAACCCGAATCCGCACCGTGCGCGAGATGATTCTCGCCGAAGACGAACAGGCGCGCCGCGCCGCGCTGTCGAAGCTGTTGCCGATGCAGCGGGCGGATTTTGTCGAGCTGTTCGAGATCATGAAGGGGCTGCCGGTGACGATCCGGCTGCTCGATCCGCCGTTGCACGAGTTCCTGCCGCACACCCAGGCCGAAATCGAGGAAGTCGCCCGCGCGATGAATACCGATCCGCGGCGGCTTGCCGATCGCGCCCGCGATCTCGCGGAATTCAATCCGATGCTGGGCTTCCGAGGCTGCCGCCTCGCCATCGCCTATCCTGAGATCGCCGAGATGCAGTCGCGCGCGATCTTTGAAGCCGCGGTGGAGGCCGGAAAACGTACCGGCAAGGCCGTCGGACTAGAGGTGATGGTGCCGTTGATCGCGACCAAGGCCGAGTTCGATCTGGTCAAGGCGCGGATCGACGCCACGGCGCAGTCGGTGATGAAGGAGACCGGAACCAAGCTGAGCTATCAGGTCGGCACCATGATCGAACTGCCGCGCGCCTGCCTGATGGCCGGCGATATCGCCAAGACGGCCGAGTTCTTTTCGTTCGGCACCAACGATCTGACGCAGACGACCTACGGCATCAGCCGCGATGACGCCGCCGGATTCCTCGGCACCTATATCGCGAAGGGAATCCTGGAGATCGATCCGTTCATCTCGGTCGATCGCGACGGCGTCGGCGAATTGGTCAAGATTGGTGTCGCGCGGGGACGCAAGACCCGCCCGAATATCAAGGTCGGGATCTGCGGCGAGCATGGCGGCGATCCCGCTTCCGTCGCGTTCTGCCACGAGATCGGATTGGACTACGTCTCATGCTCGCCCTACCGCGTGCCGATCGCCCGGCTCGCCGCGGCGCAGGCCGCGCTCGGCAAGACCGTCGCCAGTCAGGCGTGAGGCTGACCGGGTAATGTAGCTGCCGTCATTGCGAGGAACGAAAGCGGCGAAGCGGTCCAGTCTGCCTCCTTCGCTGGCAGTATCGATTGCTTCGCGGAGCCTGTCATCGGGCGCGCATTCGCGCGACCCGTTGGCTCGCAATGACGGGGAAATACCAAGACGCCGCTGTCCTCTGACGCATGCCCATCGGACGCCATTGTGGGAGCCGGTAAAGCGGGCGGGCCCTTTGCAAGAATTTTCTTCATCATTTTCGTTGACCGGATGTTTACCACTTTATTCGAGTGGCTGTTTACCAAGCTTTTCGATGTGACCGGCACAAACGATAGCGATTTCTTGCATGTATCGCGCCTGCAACGCCGATTAACTCCCTCGCAACCTAAATTCGATACTAACAAAAAGGATCGAATTGCACGGATGTACTGGGTTCGATCGCGTGTCTGTAGCGTTGCGTGAGCGTATCGATGTTAGTCATGCGTAACCGGCCGAAGGGTGCGCGCTTCGCGTCCTTCGGTCTTGGTCTCTGCATCTTCGCATTGATGCCGGCAGAGATCGGATATCAGGATATCGCGTCACTGCTGGCCCGGCAGCCCGGCGTCGCCGAGCGCTGGCAGAAACGGGTATTCTCCGCCGCCAGCACCATCCAGGTCGCCACCTACAGTTTTGGCCGTCCGATCGGAACCGCCACGCCGCAGACCGCGACCCTTCGGCTGGCGAGGCTCGACAACCAGGGCATCGACATTACCGGCGCGGTGACACGCAATCCGATTATGCAGGCGCCGCCGCGTTATCAGGCGGCCGACTTCCCCAAGGTCGATCGCATTTTGAAGGGCGATCGCCTGGTCGTCATCCCGCCCGAGCCCCCGGCGCCGGCCAATGCCGCGCCCTCTAATGAGGACCCGGCGACCTCCAATGCCTCAGTGGCTGGCGCGAAAACCGCCGACGCCGCGCCCCTCGTGGAGCGCACGCCGCTCGATCCGGAACTGCAGGAGGCGTTGAGCGCTCCGCCGCTTGCTCAATACGATGTGTCGATGTCGCTCGAATCCCAGCCGCTCGACGATTTGAAGAGCGCACCCGACGCCGCTGCCATCGAGCTTGAGCCCGCCCCGTCACGCAATGGATTCTCGGTCAAGACCGCGAGGTTGTTTTTCGGAAGCTCGTCGCTCGGCGGCTCCGTGGAGAGCATGGAACGCTGGCGGCCCGGCGAAGAACCGCTGATCGTAGTGCCGGGCGCGCTCCCCGATCCGGACATGAAGGTGATCGCATCGCTGCCGCCAGCCGCGCACGAGCCGTCCCCAGCCGGTGAGAGCATCGCCGCCAAGGGGGAAGTCAACGCCGACAATCAACGCGCCAAGACGCCGGCCGAGCGCCTCGGCCTGTTCGATGAAAAGTCGCGGGCCAAATCGGAGAAATGCCTCGCCGACGCCGTCTATTTCGAAGCCCGCGGCGAGGCTGTGCGCGGCCAGATCGCCGTGGCGCAGGTGGTGTTGAACCGCGCATTTTCCGGCTTCTATCCGGACACGGTGTGCGGCGTGGTCTATCAGAACAAGCACCGCCATCTCGCCTGCCAGTTCACCTTCGCTTGCGACAACAATGCCGACGTCGTGCGCGAACCCGACATGTGGGACCGCGCCAAAAAGATCGCGAAGGCGATGCTCGACGGCCAGCTCTGGTTGCCCGAAGTTGCCAAGTCGACGCATTATCACGCCTATTGGGTGCGCCCGTCCTGGGTCCACGAAATGAAGAAGACGTACAAGTTCGGCGTGCATACCTTCTACCGGCCGCGGGCATGGGGCGACGGCAGCGAGGCGCCGAGCTGGGGAACGCCGGCAGAGACCGCGGCAATTTCGGCAAAGCTCGCGGAAGCCGCGCGTAGTTCGGCCGAGCTGTCGGATGCAACCGTCCGGCGTTAGATCGAAGCGACGCCCGAAGCCCTTACGCGGGAGGGATGACGGATTTCCCGTTCACGCGTCGATGTCGAGGGCGACATCGAAATTCGGAGCGGAGTGCGTGAGCGCGCCGCATGAAGCGTAGTCGACGCCGGTCGCGGCGATCTTCGCAATCGAATTTTGCGCGACGCCGCCGGACGCCTCCAGCACCACGCGTCCCTTTGCCAGCTTCACGGCCTCGGCCAGACCGGCGATGTCCATATTATCCAGCAGCACAACGTCGGCGAGACCGGTGTCAAGCACCTCGCGCAGTTGGTTCAAGCTGTCGACCTCGATCTCGATCCTGACGAGATGCCCGGCATGGGCCCGTGCGCGCTTCAGCACCGGCGTGATACCTCCGGCGACGGCGATGTGGTTGTCTTTGATGAGGATCGCATCGTCGAGGCCGAAGCGATGATTGAAGCCGCCGCCGCAGCGCACGGCGTATTTCTCGAGCGCGCGCAGGCCCGGCGTGGTCTTGCGGGTGCAGCAGATGCGCAGCTTGGTGCCGGCGGTGTGGCGCACATAGTCGGCGGTGAGCGTGGCGATGCCGGACAACCGGCCGACGAAATTCAACGCGGTACGCTCGCCGGCCAGCACGGCCCGTGCCGGGCCGGATATCGTCAGCACGTGCAGGCCTGCCGCGACCGCCCCGCCATCGCGAAAATGCGCCTGGATGTTGATGTCGCCCGACAGTTTCTGAAAGGTCGCAACCGCCAGCGGCAGGCCGGCGATCACCCCGGCCTGCCGCGCGATCATGATAGCGTGGGCCTGTGTTTTTTCCGGAATAGTAGCGATCGAGGTGATGTCGCCGGCGCGGCCGAGATCTTCGTCCAGCGCGCGCTGCACAGCTTCGTCAATGGCAAGCGGCGACAGGAATGCTTCGGAATTGAGTAGCGAGGCAGGCGTTGTCATGATGCGTATTTCCCGTCAGGCGATGATCGGCTGCGCGGTTCGCGCCGCAGCAGGCTCATACAGCGACGCCGCGATCTCCCGCGCCGCCGCCAGTGTCGTCATGGTGCGATGAGCCAGCGCCGATCTTTCGATTGGATAATCGGTGCGGTAATGCGCACCGCGGCTTTCGCGCCGCGTCCACGCCGAGGCCGCCACCAACAGCGCCGTGGTGGCCATATTGCGCAACGCGATGTTGCCGGTATCCCGCTCGATCGCCGCGAACGACCGCACGGCCTCCGCCAGCCGCTCTGCATCGCGGATCACGCCAACATGCGAGGCCATCATGACTCGCAGATTTGCTTCGGCAATAGCCGGCATTGCGCAATTTCGCGGGATGATCGGCGCCGCCGGCAAGCGGGCCGGCGCGCCGATCGGCATGCCGCCGATATCTTCTGCGATACGTGCGGCGTAAACCACGGCTTCGAGCAGGGAATTGGACGCCAGCCGGTTGGCGCCGTGTGCGCCGGTGCAAGACACTTCGCCGCCGGCCCACAGGCCCTTCAACGAGGTGCGGCCATGAGCATCCACCGATATGCCGCCCATGTGATAGTGCGCAGCCGGCGCCACCGGGATCGGCTGCTTCACCGGGTCGATGCCGGCGGCCATGCAGCTCGCATAGACGGTCGGAAACCTTTCGGCGAAATGCACGCCGAGCGCCTCTCGCGCGTCAAGGAACACGCCGTGACCCGCCGCTATTTCCGCGAACACGCCTCGCGCTACGACGTCGCGCGGCGCAAGCTCGGCCAGCGGATGCCGCGCCTGCATGAAGCGTTCGCCCTTGTCGTTAGTCAGTGTGGCGCCTTCGCCGCGCAGGGCTTCGGTTGCGAGCGGCGCCGGATCGCGGCCGACCATGATAGCCGTCGGGTGAAACTGCACGAATTCCGGATCGGCGATCACGGCTCCGGCGCGCGCGGCGATCGCAAGCCCGAGCCCGCTCGCCTCAGCCGGATTTGTCGTCACGGCATAGAGATGCCCGATGCCGCCGGTCGCCAGCACCACTGCGCGCGACGCGATGGTTACAGGCTTGGCGGTCGTATCGCCCACTCTGCGCAATTGCAGTCCGGCGACCGCGTCATGCTCGGTCAACAGCGCCTCGGCGATGTAGCCTTCGATCACCTGGATCGACGGCGTTCTGCGCACGGCTTCGATCAGCGCTGATATGATCGCCTTGCCGGCCATGTCGCCGCGCACGTGTACGATACGTCGCGCGGAATGCGCGGCTTCGCGGCCGACTGCAAGCTTGCCTTCGAGGTCGCGATCGAACGGGACGCCATAATGCAGCAGATCGTGGATGCGTGCGCCGGCTTCGCGCGCCAGTCCCAGCGCCACCGTCTCATCGACCAGACCCGCACCGACAGCGATGGTATCGGCGGCATGGGCCTCCGCGCTGTCACCTTCGGCGACCGCGGCGGCGATGCCGCCTTGCGCCCACGCCGTCGACGCGCCTTGGCCCAGCGCCGCCGCTGAAATCACGGTGACCGGACGCGGCGCCAGTTTCAGCGCGCAGAACAGTCCGGCGAGACCGCCGCCGACGATGACGACGTCGTCGGTGTTGCGGGTGAGGTCATCATTTTGGATTGACATTTCCGCTCCCCTGTTCGTCGTCCCGGCGAACGACGGGACCCATACGCCGTGCCGTTAGTTGTGTCGGTTGCTTGTAGTCGCTTCCACACATCGGCAGCGTTGGCCATAGGTCCCCGCGTTCGCGGGGACGACAACTGATCTCAGTTCTTCAGATTGATCATTCGCTCGACCGAACGACGTGCCTTTTCGGCAATCAAGGGATCGATGGAGACTTCCTCACGCAGGTAAACCAGGCTGTCCAGGATCTTGGGCAGCGTGATCCGCTTCATGTGCGGACACAGATTGCACGGCCGCACCATTTCGACATCCGGCAGTTCGGCCTGCACGTTGTCGGCCATCGAGCATTCGGTGATCATCACCACCCGCTTGGGATGTTTGTTGCGCACCCAGTTGATCATGTGCGCGGTCGAACCGGTGAAATCGGCTTCAGCCAAAACGTCGGGCGGACATTCGGGATGAGCGATGATCTGCACCGACGGATCGGCCTCGCGAAAGCTTCGCAGTTCGTCGCCGGTGAAACGCTCGTGCACTTCGCAGGCACCTTTCCAGGCGATGATCTTCACCTCGGTCTTTGAAGCCACGTATTTTGCCAGATACTGGTCCGGCAGAAAGATCACCGTCGGCGCATTGAGGCTCTCGACCACCTGCACCGCGTTGGACGAGGTGCAGCAGATATCGACCTCCGCCTTCACGTCGGCCGACGTGTTGACATAGGCCACGACCGGCACGCCGGGAAAGCGCTCGCGCAATAGCCGCACATCCGCGCCGGTGATGCTCGATGCCAGCGAGCAGCCGGCGCGTGAATCCGGGATCAGTACTGTCTTCTGCGGATTGAGGATTTTCGACGTCTCCGCCATGAAGTGCACGCCGCACTGTATGATGACGTTGGACTTCACCTTGGTGGCTTCGATCGCGAGCTGCAGCGAGTCACCGCCGATGTCGGCGACGCAATGGAAGATCTCCGGGGTTTGATAATTGTGCGCCAAAATGACCGCGTCACGTGTTTTCTTTAGTTCGTTGATCGCCTTGATGTATGGCGCCATGAATGGCCATTCCACCGGTGAGATCACGTTCCTGACCCGCCCATAGAGATGCGCGGTCGCGCGTTCGACCTCCGGAGTCCACTCCAGCGACGGCATTGGCAGCGCACGCGCGCGCTCGGCGGGGGTAATGCTGCGCGTTGGGGCGACGGTATGCCGGCTGATGGGATTTGCGAAATCTTCGGGACCGTAGATTCCAGCGATCGGCATGACTGCCTCCCTTGGAAACCATATATACTCGATGTGAGCATATATAGGGTTTGAGAAATCCGGCCGCAAAGGGCCGGCACTTTTTGCTGCGTAGTCGAGCCGACCCAAGCCGCAGCGAGGAAGGTTCGGCGCACATCGAGGACGTTTAATTATCCTCATAATGAGCAAATCAAATATAACATGCCGCGTGGGACTTCGCTAGATGCATCGACGGTTAAATCGTCAAAGCTGCCCGTGCTGATTTGCAAGGCTGCCCTGCAGAGGGTTTTTCCCGGTGGCTGTCGATTGGGGTTTTCATGCGAATGCATTAACTCCCTGTAACCTGCTTGCTCGGCCCCCTTTTGCGTCCGATGCCAACCATCGAGGAATTTGCATGAAGTCAGTCGCAAGCGAGCTTCGTCCGGCCCCTGGCATCGACAACTGGCGTACGCCGCTGGTCATCATCCTCTGCGGTTGCGCGATCGCTCTGTTGAGCTTCGGGCCGCGATCGAGCCTCGGGTTCTTCATCCAGCCGATGGGCCGGGAACTTGCGTGGGGCCGCGACGTCTTCGGCCTTGCGCTTGCCCTTCAAAACCTGTTGTGGGGACTGGGCCAGCCGATAGCCGGCGCGATCGCCGACCGCTTCGGCGTGCTGCGCGTGATGTGTGTCGGCGCCATTCTTTATGCCGGCGGCCTGCTCATGATGCGCTACGCCGCGACGCCGCTCTCGCTTAATGTCGGCGCCGGCGTCCTGATCGGCTTCGGCCTGTCCGGCTGCTCATTCAATCTGGTGCTGTCCGCGTTCAGCAAGCTGTTGCCGCCCGAGCGCCGCGGCATCGCGCTGGGTGCCGGAACGGCTGCTGGATCTTTGGGGCAATTCCTGTTCGCGCCGTTCGGCGTGGCGATGATCGACAATTTCGGCTGGCAGGCGGCGCTGACGGCGTTCGCCGCGCTGATGCTGCTGATCGTGCCGCTGTCGTTCGCGCTCGCCACGCCAGCGGCGACGTCGGCCCACGTGCCTGCCGCCGACCAGCAGTCGTTCAAGACGGCGCTGGCGGAAGCATTCGGCCATCGCTCCTATGTGCTGCTGGTGCTCGGCTTCTTTACCTGTGGGTTTCAGTTGGCTTTCATCACCGTGCATCTTCCGGCTTACCTGTCTGATCGCGGCGTATCCGCGCAAACCGGCGGCTGGGTGATCGCTGCGATCGGCCTGTTCAACATCATCGGTTCGCTGGGCGTCGGCTGGCTGCAGAATGTGTTTCCGAAGCGCTATATTCTGTCGGTGATCTATCTCACCCGTGCGCTGTCGATCGTCGCGTTCATCTCGTTTCCAATCACGACATTCTCGGCGATCACGTTCGGCGCCGTGAGCGGCCTGACCTGGCTTTCGACGGTGCCGCCGACCTCGGCGCTGGTGGCGCTGATGTTCGGTACGCGCTGGTTTGCGACGCTGTATGGATTTGCCTTCGTCAGCCATCAGGTCGGCGGCTTCCTTGGCGTTTGGCTTGGCGGTATCGTGTTTGAGAGCTTCGGATCCTACGGGCCGATCTGGTGGCTTGCGGTGCTGTTCGGCGTGCTGTCGGCGCTGATCAACCTGCCGATCGTCGAAGCGCCGGTGGCGCGCCCGCTTGCACAGCCGGCATGATCCGGTAAACATCCCAACTGCAAAAAGGGAGTTCACGTTGGGAACATTCAAGGCAATCAGGATCGACAAAGCGGACAAAGGCACCACGGCCGCGCTCACCCAATTCGACGAAGCCGAATTGATGGAGGGCGACGTCACCGTGCGGGTGGAATGGTCGACACTGAACTACAAGGACGGCCTCGCCGTCACCGGCAAGGCGCCGGTGGTGCGGCGCTTTCCTATGATCGCCGGCGTCGATTTCGCGGGCACCGTCGAGCAGTCGTCCCATCCGCAATGGAAGGCCGGCGACAAGGTGATCTGCACCGGCTGGGGCATGGGCGAGACCCATCTCGGCGCTTACGCCGAGAAGGCGCGCGTCAAGGGCGACTGGCTGGTTCGCGTCCCTGCGGCAATGTCGACCCGCGACGCGATGGCGATCGGCACCGCGGGCTTCACCTCGATGCTGTCCGTGCTCGCGCTGGAAAAGCACGGCCTCACCCCGAAGCACGGGCCTATTGTCGTGACCGGCGCCGCCGGCGGTGTCGGTTCGGTCGCGACCGCGGTGCTCTCGAAGCTCGGCTATCACGTTATCGCCTCGACCGGCCGCATGTCGGAGGCGAGCTATCTGAAAGGGCTCGGCGCGGCCGAGGTCCTCGATCGCAATGAGCTGTCGGGGCCGGCCAAGCCGCTGGCGAAGGAGCGCTGGGCGGGCGGCATCGACAGCGTCGGCTCGACCACGCTCGCCAACATCCTCTCGATGACGAAATACGGCGGCGCTATCGCCGCGTGCGGCATCGCCGCCGGTATGGACCTGCCTTCCTCGGTGGCGCCGTTTATTTTGCGCGGAGTGTGCCTTCTCGGCATCGATTCCGTGATGTGCCCGATTGAGGTTCGCAAGATTGCCTGGAGTCGCCTCGCAGCCGACTTGCATCAGGCAAAACTTGCTGAAATCACTCACGAAATTGGCCTCGACCAAGTCATCGGTGCCGGTGCCAAGATCCTCGCTGGCCAGGTCCGCGGTCGAATCGTGGTAAAAATTCTCTAACGCGTTCAGACTTTACCAACCAAGCTGCTCCAATGTTGCCACGGTTGGTATGGTAAGCAGCGGGTAAAGGGACATCAGGCGGTTACCCGCGCTTTGTTAAAGTCGGAGTTGCAGGATGCTTGCGCGTTTCATGTTGGGAACCATCGCGGCCGGTGCGGTGATCGCGCCCGCCCTCGCAGGACAGATGAATGCCGATGAGGCCCGCAAGTTCGTAGCCGGCAAGGTATTCGCATTCACCTGCTTCGACGGCACGCGCGGCGCAGGCCGGGTGCTGGATGATGGTGGCGCGGCAGGAGCGGTGCAATTTGCCGGCTCCGGTCCGGTGCGCCGCATGCGGTTGCCCGGCAATACGCTTCAGGTCCGCGGCCAGGCCGTCTGTGCCTCGATCAAGGGAATTCCGTTCGAGCCGTGCTTCAATCTCGATAAGAAAGACGAGCGCAACTTCCGCGGATCGGTCTCCGGCATGGGCTTCGCCTATTGCGATTTCCGTCACCAAGGCGCAGCGCAGATGCTGATGGCACGCGCGGTGGGACGGCCGCGTTCGCTGCGTCCGGCCCGTTCGACCGACGCAACCCACACAGAAGTCTCCGCGCGGGTCGAAACCCCCGCGGTCGAGAGCGCCAGGATCGAGCCGGTCTGGTCCGGGACAAGATCCCAGCCGGCGAAATCGGAAGGCGCACCCGAATTGCGCCGCTCGACCGACTGATCGGGCTCCGGCGCTGACTAGGCGCCGCGCACTCAACCACGCTCATTTGAGAAGCTGACGGCGAGTGCCGCATCGTTATCGCGTAGTCACACGGGGCGACAACTTCATGTCTCGGTGGCTGGTCGCGATGCAATTTGTCGAAGTTCGACAGGCCGCACGTATTCCGCAAGCGTGGATGAACTCCGCCTCGTGGCGGAGGCGCTGGGTTGGGCGATACCATTGCGCCGGCGTATGCGGCGGCTAGTTCGGAAATCTTCGCTTCCATCAGGACCTGGCTCCGTATGGTTGTGTGCACGTATGCCGCACGTACTACGTGCGAAAATTAACGGTAATTAAACACCGTGGGCGGCATTGTTCGAGGAGCGCGCTCTCCTCATCCAACTCAAACGTGAACTTCGCTGGTGGTGGTGTTCGTCGCTGTGGTTTCGACGCGGTTCGATAGGACGCCCCTTCCTCAACCTGACTCACCAGGAAACACTCATGCGCGGTTTTACTTTCCGACTCACGCACAAAATAGTGGCGATCGGCATCGTTGGCATCGCCGGGGTCATCCTGGTCGGCGGCATGCACGTGTACGGCGAATCCGCGATGGCCGTATACAGAGATGCGTCGGAAAACGCGCATACGATTTCCGCGTTGAGCAGCAAGATCGAGATCAAATTGCTGGAGGGCCGCCGGGCCGAAAAGGACTTTCTGCTCCGCAATGATTCTAAGAAGGCCGACAGCCAGATCGATATCGCCAAATCTGTCGCTGCCGATATCGACATGCTTCACGGCAAAGCCATTGCGGCCGGCAGGTCTGATCTTGCTCGTCAGATCGAAGCTATGCGTACCTCGCTAAGCAATATCAGGCGCATTTTGTCACGGTCGTCGAACTGAAACGGCAGCTTGGCTTGGACGAGAAATCGGGCCTTGAGGGTCGCCTGCGTACATCCGTTCACGACATCGAGTCGCGGGTCGGTCAACTGAATGAGTCGGCCCTTATGATCACCATGCTGATGATGCGTCGTCACGAAAAGGATTTCATGCTGCGACGTGACGCTAAATACGGCGACGACATGAAAAAGCGAGCTTCCGAATTTACCATCGGGATCGAGAACGCGAACATTCCGGAAGCTGCAAAGACCGAGCTCAAGCAAAAGCTTGCCGACTATCAACGCGAATTTTTTGTCTGGATGGAAACTGCGCTGAAGCTTGCCGGCGAGCTAAAGGCAACGTCAGGGTCGTTCTCGGCAGTCGAACCGGCCATTGAGACCGTATCGAAGGCGGTTGACGCAATGAGAGCCGAGGCCGAGCGGTCGAGCGCAACAGTGCACGATAATATTCAGCGGCGAATGGGAATCTCCATTCTATTGATCGCATTCGCCGTGTTGGGAGCGGGATTTTTCATCGGCAGATCGATTTCCAAACCACTGTCTGCGCTGACGGCCGCCATGGTCGATCTTGCAAAGGGCAACTTCGCGGTTGTTCTGCCCGGACTTGGCCGCGCGGATGAGATCGGCAAGATCGCGCAAGCGGTCGAAGCCTTCAAAGTCAATGCGGAACAAAAGGCGCGCAACGAAGCCGAAGCCAAGATCAAGCAGGATCAGATCGCCGCCCAGCAGCGCAAGGCGGACATGATCAAGCTCGCAGATGAGTTTGAAGGCGCCGTCGGAAAAATTGTCGAAACCGTGTCGTGCGCCTCGAGCGAGCTGGAAGCCTCCGCCAGCACGCTCACCTCGACCGCGGAGCGTGCCCAAGGGCTCACCACGACGGTCGCAGCAGCTTCCGAGGAAGCCGCCAGCAATGTGCAGTCGGTGGCCTCCGCGACCGAGGAAATGGCCTCGTCCGTCAACGAGATCAGCCGTCAGGTACAGGAATCCGCGCGGATGGCCAACGAGGCCGTCGATCAGGCGCGCAGGACCAATGATCGCGTTAGCGAACTGTCGAAGGCGGCTGCCCGCATTAGTGACGTCGTCGAACTCATCAACTCCATCGCCGGACAGACCAATCTGCTGGCCTTGAATGCCACCATCGAGGCGGCGCGTGCAGGCGAGGCCGGCCGCGGCTTCGCCGTCGTGGCGTCTGAGGTGAAGGCGCTGGCCGAGCAGACCGCCAAGGCGACCGACGAGATCGGCCAGCAAATCAGCAGCATCCAGTCGGCGACCCAGGAGTCGGTGGGCGCAATAAAGGAGATCAGCGGCACCATCGAAAAGCTGTCGGAGGTATCCTCGACCATCGCTGCTGCGGTGGAAGAGCAGGGCGCGGCGACCCAGGAGATTTCTCGCAACGTCCAGCACGCGGCGCACGGCACCCAGCAGGTTTCATCCAACATCACCGACATGCAGCGCGGCGCCAATGAGACCGGATCAGCCTCCGCGCAGGTTCTCTCGGCGGCGCAGTCGCTATCCGGCGACAGCAACCGCCTGAAGCTTGAGGTCGACAAATTCCTCAATTCGGTACGCGCCGCTTGATCGGGCGCGCGTGTTGCAGCCGAGCTGCCGTGACCCTATTCGGCCTGATCACTGCCGCATCAGGTCGGATTGATCGAGACCACGTCAATCGTTCCGCCAAAGCCAGACAGAGAGCGCACGCGACCGCCCCCTGATCCGCGTTTCCCTGGGCCCGGTGAGAACTCCCAGCTCGAACAACGCGCATTCCGGGCCAGCCTGACGAAGCAGATCATCGCTCACGGCCAGTGCCGCGCGTTGCTCCGCTGCGACTTCCATCAAGCGGCTGGCCACGTTCACGCTGTCACCGGTCGCGGTGATGTGCTGGTAGCTGCCGCCGCCGAGGCGGGAAGCGATAATGGGACCGAAGTGGGCGCCCACCTTGAAACCGGTTCGTGAGGCGATCGATGGCGGGAGGGATTCGATCCATCGCTCGGCGCGGTTGCAGAGATCCACGCAGCAAAGCGCGGCGTTGCGGGCATCGTCCACGGAGCTCTCCGGCAGGCCAAACAGAATCATGGCGCCATCACCCAGAAAGCTGGTGATGACCCCGCCGCGCGCCACTACCTCGCGATCAACAAGGGCGTGAAAGTCCTTCAGCAACTGCAGCCCCGTGTCCAATCCAAGTGTTTCGCTGAGCGAAGTAAACCCGGACAAGTCGATAAAGATGATCGCCGCATCCTGATGGACCGGCTCAAGGAGAAATTCGGGGTTCTTGGTCAGCCATTTGCGAAGCGCCGGCGCCTGAAACTGCTGCAGCAATTCGCTCTTCTTGGCGAAATACTGCGCCCGCCGCCGGTTCAGCCAAAGTTGCACTGCCCCGAATAGAATAGCCGGAGGGGCGGCTGCGGCGACCGGCAGGGCCGCGCTTGACCAGATGCCGTGCGAAAATGCCGCGAAGTTGGCAGCCATCCAGATTAGAAGCGCGGCTAAAATCGAGAACAGGCCGACGGCGCTGCGCTGCCATGCCAGTAAACCCACGAGCAATAACGTCAATGCGATCGCAATGATCGCATCGGCGGCGCGCGTCAACCGGTTACGCAAAATTCCGTCCCCGGTCATCAAATGAGCAATGGCCGTGGCAATGATCTCCACGCCCGGCATCACCGGATCAAACGGCGTGGAGAAAACGTCACCGCTGCCGGTGACTGTCGCTCCGATCACGACGATCCGGTTTCGAACGGCTTCTGCTGCGACCTCGCCATCCAATAGGGAAGACGCGCTGATTGTCCGGATCGTGCCATGGCGGCCATAGAATATCAGCGGCAGAACATGACCGATATCCATCGGGATATGTCGTCCCGCCAGCATCATGCTGTCCGCTTCGATGGTTGGCTCGCTACCGGTCGCCAGTGCAGCGACGCGCAGCGGGAACGACAATTCAATCTTGTCGTCGGTTCTGAACAGCATCGGAGCGCCGCGCGGTGTCCCGGATTTGTCCGTGGTTAAATTCACCACGCCGACCGCGGCATGATCGGCGAATTCCTTCAAGGGAAGCAGGAATCGCTCAGCCCGTGGCAGGCCCGCGACGGGGCCACCTTCCTCCGTAGCGATCAATTGTTTTGCTTCGGGAAAGACTGCGGCCGCGGCGATAGCGGTTGGGCGTTTGTCGAATACCTGCGCCAGGGCTGCGTCGCCGCGGCCGTTCCCGTGATCGAGCAGCAGCAAATCGACCGCGATGACGCGGGGTTCGAACCGCGCAATCGCATCGACGATTGCGGCGAGATCGGCGCGCGGCAGCGGATAGCCGCCTTTCTTCCCCGCCGTGACATCGTCGATAGCCACGATGGTGACCAGGTCCGGCGCGGCTCTTTCCCCGCGCGCGATCATGCGCAGATCAGTCAGCGCGCCCTCGGTGCGGTCAAGAAATGGAACGTCGCCTTTCCAGTGAACGAATCCCAGAGCCAATGCCCAGCAAGCCGACAGGACGAGCGCAACCAGTGTCTGGAAGCTCCGGCCGGTCACCGACGATCATTGCCCAGGACGGTCATTGCCCGAGACGTGCCAGCAATGCAGTAACGCGCGCCTGCGGCCAGCGCTTGACGACCAGGGGACCGGCCTCGTCGACGTCGACACCTTGGCCCGGGCCAAGAACCACCTGGCCGGCAGCGGCGGGTCTGCGCACCGCCACTTGGCCTCGCAGGACCAGCACCGACGTCCTTGTTTGCTGGGCGTCTACCGCCCATTTCGTGCCGCGCACGGCGGCGATGGCTTGTGGCGTCTTGACCTCGAAGCGATTTTTACCCCGCTGTTTGGGGGCATCGACCAGCAAGGCCTTGCTTTGAAGATCGACGGAATCGACGTCGCCATTGTTGTCGCGATCTTGCAACGTGAACCTGGCGCCGTCCTCGGCAATGATGGTGACGCTACCGCGGCAGCGCAGGGTTTGCGCCGCGTTCGGCGGATGCTCCGAAGTGCACCCCATTGTAGCCTGCTGGGCCGGCGCAGCATCAACGCCAAGCAGTACGCAGACAATAGCTGCGCACGTTATCCGAGCGAGCGTTCTCATAGTGATGTCTCCGTGCATGCGCCATGTGCAATGTCTCAGGCGCCAATTGTCGTGCCGGGGCGATCGAAATTTCAGATGATAGAGCCATGGTCTATCGGAAAGGCAGCAGCATCATCTTTGAATTTTAAACTGTGTTCAGAAAATGTCTGGGCCGATCAGAAAGGTCTACGCTCCTGGCTGGGCGACAGGCACGGGCGGCGGCTGCCTGCGGCCCGGCGTCAGGGCTTACCGCGTCAAATCTTCAGCGCCGCCCGCGTACGCGCAGGCCCGGCGCCGGCCGCTCCTGCAGCACCTCGCGGCGGAAGCGAAACAGCGCGGCGGGCCGGCCGCCGGTCTGTGTCGACATCACGCCGGTGGGTTCAACCAGGGCGCCGGCTTCCACCAGCCGGCGGAAATTCTGCTTGTGCAAATGCCGCCCCGAGATCGCTTCCACCGTCCGTTGCAGTTCAGTGAGTGTGAATTCGGGCGGTAAAAGTTCAAATACGACCGGTCGATATTTCAATTTGGCACGCAGCCGCGCGATCGCGGTGGCCAGGATTCGCCGGTGATCGAAGCGCATCGATATGCCGAGGCTGGGAGTCGACTTGCGCGCCAATGCCGCAGGCCGTCCGTCCCGTCGCGCCTCTTCGATCAACCCTGCTTCATAGAGCAACTCGTAGCGATCGAGCACGCGCTCCTCGTCCCAATGCGCGCCCTCGGTGCCGAAATACAGCCGCACGCGATCCTTGCGGCTGAGCGCGCGCGTCGTCTCCGGTTGCTCGCTCTCGGCAGCCCAGCGCGTGAGCTCGGGAACGATGTCGCGCTCGATGGTCTCCGGCCGCGCTGTCCGCCAGTCTTCCCACGGGAAAAACCGATACCAGGGCTCAAAGGTCGCGCCCGGCGCCCGCGAGGCATTATCGGCGGCGCGGGTCAGCGCCAGGTAGCCGATCGAGGCAACATGGGCGTCGGTGTCGCCGGCCCGGGTGTGGCGCCCGCGATCGCCGAACGTATAGAGCTGCTCGACATAGCCTAGCCGCAGTCCCGCCTGTTCTTCCACCCAGGCGCGCAAGCCGATCTCGAAGGTTCGGTGCGAGACCGCATCGAACGGGCCGAACGGAAGCCCGGCCAGCTTGTCGCGGTCGCTGCCGGATGCTGTGAGGATGAGCGGTTCGTTGGCTTCGATCGCGACGATCGCGGCGGTCAAGCCGATTTCGATCGGCGTCAGAAGCTTTTCGCTCATCTGGCGTCGTTCGAGGGCATCAGTCGAGATCGATGCGGAACGGCCGGCCTTCGACCATCATGGTGCCCGGACCCATTTCGTCGAGCGCGCGCAACATCCGCCCCTCGCGCTGCAGCGCCTTGTCCGCCAGGCTGACGATCAGCCGGTTCGGCGACGCGATCGGGGAGGCGGCACGAATTTGCCGCGCGATCGAAATTTCGTCGCGATGCGGATTGAGCAAACAGGCGGCCGCAAAGGCGCTGGCGGTCGAGCGGCTGATACCGGCATAGCAGTGGACGACCAGCGGCGCGCCGCGGTCCCAGCCGCGCACGAAGTTCAGGACCTGCTCGATATGCGAGTCCGAGGGCGCGACAAAGCCGTCCATCTGTTCGATGATGTCGTCCATCTGCACCCTCAGATGATTGGCTTCCAGAACCGATTCCGGCCGTTGCACCTGATTGACGTTGGCCATCACGGTGAGGATATGGCTGGCGCCGGTGGCCTTGACGGTGTCGGGAAGTGCGGCGAGCGAGCAGACGTGAATCATGGCGTTCCTTTTAGTTTGCCCGGATTATAAGGCTGCACGTCAATTTGCGAAAGCTGCATGTAGCGACGTGTAGGGTGTGCAAAGCCGCCTGTCGCGCCGTGCCCACCATCATTTTCGGCATAAAGTTTGTGGGCACGCTTCAAGTTGTCTAGCCTACGATGATCCGGCCAGCGCCTTGAACCGCTCCAGGAACCGCTTCTCTGCCTTCGCAGCCGTCCATGGCGTGAGATAGTCCCGCTGGGTCGGCATCGGCAAGCCGGGATCGCGGCCGAACAGGCGTTTCGCCTCCGCTTGTGCAAAGCCCGCCAGTTCCGTTGCCTCGAGATAGGCCGCGCCCCGGTCGGCGTCCTTGATCTGCCGCTCGATCTCGGGACCGAGCACCGGCGGCAGTCCGAAACGGATATGGATCGCCGCAAGCAGGCGCTTCTCGACGGCCTTGTAGTCTCCACCAAGCACCGCCTTGAACGGCGAGATCATGTCGCCGATGACATATTCCGGCGCGTCGTGCAGCAGCGCCGCGAGCCGGAATCTAACATCGACGCGCGGCGTCTGCTCGCGCATCACGGCTTCGACCAACAGCGTGTGCTGCGCCACCGAAAAAATATGCGCGCCGCGAGTTTGCCCGTTCCAGCGCGCCACCCGTGCCAGGCCATGGGCGATATCGGCGATCTCTATATCCAGCGGCGAGGGGTCCAACAGATCGAGCCGCCGCCCCGATAACATCCGCTGCCAGACGCGCGTGGAAATTTTAGGCGCAGGCAATTTTTCGGCCGTCATTTGACGTTGAAGCGCGGCGCGCGATGCTTTCCTGCGCAGTTTTCATGGCAAAAGCACGTGACCAGATGGTCGTTGACCATACCGGTGGCCTGCATGAACGCGTAGACGATGGTCGGGCCGACGAATTTGAAGCCGCGCGCCGCCAGTTCCTTTGAAACCTTGATCGACAGCGGCGTCGACGCCGGTACGCTGGCCGTGGTCTTGAACTTGTTGACCTTCGGCTTGCCATCGACGAAATCCCACAGGAATTTCGAGAAGCCGGGGCCTTCTTCCATGATTTTCAGATAGGATTTAGCGCTTGCGACGGTGCCTTCGATCTTGGCGCGATTGCGGACGATGCCGGCGTCGTTCATCAGCGCGTGAATTTTTTTCGCATTGTAGCGTGTGATCTTTTCGGGCTGAAAATCGTCGAAGGCGCGGCGGAAGTTTTCGCGCTTGCGCAGAATCGTGATCCAGGACAGGCCGGCCTGAAAACCGTCAAGGATGAGCTTCTCATAGAGCGCACGGTCGTCATATTCCGGCACGCCCCATTCGGTGTCATGATAAGCCATATAAAACGGGTCGTCACCCGGCCAGGGACACCGCATCAGCCCATCAGCATGCAAGCGCGCCGAACGGCTCATGCGACGGTCTGCTTGGGTGCCGTCAGCAAATCATCCGGCTCGGCAAGGCGGATGGCAAGGCCGCCAGCCGTCAGGGGCGTGCCGGCTTGCAGCGCATCGGCGGCACGATCGATCCTGATCAGCGCGAGAGCGTTCGGACCGGCGGTCGAACCCATGGTGCCCACGGGTTTGTCGCCGGCGAGGATCGCGGTGCCCGGCTCGGGCGACGGCCCCTCAAGAATGACCCGCAGCGTTCGCGTACGCGCGGTGCCGCGATGCTGCATCCGCGACACCACCTCTTGCCCGACGTAACAGCCCTTCTCGAAATCGACGCCGTGCAGCCGGTCCATGTTGGTTTCATGCGGAAATGCATCGCCATACATAAAGTCGAGGCCGCCGCGCGGCACGCCGGTGGCGATGCGATGCGCCTCATAGGCGGCGCTGTCGACCAGATCCACGCCAGCCAGATCGGCGATTTTTTGCTTGAGCTCTTCGGGAACAAGAATCCGCCAGCCGAGAGCTGTGTTGCGCGGATCGGCAAAGGCCAGATCGGGCTTGATCGCAAAATCACCATCCCACGCCGCGAGTACGCCGAGACCATCGGACAGATTCTCGACCGCAACCTTCGCGCGCAACTTGTAGAAGCCAAGTTTATCGGCAAGCCCCTGTGCCAGCGCGCGCGGGCAGTCGATCAGGAAACCGCCGCCATCGCCGGAGGGCGCTTCGGTAATCAGAAAATCCACAACTATCTTGCCCTGCGGTGTCAGCAACGCCCCGAATCGCCCCAGGCCCGGGCGAAGCAGCGTAACGTCTGTGGTGACGAGGCCATTGAGAAAGTCGCGGGCGTCCTCGCCGCTGACCTTGACCACGCCCCGATCGGCAAGAAACGCTGCTTTCATGTAAAAATCTCTTGCGGCATGTTGCAGCGGAACGTAAGCCGCCAAGTCATAAACGACAAGGGCTGGCACGACCTCATCCCGAGGAGCAGGCGGAGCTGGGGCCTCCTCGGCATGAGGATGTGAACTGACTGCGAGGAACGATGAGCCAGAGCTTTGACGTGATTCTAAAGTCCGGCACCGTGGTCAATCAGGACGGCGAGGGCGTGCGCGACATTGCCGTCAGCAACGGCCGCATCGCAGCGATCGGCGGGCTTGGAGGGGCCTCGGCCGCGGAGGTGATCGACTGCAAGGGTCTGCACATCCTCCCGGGCGTGATGGACACCCAAGTCCATTTTCGTGAGCCGGGCCTGACCCACAAGGAAGATTTGGAAACCGGCTCGCGCAGCGCTGTGATGGGCGGCGTGACGGCGGTGTTCGAAATGCCGAACACCGATCCCTTGACCGTCACCGAGCAGGCCTTCACGGAGAAAGTAAAGCGCGGCCGTCACCGCATGCATTGCGATTTCGCGTTCTTCATCGGCGGCACCCGCGACAACGTGCAGGATTTGCCGGAGCTCGAACGCGCGCCCGGCTGTGCCGGGGTCAAGGTGTTCATCGGCTCCTCCACCGGAGCCCTGCTGGTGGAAGATGACGAAAGCCTGCGGCGGATTTTTCAGGTGATCAAACGCCGCGCGGCGTTTCATGCCGAGGATGAATACCGCCTCAACCAACGCAAGCATCTGCGCGTCGAAGGCGATCCGCGTTCGCATCCGGTGTGGCGCGACGAGACCGCGGCGCTGATGGCGACGCAACGTCTCGTCAAGCTCGCCCATGAAACCGGCAAGCGGATTCACGTGCTGCATATCTCGACCAAGCAGGAGATCGAATTCCTGCGCGATCACAAGGATGTCGCCTCCTGCGAGGCGACGCCGCATCACCTCACGCTAGTGGCACCGGAATGCTACGAGCGGCTCGGCACCCGCGCGCAGATGAATCCTCCGGTGCGCTCGGTCGATCACCGCGACGGCATCTGGTACGGCATCGAGCAGGGCATTATCGACGTACTCGGCTCCGATCACGCGCCGCATACGCTGGAGGAGAAGGCCAGGACCTATCCGGCGTCGCCATCCGGCATGACCGGGGTGCAGACGCTGGTGCCGCTGATGCTCGATCACGTCAACGCCGGTCGATTGTCGCTCAAGCGCTTGGTCGATCTCACCAGCGCAGGTCCGGCGCGGCTGTTCAACATCGCCGGCAAGGGCCGGATCGCGGCGGGCTACGATGCGGATTTTACCATCGTCGATCTCAAGCGCAGCGAAACCATCACCAACGATTGGGTGGCCTCGCGGGCGGGCTGGACGCCCTATGACGGCGTGCGCGTCACCGGCTGGCCGGTCGGCACTTTCGTGCGCGGACGGCGGGTGATGTGGCAGGGCGAGTTGGCGACGCCGTCGACCGGGGAGCCGGTGCGGTTTCTGGAGACGCTGAAGGCGGGGTGACGTTTTCTCCCGTCATTGCGGGCCAACGGGTCGCGCGAATGCGCGCCCGATGACAGGCTCTGCAAAGCAATCCAGATTTGCAGCGAAACGGAAGAAGCGAAACGGAAGCGTGGGCTGCCACGTCGCTTGCGCTCCTCGCAGTGACAGCACGATGAAATAGTGGGTCGCCAGGTCAAGCTAACGTCAAGCCAAGGTCAAGTCGGGCGATGACAGTTTGCGCGGGGCAAATTTACTGCTTCGCCAGCGAAATCGAAAACTCGCCGTTGCGGACACGGGTCGGCAGACCTTCCACGAATTTCGCCACCGCGTCTTCGCCATAGGTTGCGACCAGTTCGGCGAATGCCGCGAACAGGCTTGCCTGCGCCAGGCAGTCGCCATCGACGCCATCGTGGCGCGCCTCCGCCCAGGCCTCGTTGAGATAGCTGAGCGCGGCCTGTTTCTGCTCGTGATCGGGTAGTGGGTCGCGGGCGGTTGTGAAGGACGCTGGACGGCTCATGAAACTCAACAAGTCTGTGCGCGGCTCCAGGGCGGAGCGCGTCGAATGGGCGAGGTGTAGCATGCGGCACGGGGCCGCCTAGATCACTTCTTTAAGAAAGGTTAACGGCGCTGAACAATATGAATTGATTGTTCCCGACCGAATTCCAACCGCGTTTAGTTCGCATAACGCGCCGTCAAATCCCGCGAGATCTTCGAGCCTTCCTCGATGTATCTGCGGATCGCGACCGTGGCTGCCGGCGTGCAGGTCCGGTAGGTCTGCTGGAAGCCATTATAGCCGCGATTGAAGCCCGCGATCATTCGGGCGCGGCGATTGCCCGAGGGCGTTTCGGCATCGATCAGCGCCTGCATCTCGTTGCGCCATTTCGCGCCTTCATTGGATCCGCAAATGCCCCGCAGGTAGTGCAGGGCGCCGAGGACTTCGGCCAGCCGCTGCAGGTCGCCATCGAACGGCGCCGCCGCATCCTGGGCCCGCGCAGGGCCGGAAATGCATGCCGAGATGAGGATGAGGGCGGCCAGAAAGTGCTTTGACATGAATGGATCCGGGACGGTGGTGCCGCCGATTTGAAGTTTTGCACCTGTTGCCGCGAGCTCCCATCAGGAACGTCAAATCGAAAACGCGGCACCAGAAACATGAAGCTGCCAGCGCCCCTTTGCTTCCGAAGTTCGTGTCAGAGCTGCCGCAAACGTTTCCCGACTTCGGAAACGGAGCGCCAGTGATATGCCTTTTCAATGCGCTGGAAGCAAGGCGCGGGGCTCGAAGATGTGAACCGCGCTCAGGCCCGGAGCAGGCGCCACGCCGACTGGATGACTTCCTGCAGGCCGCCGGTGAGCTTGAGATCGCCGAGCGCATCGGGCGCGACCCACCTGAAATCGTCGAGTTCGTCGTTCAGGACCGGTTCGCCGCCGACCCAGCGCGCCGCGAACGACATAATCAGATAGTGCCCGCCGCCGGCGGTTTCCGGCAGCACCTCGCGCCATCCGGCGAGGCCGATGACCGCGATTTTCAGTGCGGTTTCCTCATCGACTTCGCGATGCAGCGCGGCATGCAGCGTCTCGCCGAATTCGACCCGGCCGCCGGGCAGCGAATAGAAGCCCTTGGCCGGCGAACGCGCGCGCCGCACCAGCAGGACTTTGCCATCGCGGAAGATCGCGGCGCTGACGGCAAGCTGGGGATGCGATGGCTGAACGGGGGACGCCACTGACATCAGTGGGTCATGATGTAGTCGATGTCGGCTTCGCTGCCGCCATTGATGATGCCGCCGGCCAGCGCCACCAGGGGCTTGACCCAGCCGGTGGCCTGCTCGGCCAGCGTGGCGCGGGTCTTTTCCTGCCGGGCGTCGCGTATCGCCGCGCCGACCGCCATGAGGATCGAGGTCATGGCACTGGTGATATTCTCGAACTCGGTGCGGATGACCTCGTTGGCGGAATCATAGGCTTCGATGGCGAGGTCGCGCGCTTTGAAATTTGAGGCCCTGAAATGTTCGCGATAGGATAGCGGCTGCCAGCTCAGGAAATCCTCCGCGCATTCCGGCATGTCAGGAATCATCTCAAGCAGCATGATGGCTTCGTTGAAATGATTCAGATAGTCGGTGGCGAGCCCGGTGCGGGGATTGATGTTGGCGGCCCGCAACTGGGCAGCCCGCGCACCATCGCCGCCAACCTTAACTGGCGCCGGGCGGTGGGATAGGGTGGTCTTGGCGGCCGTTGAGGTCATCTCGCGCAGTGTTAACGTTCGGGGTTAAAAGGTGCTGAACAAATGCCTATTTTGGCCATAGAATGTGTGGACGCTTCGTAATCACCTCGCCTCCGGAGGCCTTGCGGCAGATTTTCGGCTATGTCGAGCAGCCCAATTTCCCGCCCAGACACAATATTGCGCCGACACAACCGATACCAGTGGTCATCATCGAGAACGGCACCAGGCATTTTCACCTGATGCGCTGGGGCCTGTTGCCGGCCTGGGTCAAGGACCCCCGGAAATTCGCCCTGGTGTTCAATGCGCGTTCCGAAACGGCAAAGGATAAACCTGCGTTCAAGAACGCGATGAAGCGGCGGCGCTGCCTGATCCCGGCGGACGGCTACTATGAATGGCAGTCTTCCGAGAGACGTAAGCGCCCCCACTTCATTCATCGCCGCGATGGTCAGCCGATCGGCCTTGCAGGGCTCGCGGAAACCTGGATCGGCCCGAACGGCGAGGAACTCGATACGGTGGCGATCGTCACCGCGCCGGCGAGCGCCGATCTCGGCGTGCTGCATCCCCGCGTGCCCGTGACCATCGCGCCGGGCGATTTCGAGCGCTGGCTCGATTGCGGCGCGCACGATGACGAGGCGGCGATGGCGTTACTGACCGCGCCCGCCGAGGGCGAATTCGTCTGGCATGAAGTCTCGACGCGGGTCAATCGCGTCGCCAACGACGACGCGCAACTCACCCTGCCGATTACGGCTGAAGAGATGGCGGCCGAACAGCCGAAGCCGGCGAAGAAAGCCGCACCGCGCAAGCCGGCGCCGCTGGCATCCGATGACGGGCAGGGCTCGTTGTTTTGAATCGTGGAATCGGAGGGTGGCAACGGCGCACCTGCGCCGGGTCCAACCACATCCCGACGTTTCAGAACCTTGTCACTGATTGGTGGGCACGCGGAGTTTATCATCGGGCGCGCATTCGCGCGACCCGGTGGCCTTGCCCGCCCTACGCCAACTACAGCACCTTGCCTGGGTTCATGATGCCGAGCGGGTCGAGCATCGCCTTGATGGCGCGCATCAGCTCGATTGCGACCTTGTCCTTCACACCAGGCAATTCGTCACGTTTGAGCACGCCGATGCCGTGCTCGGCGGAGATCGATCCACCCATTCGCAAAACGATCTCGAATACCACCGCATTGACCTCGTGCCATCGGCCCATGAAATCCGCGGTGTCGCCGCCGATCGGCTGACTGACATTGTAATGGATATTGCCGTCGCCGAGATGCCCGAACGGCACTGGCCGCGCGCCCGGTATCAGCTTTACCACGGCCGCATTGGCTTGTTCGATGAAATCAGGCACCGCGACGACCGGCACCGAAATGTCGTGCTTGATCGAGCCGCCTTCCGGCTTTTGCGCCGCGGACATTTCATCGCGCAGTTTCCAGAAAGCCATGCGCTGGGCAAGATTGGCCGCGATCACCGCGTCGTCGACGATGCCGTCGTCCAGACCCTTGGCGAGAATCGACTCCAGGGTGGCTCGGGCGTCATTGCCCGGCGAGGACAACTCCATCAGCACGTACCAGGGATGCTTGCTGCCCAGGGGATCGCGGATGTCGATGCCGTGACGGACGCTGAAATCCACCGCGATGTCGGCAAGCAGTTCGAAGCTGGTGAGCGTGCCGGCCGCCTCGTTCTGCGAGATCGACAGTAGCTTGAGCGCTGCCGCAGGCGATTTGAGGCCGACGAAGGCGGTTTCCACCGCGCGCGGTTTTGGAAAGAGTTTTAGCGTCGCCGCGGTGATGATGCCGAGCGTGCCCTCGGCGCCGATGAAGAGGTTGCGCAAATCGTAACCGGTGTTGTCCTTCTTCAGCTTCGACAATGTATTCAAAATGCGCCCGTCGGCCAACACCACCTCCAGCCCGAGTGCCATCTCGCGCGCCACCCCATAGGCCAGCGCCGTGGTGCCGCCGGCATTGGTGGAGAGATTGCCGCCGATGGTGCAGCTTCCTTCCGCGCCGAGCGATAGCGGAAACAGCCGGTCGGCCTCGCTGGCGCGCTGCTGGGCGACCTGCAGCACGACGCCGGCCTCGCAGGTCATGGTGTTGGAGGCGGTGTCGATGTCGCGGATCTTGTCCATCCTCCGCATCGAAATGACGACCTCGCCATGATGCGGCGTCTGTCCGCCGACCAGGCCGGTATTGCCGCCCTGCGGCACCAGCGCGATCCGATGTTCGCTGGCAAGCTTGCAAATGGCGGAGACTTCCGCCGTCGAACCCGGCCGCAAAACCAGCGGAGAGCGTCCGTGAAACAGGTCGCGCTCTTCGGTGACGTAAGGCGCGATCTCAGCCGCGTCGGTTACCGCATATTTGTCGCCGACAACTTCACGAAAACGCGCGATCAGTTCGGGCGGCAGCGGCGGCGCGGCGGGCTTTGCGATATTCATCTTTGTCTCATGCATTTACTCACTCGCGCCCCACCGCAGCGCGGCGCAACCGGTCATTGATGGCTTCACCGAGCCCGTGATGCGGCACCGGCATCACCGCGATGGCCCGCGCGCCCTTGGCGTCGAGCGCGCGAAGATAACCGAAAAGATTGGCGGCGGCCTCGGTGAGATCGCCCTGCGCGGACAAATTCAGCACCGCGGTCGCCGCGTCAACTCCCGGCACCGCATTGGAGCCAAACGCCAGCAGCGCCTCGCCGGCGTCAATCCTCCCGGCATTGAGCCGCACGCGCGTGCGCGGCGCGTAGTGCGAGGCCAGCATGCCCGGCGCCAAAGGCTGGCCCGTATCGCTGTTGGCATCCTCAGGCGGCTGCAGCAGCGCGCGGCCGAGCACGCGCTCGATCTCGCCGCGCGGCACACCGCCGGGACGCAGCAGCATCGGTTCGTCAAAACAGCCGACAATGGTGGATTCGACCCCGACCGCGACCGCGCCGCCGTCGACGATCAGATCGATGCGCCCGGCGAGGTCGCTTTGCACATGGGCTGCGGTCGTCGGCGAGACGTGGCCCGACAAATTGGCCGATGGCGCCACCACCGGCCCGCCGAACGCCCGCAAAATGTCCCGCGCCACCGGATGGGCGGGTACCCGGATCGCGATGCTATCGAGCCCGGCGGTGGCGAGATCGGCCACCGTGCAGTCCCCTGTCTTCGGCAATACCAGGGTCAGCGGCCCCGGCCAGAATGCTTCCGCCAGCGCGATTGCTCGGGCGTCGAAGCGCCCGATCCGGGTCGCAGCGCTGAGGTCGCCGACATGGGTGATCAGCGGATTGAACGCGGGCCGGCCCTTGGCCTCATAGAGCCGCGCAATCGCTGCCGGGTTGGTGGCATCGGCGCCGAGGCCATAGACCGTCTCGGTCGGGAACGCGACCAGAGCGCCTTCCGCGAGAGCCCGGCCCGCCGCGGCCACGGCGGCCTCGCCGGCCGGCAGAATCTGCGTTTTCAGGCCTACATTCACGGAGATTGGCGTCCTCAATTCGGCTTCTTGCGGTGCGTGAAAGCCAAGGCTATAAGCCGCGTTCTTGTCGGAGTGTGGCTCAGCCCGGTAGAGCACTGCGTTCGGGACGCAGGGGTCGCAGGTTCAAATCCTGCCACTCCGACCACTTAAACGTCAGGCTTTTTGCCTGTTTTCCCAATGGCTTTCAAGGTTCAACGGATTCGCTGCGGCGAACGCGGCGATTCCGCCTGGTTTGGATGCCTTACCGAGCAAGCGGGGCAACGGGCGCCATCAACTGCGGCAGCCGAAGGGGCGTTCCATCGTAATGCTGCTGTACCCTGACATCGATCTCGAACTCGTTCGGATGAGATCATCGGTAACCATCGGCGACTTGCCTTCGGTTTCAAAACATCTCCGCTGATGGGAGCTAAAGGGATTCGGCGCGCAGTCCGCCTATGGACGGCTCGGCAGCATTGAGGATGTGAAGCGGCGTGATGTCCGCGATAACCGGCAGGTGGTCTGAAATAGAACGGGCCGCCGAATCCGCAAAGGTGCGGACCAGCCGAACTCGATAGCCGTAAATTCGATCAAGTCTCATGAGCGGCAGCCGGGACGGAAATGACCTATGCTGTGTCCGAACTGGAAATCTTTCGGCAAGCGCGCCGCGGACTGAATTGATCCAGAACCAATCATTGAAATCTCCAAGCACGATAGCTGGATACCCTGTCTCACTGGCTAGTTGCAGGAGCCGCTGAGCTTGCTCGTGACGTTCACGAATGCTCAAACCCAGATGGGTCGAGATCACCCGCAATCCACCAAAAGGCGTCGAAATATCTGCAGCGATGGCTCGACGCGGCTCCCGTTCACGGTACGAGATGTCCTCGACGAGGGGCGGTTTTACCCAGGGCCAGCGGCTGATCAGCATCTGGCCATAGTCGCCATCGGTAGTCACAATGGATTTAGCGCCCACGCTATGGCCGCCTAGAGCGTCCTCCAGCACCGCAAACGGATTGTCATTCCGGCCTCGTGAATCGATCTCCTGAAGCCCCACAATTTGTGGAGACCATTTCTGGATAACGGCAATGGCGCCTTCGAGGTCGAATCGTGGATTGAGACTGAATGTGCCGTGCACGTTCCAGGTCATGAGGCGGATCGTGGCCGGTATCACGAGTGCCGACTCAATCGGGTTACAACGAACTGGGCGGTGATCGAGAACAGCAGCCATGCGGTCACACATATCAAAAGGATTGCTACATTGGACCAGGTGGGTCGCGCCAGAAGATCGGAAATCTGAGCGCCAAAGGCTGACATCGCCAGCAGCCCCGGCGTCATGCCCAACACGGTGCCGACGATAAAGTCGACAAACCTGATGCCCATTGCTCCGGCTGCGATGTTAACAAGCGAGAATGGCGCCACCGGAATCATCCGGATCAGTGCGACAGCCATGACCCCGTTTCCGACGATGTTCTTTTGAATGCGAATCAGGCGAGGGCCAAGCAGCGACTTCATCGGTTCGAGGCCACGGATTCGCCCAATCGCATAGATCAGCGAAGCGCTCGCCAATACGCCGCTCGCTGCCGAGGTGAACCCAAGCCAAGGGCCAAGTGCGGCTGCCGTGACAGCAATAAGCACCGTCACGGGAAACAGGATGAAGCCGCCCAGGACGAATGCAGCGATGGCAATAAGCGGCGCGATCGGCGATCCCTGAAATGACCGAAAGGCTCGCATCAATGCTTCTGAGTCAGTGTACGCGTCAAGTGGCGTGAAGCGCCAACTCGCAGCAAGCAGGCAGATCCCAACGAGGAGTGCAATGATCTTCATCGATGCCGGAAATGTCGCAGCCGCGGCGCGCTCAAGGCCTAATGGACCGGGAGGGTCCGCCACAGGCGTTACAACTTGAGTGATCTCCGCCCGATCCGGCTTGCCGTCCTCGACCGGTCGGAGCCTATATCCGTCTGCCGAAAGATTTGCGGCGATGCTCAACAGCGAAGTATTGCCGGTCAGTTGCTCCCGGATGGCAGCGGCGTTGACCCCGCAATATGTTCCCAGCAGCATATTCCGTATTTCAGCGATCCTCTCTCGTTCGGCGTCGGTACGAGCTTCGATGGCGAGGTCACATTCCGAATCCGCGCCCATGGAGCGGTTGTTGAGATTGGCAGAGCCCACGCGAAGGATTCGGTCGTCGACAATCATGACCTTGGCGTGAACCATGACGGCCGCGGTTGCTTTCCCGTCGCACGTCTCCGGATAGAGCAACTGCACCCGATCTCGAAGTCCGGCCTCGTCAAATACCTTCATGAAGGCGAGGCGTCCGTTCCGCATGGTCCTCGCTTCGAGCCAGGATGCATGCGTTTTCGGCGCGACCAACAAGACCTCCAGCGCCGGTCTTTCTCGCAATCGCTTCACGAGCGCTTTGGCGATCGTCTCGGAACTGAGAAATTGATTCTCGATATAGATTGCTTGTTCGGCGACATCGATTGAAGCGAGGAACAGCTTCTCCACTTCGGTGATGCCCGCTCGGCCATCGCATGCGGGTTCCGTTCGCGCTATTCCGACCATCACATCCCGGAAATCAGGCACAAGATCCGTGGGCCATGGGTCCCCCACCGGCGCGATCGGTGGAATTTCTCCGCAATTGGCGCAGGACCATCGATAGCGAGCCAATTCAGCAAGGTTTCGTGCGGCTTCGCCATCAATAATCATTTCGACGTCATGGAAGGGCGGGTAGGGGACCCCGTGAGGGTCGACGCGGGACTTCGAAGTCGGAAGATGCGCGCTAGTGTCCCAACGCCGGATTGTAAGATCGCAGCCGCCGACAAAACCCACAGCATCGTCCACGACGACGACTTTCTGGTGTTGGGCAGATCCGATCGGCAGGCAATCATCGAGACAGAGTTTCAGCCTCTGATTACCTGCTTTGCCAAATTTCAAGGCGGGGAACCACTCGCGCTCGCTCGCGTATAAAATCGGCCACTTCCAAATGAGCAGGTAAATTTTCAAATCCGGGCGTCGCGCCAGGAGAGCTTCGAACAGTTCGCCCAGTTGCTCGGGCCATCCGTCGCTTGCTTTGCCGCTCGGCCCGACCAATCGCGTTTCGCTATGGATGTCCCAACCAATGATGAATACCGACCGCTGCGCGGCGAGCAAGCAGCGCCTCAGAGTGCCAAAGTATGCCGCGCCGTCGTTCAGGACACTGACTCGGTGCGCGTTGGCCCGGCGCCAAACCGTTTTGCCCTCCGTCAACATGTCAATCGTTCGAACATGGGAGAGAGACAGCGGAAAGCAGGCGTGAACATGTTGACCGGCCGGGTTCTCCGTTGGTGGTCATGATGCAACACTGGTTCGCGCCGATTGTTCCGGTTTCCGAAAAGTCGGGATGGCCGACATCGATTGCATGCGTCGTACAGAGCGCCGTTGTCATTTGAAAATCCCGGAAATCGGGGACCACAACGATTTCGCTTTGCTCCATCCGGGCTGCGAGCAGTACGCGCACGGCGCTGTTGCGCCCGCCGCCGTTTTGAACCGAATGTCCTTGCCTGAAGCTCGGCAAATGCTTCCTTCGAAGGGCCGTAATTCGGTCGTAGCCGCTTCGCGGAAGCTTTTTTCGGGAAGCACATATGACACATAAGAAAAAGAAAAGGCTGGTTGTGGCGGTGGTGGCTTTCGCGTTTGTCCCGATGGGAGCGTGGGCTCAGGGCCGCGGTAGCGATGCTGCTCTGGGGGCGATCTCGGGGGCCGTGGTGTGCGATCGGGCGATATCGCGCGGTAACCATGTCGGCACATCCGCTGGAATTGCGCATTCCGTTTCCTAAATGAGCGGTGTTAGCTTTTGAGTATTTCAGGAGGCCTCCAATGGTCCTGAAAAATGTTGGCATCGTCATCATCTGCACGACGCTCTCGGTATGGAGCGGCCGGTCGACGGCGGATGAATATCGTGCCGACGAGTTCCTCAGCCTCGACCTTTCCAAGGCGCTGCTTTCGCCGAAGCCGCTTGGGCCTCCTACCGAATTCGCGCCGGTTGCGGTCGAAGCAAACGGCGATCGCGGCAACGAGCGCACGCAGGCACGGGCCGAGCCGGGAGCTGAGCCCAAAGTCGTTGATCACAAAACCCGGGTTGTGCATGCGCCCGCGGAAAAGCCGCGCGGCGCGGTTCGAACGACACTGGCGCGGCGACATCACAATCCGCTCGATGCCCAGGCGTTCGATACGCGGATTCAGGTCTGGCCATGCAGGTCGGGCGGCATCTGCAACTGGAAGCGCTAGAAAGATTGAATCCCGCGTGATCGGGCTCGCAACGGCGCGCTCACGTCTCATTTGAGTCATCCGCCTGTCGCAAAACCGTCGACCCAGAGTCAAATCGAGTAGGCAACCTTCGTCGTGATTCGACGAGGGTTCCCGAATGGCGATTGCGATACGTGCGAAGCAAGCTCTGACCAGACGTCAGCTGCTGGTCCGCTCAGCATCCACGGTCGCATTGGTGGGATTGGGAGGTCTCGCCAAACCCTATCTCAGCCGCGCCGCAGATCGTCCACAGATCGCCAGCGGACTTGCATCGGGCGACGTATCCGCGGGCTCCGCGGTAGTGTGGGCGCGAGCCGATCGCCCGGCGCGCCTGCGGGTGGAATGCTCGACCGTCGAGAGCTTAAAGTCAATTTTTCGCGTCGCATCATCGGAAGCATTGCCGGAGCATGACTTCACTTCGAAGGTGCTGCTTGAAGGTCTCCCGCCCGGTCAGGACATTTTCTACCGCGTGCGGTTTGAAGACATCGGTGAAAGCGGGATATCAGGAGAGACGCAGGTCGGGCATTTCCGGACAGCGCCGCTCGAGCCAGCTTCGATATCGTTTGTCTGGTCGGGCGATAGCGCAGGCCAGGGCTGGGGCATCGATCCTACCCGCGGCGGCATGCGAACCTACAAGACCATGCTGGAAAACCGTCCGGATTTTTTCATCCATTCCGGCGATCACATCTACGCCGACTGTCCGATTCCTTCCGAGTTGAAACTTCCAAACGGAGAAATCTGGCGCAATATCGTGATAGAAGAGAAATCCGCAGTTGCCCACAGCCTGGCGCAGTTTCGCGGCAACTACAAATACAACCTGCTCGATGACAATCTGCGCGCCTTCAATGCGCAGGTGCCGATGTTGGCGCAGTGGGATGACCACGAAGTGACCAACGACTGGTCGCCGATCGGTACCGCCGACGAGACCGGTTACGCCGAGGACGGCGCATCCAGACTGGTTGAGCGCGGACGCCGTGCGTTTCATGAATTCATGCCGATCCGCGCCATCTCCAGCCAGGCCGGCCGCGTCTATCGCAGGATAGGATACGGACCGCTGCTCGATGTATTTCTGATCGACATGCGCAGCTACCGCGATTCGAGCTGGAACAAGCGCGACGACCGCAGCGACACTTTCATTCTGGGCCGGGCCCAATTGGCCTGGTTGAAGCGCGAACTCGCGGCATCCGACGCGACCTGGAAGGTCATTGCCGCGGACCTGCCGATCGGATTGATCAGCGAAGACGCGATCGCGCTCGGCTATGGACCGCCGGAACGGCGCGAGCACGAAATTGCCGATCTGTTGTCATTCATGAAACGCGCCGGCATCCGAAATACCGTGTGGCTGACGGCCGACATGCATTACACCGCCGCACATTACTACGATCCGAACCGCGCGGTATTTCAGGAGTTCGAACCGTTCTGGGAATTCGTCTCGGGTCCGCTTCATGCGGGGACATGGCCCCCTGCCGAACTGGATAACACGTTCGGCCCGGCGGCGATGTTTCAGAAGGGCTGCAGCACGCAACAAGGCGAAAATCTCGCCCCGTGTTTTGGGCTGCAGTTCTTCGGCCGCGTCGATATCGACGGTCAGTCCGGCGTCATGACGGTGACCTTGAAGGATGTCGATGATCGTGCGCTGTGGTCGGTCGATATCGCGCCGCGACCGGACGCCCGCCCGGGAAGAATCCTTACTCAGCATATTTGACCTGTTTCAGAAAACCGGCTCAGCGCGCCACGATCAGATAGCCGCCCAATACCAGCAGCATCGACAGTGCGATGAGCGCGCCGAGCACGCCGGCGACAATCGCGAACAGTTCGTTCGCTTCCAGCCATCGTCGTAATGCTTTAACCATCGCAACTCGATCTTGATTTGGAGCTTCCGTTGCCGGGCAGACCATCAAACGGCTGACACGCCGTCTCAATCCCCTATTAACGCAACATCTGATTCGCGTCACATCGCCGGTTGCTCATTCCGGCGGCGAAATCGATCCCGCTGCTGGCCTATTGTCCGCTGGCGCAGGGCCGAGCCGTTATCGCTGGAGATGCGAGCCCTTGCGAGCCTCGCAGGATGGCTTGCGCGTCATTCGAGACGCCGCGCAAAGAACGCGGCTGCTCGGGATGATGTCGCTGGTGTTACTTATACAAGAAGAATGGCCCCTTGCGGGGCCATTCTCGTGTCGCCTCAGTAGTGATGATAATGACGCTTCTTGACGACCACCACCTTATCGGCGTGGCGATGACGCCAACCGCGGTGCCATCCATGATCACGATGCATCTCGGCACGCGCGCCGTAGCCGTAATGATGGCCGCCGCCCTTGATCACGACGGTCTCAGCACTTGCCATCGACGGCGCCGCGATGGCGATGGCACCAAGCGCGGCGATAACGTATCCAAGCTTCATGTTTGTTCTCCTTTTTCAGTGAAAACCTAACATCACATCCGGCGGAACGTTCCGCCGGAATTCCAGGAGAATTCTGAATGGTTGTTCAGGATCGATGAGCACGCACAACAACGCGCATTCAGATTGCGACGAACCTGGCGCTGCTGCAGCGAATTGCTGTCGCGCAAATGCGCGAGGCGCTCGTCATCGGTGCTTGCGGAAAGCCAACGCGCGGAGCATCATCGATCGATAAAAATCATTTGGGAGGATGCCATGTCCGGATGGTCACGGCGCGATTTTCTTGCTCTTACGGGATCGGCCACTGCCGCAACGCTGTCGGGGCGCCTCACCACGTCCGCCGAGGCGGCGATGGGTCCCGCCGACAAGTTCGATCTCGTCATCAAGGGCGGCGACGTGCTCGATCCCAGCCAGTCGCTGCGCGGCAGGCGCGACATCGGCATCCGCTGGGGAGTGATCGAAGCCATCGAGCCGGAGATTGCAGCCGCCCGCGCATTGAAGACCATCGACGCCACCGGCAAGCTCGTGACATCAGGCCTGATCGATCTGCATTGCCACGTCTATCCCTACGGCTCCGCGATCGGCATTCCCGCCGACGAACTCGTGCAGCATCAGTGCACCACCACGGTGGTGTCGGCGGGCGACGCCGGCGTCAACAATCTTGCGGCGCTGCGCCGCTATATCGTGGCGCAGTCGCGTGCGCGGATTTATGCATTCGTCCATATCGCCAATAACGGACTGTCGGCCTTCCCGGTCGCCGAGCTTTACAATATCGACAACGCGCAGATGGAGGCCTGCGCGATGGCGCTGGCGGAAAATCCGGATTTCCTGATCGGCGTAAAAGTGCGGATGTCGGAGAACGTGATCTTCAAGCATGGTCTGGAGCCGCTGAAGCGCGGCATCCAGGCCTGCGAGATGTGCGGCTGGCCAGCCAGAATGATGGTGCATATCGGCGGCGTCGAAACCAAGGAGCTGATGTCGCAGATTCTGGACTTGCTGCGGCCCGGCGACGTGCTGACCCATTCCTATTCCGGCGCGCCGAACATCGGCGGCGCCTTCACCAACATCGTGCAAGACGGCAAGCTCTTGCCGGCGGCGCTCGCCGCCAAGCAGCGCGGCGTGATGTTCGATGTCGGGCATGGCGGCGGCAGCTTCGATTTCACCGTGGCGGACGTGGCGATTCCCGGCGGCTGCGCGCCTGACACCATCTCGTCCGACATTCACGTATTTTCAGGCAATTCGCCGGGCATGCCGTATCTGCCGAACGTGATGAGCAAGTTCATGATGCTGGGCTTTTCGCTGGAGCAGGTGGTGGCGATGGCGACCACGGCGCCGGCGAAGATCATCAACCGCGCGCCGAAGATCGGCACGCTGCAGATCGGCGCGCCCGGCGACATCGCGATCATGGAGCTGGTGGAAGGGCCGGTGTCGTTCGTCGATACCCGCAACAACAAGCGCGACGGCAAGGCCTATTTGAAGCCGGTCCAGACCGTGATCAACGGCGTGCCGTTCGGCCGGCCGTATCAGGCGCCGTTCGCGGTGAGGTAGACGATCCCGCTGGCCTAAGCTACGCCAGCACCTTTTCGAGATTCGCGATCTGCGCCGGCGCGCCAATTCCCGCGGCACAGCGCGGCGAGGCGCCTGGACTACGCGTCGTACTGGTAGCGCCTCACGGCATCCTCGTTCCACTCCACGCCCGCGCCGGGCTGGTTCGGGATCATGAGGAAACCGTCTGAAAGTTCAAAGGGCGCGGCGAGGATCGGGTCGGCCCAATCCTGCCATTCCAGCCAATGAGCGGTTTCCGTGACGCGCATCAGATGGGCCGCGAATTCGGGATAGAGGTGCGTCGACATCTCGACGCCGGCCGCGCCGGCTATCGAAGCCGCGCGCATCCAGCCCGTTACGCCACCTATACGCATGAGATCGGGCATGACATAGTCTCCGGCGCCCATCGACAGAGCCTGATGCAATGCGCGCGGCCCGTAGAAGTTCTCGCCGAGTTGCACGGGCGTCGTCAGCTCCCGGCTGAGCTGTGCGTATCCTGCGAGATTGTCGTAAGTGATGGGTTCCTCGAACCAGTAGAGGCCTTGCCGGTCGAGCGCGTGACAGCGGTGCAGTGCGTCGCCGAGACTGAGGCCTTGGTTAAAATCCACCATCAACTTGATATCCGGGCCCACCGCGGTGCGCACAGCATCTATCGCGGCGAGATCGTCAGCCAATCTGTCGCGGCCCAGCCGCAATTTGAGTCCCTTGAAGGCACCTTCGGCCACGAGCGCTCGGGCGTCATCACCCAAACCGGCTACGTCGGTAAGCCACAGGCCATTGCTGTTATAGGCCGGCACCGGCCCGGTCGAGCCGCCTAACAAGACAGCGAGCGGCATACCGGCCGCCTTCGCCAAGGCGTCCCATGACGCCATGTCGAGCCCGGATACAGCGATCATCGACACGCCTTCGTAGCCTATCAGGTTCAGCGCTCTGCGCGCGTTCTGAAAATCCTCAATCGGGCGGATTGCCTGGCCCTTCCGCGGCTCGGCAAGATCGTGAATCGCGGGCACGATATAGCGCGCCGAATGCTTCAAATAGGGCTCGAGATAGCTGCGACCGACAACACCTTCCTCGGTTGCGAGGTCGATGAGAATAATGGGCCATTGATCGAACAGGCCGACCTTGGAAACCACCGGCCTGCGAAGCGGTACCAGCACTGGCCGAACCGTCACCGACCGGAATGTGAGTTTCTCGAAAGCCATCCAGTCCTCCCGCGAACGACGCGGCGCGCCTCTCGCTCTCATCAGATCGGATATCGCTCGGCCAGCGCATTCGAGACCGGATGTGTATTGTTGTAAAGCTCATCCGCTCACAATTTGGGCCCAAAAGAAGTTACCCCGCACCTGGAGCACCCGCCGTGGGAAGGCAACGATCTGAACCCGTGGCAAGCAAACGTCAGCGATGAGCGAGGCAAAACGTTCCGCCGAAAATCGGCATTACGTCCGCGTCCGCTTCTCCACGTTGGCGCTTCTCGCCGGCACGCCGAATTCCCTGCGGCAGACGTCGGCCAGCACGGCGACGCCTTCGCGGATTTGCTCATGGGATGGGCTGGCGAAGCACAGCCTTAAGCGGCTGCGGGCATAGGCCTTGTCGGTGGACCATTCGGGTCCCGGATTGATGGCGACCCCGGCGGCGAGCGCGGACTGATAGAGTTTCAGCGTATCGACATTGTCCGGCAGCTTCACCCACAGGAAGATACCGCCTTTGGGATCTTCGAATTCCGCAGCCGTACCGAATTGCTCGTTGAGCGCCTCCATCAGCGTGTCGAGCTTGGCGCGCAGGCCGCGCGTCAGCTTCGGCACATGTGAAGTGAAATGCGGCGCGCAATATTCCGCAAGCACCATCTGCTCGAGCGCGCCGGAACCGGCGTCGGTTTTCAGCGCCAGCATTCGCGACAGCATCTGCCATGGCGCGACGATGAAACCGACCCGCAACGCCGGCGCGATCGATTTGGAGAACGAGCCGATGTGGATGACGCCGCCGTTGTTGCTCATTGCATAGAGCGCGGGCGGGCGTTTGCCGTCCCAGATCAGATCGGCGTAGCAATCGTCCTCGAAGATCGGCACGCCATATTGTTGCGACAGCTTGAGCAGTTCGGCGCGGCGCCCCTCGGGCATGATGGTGCCGGTCGGGTTCTGTACGGTCGGGATGGTGTAGATGTATTTCGGCGTGATGCGGCGGCGCTCGAGGTCGGCGAGCGCCTCCGCCAGCGCGTCCATGCGCATGCCCCGATCATCGAGCGGAATGCCGACCACATTGACGCCGAGCCGGATCAACCGGTTCAGCGAGCCCTGATAGGTATCCTGCTCGATAACAACGGTATCGCCGTGCGCCAGCAGCGACTGGTTGACGAGGTCGAGCGCTTGCAGCGAGCCGGAGACGATCAGGATATCGTCGGCGACGCAGTCGATGCCCGCATCGCGCTTCAACTTGCCCGTGAGAAATTCGCGCAAGGGGCGGTAACCCTGCGGACCGCTGGCAAGCCCGTAGGTGGCGAGCGTCTTGCCCTCGCGCTTGAGGACGGCGTTGACAGCCTCGATCAGACCGTCGACCGGGACCTCTGCCGGGTCGTTGTTGCCGCCGACAAAGCTGTATTTTGCAAGCCCGGTCCATTTCGCCGCTGGCGCCGGCAATCCCGCCGGGAGCAGTGGTGCGAAGTCGAATTGCGCTGATGTCATGACGTTCATCCCCATTGATTTTCTTGTTGAAGGAGCCGGATACAGCGGCTTCCCTGTGGCGCGCCGGTTACCCCGAGATTTTCCGACGGCATCGCGGTCAGCGAACCGGAAAAGGCTTGCTCGATACCGGCGGTTTGGCCCTTGGCCGCACGCGCAGCCACCGTCAGGAGGCACAGCAGGGATGCGCGGAAGAGGCGCCCGATCGGGTGGTGAAAAATTGCTTGTTTGACCTGCACGCTCATGCCTTTAAGTTGGGGTGAGGGGCCTTTTTGTCATGCACGAGCTTATTGGCGATATCACTTTATGCATCCTGTTCGCGTGGGTGCTTGGGCTCTTGGCCCATTTCTTCCGGCAGCCGCTGATCCTCGCTTACCTTATCGCCGGCTTTTTCATTGGTCCATTCGGTGTGGGGTGGGTCAAGTCCCAGGAATCGATCAGTGTCATCTCGGAGCTTGGCCTCATCTTCATGCTGTTCATGATCGGGCTGGAAATCGATCTGAAGAAGATTGTGCGCGCCGGTCGGGTCATCCTGTTTGCAGCCGGCGGGCAATTGGCGGGCGGCTGCGTGCTTGGCATCCTGTTCTTCGTGGCCATCGGGCTGTCGATGGGCGGCGGCGGCTTCGACGCGCTGTATCTCTGTATCGCTTGCGCCCTGAGCAGCACGGTCATTATCGTCAAGGTGCTGTACGAAAAACGCGAGCTCGATACGCTGCCCGGGCGCATTACGCTCGGCGTGCTGGTGCTGCAGGACATCTTTGCGATCCTGTTTCTGGCGGTGCAGCCAAGCCTCGCGAATCTTCAGATCGGCGTGATCCTGCTCTCGATCGGCCGTGTCGGGGTGCTTGTGGCAACGGCGCTGGTGCTCAGTCGCTACGTTTTGCCGCGGCTGTTTCACCAGATCGCGCGCCGTCCGGAACTGATCCTGCTGGGCGCGCTGGCGTGGTGCTTCCTGATCGGTGAGATCGCCGAACGACTTCATCTGTCGCGCGAAATGGGTTCGCTGGTCGCCGGGGTGTCGCTGTCGACGTTCCCGTACGCACTCGACGTCACCGCCAAGGTCACGACGTTGCGCGACTTCTTCATCACGCTGTTCTTTGTCGCGCTGGGCATGACGATTCCGATCCCCAATTTGTCGGTGATAGGGCTCGCGTTGATCATAGCCGCGTTCACCGTGATCAGCCGCGTGGCGACGACGTTTGCGCCGCTTTACCTGATGAAGCAGGGCCTGCGCGCCAGCCTGTTGCCGGCGATCAATCTCGCACAGATCAGCGAATTTTCTCTGGTGGTGATTCAGACCGGCGTTGTGGCGGGTCATATCCAGACCCAGACCGCGAATGCGGTGTCTTTCGCATTCGTAATTCTGGCGGTGCTGAGCACATTCGCGATCATGCGCAGCGACCAGATCACGCGGCTTGCCATTGGGGCGCTGAAGCGGATCGGTGTTCGCGATCTGGACCACGTCCATGCGGCCGACGCCGGGCACGAAGCAGGGCACGGCGAGGCGCGGCGGATCGTCATCCTCGGCTTTTTCCGCGCCGCGAGCGCCTTGCTGAGCGAGATCGAGCGGCAGAACCAATCCCTGCTCGATCAGATCACCGTGGTCGATTTCAATCCGAATGTGTTCAAGACCCTGGCGAATCGCGGTCTGCATGTGATTTACGGCGATATCAGCAATGTGGACACGTTGCTGCATGCGGGAATCGGCAAGGCCGAGATCATCATTTTGAGCGTTCCCGACTCGCTGTTGAAAGGCGCCAATAACGAGAAGCTGGCTCGCCATGTGCGTTCGCTCAATCCGAAAGCCAAGATCGTCGCCACCGCTGATCTGCTGTCCGACGTGAATGATCTTTATGCGGCCGGCGCCGACTATGTGACCGTGACCCGGCTCAGCGACGCCCATGAACTTTTCACGGTGATCGAGGCCGCCGATGCCGGACTGCTGGAAGACAAGCGCGCCGAGATGGATGCGCAACTGAGCGAGCGCCGCGAAGTGTTGCCGTAGGGTTAGGCTGCCTTCTCGCGCCCCCCGCGCCATGGCCTCGGCAAGGAGGATCGGCGCGGCCCGGCAGCCGGCTTGGGATCGGGCTTTTCAGACAAATCCAGGGACCCCATCTTGGTAAGAAGGCGGCCTGGCGCGGTGCCCCGACAGCACCGTTCCGCCCTGCGTAATGAAGCTGGCGCAGGCTGACGAGTCCGGCTAATGCTCCCAGCACAAAAGCGAGACCCCTAAATGGCCGATGCGATCCAGGAAGTTTTGCAAGCTTTCGCACATGGCGAACTCGTTGTCGTCACCGATGACGACGACCGCGAAGGCGAGGGCGATCTGATCGTCGCGGCGTCGCTGTGCACCGCCGAAAAGATGGCGTTTATCATCCGCCACACCTCGGGTATCGTCTGCGCGCCGATCACTACCGAAGACGCGCGCCGGCTGCGGCTCGATCCAATGGTGGCGCGTAACGAATCCAGTCATACGACCGCCTTTACGGTGTCGATCGACTACAAACCGGATGGCGGCACCGGGATTTCGGCAGACGAACGTGCCTCCTGCTGCCGCGCGCTGGCCAACCCAAATGTCGGCGCCAACGATTTCGCGCGGCCCGGCCACGTGTTTCCGCTGATCGCGCGCGACGGCGGCGTCCTGCTGCGCTCGGGTCACACCGAGGCCGCGGTCGATCTCTGCAAGCTGAGCGGACTGCCGCCGGTCGGCGTCATCAGCGAGTTGATGAACGACGACGGCACGGTGATGAAGGGCGAGCAGGTGGCGCGGTTCGCGGCCGCCCACAAGCTCAAGCACGTCACCATCGCCGATATGATCGCCTACCGCCAGGCGCGCGAGAAGCTGATCGAGCGGGTCGCGACATTCACCACAGACAGTCCGATCGGGCCGCTGCAGGGCTATGCCTATCGCTCGCCGTTCGATTCCATCGCCCATGTCGCTTTTGTCTACAATGGCGTCGGCGACGGCAAGAACGTGCTTACCCGGTTCCACAAGCCCAATATCGTCAGGGACATTTTCACCGGGCCGAAGCGCATGCAGGCCGTACTCGAACATTTCAAAAAGGCCGGCAGCGGCGTGCTGGTTTATCTGCGCGACGGCGCCGCCGGCGTTCCGGTTGCGCCGCTGCCGGAGCAGAATTCCGCCGAAGCCGACCGCCACCGGCAATGGCGAGAGGTCGGCGTCGGCGCGCAGATTTTGCGCGACCTCGGCGTCACCTCGATCCGTCATTTGACGTCGTCGGTGCACGACTACAAGGGACTGTCCGGCTTTGGCATCGAGATCGTCTCCAACGAACAGCTTGAAGTCTAGGGCCTTCATCATTCCGGGATGGCTCGAAGAGCCAGACCTCAGATGTGCAATTGGACATCGGGGAATCTCGTTCTCAACTTTTTTGCACGAGAGTCCGGGTTCGCGCTCTTGCGCGCCCGGAATGACGGAAACTGAGGTCCATCCAATTCAATTGCGCTCCCGCCCGTCGCGCTCTAAAATAAATACAGTGACCCGAAAGGAAGTTTCATGAGTGTGCGCCCTCAGACCAAGGACAAGCCGTCCCCGGTGAATTTCCAGTGGGACGATCCGTTCATGCTCGACGAGCAGCTCACCGAAGACGAGCGCATGATCCGCGACACCGCGCGCGCCTATGCGCAGGACAAGTTGCTGCCGCGCGTGACCAAGGCCTATCTGGAAGAGAAGGTCGATCGCGACATCTTTCACGAGATGGGCGGGCTCGGCTTGATCGGCATCACGCTTCCGGAAGAATATGGCTGCGCCAACGCGAGCTACGTCGCCTATGGCCTGGTGGCGCGCGAAATCGAGCGCGTCGATTCCGGCTATCGCTCGATGAATTCGGTGCAGTCGTCGCTGGTGATGCATCCGATCTATGCCTATGGCGACGAGAACCAGCGCAAGAAATATCTGCCCAAGCTGGCCACCGGCGAATGGGTCGGCTGTTTCGGCCTGACCGAGCCGGACGCCGGCTCCGATCCCGGCGGCATGAAGACGCGAGCCGAAAAGGTTTCCGACGGTTACCGGCTGACCGGCACCAAGATGTGGATTTCCAACGCCCCGATCGCCGACGTGTTCGTGGTATGGGCGAAATCCGCCGAGCATAACAACCATATCCGCGGCTTCATTCTCGAAAAGGGCATGAAGGGTCTTTCGGCACCGAAGATCGGCGGCAAGCTCTCGCTTCGCGCATCCGTGACCGGCGAAGTGGTGATGGATGGCGTGGTGGTGCCGGAGAGCGCGCTATTGCCCAACGTATCGGGCCTGAAGGGACCGTTCGGCTGCCTCAACCGCGCCCGCTACGGCATTTCCTGGGGCGCGATGGGGGCTGCCGAAGACTGCATGCACCGGGCGCGGCAATACACGCTCGACCGCAAGCAGTTCAATCGTCCGCTGGCGGCGACGCAGCTGGTGCAGAAGAAGCTTGCGGACATGCAGACCGAGATCGCGCTGGGCCTGCAGGCCTCGCTGCGGGTCGGGCGGCTGATGGATGAAGGCAAGGTGGCGCCGGAGATGATTTCCATCGTCAAGCGCAACAATTGCGGCAAGGCGCTCGACATCGCGCGCGTCTCGCGCGACATGCACGGCGGCAACGGCATCCAGATCGAATATCACGTGATGCGCCACACCGCGAACCTGGAAACCGTAAACACCTATGAAGGCACCCACGACGTCCACGCGCTGATCCTGGGTCGCGCCATCACCGGCATTCAGGCGTTTTCGTAAGGCGCTGTTCTTAGGATTGCCAGCGTGGCCATGAATCCCACTGGCATCGTCCGCGAAAGCGGACGATCCAGTACTCCGAGGCGCCTCATTTTATCTCTGATGTCAGCGACTACTGGATACCCCGCTTTCGCGGGGTATGACGACAGTTGCGAGTTCTTCGGGCTGTGCAACTCGCTTTGAGTAGGGAATCCCCCATGACCGACTACGACGACATCCCGTTCAATCGCGATTTTCCGCTTCAGCCCGGCGTGGTCGATGCAGTCCGTCCCGGCGTGCGGCGGGTTCTGTGCAACAATCCAAGCCCGTTCACTTTCACCGGCACGGTGAGTTACATCGTCGGTCAAGGCCAGGTCGCGATCATCGATCCCGGTCCGGATAGTGAGGTCCACGCGGCGGCGCTGCTGGACGCCGTGCGCGGCGAAACCGTGACGCATATTCTGGTTACCCACACCCACCGCGACCACTCGCCGAACACCGCGCGGATCAAGGCTGCCACCGGTGCCACGGTCTATGCCGAAGGTCCGCATCGCGCATCGCGGCCGCGCTATGAGAGCGAAAAGATATCCTCCGAATCCGGCGCCGACCGCGACTTCAAGCCCGACATCGAGGTACGCGACGGCGACGTCATCGAAGGTGCGGGGTGGACGCTGCAGGCGGTGGCGACGCCGGGCCACACCGCCAATCACCTGGCGTTCGCGTGGCGGGACCGAAAGATATCCTTCGTGGGCGATCATGTGATGGGCTGGTCGACGTCGATCGTGGCGCCGCCGGACGGATCGATGATCGACTACATGGCCTCGCTCGAGAAACTGACGCAACGCGACGAGGATTTGTATTTTTCAGGCCACGGGCCGGAAATCCCGCAAGGGCCGCGCTACGCGCGTTTCCTGATCCGGCACCGTCAGGCCCGCGAAGCCTCGATCCTGCATCGTCTCGGCAAAGGCGAAGCCGATATCCCGACCATGGTGCGCGCGATCTATATCGGCATCGACCCACGGCTGACGGACGCGGCCGGCTATTCCGTGCTGGCGCATTTGGAGGATCTGGTCGCGCGCGGCATCGTGGCGACGGAGGGCGACCCGGTGATCGGGGGGAGTTACAGATTGGCGAATAGTCAGGGCGAATAGCGAGTAGCGAGTGGCGAATAGGGAAGAAGGTTTGGCGCGAGTTACCCCGCTTTCCATTCGCTATTCGCCACTCGCCATTCGCCCCTTACCCCCTCACTTCTTCACCGTCTTGGCCTGCACCTTGGCCGGTGCCTGCGGCTTCTTCACCGGCTTGGCGTTGTCGACGGCGTCGTTGATTTCGTCGATCAGCTTGGTGATGCGCGCGGCGTTGCTGCCGAGATCGCTCTCGAAATAGCGGGACGACGAGCGGATATCGACGCGCGAGGCCTCGCCGTCGGGCATGACGCGGATCGACACATCCTCGCGGAACCCCATGATCGGCGTCCGCGCCACCGCCTCGATCCGGGCGATGCGGCGCGGAAACTGCGGAGGGCGCTCGTCGATGACAAGCCATTTTCGCTTGTGGACCAAACGCAGCGTTACCTCATAGGCTCGCTGTACGGGAACCTCGAGTTCCACGGTCTCGATATCGGGATAGGCTAGCCGCTGCTGTTCGGCGGAATACAGCCCGGCATAGACGGGGGAATTGGCGCCGTCGCCGGTGCGCAGGCGCGACAGCGCCTCGAAGCGCGGCGGATCAATCGGGTCCGTCGTGACGTCGTAGATCGGCGGCAGCTTGCGATATTGCAGGGCGAGATAGACCGGATAGGCGAGGATCATCGCATTGATCAGCAGCGCCAGCAGGATGCGGCTCATGCCGCGCGAACCGTTCTGCCAGATCGCGACAAAAGCGGCCAAGCCGACCAGAATGGAAAGACCGGCGCAGGCGAGGGCGCCGAAGAAGGTCGCCAGCGCCGGTTTCATTTCCAGGAAATCGAAGCGGACGATGATGATCGAACCCAGCACCGCAACCAGCGAGAACACCGCGAGATTGCGCGCCCATGAGGCGAGGCTGGACACGGGCTCCGACTGATAGGGAGCGGAAAACCTGCGGGCCATCGGTCAGAATCTGCCGGGTTGGAGCGTTGCCGGGCGGAATGCGCCAGGCTTGCAAACTGGCTCGTTTGAGACCACGGACCTGCGGCGAATTCAAGGGACTTTGGCCTGTCCGGTGGGCCAGCCCTCACCCGTCCGCGACGCGTCCGTAGCCGATGCGAAGCATCGGCGACTTCACCCAGGAACGGTGGCCGGAGGCCGCCCCTCTCCCACAAGGGGAGAGGGAAATAGGACCCTAGGCCGCCGCGGTCGGAAAATTGTACGTCTTGAACTGGTCGCGCAGCGCGGTCTTCAGGATCTTTCCGGTCGCGGTGTGCGGAATCGAATCGACGAACACGATATCGTCAGGCATCCACCATTTGGCGATCTTGCCATCCATGAATTTCAGGATGTCCTCGCGCGTCGCGCTCTGGCCCTGCTTGAGCTGGACGATCAACAGCGGACGCTCGTCCCATTTCGGATGATAGACGCCGATCACGGCTGCTTCCGCCACTGCGGGATGTCCGACGGCGAGATTTTCCAGATCGATCGATGAAATCCACTCGCCGCCGGATTTGATCACATCCTTCGAGCGATCGGTGATCCGCATGTATCCGTGCTTGTCGATGGTCGCGACATCGCCGGTGTCGAAATAGCCTTCCTCGTCGAGAATGTTGGCATCGACGCGGAAATAAGCCTGCGACACCGCCGGGCCGCTGACCTTCAGCCGGCCGAACGTCTTGCCGTCCCACGGCAGTTCCTTGTCGGCATCGTCGGTGATCTTCATCTGGACGCCGAACGGCGGATAGCCCTGGGTTTGCAGGATATCGAGTCGGCTCTCGCCCGTGAACTCCGAGTACGGAGGCTTCAACGCGGCAAGGGTGCCGATCGGACTCATTTCGGTCATGCCCCAGGCGTGGCGCACCTGCACCCCCATGTCGAGGAACGATTTGATCATCGAGCGCGGCATCGCCGAGCCGCCGCACACCACCATTCTCAGGTGCGGCAGCTTCAGATTGTTGGCGGCAATATGATTGAGCAGCATCAGCCATACCGTCGGAACGCCGGCGGTATGCGTCACCTTCTCGGTATCCAATAGTTCGTAGACTGAAGCGCCGTCGAGTTTCGCGCCGGGCAACACCAGCTTGGTGCCCATCGAGGGCGCCGAGAACGCGATGCCCCAGCTGTTGGCATGGAACAGCGGAACCACCGGCAGCATTGTATCGGTAGCATTCGCGCCGAGGGAATCGCCGGAGTTGGCCATCAACGCATGCAGTACGTTGGAGCGATGCGAATACAATACCCCCTTGGGATCGCCGGTAGTGCCGGAGGTGTAGCACATCGCGGCCGCGGTATTTTCGTCAAAGGTCTTCCACTTGAAATTGCCGTCGGCTTGCGCGATCCAGTCTTCATAGGCGATCGCGTTCTTCAGCGTGGTCTGCGGCATGTGCGCCTTGTCGGTGAAGACGATGTAGCGTTCCACGCTCGGCAGTTTGTCGGCGATTTTCTCCAGGATCGGAATGAAGGTAAGATCGGTCATCACCACGCGGTCTTCCGCATGGTTGATGATCCAGGCGATCTGTTCGGGAAACAACCGTGGATTGACGGTATGACAGATCGCGCCGATCCCCATGATGCCGTACCAGGCTTCGAGATGGCGCCAGGTGTTCCAGGCGATGGTGGCGACCCGGTCGCCGAGTTTGATGCGGTCGCGATCGAGGCATTGCGAGACCTTCAGTGCGCGGTTGCGAATCTCGGCGTAATTGGTGCGGTGGATGGGGCCTTCGACCGATCGCGTCACGACCTCTTGCGTGCCATGAACCGCGGCAGCGTGCTCGATAATCCGGTGACAAAGCAAAGGCCAGTCTTGCATCAATCCACGCATACGTTCCTCCAGAATGTGTTGTCGCTTGCGGCGAGCCTCGGAATTGTCGAGCCTTGGAATTGTCATGAAGTTTAGCGCGGGGAAAGCACGCCGCAAATGGCCTTGTGGCGCTTTGGCGTGCGGCAAAAGGCTAGTAGTTACCGCTGTCGCCGTGCTGCTGCTGCTTTTCACGCAAACGGCACCGACTGCCGCGGCGCGAAAATCCGGCGCCTGGTCGCAGGGACCCTGGAGCGGCCTGTTCAGGGAGAACAAGCCGAAGACGCGCCGGGTTGCGCTCCCTGTTTCGGTGCCGTTGCCTAAGCCTCGTCCGGCCGAAGCGCCGCCAACCGGGCCCGACAAGCCCGTGGCGGGAAAGCAGAAGCCCGCGGAACCCGACAAGCCGGCCGAACAGGCCGCCCCCGCGCCGCCGCCGCCCTCGGCCTGTCGGCTGGCGCTGACCGATGAGATCGCCATCGCCCCCAGCATCCCCGACATCCATGGCGCGAACGGCTGTGGCGGCCAGGACCTGGTCCGGCTAGAGGCGGTGGTGCTGCCGGACAAGCATCGGGTTTTGATAAAACCGGCAGCGATCCTGCGCTGCCCGATGGCGTCGGCGATCGCGGACTGGATCCGCGCCGACATCGCGCCGCTGGCGGCGAACCTCGGCAGCGTCATCAGCGACCTCGACAGTTTCGACTCGTTCGAATGCCGCGGCCGCAACCGCGTGATCGGTGCCAGATTGTCCGAGCACGGCCGCGCCAACGCGCTCGACGTCCGTGCCTTAAAGCTCGCCAACGGCCGGTCGATCTCGCTGACCGATCGCACGGTATCGCGCGAGTTGCGCGAAAGCGTGCTGCATTCGGCGTGCGCGCGGTTCTCGACGGTGCTGGGGCCTGGCTCGGACTGGTACCACGAGGACCACATTCATCTCGACCTGATGGAGCGGCGCAACAATTACAGAATCTGTCAGTGGGACGTGTGGGACCCGCTGCCGCAGCTCGCGCCGTTGCTGCCGGCCGAGCGGCCGGAGGAAGCCCCGCCGCGCGAGGTCACCGCCAAATCCGAGGCGGCGAAATCCGAGGCGGCATCCGCGCCTTCGAAATCCGATGCTGCCGGGCCGGACGCCGGCAAGAGCAAACCGCCAGCGAAAAAGCGCCGGCAAGACCGGCGCTTTTGAGTATGTTCGGAAGGTGCCGCCCCGATCAGAACGCGTTGCTGCCGCCGCCCCGCAGCGCCATCTTCGAATTGAATGGCGAATCGCCGTGTTTCGGTTCCAGCACCACCATGACTGTGCCTATACCGACGCGCTGATAGAGATCGATCACGATTCCATTGTCTATTGCATCATTGGGCTGCCACCGCCGCCCTGCAGCGCCATCTTGGAATTGTATGGCGAGTCGCCTTGCTTGGGTTCGAGCACGACGACGACCGTGCCCTGCTTCACTCGGGTGTAGAGATCGATGACGTCCTCGTTGGTCATGCGGATGCAACCCGAGGAAATCGAAGCGCCGATATATTCCGGCTGGTTAGTGCCATGGATCCGGAACAGGGTGTCGCGGCTGCCCTGGTAAAGGTAGAGCGCGCGGGCGCCCAGCGGATTATCGATGCCGCCGGGCACCGAGGCAGGCAAGCCTTCGATGCGCTTGTGGATGTCCGCGGTCGGCGTCCATTTCGGCCATTCCGCCATGTTGCCGACGCGAGCGATGCCGGAAAAGGCGAGTGCTTCCTCGCCGACGGTCACGCCGTAGCGGATAGCTTTGCCGCCGTCCTGCACCAGATAGAGATAGTGATTGTCAGAATCGACCACGATAGTGCCGGGCATTTCCTTGCGGTGATAGTCGACGATGGCGCGCCGGAACGGCTCGGCGGGCGCGACCTTGGCGTAACGCGCCTTTGCGAGTTGGACCTTGTCCGTCGGCTTGAGAGTAGCTTCCGGCGCGGCCTGATAGGTAGTGGCCTGCATGCAGCCAGAAAGCATCACGCCAGCGGCGAGAATCGCGAGTTTTGTCCGGAAGCCCGACATTTTTTTTGTTCCAAGTGACCGGAGCGCCGATTCCACCGCAAGCTTGCGATGCAAAAACGCACCATTCGATTTGTCACATTATCGCCGAAATCGGTCACAATTCCAGAACTTAGATGCTTGCCCCGCATCGCGGCATGCTAGCTGTGTCTTTTTTGCCGCAAATCTTGCGGTTTTCGGCTGATTTTTTGGCCAAGAGCGGTGTCGCCGCCCACTACCGTCACCTGCCGTCACCGCGCCGCCGCAAAATATGGACCGGCGGTTAATGCGCGGGTCATGAAGCGCTTGCCAGAATCGAGCTAAGTCCTGTTGGGTAGATCGCGCGCTCGGTCCCGGAGTCTTGCATGTTATCGGTGTTCGTCCCCTCCGAATCCTCGCTGAAGAGACTAACTGATGGTGACCCGGCCAAGCTGCCCGAAAGCGCGGTCTGGATCGACCTGGTGAAGCCGACCGCGGCGGAGGACAAAGCCGTCGAGCGGCTGGCCGGAATTGCGGTTCCGACACGGGAGGACATGCAGGAAATCGAGATTTCCAGCCGGCTCTATATCGAGAACGGCGCGCGCTACATGACGGCGACACTGATGTGCGCAGCCGATACCGAGAATCCGCGCACCACCGCGGTGACCTTCATTCTTGCCAGCCATCGCCTGGTAACCGTGCGCTACGACGAGCCAAAGCCATTCATGCTGGTGGAGAACAAGCTGGCGCGCTCCTGCGCGGCGGGGATCACCGGGGAAATGGTGCTGATGGAGCTGCTTGATGCGGTGATCGATCGCAACGCCGATATTCTGGAACGCGCCGGCAGCGACATGGACTCGATCAGCCACGATATTTTCGAGCCGGCGGGGGCGGCGCGCACCGGCCACGCCAAGCGCTATTCCGACATCCTGATCGCGATCGGCCGCAAGGGCGACCTTACCTCCAAAGTGCGTGAGAGCCTGGTGTCGATCGGGCGGGTGGTGACATTCGTCGCCGCCGCGGTCGATGGCGTCAAATGGTCCAAGGACATGCGCGAGCAGCTTAAGACCATGCAGCGCGACGTGACCTCGCTGACCGACCACGCCTCCTATCTTTCCAACAAGATCACCTTTGTGTTGGACGCGATGCTCGGCGTCGTCAATCTCGAGCAGAACAACATCATCAAGCTGTTTTCGGTGATGGCCGTGGTGTTGATGCCGCCGACCCTGATCGCCTCGATCTACGGCATGAATTTCAAGCTCATGCCCGAGCTCGATTGGCAGCTCGGCTATCCCTTCGCGCTGATGGCGATGCTGCTTGCAGCGGTATTGCCGTACATGCTCTTCAAATGGAAAAAGTGGTTGTAGTTAAGGAAAAGGGCGACGCGCCTTGACGATTCCTGGACGATTCCTGCCTCAATTTCTCTGCTAAAATTTGAGCGGTGCGCTGAACGTTTGAGCGAAACTTGTCTGCCATAACGCTGGCCTCAAGCCGCGAGGACAGCAATGGTTGAAAGAATTATAACGTCACCCCGCAATGTGGTCGATTTCGCGCGCTATCACCGGGGCCGCAAGGCTGCCGACAAGGCGCTTGCGATCTCGGCGCGGGTCTGCCGGCACTGCGGCGCGATGCTTTCGGAGGGCGAGAGCGAAGACGAATGCTCCAGCGCCTTCAATTTCGAGGCGCCGCGTCTGCGCGGTGCGCCGCGAAAATTTTACGCGGATTGAGTTGAGCCGCAAACACCAGCCTCACCCTGAGGAGCCGCGAAAGCGGCGTCTCGAAGGATGGCAACGGGGCCGTTCTTCCTGCTCTCCTTTGAGACGCGGCCGAGAGGCCGCTCCTTCGGGATGAGGAAGCGCTAAACGTGCTGACCGCCGTTGATGTGGATCTCGGCGCCGTTCACGTAGGAACTCGTCTCCGTGCACAGCACATAGATGATCTTCGCCACTTCGTCCGGCGTGCCCAGCCGATGCAGCGGGATCTGCTGCTCGACGATCTTTTCGGTGCCCGGCGACAGGATCGAGGTGTCGATCTCGCCCGGCGCGATCGAATTGACGCGGATACCGACGCGGCCGAAATCCGACGCCATCTCGCGGGTCAATGAAGCCAGCGCCGCCTTCGAGGTCGCGTAGGCTGCGCCTGCGAATGGATGCACCCGCGAGCCCGCGATCGAGGTGACGTTCACCACCGAGCCCTTCGCGGCCTTCAATTCCTCGATCAGGCCGCGCGCCATCATGATCGGCGCGAAGAAGTTGACGCGGAATACGTGGCTCCAGGTCTCGATGTCGGTATCGATAGAGCCGAGCCGACCGCCGCCTGCAGCCTTCGGCGAAATCGCGGCGTTGTTGACCAGCGCGTGCAACGTGCCGCCTTCAAGCCGCTCGCGGATTTCGGAAATCGCCCGCGTGGTGTCGGCATGATCGGCCAGGTCGACCTGGATGTGATCCTCAGGGCCGGCGCCCCACGGGCATTCTTCCGGGAAGGCATGTCGCGAACAGGTGATGACGCGCCAGCCGGCGCTGGAAAAGCGGATCACGGTGGCATGGCCGATGCCGCGGCTGGCTCCGGTCAGAAGCAGCGTGCGCCGCGGCCCATTGTTCGATGAAGTGGGCATAAACGGTTCTCTCGTCCTCAGTCATTCCCGGGCTTGTGCCGCGCGTCCACGTCTTACTTTGGCAGTTGCAGAAGAAAGACCTGGCTGTCCGGGACAATAGCGAGAGACGTGGTTCGCGATTGGGCCGGCCATGACGACCTATTACTCTACGGATAAAGTCGCGTCTTGGACCATGGCTGATCCGGCGCCGCGCGGCGGAATTCGATGCGATCGTGCAGGCGGAACGGCCGATCATGCCAGAATTCGAACTGTATCGGCGCGATGCGCCAGCCGCTCCAGCCCGCTGGACGCGGTACCTCGCCGACGATGTACTTGGCGGCGATCCTGGCGATCGCCTGTTCGAAGGCAAAGCGGCTTTCCAGCGGCTGCGATTGCTTGCTGGCCCAGGCGCCGATCTGGGCCTGCTTCGGCCGTGTCGCGAAATAGGCGTCGGCTTCCGCTTCCGTCACCGGCGACACGTTGCCGCGGATGCGGACCTGCCGACGCAGCGACTTCCAGTGAAACAGTAACGCCGCCTTAGGATTTGTGGCGAGCTCGTGGCCCTTCTGGCTGGCGATGTGGCTATAGAACACGAAACCGGCGGCGTCATAGCCCTTCATCAGCACCATTCGCGCGTCGGGCAAGCCGTCGGCATCGACGGTAGCCAGTGACATGGCGTTGGGGTCGTTGGGTTCGGCCTTCACGGCTTCCGCAAACCAGTCGCCAAACAACGCAAACGGCTCCTCGGCCGCGGTGAAATCACCGGATGTTAATGGTGTCGGGTGTTTGATGGAGGTCGTGTCGGTCATTCAGGGGTTCCGAGTTGCGTCCGCCTGCGGTCCAAAGTGCGTTGCAGCCCCGATGTGGGCTCGCCCTATATAGGGCATGGGGACGCGTTGGCCTATCGGCGATCGGGCCGACCGGGGTCGTCTTGACATGGATTCTAATCGGCGTCGGCGCGGGCGGCTGCGGCCTGTCCCGGACCGACGGCGCTTTTGCCAAAATGAACGACAACGAGGTGACGGGCTCGCTTGCGGTCCCAACCAGCGGGTCGGCGCCGACCGAGAGCGATCTTGCCTTTGCCCGCAATGCGGCCTCCGATGTGCTGACCAAGGGCGACAGGGATTCCAGCCAGCCCTGGGAAAATCCAGCGACCGGCGCACGGGGTTCAGTGACGCCTCTGGCGCAGGCCTATTCCTCGGAGGGACGCACCTGCCGGGATTTTTTGGCGAGTTATGTTAATGGCCGGTTGGAAAGCTGGCTGCAGGGCGCCGCCTGCCGCACCGACCATGGCCGATGGGAAATTCATACGTTAAAGCCGTGGAGGCGGGGTTGAACGTTCGGCAGTTGCAAAAATGCCACGAAGATCCCAGATGAAACTGAAATGGGCCGACAGCCCGAAAATTTAACATCGGAAATCCCGTAAGGAGACTTAACGAATGCGCGACCCCTATGAGGTCTTGGGGGTGCCGCGGGGCGCCAGCGCTGCGGCGATCAAGAGCGCCTATCGCAAGCTCGCCAAGAAGCATCATCCGGACAACAACAAGAACGATCCGAAATCCGCGGCACGCTTCTCCGAGATCAATTCGGCCAACGAGATCGTTGGCGACGAGGAGAAGCGCAAGCAGTTCGATCGCGGCGAAATCGACGCCGACGGTAAGCCGCGCTTCCAGGGCTTTCCGGGCGGCGACCCGCGTGCGCGCGGGGGCGGCTTCGAGAGCCATACATTCCGCACCGGCGGTGCCGGCCCCGGAGGCTTTGGCGGCGGCGGCTTCGAGGACATTCTCAACAGCATGTTTGCCGGCGCCGCGGCGCGGGGCGCACGGCGCGGCGCAGGCAGCGCCTTCGAGTTCGATACCGGCGGCATAGCGCTTGATCTCGATCTCAGCGTGGCGATGACGGTGTCGCTCGAAGAGGCGGTGAAGGGCGTGGAGAAGCGCGTCCGGCTACCGACCGGCAAGGAACTTAACGTCAGGATTCCCGCCGGTGTCACCGCGGGTCAGCAGATCCGGCTGAAGGGGCAGGGCGAGACCGCGCCCGGCCACCGCTCCGGCGATCTCCTGATCACGGTCAATATCGCGCCGCATCCATTCTTCAAGGTCGACGGCAGCGACCTTCGCGTCGATCTGCCGATCACCCTGTATGAAGCTGTGCTCGGGGGCAAGGTTCGGGTGCCGACGCTCGGCAGCGCGGTCGAATTGTCTATTCCGAAGAACACTTCGAGCGGCCGGACCTTTCGCCTGAAGGGCAAGGGGCTGCCGACTGCGACCGGCGGTACCGGCGACCTGTTCGTCACCACCCGCATCATCCTGCCGGACGGGCACGACAGCGCGCTCGAGGCCTTGATGCAGAAGTGGCGCGAGGGACATCCCTACAATCCGCGCAGCGATCTGACCTGATTCTTTCTGGCCTGATTGCTTCAAGTCAGGCCGAAAGTGTACGGCCTCGACCGGGGGACCAGCGCGGTACAAAAACCCCGATCGAGGCCGGTTGCGTCGATCGGCGGATCGAGCGCGTCACATTTCGCGTGACATGCGGTGCGATTTTGAGACCCGCCGATGTCTTGATTCCAGATTTTCGATGTCGGAATTGGGACAGAAATGATGACCCAGTCTAGCCGCTATCTTTGGTAGTGTTTTTGGCCCGTATCCGGATGGAGCGAAGCGAATCCGGGATAGGCTGCCAAGCTGGCCCACTATCGGCGCGATTTCGTCCCGGGCGACACCGCAGGCGCGGAGACTGACCCGGATTGCGCTCCGCTATGACCCGCCTGCACCTCGTGAGCAGCGCTTAGCCGCCGCTCTTTTCGGTCTGGTCGTAAACCAGACGGGCGACCTGCGTCAGGCGCTCGCGGTCGCTGCTGCCGCTGACCACGTATCCGACACCGCGGTCGGACCAAAAAAGCGCGCCGTTGTTATCCTGGTTGGCGTACCGCATCTGCGTGGTCTCCGCTGCCGCTCGCGCGGCGTAGACCGTAAAGCGTTCACCCGACGCGCTCTCATACATCAGAAACGATGCAGGTCCGGTAGGGCCGGGCAGCAGCCGTCCTCCGACGAGCTTCAACCCGGTCGCGTCCAGCTCCGGGGCACGAACGTCCCAGCCGCAGCGCTTGGTCAGCCATTGCTGGAGATGAGCGCGCTCGCTTCCGGGCACCTCGACGGGATGGCGGACCTCGACCACATAGAGCCGGTGCGCATCCAGCGCATCCCGCGTGAAATTCTGCAACGCCGATGGCGAAGCGGCCGCGCCACGCGCCAGCCAGCCGACGCCGCCGCCGGCGATGAACGCCACCAGCGCTGCTGCGATCGCGCCGTAGATCCATTGGCGCGGTTGCCGCACCAGCCGCTCGATCTCAAGCCGCTTCGGCACCGGCTCGTCGGCGACCGCGTCATACCGCGCACGCAGCCCCTCCGCCATCGCGCTCCATGATCGCACCCGCTCGGCGTCGTCAGGGTGGGCTGCGAGCCATGCTTCGACATCGCCGCGACGCTCCGCCGGCAGTTCGTTGTCGACATAGGCGTGCAGCTCGTCCTCGGTGACAGGAATTTTTGGATCGGTCATCGTCGTTGTCTCTGTCTGATCTTAATCGAAAATTGCTTGTCGGCTGTCAGCGGTCTTCCCAACGCGGGGAAAAATGCGAAAACATCGCAATTCAAACCCGTTCATCACATCGTTCGTTACGCCTGCGTGGTTAATAGTTGCCATCATTTCACCCGCCGCAGCGCCGGGCGTTCGCCCTCAAGCACGGCTTTCACATGGGCGCGGGCACGGGCGAGCCGTGACATCACGGTGCCGATCGGCACCCCCTGAATGTCGGAGACCTCGCGATAGCTCAACCCTTCCAGCATCACCAAAAGCAGCACCGAACGCTGCTCCTCCACCAAGGTCGCCAGCGCGCGGGCGATGTCGCGGCCTTCCGCTTCGGTGCCGCTGGCGTCGGGATTGTTGTCGAGCAGCGGCATGAACTGCGGCCGCCGCGCCAGCGATCGCCTCCGGTTCTTGTTGAGGTTGGTCAGGATGGCATAGAGCCAGTTCCTGACGTCGCCGCCGAGGAACAGCCGTTCCGAACGCAGCGCCCGCACCAGCGTATCCTGCACCAGATCGTCGGCGACATCGGCATCGCGCGCCAATGCACGCGCGTACCGCCGCAGGGCCGGAATCATGGCTTCGACACTCTGGCGAAACGCGTTCATTAACGCCCGATCTCGGACACGTCCGTGGGCGTCGAATATCGCCAACGCCTCAACCAATAGAACACCGAAATATCGCGGCTATTCCGGCTGCGCGCCGAACAGCCCAATCCGAGGCGGATTTGGGCTGTACCGGCCGGTGGGGCTGGTGTACCTCCAGACCTGATCAAGGTCGATTGGAAACTTGGATGCCGCACATTTCAGGTCTGATGCAGGGCAAGCGCGGGGTGATCCTCGGCGTCGCCAATAACCGCTCGATCGCCTGGGGCATCGCCAAGGCCTGCCACGCGGCAGGCGCGGAGATCGCGCTCACCTGGCAGGGCGATGCGCTGAAGAAGCGCGTCGAGCCGCTGGCCAAGGAACTCAATGGCGTCCTGCTCGGCCACTGCGACGTCACCGAACCCGCAACCATCGATGCGGCGTTCGAGGTGCTGAAAGAGAAATGGGGCAAGATCGACTTCGTGGTGCACGCGATCGCGTTCTCCGACAAGGACCAGCTCGACGGCCGCTATCTCGAAACGTCGGCGGATAATTTTTCAAAGACCATGCTGATCAGCTGCTACTCGCTGACCGCGATCGCGCAGCGCGCCGAAAAGCTTTTGACCGATGGCGGCTCGATCCTGACGCTGACCTACTACGGCGCGGAGAAATGGATGCCGCATTACAACGTGATGGGGGTTGCGAAAGCGGCGCTGGAGGCCAGCGTGCGCTATCTCGCGGCCGATCTTGGCGAGAAGAACATCCGCGTCAACGCGATTTCGGCGGGACCGATCAAGACGCTGGCGTTTGCCGGCATCGCCGACTCCCGCTATCTCCTGAAGTGGAACGAAATCAACGCGCCGATGCGTCGTAACGTCACCATCGAGGAGGTCGGCGACAGCGCGCTGTATCTGCTTTCGGACCTGTCGCGCGGCGTCACCGGCGAAGTGCATCACGTCGATTCCGGCTATCATGTCGTCGGCATGAAGCGTCCGGAGGCGCCGGACATGTCGCTGAGCAAGGAATAGCCAAGCGTACGATGCCCGTGCCGACGATCTACTACATTCGCCATGGCGAAACAGCATGGAATGCCGCGGGACGCTTCCAGGGCTCGCAGGATATTCCACTAAACGACCTCGGACGCACCCAGGCTGTTGCGGCCGGCGGTATTCTCGCCGATTTGTTGGCGCGCGATGGGAGTGAGGCATCGTCCCTGGCATTCGTGGCCAGTCCGCTTGGCCGCGCGCGGCTGACGATGGAGCTTGTGCGCGGCACGCTGCAATTGCCGCCCGACGATTACGCCGTTGACGATCGGCTGCGCGAGATCGGCTATGGCCAGTGGGAAGGTTTGACGCTGCCCGAGATGGAGTTGCACGACGCGGTCACGTTCGCAGCCCGCCACGAGGACAAATGGGGCGTCGCGGCGCCATCGGGCGAGAGCTATGCGAGCGTCACGCTGCGCATGCGCGAGTGGTTCGATTCCCTTCCCGTCGACACCGTCACTGTCGCCCATGGCGGCACCATGCGGGCGCTGATGGTCGCCCTTGGCATCGCGATGCCGCTTGAGGCCGCCGAGACGCCGATCGGGCAGGGCGTGGTCTACGTGTTCAACGAGGCTGGATTGACGAAATATAGTTAAGGGCACAATCGCGACCATCATGCCCGCCAACCGGTCGGCCGATGGGCCGCTCGATGACAGGCTCCGTCGGGCATCCAGTATTCCGCGCCGGTAGCGAGATCTCCCCACCGTCATGGCCGGGCTTGTCCCGGCCATGACGAACGAGAGGTTTGACCGGCCAAGTCCCCCGCGTTACGACAAGGCGCTGTTGACTTTCAACCGCCCTGCGGATTGTCAAAAATGTCCTTCAACACCTTCGGCCACATGTTCCGGGTCACGACCTTCGGCGAGAGCCATGGGATCGCGATCGGCTGCGTGGTCGATGGCTGCCCGCCGTTGCTGCCGCTGGCCAACGAAGACATCCAGCGCGATCTCGATCGCCGCCGTCCCGGACAGTCGCGCTTCACCACCCAGCGCCAGGAGCTAGATGCGGTAAAGATTCTCTCCGGCGTGATGGCGCATCCGGAGACCGGCGTGCAGGTGACGACCGGCACGCCGATCGCGCTGTTGATCGAGAACACCGATCAGCGCTCGAAGGACTATTCCGACATCAAGGACAAGTTTCGTCCGGGCCATGCCGATTTCACCTATGAGGCCAAATACGGCCTGCGCGATTATCGCGGCGGCGGCCGCTCCTCCGCTCGCGAGACCGCGACGCGGGTCGCGGCCGGCGCCATCGCCCGCAAGATCGTTCCCGAGATGACCGTGCGCGGTGCCCTGGTGCAGATGGGTCCGCACAAGATCGATCGCGAAAAATGGGACTGGGACGAGATCGCGCGCAATCCGTTTTTCTGCCCGGACAAGGACAAGGCTGCGTTCTTCGAGGGCTACCTCGACGATATCAGAAAGAAGGGATCGTCGATCGGCGCGGTGATTGAGGTCGTCGCGGGAGGCGTGCCGGCGGGACTGGGCGCGCCGATCTACGCCAAGCTCGATGCCGACTTGGCCGCGGCGCTGATGAGCATCAACGCGGTGAAAGGCGTCGAGATCGGCGCCGGCTTTGGCGCTGCCGAATTATCCGGCGAGGAAAACGCCGACGAAATGCGGATGGGCAATCAGGGCGTCAGCTTCCTGTCAAATCATGCCGGCGGCATTCTGGGCGGCATCTCCACCGGGCAGCCGGTGGTGGCGCGCTTCGCGGTGAAGCCGACCTCCTCGATCCTGTCGCCGCGCCGCACTGTGGATCGCAGCGGCGCCGACACCGATATCATGACTAAGGGCCGCCACGACCCCTGCGTCGGCATCCGCGCGGTGCCGGTGAGCGAAGCCATGATGGCCTGCGTGCTCGCCGATCATTTTCTGCGGCATCGCGGGCAGGTCGGCGGTTAGCCATATCGGTAAGTTATCTCATTGACGGGCCGCGAACTTGCGCGGCAAATGCGACCGTGATGAATACATCCGACCTGCAGAAAATCGCCGACTGGCTGATCGATGGCGCCAGGTCCGCGCCCAGCCCATCCAGAATGATGGCGGACACTTGCGAGCGCGTGGTGCAGGCAGGCTTGCCGCTGTGGCGCGTCGGTGTCTTCGTCCGGACTCTGCATCCCGATATTTTCGGCCGCAATTTCATTTGGCGGCCGGGAGCCGAAGTCACCGTCGGCACTGTGGATTTTGATATTCGGAATTCGCCGGAATTCAAAAGCAGCCCGCTGGCGATCGTATTTCACGAGGGGCGGGAGGTCAGATGCCGCCTCGACGATCCGGCAAGCGACCGCTTTCCTTTTCTCGACGACATGCGCGCCGAAGGCGTCACCGACTATATCGCGCTGCCGCTTCTGTTCCTCGACGGCTCGATCCACGCATCGAGCTTCACCACGAAACGGCCGGACGGCTTCAGCGATGACGAGTTGGCCGCACTGCGAGCGATAGTGACGCCACTGGCGCGGGTCATCGAGATCATCAGCCTGCGCCGCACCGCCTCGATCCTGCTCGACACCTATGTCGGCAACCGCGCCGGCGAGCGGATTCTCGGCGGGCAGATACGGCGCGGCCACACCGATACGATGGATGCCGCGATCTGGCTGTCGGACTTACGCGGTTTTACCGCGTTGTCGGACCGGCTGCCGGCCGAGACCGTGGTCGATATCCTCAACGGCTATTTCGACTGCCAGGTGGCCGCGATCCGGACGCACGGAGGGGAAGTGCTGAAGTTCATGGGCGACGGGCTGCTCGCGGTGTTTCCGATCGATGAATATGTCGGCGACGTCCAGCAGGTCTGCGGCCAAGTGCTGGAAGCCGCGCGCGAATCCCGCGCCAGCGTCGAGGCGATGCAGTACCCGATCGGCGATGCCGTCGAGCGCTTCCGCTTCGGGGTCGCGCTGCATGTCGGAAAAATCCTGTACGGCAATATCGGCGGCGGCAACCGGCTCGACTTCACCTGCATCGGTCCGGCCGTCAACCTCGCCGCGCGGCTGGAGAAAATCGCCGGCCGCCTCAATCGAACGATTGTCGCGTCTGCCGGGTTCGCTGGAATTTGCGCAGGCAGCTGGGCTGATTTGGGCGAGTTTCCGATCGCTGGCTTTTCAAATGCCCAGCGCGTCTATGGCTTGGTAGATGAGACCCCTGCGGCTTGAACTCGGGAACAGCCGGTCATCGCCTGTTGGAGCCTTTTCCGTTTTGATAGAATCGAAACTTGGCTCTCGATTCTTGATTGACGCGTTTTCTTGATGTGAACCGGTCTCCACTTCGTTTGAAAACGCTCTATTCCTCCGGCTCGGTGGTGAACAGCAGCGGGTAGCCCTTGGCGCGGCCGGCGTCGGTGGCGCGCGTTGCCTTGGTCTCGGCAACGTCCTTGGTGAAGACGGCGACCACGCATACGCCGCGCCGATGCGCCGTGATCATGACCTTGTGGGCCTGATCTTCGGTCATGCGGAATTCCGCCTTCAGGACTGTGACGACAAATTCACGGGGCGTGTAATCGTCGTTGACGAGGATGACCTTGTGCAGGCGCGGCCGTTTGGTCTTGGTCTTGACCTTGGTTTTCGGCTTGGTGACGGCATCGATCATTCCGGCAGCACCTCCTCACGGCGGCGCACGCTTTGGTCAGTTGGCGCGGCACTCCGCCAGACGCGGCTTCATGCTCTGATCGCCACGGTTGACGGCCGTCTCGATGAGTTTACAGGCTCCTGGCTTGTCCTGGAACTGGGCATTCGGTGACAGTTTCAGGGCAATCAGGGCCGTTATCGCGCCGGGCTCGTCGAGTTCCGCGGCCTCGACGGCGCCGTAAAGTAAGTTCCTCGGATATTTGACCCGCACGTCGGGATTGGCCGCGAGCAACTGCAACACCTGCAGGCGCGCGTCGAGATCCCACTGGCCGGCGAGATCGACCAGCCGCACCGCCTCCTGGACGTCGCGGGGCACCAGTTTGCCTTCGAGATAGAGCTGCCCGAGTACACCCTTGACCTTTACGGTGTCTGAGGGGGCTTGCAGCAGGGACAACGCGCGCTTCGGGTCCGCCGGGCCGCCTTCGCCGGCGATCAGCATTTCCGCCAAAGGCGGGATCGCGCCGCCGGGATCGGGACGCCGGGATTCTTCCAGCAATGACCGCGCGCGCATGGGATCGTCCTTGCGGATTGCGAGCGCCAAATGCGTCTTGGCGCCAGACTGCCCCGCCTTGCTCAGTGTCTCGAGCAGGTCAACGCCACGGGCTGCTTCGTCCGGATTGTCGGATTTCGCCAGCAAGCGCCCGAGCAGCACCAGGAGATTTCCGCGGCTCTCGTCTTTCGCGGGATTGGCAAGCGCGCGCTCCGCCCAATATCGCGCGGCGGCCGCGTCGCGCTTTACGGTGCCGCCGCGGTCAAGCAATACGGCGAGCATCTGCGTGGAATAGGGATGCCCGAGCTCGGCGGCTTTGCGCAGCGCGTGATCGGCCTCGGCGCGCGGCACCAGCGGCGCCTTGTCGAGATCGCCGCGATCCCATGATTTATGGGATTCATAGATCTCGTAATAGGCCTCGGCGTCGTTTTGCGCCGCCACCTCGCGCAGGAGCGCAAGCGACTCCGCTCTTTGGGCGTGCGGCATGGCCCGCGCCACGGCTACCTTGAAGCGGGGATTCTCCGGTTGAGCTGCGAACGCCATATTGCAACTCGAGATCCGTAGTTCGGTGCGGCGCCGAATTGCCTCGTCGCCGAGATACTCCGATGCATGATCGGAAAGGCGGAGGCAGGTTTCGCCGGCCGAGGCCGCTGTTAGCGGTTCACTCGATGTCGCAGCGGCGGGCTCACTCACCTCTGGCCACAGCGGCGACAGAAATAGCACAACGACAGCGCCGATCACCGCCAACAAAACGGCCCACCAAACGGTCGCGCGCGTCCGTGGCGGCCGACCATCGTTTGCGGGAATCGCAGGGGGTGTAACCATATCTGTGCCGATCCGCGCACTTTTTCGCGCGCTACATCTGTCGCCTCACCGCTGGATTCGTTCAATCCGGGTCACTGGTGCGGCAGCACGGTGGGCGGCAGGCGATGATATCGCCCGAATCCGCTTCCTCGCGTCGGTGGTAAATGGAGTCCCGTCGCAATTAAGGCAGCGGTTTGACTGACTTGAATGTGTAGCGACAATCGATGTTCCCGCTTTTCGAAGTCCGATTTGCGTGTCACCATCGCGTCAGACGACGGGAGGGCCGCTATGCGCTGGTATGTCTCGATCGGGGCGGTGCTTGTCGCGGGGGCGATGGCCGGAGGTGACGTAGCGGGTATCGCCGCGCCGAACCCAAGCAATCAAGCAGGCCATCACTTTGCCGACAAGGACGCGGGGTCGCCTGTCGATGTCGAACTGGTTCTCGCCGTCGATGTCTCCTATTCGATGGACATTGACGAACTTGCGATCCAGCGAGAGGGCTACGCCCAGGCCATCGTTTCCAAGGAATTTCTGCAGGCGCTAAAAACCGGCCCTAACGGCAAGATTGCCGTGACCTATTTCGAATGGGCGGCATCCAGCGACCAGAAGATCATCATTCCCTGGCGGTTGATCGATGGCCCGGAAACGGCGGATGCCGTCGCCAATGAAATCATGAAAACGCCGATCCGCCGGGCGTCGCGCACCTCGATCTCAGGTGCGATCCATTTCGCGATGCCTTTGTTCGAGGAGAATCCCTATCGCGGTTTGAGGCGCGTCATCGATATTTCCGGGGACGGCCCCAACAATAACGGCGCGCCGGTCACCGGCGCGCGCGACGCGGCGCTGGAGAAGGGCATCGTCATCAACGGCCTGCCCATCATGGTGAAGGAGCCGTCCTATTCGACCATGGACATCGACAATCTGGATTTTTACTACGAGGACTGCGTGATCGGAGGCCCCGGCTCGTTTGTGGTGACGATCAAGGATCGCGACAAATTCAAGGAGGCGATCCGGACTAAACTGCTGCTCGAAGTCGCCGGCCGGACGCCCGAGCGCCCGATCGTCCCGGTGGCCGAGAAGGAGCCGCGGGTGAATTGCATGATCGGCGAAAAAATCTGGCAAGATCGCTGGGGGCGGTGAGAGGTTAGGCAGCTTCGTGGCGAGAAAAGCCCTTGCGCGCCGTCTCGACCACGAGGCCGTTCTTTACGGGGCCGGGGAGCGCCAGGACGACGTAAACCCCGACGTAAACCCCGACGTCAACCCCAACGCAGGTTTTCGATTACGCCCGCGCTTCCAGAATCAAGTTGAAAGGCGTTTCGGTGGCGCGGCGGAATCGGGTCAGCCCGCCTTGCCGAGCGACTTCGCGAAGGCGCGCTTCACCGGCCTGCGCGCCGAGCGCCAAGCCGACCTCCTGATCGAGCGAGGCGGGCGTGCAGACCACCGTCGACGCGGCGTAAAAGATGCGTCCGACTGGATTGAGATTGTCCTCAAGTCGGTCGTTGGCAAACGGCTCAACCAGCATGCAGGTGCCATCGTCCGACATGGTCTCCCGCACGTGTTTCATTGCGCCGACCGGATCGCCCATGTCGTGCAGGCAGTCGAAGAAACAGACGAGATCATAGCCCGCGGCTGGAAACGTCTTGGCAGAGTGAACGTCGAAACGCACGCGTTCGCCAAGCCCGGCATCCTTTGCTGCCTGGCGCGCGGCCTCGATCGAACCCGGATGATAGTCGAATCCGAAAAATCGTGAATTCGGAAACGCCTCCGCCATCAGCCGCGTGGAAATTCCGTGTCCGCAGCCGACGTCGGCAACCGCTGCGCCGCGCTTGAGCTTCTCGACGACGCCATCCAGCGCGGGCAGCCATTCCTGCACCAGATGGTGCTTGTAGCCTGTGCGGAAGAAACGCGCCGTACCGCAGAACAGGCATTCGCTACGCTGATTCCACCCGACGCCCTTGCCGGTCTTGAACGCGTCGGAAATCTTGGATTCGTCGAGGAACGTCGCTGAAATTAGACTGCCGACCGCACCCATGAACACTGGGCTGTCCTCGTTGCCGAGAACCATATCCTGCTCCGGCGTCATCGAGAATTCGCCGGACGCCGTGTCGTAATCGACATAGCCGGATGCGGCCTGGGCGGCGAGCCATTCGCGGACATAGCGTTCGCTGGTGTTCGTCGCTTGGGCAAGTTCCGCCGAGGTGAGGGGTCCCTTGGCCGCAAGCGTCTTGTAGAGGCCGAGCTTGTCGCCGATCAGCATCAGCGAAGCGTTCATCGCCGCACCGACGTCGCCCAGCATCTTTCCGACGAATGCATTTAGCTTGTCAGGATTGACGTCCATAATGATCTCCTGTGAAGTCAACTGTCTTCAACGGCGTGACTTGCCCGGATCTCACGCGGCATTCGGCCGTCTGTGTTGCTCAATCCGTCGGCATGCCGTGGAATGCTGGATCGGCGATCACTGGAACCAAAACGCGATCGACCGGCCCTGTGACCGCTTCCCATGCGTAGGTCATCGGCCCGCAAAACAGGTTCAACGTTTCAGCACAAATCGTGCGACCAGTTCCACATGCGGGGTGTGGCGGAATTGGTCGACCGGCGTTACGCTTTCTGGCCTGTAGCCGCCATCGATCAGAATCCGCGCATCGCGCGCAAACGTTGCGACGTTGCATGATACCGCAACCACCACCGGAACTTTGCTCGCCGCGAGCTGAAGCACTTGCGCCTGCGCGCCCTGCCGGGGCGGATCGAAGACGACCGTATCGTAGTCGCGCAACTCCTGCGGCATCAGCGGACGCCGGAACAGATCGCGTGCCTCGGCCTTGAGCGGCTTCAGTCCAGGGGTCGAGGTCGCCGCTTTCTGCAGCGCGGTGATCGCGCCCGGGTCGCTGTCGAATGCTGCAATTCGCGATTTTGCCGCGAGCCGCAACGCGAACGGTCCGACCCCGCAAAACAGGTCGGCGATGTGCTTGGCGCGCTTGCAATGTCCGGCCACGAGCTCCGCCAGCGCTTGCTCGCCGGCGGTCGTGGCCTGCAGGAACGAGCCCGCCGGCAGGGGTACCTGCGCATTGCCGATGGTGATTGTCGGCGGCGCCCGCATCAGCACCAGCTCGCCGTGGCGTGTCAGCCGCGCCAGGCGGTGTCGCTCCGCAACGCGCGACAGGGTTGCGATCAGCTTCGCCGGCAGCGGCCCCGAGCCGCGCACGTCGACATCGAGGCCGTTATCCGCAGCGGTAATCTGGATGTCGAGCGGCTTTCCGATCGATATCAGCGGCTCGGCGATGGCCCACGCGGCTTCCAGCGCACCGTTTAATGCAGGATCGAGAATTGGACAGCGATCGACCGGAATGATGTCGTGCGAATTTGCCTCGGCGTAGCCCACCTTGAGCACGTCATGCGTGCCCATCCGGGCGTGGAGGGTGATCCGCCGCCGACCGAGGCCATGGGCATCGACCAGGGGAGCCACTTCACAATCGATCTTCGCCTGCGCCAGCGTCTCGATCACGAGATCGCGTTTCCATGCGCGGTAGCGCTCGGCCTCCCAATGCTGAATCGCGCAGCCGCCGCAGACTCCGAAATGCGGGCAAAATGGCGTGATCCGCTCCGGGCTTGCATGCTCGACCCCGAGCAGGCGCCGGCGGTCGGGATGGCCAGCCACAGGCGCAGCCTCGACGGTCTCGCCGCCAAGCGTGTACGGCACATACACGGTCTGTCCGTCGACCAAGGCGACACCGTCGCCGCGATGACCGACGTGATCGATGACCAGACGTTCAACCACGGCGCGCGCCGATGAAGAATTCGATGTTGCCGTCGCCGCCTTTGATCGAGGACGGAAACACCTGGATGCCGGTGCATCCGAGCGAAGCCGCGAACGCCGCGATATCGTCGCAGATTTCCTGATGCACCATCGCATTGCGGATGATGCCGCGCTTGGAATGCTTACGCGGCGCCTCGAATTGCGGCTTGATCAGCGCCAGCAGATGCATCGGCGCCGCCGCCAGCGACAGCGCAACCGGCAGCACCGCTTTCAGGGAAATGAAACTGACGTCGATGACGACGACATCCGGACGCGCCGGCAGGCGCTTGCCCTCAAAATCGCGGATATCGGTTTCTTCCATCGAAACGACCTTGGGATGGCCGCGCAGCGACGGATGCAGTTGCTCGCGCCCGACATCGATGGCGAACACCAGGCTGGCGCCGTTGGCGAGCAAGACCTCGGTGAAGCCGCCGGTCGATGCGCCGACGTCGAGGCAGACATGACCCTCGATTTCGATCGGATATTGCTCGAGCGCGCCCGCCAGTTTAACGCCGCCGCGTGAGACAAAGGGATGCGCGGGCTGCGCCTGCAGCACGGCGTCGGCGGCAATGCTCTCGGATGGCTTCAGCACCGGCTTGTTATCGGCCATAACGAGGCCGGCTTCGATCGCGGCCTGGGCCCGCGCCCGGCTCTCGAACAGGCCGCGCTCGACCAGCAACAGGTCCGCGCGCTTGCGGGGTGAGGTTCGATCGCCCTTGGTCAAGTTCAACTCGATGCAGGCATGTGCGTAGACGCCAGTCGCTCGGCTGCCATGCGCTCGCAAGTCTCGGCCTCGATTATCATGTTTTCATTGCCGCGAAGTATCGTCAGCGAGGCGTCGTTGGCTGCGGGGTCGATCGCATTGTCCAGCGGATACAGGCCGATCCGCCCGTGACGCTTACACAACTCGACCTTGGGTCGTCCGATATCAAGGGCATCGGGCAGAAAAACGTCGGGGCCGGCTAGACAAATTCCTGTCATTCCCGATGTGCAAATTGCACATCGTGGATGCGCGAACCGAACTCGGTTTACCCGAGTTCGGCACTATCATTGTCGAAGTCGGCAGCAGCCGGCTCGGATGCGTCAGGCGAGCTTCACCGTCTCGGCCTTGAAATCCTTGCCGAGCGTCTCGAACACCTTGGCTACGATGCCTTTGGCGTCGAGGCCGGCGCGGGCGTACATCGCGTTCGGCGAATCGTGATCCAGGAACGCGTCGGGCATGACCATCGACCGCATCCGCAGGTCGCCGTCGAGCATGCCGTGGTCCGCCAGCATCTGCATGACATGGGAGCCGAAGCCGCCGATCGCGCCTTCCTCGATGGTCAGCAGGATTTCATGCTCGCGCGCGAGTTTCAGGATCATGTCGACGTCGAGGGGCTTCATGAAGCGCGCGTCGGCGATGGTGGTGGATAGGCCGTGGGCCGCCAGCTCGTCGGCAGCCTTCTCGCATTCGGCAAGACGGGTGCCGAACGACAGCAGCGCGATCTTGGTGCCCTGTCGAACGACGCGGCCTTTTCCGATCTCGAGCGGAATACCGACTTCGGGCATCTCGACGCCGCGGCCTTCGCCGCGCGGATAGCGCAGCGCGCTCGGGCGATCGTTGATCGCGACCTGGGTCGCGACCATGTGAACCATCTCGGCCTCATCGGAAGCCGCCATGATGACGAAATTGGGCAGGCAGCCGAGATAGGCGTTGTCGAACGATCCGGCATGGGTCGCACCATCGGCGCCGACGAGGCCGGCGCGATCGATGGCGAAGCGTACCGGCAGGCTCTGGATCGCCACGTCGTGTACGACCTGGTCATAGCCGCGCTGCAGGAAGGTCGAATAGATCGCGCAGAACGGCTTGTAGCCCTCCGTCGCCAGACCGGCGGCGAACGTCACCGCATGCTGCTCGGCGATGCCGACATCGAAAGTACGCTCCGGGAAGGACTTGGCGAAAATATCGATCCCGGTGCCCGACGGCATCGCCGCGGTAATACCAACGATCTTGTCGTCCTTCTCGGCTTCCTTGACGAGGCTCTGGCCGAACACGTTCTGATAGGCGGGAGCGTTCGGCTTGGCCTTGGCCTGCGCGCCGGTCGCGACGTCGAATTTGACCACGGCGTGATACTTGTCGGCGGAGGCTTCCGCCGGGCCGTAGCCCTTGCCCTTCTGCGTCACGACGTGAACCAGAATCGGGCCGGTTTCCATGTCGCGGACGTTCTTGAGCACGGGCAGCAGATGGTCGAGGTTATGGCCGTCGATCGGGCCGACGTAGTAGAAGCCGAGTTCCTCGAACAGGGTGCCGCCGCCGACCATGAAGCCGCGGGAATATTCTTCGGCGCGATTGGCGCGGTCGGCCAGCACTTTTGGCAGATGCTTGTTAATTTGCTTGGCCGCCTCGCGCAGCGAACGATAGGTCTTGCCTGAATAGAGCCGCGACAGATAGGCGGACATCGCGCCGACCGGCGGCGCAATCGACATGTCGTTGTCGTTGAGAATGACGATCAGCCGGGAATTCATCGCGCCGGCATTGTTCATGGCCTCGTAGGCCATGCCGGCGGACATCGCGCCGTCGCCGATCACGGCGATGACATTATTCTTGCCGCCGGAGAGGTCGCGCGCCACCGCCATGCCCAGCGCCGCCGAGATCGAGGTCGAGGAGTGGGCGGCGCCGAACGGATCGTAGTCGCTTTCGGTTCGCTTGGTGAAACCGGACAGCCCGCCACCGGTGCGCAGCGTGCGAATGCGATCGCGGCGGCCGGTCAGGATTTTGTGCGGATAGGCCTGGTGGCCGACGTCCCAGATCAGGCGATCGCGCGGGGTGTCGAACACGTAGTGCAAAGCCGTCGTCAATTCGACGACTCCAAGCCCGGCGCCGAAATGCCCGCCGGTAACCGAGACGGCGTCGATGGTTTCCTGGCGCAGCTCATCGGCGACTTGCCGGATCTGTTCCACCTTGAGCCGGCGCAGATCGTCCGGGGTGTGGATCGTGTCGAGAAGCGGCGTTTTACTGAATACGGTCACGGCGATATTCCAATTTTGCATGTCGGGACAAGTCGCCCGACGTGAGTTGGGTTGCACCCTATCGGCGCAACAAAAAGACGCCGGATGCCACCTGAGCAGGCCGAAGCCTGGTTCGAAAGCTTAGATGCGCTCCGGGTTCGTTCAATGTGACGTACATCACTTTCGGCGGCTTCGCCCTCATTAATCATTTTGTCAGCGATTTGAAGCGCTTACTGCCGCGAGGACCGGCGGTAGGCCGCTTTGAACAGTCCATAGCCCTGTAGCTTTACACTAAAGCCGCGGTCAAAGCCAACCCGCAGGGCCCTGCCGCGGCGCAACTTGGCTAACCCCGGCAGCGTGCCGAACGTTCCATCTCCACTAAATCGGCGGCGTCCATTCGCTTGGCGACCGCCATTTCCAGGCTTTTCCAGGCCCATTCGCGGGCGGCGGCGTCGCCGGTCGCGATCGCCAGCGCCGCCTCGGGGCGAGCCATGCGTTCGCTCAATGGAATTGGCCCGCAGACGATCATAAAGAAATCGTAGGCATGCGGCCGCTCATTGGCCATCACGAACTGGAAATGCACCCGAAAGAACTTCCAGCGGAACAGGTTGTAGTGTTCGGCCTTGATGATCTCGCGGAACCGGACCGGCACAATCGTAGGGTTGCGTCGGGAGCTTCCGGCGTCGATGCCCTGGCCTGTGATCGGATCGAACGGGTAGAAATTCATCACGTCCTTGCGCGATTGACAGTCGATCCAGTCGATCGAAGGTTCGATCGCCAGCAGGCGAAGGTGATCGCGGAAATCCTGCGAGGCCGCATGAAATCCGACGATCGGGAAATTGCCGCCGATCGTGAGCAGGACAATGCGCGGGCCGTGCCGCCCGAGCGCCGGATCGAGCTTGAGCGCGCGCGCCAGGATCTCGGCCCCCAAAAACGATCCCGAACTGTGACCGACGACGACAATTTCCTCGGCGTCGCTGGAGCGGGCGACCTTGGCGAGGTATTGCGCAAAACGGTCGATGCGCTCGTCCCACTCCGGCCGCTGGCGGTGAGAGAATTCCCAGGTCCAGATTGTGTCCGACAGCAGATAGAGCAAATATGTCTGGTTTTCCGTGTATTTCAGAACGGTACCGAGTACGGCGATGAACAGGGCGGCCGCCGCGGCGATACTGAACGGGTCAGGAATGCCAAGGGCATCGAGGCCTTTCTCGAAGGCGAAGGCAAGGCCCGCAACGCACAGGGCTTCGACCAGCAGCACGAGATGCGGGTAGGTAATGAAGGTCGCGAACCGCCAATGCGCCTTCCAGAATCGCGCAATCGTGCCGCTGAAGACCAGCCGCCAATAGATCCACATGGCGTGGAACACCGTCGCCCAGATTGGCGCGGCAAGATCGCGCTGGATTAGGTCTTCCCAGCGCAGAAAATCGTAACTGGTGCGGGTCTGCCAGTCGCCTGCCTTGGTCTCGATGGTCCAGGACGCGGTCTCGCCGTCGGGCGCTACTTGCGGCCGGCTGATGCTGGCGCTGAGGTGATAGAGCCGACCAAACTTCCGCAGTTCGGTTCGGAACATGCGATAGTATTGCGCGAGGCCGCGCGGATCGTATCCCTGCACATAGATGATATGGCGGTGCTGAACGCGCACTAACGGCTGATCCCCAGGCTCACGCCGGGACTATATCAGGCCGTGTAACGCGCCAAGAGCTATTTCCGCCCTCGTCGGGGTGGTTTGGTGTCGGTTTGACTTAATATTCTCAACTGTTGCCCGGGAGCGACGTGTACCCGCATGCCGGATGGCCCGATCTCACTGAACGTCGAGCGGCTCGGTGCCGGTCGGCTGGCCGTTGGCGTCGGTGGTGATCTTGTCGACCCGCGCCTCCGCCTGCCGAAGCAATTCCTCGCATCGCCGTTTCAAGGCCTCGCCGCGCTCGTAGATGGCGACGGATTCCTCCAGCGGCACCTTGCCTTCCTCGAGCCGTTTTACAATCGATTCAAGCTCCTCGATCGCGCGCTCGAAGCTCAGCTTCTTGACGTCCACTTGGGTGTTCTCGGTCATACTGCTTTCCCGGATGCGCCCTTTCACCGGCGCAGATTCAAACTAATTTTTGCGGGCGTATTGTGGCGGGAATTCACCCGTCCATCAATGCGGTGACGTGCGCCGCGACCGATTCTTTCAACCCTTGCAAATCATAGCCGCCTTCGAGCACCGAAACGATTCGGCCGCCGGCGCTTGAGTCGGCGATATCCATCAGTTTGCGCGTGACCCAGCCGAAGTCGTCCGCCCTGAGATTGAGCGACGCCAGCGGATCTCGATAATGCGCGTCGAACCCGGCCGAGATGATGATCAGCTCGGGGGAAAATTTCTGCAACTGCGGCAGGATCAGGTTTTCGAACGCGGCGCGGAATTTGGCGCTGCCGTCTTCCGCGGCCAGCGGCGCGTTGACGATGGTGTCGTGCTCGCCGCGCTCGCCGCTGGCGCCGGTGCCGGGAAACAGCGGCATCTGGTGGGTCGAGCAGTACATTACCGTCGGATCGGCCCAGAAGATATCCTGGGTGCCATTGCCGTGATGGACATCGAAATCGACCAGGGCGGCGCGGCCGATGCCGTATGTGCGCTGGGCGTGACGCGCGGCAATGGCGGCGTTGTCGAAAAAGCAAAAGCCCATCGGCTTGCTGATTTCGGCGTGATGGCCGGGAGGCCGGATCGCGACGAACGCATTTTTATGAACGCCCGACATCACAGCGTCGGTGGCGGCGACCGCACCGCCGACGCCGCGCATCACCGCCTCCCAGGTGCCGGGAGACATCGAGGTGTCGCCGTCGATATAGATCAGCCCGCTCGACGGTGCGATATGCCGGAGTTCTCCGATATAATGCTCGTTATGACAGAGCGTGACCGAATCCAGACTGCCTTCCGGCGCCTCGCCGCGTACCAGTTTGCCGAAACGCTCTTCCGCCAGCACCTCGCCGATCGCACGCAGCCGGTCGGCGCGTTCCGGGTGTCCGGGAGGCGTGGCATGGTCGAGACATGAGCGGTGAGTAAGAAGAAGCGTCGTCATGCAATACCCTGGCGCGTCAACGCGCTTTGCGAGAGGGGGCTAATCTAGGCGGTCGCCGGCTGCTCCGAAAGAGCCGAACCCGCCGATATGGTTTGCAATTCAGTTCATTCGCGTAATGCGGTCGGCTGGCGTCGGCGCGATCGGGCTGTTGGCCTGGAAGTAGGCGTACAAGGCCTCGACGTCGTAGATGCCGAATTGCTGGTTAGTCCCTTCCTTCAAGACGGTGAAGCCGTCGCCTCCGGCCGAGAGAAAGTTGTTCACCGTCACGCGATAGCTCATCGCGGGATCGATGCGCCGGCCGTTCAGCGACACGCGATCCGCCATGACGCGATCGCCGTACGGCTTGGCGCCATCCCACGCGTAGCTGAAACCGTTCGAGACCTGAAGGATCCGCGGCCGCTTCGGATCGAGCCATTGCTGCTCGAGCATGTTCTTGATCTGGACTCCCGTCAGCGTCAGCGTGACCAGTTGATTCCGGAACGGCTGGCTCGCGAATATTTCGGCGTAGGTCACCGCCCCATCTTCATTCCTCGGAATGTCGGCGCGGACGCCGCCCGGATTGGTGAACGCGATCACGGCTCCGCCGTTGGCATCGGCGCGGGTCGCGGCCAGCTGGGCGTCGGCGACGATATCGCCGAGCGCGCTCTCGCCGGCGCTGTTGGGCATCCGCGACAGCGTTTCGGTGATCGAGCCCGCGCGGCGGTTGGCGATCGGCGCGGCAAATTTGTCGTAGGACTCCAGCAACGCGGTCTGCTCCGGATCCCTGGCATAGGCGGCGGTGCGGACGATGATGTTGTCAGCCTTGGCGCTGATGATATCGCGCGTCGCAGGATCGAGCTTGAGGTCGATCGCGGTGACGAGGGTGCCGTATTTGTCGCCGCTGGTGACCAGCCGTCCGTCGATCTCGCAGACATAGGCTTGATGGGTGTGGCCGCTGATCACCAGGTCGACCGCCCGGTCGAACTTCTTGACGATGTCGACGATGGGCCCGGATATCCCGGGGCATTCATTATAATCGCCGGTCGGAAAACCGCCTTCATGGATCAGCACGACGATGGCCTCGACGCCGCGCGCCTTCAGCTCCGGCACCAGCGCGTTTACGGTGTCGGTCTCGTCACGGAATTCCAACGTGGAAACGCCGACCGGTGAGACGAGACCAGGCGTGCCTTTCAACGTCAGGCCGATGAAAGCAACGGGAATGCCGTCGAACTGCTTGATCTCGTAGGGCGGAAATAGCGTCTTGCCGGTGCTCTTTTCGATCGTGCTGGCCGCGAGATAGCGAAACTTCGCGCCAAGGAACGGATGCGGCCCCTGGCAATTGTCGACGGGATGACAGCCACCATGCTGCATCCGCAGCAGTTCGTCCTTGCCCTCGTCGAATTCGTGATTGCCGACCGAAGCCACCTCAAGCCCCATCATGGATAAGGATTCGATCGTCGGCTCATCGTGAAACATCGCCGACAGAAACGGGCTGGCGCCGATCAGGTCTCCGGCGGCGACGAAGATCGTGTTCTTGTTTCGCTCGCGGAGTTGCTTGACCAGCGTCGCCATGTGCTCGGCGCCGCCGGCCGGCACGATGATCTTCTTGGCCTTGTCGTCGGGATCGGCGATCGTGATTCCGGCCGGCGGCGGCCGAAGGTAACCATGAAAGTCGTTGATCGCCAGGATCTTCACATCGACCGACGCGGCTTGAGCTATGGCGCGCGAGGCGGGGTCGAGCGCCATCACCAGCATCACGGCTGCGAGGATCGGCGAAAGCGAATGTCTCATGATTTTGCGATGGCGCGGCAGCACAATGATTTCACAAAGTTTGGATTTCACAAAGCTTGGATTTCACAAAGCTTGGATTTCACGGAGCTTGGCTTCACGCCTTCTTGCGCGAAAAGAACGCCTTGAACGCGGCCACGGCCTCTTTCGAGCGCATGCGTTCGCCGAACAGATGGCCCTCCTGATCGATCCTGCGGGTGAGATCTTCAGGCGGCAGTTTCAGAAGCTTGCGGGAGATCGCGACCGCTTCCGCCGGCAACGCGCAGATCTCGCGCGCCACCTTGCGCGCCTCGGCTTCGGTGTGACCGGGCGCTACCACCACGTTGACGAAGCCCGCGACGCGTGCGTCTTCGGCGGTAACGGTGCGTCCCATCACCAACGTGGCGAATGCGCGCTGATGTCCCATGGTGCGCGGCATCAGCAGGCTGGAGGCGCCTTCCGGAACCAGACCGAGATGAATGAAGGGCGTCGAGAATGTCGCCGCCGTGCTGGCGAGAACGTAGTCGCAATGGAACAGCATGGTGGTGCCGATACCGATCGCGACGCCGTCGACCGCGGCGATGATCGGCTTGACGTTGTGTGCGAGCGAATAAAGAAACTTCGTGGCGTTGGAGGCGCGCAGGGTGTCGGTGTTGGAGGTGCCGTCCTTCAGGAAGTCCTCGAGATCGTTGCCGGCGGTGAATACGCCCGAGCCGCCGGTGATGATGAGGCAGCGGATCGCCGGATCGTTCTGCGCCGTGTTGATCGCATCGCTCATCGCGCGATACATTTCCTGGGTGATCGCGTTCTTCTTTTCGGGCCGCCGCAGCGTGATCACCCGCGTCGCGTCTTCGTCGGTGACTATCAGGTGCCCGGTCATGGTATTGTCCCCTTGGCAAGCGCGCGTGTGTGCGTGGCTGGCGAGTCCTCGAAGCATATCCTACATCATCTGCGACGGCGCCCGAAACCGGCCACACCGGTTTTCAACGTGGCGCAACGACGCGTGAGGATGACGTGATGCAGTTGACCGGAATCCACCATCTGACGGCCATTTCGGCGAAACCGCGGGAGAATCTGGCGTTTTATACCGGCGTGCTCGGCATGCGGCTGGTCAAGAAAACCGTCAATCAGGACGACGTCAGCGCCTATCATCTGTTCTACGCCGACGGAAAGGCCAATCCCGGCAGCGATCTCACGTTCTTCGACTTTCCGGCAGCGCCGGAGCGGCGCGGCAGCAACAGCATTTCGCGCACCGGCTTGCGAGTCGCCGGCGAGAAAAGCCTGGGCTATTGGCGGGATCGCCTGAAGAAGGCGGGCGGCCACACCGGCGACGTCACCGAAGTCGACGGCCGGTTGACGCTGCCGTTTGAAGATAGCGAAGGCCAGCGGCTGGTGCTGGTCGACGATGGCGGAATGGGTTCAGCCTCACCGTGGGAGCGCAGCCCGGTGCCGGCGGAGCACCAAATTCGCGGTCTCGGTCCGATCGTGCTCAACGTGCAGGATCTTGCACTTACCGAGCAGGTTCTGACCGGCGTTATGAATATGCGCAGGGAGCGCGACTATGCCGCTCCGGACGCAGCAGCCCGGATTCACGTGTTCGCGATGGGCGAGGGCGGTCCGGCTGCGGAGCTGCACGTGATCGAGCAGAAGGATTTGCCGATGGCGCGGCAGGGCGCCGGCGGGGTGCATCACGTCGCGTTTCGCACCCCGGACGAAGCGCAATATCATGGCTGGACGCAGCGGCTGAACGCGTCAGGCGTGCGCAACAGCGGCGAGATCGACCGGTTCTATTTTCGAAGCCTTTATTTCCGCGAGCCGAACGGCATCCTGTTCGAGATCGCCACCGACGGGCCCGGCTTCGCCACCGACGAGCCGATGGAGGCGCTCGGCGAAAAACTGGCGCTGCCGCCGTTTCTGGAGCCGCGCCGCGCGCAAATCGAGGCCGGCCTGAAGCCGCTGGGGTGAAAACCTACGACATTGCGCGGCGCCTTGCGCCGTCTCCGACCTTATCCTGAGGAGCGCGCCCTTGCGCGCGTCTCGAAGGATGGCCGCGAGTCCCTGCGTTGCGTCCATCCTTCGAGACGCTTGCTCCGCAAGCTCCTCAGGATGAGGTCAGTATCCTTCACACGCTCCGACCGGCGATCCGGTATTCCGAGGCGTCAGCGATTGATCCGAGCCCGCGAAGGAGCTTGTGAGTATATCTCCGACCTCATCCCCTGCGTAACGGCCTCGCCGTTATCGCCGGAGGAGCGCGCCCTTGCGCGCGTCTCGAAGGATGGCCGCGAGTCCCTGCGTTGCGTCCATCCTTCGAGACGCTTGCTTCGCAAGCTCCTCAGGATGAGGTCAGTATCCTTCACACGCTCCGACCGGCGATCCGGTATTCCGAGGCGTCAGCGATTGATCCGAGCCCGCGAAGAGCTTGTAAATATATCTCCGACCTCATCCCCTGCGTAACGGCCTCGCCGTTATCGCTGGAGGAGCGCGTCCTTGCGCGCGTCTCCGACCTCATCCCGGCGTAACGGCTTCGCCGTTATCGCTGGAGGAGCGCTCTTGCGCGCGTCTCGAAGGATGGCCGCGAGTCCCTGCGTTGCATCCATCCTTCGAGACGCTTGCTTCGCAAGCTCCTCAGGATGAGGTCCGTATAGTTCAGCATCCCCTGCAGATGCTTATATTCTTGCGGTCGAGCCGCTTGTCTTGCTCCCTGACGGCAGCTCCGGTCGCCGGGCGATGAGATCCGGATGTCGCAACTCGCGTTCGTCTTATCTTTACCGCCCTTTGCACCGGAACCGTTCGGTAAGCAGCAGGAGGGGCTAGAGTGGGTGGTGTAAGGGGAGTTATTGCCGGCGGCGGTATCGCAGGCACTCTGGCCGCATTCCCGGTGCCGCTCGGATCGTTGACCGAGTTGTTGAGTCCCCGCGCATTCGCAGGCGCCGGAGGAATGCCACTCACGCCGGCATCCTAAGCAGACGCTCTCCCCGGAGAAGCTAGAACACCCACGATCGCGACGCTCACGGCCCTATACTCTCCATCGTATCGCCATGCTTTGGTCAAACCGGAATGAAGGGTGGGGCAGGTCGTCGTCGACCTAGCGTAAATCCGCCGGCTTTCTTTTGCCGGTGACATTGGACCGAGTATGGAGCGCCAATGCATTCCACGCTGAAGCCGAAACAAACCGATGATCCGCACGATGTCCTTGAGGTCGCGTCCGATGCCGTTGTGGCCGCGCCCGGGGATGAGCTTACCAATGTGTTGCGCGATGCCGCGCGCCATCTTTCGGATCCGCAGACCCATACAGGATCCGGCTTCTCCGCTGGCCCACCGGTTCCACCGGTCGTTACGACGTTTCGCCCTGCCGTCAACAATGTCCAGGTCCCCGGCCACCGGCGGTCGATTGGCAGGCGGGCATTACGCGCCTTCACGGCCTTGCTGTTGGCAGCGTGCATCGGTGTGGCTGCCATCGCTTGGCAGTCCCACGGGGAGGCGGCCAAAGCGATTATTGCGAAGTGGGCGCCGCAGCTCGTACAGACTTCATCGCGGCCGCTGGAAAACCCGGGGCTGGCCGAGCGAGCGACCCCACCTGCCGTTCAGGCGACCGCGGCAAAGGCAGCACCTCCGCAACCGGCACCTCTGGCTCAGACGGTACCGGAAGGCGTCGTAGCGACCGCCGTCGCCCCATCTCCGGAATCGGCGCAGTTGCTCCAATCGATGGCGCGCGATCTCGCAACGGTGGGGCAACAGATCGAGCAGCTCAAGGCCAGCATCGAGCAGCTCAAGGCCAGCCAGGAACAAATGTCCCGCGACGTTGCCAAGGTTTCCGAGCAGAACAAGGCTTCCGAGCAGAACCTGCGGCCCAGGACAGCAGCGCCTCCGCCGCGATCGGCCGCCGCGCCGGCGCGCAGGCCGATGCCGCCATATCCGCCCACGCAAGCCGCTTCGCCTTCCGTGCCGCGGCAAGTTGAACCACAGCCGCAAGCCGCGGATCAGCCGCAGGCCGAACCAGAGTCGTCATCGGTGCCGCGGCCGCCGATGCCCGTGCGCTAGCACCGGTTCTTTCACGCTGCAGCTGGGGATTGCTTGCCGTCGATCTTCCCAGATGGCATGGCGCATCGCGCCGGTCGTCGCCGGACGGTGACAAACGCTGCGCTACGTCTGGGTGCATCCCGATGAGGAGGAGCGGGAGCGGTGATGCTCAATCGACGACGGCTTCCGACCCACTGGATCGTCTCGGTGGATCGTCTCGGTCGTACCCGTCCCAGCCTAACCGATTTCAGCCCGCTGCGCGAACTTGATGGTGGAGACAGGCCACTTCCCATCGTGGCCCCTGATAGAGATTCGCAACCCGTGCATTTCGTCAAGCCAAACGTTCTCCACCGTACCGGCCTTTCCGTCGGTGAGGATCACGGCCTTGCCGACCAGCTCAGCCTGGGCTTGCTCGAACTCGCCGAGGATCCTGGACGCAAGGGCTTTCACAGTTGGCATGGGTGACCCGGAGCCGGAGCTTTGAGCGGTTATTGGGGTCGAGAACGGCGTTGCGGCAGAGCCCTCGGATTTTTTGGCCCTCGGATTTTTTGCCACGATGTTGGCTTATGTTTTGATTCGGCCATCCCAAAGGTATCTCAACCCCCGGCGGTTTGGCTGGGCCCGACGTGTATCGTCCGGACAACGTCGTGCGTCGGGCCCGGTTCCTAAAGTAGCCGCCCAGTTCGCGAGCTCAGGAACCTGGGCGGGAGCCTTCGAGCACGATTTCTCTAACCAAGCCGTTTCTCTGAACAAGCCGCGGAATTCGTTCGCCGATGGGCTCTCGACTTTGCCTTGCGTTTTTTGCCACCTCGAACGCCGAACCAATCAGACCATCCTTTCCGTTGTAAGGCATAGAGATTCACGTTTGAAAGAGATCGCACTGTTGGCGTGAGATGCGAAAGAGAAAGCCAGAGCATTCGCTGGGGCGGTGACTGCAAACAAGCTAATAGGACATACATATTGTCCTTTAAGAATCTTGGATAATTTGCAATCCGACGTTTCTAGACTTAAGCTCGTCGGTCTTGCGATTTTTAGGCCGGAGCAACGTCTGTAGTGATGTAAGGCGGAGCGACCGCATGCGCGTCGCGATGATTGCTGTGATCTTGGTGGTGAGCACACCATCAGAAGCTTCGAAGTCCTGCATGACCAAGACCGAAGCGCGTCAGCATTTCGGTTCGGTACACATCTATTGGCACGGCAATAATCGTTGCTGGGACGCGACACCGACACGCCGACGTCATCGGATCTATAAAGTTCAGAAAAAGATCCAGATCCCTAAAGTTCAGGAAGCGGATCAGATCCATAAAGTTCGGCAACCCATCGATCAGCCCAAGTGGCAGACAGCGATGTCGGAGATGTCGCTCGATGAAGAACCTGTACAAACACCATGGATCGATCGCTGGATAGATATCGAGCCACTACAACTCCCCATTGTTGCGCGCTCGGTCGATATGGTTCAAGCCGTGCCGCCTTCCATCATTGAATTCGAGCCGATGGTCACGCCGCGCAGCGTAGTGATGGTGATCATCGCCATCGTAATGACGCTTGCGATAATCGAAATTTTGTTCGGCGGCACCATCTACAACCGACCAACGTCAACAAGAAAAATACGATTTCCTCATTAATGCAGCCGTGCTCGTGAGAGGTCTGGGCAATCAACGCCGATATTGCACCGCTTAAGCTGCATGATCACTGTGTTGGCTTCGGTGAGCACCGCCATAGTGAGCCTTCAGTCACCGCCCTCTGAGCTCCGGCACGCAGGTCGGCTGATTTGCCCGACGGGCAAATCAGCAAGTTGGCTGTCTAGTCCTGTTCGCAAAAATATTCCGCTTCCCGTTTGACCCAAATCAAATTTATAAGCCTCGCCGTCTCACCCCATGAGAGGGGCGTATCGCGATCGTCACGGACGCGGGGTGGGATGCGGTGGACGCGGCAGCGTCGGGCACGCATCGGCAATCGCAGGGCGAGTTGAACCTCGTGAGCGATTTGCGGCGCGCAGACGAACGATGTTGCTTCCGTTTTCATTAAAGTTTCGCCGGAGGTGCACAGCCCGGCGAAGCCTCTTGGCGAAGACGGGTCGCG
>NZ_JNIJ01000033.1 GCF_000701345.1 Bradyrhizobium sp. URHD0069 | reverse complement strand
TTTGCAAAAATATTCCGCTTCCCGTTTTACCCAAATCAAATCTATAAGCCTCGCCGTCTCACCCCATGAGAGGGGCGTATCGCGATCGTCACGGACGCGGGGTGGGATGCGGTGGACGCAGCAGCGTCGGGCGCGCAATGGCAATCGCAGGGCGAGTTGAACCTCGTGAGCGAATTGCGGCGCGCAGACGAACGGCGCTGATGCGTACGGCAAAACCGTGTGGTCCTGGCACCCGTTGCTGGTGTCAAGTCGGCGGAGGTTTTGCGAGCCCAACCGGGTTCGGCAAAACCTTAATCCGCCGACGACGGTGACAAGACGAATTCGTCGCCGGGGAGAGCACGGTATAAGCCGTTAAAACCATTGCGTGCGGGAATGCCGGGTGTTCCGGTGACCTGCGGTGACTACCGTGTGCTTACTACCAATGCACACGGGCTGCGGGTGCACCGTGCACCCGGCATTCCCCACGCCCTCTGTTTTCCTGGGCGAAAGATTTTTGCATCACTCGGGCGCATCGCGCCGCGAGGATGCGAATGCACATCTGGAATTAGAATGACGCCATTGCGAGCGAAGCGAAGCAATCCATGGCGTCACGCAAGGAAAGAATGGAATTGCTTCGTCGCTCCGCTCCTCGCAATGACGGTGAAGTTACTCCGGCGCAGCGCCGACCGGCGGACCGCCGGGCGGCCGGTGCAGGTAGGTGATCGTTACAAAGGCGCCAATCCATGAACCGGCAGCCGCGAAGGCGACATAAACCCAGTTTTCCGTATAGCTGATCACGGCGTAAGACGAGAGCACATACCATATGCTGCTCCACGTCGCCGCGGGCACGCGCCGGCGAGTCACCACCGCCGAGGTGAACATCACATAGACCGCATCGGTCGCGGCAGTCGCAAGCAAAACGCCTCCGGCAGTCAATGCATCGATGGCAGCCATTGCAACTCCTTCCACGGTAAGGCAGAGCTTTGAAGGTTAGGGAAGAGTGAGGGTCATGCAAAGTCCCCGCAAAATTCTGGCCGATATCTGGACTTCCGCCGCAGGCGATCCGTCCGCGCTCGACACCGTCACGCTGACAGGCGAAGAGCCGCAACTGCCGTCGTCGTTTCGCCTCGCCGCCGCGGCGCAGGTCAGCGTTGCCGCGGCCGGACTTGCGGCCGCGCAGATCTGGAAATTGCGCAGCGGGCAATCGCAGGATGTCGCGGTCGACATGCCTCACGCGATCGTCGAATGCCGCAGCGAGCGTTACCTCCGCGTCGACGGCAAGCCGCCGCCGCCGGCCTGGGATGCCATCGCCGGAATCTACCAGACCCGAGATCAGCGCTTCGTGCGGCTGCACACCAATTTCCCGCATCACCGCGATGCCGTCTGCGAGCTCCTGAACTGCAAGCCGGAGCGCGACGATGTCCAGGCCGCGCTGATGCAATGGGACGGCGAAGCATTCGAGACCGCGGCCTATGCCGGCGGCTGCGTGGTGGCGCTGATGCGCTCGCATCACGAATGGTCTGATCTGCCTCACGCCAAGGCGCTGGCTGCGCTGCCGCCGATCTCGATCGAAAAAATCGGCGAGGCCGCCCCAAAACCCTGGCCCGTCGGCGACCGCCCGCTCGCGGGGGTGCGCGTGCTCGATCTGTCGCGCGTGATCGCGGGTCCCGTCGCCGGCCGTACGCTCGCCGTGCACGGCGCGGATGTGCTCTTGATCTCCGGCCCCGATCTGCCGGTCATTCCCTGGCTCACCATCGACAACGGGCGCGGCAAGCTGACAAGTTTTGTTGAGCTCAAGAGCGAGCAGGGACGGGGCGTGCTGCGCGATCTGCTGGCGCAGGCGGATGTTTTCTCGCAAGGCTATCGTCCGAGCGCGCTCGCGAGCCTCGGCTTCTCGCCGCAGGATGCAGCGCGGATCAGCCCCGGCATCGTCTACCTGTCGCTGTCGGCCTATGGCCATGCCGGGCCGTGGGCGGAGCGGCGCGGTTTCGACTCGCTGGTGCAGACCGCGACCGGTTTCAATCATGCCGAAGGCCAGGCCGCCGGTATCGAGGGCCCTAAAGAATTGCCGGCGCAAATGCTCGATCATGCCACCGGCTATTTAATGGCGTTCGGCGCAATGATGGCTAAGGCGCGCCAGTCGCGCGAAGGCGGCAGCTGGCATGTTCGCGTGTCGCTGGCACAGACCGGGCGATGGCTATGGAATCTTGGCCGCGTCGTCGATGGATTTAAGACCGACGATTTGAAGGCCGAATCCGTAAAGCCCTTTGTCGAAGAAGTTCCCTCGGGCTTCGGTCCGCTGCGGTCCGTGCGCCATTCGGCGGTGCTGTCGAGAACGCCTGCCTTCTGGGCGCGCCCGGCAATGCCGCTCGGCAGCCATCCGCCGCAATGGCCGGCGCTGGTTTGACCGATCGCGCTCAATGGAGTTGCAAATCAGCGGCGCGTCCAACTTTTTTTGCCTCCGTCCGGTCTCGGCCTCGCGGCCGCGAGCGAAAGCACGCAGCACCCGCTCGCAGCACGCAGCCGTTGCGCTACAGCGATGCAGGTGGCGGCTGTCCTTCGGCCAAAAACCTAAAGCTGTTCGCGTTTTTAGGTTGTTTGGAACGCCAATTGGGCAATATTAGCGCACGCCGATGAGGTATTCCTTGCCCGGAATCATCGCCGAGTGGCAGCGCCGCATGTTGTTGGAATTTACCAAGCAATTGCAGCTTCTTAGTCGTCGACGGCGGGCCTTTGCCGCGGTACTTGCGGTAGTTGCCGGCGCGGCGCTCTACGAACTTGGGCATATTGGCGGGGCAAAGCAGGGGCATTCCGAGGTGTCGAGCCAATCCCGGAAGGGATTGCCGCGCTATACGCCGACGCCGGCCGAATGGGCCAGCCTGACCATTCAGCCGGTGACCGAGCGCGCCTTCCGTGCCGAGCACGTCACCGAAGGCAAGATCGCGGTCGACGAGGATCGCGCGACGCCGGTGTTTTCGCCCTATGCGGGTCGGGTCACCAAACTGTTGGCCCGGCCGGGCGACAGCGTCGTGCAGGGCCAGCCGCTGTTCGTGATCGAGGCCGCCGATACCGTGCAGGCACAGAACGATTTCATTGCGACCACGACAGCATCGAACAAGGCCAGATCGGCGCTGGATCTGGCGCAGCTCCAGGAAAAGCGCGCCAGGGATCTGTTCGAGGGCAAGGCGGTTCCGCTGAAGGACTATCAGCAGGCCCAGGCAACTCTGATCCAGGCGCAGAACGACCTCCGCTCGTCGCAAACGGCGCTGGAGGCGGCGCGCAACAAACTGCGAATCCTCGGCCTGACCGACGAGGCCATATCGACTTTTCTGGAGAAAGGCCGCATCAATCCGGAAACCACCATCTACTCGCCGATCACCGGTACGGTCGTGCAGCGAAAGATCGGCCCCGGCCAATATGTGAACTCCGGCGCCAGCGATCCGGTATTTGTGATCGGCAATCTCTCCACGGTCTGGCTCACGGCCTTTGTCCGCGAGAGCGATGCCTCGAACGTAGCGGTGGGGCAGGAGATCGCTTTCAACATATTGGCGCTGCCGGGCCGCTCGCTGAGCGCGCGCATCAACTATGTTGCCGCGGCGATCGATCCGGCCACCCGCCGGCTTCTGGTCCGCGCCACGGTGGATAACAAGGACGGTCGCCTGAAGCCTGAAATGTTCGCGAATGTCACGATCTATTCGGCCGGCGATCACCCCGCGATCGGCGTGCCGAAGCAGGCTTTGATCTATGAGAGCGATCAGGTCCGGGTCTGGGTCGCGCATGAGGACAAGACGATCGAACTGCGCCAGATCAAGCCCGGTCTGACCAATGGCGATCTCGTCGAGGTCGAGGGCAATTTGAAGCTGGGCGAGCAGATTGTGACAAGGGGCAGCCTGTTCATCGACCGCGCGGCATCCGGCAGCTAGCGCGGTGGTGACGCAACGCATGGCAATCCATTGAAAGCTCCGATCTGAATGGATCGCCCTGTCGCCATTGCCGTCAGCCGCCGCTATTTGATGCTGGGCCTGTTCGCCATCGTGATGATCGGCGGCGTGATCGCATTCAAGCAGCTCAATATCGAAGCCTATCCCGATCCAACGCCGCCGATAGTCGACATCGTGACGCAAAGTCCGGGATTGTCGTCGGAAGAGATCGAACGCTATATCACCATTCCAATCGAAACCCAGCTCGCCGGCATCAAGAACCTGCGTACCATCCGCACCATTTCGCTGTACGGATTGTCCGACGTCAAATTGCAGTTTTCGTTCGACTACACCTATTACGAAGCAGAGCAGCAGGTGCTGAATCGGCTGTCGCAACTGGCGCCTTTGCCGGGCAACGTGCAGCCGGGGATTTCGCCGCTCAGCCCTATCGGCGAAATCTATCGCTATCGGCTGGCAGGGCCGCCGAATTACAGCGTGCGCGACCTCAAGACGCTGCAGGACTGGGTGTTGCAGCGCCGCTTTCGCGCCGTGCCCGGCGTGATCGACGTCACCGGCTGGGGCGGCAAAACCAAGACCTACGAGCTGCAGGTCGATTTCAACAAGCTGATCGCCTATGGGCTGACGCTGCCGCAGCTGCTGGAGGCCGTCAGAAATTCCAACATCAATGTCGGCGGCAACACGGTGGATATCGGCGCGCAATCAGCCGTGGTGCGCGGAGTCGGCCTGATCCGTTCGCTCGACGATCTTGCCAGCACCATGGTGTCGCAAAGCGGCGGCAATCCCGTGCTGGTCAAGGATGTCGCGACTGTCACGGTCGGCGAAAAACCGCGGCTTGGAATCGCCGGCCTCGATCAGGATGACGACATCGTGCAAGGCATCGTGCTGATGCGGCGCGGCGAGCAAAGCTCGCCAACCATTGCGCGCGTCGAAAAGCTTGTCGCCTCGATCAACAACTCCAGCATCCTGCCGCCGGGGGTGCGGATCGAGCGGATCTATGACCGCAAGGACCTGATCGACATCACCACCGCGACCGTGCTGCACAACATGGTGCTCGGCATATTGCTCATCGTACTGGTGCAATGGCTGTTCCTGGGCGATCTGCGCAGCGCGCTGATCGTCGGCGCCACCATCCCGTTCGCGCTGTTCTTCGCCGTGATCATCCTGGTGTTGCGCGGCGAATCCGCCAATCTGCTCTCGGTCGGCGCGATCGACTTCGGACTGGTCGTGAACGGTACCGTGATCATGGTGGAGGCGATCTTCCGCCGGTTGTCTCAAACCACTCAATTGTCGGAAGCGGAGCAAGGCCATATCTCCTACGACACCACGATGGGCATGAAGAGTCATGCCATCCTTGCAGCTGCCGCCGACGTGTCGCGGTCGATCTTCTTTGCAGCCGCCATCATCATCGCGGCGTTTCTGCCGCTGTTCACGTTAAGCGGTGTCGAAGGCAACATCTTCGGACCGATGGCGCGGACCTATGGCTATGCGCTGGCAGGCGGGTTAATCGCGACATTCACCATTACTCCTGCGTTGAGCGCGATCATCCTGCCTTCACATATGGAGGAAACCGAAACCCCGATCATGGCGTTGCTGCACCGGCTCTATCTTCCGGTGTTGAACTGGGCGGTTGAAAACCGGAAACTGGTGATGGCGGGCGCCGCGGGTCTTGTGGTCATGACCATCATCTTCGGTCGCCTGCTCGGACTGGAGTTCTTGCCGAAACTCGAAGAGGGCAATCTCTGGATCCGTGCGACCTTGCCCCCGACGATCTCGCTGCAGGAAGGCAATGCCTATGTCAACGAGATGCGCAAGACGATCCGCAGCTTTCCTGAAGTGGAATCGGTGGTGTCGCAGCATGGGCGGCCCGACGATGGCACCGACGCCGCCGGCCTGTTCAATGCGGAATTCTTTGCGCCGCTGAAGCCGATCGGCGAATGGCCCGGGCCGCACAACAAGGACGAACTGACGGCGCGAATGTTGGCAAAGCTTCATGATAGGTTTCCCGGCGTTGAATTCAATTTCTCGCAATATCTGCAGGACAATGTTTCGGAAGCCGTATCGGGTGTAAAGGGCGAAAACTCGATCAAGCTTTATGGCAACGATCTGCAGGTGCTCACCGACACCGCCAACAAGATCAAGTCGGTGCTTGCCACGGTACAGGGGGTCACTGATCTGGCGGTATTCACCTCGCTCGGCCAACCCACCATCCAGATCGATATCGACCGGGCGCGCGCGGCCCGTTATGGGCTGACCCCGGGCGATATCAATGCGACGATCAAAGTGGCGATCGGCGGTGACAGTGCCGGCGATCTCTATGAGAGCGGCAGCGACCGGCATTTTCCGATCATCGTGCGCCTTGCGCCCGAGTACCGGAAGAGCGCCGAAGCGATCCAGAACTTACGGATCGGCGCGGCGGGCCCGAATGGGACGGTCATGCAGATCCCATTAAGCGAAGTTGCGTCGATCAACCTGGTCTCGGGCGCCGCCTACATCTACCGGGAGCAGCAGGAGCGCTATCTTCCGATCAAATTCTCGGTGCGCGAGCGCGACCTCGGCAGCGCGATTCAGGAAGCGCAGGACAAGGTCGCGGCCCAGGTTCAGCTTCCGCCGGGATCGCGGGTCGAGTGGGTCGGCGAGTTCGGCAATCTGCAGGACGCCATCAAGCGGCTGTCGATCGTGGTGCCGATCAGCCTGGCGCTGATCGCGGTGCTGTTGTGGTTCAATTTCGGTTCGATGGTCGACACGCTGCTCGCGATGAGCGTGATCCCGATGGCGATCTTCGGCGGCGTGCTCGGGCTTTTGATATCGGGCATTCCATTCAGCGTGTCGGCTGCGATCGGCTTCGTCGCGCTGTTCGGCATCGCTGTCATGGACGGCATCATCATCCTGTCGCAATACAATCAGCTGATCGACGAAGGCTTTGACCGGACGAGGGCGGTGATCCGCACCGGCGAGCTGCAACTGCGCCCGGTGCTGATGACCTGTGTCGTCGCCGGCGTGGGGCTGTTGCCGGCAGCGATGTCGGCGGGGATCGGATCGCAGGTGCAAAAGCCGCTGGCCGTCGTCGTGGTCACCGGCATGATGCTGGCGCCGCTGGTCATTCTGGTAACGCTGCCGGTGCTGATCGCAGTCTTCTCGCGGCGGGCGCGCTGAATGCGGCGCTCAGAACCCGTAGAGCCGTGCCGGATTGTCGACCAGAATCTTTTTCCGGACCGCTGCATCCGGTGCCCATATTGGAAGCTGATTGAAAAGACGGCCGTCGTCGATCTGAAACAGCGGTGTCACCTCGGTCGGCTTTCGTCCCGGCGGCGTCACCGAGTCCGGATGTGGCCAATCGGTGCCCCAGACAATGCGATCGGAATTCGCTGCGATCAGCGCGCTGGCGAGCGGGGCCGCGTCGGGATAGTCGGGCGCAAGTTTCGAGGCCCGATAGGCGCCGGAGATTTTCACATAAGCCTTGCCTGATCGCACCAGCTCCACGAGGTCGGCAAAACCCGCCTGCTCGGTGCCGAGCTCGGCCTGCGCGCCGCCGAAATGGTCGAATACGACAGGCACCGGGGAGGCGCCGACGAGCTCCTTGATCGCGGAGATCATCGGTAGACTGGTGAACATCTGGATCTGCCAGCCGCGCGTTTTGACGCGCTCGACCGCGGCCTGAAAGCGCTGACGCCCGACAGTGGGATCGTTGGTACCGCCGGTTGCAAGATTAAGCCGGATGCCGCGGATGCCCGCCTGATTCAGGCCGTCGAGATCACTGTCCGGCGTCTTCTCATCGATGACGGCGACGCCGCGCGCGGTCGCGCCGCGCGCTTTCATGCCGAACAATGTCGACGAATTATCAGTACCGTAGACGCTGGGGGTGACGATCACCACGCGCTCGATGTGCAACGCCTTGTGCAGGGCCGCCATTTCTTCAGGGGATGCCAGCTCCGGCGTATAGACCCGGCCTGAGAAGAACGGAAATTTCTCGGGGTCGCCGTGGATATGGGTGTGGCAATCGCAGGCGCCGGCGGGAACGTCGAACTTCACCGGCGTCGATGGCTGGGCCGCTTTCGCGAAGGCGGCTCGGTTAGGCATGATCACCCCGGCGGCAATGGAGCAAGCAAAATACTGCGTCGCGTCAGCATTGGTGTTCTCCCTTGTTTCTCGCGCATTCAGTTGCGCGCTTGGGGAGAGAATAGCACGTTATGCGGTCGGCGCAGCGTCGCAGATATTAGGCCGTATCCTATTGCCCCGATGGCGTACGCAGGCCGTGCCAGGCGTCGCGCACCTGATGGTAGTGCACCTCCGGCAGATAGTCGGGCGTATTGAGCGAAAGCGTCTTGACGTCGAGTCTGCCGATGGCGCTGAGCATCGCATAGGAAGCGATCACGCGGTCGCGTTGCGCGCCGATCAGCCGCGCTTTCGCCGAGATCAGATCCTGCTGGGAGTTCAGCACGTCTAGTGTTGTGCGCTGGCCGCCCTGCGCTTCCTTCTGCACGCCCTGCAGCGCGACGGTCGCGGCGCGCACTTCGGATTCCGAGGCCGCCACCGCGATCTTGGCGCCTTCATTTGCCACCCACGCGCCGACCACCGCGGTGCGGGCCTGATTGCGAACCTGATCGAGCACCAGCCGGCTTTGCGCGGCCAGTTCCTTGGCCTGCCGCGTCTGCGACGCCGCGCTGCCGCCGTCATAGATCGGCGCGTTCATCTGCGCGATTACAGAAGCCTGGTCGGTCCTGAAGGTGCTGAGCGTGGGATCGGAATCCCTGCTGTGGCTGGCGCTACCTTGCAGCGTGACACTTGGCAGCAGGCTGCTTTCGGCGACGCGGATGGTGGTCGAGGCGACATCGACGTCGAAGCTTGCGGCAAGGACGGCCGGATGCTCCTTGAAGGCCTGCGCTGTCGCGTCGTCGCGGCTGCGCGGCAGATACCGGTCGACGGTTTCGGCGGGAGTCAACCGGGAGGGCGGGTTGCCGATCACCTGGGTATAGGTTGCCTGGCTGATGGCGAGATTGACCTCGGCGGCGTTCAGATCCGCAAGGCCCCGGTTAAGCCGCGCTTCGGCTTGCGCAGTGTCGGTCGGCGTTACGTCGCCTGCGTTGAGACGCTTTTGGGCGATGCCGAGGGTTTCCCGCAAGAATGCGACGTTGGCGCGTTGCGCCTCGACCAGCGACTGATTGGCCAGCACGTTGGTGTAGGCGGTGACGGCGTCGAGCAGCAGGCCCTGACCGATATTGCGTAGTGCCTCGCGCCCCGACTGCACCTGCAGTTCCGCCACCCGCACGCTGTTGGCGGTCTTGAAGCCGTTGAACAGCGTCTGCGTCACCGTCACCCCGATGGTCCAGGGCTTTAAAGTCGCCGATTGAACCGTGTTGTCCACCAGCAGGTCGCGCACTGCCTGCAATCCGGCGCCCAGACTGGCGACAATCTGCGGCCGGTAACCTGCGAGTGCCTGCGGCACGTTCTCGTCGATGGCGCGCTGCCGCGCCCGTGCGGCATTTAGCTGCGGATTGTTTTGGTAGGCCTTGGCCAAAGCCTCGGGGAGGGCTTCGCCCCGCGCCGCGCTAGCTGCAAAACCGACACAGGTCGCGACACCAAGGCAAATACCCGATCGCAGCACGCGTTTTCCCACGTCGCCTACTTTAGCGGCACTCTTAATCATAAAGATCCTGTTGCAACTCTGGTCGTCGGCCCCCGCCTTCGACACGTTTACCTGTTTAGACGGCGCTCCCGCCACAGGCAAACGGTCGCGCCTGGAAAGGACGCGGAATTGAATTTTTCACCGGAGGTGTTGCGCGAACGACCTACTGCCTGGCCGTTTCCGGCGCTTGCGGTAACATTTGCGTGTCCAAATGCAGTGAGGACGCCGACCGTTACCAACCCGGTTCAGGCAAGTTCCTCCGCAATAGTCTTGCGTACACGCAGTTCACGTAAATTAGCAAATACCGCAAATACCCGGGAGGGAAGTGTAATAACTTCGCCGGCGCAGCCGTTGCGCAGGGGACGACGAGATCACCTGTTCTTATTCACCGGCTTGCGCTTTTCGATGAAGGCTGCCATGCCTTCGGAGCGATCTTCGAGCGCGAAGGTCGAGTGAAACAGATCGCGTTCGACCTCAAGTCCTTCGGACAGCGGCGTCTCGAACGCGCGGTTGATGGCGCTCTTGGCCATCGCGGCGGCGGGGCGCGACATCGAGGCGATTTTTTCCGCCATCGATAGCGCTTCTTCCATCAGCTTGTCCGCCGGCACGACGCGGCTGACGAGGCCCGAGCGCTCCGCTTCGGCGGCATCCATCATCCGCCCCGTGAGACAGAGATCCATCGCCTTCGATTTGCCGACCGCGCGCGTCAGTCGCTGCGTTCCGCCAATGCCGGGAATGGTGCCGAGGGTGATTTCCGGCTGGCCGAACCTCGCGGTCTCCGCGGCGATGATGATGTCGCACATCATGGCGAGTTCACAGCCGCCACCGAGCGCATAGCCGCTGACGGCGGCAATGGTCGGCTTGCGGCACTTGGCGACGCGGTCGCCGCCGATGGTGGTGAAATCGCTGGAGAACATGTCGATGAAGGTTTTCGGCTGCATCTCCTTGATGTCGGCGCCCGCGGCGAAGGCTTTTTCACCGCCCGCCAGCAGGATGCATCCGATACCGTCGTCGGATTCGAGTTCGTCGACCGCGGCGGCGATTTCTCTGAACACGCCGAACGACAGCGCATTGAGCATCTTCGGGCGGTTGAGCGTGATGACGCCGACCGCGCCTTTGCTTTCGACGATGATGTGTTCGAACGTGCTCATGGTCCACCCCGTGCTGATTTCGCGGGCAATGTGCCCGCTGGCGGGATGAGCTTCAAGAGGGATTGCGGCCAGGCTTCATCCCGTCATAGGGATGAGCGTGAGCGACGAAGCAATCCAGTCTGGGCTTGCGGCCTCCGGGTTGCTTCGCTTCGCAATGACGCTACGCCATGAACATGCGCGCGGCGGAAGCCATCGTCAGCAGCGCACCGAAGCCGATGAAGATTTTCCCGATCAGGGAGGCCTGATCCCAGGTGGAACTTTCAGTATTGCTTGCGACCATCGCGAACGCGCTCGGCGCGACGGGCACTGCCGGCGGCTCGACCGAGGCCAGCGCCAGGGTGGGCGCTGGTGGTTGCGTGGCCTGTAGCGCGCGATCGATATCGTTGAGCTGATCGGCGGAGACCACCTCGGTATCAGTGGCCGGTTGCGCCTCAACCGGCTTGTCTGGCGCGTTCGCGTTGTGGAGAATTTCGTTGGCGCGGGCGGACATCGCCTTGGCTGCGTTGCTGGTTGGCGTAGCGGCGGTGGCCAGTTGCGCATGGGCATTGGCCACCCAAAGCGGAATCGCAGATGAATTGTCACCGCCGCTATCAGCGACGTTGGTTACATCGGTCTTCTTGCCGGTATCGGATTTCTCCGCGACCTTTTCGGATTTACGCTGCGCGGATTTTTTCCCGTGCCGCGAGCCGTGTTTGGTGTATTTGTTGAGCGCCATGGGTGCGTCTGTGGCACTCTGCGATGTCGCATACTTCGCCGTATCCTCGTCCGGTGCCGCTTGCGATGGCCCCGCGAAACACACAAAGAGCCCTGTTGCCAGTATCCATGTCGCTAGTATCGATGCCGAGCGCCCGCTGGCTGTGATTTTCATCTGGCGATCTCCCCATTTGCCAGCTCCCGAGACGAAAAGAGACCCTGCGGCGTGTCCGCAGCGGGGCAGAAAAAGGGAATCTTCGCGCTACACCGGGCGAAAGCAGGGCAGCAGCCGGTGCGTGGTTGCAGACATTTCGTTCGCGAATTCTTTTTTGGAATCAAGGCGGCGGGTGTCAGACAGGATCGATCGATGTTATCAGCCTGCCGGCAGCGGAGTCGGGTTTGCGATTCCCCGGCGGGCGGGGCGCGAGGCGAAGGCGCCGATCACGAGTTCGTGATCGAGGCTTGCTGACGTAACAAATTGAAAGATCGATCGAATTGCGGTGTAGGAGCGCGCGTGCGCCAGCATGAAGACGAATGGACCGGCCTGATGCGGTCGGCGATTTCAGGAGACAGTGCGGCGTATCATCGTCTGCTCAAAACCGTCACGCCGGTGTTGAGGGCCGCAGCGCGCCGGGGTCTCGCGCGAGCAGGGCAACCGGTCGATCAATCCGAGGACATCGTGCAGGACATTTTGTTGGCGGTGCATCTGAAGCGGCATACCTGGGACATAAACGCGCCGTTCGCGCCTTGGCTGTTTGCGATCGCCCGCAACAAACTGATCGATGCGTTGCGTCGCCGCGGCCGGCGGGTTTTCGTCAACATCGACGATTTCTCCGAGACGATGGCGAGCGAGCCGGCCGCGGAGACCGCGCCTGCGAGCGAAGTCGCGGCGCAGCTGCAGTCGCTACCGGCGCGGCAGCGCGAGGTGTTGCAGTCGATCGCGGTCGACAGCGCGTCGATCAAGGAGACCGCGGCGAAATTCGCGATGAGCGAGGGGGCGGTGCGCGTGGCGCTGCATCGCGGGCTTGCCGGCCTCATCGCCAAACTGCGGGAACACTGAGAATGGAAACCGATCAGCTCATTCGAACCCTGGCCGCCGATAACGCGCACCAAGCGCGGCCGGTCGGATTGGTGCTGGCACTGGCGTTGCTCGCCGCGGCGCCGGCTTCGGTGGCGATATTTTTCGTCGGGCTCGGCGTGCGGCCGGATGTCATGACCGCGATGCGCAATCCCTTCTTCGATCTGAAGTTTGCGGTGACGCTGGCGCTGGCGATCCCGGCCATCGCCATCAGCCTGCATTTGTCGCGGCCGGAAGCTTCGCTGAATGGCTGGAGATGGCTGTTGTTGATTCCGGCCGGACTTCTGGCCGCCGGGTTGTCAGGGGAGATGATGATGCCGCAGCGGCTACCGATGATGACGCGGCTGATCGGCAACAATTCATGGGTTTGCCTGGTCGCCATTCCGCTGATGTCGCTGCCGCTGTTGGCGGCGGCACTGATCGGCTTGCGTCACGGTGCCCCGACCCGACCCGCGGTCGCCGGCGCGATCGCCGGACTGTTGTCGGCGGGCTTGGCGGCGACGCTCTACGCCGCGCACTGCGCGGATGATTCACCGCTGTTCGTGGCGACCTGGTACACCATCGCCACCGCGCTGGTGGCCGCGATCGGCGCGCTGGCGGGATCGAAGGTGCTGCGGTTCTAACGGCGCAATTCAGTGTCGTCCCGCCGTTGGTGACATGAATGTGACGCCTGGCGTATTGCCTGCTCACGCCGCCGGCGCTGAGGCCTGCTGCATGCGGTGGAAGCGCAGCACCTGCTGCGCGGTCGAGGGGCGCAGCCGTTCGTAGGTGGTCTTGCAGGCCGCAAGATCCGTGGGCTTGATGCCCGAAAGATCGTCGCGCATGCTGATGATCGCCCTCACCGTCGACCACGAGAACCCCGCGACCTTCGCCAGGATCATGACACCCTCGCAACGGGTTTCCACCATCATTTGCTCGGCGATCGACACTGGAACGTTGGCGAGCGCTGCAATCGCGGCATTGGCTTCGTCGAATTTGCTCGCGTCGGCAAACGCCGCGACCTGGGATTCGTCGAGCCGGCCGTCATCGTAGAGTGATTTGACGAGCCCGTGGGCGATTACCGTCTCCTGGGTAATGGCCGAGGCTGAGGAACGCGCGAGCCGCGTCGCCTCTCGTAGTGCGATCGGAACGTCCGCTGCGTGCTGCGGGTTGGCGGCCTCGAGCCGCGCCCGCACCGTCACCGAGGCCTTCGCGAGCAGCCTCAGGTAGAGATGCCGCGGAATCGTCGGATGCAGTCCGATGCAGGTCGCAAGATTGTCGTTGCTTTCGGCACGATCGACCAGCCGGCTAAAGCCGCGTTCGGAGAATTCCGCACCGGGATTGTCGACAGTGCTCTGGATAACCTCGTCGTTGCCACGCAGCACCAGCACGTCGGTGACCGCGCCGCTCAGCACCCTCCGCGTCGAAATCGCCATCAAATGCGCCTGACTCTTGCTGCGTGCCGCTTCAATCAGCGCGTCGTCGTCGAGCCGCTCCGAGCGCGACAGCACCGGAGCGGCGACCTCGATGAGATCGTCGAATGCCAGCGCGCGGACGGTGAGCGGCGGCGCGTTATCGATCGGCGCCAGACGATTGGCGAGCAGCGCCTTGGCCGAGGCCTCGATGTGAAGCATCAGGCATTGGAACACGTCGTCAAACAGTTCGATCTGTTCGCCCGAATAATCCACCGCGCCATTGAGGAAAAGATCGGTCACGCGGCGCAGGGTTTCGACCCGGCGCGCCACTGTCCCGTGCGTAAGCGTGGCCTGCAACTCGTCGAGCAGGCTTTCGGAAGGGGAGGCGACTTTCGAACTCATGACTCTATCCTGGAGCATTCGGATATCTTGACCAGCGACGATTTCTTGGTCCCCGGTAAGTGAAGTGATCGGATCAGGTACTGGCGATGCGGTTACGGCCTCGTGCCTTGGCCGCATAGAGCGCGTTGTCGGCGCGGGCGAAAAATGCATCGTCGGTCTCATCCGGCCTCAGCGTCACCACGCCTGCGGAAATCGTCACCCGCATGTCCGGTGAGAACGCGCTCCAGTCGAGATCGGCGACGATTGCCCGCAGCCGGTCAAGGATGCGTGCGGCAGTATCATGGGGTGTGTCGGGAAGTACCAGCAAGAATTCTTCGCCGCCGTAACGGCCGAACTTGTCGATAGCGCGGATGTTCGCGAACACGGTGATGGCGAACGCCCTGAGCACTTCATCGCCGGTGGGGTGGCCGTAGGCGTCGTTGATGCGCTTGAACCAGTCGAGATCGATCAGCGCGATCGAGCAGGGCGTCTTGCTGCGGTGGGCGCGGGCGATCTCGTCAACCAGCATTCGCATGATGCAGCCACGGTTGAGCGAGCCGGTCAGCTCGTCGAGTTCGGCAAGCTCTTCGATGCGCTTATAGGCCGCCTTGAGTTCGAAGCTGCGGTCATAGAGCATTTTCCGCATTGAACTGCCGTACAGTCCGACAAACGCACATTGTCCAATCGTCAGCACGTAACACAGCGTCGCGGCAAAACGTTCGGCATGGGTGTCAACGGGCATGCCGATCGGCGTGCTGGTAAAGAAAAAAATCGGAGCCAAACCCACTACCGTGAGGGTCCACGCAATGGTTGCCTGCCGGGGAGTCATCCGCAGCGCGCCGAATCCGAAAATCAAGAACACGACGCTGAGAAAAACGTAGCCGATTTCCGGTGCCGCCAGCAGGAAGCCGAGCCGGAGCGCGACATGGCCGCCGACCTGAAAGACCGTGAGATAGTGATCCTCGAACCTGTCGTTGAAATGGGCTTCGGACAGTACGAGAAAAAATCCCGTCAGCCCTACGCCGGACACGAAATAGGCCGTGGGAATGACGATCGAAATCGTGCCGGCGTAACAATAGACCAACAGGATCAGCGTACTCAGCGAGCAACTGACGACCTGCACGGCGAGCATTTGACGGCGCTGGCCGACGCGGCGCTTCAGCACCTCCGACGTCAGCCCATCGGGGCGCGCGGGCGCATGGTCGGCGCTCCGGTCTTCAAGCAATGAAGCTGCGCTGCTCATGTCCCGCCGTCGGTGGAATACCTGAGGCGGAACTCTAGGGAGCAAAGCCTTTAGGTTTGGTATCTTTCACTGCCGAATCTGGTCGATCGAAAGTTTCCGTTGTCCTTGTTTGGCAATGGAAATCAGCTGGATCAGGGTAGGGTGGCGAATCTGCCGGGCGCCAGGCGAACGGACCAAGCGAATGCTGCCGCGATCAAGCCTTGGTAGCGCCCGAGATCTGCGGGGTGGGAAGGGCCGCTGTATTATGATACCCCTTCCGTTTATCCTTTGCCGTACACCCGAGGGTCGGTTGGAAATGACCATTTGTGCGGGACATCACAGATACGGGCGGGCTATTGCGATAATCTGAAGAATCTTGCCTTTGCAATCGAACCACCCGGCAACCCAACCCGACCAACCTTGCGAGACGGCCATTGAGTGCGACACAGGCGGCTTCGGACGACGTCCTGATCGCTCGGATCGCTCAAGGCGACCGCCTCGCCATGCAGGTGCTGTACGGAAGGCACCATGTCAGGGTGTTTCGCTTCGGGTTGCGGCTGGTGCGCAATGAACAGGTCGCGGAAGACCTCATCAGTGAGGTTTTTCTCGATGTGTGGCGCCAGGCCGGCAAGTTCGAAGGCCGATCCGCCGTTTCCACCTGGCTCTTGGCAATTACACGCTTCAAGGCCCTGTCGGCGCTGCGCCGCAGGAAGGACGTTGAACTGGACGACGAGGCCGCCAACGCGATCGAGGATACCTCCGACGATCCCGAAGTGGCGGTGCAGAAGAAGGATACCAGCGGTGCGTTGCGCAAGTGCCTGACCGCACTTTCGCCGGAACATCGGGAGATCGTCGATCTTGTCTACTACCACGAGAAGTCCGTGGCAGAGGTAGCTGAAATCGTCGGCATCCCGGAAAACACTGTGAAGACCCGCTTGTTTTATGCGCGCAAGAAATTGGCCGAACTGCTGAAGGCGGCCGGCTTGGAACGAGGCTGGCCCTGATGGCGATGAGCAAAAAAGTACTGGCGCAAGAGCCCAGCGAAATGGAAATGCTGTTGCCCTGGCATGCGGCCGGCACGCTGAATGCGCGCGATGCCCGCCGGGTCGACGAAGCGCTCGCCCGCGATCCCGAGCTTGCCAGGCAATACGCCGTGATCCGGGAAGAGTACGCCGAAACCATTCATCTCAACGAAAGCCTCGGTGCGCCGTCCTCGCGCGTTATGCAGAAGCTGTTTGCGGCGATCGACGGAGAGCCGGCGCGCAGCCCGTCGGCGTCGCTCAATCTCTCCGCGCGGATCTCGGAATTTTTCGCAAGGCTCTCGCCACGGACGCTGGCCTGGTCGGCGGGCCTGGGCGCGCTGGCGCTATTGTTACAAGCCGGCGTGATCGGTGCGGTGCTGGTGAAGAACCAGGCGTCGTCGTTCCAGACGGCGTCGTTGAGCATGAACGAGCCCGTCACCCGCTCCTTGGGGACGGAAGGTCCGCCACGTGCGCTGGTGCGGTTCGCGCCGGACGCACGCGTCGCCGACATTACGGCGCTGCTCGACAGCTATCAGGCCTCGATCGTCGGCGGCGCCAAGGGTGGCATGTTTCGGCTGCAATTCGGCAACAAGGCGATGACGAGGGATGAGATTGCCGGGCTGATGAGCAAGCTGCAACGCGAGAAGATCATCAGTCTTGCGGTGGCTGCGCAGTAGGAGCGTAGCGCTTCCTCGACCGCATAAGCCCGAGGTCTCATGGTCCACAATGATGCTAGCTGGCGGATGAAGACGCGGCGTGCGGCGCTGGCTTTTGCGGTAGCGGCTTTGTCGTTTGCGGACCTCGATGGCTCAGTAGTTCAGGCGCAAAGCGTCATGCGCTCGCCTAACCTCAACGTTCAGTCGCGAATTCCAGGCATCAATTCGACCGTGACGCCGCGGATCAATCCGAACATCGGCGGGGGGATTACAGCAGTCGGCAGAACGGCACCTAACCCGACGACCGACCTATCCCTCCTGCAGCTACGCCTATCGCGGCAGCGACGGCGAATGCTCGAACAAGCCGGTGTCCTCGGCCGATGGCAGCGGCAACGGCGGATCGTCGGGCAAGAGCAAGAACAAGGACAGCAACTCCCGCCGCAATGTTTCGCAGACAGTCCTCGATTCCCGGACGATCGCCAATGAAATCGTGGCCGAGATCGACGGCTCGCTATCCGGCGCGCAGACCGACGAATTGGCGCGACGCCATGGCCTCATGCGTTTGCAGTCGCAGAATTTTCCGCTTGTCGGCGCCACCATCGGCCTGTTCCGCATTGCCGATCGCCGGACGGTGCAGAAGGTGAGCAATGAGCTTGCCGCGCACCCCAGCGTTCGCTCGGTGCAGCCCAACTTCCGTTATGTGCTGCAGGATCAGAAGGCGGTGTTGAGCGAAGGCGATCCCGCGCAATATGCGCTTCTGAAGCTTCGATTGACCGAGGCGCACACCCTGGCGCACGGCGCCAATGTCACCATCGCCGTGATCGATTCCGGAATAGACGCCAAACATCCGGAACTCATGAACTCAATCGGAGATACTTTCGATGCGCTTGGCAGCAAGGAAGGTCCGCATGTCCACGGCACCGGCGTTGCCGGCGCGATCGTGTCGCACGCGCGGCTGATGGGCAGCGCGCCGGAGGCCAGGATTTTGGCGATCCGTGCGTTCGGCGCGGCGCGGAGTGGTGCGGAAAGCACGTCGTACGTGATCCTGAAGGCGCTCGATTATGCAGCGCTGCATGGCGCGCAGATCGTCAATATGAGCTTCGCCGGTCCCAAGGATGCGTTGATCGAGCGCGGTCTCAGCGCTACCGCCGCCAGGGGCATCGTGCTGGTCGCGGCCAGCGGCAATGCCGGAGCGAAATCGCCGCCGCTGTATCCCGCGGCCAGTCCGAACGTGATTGCGGTCAGCGCCACTGACGTCCAGGGCAGGTTGTTTACGGCGTCGAGCCGCGGCAGCCATATCGCGCTATCCGCTCCCGGCGTCGATATTTTTCTGCCCGCACCGGACGAAAAATATCAGATGGCGTCCGGCACCTCGTTTTCCGCGGCCTATGTCAGCGGCCTTGTGGCGCTGATGCTGGAGCGCAATCCGGCGTTGAAGCCGGGAGAGGTGCGTGCGATCCTGATGAAAACGGCCCGCGATCTCGGCGCACCCGGCCGCGACGATTTGTTCGGCGCGGGAGAGGCGGATGCCTACGCAGCGGTCACGGCGGTCTCCATCGCCCCGGCGTTGCCAGTCGCGGCGGCTCCGCTGCCGCCGGCGGCTGAAAATGTTTCGGGCCGGTAGGATGTTCCTGCCATCAGGGCCTTGGACCAGCCGGCTGCCGCCGCGGCCTCCGGTAAATCGGCCATTGGGGAAGCCAATCGCGCCGCCCCGCAACAGGTTCCCGCCCCAATACGCCTGCCAAAAAACGCAAAAAATCGACTGATGATTTGAACGCGCTGCTCCCTCCCGCGACCAATATCTGTGGGAGCGGTAATCCCTCCCCATCGAGGCTGTATTCGGCGCGAGCGCCCATCCACCCAAGCGCCCATATGGCATGACCCGTCCGGTTGTCCCCCCGGACGGGTCTTTCGTTTCCGGGGAAGCGCCCATCGGCCCATACGCTCCACGAATCGGACTGTCATCGCCCGGCTGATCGGGCGACCCAGTATTCCAGAGCTTCAGCCATTTAACCTCGACGCTGCGGCGTACTGGATCGTCCGCTTTCGATAACGGTTTCCTGTGAGGAGCCGATCGCAGATCCACCATGCTCGCATGCGGCTTGACTGTGGAGTAGATAGGAAAACCGCTAACTCCTGCGGCTGACTTTCGACCGCGGGCCCCTTATGCGGTCGCTCACTGGACAACGCAGAAAGTTTTCCACAGAATATAGCTGTCACGTCCAACTGATTCGTCCCCGTTGCGTCGCGTCCGTTCTTCCTCTTTGCGGGCTGGTTCATGACACATCGAGCAGACGTGGCACGAGGCCGCGGCACGGTCGCACGCTGGTGCGCCCTTGCCGAGCAACGGCTGGAGCATCTCACCGAACTTTTCGAGACCGGCCGCTGGCGCCGCTACCACACCGAAACTGTATTTCTGGAGAAAATCCGGGAGGCCAAGGCGGCGGTGGAAATCTGGCGCGATCTGTTGCTGCGCGCGGCCGCCCACGACAATTCAGCCGTCGATATCCGCGGGCTCGGTCGCACTGCAGCGACATTGCCGCGCGGCCACACCTTGGGCGATCGGGTTCATCGGCTTGAGGTGCAGGCGGCGGAGATCCCGGAGGAGCCGGCATCATCAGATGCCTTGATCGCCGCCGTGGAAAGTGATCACGTGAGCTCGGATGACGCACCTTCAGCGCCTGCGATGGACCACGCTTCGGAGCTGGAGATAACCGCAATAGCGGAACGCTATCCGCTGCTTCGAAATACATTGTAGGGGCAGTCTGCCCACGGCTGTCATCCTGCGAGGCTCGGCAAGAGCTCGGACCCCCAGCGATAACGGCGAAGCCGTTACGCCGGGATGACGGACATCAGCCACTGTCACTATCTACCTTCTCACCGCATTTGTCCCAACCACCACCTGAGTAAAGCGTTGCGCGCCTTCGGCTGCGAGATCCGGCGTCATCGGCCGCGCGTGGTCGAGGCCGACGACGGCGCCGCGCGGCGTTTCCGAGATCATGTTGTTGTTGACCAAGGCGGTGCCCGCGCCAGGCACCACCGACACACCGACGCCGACATAGGCGTTGCGGATCACGTTGCCTGTTATCACGACATCGCGCAGGTATTTTCCCCAGCCGGCGATGATGCCGAACGACGGCGCGTTCTCGATCACATTCCCTGACACCGAGGTGTCGGCCTCGACATAGATGCCGATGCCGGCGTCGTCATCCGGCGCGGTGCCGATCGGCCGCTTCGGCAGCAGGTTGCGAATGATGTTGCCCTGCACGGCCGCGATGCGTCCGCCCTCGTTGAAATTACAAACTGAAACACCCAAAGCCGCGCCGTCGACGGTGTTGTTGGCGATCACCGCGCCCTCGAACGAAAATTCCGAATACAGTGCGACCTCGCGAACGTCGCTGACGCTGTTGCCAGTGATCTGGATGTTGGACGCCGAATTACCGCGCACCGCCGAATAGTCGCAGTTGCGAATCCGATTTCCCCGCACGATCACGTTGCCGGCGCGAAACGCATTGATGGCGTTGCCATATTGTCCGGAGCCGCCGGGACCCGCCTTGATGTCCTCGATGCGATTGTCGAGCACCTGCGTGCCGTCGTCGCCGATCGAGGTGCGCAGGATTTCGATGCCGTTGTCGTTGGTGCCCAAAATGGTATTGCGCGAAACCAGCAAGCCCTGCGCGTCGAACGACACGATCGCCGTGGTGGCGGTGCTGGTGATGATGTTGCCGCTGACGTCGCCGGAGACGCTCTCGAGCCAGATCCCGTTGCCGCCGCTGCCGATGATCTCGCAATCGACGATGCGGACATCGCGTCCGCCGCTGCAATGGATGAGGCCGCGCCGCGTTGGCAGCGGGATGCCGCCGCCGTCGAGCGTGATGCTCGTGAGGCCAATGCTGCCAGCGCCTTCGCCCTGAAGCATCGACGCGCCGCCGTTGAAAACGAGTTTGGTTGCGCCGCGCACGCCAATCAGTTGGGTGCCGTTCTGCAGGCGAAGCATTCCGGTGCGGTAGACGCCGGGCGGCAGCGCCAGCGGGATTTGCGTGCGCGCCGCCTCGTCGATCGCGCGCTGCAGGGCTTTTGTCTGGTCGTCGGGGCTGCCGGGCCGGACGCCATACTGGCTGGCGTCGCGCCCGAGCGTCGATGTCAGCGGCGCAGCCCGCGCCGCGTCAGGCGACATTGCGAGCGCGCCGGCAACGCCGGCTGCGGATGCTCCGATGAGGTGGCGGCGATTGACATCCATGATCACGGCTCCGACGGACGCGCGTGAAAATTGCGTCCGCAACGTTGGAGTAGCGCAAAAATGCGGCCGCGTAGGCCGTGGCGGAAGAGGCGATCAGGTGATTGTTGAGGGTAGGGTTAATCTTACCCTCATCCCGCTTGCAGGGGGATTCCCGTAGAGAGGCACGCGTGCTCTCGGGCCGCCTGCCTGGTCAATCGCACCAACTCGAGCAACATCGCTTCGCCAGCATCGACCAAATCTTCCAGCGTGATGCGGGTTGCGCCCTTGCGTTGCGATGCCCCGCCGCGCGCGAGCGGCGGCACGTGTGCGAACGCGGCGAATGCGGGGCCATCGTCTTTGTCTGTCGCCTCGATTGCGCGCCAGCTCAGGTAATTGCACAGATAGTTGCCGGCATCGCGCGAGGCCCGCGCATCGATGCCGGTGCCGACGGCGGCGCGCAGCAATTTCGCGGTGTGCGGGCCGAACATCATGGCGTCGGCGCCGCCTGATATCGATCCCTTGCGCAGCCTAGTGTGATCGGCGTCGGGCCACAGCGTGGTGACGGCATTGCGGGCGCGGGCCTCGATCCGCAAATATGACGTGCGGGAAGCCAGCCCAAACATCAGCAACGCATCCGGCCTACGCCTCGCTAGCAGCTCCGGCAATTCGCGGTCGACGGCCTTGTAGGTCACCGGAAAGATGTGGCCGATCAGTTCGACATCGCCGAACGCCGGCCGGCGCAGCTGTGTCAGCCGCTTCACCAGCGGCACCGTTGGGTTGAACGGCGCGCCGGGAAACGGACCGAAGCCGGTGACGAGGATGCGGAGTTTGTTTGTCAATTCCTGCATATCTCCGTCGTCATACCCGCGGAAGCGGGTATCCAGTAAACGCCAGGGTGCAGTGATCCCCATTGGCCGCTCTGGAATACTGGATCGTCCGCTTTCGCGGACGATGACGCCGCCATAGGACGAGCGCACCGGACTTGCTCACCGCAACATCTCCGCGATCTGCTCCGCCGCGACCGCCGGCGTGATGCGGCCGTCGGCGACCTCGGCTTCGGTCTTCTTCACGTTGGCGCGGATCGCCGGATCGGCGCGCAGTCGCGCCATCATCCGCTGCTCCAGCATCGACCACATCCACTTCACCTGCTGCTGCCGCCGCCGCGCGGCGAATTCGCCCGAGGCGTTCATCGCGGCGCGATGATCCAGGATCTTCTGCCAGAGCTCGCCGATACCCGTTCCCGTCAATGCCGAATACGTCAGCACCGGCGGATGCCAGTGCTCCGAGCGCGGGGTTAGAATATGCAGCGCGCCGCGATATTCGGAGGCCGCGAGATTGGCGCGCTTGACGTTGTCGCCATCGGCCTTGTTGACCGCGATCATGTCGGCAAGCTCAACGAGGCCCTTCTTGATGCCCTGCAATTCGTCACCGGCGCCGGGCAGCATCAGCGCCAGGAAAAAATCCGTCATGTCGCAGACCGCGGTTTCGGATTGCCCGATGCCGACAGTCTCCACCAGCACGACGTCGAAGCCTGCGGCCTCGCACAGCAGCATCGCCTCGCGGGTTTTCGCCGCGACGCCGCCGAGCGTGCCGGCCGCCGGCGAAGGCCGGATATAGGCGCCATCGGAGGCGGCGAGCCGCGCCATCCGGGTCTTGTCGCCAAGGATCGAGCCGCCGGTGCGCGCGGAGGAGGGGTCGACCGCGAGCACCGCGACCTTGTGGCCGCGTTCGATCAGGAACATCCCGAGCGCGTCGATGGTGGTGGATTTGCCGACCCCGGGCGAGCCGGTGATACCGACGCGGATTGCCTTGCCGGTATCGGGCAATAGCGCCTGCACCAGATCGCGCGCCGCGGCCTGATGATCGCCGCGCCTGCTTTCGATCAGGGTGATCGCACGCGCCAGGGCGGCGCGGCTGCCGGCGCGGAGGTCTTTGGTCAATGATTTGATATCGAAGGAGGCGTTACTTGGCGGGCTCATGGCTTGGTTTACAACGCTGGAGCCTCGCAGGCGAGGGATTCGCGAGGCCTACTCAGCGGGCCGAGGTGGCGGGGGCGGGTGATCCGCGTCTCAACCGCCGCCACAACCAGAGCAGCACCGGCCAAATCAACGCGCCGATGGCCATGGTTGCGAGGATCGCGGAGATCGGCCGCTCGAAGAACGGCAGAATGCTGCCGTCGGATTTGATCAGCGATGTGACGAACGCCTGCTCCACCATGGTGCCCATCACGATCCCGAGCACCATCGCCGCAACCGGATAGCCGTTGGCCTCCATGACATAGCCGATGATCCCGAACGTCGCGACCGTAACGACGCCGAACATGTTGTTGCCGATCGCGAACGAGCCAACCGCGCAGCACAGCATGATCACCGGCATCACCGTCGAACGCGGCGCGCGCAGCACATGGCTCGCCAGGCGGATCATCACGATGCCCAGCGGAATCATCAGGATGTTGGCGATAATGAACATGAGGTAGATCGCGTACATGCTCGACGCTTTCTCGGTGAACAGCGTCGGTCCCGGGTTGAGACCTTTCATGTAGAGCACGCCGATCGCGATTGCCGCGATGGTGTCGCCCGGAATGCCGAACAACAGCGACGGCACCCAGCCCGACGCGACGCTGGCATTGTTGCTGGCGCCGGCCTCGATCAGGCCCTCGACGTGGCCGGTTCCGAACTTCTCAGGCTCCTTTGAGAAGCGCTTGGACATCGCGTAGCTGACCCAGGCCGCCATGTCAGCGCCCGCGCCCGGCAGCACCCCGATGATGATCCCGACGATGTTCCCGCGCGTCATCTGCCAGCGATACTTCCCGGTGAGCCTCCACTGGCCCGCCATGATGCTTCCGAACTTGCGTCGCGGGATCGGCGGCGGTTCCGGGGTGAGCATCGCACGCATCACCTGTGCCACGGCAAACACGCCAACCAGCGCCGGGATCGGCTCGATGCCGCCGAAGAGGTCGGTCAATCCAAATGTGAAACGCGGCACGCCGCCCGGGTTTTCGATGCCGACGCACGAAACAAGCAGGCCGATGAACATCCCGGCGATCGCCTTCACCGGGGAGGAGCGCGCGACCAGCGTGGCGCACATCAAGCCGAGGAACGCCAGCCAGAAATATTCGAAAGTCGAGAACGACAGCGCGATTTCGGCGAGCGGCGGCGCGAGTATCATGAGCGAGAGCGTGCCCGCGATGCCGCCGACGGCGGAGAACCATACGCCGGCGCCGAGCGCGAGTTCGGCCTCGCCCTTGCGTGTCATGGCGTAGGCTTCGTCTGCGTAGGCCGCCGAGGCGGGCGTTCCCGGGATACGCAGCAGCGCGCCGGGGATATCGCCGGAGAAGATCGCCATCGAGGACGCCGCCACGATGGTGGCGATCGCGGCGATTGGCGAGAGATAGAAGGTGACGGGGACGAGCAGGGCAGTCGCCATCGTGGCGGACAGGCCAGGCAGCGATCCGATGACGAGCCCGTAGATCGATGCCGCCAGCATCGCGATGATGACTTCCCACGTCGAAATCAGTGCGAACGCTTCAATCAGAGTGTTAAGCATGGATCACCACGGCATCGGCAGCAGCCCGGCCGGGAGCGGCACGCGCAGCAGCTTGCTGAAAATTAGATGGATGCCGATCGGCGCCAGCACGGCGAGGGGAAGCGAAAGCCTCCACCGCGCGCCAAGCGCGGTTGCCGTCGCGTACACGACTAGCGCGGCCGTGATGATAAAGCCCAATCGCTCGGCCGCCGCAACGTAGAACAGCAGCAGCGCCGGCGGAAGCAGCGCGCGCAATCCATAGAGCTTGCCGGTCGGCGCCTGGGCTCGGCCGGCCTCGATCGGAATGATCTCTTCTTCCTCTTCGAAGGTGTGGCCGATTCCGAACACGATCGCGAGCCCGCAAAGCGCGAGGCCTGTCCCGATCACCAACGGGAATACATTTGGGCCGATTGGCTGGCCGGGCACCGGCGGCAGCAGCCAGCCTCCGTAGGCGGCGGCTAGGCCAAGGCCGACGAGAAACGATCCCGTGACTTGATCGGGAAGACGCATGAACGAGCCCCACGGATCTCCGAGGAAGTGAGTTAGGAGGCAACACTCAGACGGTGCAGCGGACACGATCGCGCCCGCGGCCGAGACGGATCAGGCCTTCGAGAGACCGGCGGCCTTCATCGCCTCGCCCATCTGGGCGTCGCCCTTGTCCATGAAGGTCGCGAATTCGGCCGCATCACCCCACACCGTTCCGAAACCGCGATTACTCATGAAGTCCTTGAACTCCTTGGAGTCGTAAACCTTCTTCAGCGACGCAGTGAGCTTGGCCGCGACATCTGCGGGCAGGCCCTTCGGACCCGCAATGCCGCGCCATGCGCCGGTCGAATAGTCGATGCCCATCGCCTCTTTCAGCGTCGGCACATCCGGGAACGAGGGGTTGCGTGCCGGTGCCATGATGGCGAGGCTGCGCGCCTTGCCGGCCTCGATGATCGCGCGCGCCTCCGGTACGGAGCAGGTCGTCATGTCGAGACCGCCCGCCGCGAGATCCTGCATCGCGGGCGCGGCGCCGTTCGACGGCACCCAGCCGACCTGATTTGCGGGAAGTCCCATCGCTCGCATCCAGCCCACCAGCGCCAGATGCCAGATGCCTCCCTGGCCGGTGCCCGAGGCTTTCATCTTGCCGACCGGCGCGGCCTTGATGGCGTCGGCGAGTTCCTTGACGGTCTTGTAGGGCGATGCGGAGCTGACCTGGATGCCGGGCGGGTCTTCGTTCATCAGGCCGAGCGGCGTGTAGCTCTTTGGTCCCAATTCGGTGAGCCCCTGCCAGTGCATCATCGAGATTTCCACCGTCAGCATGCCGATGGTGTAGCCGTCGGGCTGTGCAGTCGCGATCGCGGAATGACCGACCACGCCAGAGCCGCCGGTACGGTTGACCACGTTGAACGGCTGGCCGAGGTCCTTCTCCAGTAGCGCGGCGACGATGCGCGCGGTCGCGTCGGTGCCGCCGCCAGCGCCCCACGGTACGATCACGGTCACCGGGCGCGCTGGATAGGCTTGCGCCAAAGCTGGCTTGAAACCGAAGCCCGCTACTGCCGCCGCAGCGGCGGATGAAGCCGCGAACGCGCGGCGTGTGATGATGGGCATGAGAGTCCTCCCGTGGCGCCGGTGAAACCCGACGCTCTTGTGCTGGGAGTATTATGCATCTTCACCGTATCGCCGCAAGCGAGAGCGATGGTTCGGCTACTCCGCCGCCTCGCTGTGCCCCAGCCGCGCATTGAGCTTGTGGATCAGCTCTTCGGCGGCGTCCGCAATCACGGTGCCGGGCGGGAAGATCGCTTCGGCGCCGGCCTTGTAGAGCGTGTCGTAGTCCTGCGGCGGTACTACGCCGCCGATGATGATCATGATGTCATCGCGGCCTTGTTTCTTCAGCGCGGCCTTCAGTTCCGGCACCGCGGTCAGATGCGCTGCCGCCAATGACGATACGCCGAGAATATGCACGTCGTTTTCGACCGCCTGCCGCGCCGCCTCGTCGGCGGTGGCGAACAGAGGCCCGATATCAACGTCGAAGCCGACATCGGCAAAGGCCGAGGCGATCACCTTCTGGCCGCGATCGTGGCCGTCCTGGCCGATCTTGGCGACCAGGATTCTCGGGCGGCGCCCTTCCGCATCCTCGAACGCATCGATCAGCGCCTGCACTTTTTCGACCCGGTTGGACATGGTGGACGCCTCCCGCTTGTAGACGCCGGTGATGGATTTGATTTCGGCGCGGTGCCGCCCGAACACTTTCTCCATCGCATCGGAGATCTCGCCGACGGTGGCTTTGGCGCGCGCGGCATCGATCGCCAGCGCCAAAAGGTTGCCGTTACCTTCGCCGGCGCTGCGGGTCAGCGCCGCCAGCGCGTCGTCGACGTCCTTCTGGTTGCGCTCTTTCTTCAATCGCGCCAGCTTGTCGATCTGCAACCGGCGCACGGTGGAATTTTCCACCTTCAGCACGTCAATCGGCGCTTCGTCTGTCGGTTTGTACTTGTTGACGCCGATCACCGCCTGCTTGCCGGCATCGATCCTGGCTTGGGTCTTGGCGGAGGCTTCCTCGATCCGTAGTTTTGGCACGCCCGCCTCGATCGCTTTCGCCATGCCGCCGAGCGCCTCGACCTCCTGGATGTGGCCCCAGGCTTTCGCCGCGAGATCGCGGGTGAGCCGCTCGACATAGTATGAGCCGCCCCAGGGATCGATGATGCGGGTGGTGCCGCTTTCCTGCTGCAGGAACAATTGCGTGTTGCGCGCGATTCTCGCCGAAAAATCGGTCGGAAGCGCCAAGGCCTCGTCGAGCGCATTGGTGTGCAAGGATTGGGTGTGGCCTTGCGTCGCCGCCATCGCCTCGATGGTGGTGCGCATCACGTTGTTATAGACGTCCTGCGCGGTCAGCGACCAGCCCGAGGTCTGGCAATGCGTGCGCAGCGACGGCGAGCGCGGATCCTTCGGGTTGAATTGGGTCAACAGCTTGGCCCACAACAGCCGCGCCGCGCGCATCTTCGCGACTTCCATGAAGAAGTTCATGCCGATCGCCCAGAAGAACGACAGCCGCGGCGCGAAGCGATCGACATCGAGACCGGCCGCGAGCCCGGCGCGGAGATATTCGACGCCGTCGGCCAGCGTATAGGCGAGCTCGAGGTCCTGCGTCGCGCCGGCTTCCTGCATGTGATAGCCGGAAATCGAAATCGAATTATATTTCGGCATCTTTTGCGACGTATAGGCAAAGATGTCCGAGATGATCCGCATCGATGGCGCCGGCGGATAGATGTAGGTGTTGCGAACCATAAACTCTTTCAGAATGTCGTTCTGAATGGTGCCTGAGAGTTTTTCCGGCGGTACGCCCTGTTCCTCGGCAGCCGCCACGAACAGTGCCAGGATCGGCAGCACCGCGCCGTTCATGGTCATCGACACGCTCATCTGGTCGAGCGGAATGCCCGCGAACAGCGTGCGCATGTCGTAGATCGAGTCGATCGCCACGCCGGCCATGCCGACGTCACCGGACACCCGAGGATGATCGGAATCGTAGCCGCGGTGGGTGGCGAGATCGAACGCGACCGAAAGGCCCTTTTGCCCGGCGGCGAGATTGCGGCGGTAGAACGCATTGGAATCTTCCGCCGTGGAGAAGCCGGCATATTGCCTGATGGTCCAGGGCTGATTGACATACATCGTCGGGTAGGGGCCGCGCAGGTAAGGCGCGATACCGGGCCAGGTATCAAGGAAATCGATGCCCTCGAGGTCGGCCTCGCCGTAGGCGGGCTTTACCAGGATGCCCTCGGGCGTGAGCCACGGCTCGGCGCTGCCAGCGGGCTCGGCGCGGGCGGTGTTTTCAAATGCGATATTCGCAAAGTTCGGTATGCGGCTCATTGTACCCATCATAGCACGCGCGACCTCCGATGGTCGCCATCTCAATCGTGGTCCGGATGCTGGTTACTGACGATGCTGTTAAGCTTTTCCGGACCGTAATTCTGCAGCGTCGTCTGGCTCGGCAGATTGGCGATGCCCACCACCCAGCCGAGCCGGGATTCGGTGCCGAACTGCTGCGTCGGCACCACCATGTCGGGGCGGTCAAAGGCGCCGGTCATGATCTCGATCCGCGGACCATCGATGCGGCGAAAGCTGAGCGGCGTTCCGCAATTCGCGCAAAAATCGCGCTCGGCGACAGAGGAGGAGCGGAACGCGGACGGCTTGCCGCGGGTCCAGGTGAAATCGCCGTGGGCGATATCCGCGAAGGACGCGAACGGCGCGCCGCTTGCCTTCTGGCACATCCGGCAGTGACAGATACTGATCCTCTTGGGCGGCGCCGACAGGGCAAAGCGGATGGCGCCGCATTGGCAGCCGCCGGTCAGAACGGGTTTGATCGTCATGATCCCTCCGTCAGCCGATAGACTTCTTGCAAGACCGCTAGCGCATCGCCGCCGGCGAAGATGAAATCGTTAACGCCCGCGGCACGGAACGCAGTTTCCTGTCCGCTCGCGCGTCCTGCCAGATAGATATGCTTTGCACCGGCGGCTTGAAGGGCCTTTGCGGCCGCAGCCGCCCGCTCGGCATAGACTTTGTCGGACGAGCACAGGCATGCCAGCGCCGCGGCCGAGGCCTTGAACGCTGCGGCCAGCGCCGCCGGATCGGTAAATCCCTCGGTATCCACCGCCTCGATCCCGCCGGTCTCGAAGAAACTCTTCGCAAACGTCGCGCGCGCCGTGAAGTCGGCTGCCGTGCCGAGATTGGCGAGAAAAACCTTCGGCCGGACGCCTCTGTCCTTCAGAATTTGATCCGACCGGTCGCGCAGCCGTTCGAACAGCGCCGCAAGCCGCACCGGCGGCAACGGATCAAAGTTGAATTTTGCTTCGCCATAGGGGGCAAGCACGACCGGCGTCGCATTCAGGACCGCTACGGGGGCCTCGTGCAAAGTTGGAAATTCGCTGGCGCCGGTCAGCACCTCCTTGCGCCGGGCGATATTGGTCTCCCGCAGCGCCCGTGTCGCAACGACCTTGCGCTGGATCAGGTTTTGCTCAAGCGAAGCGAACACGCCGCCGGCTTTTTCGATTTGCTGAAACAGCGACCACGTGGCCTCGCAAAGCTGTTGCGTCAACGTCTCGATGCCGCCGGAGCCGGCCGCGGGATCGGACACCTTGGCGAGATTGGATTCCTCCAGCAGCACCAGCTGCGTGTTGCGCGCCACGCGCCGCGCGAACGGGTCTGGCAATCCCAGCGCCAGCGTATGGGGCAACACGGTGATGGCGTTGGCGCCGCCGAGGCCGGCGGAGAAGGTCGCCATGGTCGCGCGCAGCATGTTCACGTAGGGATCGCGCTGGGTCAGCATTCGCCACGCGGTATCGGCCGCAATGAAGATTGGCTGGGGCGCCAGGCCGCAGCTTTGTTCGATACGCGCCCACAGCAATCGCAGCGCGCGGAACTTTGCCATGGTCAGAAATTGATCGGCGTCGGCGCTAAGCCGCGCATAGACCATGCTCCTCGCATCTTCGAGCGCGATACCGGCCTCCTCCAGCGCACGCAGATAGGCGACGCCGGCCGCCAGCACGAACGCCAGCTCCTGCACTTCCGATCCGCCGGCGTCATGGATCACCCGTCCATCGGCAGCCGCGAACGGACCTTTGAATCCGATTGCCGCGAGACCTTTGATCGCGCCGGTAACCGCGGGCACGATCTCTGCCCAGGTATAAGGACTGGATCCCCAAACCGCGCAGGCGCCGATCGGATCGAGGCCGAAACGGATATCGCAGGCCGCAGGCGAGAGCCCTTTGCGTTTCACATATTCGGCAATGTGAGTGGCGGCCGTCCGCGACTGCGGACCGATCTGAAGCTCAACGGCGATGCCGGCATCGATGAAAACGCCGTCGAGGACCTTTTCGATCGCTTCCACCGATGGCTCCAGTCCGAAGCCATAGGCGCCGTTGGCGCCCGCGAACACCAAGGTCAGCCCGCTGGCGCCGTTTTCAAGATCGTGCAGCGCCTGCGCGTTGGCCATCGCGGCATCCGGATGATCGATGCGCTGCATGATCTGCCAGGGCGCGGCAGGGGCGCGGCCCGCAATCGGCGCGGTGCCGCGTGCGCGCTGATAGATAGGGTCGATCTTCAGGTCGTCATTGGTCTTGCCAACCAGCTTTTCGAACGGCGCGCCCTTCAGCACGCCATCGACCAGCTTGCGCCAGTCCTCATAGGTCGCCGGCGCGAAATCGGCCGCCAGCCGCAGCTCGTCAGTTGCAGATGTCATTCGGCAGGTCGCTCCCGGGGCGCCGTTCTCGTATTGACCGGAAATTGCCATGTCCTGACAGCCAAGCCAAACGGTTGTTTTTGAGTTGAGGCAGCTATCTTTCGTCAGGCGGGCGCGGGCGGTAACCGCTCAATTCCGGCGGTTGATAGCTGTGCGAGCGCTGCCGTAACGCTGCGTCCCGCAATGAGACGATCAGGCACAATCTCGGCGAGCGCTACCAATACGAAAGCGCGCTCGAACAGCCGTGGGTGCGGCAGCGTCAGTTCCGGCTTTTCAATCGAAACGTCGTCATAGGCGATCAGATCCAGGTCAAGGGTACGCGGACCCCAGCGCCTTTCGTTGGCGCGATCGCGGCCGAGCTTCTTTTCGATCTTGTGCAGCGTAAACAGCAGCGCATGGGGATCGAGGCTGGTTTCGATTTCGATGCAGGCGTTGATGAAGCGAGCCTGCTGCTCATCGCCCCAGGGCGGCGTAGCGTAGTCGGACGACCGCGCCAGCAGCGCGCCTTGGGTCATGCCGCAGATATTGGCGATCGCTTTTTGAAATGTCGCACGGACGTCGCCGACATTGCCGCCGAGCGCGATCAGAACGTCAGCCACGGGACGGCTGCTGCCGCGCGCGCGTCAGGACCACGCCCACGTCCTCGAAAATCGCCGCGATCGGCGCGTGCGGCTTGTGAACGGTGACCTTGATGGCGCTGACGCGCGGAAACGCTCCCAGAATGGCATCGGCGACGGCGCCGGCCGCGCGTTCCAGCAGTTTATAGTTGGCATCTTTGAACGCCGCCGTCGCGGTCGCGACCACGTTGGAATAGGACACAGTGTCGGCGAGGCGATCGGTGCGCGAAGATTCCGACAGATCGACAAAGAGTTCGAGGTCGATCACGAAGCGCTGCCCGACCTCGGTCTCGTGCTCCATGACGCCGTGACGGGCATGGATGACAACGCCCGTGATGAAGATCGTATCGGTCATCGCCTGTCCCCAATTGCCGCCGCCACGCGCAGCGCCTGTACGGTCTCCGACACATCATGGGTTCGGATGATCCGTGCGCCGGCTTTCGCCGCTATGAGGTGCGCTGCAATCGAACCGCCCAGTCGCTGATGCGGCTCCGATGGCGAAACCGAGCTGATGAACCGCTTGCGCGATGCACCAACCAATAGCGGCAGGCCGAACACGGCAAGCTCATTCAGCCGGGCCAGCGCCCTCATGCTCTGCTCAGGGGTCTTGCCAAAGCCGATGCCGGGATCGAGCACAATATGGCCCTGTGGAATGCCCGCTTTCGCTGCGATCTCGAGTGAACGCGTGAAAAATTCGGCGATATCCTTGATGATGTCGATGGCTGGATCGGCGCGGTCGCGGTTGTGCACGACGATCACAGGCGAATTGCGCGCCGCCAACAGCCCGGCCATGTCGGGATCGCGCTGCAGGCCCCAGACGTCATTGGCCACGGTCGCGCCTGCATCCAGCGCCCAAGCGACGATGGACGATTTCATGCTGTCGATCGAAACGGGAACACCGAGGGAAACGACACCGGCCAATACCGGCTGCAGGCGTTTCAGTTCTTGCTCGGCCGAGACCGGCTGCGAGCCATAGGGCCGGGTGGATTCCGCGCCGATGTCGATGATGTCGGCGCCTTCGGCGATCATTCGGCGGGCCTGCGCCAGCGCGCGCTCCGGCGCGATAAACTGTCCGCCATCGGAAAATGAATCGGGCGTGAGGTTCAGGACGCCCATCACGGCCGGATATGGCTTGGACAAAAGTGCTCGCAGCACCGGATGATCTGCCGGGACGGCCGCAGCGGCGGATCTGGACGTGGTCGCGATCATGTGGTCGCTTTGCGCGGTCCGTGCATGGGAGTCAAGATGCAGGGCGCGCCGAGGCGGGCTGCGGCCGAGCCGCCTCCAACCGGTTTAATAGGTGATCTTGGGCTGAAGCTTGCGGGCCTGCGCGATCAGTTGCTCGACCGACTTTTCCGAAGGCAAAACGCGGACGAGTTTGCGCTTGGTATTCACTTCTTTCATGTTCTGCGCCAGGCGCGCCGGATTGCGCAGCGCGAGCTCGCGAACCGTGGTGACGCCGGCGGCGCGCACCAGTCCTACCTTAGCCTTTCCCATACCGGGAATCCGCATGTAGTCGCAAACATTGGCCCATTCGAGCAGTTGCTGCTCGCTGATGCCGGTTTTCGCCGCAAGCGCTTTGCGACCTTTTACGGTCCGGGCAGCTTCAAGCAGCTTGTCCGTAGTGCGAATGCCAACTGATTTCAGTTTGGAAGCGGAGAAGGCGGTCAGGCCCTCAATATCGGTGATTGGATATGTCATGGTGCTCAATATGAAAAGGTGCTTAAGCGAATTGGCTGAGGCCCGGCGTCCCTGCGATGATCTCGCCCATCTGATCCGCTCCGATTTTGTCGCGGCCAAATTTGAAAAGTTCGCGAGCGACGCTCTGAATCTCCCCCATGCCCAAACCAAGCCCCATCAGCTTGGTGCCGAGTGCCATCAGGCCGCCGCCCATCAATCTTCCGAGACCGCCGCCATTGCTTGAGGCCGCGATCGCAGCTTCCGCGCCGGGGATCTTGTCGATCAATGACTGAACTTTGTCTGGGGGACCCTCGTTGCGAAGAAATCCCAGAATAATGCCGATGGTTTTTTCAGCCACAGCATTATCGATGCCGGCTTTTGATGCCAGCTGCCCAATCAGCTCGTCCATGATTTAGCCCGCCCGCCCTCAGCCGGTTGATTGCCGGATACTTCCTTTGAGAATTTATCTTGATCTTCTGTGACACGAATTACAAGCGATGAGCGCATGGGAAAGGCTTTTTGGTCTTCGATCGCGGGACGAGTGTTGCAGCAATGCAAGAGTGATCGCGAAATTCGCAGCAAATCGTCGCGGCGTTTCGTACTTTCGACGGGGCGAGCGCCAACCTGGTCGATGGCGTATCGATGAACCGGCCCTTCAACGCCCCCCAAAAGCCGTTGACCGGGTTCAATCGGCTTGCAAGATGCAATATGATCCCGGCGGTTGGGTGATCGAAACCCTCGATGCGCGCGAAGAGGCGATGCCATGGCTACCTCCGAAAACAAGATAGCCGATACCGACGAGAAAATCCTCATCGGAAAGGGCGAACAGTCGGCTTGGCTGACGCTCGGGCTTGCAAATCGCCATGGTCTCGTCACTGGCGCTACCGGAACTGGAAAAACCGTTTCGCTGCAGGTGATGGCCGAGGGATTTGCGCGTGCAGGCGTTCCGGTGTTCGCGGCCGATATCAAGGGAGACCTCTCAGGCATCTCTGAAGTCGGTGAGTCCAAGGAATTCATCCTCAAACGGGCCGCCGACATGGGCCTTACCTTCCAGCCCGATCAATTTTCAACCGTGTTTTGGGACGTGTTCGGCGAGCAGGGCCATCCCGTGCGCGCAACCGTCTCGGAAATGGGTCCACTGCTGCTCTCGCGTATGATGGATCTGAACGACGTCCAGGAGGGCGTGCTGAATATCGCGTTCAAGGTGGCCGATGAGCAGGGCTTGCTGCTGTTGGATATGAAGGATCTGCGGTCGATCCTGTCCTTCATTGCGGAACACGCCGCCGAGCTGACCACGCACTACGGAAATGTTTCGAAGCAGACCGTGGGAACCATCCAGCGTCAGCTTCTGGTGTTGGAAAACCAGGGCGGGACGAGTTTTTTTGGCGAACCGGCGCTGGCGCTGAAGGACTTCATGCGCACCGACAGCGATGGCCGGGGCATGGTCAATATTCTGGTTGCCGACAAGCTGATGCAGAGCCCGCGGCTTTATGCAACTTTTCTGCTGTGGATGCTGTCCGAGCTGTTTGAGGAGCTGCCGGAGGTCGGCGATCCGCCGAAGCCGAAGCTCGTATTCTTCTTCGACGAAGCGCATCTGTTGTTCAACGATGCGCCGAAGCCGCTGATGGACAAGATCGAGCAGGTGGTGCGGCTGATCCGCTCGAAAGGCGTCGGAGTATATTTCGTGACGCAAAATCCGATCGACGTACCCGACAAAGTGCTCGCCCAATTGGGCAACCGCGTGCAGCACGCGCTGAGGGCTTTTACCCCGCGTGACCAGAAGGCGGTCGCGGCAGCGGCGCAGACGTTCCGGCCCAATCCGAAACTCAATACCGCCCAGGTCATCACCGAATTGGGCAAGGGCGAAGCGCTGGTGTCGTTTCTGGAAGGCAACGGAACGCCGGCGATGGTCGAGCGTGTGATGATCCGGCCGCCGTCGGCGCGGATCGGGCCGATCACGCCGGAGGAACGCAAAGCGATCATGGACAAGAGCCCGGTGAAGGGCCAATACGACACCACGATCGATTCCGAATCCGCCTATGAGGTGCTGCAGAAGCGGGTGGCCCGAACCGCGGCGCCAGCGGGCGGGTCTGCCAGCGGTGGCGGAATTCTCGGGCAGATCGGCGCGATCGTCGGGACGATTTTTGGCACCAACGTATCGCGGGGAAGGTTGTCGACCGGCCAGATTATCGCGCGAAGCGTCACGCGCACCGTCACCAACAAGGTGGTCGGCGGGGTGGTTGCCGATCTCGGCAAATCGGTGGGCGGCTCGATGGGTAGTTCGGTCGGCCGCGCGCTGGTGCGCGGCGCGCTCGGAGGACTGTTGCGGCGATAGTTTTTTGGGCGCAGTTGCTGCGATGTGATCTTTCTCTGACTTTGCGGAAGGAACGTGTGCTGAGGTATCCGTCGTTGCGAGCGCCGCTCGATATTCTTTTTGTGGTCTGCTGTATCGCGCTGACGGCTGATGTTCTGGTCCCGGAAATTTGGGGGAGTGGGAAGACAAAGGATTATCCGCTCTGGTTCTGGGCCGGACAACAGGTCCTGCAGGGCAGGGACCTCTACCCCAGCGATCCCAACGCCTATTTCGATTTCATCTATCCACCGCCGGCCGCCATCTTGCTCGCGATACCCAGCTATTTCGGCAAGATACCGCTTTATCTATTCCTGTCGCTTGTGAACGCGGTGGCGTGGTGGATGACGGGGCAATTCTCGAACGCTATGACGGGGTCGGGGAAGATACCCGGTCCGTGGCTGTTTGCGCTGCCGGGCTTCGTCACCATCTCCTTTGTCTTCGACATGTTCGATCTAGGGCAGCCCAACCTCGTTCTGCTGACGATGATGTTGTTCGGGTTCTGGCTGCTGCAGCACCAGCGCTCCTGGATGGCGGGAAGCATGTTTGCGCTGGCGACCGCCATCAAGGTTTTCCCGGTGGCCGTATTTCCTTATCTGATTTGGCGAAGGCAGTGGGCGTGTGCCGCAAGCATGGTCGTGTTCCTCGGAATCTTTCTATTCCTGGTTCCGGCGCCTGTGCGCGGCTTCCAGCACAACGTTTCCGAACTGAAAACCTGGTTTCAGGCAATGGTCGGATCGAGCTCGGAGCAGGGCTTTGGACAGCGTGCCGAGCAGAACTGGTCGTGGGTCAATCAATCCATCATCGCCGTGACGCATCGGCTGACGCGCCCGGTCAATTACAACCAGGATAATCCGGCCAAGCAGCCAGAGTACATGAACCTGCTCAATCTCGATTTTAAGTCGGCGAATTGGGTCGTGCTCGCGATCTCGCTGGCAATTGGACTTGGATACGTCGCGGTGATGCCGCCTCCTTCCCGGATAACACCACGGTCGAACGCCGAAGAACTTGGCATCCTGTTCTGTCTGATGACGGTGGCCTCGCCGCTGGCGCGGCAGTATTATTTCATGTGGCTGTTCTTTCCGATCACCGTTCTGATACACCGGGCAGCCTACGATCCGCGGCCGGCGGTGCAGGCCGGCACGTGGGCCACGCTTGCGATCGCGGGACTGCTGATGTGCCTGTCGATTCCTGTTTTTCCGATTGACCTGCAGGCCTACGGCAACAACCTCGCCGCGACCGCTGTGATAACCGGGGGATTGGTCTGGCACATTCTGCACCCGCCCGCGGCTGGTAAAGCGAGCTCTTTGTCGCCAACAGCTGGGGAGTTAAAACCCGATATGCAGAACAACGCCCGCAGTTAGGAAGATAGCGAATGTCCAACACTCCGCAATTGCAGCAGGTCCTCGACCGCATCGATGCCGATTTCGACAACAGCCTCGATCGGCTGTTTGCGCTCCTGCGGATCAAATCGATCTCCGCCGATCCGGCCTTTGCCGGAGATTGCAAAGCGGCCGCCGATCACTTGGCCACCGATATCGCGACGCTCGGTTTCACGACCAACGTCCGGCCGACCGCAGGTCATCCCGCCATCGTCGCCAAAACCAATGGCAAAGGAAACCGCGAGCCGCGACCGCATGTGCTGTTCTACGGTCACTACGACGTGCAGCCGGTCGATCCGCTCAATCTTTGGCATCGTCCGCCATTCGAGCCGGCCATTGCGACGCATGCCGACGGGCGAAAAATCATCGTCGCGCGGGGCGCAGAGGACGATAAAGGTCAATTGATGACCTTTGTCGAAGCCTGCCGGGCTTGGAAATTCGTGACGGGTTCGTTGCCGGTCGACATCACCATCGTCATTGAGGGCGAAGAAGAGATCGGATCGAAAAATTTCGTTCCGTTTCTTGAAAAGAACAAGGACGACCTCAAGGCCGACTTCGTGCTGGTCTGCGACACCGGCATGTGGGACCCCAATACTCCGGCGATTACGACGTCGCTGCGCGGACTGATGTATGATGAGGTGCGGATCAAGGCCGCCAATCGCGATCTGCATTCCGGCATCTTCGGCGGTGGCGCGCAAAATCCGATCCGGGTACTGACCCGGATCCTCGGCAGCCTGCATGATGAGAACGGCCACATCACGATCCCCGGTTTCTATGATGGCGTAAAGGATTTGCCGTCAGACGTTCTGGCGCAATGGAAGACGCTCGATCTCTCGCCGGATTCCTTTCTCAAACCGATCGGGCTTTCGATTCCCGCCGGCGAGAAGGATCGCTTGCTGATCGAGCAAATTTCCTCGCGCCCGACCTGCGACATCAATGGCATCATCGGAGGCTACACCGGTGAGGGCTCGAAGACGGTGATCCCGGCGGAAGCGTCCGCAAAAATTTCGTTCCGCCTGGTAGAGGGGCAGGAGCCCGGGAAAATCCGAAAAGCCTTTCGCGATTACGTCACCGCAAGGCTGCCTGGGGATTGCACGGCCGAATTCACCGACCATTCCAGCGCGCCGGCTATCGCGCTTGACTGGAACATGAAACCGCTCGCCGCCGCAAAACGCGCGCTGACCGACGAGTGGGGCAAGGAAGCGCTTCTGATCGGCTCGGGCGCATCGATCCCGATCGTCGCGGATTTCAAGCGCACCCTCGGCCTCGATACCGTGCTGGTGGGGTTTGGGCTTGACGATGACAACATCCATTCGCCGAACGAGAAGTACGACCTGAAAAGTTTTCACAAGGGCATTCGCTCGTGGGCGCGGATTTTGGCGGCGCTGGCGGACGCGCCGCGGTAAGGCAGTCGCGTAGAAGAGTGGAGCTTCGCTAATCCTACTAAATCCATCAACGTCATTGCGAGCGAAGCGAAGCAATCCAGCTTTCGCGGCAACAAGGAAAGCTGGATTGCTTCGTCGCAAGCGCTCCTCGCAATGACGTCCAGAAATAACTTCGCATTCTCGCGGCGAGATGCGCCCGAGCTTTGCGTCGATTTTCACCCCCAGGAAACAAGAGGGCGCAGGGAAAGCCGGGTGCGCGCTGCACCCGCGGTCTCGTGTGCAAAATGCGTTGAGAAAAACGCACACGAGCATACAGGTTCAGCGGAGGCATTCCGGCTTTCCCTGCGCGATGGGTTACGGCTTATTTCGCGCTCTCCCCGGTGAGCCGAGCTCTTTTGCCACCGTCACTTCGCGGATCATCTCCGCAAAGCTTGGCGCCAGCGTCGGGCGCCAGGACCACACGACTTCGCCGTCCGCTTGAGCCACGCTCGTCAGTCGCAACTTTCGCGTCCACCGCATCCCACCGCACGTTCGTGACGACTCGCGATCCGCCCCTCTCATCGGGTGAGACACGCGAAGCTAAAGCAGTGATTTGCCCGACATGTTAAGCAAAATACTTTTCTCAAACGGGCTGGACGGGGTTTGGGGTGATTTGCCCGGCGGGTTGTTTTGTCGCGCCCGGGTCGTGGGATTTCACTTGCGGGCGAAGCGAAGCAGTTGCCGTAGGATGGGTGGAGCGCAGCGATACCCATCACGCGACGGATGAACAACGGGTCCGGCCCATGTCCCGACGGTGAATTCCGCGGTATCGTCGCGTCCTCCAGTCACCCTGAGACCACGTCGATATGACCACCTATCGTCGCAACTTCATTGCTGGAGGCAGCTTCTTCTTCACCCTCAATCTGGCGGAGCGGCGACTGCGGCTGCTGGTGCAACATATCGATGAGTTGCGAAGCGCGTTTCGCGAGACGCGCCAGCGGCATCCGTTCACGATCGATGCGGTGGTTGTCTTGCCCGATCATCTCCATACTGTCTGGACGTTACCCGAAGGCGATGCGGATTTTGCCACACGCTGGCGGCTGATCAAATCCACATTTTCGCGCAGCCTGCCAACCGGCGAACGGATTTCAGATAGCCGCGCCGCCAAAGGCGAACGCGGCATCTGGCAACGACGCTATTGGGAACACACCATTCGCGACGACCAAGATTTCACGCGTCATGTCGATTACGTCCATATCAACCCGGTCAAGCATGGGCTGGTGCCGCGCGTCAGGGATTGGCCGTATTCGTCGTTCCATCGTATGGTGAAGCTTGGAATCTATCCCGAGGATTGGGCCGGCGATGTCAGAGATTATGGCGGGGACTTTGGCGAACGGCCGTAGGGCGTGAAGCGTGGTGATGGGTTTCGCAAGCGCTCAACCCATCCTACGGGCCGCGCGCCGACCTGTTGGCTCGCAATGACGGTGAGGGCTGCACCCCACTGTCCTCATCCTGAGGAGCCGCACCCCTCGGTGCGGCGTCTCGAAGGATGGCGGGGGACCCGAGCGTTCATGCATCCTTCGAGGCGCTTGCTTCGCAAGCTCCTCAGGATGAGGGTCACGGTGACAGTGCTGAACGCATCCTTCCGCATGGCCCACCTTGCCCGCGCTGTCGTTCCGATCACCCGCACGACTTCTTGTGCCAAACAAAAACGCCGCCCGGAATTGGGCGGCGTTTTAATCGGTAGTGCAGAGGTTGTTGAGCGCTAGCCTACACGAAACTTCAAAAATTTCAATTCTTGTAGCTGGGATCGAGGCGGTCGAGCTTGCGTAGTAGCGGCGGCCAGACCAGCGTGGTCGAGCGCAGTTCCTGCCGATCGGGGTTCGCCAGCAGCTTGGTATTCTTATCCACGACGGTTGGGTCGACCGGATAGGCCACAGGCCCCAACATGCGGGTGCGGACCTGCATGGTACAGGCGCGCTCCAGATGATACATGCGCTCGAAGGCGGAAGCCACGGAGCGACCGACGGTCAGGGTGCCGTGATTGCGCAGCAGCATGTGGTTCTTGTTTCCGAGATCTTTCTGCAGGCGCGGTCGCTCGTCATGGTCGAGCGCGATGCCTTCATAGTCGTGATAGGCGAGGTCATGAGTGACGAGCTGCGCGGTCTGGTTCAGCGGCAGCAGGCCTTCCATGCAGCTCGCGACCGCGGTGCCGTCGGGGGTGTGCAGATGAAGCACGCAGCCGGCATCCTCACGCGCCTCGTGGATCGCTGAGTGGATGGTGAAGCCGGCCGGGTTGATGCTGTAGTCGCTCTTCGTCAACTGGTTGCCGTCGAGATCGACCTTCACCAAGCTGGACGCGGTGATTTCGTCGAACATCAAGCCATAGGGATTGATGAGGAAATGATGCTCCGGTCCCGGCACACGCGCGGAGACGTGGGTATCGACCAGGTCATCCCAGCCGTAATGCGCGATCAGGCGGTAGCAGGCGGCGAGATTGATCCGCTGGCCCCATTCGGCCTCCGTCATGTCAGACGATACTTTCTTCAGGCGAGCTTCCGCTGGCGACATGATGGTTCTCCCGTTGAACGATTGATTTTCGCCTCAAGCCTAGCCGTGCGGCAGGTTTGCAGCAAGGCGCAGGGCCAGCGTGACAGTCATGCTAATGTAACAAGGTAAGCCTTAAGGCGCCGGAATGGACAGCAGGCTGGAGATGCTGCGGCCGCGGATATCGTAGACGCGCGCGAACACCACGTCGTCGCGCTTGATCTCCACCATGACAGGGGCGGTGAGGCCCTTGCAGTAGAATTCGCCGAGCGTCATCGCGAAGTCGGCGGCGTGGCTGTCCCAGCCGATCGTGAAGTCGGGGCCGAGCGCGACCTGCGCCGGACGCTGCGGACCGCATACCGCGACCTTCCATTTGCGTCCGCGGGGCGGAAATTCCTGGCGTTCGACGAGATCGTCGCGCAATCCGTCGGAGGCCTGCTTCAGCGCGAGACCCCAGTAATCCAGCATGAAAAGATCGTTGGCGGCGCGAACCGTGCCCGCGATATGGTTGAAATGCGTGTACTGATAGGGATGCAACCGGATCATTTCGCCGAACGACAACAGCAGGCCGAACGTACAGACGGCGAAAACGGCCGGCTGCCAATTGCGGTGATTTTCCTTGAGCCAGTTCATGCCCCACGCGAAGGCAAAGCCGGCAAGCACCGTCATCGGCGGGATTACAAAAATGAAATGGCGAATGCCATTGTAAAGCGCCGGGCGCTTCACCATCGCAATCACCAGCGGCAGCGTTGCCGCGAGCGTCAGCATCAGCAGGATCGACTTGCGGCGGGCCGATACATCGGCGCGCGACAGCGACATGAACGTGCCGACGACCGCGGCAATCAAAAGGCCGAGCAGCACTTCGGGAAGTTGCAGCGCAAACAGCGTCGGCAGATAGGACCAGGGCATGTCAGGCACCGAGACCAGTGCGCCGTCAAACATTTCCTTCCAGGGCTTCTCGAAGAAATGCGAGAAGTAGGTCAGCGCCTGGAACGGATTGCCCGGTTCCATAATCGACCACGGCCAGATCAGCCCCATTATGAGGTAGCCGAGGACCAGACCGGGCAGCAGCACATAGACAACATGGACAAAGCGTCGAAGTGTTTCACGCGCGCTGTGGGTGTGGATCTCCTCGAGAAGAAACGGCAAAAAGCCGACTACCGCGTAGACCAGCGCCAATCCGCCGAGGATGCGCGAACCAATCGACAGTCCGGCACCAAGACCGATGATCAGGATGGTCCGCGGCGAGGGCGAGGGATATTCCTCGGCCAGACGAACAAGGCCCAGCATCAGGACCACCATCGCGACCGCGAACGGCGCGTCCTTTGGGTTCATGAACATATGCCCATAGAAGGTCGGGCACAGCGCGAGCAGCAGCAACGTTGCCAGCCCGGCGAGCGGGCCGCCGACGCGCCGGCCAAGCCGCCACGTCACCGCAAGGCCGATGACGCCGACGACGGCGCCGAGCAGGCGGCGGGTTTCAAACAATTCGAGCGGGATGACCTTGTGCAGCAGCGCGGCCGCCATGTCGAAGCCGCCGCCATACATGTAGAGATTGGCGAACGACAGCGCGCCGGTGTCCTTGAAGCCCGAACCGTACATTCGCAGCAGGAGGTCGGCATATTCGGCGTGGGTATAGTCGTCCCAGCCCAACCCATAGTCGCGAAACGTAACGCCTGCGATTAATGCGACCGCAGCCAGCACAATGATGGCGAGGTCGTCGCATGTCCGTTCCACCGAGCGCCGTGCAGGCGTATCGATGGCCAAAGTAGTGATGGATGACATGTCTATTGGTAACCCGGTATCCCCTATGGCCCAGCGTTGGCGCTCTTGGGCCTCATTCCCCGGCATCCATATAGCGCAGTTCCCTATCCAAGTAATTGGGAATTGTGGCGCAATTTCCCTGATGCAATGCAGCAATCGGCAGAAGGCAAAAGCCTGACCCGGAACGCATGCCGTACAAGAATTAACCTCTGGATCGTATTCTATTAACTTGAGGTTTTGGCGGGAACCGCCCCCGCAATTGCCCGTTAGCGATGTACCCAATATGACGGTATCGTGGCGTCGGGGGGCTTGCGCGCATTTCCAGTGCGGCCCGGGGGTGAGTTCAATGATGGCTGTGGTGTTGGTCGCCGGCATTGGCCTTGTGCTGGCTGGCCTTCTGTCGATCGGTTACGGCATTCCGATCAAGGAATTCGGTTTCGGCAACACGTTGATCCTCACGGGGGTGGTCGCCACCTGCACCGGGATGATGATGATCGGCCTTTGGACGGTTGGCCGGGAGTTGAGGAATGTTGCGCGGCGGCTTGGCACCGATATGGAAGCAAAACCCGTTGCCGGGAGCATGCTACCGCCGGCAGCCGCTCTGGAAGACGGCGGTTTCTTATTCAGCCGTGATCAGCCGGCTGCGGAAAGCGAAGAGCTTGCAGCGCAATCATCAGCGCGGCCGACCCCGCCATGGTACGGGGAGGCGGCATCGCGCGATCGGGCGCGCCGCGACGTGCCATCCGCGCCAGAGTACGTCGAGGCCGCCCCAGCCCCCAAGCGGCGCAGTCTCTTGTTTTCCTCCACATCGCGGAGAGAGCGCGAACGCGCGCAGGCGCAGAGCACCGATGCCTCCGCGGCCGATCTTTATCCCGCGCCTGGCGGTGTGCCGCCGGCTTTCGAAACAGGCGAGGCGCCGCCCCCCAACTTCGAGCACGCTTGGCCAAAATCGGAACGTGCCAGGGCCGCCGATGCGCCGCTGCCGCGGCGAAGCGGCCGGGCGCCATCGACGTTTTCCGAGGCAAACAGCGGCGCAGAGCGTTCTCCGCCAGCCGCGCCAAACGAGGACCCGCCGCCGGTGACGGTTCTCAAATCAGGCGTCGTCGATGGCATGGCCTATTCGTTGTATTCCGACGGCTCGATCGAAGCCCAAATGCCCGAGGGCATGATGCGGTTCGCTTCCATCGACGAACTGCGCTCGCATCTCGACCAGCGTTCCTGAGCGCACCTGTATTTGGGGCGGATCTGGCTCTTGAAAAAATAAAGCGGCGGTGTTCTTGTCACGTCGACAGCAATCCGCTCATATTCGGCAAGTAGCGCAAGATTCCGATCGCGTATTGGCGCGGCGGGATACTGTCGCGATCCTGCAAGTTCCCGCATGATTACGATCTCTAGAAGGTTCAGCCATGACTGATGCCGCCGGCAAAAGCTTCATCGACCTGACCGCGAACATCGTGTCGGCCTATCTCAGCAACAATCCGACACCGGCTTCCGAAATTCCGGGCCTGATCAGCCAGATCCACGCGGCCTTGCTGCGGGTTTCGACGGGCCGGGTAGAGGCGCCTTCGGAGCCTGCCAAGCCCGCGATTTCCGTAAAGAAATCGATGACCCCCGACTATTTAGTGTGCCTCGAGGACGGCAAGCGCTTCAAATCGCTGAAGCGCCATTTGCGAACGCGTTATAACATGACGCCGGAACAATACCGGGACAAATGGGGCCTTCCGGCCGACTACCCGATGGTCGCGCCGAACTATGCGGTGGCGCGTTCGCAACTCGCCAAGAAAATGGGGCTGGGCCAGCAGCGACGGCGGCGGAAATAGCGCGCTCGCGTATTGTCCAAGACGGTGGCCGCATCCTTGTGAGGAGCGCGACAACGCCGCGCGGGACGAACCACGAGGCAGTGGATGTGCAATCGCGAAGCGATCTAACTGGAAAATGCCAGCTTTGAAAACAGGCGTTCAGGAGGCGGTGGCCAGCGCCTCGCGGGCGTCGCAGCGAATGCGCTCGACCATGGAGCGCAGGCCGTTGGAGCGCTGCGGCGTCAGATGCTCGCGAAATCCGAATTCGTCGAACAGCGCAATGGCGTCGGTTGCAAGAATTTGCTGCGGCGTGCGGCCGGAATGCAGCGTCAGCAGGATTGCAATTAGTCCGCGCACGATATGCGCGTCGCTGTCGCCGAGATATTTCAGCACCGGTTCGCCGCTGCCGCTGCGGTCGATTTGTTTCGACAACCAGACCTGGCTGGCGCAGCCCTGCACCTTATTGGCTGCGGAATGCTCGGACTCCGGCATCGGAGCCAGCGTGCGGCCGAGCTCGATGACGTACCGGTAGCGGTCGTCCCAATCGTCCAGCAGCGCAAAATTATCCCTGATTTCGTCGATCGTCATCGTGTCCCACGCTCAATCCCAAAGCCATATATAGGATTGCGGGAGACGGAAAGCGATATAGCCGACGAACAAGTTCCGGGCTTAGTTTGCCCTCATGGCGTCGGCGGGGCCCGCCACTCGGCCGACAGATCGTCCGGCGTCAGCGTGTCGCGCGCTGCCAATTCCACGGCCGAGGCGTCGGCAGTCTCGACGGGGCCGATAGAGCCGGTGTGGTCGGATGCGCGCTTGTCGATGATGATCTGATACAGCTTGCGCGCGCCTTCCTGGGCGCGCTGGCCGATCATGGTCGCGGCCTGCCCGCCGACTTCACAGGCTGTCGGCTGGCGCTTGCAGAATTGACCCATGTCCGAAACCGCCGCGGTCGCGGCAGACACGGCTTCTGAAGTGCCCAACTGAGGCACCTTGTCCGATTCAGGTGTCTTCTCTCTGGGCAAAAGCACGAGCACCAGCCCGAGCCAGAACGCCATGCGAAGCAGAAAAAACATTTCGCGACCCCGACCGTCTCTTTGATTGTGTTGCGATTGATCTCGCAATCGGTCTGTTGACTAACATTCGTCGATAAATCGCAAGTGTTTGTATTGAGCTTAAATCGGCGAAAATTTGAAAAAATTCCGACTGATTTGATTCGGTGTAAATTTTCAATTGATGCGGCCTTCACGAGGGGTTTTCATGCGCTCGCCGCATCCACCATTTCGAAACCATACGGGCCGCTCTGGAAACCCGACGTTCACCATCTGCATCGAATGAACCCTCTCGCGGTATGCGAAGACGTGGCAAACATAGCCTGTCCGACCGCAGGCCTGCGCGCTTTAGCGTTCGCTTAATGTCGCTCTGACACGGTGGCGCAACGATAAAGGGGGCGTTGCGGTGCGTCATTATGACGACCCAGCCGAAGCGCGAGGGCCGTGAGAGTTTTGAGTATCATTCGCGATTGCCTCGATGCGCTGTTGCATCCGTCAGCACGATATGACGCGCTGACGCGTGCGCGCCATCGCGCCTTCATGGCGCCGCGGCTGCTCGGAAGCCTCGCGGCATTCGCGGCATTCCCGGTCTATCTTGCGATGCGCGGCGCGCCCACGGCGATTGAGGTCGCGGCGTTCGCATGGCTTATCGCTCCCATTCTGCTGTCGTGGTTTCTCTCGCGGACCGGCCGCTACGAGGGCGCGCATGTCCTCTCGTCGCTGGCGCTGGCCGGCCTCGTCATGACGGTAGCCATGACCACCGGCGGCATCGAATCGTTTGCCGCAATCTGGCTTGTCGTCGTCCCGCTTGAGGCGGCGCTTTCCGCCTCGCGCCGCGTGGTCGCATTCGCCTTAGCCCTGGCGCTGGCGTGTACTGCGTTACTGATCGTTTTCGGACTTTTCGACCTGTTGCCGGCGTCCGATGCGAGTACAGCCGCGCGCGGCATATTCATGGCGTGCGGCGTGGCGTCGGCGACGCTTTATGCCGCGGGCCTTGCGTTCGGCGCCGAGTCTCTGGCGCGCACCAGCGTCTCGCTGCTCTACGTCGAGGAGGATCGATATCGGCTGCTGGCGCGAAACATGAGCGACGTGATCTCGCGCCACCGCCGCGACGGCGCGGTGCAATTCATTTCGCCGGCGGCGGAGACGATGTTGGCAACCCAGGTCACGCGGCTGCTTGGGCATGGGCTGTTCGATCGCGTCCACGTCGCCGATCGTCCGGCCTATCTCAGCGCGCTTTCGGACGCCGCGCGCGGCGGTGAAGCGCGCAGTGTTGAATTTCGTCTCCGGCGAGATGCACCGCGCGGCGGCGAGCGCGGTCAGAATCGTCAAGGAGACTTCATCTGGGTCGAGATGCGTTGCCGTCCGCTCGAACAGGCTTCGGACGCGGCGGCTTCGCTGGAGGCCGAAGTCGTCGCCGTGATGCGCGATGTCACCGACCGAAAACGCCAGGAGCAGGCGCTCGATCTGGCGCGCACCGCCGCCGAGCAGGCGGACGCGTCCAAGACCCGCTTCCTTGCTACGATGAGCCACGAACTGCGCACGCCGCTCAACGCCATCATCGGCTTCTCCGAAATGATCGTTCAGGAAGATGCCTTGATGCTGGATGCGGCGCGCCGCAGGGAATATGCCCAGTTGATCAACGATTCCGGCCAGCATCTGCTGTCGGTGGTCAATGGTATCCTTGATATGTCCAAGATGGAGTCCGGCAACTTCGAAATCGCGCCGGAGCCTTTCGCGCCGCGTGCGGCGCTGATTAACTGCTGTAACCTGCTGGCGCTGAAGGCACGCGAGAACGGCATCGACCTCGTGACCCACGCGCCGGAAGATTTGCCGGTCATGAACGGCGATCCGCGCGCGTTTAAGCAGATCGTGCTGAACCTCGTGTCCAACGCCATCAAGTTTACCGAGCGCGGCGGCACGGTGACGGTATCTGCCGCCGCCGAGGGGGCGCGGCTGGTGCTTCGGGTCACCGACAACGGCGTCGGCATCGCGGCCGACGATCTCAAGCGGATCGGCGATCCCTTCTTCCAGGCCGGAAAGACCTATCAGCGGCGGCACGAAGGCACCGGCCTCGGGCTGTCGATCGTGAAAAGTCTGGTAGCCTTGCATTGCGGTGAGATAAGTGTGCACAGCAGGATCGACGAAGGAACAACCGTGATGGTCGCGTTGCCGCTGGCGTTCTCGCCGCCGGTGCAACAGCCACCAAACAATATCGCAACTCTGACGCCGGTCCTGCGATCCGCGAGCCAAGACCAAAATCAAGACCAGAATCAGGACCAGAATCAAGATCAAGCCCATCAGGTGAAGAAGAGTGCCTAGACAAAGAGATGACGACACGCCGCGCCGCCGTCGTGGCGCTGCCGCAGCCGCGATCGAAGCGAACGCCGAACGGGGCTTCGTGATGCGTATTTTGCTGCATAGCCCGAAGGACACGATTGCAGGGGCGCTGGCGTTTGCCGCGGTCGGCGCGATCATCGCCAACGCACTGTTCCTGCAGGCGGGGCGCCATCCGGCGCCGATGTTCGGCTCGCTTGTCGCGATCCCGTCGGCAGCTTTGGCGCCCAGCCCCTTGCCGCGTCCGCGTCCGGTCGAAGCCATTCCGCTTGAGCCCAAGGCTTCAGAATTCAAGGCTTCAGAATTCAAGGCTTCAGAATTCAAGGCTCCCGAACTCAAGACTGCCGAGCCGAAGACTGCCGAGCCGAAGACTGCCGAGAAGACTGCGGATCCGCTGGCCAATCTTCTCAAAGCGACCAGCCCACCTCCTGCGGCGCCTTCCATTATCGCGCGACCGCCCGCGCCAGTCCCGGTTGCCTCGCGCAATGATGCCATGGCCGGCTCGCGCCGCGTAGCGGCGGTGCAGCGCGCGCTGACCGAATATGGCTACGGCCAGTTGAAGCCGACCGGCACCGTCGGCTCAGACACCCAGGCCGCGATCCAGAAGTTCGAGCGCGAGCGCAAGATCCCGGTGACCGGGCAGATGTCCGATCGTCTGGTGCGCGAACTCACCGCGGTGATTGGTCACCCGATTGACTAAATGCTCATACCCGCCAGCGATCGTAGTGCTCGAAATCGACCCTGGGTGTTTTTGCCAAGATTACTCCTCCAGCGTAAATCCAACTCGCAAGGTGACCTGGTAATGGCGAACAGACCCATTTTCGATATGGCCTCTCGTTTGCACGACTTCGAACCATTTCATATCGCGAATGGTCTTTGCTGCGCGGATTAGGGCATTCTGAATGGCACCTTCGATACTCTCTTCAGAAGATCCTACGAGTTCTAGTATCTTGTACACATGGTCCTTCATTTCTGTTGTATCCGGCATGGCGAACCTCCGTAGTATCAGGGGGAGCAATCCAGGCTTCTCTCGGAGTTCGAATCCGATCGCGAGCCAAGTCCATTCTGAACGAGCTCTCAGGCTCTCGAGTTCCGCTAATTCTGCAGGGTACCGGCAAACTGGAGCGGACCGCCGCAATCGAGCCTGCACCCTCAGTTTGGAAGCGGGCCTATGTTGGAATGTCCGCAACTGCAACGCAGGCGGACTTTGGATTCGCGACACTGGCGTCAATCTATCCGCTGGCCTATCGTCGATTGCATGCGTCTAAAGTCCAGCATATGGGTGGCCGCTTATTTGCGCCGTTGCCAAACCGAGGGAATATTCGGCGCCGTGCGCCGGCGCGGCGCCGAAGAGGCCGGTGCGGTGTTCGTCAAGGTGGCGCTGCTCGACGGCAATGCGATGCTGTATGTGCCGGCGCCGCAGACCGTCTATGACGACAGTCGGCCGATCGAGCGCATTTTCATGCCGACCTCGCCGCAGCCAGTGCCCGAACAGTCAGTGGAAGAGCGCCTCGTGAAAGAAGTCCGTTTCGACCCGGATGCCTGGATCGTGGAGACCGAGGACCGGGCAGGGCGGCATTTTCTCGATCTCGCGCAGGCTTAACGTCACGAACTCTGCGAACCGGTGCGCGGTACGATGCGCGCATCAGGCAGTGGCGTGGCCGGGCGAGTCTGGGCGGGTGCTGGGCGCGCGCGATTACGCTCATCGTCGTAGAGTCCCGGCTGATACTTGGCGCGGGTGACCGCCAGTGTCGCGCCGCGCCACGCCGCCAGCATGACCAGGGCGGATCGTTCGCTCAGCTGGTCGTACAGGCGCGACAGCCGATAGACGTAGTTCACGGAACAGCCGAGTTCAGGATTGAGGAACAGCAACACCCGCTGAAAAACCGCGCTCGGCATGTCCAGCGCGCGTGCCGCGCACGCCAGCGGCTCGCCGCCGGGGTCGTTGACGACCTCAGCGGCAACCCGCGAGGGCAATATCAGGGCTTCGCCGAGTTCAAGCGTGAAGTTTTCGGCATCGGCGGCGAACGCAGCCATCTCCAGCGTCTCGATGGCGCGCTTGGCGCGTGCGGCGGGAATCCTCAAGGAGGCCCGCAGCCGTGTGTCCTCGAGATTGTGCAGGATCAAAGCGCGTTCGCCGGCGTTCGCGCGCGAAAATATCTCGTTGATTTCGGCAGCGTCCTTGGGCTGCATCGACAAGTTCGACGCCATCCGCAATTGCGCCCCGCTTAGTGCGTCGGCCGGCGACGTCGCCACCGATGGGGCAGCGGGAGCCTCAGCACCGACCGGCACGCGGGCATCGGGGTTTGAGGCTTTCAGCCGCAGCTTGCTCAAAACTTCGAGCGGCGTGCCCGGATAGCTCGCAAGCCGCGCCCGGACCACGGCGCGGGTCGCGTCGTCAACCTGATCGATCAGACGGGAGGTCAGCTCGACAAACTGTCGCTCTTCCTCGGCGCTGTGCGCGTTGGCCTGAACATAGAGATCGGTCAGCACGCGCAGCAAAGTGGGCCTGATATCGACGCCTTCCCGGCGGGAGAGCGTCATCAACCCGTCGAAGCCCGGAAATAGTGGAGGTGTGGTCATGTCAGGGATACGCGACTGAGTAATCTCGCCCCAATCTACGCGCGGTTGCTTTAACAGCTCGTTAAGGAAAAAAATCCGTGAATTACTGACGGGGCATTTGAACGTTCGTCGTTCGGAGCGGCCGTGTCTGGTGCCTCCATCAAACGGGGCCAGCGAAGGCAAATTAAGATGCCGTTAACCACGTCCTGTTCTTAATGATGCCATGTCGCCGGCCAAATCAGGCTCTGAGCGGCAACCGGAAGAGAGCTGACATGGGCACCATCATTGAATTTCCGGCGTCGCGCCGGCTGGGCTCAACCATGGATGGCGCTCCACGCGAAGACATGGGAACCATCCTGATCCTTCCCGTCATCCGGATCGAACGCGCACCCGAAGAAGCCAGCGGGGGCAGCGGACCGGAAGCGGGGGCAGCCCCGGGCCGTCGCCGCCGCCGGCGCTGATATCAGGGCATCTCGATATGCCGGAGCCGTGTTTTCCGATCCGGACAAGAGCGCAGGTTCGGAGCTCATCGCCCGTCCTGACGCTGCTCTTGATGGGCGTGGCCCTGGGGGGTTGCAGCGGCGGCGATTTCGGCCGCACGCGCCAGGATTTTCGCAACGACGACATGCATCGCTGGATTGGCGCCGAGGCGACATCGAGCATCGGGCTGCGCCCGTCGCAATTCCAGCTCACCGACAACGAACGCCTGCTTCGCGATCTCGCTTACCCGCTGATCGAGCCACCGCGTTCGCGTCCGGCCTGGAAGAGCGTGTTCGGCGACTACCAGCCGCTCCCGTCGCCGTGGCGGCAGGCACCGGTGTTCGACCGCACCGCCTATGGGCGGCAGTTGATCGACGAGCCGCACCGCTCGCATTCATCGCGCTATGCGCAGCTGATCGAAGACGTGCGTGACGACATCACTCGGTTCGAACCGTTCTTCGCCGCCGCCGGGCGCGTGCTCGATCTCGACAAGCAACGTAACGCCAGTCTCGCGCTCGTTTCGGAATTGTCGCCGCGTGAGCGCGCCGACGCGATCGCCCGCATGCAGGAAAATACCCTGATCGTGCAGTGGGTGCAGCAATGCCTGGAGCGCAGGATATCGTCTTATCGCTGGGCGCTGGAGCGGCTGGTGATCCACGCCCCGAATAACATGGCGGCCGACGCCGATCGATTGATCGGCGAGCTTGCGGCGCAGACCGCTAACCCGCCGGTCGCGGCGCAGCCGGTGATCGGCCGTGCGCTGAGCGTGCGCGGCTAGCTCGAAGCGGCACAATCAAACCATCCCGGTCATCCCTCAGGGTATGACTCAAAAAGCCAACAAGATAGGGGACTTGAACCGTCGTTATCTCAGGAGAAGATATCGCGTTTCGATCAGCGCTTGGACCGCGGCCCTTGCGCCTGCTTCGCCGGCGGTTCGGTCTGCAGCTTGCAGCTCGATGCGGCGAGGGCGGCCTGCGCCTGCGGCATCAGGCCGGGTTCCGGCGCCAGTGCTTTCAGCACGATCAAGCCGGTTGCGGTTGGAGAATCGATGATCAGCCGGTCGGCCGCGGTTACGTCCTCGTCTTCCGGCAATTCGGCGTGCTGCGGCTCGGTCATCAGATCGAGTTCGATCACCTTGCGTCCGGCGGACCGGTCGTTGATGGCGTAATAGGCGACTTCGTTGCGCGTATAGAACGACACGGATGTGTAGGCCTGGCTGACAGGCACCGTCAGTTTGAGCGAGCCACCCGACAGATCGTAGCGGCAGATCGCGACCGCGAACGCCGGGTCCATGAACGGCATCGGCGCGGTGTTCGGATCCGCCAGGGGCAGGGGAGTAACGGTGTTGAGCTTGGTCATCGGGGTCAGACGCGAATAGGCGTCCTGGGTCGCGATGCGCGGCAACGCCAACACGCTGACCAGATGCACAATGCCGCCCAGCAGCACGCCGGCAACGATCGTGAACAGCAAGCGAATCATGGGCACCCCACGGTCGCGATCGAAGGCATCGGCGCATCACGCTGCGTCCGCGTCGCCACCCCAACCGGCGTATCGTAAAGCCGAAGCATCAGCGCATAGCGCTCGATGCCCCCGGTGGGCAGCCAGTTTCCGGCGCGCGATCTCGACGCCACCCGTATTTCAAACGCGCCGTCCGCTCCGCGGATGATTTCCTGGCTGGTGAAGCCGTAACGCTGCAGCGAATTCGCAACCAGGTGCCCTTTCTGGTCGTAAAGCGTCAACGTCCAGAACCGCGCGGCGGGCGTGACACCGCTGACCACCACGTCGCACCGCCCATCGAGCGGCCGCTTGCGGTCGTCCGTGGTCGCCGAGAACGCGACGCCGTCGCCTGTGCCGACCGGCAGCTCGCCGCTGCGGGCGATGGAGGCACGCGAATAAGGATCGATATCGGCGGTCCCGGTCTTCGGCCGGGCGGTCCAGGCGCCGATCGTGAGCGTGCCCAGATCGGTGCCGCGCGTTGCCGTCATCCAGGTTGCGCCGAGTCCTACGACGGTGGCGAGCATCAGCGCCAGCAAGGTGATGAAGATCAGCCGCACGGTTAGTTCTTGCGCGGCGCGGGAGCAGCTGGGTCGCCAGGCACTGCCGCGGCAAAGCTATCGGGGAATGCAACTGAGCTGGACGATGCCGGCTTGCCGGGCTTCACCGGGCCACCCGCCGTCTTGGCCGCCTCGTCGAGCAACTTTTCCACGCGCACCAGAATATCGGCGCCGCGTTTAGTTAGGATCGGCGGCGGTCCCGGCTTGATGTCAGGCGGTTTCGACGCAACTGTCGCGGAGGCAGCGGGAGGAGGCAGCTTTGTCCCTGCACCGACGCCGGGGATCTCCTTGATCTCGACGCCTTGGTGGGCCGCGACCATGATGTCGTGCCAGGTCTGCGCCGGCAGCGATCCGCCGGTCATGCGGTTGGTCGGCGAATAATCGTCATTGCCGTACCAGACGGCGCAGGCGAAGTTGCCGGTGTAACCGACGAACCACGCGTCGCGGTAGGCGTTGGTGGTGCCGGTCTTGCCTGCGGTCGGAATGCCGTCGAGCGCCGCGCGCCGCGCGGTACCTTCGCTGACCACGTGACTCATCATTTCCGCCATGTCGGAAGCTACTGATGCCGGAATGGCTTGCAGCGGTTTTTTGCCATCGCGATCGAAGCGCCAGACCAGATCGCCGGCACCGGTGCGAACTTCCAGTACCGCATGAGGGGTTACCGCTTTGCCCTTGTTGGGGAAGGTCGCATACGCCGCGGCATGCTCGAGCACCGTGACTTCGTCGGCGCCGATCGGCAGCGACGGAGTATCCGGCAGCGGCGCTTTGATGCCGAAGCGGCGCGCAACTTCTACGATCTTGGCGCGGCCTCTTTTGGCCGAGTCCCACTGGTTTTTCGGATTATTGCCGATCGCGATCGACAGCTTTACCGGCACCACGTTGATCGAGCGGGTAATCGCCTGCGTCAGTGTCACCGAGCCGGAGTAGGAGTGGCCATAATTTTGCGGACACCAGTTGCCGAGGCAGACCGGGCCGTCGACCACGATCGAGTTCGGCTTGAAGCCGTTCAACAGCGCGGTGGTGTAGACATACGGCTTGAAGGACGAGCCGGGCTGCCGGTAGGCGTCCACGGCACGGTTGAACTGGCTGGCCCCATAGTCGCGTCCGCCGACCATCGCGCGCACGCCGCCGTCGAGATCGGCGACGACGGTAGCGGCCTGCGTCGCGTGATAGTCGCGGCCGAACTGGCGCAGCTGGTTTTCGACGGCCTCTTCCGCGGCGCGCTGCACATTCATATCGATCGCGGTGCGGACCACGAAGACGCGCTCGGTGTAGGATTTCGGAAACGTATCGACCAGCTTGCGCATCTCGTCGAAGGCCCAGTCGAGATAATAGTTCGGTGAATTCTCATCACGGCGATCGACCGCGGTGGCCGGATTGCGCCGCGCGCCGAACACCTGGCCTTCGGTCATGAAGCCGGCGTCGACCAGATTGTCCAGCACGACGTTGGCGCGGGCGCGCGCCGCAGGCAGGTTGATGTGAGGCGCATATCTGGTGGGCGCCTTGAACAGGCCGGCGAGCATCGCGGCTTCCGCAAGATTGACGTCGCGCGCCGATTTGTTGAAATAGAAATGCGCGGCGCCATCGACGCCGAAGGTGCCGCCGCCCATATAGGCGCGATCGAGATAGAGTTTCAGGATTTCATTCTTGGTGAGCCGCGTCTCCAGCCAGATTGCGAGGAAGGCTTCCTTCACCTTGCGCTCGATGGTGCGCTCATTGTTCAGAAACAGGTTTTTTGCGAGCTGCTGGGTAATCGACGAACCGCCCTGCCGCACGCCGCCGGCCTGCGCATTGGTCAACAGCGCGCGGAACGTGCCGGCGACGTCGATGCCGAAATGGTCGTAGAAGCGGCGGTCCTCGGTGGCAAGCGTCGCCTTGATCAGATGGTCCGGAAAATCCTCTAGCGGAATAGAGTCGTTGTGCTTGATGCCGCGGTTGCCGATCGGATTGCCGTAGCGGTCGAGGAACGATACCGCGAGATCGGATTTCTTCAGCCAGTCTTCGTCGGCGGTTTCGCGAAACGCCGGTATCGCCAGCGCCAGCATCAGGATCAGGCCGCCGAGCCCGAGGCTCGCGGCTTCAGACAGCGGTTCAATGAAGACCCAGCGCCTCCACCTGTCCACATAGAAGCGGTCCATAAAGGTCGAGAAACGCCCGTAGAGTTCGCGGGCGCCCTTGGCGGAAGAGAACAGCGTCGAGTCGACGCGCGCGTCGAAATCCAGCAACCAGAGCCGGATTTTCGTCTTCCATTGCGGTGGTACGATCTCGCGCACCGGGACCCTTGGTCAGTTCGCAGCGCTTCAAGCACCCGGCTGGGCACTATTGAGCCGTCTTGCGGGAATGTTGCGGCAAACCCAAGGCGCATTTGCGCGGTTGGGGACTCGGTCAAGTTCTATCCGAGCGCGGGCCATAAACCAATGGTCTGGCTCACGATTTTGATTAAGCAGGGCTAATGCTGCCCGGGGGCTTTTACTCTCTGTCGAGCCGCCCTACTTGCGCAGTGAGCGTTGCAGCCCCTAGAAGAACTCAGGCTTTCGCCGGCCGGAAACGCTGGGACTCATGACCGTCCAACCCAAGCCACCCTCGGCTCAAGAGGGATTCTTTTGGAAAACCAAGACGTTGGAAGAAATGTCCAACGTCGAATGGGAGAGCCTGTGCGACGGCTGCGCCCGTTGCTGCCTTGAAAAGCTTGAGGATGAAGATACCGGCAAGATCTATTTCACGCACGTCTCCTGCAAGCTTCTGGACGCGGGGTTGTGCGCCTGCAAAGACTATACGAACCGATCCGAGCTGGTTCCGGACTGCGTCAGGCTCACGCCGGAAAACGTCCGCACCCTGAACTGGCTGCCGCCGAGCTGCGGCTACAAACTGGTGGCGGAGGGCCGCGATCTCTATTGGTGGCATCCGCTGATTTCGGGCGACCCGAATACGGTTCATGAAGCGGGCGTTTCCGTGCGCGGGCGGGTGCACGGGACGGAGAACGAGATCGCCGACGCCGATCTCGAAGATCACATCGTGCAATGGCCGGCGCTGTTGCCGAAACGGGCGCGGCTCAAAAAGCGGCCACAATCCTGAACGCGCGATTGCGACGGCACCGCTGCGGGATGCACCCATGCGCCTAACCCGCTGCCCCAGCTTGGATTGTCCAAATATATTGCGGCGATGCAGCGATTCCACGCGGCCCCCGCCGCGCATCAATATAAGTCCGCATGAACAAGTTCGAACGGCAGAGCCCTCAACCGGCTGACGGACAAACCTTGCCCGAAGCCATTGCCGGCGACCTTTCGCAAGTGCCGGGTGAGGTCATCGACATCAGCGACGGGCCGCCGATCGCGCCGCCGGCGCCGCTCACCCAAAGCGAAGTCCGCACCATCCTGATGAGCCTGATGCTGACGATGTTCCTGGCCGCCCTCGACCAGACCATCGTCGCGACTGCGCTGCCGACCATCGGCCGGCAATTCCAGGACGTCTCCAACCTGTCGTGGGTGATCACGGCCTATCTTTTGGCTTCGACCGCGGTGGCGCCGGTATTCGGCACGCTCAGTGACATCTACGGCCGCCGCGCCATGATCATCACAGCGCTCAGCCTGTTCGTCGCCGGCTCGATCCTGTGCGCGCTGGCGCCGAACATGCCGGTGCTGATCCTGGCGCGAGGCCTGCAGGGCATCGGCGGCGGCGGCATTCTGCCGATCGTGCAGACCGTGATTTCCGACGTAGTGACGCCCCGCGAGCGCGGTCAGTACCAGGCCTATTTCAGCGGCGTGTGGGTCGCGGCAGGCATCGGCGGGCCGGTCCTTGGTGGCGTGTTTGCCGAGCACCTGCACTGGTCGATGATCTTCTGGATCAACGTGCCGCTCGGGCTCGCATCGCTGGCGCTGCTGCTGCCGAAGATGGGTAAGATCCCGGCATTTCACCGCAGGCGCAAGGTCGACTGGCTCGGCGGCGTGCTGCTGATGGCCTCCGCGGTCGTGTTCATGCTGGTGCTGACATGGGGCGGCAACCGCTATCTCTGGCTCTCGCCGACGATCGTGGCGATGGTCGGCGCGGCGCTGGTGCTGGCGCTCGCCTTTGTGTGGCATGCGCTGCGGACCGATGAACCGTTCCTGCCGTTGCCACTGATGGGCGGACCGGTCGTGCCTTATGCGATGGCTGCGGGCGGCTGCGCGATCGGCGCGATGCTCGGACTGACCGTGCACATGCCGCTCTATTACGACGTGGTCTACCATCTCAGCGCCAGCGAGGCCGGGCTGGCACTGATTCCGCTGGTCGCGGTTTCGGTGCCGGGGGCCGCGATCGCCGGCCGCGCGATGGTGCACATGACGCATTACAAGCGTGTGGCGATTATCGGCACCATTTGCTCCGCGGCGACGGGGTGCGCGCTCGCGATCGCGACCCCGCTGCCGCTGTGGGCGTTGCTCGGGCTGCTGTCGCTATTCGCGCTTGGGCTCGGCACCACGTTTCCGGTGAGCGTGGTCTCGATCCAGAACGCGGTAGCGCGTTCGCAGGTCGGCACCGCCACGGGTGCGATGAACTTTTTCCGCGCGTTGATGGCGTCGTTCACGGTCGCGGCGTTCACCGCGATTCTGCTGATGGCGCTGGGTGCGGACATCTCGCTTGTCGGAGAGCATCGCGGGCCGGTGAATTCGATCCCCGCCGCCGACATGGTCGCGGCATTTCAATATGTGTTCGGCGCCGCCGCGGCGCTCATGGCCTGCGCGGCGCTGTGCATGATCGTGATGGAAGAAAGGCCGCTGGCCGGCCCGGCCACGCCCGTGGAGATGGCAGAGTAGGGCGCCGACCCACTGTCGGCGCTTCAGCCCTCACTAGCCCTGAGCTGCGATTTGATCTAACAGCGGCCGCAGCACGCCATCAAACATTGAGATCCGACAAGGAGCCGGCCATGAGCAAACCCTCCATCGAGCAGACCCGGATGGGCGGCGAAGGCATCGCCTTCTGCATCGCGCGGACCCTGATCGAACGCGATCCCTCGCTGAAGGCACCGATGCGCGCCAACTTGCGCAAGATGTGGGAGCTGTTGGAAGAGCGCGAAGACCACGGCGCCGCCGACATGGTGGACACCATGATCAAGGCGCTCAACGATCCGGCGTTCTTCAAGCCGTGAGTTCGGTTCGTTCTGCTTACATCAGGAGCTTCACGTTCCCGGCCTCGAAACCTCAGTCTCCTTTGAGGTGATGAACTCCAATAGCACTGGAATGCCTTCCTTGGTCTTCGCAATGCCGCGCTGGATGGCCGGGATGATGTCTTCCGGTTTGGTCACCCGTTCGCCATAGCCGCCGAACGCGCGCGCCATGGCGGCGTAGTCGCCGGAGATGTCGGTCGAGCGATATTTTTCGGTAGAGATCGGCATCACCTTCAGTTCGATCGCCATGCTGAAATTATTCAACAGGATCGACATGATCGGGATGCGCTCGCGCACCGCGGTCTCGAAATCCATGCCTGTGAAGCCGATCGCTGCGTCGCCCCAGACGTTGATGCAGAGCTTGTCGGGTTTTGCGAGCTTGGCGCCCATTGCGAGCCCCAGCCCATAACCAAGCTGCGTGGTCTTGCCCCAGCCGATGTAGGACAGCGGCTCGACCGCCTTCCAGAACGGCGAGAGCTGATCGCGCGGGCTGCCGGCATCATGGGTGATGATGGTGTTTTTGATGTCGACGGTGTCCTGCAAATCCCAGAGAACGCGATAGGGGTTCAGCGGCGCGTCATTGTGGGTCAGCTTCGGCATCCATTTGGCCAACCAATCCTTGTGCGACGCGGCGATCTCGGCGGCGACGGCTGAGGCATCGCGATTCGATGTGACGCTCTTGCCGATTTCTTCCAGCAGCGCGTCGAGCACCAGTCCGGCATCGCCGACCAGCCCGATCTTGGCCTCGACATCCTTGTTGAGATGGGCGGGGTCCAGCGTCGCATGGATGATAGTCTTGCCCTTGGGCATGGCGACGCCGAACGATGTCTCCGTAAACGAGCAGCCGATGCCTAGAATCACGTCGGCCTCGGCTAGAAATTTCGGCACCGCGCGCGGCATGGCCAAACCGCCGGAGCCGAGCGAAAGCGGGTGCGTCTCCGGAAACGACGACTTGCCACCGAGGCTTGTGGTGACGGGGATGGCGAGCCGTTCGGCCAGCCGCTTCAGTTGCGGCCAAGCCTGCGCGTAATGCACGCCCTGGCCGGCATAGATCACGGGACGTTTGGCGCCGATCAACAGCGCCGCCGCTTCCTTTATGTGGACGGGGTCGGCGCCGTAGCGGGTGCGCAACACCGGCGTATAATTCAGCGGCTCCGGTACTTCCTCGTTCCACATGTCGGCCGGGATTTCCACGATGACCGGGCCACCGCGGCCGTTCTTCAGCCTGGTGAAAGCACGGCGGAAAATGTTGCCAACTTCGGCGGCGATGTTGATCGGCTCAGACGACTTCGCAAAGGCCTTCATCGCCTGGCTGGAATTGAAGTTCGGGTCGATATTCGCAAGCCGCCGCGCATAGCCCATCGGCAATACCAGCACCGGGACGGATTCACCGTAACACTGCGCCACTCCACCCATGGCGTTTTCCGCGCCGGGACCGTGCTGCATGCAGAAGGCGCCGATGGTGCGTCCCGACGTGACCCGCGAGATCGCGTCCGCCATGTGCAGTCCGATCCGCTCTTGGCGCACCATCACCGGACGGATGTCGGCGTTGGCGGCATGTTCGATGAGGTGATTGACCGGATAGCCGCAGAGAATGTCGATACCCTCGCGCTTCATGATTTCTGCGATGGCGGTGCCGAGTTTCATGGCAATTCCTTCCCAAAACCGGCCGATGTTGGGCTCAGCCTATCGCGGTAGTTGGAACAGGAATCCCTCGATCGGTAAAGCGTGCGTGCCACTTCTTCCGGGAAGCTCTGATATGCATCCTTTGTGTGTTGGTCGCGCGTCCAGGCCGAATCAACGCCGGCTCGCGCGGCAATGAGGTCGCTGGGGGCAAGGAATATCTTGCTGTTGCATCGATCTACGAAGACGAATCGACTTCGCCAGCGATTCGTCGGCGCATTTTTGTTCGGTGGCGCTCAGTCCAGCGGCAGAGCTTATGGTGGCGCGCAGCGTCGCTTGCCGAAAATCTTCAAGCAGCCAAAGCTTTTGGTTCAATCATGCGTTGCATAAAGATCACAGGAGCGCGGGAAACGGTACTTTGTCACGGGCGTGTCATCGTCCAGGATGCGCTTTGCTCTATGGGACACACATTGAAACGTTGCAAGGCATGCCTGCAATACAAATTGGAGAAATATGGGAATGACGTCGTATCGAAACTTCCTCCTTGGCTCAGCGGTGGTTCTTCTCGCCGCTAGTGGAGCGCAGGCAGCCGACCTTCCGGTCAAGGCCAAGGCGGTCGAATATGTGAAGATCTGCTCCCTGTATGGTGCTGGTTTCTGGTATATCCCGGGCACCGACACCTGCATGAAGATCGGCGGTTATCTGCGCGTCGATACCACTTTCAACGGCGGTGCCCACGGCGCGCCAGCCTGGAGCGGTGATATCGGTCAGCAGAATCGCTATGCCGATTACTTTGTTGCCCGTTCCCGTATGGCGCTCACGGTTGATACGCGTACCGCCACCGAATACGGCGTGGTCCGTACCTTCGCTCAGGGCGATTTCCAGTTCACCACCCTGGGTGGCAGCAGCCGCAATCCGAACCTCCTGAACACCAACCTTGGCAATAACACGCAGCTGCTCGACAGCGTCGGCGGCGGCTATGTTGCGGTCGAGTACCTTTTCATCCAGTTCGCCGGCTTCACCTTCGGCAAGTCTTCTTCGGCGTACTCGACGCCTTGGAACGGTTTCCCGGGCAACATCAATTCGAACTTGCTCGGCGGTAACAACACCGACACCGGCGTCAACAACGTCCAGTACACTGCTGACTTCGGCAACGGCGTGTCCGGCAGCATCGGTCTCGACGATCCGACGGTGTGGAATCGCACTTCGTTGTCCAACCTGTCGACTGGCCTCAATGCAGTCGGCACCACCGGCAACGCTTATGGCGGCACGCATGCTCCCGACATCGTCGGCAGAATCCGTGTCGATCAGGCCTGGGGTCTGTTCCAGATCTCCGCTGCGGCGCATCTTGTGAATGCGTCGTACAACACCTTGACGGCCAGTACTGCGGCTCCGACGAATCTGTCCGAAATCAGCGGTCACCCCGAAGACAAGTGGGGTGGTTCGGTGATGGCCGCGCTGCAGATCAAGAATCTGCCGACCGGTCCCGGCGACGACATCAAGGTCGACGTGAGCTACGCAAAGGGCAACACCAAGAACGTGATCGCCACCAGCGGCAGCTCGCCGAATTTTGCGATGTTTGGCGACAGCGGGGTTGGCTACCAGAGCGTTGGCTTTGGTGCGACCACTGACGGCGTCTATCGGCCAGGTGCCGGTGGTACCGATGGTATCAAGCTGACTGAGGCCTATGGCGTCCGCGGCGCGTTCAACCACAACTGGGATCCGTACTGGTCGTCGAGCCTGTTCGGCAGCTATTCTGCCGTTCGCTACAACGGTGCAGTGGGCGATCTGAGCACCGCAAAGGGGGCTTTTTGCGCGACCTACAGCGCCAGCAATCCTGGGCTGAAGTCCGCGGATTTCTCCTGCAATCCGGACTTCAACGTTTCGCAGCTCGGTGTGATCACCCGCTGGACTCCCGTCAAGAACCTGACGTTCTCGGCCGAAGTCCAGTGGTTCCACCTCGACCAGAAGTTTACGGGTACGTCGGTTCTTAGTGTCTCTGCTCCGAAGCCCGCGACCGTTTATGAGTTCAAGGACCAGGATACGGTTTTGCTGCAGGTTCGCGCTCAGCGGAATTTCTGATCTCGAGCGTCTTGGGATCCAGTAATCCAACCTAGCGAGTGGGACGGGAAGTACAGTCAACTTCCCGTCTCACGGTTGCCGTTTCACCACGCCTGCCATCACGGCGAGCAGGAAATCCTCACGTCCGGCAAAGATCGACCTGAGGCTTAACGGATTGTTCAGCCTGTTCCTCAACGCGCCGGCAAGCAATCCAATCTAGATTCCGCACCGGCCATTGGCGCGGTAGACTCCGCGGGAAGTCCCCGACGGGAAATTTGAATGAGGCAGCTGTTTTCGAGATTCCTGAGCGATCAATCCGGAGCCACCGCGATCGAATATTGCATGATCGCCGTCGGCATCAGCATCGTGATCGTCGCCGCCGTCCACGGGATAGGCAGCACCCTGAACATCAAGTTCGGTTCGGTGAGTTCGTCGTTCAAATAGCGAAACGAAGCGTGAATGGGCGCTATCAGCTAGCTTTGCCCATCCCCGTTTAGCGCCCGCATCACCCCGATCCGCGCGAACATCAGCCAGCCTCCGCCGGTCTCCGCGGCGTTGATCAGGTTCTCGACCGCGGTCTGCCAGCGCGCCTGCTGCTGCACGTCTTCCGGCAGTTTCATGATGTAATCGGCGGCATGCTGCAGCGTCATCAGCCTGCCGCCGCCGTGCAAGCGTATCGGCTCATCGAACGGCGTCGACCACGGCATTTCAGATCACGTGTTGCGCCGGTCGGGAGAGGCCAGGCAATTGTCCGGATTCATCGCGCGGCGCCGCGAGGGCCTGCGCACTATCCCGCCTTCTTCGATCGCGCGGGCGCGCGCACCGGCTTCTCGGCCTTCTTCGGCTCTTGCACTTTGGGTGCTTCCTTGGCGGCACGCTTGCCGCTGATCGGCAGAAGCATCTCGCGCTGGCCCTCGATGCGCTTGGGCTGCTTCTTGCCTTTGGTCTTTGCGGGCGGGGCGGACTGCTGCTCGGTGGCGAGGCTGCGCTTCAGCGCGTCCATCAGGTTGATGACGTTACCGCCTGATTTAGGCGCGGCTTTCGCGGTCGTGCGAACGCCGGCCCGCTTCTTGTTGATGAGGTCGATCAGCGCGGATTCGTACTGGTCCTCGAACCTGTCGGGCTCGAACGTTCCGGATTTCTTTTCGACAATATGCTTGGCGAGATCCAGCATGTCCTTGGTGACTTTCACGTCCTGGATGTCGTCGAAATATTCCTTCTCGCTGCGCACCTCATAGGGGTAACGCAGCAGCGTACCCATCAGGCCTTTGCCGAGCGGCTCCAGCGCGATGATGTGCTCGCGGTTGGTCAGGACCACGCGTCCGATTGCGACCTTGTTCATGCTGCGGATGGTTTCGCGGATCACCGCGAAGGCGTCATGGCCCACCTTACCATCGGGCACCAGATAATAAGGGCGGATCAAATAACGGTTGTCGATATCGGTGTGGGGCACGAACTCGTCGATCTCGATGGTGTGCGTCGATTCCAGCGCGATCTCGTCGAGTTCGTCCTTCGACACCTCGATGTAGGTGTCGGTGTCGACTTTGTAGCCCTTCATGATGTCATCGGAGGCGACTTCCTCCCCGGTCTCGGCATCGACCTTGGCATATTTGATGCGATGGCCGGTCTTGCGGTTGATTTGGTTGAAGCTGACCTTTTCGGTATCCGACGTGGCCGGATAGAGCGCGACCGGGCAGGTCACGAGCGAAAGGCGCAAAAAGCCTTTCCAGTTGGCGCGGGGGGCCATTGGGATACTCCGAAAACGCAACCGACGACCCGCAAGGATACCACCGGGGAACCGAGTTTCAAGCGAGCGGGAGCGGATTCTTCCAACGACGTTAACCGTGGCGGGGTTTCCGGAATAGGGAGCAGGCAGGCGCGAGAGGGTAGCTGCCGCACCCTTCGAGTGCCGGGTGTGACATCGCGGAGCGGCAAAAACCCCGGAACATCATCTGGGATCAGGCGTTTCGTCGACTGCGCCGCTGCAAGGACAGACCGGCATTTTGCGCGACAGCAAGGAATCGAGGGCATCATGGCCACCAGACAAGATCAACAGATCGTCGAGACCCCGACCGAAGCACGCCAGGCCGAACCGGGCCCGTCGGTGCTTGCCCTTCTCACAGTCTCGCTCGGGCTGGCGGTGCTGCTTATGGGTGTGGTCTGGTTCGTGTTCTTCCGCACATAGGGGCGGAATGCCAACGCACCGGCGGGGGCGCTTCGGCAGGATGGCATCCAAAACTTGAGATAACTCGGCAACGCATGCCTTGACTGGCAGCCAGCCGGTCGGGCGCGATGCCCGTGTCTTTGGAACGCGCCTTCGCTTGCCAAGAAATCGGTGCATTCCGGACTGCCGACATCCCGCCATCGCCGTCCCTTGGTCGCTTCGGCTTCCGATTCGGCGCGTTAGGCGCTTAAATGCGCGGCCGCTGCGGCGAAAAGGTCAACGCCACCCGGCGGGGCCCGCCCGGGGCGCTCAAAATTCTGCTAAAAGCGGTTGTGACGAAAAAGTAATGATGCCTGTTCATTGCTGTTCATACGGCATTCACGCCATGGTGGCTCATCTAGGTCGCGGCGGTTTGGCCGGGACAGCCGGGACCTATTGCGGAGACCAATTTGCGCCTGCTGGTCGTTGAAGACGATCCGGATCTCAATCGTCAGCTGACAACCGCGCTGAGCGACGCCGGCTATGTGGTCGATCGCGCCTTCGACGGCGAGGAGGGACATTTTCTCGGCGACAGCGAGCCCTACGATGCGGTCGTGCTCGACATCGGGCTGCCGAAGATGGACGGCATCTCGGTGCTGGAGGCATGGCGCCGCAACGGCCGCTCGATGCCGGTGCTCATCCTGACCGCGCGCGACCGCTGGAGCGACAAGGTGCAGGGCTTTGATGCCGGCGCCGACGACTATGTGGCCAAGCCGTTCCACCTGGAGGAAATCCTGGCCCGGATACGCGCGCTGTTGCGCCGCTCCACCGGCCACGCCCAGAGCGAACTGACCTGCGGGCCGGTCTCGCTCGATACCCGCACCGGGCGGGTCACTGTGTCAGGCAATCCGATCAAGATGACCTCGCACGAGTACCGGCTGCTCGCCTATCTCATGCACCATACCGGACGCGTGGTGTCGCGTACCGAACTGGTCGAACATCTCTATGACCAGGATTTCGACCGTGACTCCAATACCATCGAAGTGTTCGTCGGGCGCATCCGCAAGAAGCTGGACGTCGATATCATCCAGACCGTGAGGGGACTTGGCTATCTGCTGACGCCGCCATCGACGGGTAGCTGATCAAGGGGGTTGATCGGGCATCGGTCTTACTCTTTTGTTCGAGCATGAAGTTATCCGGAAACCGGCTTCCATCCGTCGGGTCATGGCCCGCGGACATGCTTTTCGGGACCATGCGCTGATGCGCGGCAGCTCGCTCGCCAACCGCCTGTTCCTGTCTGCGACCGCATGGCTGGTAGTGATCCTGGCCGTCACCGGCATCGTGCTGTCGTCGGTATATCGCAACGCTACCGAGCGCGCCTTCGACCGCCGTCTCAACCTCTATCTCCGCACCTTGATCGCCGAAGTCGCAACGCCCGACGAGCCACCCGACCATCAGTTCCAGTCGCTGGGCGAGCCGCTGTTCGAACTGCCACTGTCAGGCTGGTATTGGCAGATCAGCCGTACCGACTCCGAAAAGCCCGAGCTGCGCGCTTCGCGATCGCTATGGGACAAGAAACTGCCGAAGCTCGAGGAGCGCGGCGCCGACTTGAGCACGGCCGGCATCCGGCTCGGCTATGTCGATGGTCCGGAGGGCCAGAACCTGCGGATGGTGGAACGGCCGGTCGATCTCGGCGCCGACGGCAAGTTTCTGGTCAGCGTGGCCGGCGACGCCACCGAGATTTTCGACGAGACGCGCGCATTCGACTACTACCTCGGCGGCACGTTCACTGCGCTGGGAATCGTGCTGTTGCTGACCACGATTTTCCAGGTCCGCTTCGGCCTCGCGCCGCTGAAGCGTATTTCAGAATCGATCGCCGATATCCGATCCGGCCGGGCCGAACGGCTCGAGGGCGAATTTCCCGTAGAGATCGCGCCACTGGCGCGCGAGACCAACGCCCTGATCGACGCCAACCGCGAAATCGTCGAGCGCTCACGGACCCATGTCGGCAATCTCGCGCACGCCATCAAGACGCCGCTGTCGGTCATCGTCAACGAGGCCTCCGCGCACGTCGCCAATCCGTTCGCCACCAAGGTGCTGGAGCAGGCCGATGTGATGCGCGATCAGGTCGCGCATCACCTCGAGCGCGCGCGCATCGCCGCGCGTCCCACCATCATCGGGACGGTCACCGAGGTGGCACCTGCGATCGAGGCGTTGCGCCGGACCATGGAGAAGATTCATCGTGACCGCGGCATCACGATCGGGATCGAGGCCAACCCGCGAGCGAAATTTCGCGGCGAGCGGCAGGACCTCGACGAGATGTCCGGTAACCTCGTCGACAATGCCTGCAAATGGGCAGCGTCGCACGTGTTCATCGAGGTGCTGGTGGAACCGCCACACGAACCGGGAGGCAGTCCGATGCTGCGGATCATCGTCGACGACGATGGGCGCGGGCTATCGGCGGCTGAGCGCGCGCAGGTCTCGCGCCGCGGCCAGCGGCTTGATGAATCGAAGCCGGGCTCCGGGCTTGGACTGTCCATCGTAGTCGATCTTGCGGCCTTGTATGGCGGCAGCCTTTCGCTCGGCAGCGCGCCGATCGGGGGCTTGCGGGCGGAACTGGTGCTGCCGGGTGTATGAATCGTCGGGTCGGCAACACTCGACATGGACGAGGGATGTGAGCCGCCGTTTGCACTGGGTCCAGGTGGCTGTTCGCCTTTTTCCGAACTCGGCCCCAGATTTCGGACCGCAGCCGGTAGGAAGGCCTCTGAGCGTCTTCCTAAACGACTTCTTAACGCCGGGGCTTTTATGATGATCGGGGGACACCTTTGCCTCCGTGCGACACAAGCGTGCATACCGGACGCATGAGCCAGACATCGATCGAGCGGTTGAGGGATTATCTCGGTCAGCTTCCGCCGCAATCGCAGGCGCTGCTGATGCGGGAGTTCGAGCGCGCCATCGAACGCGGCGAAGACACGACCGTCGCCAATTTTGTGCTTGAACAACTGCGCAAGGTTGTCCGCGGAACCGATGGAGAGGCGCGGCCGCGCACCGACGATCCGGCGCGTTTACTTTTCCGCCCGCTGGAGCCGTTCCTGGTCGAGAGCAATAGCAATTTTCCGCTACGGCCAGGCCAGGTCCGCCGTGCGTCGCTGCTGCCGGTATGGCAATGGCTGGTCCGCGAAGGCGCGCCCGAGCAGGCGCGCGAACTCGAAGACGCGTTGCTCCGCACGCAGGAAATCGGAACGACATCGGGTATCGAACCAGCAATCCGCAAGATGCAACTCGCCGCAGCTGACGCGATCTTCAAGACCGCCGGGCCTGGCGCCGATAAGCAGCGCTCACTGGCGCGCGTCGGCCCACCCGCTGTGATGGAAGATCTGTTGCCGATCGGCTCGGTTTTGCAGGCCCGTGAAGCGCTGGACTCTCTCAACGGGCGGCTCCCCAGCTTGTTGCGGGTGTTCGCGGATTCGCAGATCGCGTCGATAGGCGTCGCGCTCAACGTTCCCTCCCTGCAAACGCCGCAACTGCTGCCATTCGCGCTGTCCCTGATCATGCAGCGGCTAAGCGCGCCCTGGCAAATCATCCGCCTCGCCATCAAGATGGCCGCGTCCGACGACGAAATCCGCGTTGCCGCCACTCCCTACGGCATCGCTGTCACCCTGGCGCTGCACGATCTGTCCTTCCTGGCCGCTAGCCTGCGCGCGGATATCCGGCGGGGCCATTTCGATAGCGTCGCCGAGCAACTCAAGGTTCTTCATGACGGCGTGCGCGGCTTGCGGACCGAACTCGATCTCCGCAACGATTCCACTTGGGGCAGACAACTAACATCGATCAGGGCCGATATTTCCAACGCCCTGCAATCGGAAATCGCCAGCGTGCCGGGCCGCGTCCGGCGCCTGCTGCGTCAGCGACCCGACAAGGAAATCCCCTCGGGCGCCAGGCTCGACCCCAGCGAGGTCGACGAAGCGGCGGCATTGATCGATTTCGTCGCGGTGTGCCGCACCTATGCCAGCGAGCTTGCGATCAACGAGGTCACGCTGCGCACTTATTCGGACCTGCAGCATTACGTCGAGCAGGCCACCGAGGCGCTGGTGCAATCGCTGCGCTCCGGCGGCAGCAAGTCTCGCGCCTACCGGCAGATGCAGGTTGCAGCGGCGATACGATTTTGCGAGGTCCTGTTCGGCCACGACTATGCGTCGTTGATGAGCAGGGCGGCTGAAAATGCCGTGACCGGTGAACTCAAACCATCGCGCGCTGGGTCAAAATAGCACGGTTGGTTGCAATTTGCAGTTGACGTAATCTGGATTGCAACGTACACGTTTAGCCATGAACCCAATCATCAATTTTGTCGAACTTGAGAACCGCGTGATCTCGGCGACATATCGGAACTTGATGATCAAAGCGAAGGTCGTGCTGGTCAACAAGGCCAGTGGGGAGCAGTTAGCCGATCCGGTCGCCGCGATTGCGTCTCCGGTCCCCAACGGCTCGCTGAGGATCAGGCTGCCCGATTCCATCAAGCCGGGGGTCTACTTTCTGAAAGCGCTAAACGCGCACGGCGAGCATGCAGCGCAAAGCGTCGAGTTCTACGTCGACTAACGCCCGACTTTCCCGCGATTTTGCGGTCTGGTTGCCGTATCGGCGGATTGACATTTGTTATTTGCCCGGCTTGCCGCCCGTGGTGTAAAGCGACGCATCGGTGCTTCCCGCGTTAGCGCCGTTCAGTCGGAACCTGCTTGATGATGTTGTGGTTCGTGTTCGCGCTGATGACGGCCGCGGCGGTCTTCGCCGTGCTGTGGCCGTTGAGCCGTCACGGCCGGCTGCAAAAGGATGGCAGCGAAGCGGCCGTCTACAAGGATCAACTCACCGAGATCGATCGCGATGTGGCCGCGGGGCTGATCGCTTCTTCCGAAGCGGCGGCCGCGCGCGTCGAAATCAGCCGTCGTCTGTTGGCTGCGGCGGACAATCAGCGCGATCGGCCGTTCGTATCAAGCATCAGCTTGCGTCGTTCGGCGGCCGTCATAGCTCTGGTTGGGCTACCGATCGCAGCGATCGCACTTTACCTCCCGCTCGGCTCGCCGTGGCTCGGCGATTTTCCGCTGGCACAGCGCGCCCGCGCCCCCGAAGTTACCCAGCCGCTTGACAGTCTGGTGGCGCAGGTCGAACAGCACCTAGAGAAAAATCCAACCGACGGCCGTGGCTGGAACGTGCTTGCGCCGGTGCTGGCGAGATTGGGCCGCTATGATGAGGCGGTTCGGGCTTATCGTAGTTCGATCACCTATAATGGCGACAGTGCCGAGCGCCGGGCCGATCTCGGCGAAGCGCTTGCCGCAGCAGCGAGCGGCGTTATCACCGCCGAGGCCAAGGCTGAGTTCGAACGCGCCCTCGCATTGAATGCGGACCAAGTCAAGGCAAGCTACTTTCTCGGCGTCGCCGCCGAGCAGGATGGCCGCGCCGCCGAGGCCGCGTCGATCTGGCGTGCGATGCTCGCGAAAGCGCCGACCGATGCGCCGTGGCGTCCACTGGTCCAGGCCGCATTGGCGCGGGTCGACGGTTCTGCTCCGGCCCTGTCAGATGATATCGTGGCCGCGGCAAAAGACATGAACGACACCGACCGCGGCGCGATGATCCGTGGCATGGTCGAGCGTCTCGCCAGTCGATTGAAGCAAAACGGCGATGATGTCGAGGGATGGCTGCGGCTGGTGCGTGCCTATATAGTGATGGGCGATCGCGACAAGGCGAAGAGCGCGCTCACCGACGCCCGTCAGGCCGTCGCCTACGACGCGGAGCGACTGCGGCAACTCAATGAGGGCCTGAAAAATCTCGGACTTAATGGCTAGGCATGATTAGAGGTTACGCATGACGCGCAAGCAACGGCGTTTGACGATCATCGGCGGCTCGCTCGGCGTGCTCGCGGTTGCAGCGGCGCTGGTGCTAAACGCCATGCGCGATTCGATCGTGTTTTTCTCGACGCCGTCGATGGTGGCCGAGAAGCATGTCCAACCGGGCAAGCGGTTCCGGCTCGGCGGCCTGGTGCAGCCGGGCTCGCTGGTGCGTGGCGACAACCTTGCGGTCACGTTCAGCGTTGCCGACGGCAGCGCCACCTTGCCCGTGGCCTACAAGGGAATCCTTCCGGATCTGTTTCGCGAAGGGCAGGGCGTAGTCGCCGAAGGCGCCCTCGATCCATCCGGCGTATTCAAGGCCGATACCGTGCTCGCCAAACACGACGAGACCTACATGCCCAGGGAGGTCGCGGACGCGCTGAAGAAGCAGGGGCACTGGAAGGACGATTACGGCGCGAAGCCGGATTATAACGCGGGCGCTGAAGGAGGGTCGCGTGCCGCGCAAACCGTGGCGCCGGCAAAGCAAGGATCATTGCAGTGATCGCGGAGTCCGGACATTACGCGCTGGTGCTCGCGCTAGCCTTGGCGCTGATCCAGTCCACTCTGCCGATTCTTGGCGCCCGTTGGCGGGATTTCGCGCTGATGAATGTCGCGCGCTCCGCTGCGCTCGCACAATTGCTGTTCGTGGCGGCGTCGTTTGCGGCGCTCGTCACATTGCACGCCACGTCGGATTTTTCCGTCGTCAACGTGTTCGAGAATTCGCATTCGTTGAAGCCAATGATTTACAAGATCACGGGCGTGTGGGGCAATCATGAGGGCTCGATGCTGCTGTGGGTGTTTATTCTGGCACTGTTCGGCGGCCTGGTTGCGGCGTTCGGCAACAATCTCCCGCTGTCGCTGCGCGCCCATGTGCTGGCGGTGCAGGCCTGGATCGCCAGCGCATTCTATCTGTTCATCCTGATCACCTCGAACCCGTTCCTGCGTATCGCCAATCCGCCGATCGAGGGCCGCGACCTCAATCCGGTGCTGCAGGACATCGGCCTCGCGGTGCATCCGCCGATGCTTTATCTCGGCTATGTCGGGTTCTCGATTTCGTTTTCCTTCGCCGTCGCAGCCTTGATCGAAGGCCGGATCGACGCGGCATGGGCACGTTGGGTGCGGCCCTGGACATTGGTGGCGTGGATATTCCTCACGCTCGGCATCGCGATGGGCTCGTACTGGGCCTATTACGAACTCGGCTGGGGCGGCTGGTGGTTCTGGGATCCGGTCGAGAACGCCTCGCTGATGCCGTGGCTCGCGGGCACCGCGCTGTTGCATTCCGCGGTCGTGATGGAAAAGCGCAATGCGCTCAAAATCTGGACCATCCTGCTTTCGATCCTGACTTTCTCGTTGTCGCTGCTCGGCACCTTCCTGGTCCGCTCCGGGGTGCTGACGTCGGTGCATGCGTTTGCGACCGATCCGACGCGCGGCGTGTTCATCCTGCTGATCCTCTGCGTCTTCATCGGGGGCAGCCTGACATTGTACGCCTGGCGTGCTTCCGCGCTGAAGCAGGGCGGCCTATTCGCGCCGATCTCGCGCGAAGGCGCCCTGGTGCTCAACAATCTCTTTCTCACCACTGCCTGCGCGACGGTTTTCATCGGAACGCTCTATCCGCTGGCGCTGGAAGTCCTGACTGGCGACAAGATTTCGGTAGGCGCGCCGTTCTTCAATCTCACCTTTGCACCGCTGTTCGTCCCCCTGCTGATCGCGTTGCCGTTTGGTCCCTTGCTGGCGTGGAAGCGCGGCGATCTGCTCGGCGCGGCGCAGCGCCTGAGCGCCGCCGGCATCGCGGCGTTGATCGCCATCGCGGTATTGTGGGCATGGACGCGCGGTGGCAGCGCCTTCGCGCCGCTCGCCATTGGGCTCGCTGTTTTTGTCGTCGCGGGGGCGTTGAGCGACCTTGCCGAGCGTACCGGCGTGTTCCGCATGCCGTTTGGAACGGCGATGCGGCGTTCGCGCGGATTGCCGCGCTCGACCTGGGGCACCGCGTTCGCGCACGCCGGCGTCGGCATCGCCTTGATCGGAATCGTATGCGAGACCACGTGGAACAGCGAATATATCGGATCTATGAAGCCCAATGATACTACAGAGATCGCCGGCTACGAATTGAAGCTCGCGGGCGTGACGCAACGGCAGGGACCGAATTTTCGAGAAACGGTTGCGCAGTTCGCCGTCAGCCTCGATGGCAAACCGCTCAGCACGATGATGCCGTCGAAGCGCAATTTCACCACGCGGGCATCATCGACCACTGAAGCCGCGTTGCTGACGCGCGGCGCAAGCCAGCTTTATATCTCGCTTGGCGAGGCCGCCGCCGACGGTGCGATCGCGGTGCGCATCTATCATAAGCCGCTGGTATTGCTGATCTGGTTCGGCCCCGTGCTGATGGCGTTCGGCGGCATGCTGTCGCTGTCGGACCGGCGGCTGCGTGTCGGCGCGCCGAAGCCGGCGAAGGCGATGCGCGGATTGCAGGCTGCGGAGTAGGGTCCTTCGCTCATCCCGAGGAGCCCGCGCGAGCGCCTCTCGAAGGATGAGGATGTCCGTTACGTCATCCTTCGAGACGCATCCTTCGGATGCTTCTCGAAGATGAGGGAAAGAGGCGAAGTGCGGAAGCTGATCGTGATTTCATTCGTCTTGTTGATGGCGGCTTTTGCCGCATCGAGCGCATACGCCGTGCAGCCAGACGAGATCATGTCCGATCCGGCAAAGGAATCGCGGGCGCGGGATTTGTCGCGCGAACTGCGCTGCATGGTGTGCCAAAACCAGTCGATCGACGATTCCGACGCGCCTTTGGCGCGCGATTTGCGGCTCTTGGTGCGTGAGCGGATCGCAGCCGGCGACAGCGATGCCCAAGTGATCGACTTTCTGGTGGCGCGCTATGGCGAATTCGTGCTGCTGAAGCCACGGCTTGAGCCTCACACGCTGTTGCTGTGGCTGCTGCCACCGCTGGCGCTGGTTGGCGGCGGGATTGCGCTCTGGGTGCATGGGCGGCGGCGCTCCAGATTGGCGGCGGCGAAGGATCAATCCACGTTCAAATTGACTGCTGAAGAAGAAGCGCGGCTGGAGCGGCTGATCGCGGCGGAACCCTCGCCAGACAAGCCGGGTTAGGCGCGCGACAAACCGTTGTCACTCTGCGATAAACTGCCGCACGGACACACCCCCTTCATTACAAAAGTTTAATTCCGCCGCCAGCGCGCGGTAAGGCGGAAATACCCATGTTCATGCCCAGGCGGTGCTGGCCCGGCACTATCGATTTCAGTCCTTGGAGATTTCTGCATGACCGAACGTCCCACCGATCTTTCGTCGCTTCCGTCTTACCGGCAGCCCCGCCGTTCGCTGTTCTCCGCGCGCAAGCTGGCGTTGATGGCCTCGGTCGTTGCCGGCCTCGGCGTCGCCGTTTACGGCTTCGGACCGTCGCCCAAACCCGTGGATATTTTCAGCAGCCCCGCGCAGGCGCAGGTCAACAACGAAGTACGCAAGGTTGAGAGGCCGGCCGGCTTCGCCGACGTTGTCGAGCGCGTGAAGCCGTCGGTGATTTCGGTGAAGGTCAACATCAACGAGAAGGTCGCCAAGGACGATAGCTCCAACGATGACTCGCCGTTCCAGCCGGGTTCGCCGATGGAGCGCTTCTTCCGCCGCTTCGGCGGACCTGATGGCATGCCTCCCGGCCTGCGCGGCGGACCCCGCGGCCGCGGCGTCGTGACCGGTCAAGGTTCCGGTTTCTTCATCTCTCCCGATGGCTATGCCGTCACCAACAACCACGTGGTTGACGGCGCCGACAAAGTCGAAGTCACGACCGACGATGGCAAGACCCATACCGCGAAGGTGATCGGCACCGACGCGCGCACCGACCTGGCATTGATCAAGGTCGAGGGCAGTTCGAACTTCCCGTTCGCCAAGCTTTCGGACGGCAAGCCCCGGATCGGCGATTGGGTGCTCGCGGTCGGTAATCCCTTCGGCCTCGGCGGCACCGTCACGGCAGGCATCGTTTCGGCCAGCGGCCGCGATATCGGTAATGGTCCGTACGACGACTTCATCCAGATCGACGCGCCCGTGAACAAGGGCAACTCCGGTGGCCCGGCCTTCAATACCGACGGCGAAGTGATGGGTGTCAACACCGCGATCTACTCGCCGTCCGGCGGCAGTGTCGGCATCGCGTTCTCGATCCCGGCGACGACGGTCAAGACTGTGATCGCCCAACTCAAGGACAAAGGCAGCGTCAGTCGCGGCTGGATCGGCGTCCAGATTCAGCCAGTTACGCCTGATATCGCCGACAGCCTCGGCCTGAAGAAGGCGGAAGGCGCGCTGGTTGCGGAACCGCAGCCCAACGGTCCGGCGGCCAAGGCCGGGATCGAATCCGGCGACGTGATCACGGCGGTGAATGGCGAAACGGTCAAGGATGCCCGCGAACTCGCCCGCACCATCGGCGCCCTCCCGCCCGGTAATTCGGTGAAGCTCAACGTGCTTCAGAAGGGCCAGGACAAGGTGGTCAACCTGACGCTCGGCCAGTTGCCAAATACCCTGGAAGCCAAGGCCGACAGCGACAAAGACGGCGACCGGGGTAGCGCAGTCCCGCGCGGAACCGACGTGCCGAAGCTCGGCCTGACATTGGCGCCCGCCAATAGCGTTGCCGGCGCCGGCAAGGACGGCGTCGTGGTTACCGAGGTCGATCCGAAGAGTGCGGCGGCGGAGCGTGGCTTCAAGGAAGGCGACGTGATTCTCGAGGTCGCCGGAAAGAACGTCACCAATGCCGGAGATGTGCGCGAAGCGATCAATGCCGCGCGCACTGACAACAAGAGCAGCGTTCTGATGCGCGTCAAGAGCGGTGGGTCCTCGCGCTTCGTCGCGGTGCCCGTGGCAAAGGGTTGATCGCTCGCATAAGCGTTCCAGAGCATGATCCGGAAAACCGGTTTCCGGGAGGATCATGCTCAAAACGAGAGATGAGATCATGATCCGACTAAATTCAATCGGATCATGATCGAGCAGATGGAAGGTGTCGCCGGCATAGTCGCCCCCCGCCGACGGCTCTTTCCGGGGGGCGGGTAGAAAACTCGCTCCCTTAGTTGCCTTCCGGTGGAATTACGCCCCCCTCCGTCGGAAGGTTAAAAGGGCGGTGAAGTCCCCCAGCTTCACCGCCCGCTTTTTTCGCTTAAGCGAGCGGTATCGGGCCGCCTTGCATGAGGATGCCGACCGCGCCATGGTGATAGAGAGCACGCCCACTTGACCGCAATTGACCCCAAAATGCGCCTCTTGATTATCGAAGACGACCGCGAGTCCGCCGACTATTTGGTGAAGGCGTTTCGCGAAGTCGGTTACGTCGCCGATCTCGCCAGCGATGGCGATGAAGGCCTGGCGCTTGCCGAAAGCGGCGACTATGACGTTCTGGTGGTCGACCGGATGCTGCCGAAACGCGACGGCCTGGCGCTGATCGGCGCCTTGCGTGAGAAGGGCGATCACACCCCGGTGCTGATCCTCTCGGCGCTCGGACAGGTCGACGACCGCATCAAGGGATTGCGGGCCGGCGGCGACGATTACCTGCCAAAGCCTTATTCATTCGCCGAACTGCTGGCGCGGGTCGAAGTGTTGTCGCGCCGCCACGGTGGCCCGGCTGAGGAAACTACCTATCGCGTCGGCGATCTGGAGCTCGATCGGCTTTCGCATCGGGTAGCGCGCGGCAAGGACGAATTGACGCTGCAACCGCGTGAGTTCCGGCTGCTGGAATATCTGATGAAGCACGCGGGGCAGGTGGTGACGCGGACCATGCTCCTGGAAAACGTCTGGGACTATCATTTCGATCCGCAGACCAATGTGATCGACGTGCATATTTCGCGGTTGCGCTCCAAGATCGACAAAGGCTTCGAGCGCCCATTGCTTCATACCATTCGCGGCGCGGGATACATGATCCGTGACGGCATGCGCTGAAACCCTATAGAAATAGGGGGGTGATGATTTTAACCTCCCGATCGCTTACCGATTTATTACCGTTTTTTTGGCCGCCTGTGCGCTGGCGCGGCTTGCCCGGTGTCCTGTAGCCCTGCGCGCCCGGCGCGCTGTACGGCCTTCCTGCGGCCTTGTCCCCGTCGTGGTGATGACGCGATGACGTGATGCCGTCCTCGCAGCAAACCGAAGGGGTAATCCGAACTTGTCCGGAACGGTCTGCAGGACTGCGTTAGCTTGCCTTGGCCGTCGGTCACATGTCCGTATTTCCGGCGGTACTGAATGGGCGGCCTCCAGCCTACACGGCCCCCAGCCCCCCGGCTTGGGGGTCGCTCACGTGCCGTGAACGCCTGCCGCCGTCGTGACGCTGCCGCGCTCGACGTGGAAGTGGTTCCGGCCCGGAACCATTTCCCGCTGTCGGTCGCCTGTCCGCGCCGTGATGCTGGCGTGGCCGTCGTCCGAGCAAGTCCGAAAATGGACTTGCCCGCCGTCGTCATCGTAGATGGCTGGCACCGTGTCGCGGTGATGACACGATGCGACGGGCTGTCCGCTCCCGGTGGTCGCGTCGGTCCCTATCTAATCCTGTCACGATGATCGCGATCGTGCATCCTTCCACTCCAGTTGATCTCGCGTCGTCGCCGCGCTCTCTTCTTCTTTGCCGAAGCGAACAAACACGTACTTCTCGTTGAAGCGCGTGATGACGCCTTCCTCGGCCTTGGCGTTGCTGTGAACGCGATAGATCACCTTGCGTCCGATGTCGGATTGCTTCGGCTCGATCATGATCACGCTCCAATGCACAGTGGGCAGCGGCAGGCAGCCCGAACCTCGGAAAATGGCAGTCGAGACCTTGGACTGGTAGTCGTCGAGCGTCGCCGGTGACCCGGTTTAGCTTTGTCAGCCTATGCGCAGGCAGTGACGGCCTGCACTCGGTTTTCGGGTCCCTCTGGGAGCATAGATAACCGGGGGGACCGCGCGACGGCCCGGTGCGAGGATATTTGCAGTTGCGAATTCCCGGCTTTATTTTGTCCGACACGGTACACAAATGGCGGTGCGCCATGTGGCGCATGTCGAGTGCTCAAGCGCTGATCTTCATCGCGGCGGTCGCCATCGCGGTCGCGCTGCTGCTGGCGTGAGTGTCGGCTCGAAAAGTAAGCCGCGGCGTACTTTTGCTTATCCATGGGTTGCAGTTGCCAATCGAGACGCGCAGCCATCTGTCGCCGCGACGGTGCCGTCACTGCCGACGATGCCGTGGCAGGACGATGGGCGGTAGATCGGTTTCGGGTTGCAACCGCTAATATAGAAAAACGACGAGCACGTCCTTTTCGCGCTGCCCGCGCACAACTGCCGGTAAGCAAATTTCTCGATACGAGAAGTTTGGGTCTCACTTGCCCTGCTGCTTGATCGCCCAGAGCCGATAAGCTTCGGCCTCGTATGGATCATCAGCGGTTGGCGGCGGTACCAGCTTCGCGCCCTCGCTGCGGAAATGATCGAGACCACGGCCCAGCTTTTTCCCGGCGCTGGTGTGTCGATCGTTGGCCCAGTCGGGAATTGTCGGAACGAAACCCTCCAGCATCGACCGAAGCCCGACGGCAGCAGCGAAGTGATCGCCCTCACGGCTCTTGGCGGCGCGACACATGAGCCGGATCGCATTGCCGATCGCCATCCGCGATGCGCCGATCTTCTCCGGGTCATACCATCGCATCGCCTGTGCGACGGCGGTGGCGACGAACGGCACGATGGCCGGGTCGGCCTGAGTGTCGATATCTTCGTGAGAGATGATCTCCAGCCGCTTGCACACCATGCTGTGGAAGGCTTTCGAGGTGTGGATCAACTCGACGGCGAATTGCATCGCTTCGCGCTCCATGCCGCGCCTGATCGCCTTCTGCATCGCTGAGACACAGGCCATCGCGGGAAGGCCTTTGCGGGTATCGGGGATCACTGGCTTGCTCCGTCTAGCGAGACGGGGCCGACAACGATGGTGTTGCCCGCTACCTTTGCCGCGACGAGCGCGCGGGCCTGTTCAAGCGAATAGGCGTGGATGATGAACAGCGGCTTGGGGACGTTCTGGCCGGGGACCTGCTGAAAGACCGTGAAGGGCTTGGGGTTTCGCACTGGCTTGCTCCTGTGGCTGGTTGGTGTTCGTCCGTTCAGCCACCGAAGTTGCCCGCAGTAAAACATTGTTTTCATTCGGAAATTCAATGTCCAACATTGTTTCGGGCCTGATCGCCGCCGCCGCCAGTAGCGCGGTTGAAGCCGGTGCCGGGGGTGCTGTGTCGCCTTCGTTGTGCCCAGCGCGCCATCCACCGCCATCTGTAGCGGCTTGGCTCTCAACGGCGAACATTGGGGATAGGGCCGTTCCCGATGCTTTAGTTAGCTGTCGCCATTCACTACTATAGGTAGGGGAAAGTCGGGCAGCTCGGGGGGCAAATGGAGAAGATCAGAAAAGTTGAGAAATCCCTTGAGCGTTCGTACCGGCCTGTTGTGATATGGATCGATGACTTAGCGGAGATCATCGACACTCTGAAGCGTCATCCTCGCGAGATAGACATACGCACCGCCGACCATCGATATGAAGGCCTTGACGACCTGAAAGAGCACGTCGGCGGGCAAACCCAATTCGACTTGACAATATCAAGCTCCAGTGGCTCCGGACCTTCCGTCAGCCTCGAACTCAAGCGGATGGCTGTAAGACTGTGGGTGTTTGACCCTCGGGGCGGGCCGGAAGCAGCACAGATATTTCACGAAATCAACGAAGTCATTACTCGCTGCCAGAGACGCTTTGCGGCGCTGTACAGCTTGTTGTTGATGTTTGCCATTGTTCCTTTTTTCCTCCTGACCCAATTCTTCCTTGTGCAGCAGAGCGAACTGTCGGCCGCGCGCGCAGCTAGCGTTGTTGGAAGCGTGGTTTCGCTCTGGTTCCTCTGGGCATGTTACGTGATCGTGCGCTGCAAGGCCGTCATCAAGCTTCAACGTCGCTCTGAGATACGCCCGTTTATAGAACGCAACAAAGACCAGCTTATGCTCCTGCTTATTGGGGCAATCGTTGGCGGCTTGATCACCTTCGCTGGTGTTGTGGCGAAAGAGCACTTCTATCCATCCGCTACACAACAGCGGTGAGGACTTTGGGGTAATCTCACTGCGCGGAACATCGGCGCGGCGGCTACCCCCAACAGTCCGAGAACAGCGCCGAAGCGCTCGCGCGATATGACGCGCGACGGCGCGGTGACGCTGGCGAGAACTGAAGCTGCGAGTTACGGACGCGCTTGTGATGCCGCCCACCGCTCGCGTAGATGCTTCAGCACACGATCAACGTCGCCGATGAACTTGACCATGATCGGTACCAATCGCGGCGAGTGCTGACGGATGTGGCACACCTGCGTAGGTCCGAAATCGTGGGACAGGCGATTGCGGATCGTGATCGCGCTCGACGGCTGCTTGAGATGCCACTGTGGCTCGAACAAGGCATCGAGTTCGGCCTCCAAAATACTCAGCTTCATGTCGTGCGCGGCGGATTTGGTTTCCGCTAGTTTGACGCCAACGCGATGATGAAAGGCATCCACCGCTCGTTGGTCACCGTTGATGCCGACAATCGCCTTCGCCAGCTTCTCCGCCCCGAAATAGTACGCAACGAATTGCGCAGCCGAGTTGGCCGGAAGTGCCGTTACCTCGAACTTGTCGAGGCGCGCGGTATGTCCTCCAACCTTCGATAGTAGGACCCCTTCAATGCCGGGTCCGGCTCGAACGACCAATCAAGCGCCATCGGGAAACCTCATGCTTGAAAGGGCCTAGTGTAGGTGCGTCAAGGTTAGTTGCGCGGCACATAGCCAATCTTCGTCTTCGGTCGCTTCTCAATCTCCGTCAGAATTTGGTCGCTGGCCTTTTTCTGGTCCGCCAGTTGCCTGAACTCCGGCGTCGTGGTGTCGAGCTTTGCCATGTGAGCGGCAAGCCGCGCAGACACCGCGCGATGTTGCGCAATCTCGTTGTCTTGGGCGCGCTGTTCGGACCTGAGTTGCTCGCGGCCCTCTGCCGTATAGAGCGGGCTGAAGCCGACCTTTACAGGTTCGCGAGCCAGTGCGCGGCGATGCCAAAAAATCAAAATCAGAAACATGATGGGCCATGCGGCCACAGCTATAACGTTGCCCCACAATCCAACTGGGAAAAAAGTTACGATGATCGATATCACCGCTGGCACCAGCGCGGCGAACGCCTTCTGAGGCGTGTCTATTCCAACTGTAGCCAATGTCGCACGGAGAGCAGCGCGGCGGCTCTCGGATAGGATTGCCATGAGGGTCTCTCTCGTTTTGCAAATCAGGTGCCCGCACACTGGCACAATGCAGGGTAGTGATGGGAAGACAGGGGGGCTTCTCCCCGGCTATTCACAGCATGCTGCTGGGGGAAGCGCCTCCCGCTGGGCGCGGTTGATCCGCCCGGCCACTGTCCTATCCTTCGGCCATGGTCTTGCAGCGTCGGCGTCCCTCCGGCTTTATCGTACCGTGCTTACCGTCGAAGGTGGCCCGGCCACCGTCCGGCCCGCTCTGGGTTCATGAGATCAAGCACGACGGCTATCGGCTGACGGTGCGCCGGGATGGCTCGCGGGTCCGCTGCTTCACACGCAACGGCCATGACTGGGCCGACCGCTTCCCGGCGATCGTTGACGCTGCCCTCCGCATCAAGGCGCAATCATTCCTGATCGACGGATCTTTAGAAGCGCTTCACGCAATAGAACGAACGTGGTTGCGCCGCCAACGCGGTCGCCTGCTCGAAAGGCAAATAGCGGTCATCGTAGCGCGGGCACGCTAGGGCAGCGCCCGAAGCAATGATCGCTCGATTGATGTCGGTGCCGTTGGCTGTGGTGCAATAGCCGACCTCGCGGCCATAGGTCTTTTCGCCGGTCATGTGACAGGTCAGTTGCCCGGTGACGAGCGTGGCCATCACGCGCCGGGCATTCTCGCCGCGCGCTGTCCCGAGTTCGGCGGCATCGACGCCCTTGAGGCGTACTGACGTGCCCGCGACGACGACGGTGTCGCCGTCGATAACGCGGGCGGGGCCGCTGATGGTCGGCGCAGCAGTCGTGGATGCAGCAGTCGTGAGCGCTGGATACCAATTAGCGCGGCCCACGTCGAAAAACACCGCGCCTAAAGCGGCTGCCGTGAGGGTGAGGAGGCTTCCGGTCACGTACGGCGACCGTTCGCTCCCGGTGCGCTGTCCGAGGACGCTGCGCAGGCGCAGGAAGATGAATACCGCCAGCGCCAGGAAGATGATGGTGTAAAAGTCCACGTCGTGTTCGCCTTCTGGTTCCAGCGGCCAAGGCGAACAGGCGACGGACACCAAACCAATCGACCCCAGTCTGTGGCCGGGTAAATGCGATAGTCATACTAGATTTGAGTTAATTGTTCTTGTCTTCTGCGCCATTCATTTGTTCATCGTCGCCACGGCTGGAGGCGGGCGAGGCACCTGCGCCAGCGGATGCCTCGCTCTGCCGCACCGTCGAGTGCAGCATGACCCGACGACGCGGTTCTGATAGTGGTGGGGCGCGAGGCGGGATCACCGAGAACCTTCCTCGCGCCCCGTGCATGCCGGAGAGATGCAGGCAGCAAGCCCCCCGGCTGAACGATCTGTTATCGCCGCCCTCCGATGATGTCGTAGGCATGCTCCGGGCTGGTGCCCGACCTGTTGGTGTGCGGAGCCGTCACCAAGCGCACTTGCAGGATCGCCTGCGGTGCGCAGTCGCTGCGATGCTCACTCGGCAGCTTGTCGGCCTGTGCTTGCCACACCAGACGCGCTTCATCGTACTCGACCGCCAACAGATCGCCCATCACGACGGCGGCACGGGTCTCGCGCTCGGTGGCTGACAATGCGGCGGCGTCATCGGCTTCCTCTGACACCAAGGTATCCAAGCTGGCGAGCAGTGCATCCTTGTGAACGAACGCAAACCATGCGAGCACATCAGGCACTTCGGTGACCGCAAATGATGGCACTTGGGCATTGACGATCGACCCTTGCAGCCGCTGCATGGGCCAGACCACTGATCGGTCGTGTTCAAGCACATCACTCACCACGGGCGTCCCCCGCGTCGCTAGAGCCTCAACTTCCTGTCTGATCTTGGCGCGAACGTGTGCGCTTGGGTACGGCGCGGACCTGATGCGGTTGAAGTCTGCCTTCAGCTCC
>NZ_JNIJ01000032.1 GCF_000701345.1 Bradyrhizobium sp. URHD0069 | reverse complement strand
GCTTGACGCATCGGCAGTCGCCGCTTGAGAGATCGGCCGGTCGGCGTTCGCCACACCGGTTGAGCCGGAGCTGCAAGAGGGGAGCAGATGGTAGGATCGATCGATCCGAGGTGCGAGACAGTCCGTGGGACCCATTGGCCGAAGAAAGGTCGTGAGGCTGTTTGGAGCTCGCGTCGCGGAAACCATCTTGGCCAGCGGTCTAAAACACACCGCATCAACAGGCCGGACATATGGATGCAAGCGATCCGATCAGACCCTGAAGAACTCTTGTGGCACGGGGGCCGTCCACATATGGGTCCCGGCTCGGTGGCCGGGACGACCTGTTGAGAGATTCGTGCTTCGCTTTCGCCAGGACGACGAGAAAGAAAAACTACTCCTCCTTCTTCGTCTCTTTCGACATTCGCTCGAGGCGGTCCTGCATTTCCTTCATCTGACGGCGAAGGTCGTCGATATTGTCTTCAGGTGCCGGCTCAGGTGTCTTTTCCGGCTCGGCCGCAGCAGGAGTCCCGCTGCGCGGCGGCACGAACGGCTTGAACATCGAGAATGTCTGCTGAAACAATTCCATGTTGCGGCGAACATGTTCTTCCAGCGGCGCAAACGGCGTTCCGCTGAAGGTGTTTGTCAACTGCTTGCGGAATTTTTCCTGCTCGCGCGTCAGCGTGTCGATCGATTGTTCGAGATATTTCGGCACCACCATCTGCATGCTGTCGCCGTAGAATCGGATCAACTGCCGCAGGAAGGTGGTCGGCAGCAGGTTCTGGCCGGCCTTGTTTTCCTGTTCGAAAATGATCTGCGCCAGCACCGAGCGGGTGATGTCGTCGCCGGTTTTGGCGTCATAGACGAGGAAGTCCTCGCCCTCTTTCACCATCGCCGCGAGGTCCTCGAGCGTCACATAGGTGCTGGTACCGGTATTATAGAGCCGCCGGTTTGCATATTTCTTGATCGTGGTGGGTTGGTCTGATTTCGCCATGGGGCTCACACATGCACACCGAGGACAAGGAACCCGACGGCATCCGCGACGGGCTGACGAGCAACGCAACGCAGCAAAGTAAGCATTTTCAATGAGGTTCGGCTACCGTTTTGTGAGGCACGGTTAATTGCAAAGCATAGGCACTGCTCAGGAATGTGCCAATACCGTCATTCTGAATGCGCTGCCGCGTAACTTTCGTCCCATGACCGATTGACATGCCTCAACGACGTTAACAGGATGAGACGAGAGACTGGCCTGCCAATCCGGCGCCCGCCATCCAAGACCCTCAAGCCCAGGAGATGTCCATGTCAGACGATGTCGTCATCGTCAGCGCCGCCCGCACCCCGGTCGGAAGTTTCAACGGTGCGTTCGCCACCACGCCGGCCCACGATCTCGGCGCCGTCGCCATCAAGGCCGCGCTGGAGCGCGCGGGCATCGAACCAGGCCGCGTCTCCGAGGTGATCATGGGCCAGATCCTGACCGCGGCCCAGGGCCAGAACCCCGCCCGTCAGGCCTCGATCGCCGCCGGCATTCCGGTGGAGAGCCCGGCCTGGGGCGTCAATCAGCTGTGCGGCTCCGGCCTGCGCACCGTCGCGCTCGGCTATCAGGCGCTGCTCAATGGCGATTCCGAGATCGTCGTCGCCGGCGGCCAGGAATCCATGAGCATGGCCCCGCACGCGCAATATCTCCGCGGCGGCGTGAAGATGGGCGGTCTTGAGTTGGTCGACACCATGATCAAGGACGGCCTGTGGGATGCCTTCAACGGCTATCACATGGGAAATACCGCCGAGAACGTCGCCCGGCAGTATCAGATCACGCGCGCCCATCAGGACGAATTCGCCGTCCGGTCGCAGAACAAGGCCGAGGCCGCGCAGAAGGCCGGCAGGTTCAAGGACGAGATCGTCCCGGTCACCATCAAGACCCGCAAGGGCGACATCGTCGTCGACACCGACGAATATCCGCGCCACGGTGCGACGCTCGATGCGATGGCCAAGCTCAAGCCGGCGTTCGAGAAGGAAGGCACCGTCACCGCCGGCAGTGCGTCGGGCATCAATGACGGTGCGGCCGCGGTAGTGCTGATGAGCGCGAAGCAGGCAGCCAAGGAAGGCAAGAAGGTGCTGGCCCGTATCGTGTCGTGGGGCCAGGCCGGCGTGGATCCCAAGATTATGGGTACCGGACCGATCCCGGCGTCGCGCGCCGCGCTGAAGAAGGCCGGCTGGAACATCGCCGATCTCGATCTGATCGAGGCCAATGAAGCCTTCGCCGCACAGGCCTGCGCGGTCAACAAGGACCTCGGCTGGGATACCTCCAAGGTCAACGTCAATGGCGGCGCGATCGCGCTCGGCCATCCGGTCGGCGCCTCCGGGGCGCGCGTGCTGGTGACGTTGCTGCACGAGATGCAGAAGCGCGACGCCAAGAAAGGCCTCGCCACTTTGTGCATCGGCGGCGGTATGGGGATCGCGATGTGCATTGCACGCGACTAATTGCGCCGCTGCATGGCGCAAAGATCATCTCGCAACCGCAACGATTATTGCTAAATAAGAAGCGCCCGGCTAACGCCGGGCGTTTTATTCTTGATGTTCGTCAAACCGCCCGCTTTATTCGAAGCTATACAATTCGAAGCTACATAAAAATTGTAGTTCAAAAAAGCCAAGGGAAGGATTCGATATGGCACGTGTTGCATTGGTGACGGGGGGGACGCGGGGCATTGGCGCAGCGATCAGCAAAGCCCTGAAAGCTGCAGGCTACAAGGTTGCGGCTACCTACGCGGGCAATGATGCGGCGGCGGAAAGCTTCAAGGCCGAGACCGGCATCCCCGTCTATAAATGGGATGTCAGTTCGTTCGAGGCTTGCGTTGCGGGTGTCAAGAAGGTCGAGGCCGACCTTGGCCCGGTCGACGTGCTTGTCAACAATGCCGGTATCACCAAGGATACCGCCTTCCACAAGATGACGCTCGATCAGTGGAACGCCGTCATCAACACCAACCTCGGCTCGCTGTTCAACATGACCCGTCAGGTGATCGAAGGCATGCGCGCGCGCAAGTTCGGCCGCATCATCAATATCTCGTCGGTCAACGGCCAAAAAGGCCAGTTCGGTCAGGTGAATTACTCGGCGGCCAAGGCCGGCGATATCGGCTTCACCAAGGCGCTGGCGCTGGAGAATGCCAAGGGCGGCATCACCGTGAACGTAATCTGCCCCGGCTATATCAACACCGAAATGGTCCAGGCGGTACCGAAGGACGTTCTCGACAAGACCATCCTGCCGCAGATTCCGGTCAATCGGCTCGGCGAACCGCAGGAGATCGCGCGAAGCGTGGTGTTCCTCGCCGCCGACGACGCCGGCTTCATTACGGGATCGACGCTCACGGTGAACGGCGGCCAGTATCACGCGTGATTGTTGCTTTCTGTCATTGCGAAGAGCGCCTGAGACGAGCCATCCAGCAGTCGGTATGCCCGATGGATGGATTGCTTCGAGGAGCCGGTCATCGGGCGGCGGTTTTGCGCCGACCCGTTGGCTGGCAATGACGAACCAATGCCCCCCCGCACCGCCACGCTGATCGGACTGACCGCGATCCTGATGTGGTCGCTGCTCGCCGTGCTGACGGTGGCGACCGGAAAAATTCCCGCATTCCAACTGGCGGCGATGACGTTTGCGGTCGGCGCGCTGACGGGATTTCTGACATGGATCGGGCGCCCGAATGCGGTTCGGGCCGTGCGGCAGCCGCCACTGGCATGGATCGTCGGCGTCGGCGGGCTGTTCGGGTACCACGCGCTGTATTTCCTGGCGCTGCGCTTTGCGCCTCCGGCCGAAGCCGGCTTATTGAATTATCTCTGGCCGCTGTTGATCGTGCTGTTCTCGTCGCTGCTGCCGGGCGAACGGCTGGCGCCGCATCATATCATCGGGGCCGTGCTCGGGCTCGCCGGCACGGTGCTGTTGTTTGCAGGCAATAGCGGCGGCGGTTTCGCGCCCGGTCAGGTGCCCGGATTGATCGCGGCGTTCGTCGCGGCGTTCGTGTGGGCGGCTTATTCGGTGATGTCGCGCAAGCTCAAATCGATTCCGACCGATGCCGTGGCAGGCTTTTGCCTTGCGACCGCGGTGCTCGCCGCCATCGTGCATGGGACGATCGAGGTCACGGTCTGGCCGGATAGCGCGGCGCAGTGGCTCGCGATCCTTGCGCTCGGCATCGGACCCGTGGGGGCTGCATTTTACGCCTGGGATATCGGCATGAAGCGCGGCGACATCCGCGTGCTCGGTGCTGCGTCCTACGCGACGCCGCTGCTTTCGACCGCGTTCCTGATGATGGCGGGATTTGCCAAACCCAGCGTGAGCATCGCGGTCGCCGCCGTGCTGATCGCCGGCGGCGGCTTGATCGCGGCGAAGGATATGCTTCGGAAGAAATCTTCGTAGATAGCGGAGGCAAAGCGGAGCGTGCCCACCCCGCCGATCTACGAATTACTTGCCGGCGCCCATCCGTCAGGTGCCATTTCGAATTTGGCAAAATCAAAACCGGGTGCGACGGTGCAGCCCACCAGCGTCCAGTCCCCGGTGCTTTCGGCGGCCTGCCATGCCTGCGCGGGTACGATCGCCTGCGGCACTTCGCCCGCGGCGAGATCGGGACCGAGCCTGACGCTGTGCTGGCCGCTATCATCGGCGATTTGCAGGCTCAGCGCATGGCCTGCGTAATAATGCCAGATCTCCACCGCATCGATGCGATGCCAATGTGAGCGCTCATTGCGCGCCAGCAGGAAATAGATCGCAGTCGACAGCGCGCGTCCGTTGGCATCAAGCCGTGGGTCGCGAAACGTCTCGCGATAGTGCCCGCCTTCCGGATGCGGCTGCAATTCGAGCCGCGCGATGATCTCGGCGGCGGTCGACCCGAAACCCATCAGGATTTGTTCTTGCGTTCGCGCAATTCGCCGAACACTTCGTCGGCGCTCCTGCCTTTCATCCGTACGCTGGCCGCGACCGAGGGTTCGTCGGCGCGCAGGAACACATTGGCCTTCTTTTCTTCGCCAAGCAGCGTTGGGATCGTCGGCTTGTTGTCGGCGCGCAGCCGCTTGACTTCCTCGGCGCGCGCTTTCAGCGCGGCATTATCGGGCTCGATGGTAAGCGCGAATTTGACGTTGGCGGCGGTATATTCATGGCCGCAGTAGAGCTTGAAATCGTCGGGCAGGGCGCGCAGCTTGAGCAGCGAGTTCCACATCATTGGATAGGTTCCCTCGAACACGCGTCCGCATCCGATCGAGAACAGGGTGTCGGCGGCGAACAGCGCCTTCTCGCTGTCGAACACGTAGCTGATGTGGTCGAGGGTGTGGCCCGGTGTTTCCAGCACCCGCGCCAAAAGGCTCCCGACCTTGACGACGTCGCCTTGGCCGACGCGCAGGTCGACGTTTGCGATCTTTGCCGACTTATCGTGCGGCCCGACCACCCGACAGCCGTATTTCTGCTTCAGCTCGGCGATGCCGCCGACATGGTCGCCATGATGATGGGTGACTAGAATATCGGTCAGGGTCCAACCCTCCCGCTCCAGCGCGCTGATGATCGGCGCAGCTTCCGGCGCGTCGATCGAGGCGGTCGCCTTGGTCGCGGGGTCGTGAATCAGGTAGCCGACATTGTCGGTGAGGCAGGGGAACAGGCGAATTTCGGCGGCCATGATATCTCCGTGGTCAAGGCTAGGCGGCAGCCCCAGCAACGCGTCATATAGCTATGAAATATGGCGTTAACGCTTGATACGCAATGCGATATTCAGGGCCCATGGAAGCCTGTCAGCGTGTTACATTAAGCCCATGACCATCGATGTCATCGACCTCCGCGATTTTTATTCGCAGCGCCTCGGCATCGTGGCGCGGCGGCTGATCAATCGCGGCATTCACGCGCGCTGGCCGAGCGCGCAGGGTCAGCGGGTGCTCGGCCTCGGCTATCCTACGCCCTATCTCGGCTTGTTTCGCGAGGACTCGGAGCGCTGTATCGCCTTCATGCCGGCGGCGCAGGGCGTGCTGAAATGGCCGACCGCGCGGCCGACGCTTGCAACCCTGGTCGATGAATTTTCGCTGCCGCTGCCGGACGCGGCCGTCGACCGCATCCTCTTGGTTCATGCGCTGGAAATGTCGGACGATCCCGAAGGCTTGCTGCGCGAAGTGTGGCGGGTGCTGGCGCCGTCCGGCCGCGTGATGGCGGTTATCCCGAACCGGCGCGGGGTGTGGACGCGCACCGACACCACGCCGTTCGGTCACGGCCGGCCGTATTCGCGCTCACAGATCACGCAGCTGCTGCGGCAGACCTGGTTCACGCCGACGGGATGGGGGGAAGCACTGTTCATGCCGCCGGTCGCCGGCGGCTGGTTCCTGCGCTCCGCAATGGCGTGGGAGCGCGTCGGCGCGGCGTTGTCGCTGCCGTTCGCCGGCGTGCATATCGTGGAAGCTACCAAGCAGGTCTATCGTGCGATCCCCGCGCACCGCGAACGCACGCGGCTGATTCCGGCGCTGGAGCCGGCGCTGGTGCCCTCGCCCCTGCAGCGGGATGATGCTTCGTAGTTTGCAGTTTCATAGGGTGTGCAAAGGCGGGTGGGCAAAGGCGTTCTTGGGCCGTGCTCACTACTTTCGTCGATGACAATATCAACTCGGTGGGTGGGCACGCTTCGCTTTGCCCATCCCGGGCAGGTTACTCGTTCCCCGGATTGAAATCGTCGCTCGGCGCGGCCGGTGCGGCCATGCCTTCGGGACGCGGGCCATGCGGCCGGCGCCGACGCCGTGGGAAGCGCTCGCGCTCGCCGCCATTGCCCTCGAAGCCGGCCTGGCCGCCATTGATCTGTGGCTGCGGTCCGGTGATGAAGGACGGCAGGCGATCGACGCTAACGTTATCCGGGACTACCGGCTGGGGCTGGGGCTGGGGCTGCGGTTGAAACTGCGGCTGCGGGCGATGCTCGCGATGGTTGGAATGCTCGCGAGACTGATGCTGGTCGCGGGGGGGCTGGTAGGGTTGGCCGTCACGCTGACTGTTATCGCGCGGTACGAACGGCTGCGGCTGCGCCGGCACGAAGCCGGGCTCCTGACCGAAATTCGAAAAGCTTTCGCTGTCGTCGTCGCCGTCTTCCGTGGCCATTTCATTGTCGGTGCGCGGCTGCGGCTGGTTCTGACGGAACTGCTCCTGGGCGGCGGCGATCAGGCGGAAATAGTGTTCGGCATGCTGGTAGTAGTTCTCGGCGGCTACCGGGTCGCCGGAAGAGCGCGCGTCGCGCGCGAGCTGCACATACTTTTCCGCAACGTGGGATGCGGTGCCGCGGATCTTGATGTCGGGTCCGTTGGACTCAAACACCCGGGTCATCGGGTTCTGGCCGCGCCGGTTGTTGTTGTTATTGTTATTGTTATTGTTTCGGTTACGCATCCGCTTGTTGTTGTTCTGACCGTTTCTCATGTCTCGCCTTTATTCCAGCCCTGAAGTTACCAACTTTGAGTTTTCAGCCTTGAGTTACCAGCCTTGATGGTCGTCTTCGTAGTCACTTAATCCGATCCGGCACGCGTCACGCGCACCAAATCCCAGTGCAGTCCGAATCCACACAGATTTTGCCGTACCTCGCGGTCAACAAAGACGCGCTCCCCTACAGTCCAGCGGACGGCGCTGGCTGTACCAAATCATTCCGCCTGCCGAAACAAGCACAGGTTTTTCGCGTGATCTTTCAAGCGCAATATCAGGCTTTCGTTCGCTTTGCGGTCGGAAGCAGCTCAGCTCTCTATAGCCATCGCGCTCAACCAGACCTGCGTTCAGGAACCTTTCGCTCGGGGCGGGCTCTCGCTTTGAGACCTCTGGCCTCCACCCGTAGCATCTACGGGGCCACCAACCCTGCACCGACGTTGTGACGGGAACGTAGTCGCTCCGGGGGAATATTCCAAGTGGTTTTTTGCATTCTAATCCGGCTTTATGGGGGCATTTTTCGGCCCGCGACGGCGCGCCGGATACCGGCCAGATCGGCTTTGGGAGGCCGTTGAAGCTTCAGCCCCGCCGCCGTCATCAAACGTTCAATATCGCCGCTTTGGCCGTGCCCGACCTCCACGACGAGCGCGCCCCGCTGCGCAAGCAGCCGCGCGGCTTGTGCAATGAGGACGCGATAGGCGTCAAGTCCGTCCGCGCCGCCGTCCAGGGCCTGAAGCGGATCGTGATTGCGGACCTCGGTTGCGAGACCGGCGATCTCCGCCGAGCGGATATAGGGCGGGTTCGACACAACCAGATCGAATGGACCTGAAAGCGCCGCCGCATAGTTGCAGGCGACGAACGTCGCACGCGGCGCGAACCCCAAATGCGCGGCATTGCTGCTTGCCGTTTGTAACGCCGCCACGCTGATGTCGGTGCCGATTCCCTCCGCGTCAGGCAGTTCGGATAATAGCGCCAACAGAATCGCGCCTGAGCCGGTGCCGATGTCGACGACGCGTAACCGGCGAGCAGGATCAGGCTCGGCACGCAGCATTTCCAGAGCCAGCTCGACTACCGTTTCGGTATCAGGCCTCGGCACCAGCGTCGCGGCGGAGAGTTGCAATGACAGCCCCCAGAATTCCTTGAGCCCGAGAATGCGGGCGACCGGCTCGCCTGCAAGGCGGCGGCGCGCGAAATCTTCGAGGCGGATCGATTCATCTGATGTGAGAAGCCGGCGCGCCGCCGCGATCATGCCGGTAAGATCGAGACCCAGCACCGCGCCGACCAGCATCCGCGCGTCGAGTTCGGCGGAGTCGATGCCGTTCGATTTGAACCGCGCCGTGAGCGCTCGTCGCGCCGCTTCAACGGTTTGTCCGGCGAGGGATTCGGTCACGCGGTGTGCTCGCCACGAACGAGGCGCTTCAACAATTTCAGCGTCGTCCCTGCGAAAGCAGGGACCCATACGCCGTGACTTCTCGATTTAAGCGATGGAGGTTGGCACCTTCCGCAACAACGAGCGCCTGTGGTGATGGGTCCCTGCTTTCGCAGGGACGACGAGCGGGGATCGCTCACGCTGCGGCACCCTGGGCGGCGAGTTGGGCTGCCTGGTGCTCCGTCGTCAGCGCGTCGACCAGTTCGCCAAGCGCTTCGCCGGACATCACCTGCGGAAGCTTGTAGAGCGTCAGGTTGATGCGGTGATCGGTGACGCGACCTTGCGGAAAATTATAGGTGCGGATGCGCTCGGAGCGATCCCCGGATCCGACCTTTTCGCGGCGATCCGCCGAGCGTGCCGCATCGATGCGCTGACGCTCGGCGTCGTAGATGCGGGAGCGCAGGATGTTCATGGCCGACGCCCGGTTTTTGTGCTGCGAACGGCTGTCCTGCATATTCACCACGATGCCGGTCGGAATGTGGGTAATGCGGATCGCGGATTCCGTCTTGTTGACGTGCTGGCCGCCGGCGCCCTGCGAGCGCATGGTCTCGATCCGCAGATCATCGTTCTTGATCTCGACGTCGACGTCCTCGACCTCCGGCAGCACAGCGACCGTCGCTGCAGAGGTGTGGATGCGGCCTTGCGTTTCGGTGTCGGGCACGCGCTGCACCCGGTGCACGCCGGATTCGAACTTCAGTTTGGCGAACGCGCCGCGGCCCTTCACCTCGACGATGATTTCCTTGAAGCCGCCCATGGTGCCTTCGCTGGCGGAGATCACCTCGACCTTCCAGCCCTGCAAGCTCGCGAAGCGCTCGTACATCCGGAACAGGTCACCCGCAAAGAGTGAAGCCTCGTCGCCGCCGGTGCCGGCGCGGATTTCCAGCACCACGTTGCGCTCGTCCATGGCGTCCTTGGGCAACAGCGCCACGCGGATCTGCTGCGCCAGGTCGACGCCGCGCGCAGCGAGCGTTTCGCGCTCGGACTCCGCCATGCCGCGCATCTCCGGCTCGGTTGCGGGATCGGCGATCAGCGCATCGATATCCGCGATCTCCTTCTCGGTGGCGCGGTAGGCCTTGATGGCATCGATCAGCGGGTTGAGCTCGGAGAGTTCGCGGGTGATCCGCACGTAGTTCTCGGAGTTCACCTGGCCGAGCAACTCCGCCTCGAGCGAGGCATGGTGCGCCAGCAGAATATCAAGTTTGGCCTCAGGGAGCATCGACATGATTACGTCTCGAATTGCGAAGTGGGAGCGGGCGCTGTGCGGACAGAGCGCCGCTACAACGCCAGCCCCTCGGCTTCGGCAAATTCCGTCAGCTTCTGCCGGATCGACACGCTGCCGGACGGCGCGTCGAGCAGCGGCGCCATCATCGCTTCGGCTTTCTTGGCGTCGAGGTCGAGGATCATCGCCTTGACCGGCCCGTGCCCGGTCGCCGACAGCGATAGCGATCGGTAACCGAGTGCGATCAGCGCCAGGGCGCCAATCGGTTTTGACGCCATCTCGCCGCATAGCGAGGCGGATTTCTTCGCCGCACTGGCCTTCTGAACGATGTCGCGCAACGCCCTTAAAATGGGCGCCGACATGGTATCGAACCGTTCCGACACCTTGGCATTGCCGCGATCCACCGCAAACAGAAACTGAAACAGGTCGTTGGATCCGACCGAAAGAAAATCGACTTTTCTCAAGAGCTCGTCGAGCTGATAGAGCAGCGCCGGCACTTCAACCATGGTTCCGACGTCGATGCGTTCCGGCAGCGCATGGCCATGCTGACGCAGATAGGTCAGTTCGCGCTCGACCATCCCCTTGGCGGCATCGAATTCGGCAACTTCGGTAATCATCGGGAACATGATGCGCAACGCACGGCCGCCGCCGGCGCGCAGCAGCGCGCGGATCTGGCCGCGCAATAGCCCGGGCCGATCGAGGCCGAGCCGGATCGCGCGCCAGCCGAGCGCGGGATTTTCCTCGATCACGGTTTCCATATAGGGCAGCGCCTTGTCGCCGCCGATATCGAGCGTCCGGAAACACACGGGCTTGGAGCCGGCGGCATCCAGCACCGCGCGATAGAGCGCGAGTTGGTCGCTGGTGCGCGGCAGGCTCTGGCCGACCATGAACTGCAGTTCGGTCCGAAACAGGCCGATGCCGGCGCTGCCGGTGTCGTCGATATGCGGCAGATCGATGGCGAGGCCGGCATTGATCATCAGTTCGATCGGCTGGCCGTCCTTGGTCACGCAGGGCCTGTCGCGCAGCGCCGAATACTGCGCCTGCCGCCGAGCCCGAAATCGCACCCGTTCCGCATAGGCCGATTCGATTTCAGCGGATGGGCGGACGTAGATCGAGCCCGAGGTGCCATCAACGATGATGGCATCGCCGGGATCGGCAATGCCCGGCGCGTTCGGTACTTCGCCGACCGCAGGGATGCCGAGCGCGCGCGCCACGATCGAGACGTGGGAGTTGGCGGTGCCTTCCTCCAGCACCAGCCCGCGCAGGCGCTTGCGATCATAGTCGAGCAGCGCGGCGGGCCCCATCGCGCGCGCGATCAGGATGGCGTTGTCGGGCAGCTGCTCCCGGGAAGGCGCGTGGTCCTGCCCCACCAATTGCCGCATCAGCCGATGACCCAGGTCTTCGAGGTCGTGCAGGCGGTCGCGGAGATAGGGGTCGGTGGAACGCAGCATGCGCGCGCGGGTGTCCGACTGCACGCGCTCGACGGCGGCCTCCGCGGTGAGGCCGGTGGCAACCGCCTCGTGCAGCTTGTGCGACCAGCCGTGATCGTTGGCGAACATCCGGTAGGCTTCCAGCACGTCGCGGTGCTCGCCGCCGTCGGCGACGTCGCCGCGCTCCAGCATGCGGTCGAGGTCGCCGCGCAGTTTCGCCAACGCCATGTCGAGCCGTTTGAGCTCCTTGGGCAGGTCCTCGGCGATGTAATTGGTGATGACGACGCGCGGCTCGTGCAGCACCACATGGCCCAGCGCGATGCCGTCGGACAGGATCGCGCCGGTCTTGTGCAGCGAATGCCGCGCGGCGGGCTCGGCGCCGGGCTGCGCCAGCGAGGACAATTCGCCTGAGGCGATCATCTCCGCCAGCACCATCGCGGTGGTCTGCAGCGCCTCGACCTCTTCCTCGACATAGGTGCGCTTGGCGCGGTTCTGCACCACCAGAACGCCAAGCGTATTGCCGGCGCGCAGAATCGGAACGCCGAGGAATGAGTGATAGATTTCTTCGCCGGTCTCCGGGCGGAACGAGAACGCCGGATGGTTTTGCGCGTCGCTCAGGTTGAGCGGGGTCGCCTCGCTCGCCACCAAGCCGACCAGGCCCTCATGCGCGCTGAGGACGGTCCTGTGCACGGCATCGCGGTTAAGACCCTCGGTGGCGTAGAGTTCGAGCGTGTTATCGACGCGCAGCACATAGGTCGAGCAGACCTCTGCCACCATATTGGCAGCGATCAGCACCACGATCTTGTCCAATCGTTCCTGAGCGCTGACCTGCTCCGCCATGGTTTCGCGAAGCCGTCTCAGCAAGACGCGGGGGCCTCCCGACGCGCTCCGCATGTGCTGGTATCCTCCTCCGTGAAGCCAGCGTGCCGGGTGGCCGGCAGCTGGCGCTAAGCTCAAGAAAACCTACAATTTTATTCATTCGGCGCCGTCGCCAGCCCTGGTACGGGCCGAATCAGGATAGCCAAAACTGTGGCACAGTTTGCGGCAGCCCACCCATCAGGCCGTATAGCGAATCAGGGCTTGTTTTGCCAAGCAAAACGCCTGCCAGAGACGATAACGTCTCCGCCAGCCTGATGCTGCGGGTGCTAAGAAAAAATCTTTTTTAAACCTGATCGAGCCCATAGAGCGTGTGCAGCGTACGCACCGCCAGTTCGGTATAGGCGGCGTCGATCAGTACCGAAAATTTGATTTCGGAGGTGGTGATGGCGCGGATGTTGATATTGCGCCCGGCCAGCGCTGCAAACGCTTGCGCAGCCACACCGGCATGGCTGCGCATGCCGCTGCCGATCACCGAGACTTTCGCGACGTCGGTGGCGCTATCGAGCCGCGCATAGCCGATTCTGGCCTTGGCGCCGGTGATGGTATCGCGGGCGCGGGTGTAGTCCGAGGCCGGCACGGTGAAGGTGAGGTCGGTGGTGGCGCCGTCCTCCGAGACGTTCTGCACGATCATGTCGACGTTGATATTGGCGTCCGCCAACGGGCCGAAGATCGCGGCGGCGACGCCCGGCTTGTCCTGGATCTGGCGGACGGAAATCTGGGCTTCATCCTTGGAAAAGGCGATGCCGGTGACCACGTGGTTTTCCATGATTTCCTCCTCGCTGCAGATCAGCGTGCCCGGCGGCGTGCCGCGCGGATCGATGTCTTCGGGCTTGTCGAAGCTGGAACGGACGAACACCGGCATGTTGTGCACCATGCCGAGTTCCACGGAGCGCACCTGCAGCACCTTGGCACCCTGCGAGGCCAGTTCCAGCATGTCCTCGAACGCGATCTTGTCGAGCCTGCGCGCCTTCGGAACCACGCGCGGATCAGTAGTATAGACGCCGTCAACGTCGGTGTAGATATCACAGCGGTCGGCATGAATGGCAGCCGCAATCGCCACCGCCGAGGTGTCGGAACCACCGCGCCCGAGCGTGGTGATTCGCCCGGTGTGCGGATAGATGCCCTGGAAGCCGGCGACGACAGCGACTTCCTTGCGCTCCTTGAACCGGTTGATCAGCTCCGAGCCGTCGATCTCGAGAATCCGCGCCGAGGCGTGGGCGTCGCTGGTCCTGATCGGGATCTGCCAGCCCTGCCAGGAGCGCGCCTGAATGCCGAGCCCTTGCAGCACAATCGCCAGCAGCCCGGCGGTGATCTGTTCGCCGGAGGCCACCACGGCATCATATTCGCGCGCATCATGCATCGGCGAGGCGTCGCGGCACCATTCCACCAGTTCATTGGTCTTGCCGGCCATCGCGGACACCACCACGGCGACGTCATGGCCGGCATCGACCTCGCGCTTTACATGCCGCGCGACGTTGCGGATACGGTCGATATTGGCGACGGATGTGCCGCCGAATTTCATCACGAGGCGGCCCATGACGACTGGTGCATTCCCTGACAGGTTAAGTAATGTGGCCCACACCGAAACGGGAAGCGTGCGGGCCAAAAGGCGCGTATACATAGCGGCGCCGTTTCGGGCAAGCAACCGGCTTCCCGGCTATCCCCCACGCGTTGCGGGACTGTGCGGTGTTGGCGGTGTTGGGTAGTTGAGGCTGAATGTATGGGGCGCTATATCGACGACATCCTGCAGCCCGGCGAGAAGGTGCTGTATTCGACCAACGCACACTGGATATTTTACTTGCCGGCGATTGCGGCCTGGATCGTGGCCATCCTCCTGTTCATCCTGTCGCGGTTAACCACCACCGAGGGTGTCGTCCTGTTGTGCCTGTCGGCCGCGGCGGTGGTCGCGATCGTGGCGCTTTACTGGACCGCGAAGGCCTGGTTCCACCGCTGGACCACCGAGACCGACGTCACCAATCTGCGCGTTGTCCACAAGACCGGGTTCATCAAGCGCCGCACCTTCGAAATGAGTCTCGACAAGGTCGAGAGCGTCGATGTCAACCAGAGCATTCTCGGCCGCATCCTCAACTACGGCGATGTGACCATCCTCGGCGTCGGCGAGGGCAAGGAAACCATCCGCACCATTGCCTCGCCGCTCGATTTCCGCAACTACATCACCGCGCGATAGGAGCGGCGCGCAATCCATGGCCATGCAGCAAAATTCTTCCGCAAACTTTTCTGGTGCCCCGGCGTCCACGGTCGACCCCGCTGAGGTCGCGAAGTTCTCGAAACTGTCGGACGAATGGTGGGACCCCCATGGCAAGATGGCGCCGCTGCACAAGATCAATCCGCTGCGCCTGACCTATATTCGTGACGCCGCCTGCCGCAAGTTCGAGCGCAACGTCAAAAGCCTGAATTGCCTTTCCGGCCTGCGCATCCTCGATATCGGCTGCGGCGCCGGCCTGTTGTGCGAGCCGTTCACGCGGCTCGGCGCGCAGGTGATCGGCATCGATCCCTCCGCCAGCAATATCGCGGCGGCGCGGCTGCATGCCGACAAGGGGCACCTGTCGATCGACTATCGCTGCACCACCGTCGAGCAGATGGACGGGCGGGAACGCTTCGACGTTGTGCTGGCGATGGAAGTGATCGAGCACGTCACCGATGTCGGCATGTTCCTCAATCGCTGCGCCGCGATGCTGAAGCCGGGCGGACTGATGGTGATCTCGACGATCAACCGCAATTGGAAGAGCTTTGCGCTCGCCATCGTCGGCGCGGAATATGTCTTGCGCTGGCTGCCGCGCGGCACCCATCAATGGGACAAGTTCGTTACCCCCGACGAACTTGCGCATCATCTGCACAACAACGAGCTCGCCATCACCGAACAGGCCGGCGTGGTCTACAGCCCGTTCGCGGACCACTGGAGCCTCTCCGCCGACATGGACGTGAACTACATGGTGGTGGCGGAGGGGGTCTAACTAAATTGACTCTCGTCGTCTTTGCGAACGCATGGACCCATAACCACCAATGTCGATGATGAAAGAGAAGGCCTTTGCCTGGGTGCCCCGAACGTCGGCCGCGGCGTAGGGGTCCCTGCGTTCGCAGGGACGACGATGGGGTGGATGTCGCATGCAATAACTTAGGTTGACCGCTTGGGACGCGCCCGGCACGGTGCCGCCGATCTCACCCGCCAGCCGATTCCCCACACATGTTCACCCTCGCCACGCTCTGGATTCCCTTCACCATCGTCGCGGCGCTGGGGCAGGTGGCGCGCAACGCCATGCAGCGGCAATTGACGGGACCGCTCGGCACCTGGGGCGCCACCAATATCCGGTTCCTGTTCGGCTTTCCGTTCTCGCTGATTTTCCTCGCTGTGGTGATTGCCGTGACCGGTGATGCCTTGCCCTGGCCCACGGCCGCGTTCTGGCCGTGGCTGCTGCTCGGCGCGCTCAGCCAGATCGTCGCCACCGGCTTGATGCTGCTCGCGATGAACGACCGCTCGTTCGTGGTGACGACGGCGTATCTGAAGACCGAAGCGATCCAGACCGCGATGTTCGGCTTTGTGTTCCTCGGTGACCATCTGACAGTGCTGAAGGTGATTGCGATCCTGATCGCGACCATCGGCGTGGTCATCACCGCGTTGCGGCCGGGAGGAGAAAAAAGCTTCGCCGAACTGAAGCCGACCATGATCGGCCTGGTCGCCGCGGCGGCCTTCGCGCTGTCCGCGGTCGGTTTTCGCGGCGCGATCATCACGGTGCCGGGTGTGTCGTTCGTGACGGCGGCGTCCTACACGCTGGTGTTCGGGCTGTTCGTGCAGACGCTGGTGCTGACGGTCTATCTGCTGGCGCGTGCGCCGGATGTGCTCAGGAAAATTCTCGGGATGTGGAAGCCCTCAATGTTCGCGGGCTTCATGGGCGCGTTCGCCTCGCAGTTCTGGTTTTTGGCGTTTGCGCTCACCGCCGCCGCCAATGTCCGCACGCTGGCGCTGGTCGAGGTGCTGTTCGCGCAAGGCGTGGCGTATTATTCGTTCAAGCAGTCGCTGTCGGCGCGCGAACTTTCCGGCATCGCGCTGATCGTGGTCGGTGTCGCGCTGCTGGTGGCGGTCTAGCGCTTGATGACAATGAGCACGGCACCCGCGGCGATCAGCGCGATTCCGAGCCAGCCGTTGAGCGAGGGCCGCTCACCGAGAAACACGACGCCGAACAGCGCCACCAGCACGACACTGAATTTGTCGATCGGCGCCACCAGCGTTGCCGGGCCGAGCTTCAGCGCGCGAAAATAGCACAGCCACGACGCGCCGGTGGCGAGCCCGGAAAGCACCAGAAAGATCCAGCTCTTTGATGAGATCGGTCCGGGACGGGTGAATTGGCCGGTCGTGAAGAGAATCAGTGACAAACTGATCAGCACGATGATGGTGCGAATGAAGGTCGCGAGGTCGGGATTGATATCCTCGACGCCGGCCTTCGCGAAGATCGCGGTCAGCGCCGCAAACACCGCCGATAAAACGGCCCAGAGTTGCCATGACGACAACGTTACCGGGTTCATGCATTGTCCTTTGAATAAACACGAGCCGTCATGGCGAGGGGCGAGGCGACGAAGCAACCGCGGTCTTCGGGAAGTCTATGGATCGCTTCGCGGAGCCTGTCATCGGGCGCGCATTCGCTTAACCGATTGGTTCGCGATGACGTGGATGCTTCCCGCTAATTTCGGTCCTCCGGCAGTACCGGCAGCGGCGATACTTCGACGCCTTCCTCGATCAAAGAGCGCGCTTCGTCCGGCGAAGCCTCACCGTAAATCGGGCGATGCTCGATATCGCCGTAATGCATCTTGCGGGCCTCGTTGGGAAAGCGCTCGCCGACATTGTCGGCGTTCTGGACGATATGATCGCGCAGTTCCTTGAGCTTGGCGCGCAGCTCGCGCTCCTGCGCCATCATCAGCGGCGTCGACGCGGGTGCGGCGACTTCCGCAGGTGCGGCAGGTGCCGGCACCGCGCTCTCGCGCCCCTTCTTGCTCACGATCTGCGGGGCCATGATGGCCTTTTCCACCTTGACCGAGCCGCAGGCCGGACACGTCACCAGCTTGCGCTTGATCTGGGAATCGTAGGTCGATGAGGATTGAAACCAGCTTTCGAACGCATGGCCGTGGTCGCAGCGTAGCGAATACCGGATCATGCCGATCCCCGCACCAGATGCAGATGTTCGGGGCCGGCCTTGGGATCGGCAACGCTGAAGCGCCGGCCGTGCTGCAGGGACGGCACCGCCCTGCGCGCGGTCTCGACCTTGGCGGGGTCGATCTTCGCCATGAAAACGCCGGGCTCGACGCCGCCTTCGGCGAGCACGACACCCCAGGGGTCGATGATCAGCGAATGCCCATAGGTCTCGCGCTTGTTCTCGTGCATGCCTGCTTGCGCTGCGGCGAACACGAAGCAGCCGGTCTCGATGGCGCGGGCGCGCAGCAGCGTGTGCCAATGCGCCTCGCCGGTCTTTCGCGTGAAGGCGGAAGGCACGGTCAGGAACGACGCGCCACTCTCGGCGAGCGCGCGATACAGCGCCGGAAAGCGCAAATCGTAGCAGATCGTCAGTCCGATGCGGCCCCACGGCAGGTCGGCGATAACGGCGGATTCGCCCGGCTGATAGTTGGCGGATTCGCGGTAGCTCTCGCCGTCGGGCAGATCGATATCGAACATATGGATCTTGTCGTAGCTTGCGATCACCGCGCCATCCGGTCCAATCAGGAACGAACGGTTGACGGCTTTCTCGGGCGAAGCGCGCAACGCCAGCGAGCCGATATGAAGGTGGATTTTCAGTTCCGCCGCGAGCGCGCGATAGGCTTTCAGCGAAACGTCGTCCTCCTCGGCGGCGAGATGTTCGAACAGCGCCTTGCGGTTAAGCTGCATCATGTTGCTCACCTCGGGGGTAAGCACATACTCGGCGCCTTGGGCTGCGGCTTCGCGAATAAGCTTTGTTCCCTGCGCAAGACTTGGCTCGGGCAATAGCCCGGTGCGCATCTGCACCATGGCGGCGGTGAAGGTGAGGTCGGCGCTCATGAATTGGCCTTTTCGCCCGCGAGCAACGAATCGAGCTTGCCTGCGCGGTCGAGCGCGTAGAGCTCGTCACAACCGCCGACATGGGCCTCGCCGATAAAAATCTGCGGAAAGGTCGAGCCCGGGCCGGCGCGATCCCACATTTCTTGGCGAAGCGCGGGATCAGTGGCGACGTCGAATTCGGTGAAGGCGGCTTTCTTGCGCATCAGCAACGACTTGGCAGCGCTGCAATAGCCGCAGCCCGGGCGGGTGTAGATTTTGATAGCAGCGGTCATGACGCGCTCTGTTGTACGAAGATACCCGATTATATGGGTCCTTTATGGGTGTCCACAACCCGGGCAAACACCAGCACGTCGACGTGAGCTGCCTTGGCGCGCAATAGCGCCCGCGCGCAGGCATCGACGGTGGCGCCGGAGGTCAGGACATCATCGATCAGAACCACGCGGCGGCCCTGAATCTCGGACTGCCGGTCCGGCGCAACCTTGAACGCGCCCTGCACGTTGGTCGCGCGCTGCATCCGGGACAGGCCGATTTGCTGCTGGGTCGGCCTGACGCGCCGGAGCACTTCCGATACCACCTTCACGTCGCTTTGCCGCTCGATCGAACGCGCCAATGCGCCGGATTGGTTGTAGCGGCGGCTCCAGCCGCGCCGCCAGTGCAGCGGCACCGGCACCAGCACGTCAGCGTCGTCAAGCAGCTCGCGTCCGGCCCGCGCCATCCAGCGGCCCATGGCGGGGGCCAAATCGGTGCGGTCGTGGTATTTCAGCGCATGTACCAACGTGCGCGCGACGTCATCATAGCGCACCGCGGCGCGGGCGCGCGCATAGGCCGGCGGATCGGCGATCGCTTCCATCGACAACAGCCCGGGACCGGGATCGTAGACAAAGGGAATGCCGAGCCTGGGGCAAAACGGCGGGGCGATGAACGACAGCTTTGCCCAGCACTCCGCGCAGACGCCTTCGCCGTCGACGGGTTCGCGGCAGGCGACGCAGAGCGTCGGCAGCGCGATGTCAAGCGCAAGCCGCGCGGCATGCACCCAGGCGCCGCGGCAGGCGTTCAGCGCGCCGCGCAAGTGGCCGGAGATGGAACGGGACGGTGATGCCTCGGCGCCCATGTGCGGAGGCTAACGCCGGCTTGCGCAGTGCTCAAGCTGGGATTGCCAGATATGCCGAGCTACGGGGTTAGCTCCCGGATACTCATCTCCGTGCGACGCGCAGGTGAGAGCCCGGCCGGTAGGCGAGCCGGCTGTGGCCCGCGCAGTAGGGCAGGCCTTCGACCGGCGTGTTGCCGCAAAAACAGAAATCCGCGGCGCCCGGGGTGCTGATCGGCCAGCGGCATCGCTCGTCGCTCAACTCGAGCAACGAGCAGCAATGTCCGTTGTGGATCGGCCCGTCGTCGGCCGTCGCCCGGCGTAGGTGATATTGGCGACTTGGCACCGTTCTCGAGCGGTGTCCCTTGACGGCAACCTTTCGCGCCGGGCGGCGTGCATCGCCGGGTTCGTCGCGCGTCAGATTGAGGCGGGAGAGCTTGCCGATCACGGCGTTTCGGCTCACCCCGATATCGCCGGCAATTTCGCGGCAGGACAGCCCGGCTTCAAAGCGGCTTTTCAGGAGTTCGACGCGTTCGGCAGTCCAGGTGGGTTCGTTGGCGAGCATGTTGATGGCCCCAAAGCTGCGAGTAATGACTCCGAATCCGCTGGCCTTGTTGTCGTCCGAACCGCCGCGCTTCCTTTATGGCGTCTTGCCATTGTCGCGGATCGCAAGCAGCCCGTCCTTGATGGCGAGCCGAATGCCTTCCTCGATCAGGGTCCTTGCGACGCCGGGAACGCTGGTGCCGTGGGTGCCCTGTCTCACCAGCTTTTCCAGGTAGGTGATGGTAGAGAGCGCCAACGTAATCGGAACCCGGTCGGTTTCGGCTTTTTCTGTGGCCATGCCCAAAATCTAGTCCTTAACCGATGTACTGAAAAGTACCTTTTTAGAGTCTATTTGGATTCATTCCAGCGAATTAGGAATTTTGTCCGCAGTTCTTGCGCACGTCGCGTGCGGCGCTCAAGAGCGCTGGATTGCCAGATATTGGGGGATCGGCGTACCAAGCCGGGCATGGCCAAGAGCAGCGAAAATACCGCCGCGCCCATCCTGTTCGACCGCGCCTTGCTGCGGATGCGGCAGGCGCGCGCGTTGCGCTCTGGGCCTGCCACCTTCCTGCTCGACCGCGTGGTCGAAGACATGGAAGATCGGTTGCACGCGGTCTTACGGAATTTTGCTGACGTCGCGGACATCGGGACGCCGGGGGAAGTACTGCGACAGCCGGCGCGCGATCGTTTCAAGTCCCTGGTCCACATAGGCCTGGAAAAATTCGAGCAAGAGACACTTCCATTTCAGCCGGAATCGCTGGACCTCGTTCTCTCCGCGCTCGCGTTTCAGTTCGTCAACGATCTGCCCGGCGTGCTGGCGCAGATCCGCCGCGTGCTGAAACCCGACGGACTGCTGCTGGCGGCGATGATCGGTGGCGACACATTGACGGAGTTGCGGCAATCATTCGCGTCAGCGGAAGCCGAATGCGAAGGCGGGATCTCGCCCCGCGTCGCGCCATTTGCCGATCTGCGCGACGTCGGGGCGTTACTGCAGCGCGCGGGCTTCGCACTGCCGGTCACCGACGTCGATCGCATCGTGGTGCGCTACGACAGCGCATTCGCGCTGATGCAGGATCTGCGGCGCATGGGCGCGACCAACATTCTGGTGGAGCGGCGGCGAACACCGACTCGCCGCGCCACCATGCTGCGGATGGCGCAGATCTACGGCGAACGCTTTGCCGATCCCGATGGCCGCATCCGCGCCACCTTCGACGTGATCTGGCTGTCCGGCTGGACGCCGCATGCGAGCCAGCAGCAACCGCTGAAGCCGGGTTCGGCGAAAGCGAGCCTGGCGGAAGCGGTGAGGGGGAAGCGCGACTGATTGTGTCCGGAGGCGGCATGCGTTGATCAGTCGTCATTGCCGGGCTTGACCCGGCAATCCATCCGTTTGGCAAGATTCTGACGAAGATGGATGGATGCGCGGGTCAAGCCCACGCATGACGACACGCGGGTGTCGCGCGCCCTACCTCACGACAACAAATCAATCAAATGCGGGATCAACGGAATGTCCGCCGCCGGCATCGGGTAGTCGCGTAATTTGTTGGCACGAACCCAGGCCAGCCTCTGGGCTTCGCGCGCGATCACCTCGCCGTCCCAGCGCCGGCAGATGTAGAGCGGCATCAACAGATGAAAATCATCGTATGCGTGGCTCGCAAAGGTGAGCGGCGCGAGGCAGGCCTCGCTCACGGTGATGCCGATTTCCTCATGCAGTTCGCGGATCAGCGTCTGTTCCGGCCGCTCGCCAGGCTCGACTTTGCCGCCGGGAAATTCCCATAACCCTGCGAGCGGTTTGCCATCCGGCCGCTGCGCGATCAGCACCCGCTTGTCGGCGTCAACCAGCGCGCAGGCGACCACGAGGGTGAGTTTCACGACCGGTAGTCGCCGTTGATCGCGACGTATTCCTTGGTGAGATCGCAGGTCAGCACGCGGTCGCGGCCCTTGCCCAGGCCCAGCGCGATCTTGATCTGGATCTTCGGATTCTTCATCGCCGCCGAGACTTCCGCCTCGTCATAGGACGGATCGCGCGCGCCACGGCTGGCGACGCGGATGCCGTTGAACGAGATCGCGAGCTTGTCGCGGTTGGCGGGCTCACCGGCCTTGCCGACCGCCATCACCACGCGGCCCCAATTGGCGTCCTCGCCGGCGATCGCGGTCTTCACCAGCGGCGAATTCGCCACCGACATCGCGATCCTGCGCGCCGATGCTTTCGACGTCGCGCCGTCGACGATGATCTCGACCAGCTTGCGCGCGCCTTCGCCGTCCCGCGCCACCTGCTCGGCGAGGTCGGCGAGCACGGCGCGGAATGCTTTGGTGAAGGCCTTCAGGCGCGGATCGCTGGCACGGCTGATTTTCGGCGCGCCGTTGGCGGCCGCCGCGCCGGTGGCGAAGGCGAGCAACGTATCTGATGTAGACGTGTCGCCGTCGATGGTGACGGCATTGAAGGTATCTTCGACGCCGCTTTTGAGCAGCGACTGCAGCGCGCCCGCCGCGATCGGCGCATCGGTGAACACGAACGCCAGCATGGTCGCCATGTCGGGCGCGATCATTCCGGCGCCCTTGGCCATGCCATTGATCGTGACTTTTGCCTTGCCGAGCTTCACCGTTGATGTCGCGACCTTGGAAAAAGTGTCGGTGGTCATGATGGCTTTGGCTGCACCCATCCATTCACCCGGCGCGGCGCGCTCCGCCAGCGCACCCAGCACGCCGTTGAATTTGGTGGCGTCGAGCGGTTCGCCGATGACCCCGGTGGAAGCGAGAAACACCTCGTTTGGGCTGCACGCGAGCGCCTTGGCGGCAATCGACGCGGTCAGCGCGGTTGCCTGGCGCCCGGTCTTGCCGGTGAAGGCATTGGCGTTGCCGGAATTCACCACCAGCGCGCGGGCCCGACCGCGTTTCAGCTTGGCGCGGCACCACTCCACCGGCGCGGACGGGCACTTCGATTGAGTGAAGACGCCGGCGACCGTGGTCCCCTTGTCCATCACCGCGAGCAGCACGTCGGTGCGGCCCTGATAGCGGATGCCCGCAGCCGCCGCGGCGAGCTTCACGCCCGAAATCATGGGCATGTCGGGGACATCGGTCGGGGCGAGCGGGGAAACGGCGGTGGACATGGATGCTTCCGGCTTCGAGGCAAAGGAAGCGCTCTCTATCACCTCAATCGTCAGGACGGGAGAGGGGGCGCGACGTAATCACCACCCATGGGTCGTCCCCGCGAAAGCGGGGACCCATAGCCACCGGCATCGTTGATAGTAGCAGGTATCTGCCACACCGCTCAAACGCGAGGCGTGCCGTATGGGTCCCGGCGTTCGCCGGGACGACGCAGTCTTACTTCTTGGCAGGCGCCATCTTGGATTCAGCGGGCTTCGCGGCTTCCGGCTTGGCTTCGGTCTTTGCCGTGTCTTCCGGCTTGTCCATGCGCTCGACCTTCGCGACTTCGCGCAGCTTCGCCACGTAGTCCGCCTGCGCTTTGCGTGTCACATAGGTCTCGATCTGTCCCTTGACCTGCTCGAATTCCGGGGCCTTGCGGTTGCGCTTTTCCTCGACCTTGATGATGTGCCAGCCGAACTGCGACTTCACGGGATCGGAAATCTTGCCGGGCTCCAGCGCGAAGGCGACAGCCGAGAATTCCGGCACCATCTGGTCCTTGGTGAAGAAACCGAGATCGCCGCCATCCGACGCGCCCGGATCCTTGGATTTCTTCTTGGCGAGCTCGGCAAAATCGGCGCCCTTCTTGAGTTCGTCCTCGATCGCCTTGGCCTCGGCCTCGGTCTCGACCAGGATATGGCGGGCGTGAACTTCCTGTTCGCCGGTAATCTGCTTGGATGCCTCCTCATAGACCTTCTTCATGGCGTCGTCGGTGGTCGCGGCCTTCCCTTCGGTCGCCAGCAGGCTGTCCATCAATAGCCGGTTGCGGGTAAATGCCAGCCGCTTTTTGAAGTCCTCGTTGTTTTCGATTTTCTTGTCCTCGGCGGCCTTGGCGACGATCTTCATGTCGATCAGGAACGCCAACACGTTTTCCTTCTTGGTCGCCGGATCCATCTGCGCGAGGCTGGGGCCGAGCTCCTCCTCGGCGAGTGTGACGTCGCTCTGGCGGATCTCCGCGCCGTTAACCTTGGCCAGCACGGGGTTAGCGTCTTGGGCGCGCAGCGAGGGAGCGGCGAGCAGAGCGACCGCGAGACAGCCCGTCACGGCGGCGGAGGCGAGGCCAAGGCGCAGGCCGGTTTTCGTTTCCGGGAACGAGGTGGTCATGGAAAATCCTTATCCAAAGATGGGGCTGTTTGGGGCGGCCGGACACTCGCCCAATCATGTGGCCTTGGCAACGCGAAAAGGGTGTCAAAATGATGAAATCCTTGACAGCTTCGCGCCGTTGACAAGCCTCTGGCCCAGCCATATCTCTGCCAATCCGGGTCAATGGTGATAGCGCGTATTGGCTGCGTTTTTGGCCATTGAACCCTGGATTGCTGAATTCCCACTCATTTGGCGGATGCTCCCCAAATCGGGGCCAGTGCCGCGACGCGTCACGATGAGTTGATAGGCAACCGGGTAGACCATTTCACGGCTGCAACGCCGAACCGCAGAAACAGGAATTTGGCATGATCGGCGCGCTCGCCCGCAAGTTTTTCGGCTCCGCCAATGATCGGCGGATCAAGGGATATCAATCCCGCATCGACGCCATCAACGCGCTAGAGCCGGAAGTCGCCGCGCTGTCGGACGAAGCGCTGAAAGCGCGTACCGCCGAATTCCGCAAACAAGTCGCCGACGGCAAGACACTCGACGACATTCTGATTCCAGCCTTCGCCACCGTGCGCGAGGCCGCCAAGCGCACCCTCGGCCAGCGGCATTTTGACGTGCAGCTGATCGGCGGCATGGTGCTGCACGAGGGCGACATCGCCGAGATGAAGACCGGTGAAGGCAAGACGCTGGTTGCGACGCTTGCGGTCTACCTCAACGCGCTGGCCGGCAAGGGCGTCCACGTCGTCACCGTCAACGATTACCTCGCCCGGCGCGACTCCGAATGGATGGGGCAGATCTACAACTTTCTCGGCCTCACCGTCGGTGTGATCGTCCATGGCCTCGACGATGCCGAGCGCAAGCAAGCCTATTCCCGCGACATCACCTACGGCACCAACAACGAATACGGCTTCGACTATTTGCGCGACAACATGAAGTACCGGCTGGAGGACATGGTCCAGCGCGGCCACTCCTACGCCATCGTCGACGAGGTCGACTCGATCCTGATCGACGAGGCGCGCACGCCGCTGATCATCTCCGGACCGCTCGACGATCGCTCGGAATTCTACAACACCATCGACACGTTCTTTCCGAAGCTCGACAAGACCGACTACGAAGTCGACGAGAAGCAGCGCACGGTGACACTGACCGAAGCCGGTATGGAAAAGATCGAAACGCTGTTGCGCGACGCCGGTCAGCTCAAGGGCGATTCACTCTACGACGTCGAGAACGTCTCGGTCGTTCACCACATCAATCAGGCGCTGCGCGCGCACACGCTGTTCCAGCGCGACAAGGACTACATCGTCCGCGGCGGCGAAGTGATCATCATCGACGAATTCACCGGCCGCATGATGCCGGGTCGACGCTATTCGGAAGGCCTGCACCAGGCGCTGGAAGCCAAAGAGCATCAGCCGGTGCAGCCGGAAAACCAGACGCTGGCCTCGATCACGTTCCAGAATTATTTCCGGATGTACGAAAAGCTCTCCGGCATGACCGGCACCGCCGCGACCGAAGCCGACGAACTGTTCGATATCTACAAGCTGGAGGTTGTGGAAATCCCGACCAACGTGGCGGTGGCGCGGCTCGATGAAGACGACGAGGTCTATCGCACCCAGACCGAGAAATATGCCGCGATCCTGGCCGAGGTGGAGCGCGCCAATGCGCGGCTGCAGCCGGTGCTGGTCGGCACCGCGTCGATCGAGAAATCCGAAGTCTTGGCCGACTACCTGAAAAAGCACGGCTACAAGCAAATCGATTTCGGCAACGAAAACGCGATGGAGAAGCTTTACGCCGCGGCGCGTGCGGGCAAACCGGCAAAACTGTTCGCAGTATTGAACGCGCGCTTCCACGAGCAGGAAGCCTATATCGTGGCGGAAGCCGGCGTGCCCGGCGCGATCACCATTGCGACCAACATGGCGGGACGCGGCACCGACATCAAGCTCGGCGGCTCGCTCGAAATGCGGATCATGCACGAAACTGCCGGGATTACCGACGAGGCCGCGAAGGCCGCCAAGATCGAGCAGATCAAGGCCGACCTCGATCGCTTCCGCGAGATCGTGCTCAAGGCGGAAGATGTCGTCGAGCTCGAGCCTGCGAAGGGTGACAGGCTGGCAAAGACCGCGACCAAGCCGGGCGGGCTCTATATCATCGGATCGGAACGGCACGAATCGCGGCGTATCGACAACCAGCTGCGCGGCCGCTCCGGACGCCAGGGCGATCCCGGACGCTCGAAATTCTTCCTGTCGCTGGAAGACGATTTGATGCGGATTTTCGGGTCGGACCGGCTCGATAGCATGCTGACGCGGCTCGGGCTGAAGGAAGGCGAGGCCATCATCCATCCCTGGATCAACAAGGCGCTGGAGAAGGCGCAGCAGAAAGTCGAGGCTCGCAACTTCGACATCCGCAAGAATCTGTTGAAATACGACAACGTCCAGAACGATCAGCGCAAGGTGATCTTCGACCAGCGCGTCGATCTGATGAAGGACGAAAGCGTCGCCGAGACGGTGGCCGACATGCGCCGCGCCTTCGTCGAAGATGTCGTGACCAAGCACGTGCCGGAACACGCCTATGCCGAGCAGTGGGACGTCGCGGGCCTGAAGGAAGAATTGAAGCGCGTGCTCGACATCGACCTGCCGGTCGATGAGTGGGCCAAGGAAGAGGGCATCGCCGACGAGGAATTGCTGTCGCGCATCGAGCAGCGCGTCGATGAGCACATGGCGGCCAAGGTAGCGCAGTGGGGTCCCGACGTGATGCGTTACGTCGAAAAGACCATCCTGCTGCAGACGCTGGATCATCTGTGGCGCGAGCATCTGATCATGCTCGATCATCTGCGCCAGGTGATCGGCCTGCGCGGCTACGGCCAGCGCGATCCGCTGCAAGAATACAAGTCGGAAGCCTTCAGCCTGTTCGAGGCGATGATCGCGCATCTGCGCGAAGCGGTGACCGCGCAGCTGATGCGCGTCGAAATCATCCCGCCGGAGGATCAGCAGCCGGTACTGCCGGCCATGGAGGCCCACAAGTTCGATCCGAATACCGGCGAGGACGCGCTGGCGTTCGCCAATGCCTCGCTGGTGCCGGCCGCCACCGCCCACCGCGATCCCAAGAATCCGGCGAGCTGGGGCAAGGTCGGCCGCAACGAAGACTGTCCCTGCGGCTCAGGCAAGAAGTACAAGCACTGCCACGGCAAATATGCGTGAGCGGAGCGGGGCAGCTTCGTAGGGTTGGCTGAGCGAAGCGAGCGCGCTGTAGCGTTGAAAAGGCAGTAGGGCGGGCAAAGGCGCTCTTTGCGCCTTGCCCATCATTTGTTCGATGACAATATCAACCTGATTGGTGGGCACGCTTCGCTTTGCCGACCGTAAGGTCCCCTGCGTTGCGCTTACTTCACCGCCGAGAAGCGGCTCTCGAACGAGTGGGCCTGCATGATCGGCTGTGAGCCGGCGACCTGGCCGTCCTTCGCCGGCGAAGCAGCTGCCGTATCGGAGGGCGATGGATTCAGCGGCAGGCGGGCGGCCGCCTGTTTGGTTTCCGGCTTGCTATCCGCAGCCTTCGGGGTCGCCGCGGCGGCCTTCGACGTCGAGGCCTCGGGGCGCGGCGGCTCGTTCCGCTTGGCCTCGATCACTTTCGGCTTCGCCGGGCCGGGCTGCGCGCTCGCGGTGGTGTCGGCCGAGCCGCCAAACCCCATCTTGCGGGCGAGGCTGCTGAACAGTCCGTCGGACTGCGCGTTCGGCGCGGCGGACGCGACCCGCGTCGCGGGAGCGGGTGTTTCAGCCGGCGTCATCGAGGCCACAAGCGGCTCTTGCGGGGACGTAACGGGCCCTCGCGGCGGATTGACGTGGGATGGAATGGTGCCGGGCGCGCGGGAGAGAGAGGCCAGCGACAGGCCCTGACCTTCGCCGCCTTCCGACAGTCCGGTGCTGCCTTCCGGCAGTTTGGCGGCGAACACCCTGTTCATGCCGCCATCGATGCCGGTGTTCATGCGGGCGACCGGCGTTCCCTTTGCAATCAGCTTGGCGGTCTCGGCCTGATCCTGTTGCTGCTTTTCGCGCACCGCGTCGGCGATTTCATCCGGGACGACGTAAGCGGGGCATTTGGCTGAGGCGTCGAACACCAGATCGCGCTTGGCGTCCGGCGGCTTCGCGGCATCGAACACGTATTTCTTCTCGCAGAAATCGACCTTCGGCTCGTGCCGCGTCACCTCGAAATGATCGTAGCCTTCCTTGATCATTTTCCAGAACGGCATGTTCGGGTTGTTGCGATGCTTGGCCATGTTCACCGGCGTCATCCGGAACGGATAGGCCTGCAGCTGGAAGGCGCGCTGGCCGCCAAAAAAAGATTCCCGCCCAAGCGAATAGATTTCCGCGATCTGCTCATCGGTCATGGCGTAGCAGCCGCGCGACGAGCAGTCGCCGTGCACCATCAGCTGCGAGCCGGTGCGTCCCAGGGCCTTATCGAAGGCGTTCGGATAGCCGGTGTTGAAGGAGAGATAATAGGCCGATTGCGGGTTCATCTGCGCCGGCGAGATCGAATAAAAGCCCTCCGGGGCCTGGCGGTCGCCCTCGCGGACCTTGGGTCCGAGATCCCCCGACCAGCGGCAAATCGGATAGGTTTTCAAGAGCGCAAAGCGGCCGGCGCGGTCCTGCTTCCAGACCTCGAGTTCGGCTTCCTGCTTGAACAGCCGGACCAGGATCGGCGATTGCAGGTCCATGTCCTTGACCGTCATGTCGGCGACGAGTTTCACCGGGACGGGCTGGTTGGCCTTGGCGTTATTGGCGAGCGAGATATCGTCGCCCTTGCAGCCGGCCAACAGCGCAGCTGCCGCGAGCGCGACTGACGTGATGAGCGCGCGGACCACCGAGCGATAGGTCAATGCAAAGCTCCACACCCACCGGGCAATTTTCGCACCCCGATCATAGCGTTCATGCCCTGAAGCCATTGACTAAAATACTACCCTTTGGCCCCCGGGGTCGCAAGCCGATCAAGGCATCGCGGCGCCGTCCGGGATAGGCATGGCCAAAAGGGGTTAAATAACGGTGTCGGGGCCTAATTGGGGCCGAAACGGCGGATTGGTGAAAAAGTCGGGGGTTGACGGTTGGGCTGCCATTTTGGCGGTCGTTTTCCGCAAAAATGCAGATTCAACCCAGCTTTCGGCCGATATCGAGGAATTTCTGCCGCCGCTGCTTGCGAACCGCATCGGGATCGAGATTGCGCAGGTCGTCCAGGGCTTGCGCGATGGCATCGCCGGTCGTCGCGATCATGGCAGCGGAATCGCGATGCGCGCCGCCGGAAGGCTCCCTCAGAATGAAATCGATCACCCCAAAACGCAGCATATCCTGCGCCGTGATTTTCATGCTGGTGGCGGCTTCCTGGGCCTTGGTGCCGTCACGCCACAGGATCGAGGACGCCGCCTCCGGCGAGATCACGCTGTAGATCGCGTGCTCGAACATCAGCACGCGGTTTGCGGTGGTGATCGCGATGGCACCGCCGGACATGCCCTCACCGGTGATGATCGCAACATTGGGCACGCCGAGCGATAGACAAGCGTCGGTGGAGCGCGCGATCGCTTCGGCCTGTCCGCGTTCTTCGGCCCCTATGCCCGGATAGGCGCCGGCGGAATCCACGATTGACAGCACGGGAATGCCAAACCGGTCCGCCATCTCCATCAGGCGAACCGCCTTGCGATAGCCCTCGGGACGCGCCATGCCGAAATTGTGCTTGATGCGGGATTCGGTGGTGGCGCCCTTTTCCTGGCCGATCACGCAGATGCTCTCGCCGCGGAAGCGGCCGAACCCGCCCATCAGCGCCTCGTCCTCGCCGAACTTGCGGTCGCCCGCCAGCGGCGTGAACTCAGTGATCAGCGCGTTGATGAAATCGCTGAAATGCGGCCGCTGCGGATGGCGGGCCACCAACGTTTTCTGCCACGGCGTCAGGCCGGCATACAGCTCGCTCAGCGCCTGCGCAGCCTTCTCCTCGATGCGCGAAATCTCATCGCCGATGTCGCTGCCGGTCGCCGCCAGCGCGCGCAGTTCATCGACTTTAGATTCGAGTTCGGCGACGGGTTTTTCGAAATCGAGGTAGGAGCGCATGTGATCCGGCATCAAATCAATATAGGTGCGAACGCCTTATGGCGAAGCGGATTTCGGTTCGGCTGAAGAAGCTACGCCATTTCAGTTATTTAGCGCGCATTCGGACCGTTTGGCCGTTTGAACGCTAAAGGGTCGCGGGCGGGACGAGGCTCTTTCAGGTGAGAAGCCGCCGAAGTCAAGGCGGCACCAAAACTCCTTACTTTTCAGCCAGCGGGTGCAGGTCGCGTACCAGGCTTTTCAGGCGTTCCTCGACCACATGGGTGTAGATCTGCGTGGTCGAGATATCGGTATGGCCCAGCAGCGTCTGCACAATCCGCAGATCGGCTCCGTTGTGCAGGAGATGGCTGGCGAAGGCATGGCGCAGCACGTGCGGGCTGACCAGCCGCGGCGCCAGGCCGGCTGCTGCCGCGAGTTCCTTCAACTCGCGCGCAAAATGCTGCCGCGTCAGATGTCCGCTCTCGCCGAACGAGGGAAACAGCCATTTCGAGCTTGCCGCGTTTTTCTGAGCGTCGGGCTTGAGCGCCTCTATCGCTGCGATGTAGTCGGCCATCGCCTGCCGTGAGGCCTCGTTGAGCGGCACCAGGCGTTCCTTGTCGCCCTTGCCGCGCACCACGATCATGCGGGCGTCGCGCCGCGCCGCCGAGCGCGGCAGCGCCACCAGTTCCGAGACCCGTAAGCCCGTCGCGTAGAGTACTTCCAGCAGGCAATATAACCGCATCGCGCGAAGCCGCTGCAGCTTCAATGTTTCCGGCGCTTCGCTAAGCGCCTTGGCGCGGGTCAGCAGACGATCGACATCGGATATCGACAGCACCTTCGGCAGGCCGCGGCCGCGCTTCGGCCCCGACAGGATCGCCGCCGGATCGTCGCCGCGAATCCGCTCGTTGAGCAGGAAGCGAAACAGGTGCCGCATCGCCGACAGCCGGCGCGCCACGCTCGAGGACTTGAAGCCGCGGGCGTCAAGATCGGCGAGATAATCCCGCAGCGCCTGGGTTTCGACGCCGGCAAATCCTCGGCCGGCAGAGGCAAGAAATTCGGAAAAATCCGTGAGGTCGCGACGATAGGCGTCGAGCGTGTTGGCGCCGGCGCCTTGTTCCGCCGCGAGCATGTCGAGGAACAGGTTGATCAGTTTGGCATCTGAGGTGTTGGAGCGCATCCGCCGACCCTAGCGCCTATTTCTTGAGGAACTTGTCTGCGGGGATGGTAACGATCATTTCCCGCGACTTCGGGTTAACGAAATTCGCCAGCACGAAAATCACGCCATAGACGATGACGCCAATGACCGCGACGACCGTCAGAAAGCGGAACAGGCTGGGCATCAGCGAGCCTCAGGCGACAAATTAAGCATTGAAATCATCGGGGATAGCCGGGCTTGACTACCAACATGTTCGCCCCGGCGTTGCAAGAGTCTCTGGCAACGATGTCGGCGGCGGTAGTATAGGTGGCGTGGAACGCCGCAATCCGCGGGCAACTGAGCTATTTGGATGACTGAAACTGCCTCACCGGCCACATCCCGAGACGCCGCGATCGCCTCCGTGCTGGGAACGCGTTCGGTCGTGCTGGTGGGCATGATGGGCGCCGGCAAGTCCACCATCGGGCGGCGGCTGTCCTCGCGACTGCGGCTGCCGTTTTTCGACGCCGATACCGAGATCGAGGCCGCCGCCGGCATGTCGATACCGGACATTTTCGAGACCCATGGCGAGGCACATTTCAGGGATGGCGAGGCGCGGGTGATCGCGCGGCTGCTCGACAGCGGCCCGGCCGTGCTCGCCACCGGTGGCGGTGCCTTCCTGCGCGAGGAGACCCGCGGCAATATCCGGAGCAAGGCGGTCTCGATATGGCTCAAGGCGGATGCGGATATCATCATGCGCCGGGTGAAGCGCCGTGCCGACCGTCCGCTGCTGCAGACCGCCGATCCCGCCGCGACCATCGGGCGCCTGATCGCGGAACGCGAGCCGGTCTATCAGCACGCCGATATTACGATCTGGTCGCGCGACGTGCCGCACGAAAAGATCGTCGATGAGTGTATCGACGCCCTGCACGCCCGGCTGTGCGGCAACAGTACAGATGCAACGTCGGACAGCGTGGGCGTAACACCATGACCGTGCCCTTGAAACATTCTGATCCGGTCATTGTCGATGTTGCGCTCGGCGAGCGCGCCTATGACATCGTCATCGGCCGCGATGTGCTGCAATCGCTGGGCGCCCGCGTCGCCGCATTGCGGCCCGGCGCGCGCACCGCCATCGTTACCGATCGCAACGTCGCAAGGCATTGGCTGGAGAAAACCGAGGCCTCGCTGGCGCAGGCCGGCATTGCCACATCGCGCATCGTCGTCGATGAAGGCGAGGGCTCGAAAACCTATGATGGTTTGGAGCAGGTCAGCGAAGCGCTGATCGCGGCGAAGATCGAGCGCAACGATCTGGTGGTCGCGCTCGGCGGCGGCGTGGTCGGCGACCTCGCGGGCTTCGCGGCGGCGATCCTGCGCCGCGGCGTCGATTTCGTGCAGGTGCCGACCTCACTGTTGGCGCAGGTGGATTCGTCCGTCGGCGGCAAGACCGGAATCAATTCGCCGCAAGGAAAAAATCTGCTCGGCGCGTTTCACCAGCCCCTTCTGGTGGTTGCCGACACCGCGGTGCTCGACACGTTGTCGCCGCGGCAGTTTCGCGCCGGTTACGCCGAAGTCGCCAAGTATGGCGTGCTCGGCGACGAAGCGTTCTTCGCCTGGCTCGAGGCCAACCACGCCGACATTTTCTCAGGCGGCGCCGGCCGCGAACACGCCATCGCGACTTCTTGCCGCGCCAAGGCGGCGATCGTGGCGCGCGACGAGCGCGAGACCGGGGAGCGTGCGCTGCTCAATCTCGGTCATACCTTCGGCCACGCGCTGGAGGCCGCGACCGGGTTTTCCGACCGCCTGTTCCATGGTGAAGGTGTTGCGGTCGGCATGGTGCTGGCGGCGGAATTTTCAGCGCAGCTCGGGATGATCGCACAATCCGACGCGGCGCGGGTTCGACACCATCTTGCCGAGGTCGGTCTGCCGACCCATTTGCAGGATATCGCAGGATTTGCGCAAGAGGGGCTTGCGGATGCCGACGCATTGATGGCGCTGATGGCACAGGACAAGAAGGTCAAGCGCGGCCGCCTCACCTTCATCCTGCTTGAGGCAGTCGGACGCGCCGTGATTGCTAACGATGTCGAGCCTTCGCTGGTTCGCGATTTTCTGGCCGAAAGACTTGCGCATAAACCTTGAACTTCAGCTGATCGTACCCGGATTGATTGAAACGCCATGGATTGGTTGAGCTTCGTCATCGTCGCAGCATGCCTGCCGGTCTCGGCTTTCTTGTCGGCGCCCCGAACCCCGGAGCATCAGGAAAAGCGGATGTAGGCTTTCCGCAAAGGACGAAGCTCCAGCATAGAAATTGGCGCACGGATCGGGTTTCAGCGCGACCGAACTGACTCTGGCCACCATGGGACCGCAATGACCGAGACCATCGTCAATCTGCTGATTGCAATCTTCCTCCTCGCCGCTAACGCATTCTACGTTGCCGCGGAGTTCGCGCTGGTGAAGAGCAGGGGCTTTCGCATCAACGCGATGGCGCAGCAGAATCGCTTCGGCGCGCGCCGCCTGCAGCAAATGCTCGGGAACATTGAAGCGTATCTCGCGTGTTGCCAGCTGGGCATCACTATGGCCTCGCTCGGCCTCGGTTGGGTTGGCGAACCGACAGTTTCGGCGCTACTGAAGCCGGTTTTGACCCCGCTCGGGATGTCTGACTCGGCCCTTCATTTCACATCGTTCTTGGTCGGTTTCCTTGTGTTCTCCTCGCTGCATATTGTTATCGGAGAACAAGTACCGAAGACCCTGGCAATCCGGGAACCGGTGCCCGTCTCGCAATGGATCGCATATCCTCTCTATGTCTCCTTCCTTCTCTTTTACCCATTGAACTGGATGCTCAATGCAGCGTCCCGCGCGATCCTGCGGGGGCTCGGCGTCAGGGAGAACTCGCAACAGGAAATCCTGACCGATCTCGAGATCAGGGGGCTGGTGGAGGTATCGGCCGAGCATGGCGAGATGGAAGAGGGCGAGGCGGAATACATCCAGAACGTATTCCGCTTTGGCGAGTTGCAGGTTTCCGACGTGATGGTTCATCGCACCGAGATGGTGATGCTGAACGCCGATCTTCCGCCGGAAGAGCTGGTGAGCGAGGTGCTGGCGACCGAATACACAAGGATCCCGCTCTGGCGCGATAAGCCCGAAAACATCATCGGCGTGCTGCACGCCAAGGATCTGCTGCGCGCGATTCGCGCCGCCGAAGGCGATACATCGAGAATCGATGTCTCGGCTATCGCGCTGCCGCCATGGTTCGTGCCGGAGATGCGCCCGGTTTCCGAACAGCTGAAAGCCTTCCGCCGCCGCAAGACCCACTTCGCGCTGGTGGTCGACGAATACGGCGAAGTCGAAGGCATGGTGACGCTGGAGGACATTCTGGAAGAGATCGTCGGCGACATTTCCGACGAGCACGACGTGGTGGTGGCCGGCGTCCGCACGCAGCCCGACGGCTCGGTGGTGGTCGACGGCTCGGTGCCGATCCGCGACCTCAATCGCGCGATGAACTGGCACCTTCCCGATGAAGAAGCGACCACGGTCGCCGGCCTCGTGATTCACGAAGCGCGCTCGATTCCGGAACGCGGTCAGAGCTTCACGTTCCACGGCTTCCGGTTTCGCGTGCTGCGCCGCGAGCGCAACCGGATCACCGCGCTGCGGATCGTCGCGGTGCCGCGCGAGGCCGAGTTCGAGGAGACAAAGCCGAAGCGGGCCGGCACCGCGTTTTGAAATGCTGCAGTGTCCAGGTCGTCATCGTGCGCCAACGGGTCGCGTGAATGCGTGCCGATGACCGGCTGCAGCGGACGATCCGGTACCCTGTGCGGTCTGCGCTCCGGCCGTGAACCCTGGGATTATCGGATTCCCCCGCTTGCGCAGGGCATGACGGCCAAAACGGGGTGGGAAACTCAGCCAGCTTCCCCGGGGGCATGCGCCTTGATCGCCAGCGCGTGCACCGAGCCGGCGAGTTCCCCGGCGAGAGTTGCATTAATCATGCGGTGGCGTTCGATCCGGCTCTTCCCCTGGAATGCCGGCGATACGATATAGACCCTGAAATGCGTTTCGCCGCCCGGCCTGTGGCCGGCATGGCCCTCATGCAGATGTGATTCATCTGACACGTCGAGGCTTTCGGGAGCGAAAGCTTCACGCAACTTGTTTGTGATAATGTCTCTGGTGTTCATGGCGGCGGCAATACGTCCGTGGTCGGCCATTCGTCAATGGCGCATCGAGAGTGAGGTATTCGCAATGTCAAGACTTGAAGCTTTTCGCATTGCGTTGTCATAGTCAGCTATGCCGATTGATTCATCAAAATTCTTCGATTCCATTCGCATCAAGCCCAACAAGCTGAGCGCGAAGCAGCAGGCGCAGGCGCGCGAAGCCTCCGCGATGTGCGAATGGCCGGACTGCAAGAACAAGGGGCCGCACCGCGCGCCCAAGGGCCGGACCAACGACAAGGAGTACTGGCACTTCTGCATCAATCACGTCCGCGAATACAACCAGTCCTACAATTTCTTCTCCGGCATGAATGCGGATGCCGTGGCGCGTTACCAGAAGGATGCGCTGACCGGCCATCGTCCGACCTGGAAGATGGGCGCCAATACCAGCGCCAAGAGAGGCAAGGGCAGCCCCGAGGCCGACCTGGAAGGCGCCTCCGATCCATTCAGCATGTTCAGCGAACTCAATGGCCGCGGCCGCTGGCGCCCAGGCCCGGGTGCCGAAGCCAAGGTCGAAACCCGGAAAGTGTTCAACGCCGAGCGCAAGGCGCTGCAGGTGATGGGGCTCAGTGTGGAGGCGACGCTTGAGGACGTCAAGGCGAAGTACAAGGCGCTGGTGAAGCAGCATCATCCCGACGCCAATGGTGGCGACCGCTCCACCGAAGACCGCCTGATCGAGATCATCAAGGCGTATAACTATCTCAAGACCGTGGTGCGCGGCGCGAGCTGAAGTCCCTCACGTCTTCTTCCCGGCATCGGCCGGACGACGGTGGAAAGAGCTATCAGTCATTCTTACGAACCGGCTTCGCCGCGGACTCGATCGTGCTTCTGCCGCGCCTGCGGCGGATCGCCCAGGTCGCCAGCGTGACAATCAACGCGCCCCCGATCACTGACAGCATCCAGTAATGCTTGCCGACCCCGGTATGGTGCGGAATCCCGGCGTATTGGTGCAGAGCGGTTATCGCAAGAACCCCCGGCAGCACATGCGCCGGCGCCCACAGCAGGATCGCCGGGATGTTAACGGCGTAGAAGCGCGGCGGCGGCATCCCGAGCGCGCCTGCCGTAACCGGCACAAAGGCACGAATGGGCGGCACGAAACGCCCAAAGAATACCGCCAGCGCGCCCCAGCGATTGAAGAACGCTTCGCTCTGCGCGATCAGGCGTGGGTAATTTGCCAGCGGCCAGGTGCTGAGGATTTCGCGCTGGGCGCGATGTCCGATCCAGAACGCCGATCCGTCGCCGAGCAGCGCGCCGGCGCTCGCCGCCGCCAGCACCCATTCAAGCCGCAAATCGCCGCCGGGCACCAGCGCGCTCAGCGCAAGGATGATTGTCGAGCCGGGAATCACCGCGCCTACGACCGGAACGGCTTCCAGCAAGGCGGCGAGAAATAGCACGAGATAGCCGAGCCACGCATGTGCCGAGACGAATGCAATCAATGGATCGAGGAAAGAGGCCACAAAATTCCCGTGCTGGCATTGCTGTCTGGTGCAGACCGGACCTAACATAGCTACTGACGAGGCTGGAAAGTAGCGTCGAAGCCGCAGGGAATCGGGGGCGCGCCAGATGGAGCGGGCGAAAGTACGGCATGATTCGCAGGGCAGCCTTCCAAAAACCGCGGCCAGTGCCTATCTTGATGATAACGCAGTGGAACTTTGATTGGGCGGCGGGCTTCTGCCAGCCGGTGCTCTCTGATAGGTTCGCTTAAGCCCCCATCCGCAGCCATATCGCAAATCTGGTTTCGGGAGCCGCCCGAGACCTCGGAGGATTGATGACGACCGCCGCCATGACCAAAGTGCAAGATCCTGCCGGAGTGCCCGCCGGTTTGCCGGATATGAAGGTGTCGGTCCGGCAGGTATTCGGTATCGACAGCGACCTCGAGGTTCCGGCCTATTCCGGGGTCGATCCGCACGTGCCCGATGTCGATGCGGATTACCGGTTCGATCGCGCCACCACGCTCGCCATTCTCGCCGGCTTCGCCAAGAACCGCCGCGTCATGGTCACGGGCTATCACGGCACCGGCAAGTCGACCCACATCGAGCAGGTTGCGGCGCGGCTGAACTGGCCGTGCGTGCGCGTCAATCTCGACAGCCACATCAGCCGCATCGATCTGGTGGGAAAGGATTCCATCGTCGTCAGGGACGGCAAGCAGGTCACGGAATTCCGCGACGGCATTCTGCCCTGGGCGCTGCAGCACAATATCGCGTTGGTGTTCGACGAATACGACGCCGGCCGACCTGATGTGATGTTCGTGATCCAGCGTGTGCTGGAGGTTTCCGGCCGCCTGACGCTGCTCGACCAGAACAAGGTGATCAAGCCGCATCCGGCGTTCCGGCTGTTCTCCACCGCCAACACGGTCGGCCTCGGCGATACCTCCGGGCTCTATCACGGCACCCAGCAGATCAACCAGGGTCAGATGGACCGCTGGTCGATCGTCACCACGCTGAACTATCTCGCCCATGACGAGGAAGTCGAGATCGTGCTCGCCAAGGCGCACCATTATCGCACGCAAGAAGGCCGCGACATCGTCAACAAGATGGTGCGGCTCGCCGATCTCACCCGCAACGCGTTTGCCAATGGCGACTTGTCGACGGTGATGAGCCCGCGCACGGTGATCACCTGGGCGGAGAACGCCGAGATCTTCGGCGACATCGGCTTTGCGTTCCGCGTCACCTTCCTCAACAAGTGCGACGAACTGGAACGGCCGCTGGTCGCTGAATTCTATCAGCGCTGCTTCAACGCGGAGCTCGCGGAGTCGTCGGTGAACGTGGCGCTTTCGTAAGCGTCGTCCCGGCGAACGCCGGGACCCACACGCCGGGAAGTTGATAGGGCCACGATGACGACGTCGAACACCAAATTCCGCACCGGATCGAAGGAAGCGCCGACCGAGCCGTTCAAGCGCGCAGTGACCGCCTGCCTGCGCGCGATCGCGAAAAGGCCGGAGCTTGAAGTGACGTTCGCGGCCGAACGCCCCGGCCTGTCGCCGGGCAAGGCGCGGCTGCCGGAGCCGGCGCGCAAGATGACGCGGCGAGATGCGGCGATCGTGCGCGGCCACGCCGATTCGGTTGCGCTGAAACTCGCCTGCCACGATCCGAAAGTTCACCGCAAGTTGATGCCGGGAAATCCGCAGGCGCGCGGCGTGTTCGAGGCGGTCGAGCAGGCCCGGGTCGAGGCGCTCGGTTCGCGGCGCATGGCCGGCGTCGCGAAAAACCTCACCGCGATGCTCGACGATCACTTCCATCGCGGCAAGTTCGACGAGATCACCGACCGCGCCGATGCGCCCTTGTCGGACGCGCTGGCGATGCTGGTGCGCGAGCGCCTGACCGGGCTCGCGCCACCGGCAGCCGCCCGCAAGATGGTCGACCTGTGGCGTCCGCTGCTGGAAGACAAGATCGGGACCCGGCTCGACCGGCTGGATCGGCTGGCCGAGGATCAGGTGAGATTCGGCGACGCGGTGCATGATCTGTTGTCCGCGCTCGAGCTGGGCGACGACCGCAATGCCGAGGCCGATGAAGACGAAAACCAGGACGACAACCGCGACGGCGAGAACGACCAGTCCGGTGCTGAAGGCTCGCCTGACAGCGACGCGGCGCAGGAAATGAGTGCCGACCAGGCGCAGGCCTCGACCGACGAAATATCGGAAAGCGCGATGGAGAGCGCGCAGGCCTCCACCAGCGACACCTTCGACGACGGCGAACTCGGCGACGACGAGACGCCGGGCGAGGCGACGCGGCCGAATGCGCGCGGCGCCAACGAGCCGCGCGGGCCGGAATATCATGCCTTCGCGCCGAAATTCGACGAGGTGATCGCGGCGGAAGATCTTTGCGACCACGACGAGCTGGAGCGCCTGCGCAGCTATCTCGACAAGCAGCTCGCGCATCTGCAAGGCATTGTCGCGCGGCTGGCCAACCGCTTGCAGCGCCGGTTGATGGCGCAGCAAAACCGCGCCTGGGAGTTCGATCTCGAGGAAGGCATTCTCGATCCGGCGCGGCTGTCGCGCGTGGTGACTGATCCCTATCACCCGCTGTCGTTCATGCACGAGAAGGAGGCCACCTTCCGCGATACCGTGGTGACGCTGCTTCTGGACAATTCCGGCTCGATGCGCGGGCGACCGATTACGGTTGCCGCCACCTGCGCCGATATTCTGGCGCGGACGCTGGAGCGCTGCGGCGTCAAGGTGGAAATCCTCGGCTTCACCACGCGGGCGTGGAAGGGCGGGCAATCTCGCGAGGCGTGGCTTGCCGCGGGCAAGCCGGCGAATCCCGGCCGTCTCAACGACCTGCGCCACATCATCTACAAGTCCGCCGACGCGCCGTGGCGGCGGTCGCGCAAGAATCTCGGGCTGATGATGCGCGAGGGCCTGCTCAAGGAAAATATCGACGGCGAGGCGCTCGACTGGGCGCACAAGCGGTTGCTCGGGCGCTCCGAGCAGCGCAAGATCCTGATGATGATTTCCGACGGCGCGCCGGTCGATGACTCCACGCTGTCGGTCAATCCCGGCAATTACCTGGAGCGCCACCTGCGCCACATCATCGAGGAAATCGAGACCCGCTCGCCGGTCGAGCTGATCGCGATCGGCATCGGTCACGACGTCACGCGCTACTATCGCCGCGCGGTCACGATCGTCGACGCCGAAGAACTCGGCGGCGCCATCACCGAGAAGCTCGCCGAGCTGTTCAGCGAGACCCACGGCGCGCCGCCTGCCGCGTCCGGCCGCCGACGCAGGCTGCATTCCTAAAGTATTTTTGCCTAGAGCATTTTTGAAAACCAAATGACCGACAGCGGCCACGGATTACCTCACCCTGAGGAGCGGCGTCTTCGCCGCGTCTCGAAGGATGAGCGGCGTGGCCTCGCGGTTCGCGACGGCGCAAGCGCGCCTGCTCACCATGAGGAATGAGCCGCCGCATCTCAGCCGCAGGAATTTCCTGAAATCCACGGCGGCGGGACTTTCGGCGATGGCGCTGCCGGATATCGCGCGGGCGCAGCTTGCAACCCAGGCGCCGCCGAAGACGATCCCGTCGGACGAATTCTCGGCCGCCGTGCCGGTCTCGATCGAGGTCAATGCCCGGCCGATTCCCTCCTTTGAGCCGCGCGACCGCGCGCAGGTGCGGTTCGGGTCGCTGGAATATCGCAGCGGCCTGGTTCTGACCTCGCGCTTTCCGGGCTTCGGCGGCCTGTCCGGATTGCGGCTCGACGCCAAAGGCGAGCGCTTCATCTCGATCAGCGACAAGGGCAGCTGGTTCACCGGCCGCATCCGCTATCAGGGACGCGAGATGACCGGGCTTGACGACGTCGAGGCCGCCCCCTTGCTCGGGCCCGACGGCAAGCCGATCATCGCGCGCGGCTGGTACGATTCCGAATCGATCGCGCTCGACGGTTCGCTGGTCTATATTGGCCTTGAGCGCGTCAATCAGGTGCTTCGCTTCGACTTCAGCAAGGGCTTTACGCGCTCGCGCGGCGAGGTGATCCCGGTGCCGCCGGCGTTGCGCAAGCTGCCGCGCAACAAGGGCATTGAGGCGCTGGTGATGGTGCCCAAGGGCCTGCCGCTCGCCGGCACGCTGGTCGCGCTTTCGGAGCGCGGCCTCGATGCCAACGGCAACCTGATCGGATTTCTGATCGGCGGTCCATCGCCCGGTGAGTTCAGTATCCGCCGCAGCAAAAATTTCGACATCAGCGACGCGGTGCTGCTGCCCTCGGGCGAACTCCTGGTGCTGGAGCGGAAGTTTTCGTGGGTCTCGGGCGTCGGCATCCGCATCCGAAGCATCCCGCTCAGATCGCTGGCGCCGGGTGCCGTGGTCGATGGCGCCGCGATCTTCGATGCGGATTTGGGCCACGAGATCGACAACATGGAAGGCATCGACGCGCACATTACGCCGGAGGGCGATACCGTGCTGACGTTGGTTTCCGACGACAATTTCTCGATGCTCCAGCGCACGCTCTTGCTGCAGTTCACGGTGGTGGAATAGCTTGTCGTCCCGGCCAGGCCAACGGGTCCGGCCTTCGGCCGGCCCACGGCGCCGCCATCGCATCGTTGCTCGATATCGGCGAAATTCGCTGACCCGGGAGTTGGTAATCGCCGCAGCGGCACATAAATTATTCCGACCGCGAGCTTCCCTCCCACCCGGAAATCCCCATGAGCGCCCTGTTTTCTCCGATCAAGCTGCGCGGCCTCGCGCTCCCCAACCGCATCATGGTGGCGCCGATGTGCCAGTATTCGGCCGAGAACGGCGAGGCCAATGACTGGCACTTCGTGCATATCGGCAATCTCGCGCTGTCGGGGGCGGCGATGTTCTGCATCGAGGCGACGGCGGTAGAGGCGATCGGCCGCATCACGCCGGGCTGCCTCGGGTTGTGGAACGACGCTACCGAAGCGGCGCTGAAGCCGATCATGGCGTCGGTGCGTAAGCGCGCCAGGATCGCGGTCGCGATGCAGCTCGCCCACGCCGGCCGCAAGGCATCCAGTCACCGGCCGTGGGAGGGCGGACAGCTGATCCCAACCTCCGAGGGCGGCTGGCAGCCGGAGGGGCCTTCCGCGGTGCCGCACAAGGAGGGCGAGGCTGCTCCGCTGGCGCTCGATACGCTGGGGCTGGCGCGCGTGGCAGAGGCTTTCGTCGCGGCGGCGAAACGCGCCGACCGGCTCGGCATCGACGCCCTCGAGCTGCACTGCGCGCACGGCTATCTCCTGCACCAGTTTCTGTCGCCGATCTCCAACAAGCGCACCGACCAATATGGCGGGAGCCTGCAGAACCGCATGCGCTTCCCGCTGGAAGTGTTCGATGCGATCCGGGCGGTGTTTCCGGATCATAAGCCCGTCGGCATCAAGGTGTCCGCGACCGACTGGGTCGAGGGCGGCTGGGACCTTCGGCAAGCCATAGAATTTGCTCAGGAGCTGAAAAAGCGCGGCGTCGACTGGATCGACGCATCGTCCGGCGGCGTGTCGCCGCTGCAGAAGATTCCGCTTGGCCCCGGCTATCAGGTGCCGTTCGCGAAAGCGATCAAGGAGGCAACCGGTGTCGCCACCATGGCGGTCGGCCTGATCACCGAGGCGCGGCACGCCGAAGACATCATTGCATCCGGCAAGGCCGACATGGTCGCGCTGGCGCGCGCCATGCTCTACGATCCGCGCTGGGGCTGGCACGCCGCGGCCGAACTCGGCGGCGAGGTCGAGGCCCCGCCGCAATATTGGCGCTCGCAGCCCTCGACGCAAAAGGCGCTGTTCGGCGCGACCACGTTCGGGACAAGGTGAGGGGCTACTCCGATCGTTATTGCGAGGAGCGTCGATCAGGCCTTTTTCGCCATCTGCGCAATCGTGTCGATCGCCGCTCCACACCCAGTCGTCATACCCCGCGAAAGCGGGGTATCCAGTACGCCGCGGCCTTTCGATTCCTTCACTGACGCCTCTGGAATACTGGGTCACCCGCTGGAGCCTGTCATCGGGCGGCGCTATGCGCCGACCCGGTGGCGGGTGACGACAGCTGGAAGCGGGGCTAGGCGCCGGGAACAGGCGGCTAGCGACCATACGCCCCGGTTTTCGGCCCTTGTCCGGATGGCGCGTTTGCTGGATCATGTGGCATCTTGCATACACTTAGTTGCATACCCTAAAGACATTCGCTGCCTACTTCATTCCGAGTCAGCCACCCGGAATCGTGCGGCAAAAAGAACAGGCGCCGCCCACGAGCGGACGTGATACCCGGGAGGAAAATGCCGTGAAGCCAAGTGTCGTTAAGCCAAGAATCGTGAAGCCAACAGTCATTCGGTACGCCCTGTTTACAGTTCTGGCGGGCATTGCCGTCATGGCCGGCCAGGCCCAGGCTCAAGCCGAAGCATGGCCGCAGAAGCCGATCACCTTCGTGGTGCCGTTCGCGGCCGGCGGCGGCACCGATGCCTTTGCCCGCCCGCTCGCGGCCCAGCTCGACACCCAGCTCGGAAAGCGCGTGCTGATCGAAAATCGCGCCGGCGCCGGCGGCACGGTGGGCGCCTCGATGGCGTCCAAGGCCGCTCCGGACGGCTACACCTTCTTTGTCGGCGCGGCGCATCACGCCATTGCGCCGTCGCTCTATCCCAACCTCGACTACGACTTCGAGAAGGATTTTGTCGCGGTGGCGCTGATCGCGCGGCCGCCGCAGGTGGTCGTGGTCAATCCCGACAAGGTCGCCGCCAAGACCCTGGCCGAGTTCATCGCCTACGCCCGCGCCAACCCGGGCAAATTGAACTACGGCTCCGCCGGTGCCGGCACCACGCATCATCTCGCCGGCGAGCTGTTCAAGATCCTCACCAAGACCAACATCCAGCACGTCCCCTATCGCGGCGCCGGGCCCGCGATGCAGGACCTCATCGCCGGCCACGTGCCGGTCGTGTTCGACGGGCTCGGCTCGTCGGCGGCGCCGGTCAGGGCCGGGCAGTTGCGCGCGCTCGCGGTCGCCGCGCCCAAGCGGGTGGCGGCGTTCCCCGATCTTCCCACCGCGGCGGAAGCCGGCCTGCCCGGTTATGAAGTGTCGACCTGGTACGGCCTGTTCGCACCGAAGAACACGCCGCCGGAGATCGTCGAACGCATGATCAAGGAAATGCAGACGGCCTTGCAGACGGCCATGATCAAGGAAACCTGGGAGCGCAACGGCTCCGACGTCCCCAACGTGACGGGCCCCGCGTTCGCGACCATGGTGTCCGCGGAAGTCACGCGCTGGCGCAAGGTCGTGAACGAGGCAGTCGTGAAGCTGGATTAGGGTGCGTAAACCGCTGGCACGCGGCATGGGGCAAAACCAAGCTGTCGTTCCGGCGAACGCCGGGACCCATACCCACCGGCGTTTGTGGTCGCAAAGGCAGCTAGCTCCATCTTCTAACCATTGAGGCCGCGGCGTATGGGTCCCGGCGTTCGCCGGGACGACGTGAAGATGATGCCGCCTGACATCCGCGCGGGCTTTTTTCATTCAACCGAACTCCATCCAGTCAGGTCGGTGCGCCGCCCAATGTCCGATTGGGGGCCACCATGAGCGTTTACAGAACCTCATCACCTCATCCCTGCGTAACGGCTTCGCCGTTATCGCTGGAGGAGCGCGCCCTTGCGCGCGTCTCGAAGGATGGCCGCGAGTCCCTGCGTTGCGTCCATCCTTCGAGACGCTTGCTTCGCAAGCTCCTCTCAGGATGAGGTCTGAAACCTGCCGTCCCGGTTTATGACGGCCGTCAACTCCGGCTCGGCGTTAAGGATTTATTAGGATTCGTCATCGCACTTGAAGCGGGGCGCGTATCTGAAGAAGCCTGGCGGGCCGAACCCATGACTAAGCCTGATATCCTGGATCGTAACATCGAGGCGCTGAAGGAATTGCAGCGGGTCGCTTGGCGGCAGCTCGCGGACCCCTCGGTCACCCCTGTCGCGCGCCGCGAACTGCTGGACCAGATCAGGCAAAGCGGCGCCGATTTGCGGCACTGCCTGGAGATGACGTCCGAGCGGGCCCGCTTCCGGGCGCGGGCGATGGCGGATGGCTTCGGCAAGTCTAGACTTCGGTTCCTCGGCTAGAGCAAGCAGCCCTCGGCTTTGTCAGGGGTTCGCTGACGTCACTGGATCGCTTCGTCGCTTCCGCTCCTCGCAATGACGAAAAGAGCGATCCAATGTTGTTGACTGCATTTCGAATAGTTGTCTGACACGACATTCGGGTCGCGGCGAAGCGCGATCAGGATTTTTTCGCCATCTGGGCCAGCGCGTGCATCGCCGCGATATAGCCGTAAGGTCCCAATCCGCAGATCACGCCTGATGCGACCGACGAAATCTTGGAATGCCGGTGATATTCGTCGCGCGCGTGGATATTGGAAATGTGCACTTCGAGCACCGGCCCCTCGAACGCCTTGATGGCATCGAGGATCGCGATCGAGGTGAAGGAATAGCCGGCCGGGTTGATGATGATGGCGTCCGCGCTCTGCCGTGCCGACTGGATCAGGTCGACCAACTCGCCTTCATGGTTCGACTGATGAAAGGAAAGCGTGAGCCCGAGTTGCGCCGCCTGCTGCTCGCAGCCTTCCCTGATCTGCGCCAGCGTGGTCGTCCCGTAGATATGCGGCTCCCGCACTCCCAGAAGATTGAGGTTCGGACCGTTCAGGATCATCAGTCGCTTCATGGGTGTTTCCTCGCTGTTGGGTGGGTCGCCGCGTACCGAGCGTAGCCCGGATGGAGCCAACGGGTCGCGCGAAATGCGCGCCCGATGACAGGCTCCGCGCAATCCGGGAAGAAGTGCGCGGCGCAATCCGGGAAGCGAAATGAGGGTTGGGCTTGCGAGCCTAATCGCTCGCCGTCGTCCCCGCCTAGTGCGCAATTGCGCACGGGACGCGGGGACCCATACGCCGCGGCCTCGCAGTTTTGGCGCGGTGGCTAACGGCTTCTGCTCCAACAAACGATGGTGGTTATGGGTCCCCGCGTTCGCGGGGACGACGGATGGATGGCGCTGTCATTGCGAGCGCAAGCGAAGCAATCCATAGTTACCGCGAACAGAAGCTGGATTGCTTCGTCGCTTCCGCTCCTCGCAATGACGTCAATGCCAGACACAGCTTCGCGATCTCGCCGCGCATCCACGCGAGTTTTGCCGTCAACGTCGCGCCTTCGAAATCAGATGGCGCAGGGAATGCCGGGCGCCCGGTGCGCCCGCAGCCCGTGTGCAATGGTAGTAAGCACACGGTAGTCACCACGGTCACGCCGGAAATCACCCGGCATTCCCTGCGCAATGGTTTTAACGGCGTATTTCGTGCTCTCCCCGGCGACGAATTCGTCTTGTCACCGTCATCCGCGGATGAAGGCTTGTCTGCGCCCGGTCGGGCCGACTTCGCCTCCGCGGATTTAACACCAGCAACGGGTGCCAGGACCACACGGCTTAACCGTCCGCGTCAGCGCCGTTCGTCAGCTCGCCGTTTGATCGCTCACGGGCTCATCACCCGCCCTGCGATTACTTTGCGCGCCCAACGCTGCCGCGTCCACCGCATCCCGCGCCCTACGTCCGTGACGATCGCGAAACGCCCCTCTGAGGGCGCGAGACGGCCAGGGTTCTAGATGTGATTTGGGTGAAACGGGAAGCGGAATATTTTTGCAAACGGGGCTGGACAGGAAATTGGCAGATCGGCCTGATTTGCCCGTCAGGCAATCACGTGGCTCGCTGACGCTATGCGCGCTTACCGCATCCCGCCCGTGGCGAACTGCCATGCTGACGCGGAACTCGCAGGCCTTCTACATTGCGCGCGCCGACTATCCGGACTTTGAAAACGACAGGATCACCTCGCGGCGCATGCGTCCGTCCAAGGCCTCAGGCCCATTGCGAGTTGACGGTGGAGGAAGATAACGACGATTGGCCGGAAGAGTGCGTGCACGTCTACTCTCGATCGTAAGTCCCGACCGCTCCGCAACAGCCGATACAATTTTAGCGTTCGCAATGAACGTGCCACGAACAGTGTTTTCGCCGACTACGTACACGGCCTTACCTCCAGGACAAAGTACACGCGCCGCCTCTTCCACGGAGCTGCGCATATCCTCGATATAGTGAGCAAGTATCGCTTCGTTGCGCGCAGAAAGCTTAGGGCTAAGCTTCAAGTCGGCTATAATTTCTCGAATGTCTTTGTTCTCGTAGGCATCCTGATCGCCGCTTTCAGTGCCAACACTTCCAGTCCGAATGCCGCCCAACTCTCCAACTGTATAGCCCATCCAAACCAACGAAAATTTGCTGCATCGCATGTAGTCGATCGCGTTCAGGTACGGGGGCGATGTTAAAACGAGATCAAAAGTCGCGAGCCTTGCGCGCAGAGAAAGGATAGGTCCGATACTGCTCAAGCGCGTCAGAATTTGTTGCGCTAGACGGCCGCATGTCGCTCTCGCACGCGCGCTCTCAAAGTTTCGGGAATTAAGCCTATTCCTCTAGAGACCTTGTATTTCATCTCGCCCCTATTTCCGGCGAGGTCGTATTGCGCGCGCGGCGGCCGCGAAACGCTTACCCAAGCATTTTCGCTTTCTTGAAAACCCACTATGGTATGTAGGTCGGCAAAAGATAGCGTGACAAGGCCGTCGGTTCCGCACACGAACACCACAAATGAATCGGGAAATTTGTGCTCCAGGTCGAGAAGGTCGGCCGCTTGATCGATATTGAACGAGAATCGCCATGGCGACATTCTCTTTGAAGAATGTTTGACATAAACGCCAACTCTGCCGTTCACCACGAAGGCGTTGATGCGCCCTTCGCGCACAAACGGCCGAAACGAAATCGAGTAGTCACTCTCTATAGCCAGCCGTCGGAGGACGGCGCCTTGGTAAAATTCGTAATCATCCAGCATTTTTTACATTCTTCACAAAGCTGATGTTGCCGTTGAACTTGTAGATCACTCGTGCTTTGCCTTTGTCATTGAAGAAAACCTTGAAATGGTGCACGGCGTCTGGAAACTCGCGTCTGACCTGTCCGAATAGGCCCTTGGTTCGTTCGATCTTGACTTTGTCGGCGTCCTTCATGTTCTCGATGGTACTGGAAGGGTGAAACGCTATAGAGCTGGGTCCATTGGGAAGGATGCGCTGGACATAGCGGATTAAATAGTCAGGCAGAGAGTCGCTTCCGATCAGGGTCTGCAATCGCTTAAGGCAAGCGAGCGGGTCGTTACTTTCATTGATTATCTGTTCAACCTCAGGAGAATAATCGAAAATCGGAAAAGACATCTCACCCTTGTCCAGCAGCACATTTGCTTTGTCGATGCTACTGGATGCCACGGCCGCAATGCGTTGATCTGCGAGCCAGACGGGAGATCCTTTCTTCGTTTTAATTGCCTCGAGGGCAAGCTTGTGAAAAACGAAGCAACGTTGCCAGTCAAGGTACAATTGTTCGGGAATCGTCAGCTCAAAATGAGAAAGATGCTTTCTACGCGACCCAAACATACGTGCGCGCTGGACATACGTATCTTGTTGTATCTTGTGTTTCGAGTCCCGAGTGAAGAACATGGAGAGCAAGTTATCGAACGTGACTCCGCGCGAAACTATATTGCCGCCAATAATGAACGTGAACATGGCTGCCGGTGAGGTAGCCGACTTAAAATCGACGTTCTTATCCCTTTCGCTGTTCATTATGATCGTCGTGGTCTGATCGCAGTTTCTGACGATATAACCAAGTATTCGGCCGGCCTGCTCAGCTCCGTAGAGATTGGCTGCAATCTTATCGAGTTCGTGCGTGTACGCCAATGTAGATGCCGTCGTGACTTATCAGCTGCTTGATAAGCGCATTGATGCGGGTAACGTCCCCTTTGTTGATCAGCGCGTTGGGCGTAGCAAAATCGGCCTCGTCGTCAATGATGACCTTTTTTCGAACCTTCTCCAATTTTTGGTTCAGCTTGGTGAGGTCGCTTGCGTTCTTCTTGCAAAAGACGACGTGAAACCCAGTAGAAAAGGAATAATCGGGGTCGATGACGTCGGAGAAATTGCGGGCCGCTGGCGAGAGGTTAGATCGCTGAAAGCGATCCAGGTTTTGCTGGAGCAATTGTACGCTATCGTTAAGCAGGTGAATGATAACGCGGTGTCCGTCGTCAAGCAGCTTGGCGGTAAGACAGATCATCATTTCGGTCTTTCCGCTTTGCGGTTCGCCGTAAATAACGAAGGAGTTTGTCCCCGCTTGCAAAGTCTCGCCCGCACTCGAAACCGCGGCTTCGATGCACGACGTCTGTTTGTCGAGTTTCTTGAGGCGATTTAGCTGAGTTTGATACCGGTCACGCTGGGCAGCGATTTCCCTTAGTTTGCTGACGTTGACGGCCAACAAGTCCCCCTTAGTTGAATTCCTCGTTGACGCGATCATAGCGAGTATTCGATCGCCAGCAAGATCGTCGGTCATGCTTATTCACCGGCAGGAGTTTCGCCAATCGTACCGTTTGGTGAAGAGGAATCGAACCACCGTATGAGGAGGCTCTAGTCCTTCGAAGTCGGCTATGTCCGATTTGAATCAAAGCGGACCTGCAGACGAATTAAAAAACAGCCGGGTCGAAAGACCCGGCTGTTCAAAATTTCCGTGCGAATGTCGTTGCCAGATCAGCTTCGCTGAATCAGCCCGCCTTCTTCTCCGGCGCCGCCGCGGCTCGCTTCTTCTCGATCGCGCGCTTCAGATCGAGCGCGCGGGGCGAGAGTTCGGTGGCCTTGGCTTTCAGCATGAAGGCATCGAAGCCGCCGCGGTGGTCGACGCTCTTGATGGCGTTGGTCGAAACGCGCAGGCGCACGTTGCGGCCCAGCGCGTCGGAAATGAAGGTGACGTTGCACAGGTTCGGCAGGAACCGGCGCTTGGTCTTGATATTGGAGTGGCTCACCTTGTGGCCCACTTGCGGGCCTTTGGCCGTCAGTTCGCAGCGCCGCGACATCTTACGAAATCCTCTTCATCCCCGGGATCGGTCCATCGGGGGTTCAAAATCACGTGCATCCTAGGGAGCGACGGACGTATAGGGGCAGAGCGGCAGGGCGTCAAGGTTTTGCGACCAGAGCACCTTTCCGCAAGGTCCGGAAAAATGCCCTCAATCAACGGTTTTGAGCGTATTCCGACCCGCAAAGCCGGTTCCCGCCCCGATCAACGTCGAGGGCCTGCTGGTGCGGAACACGCGCGCCGCACGGATCGCGGAAAAGCCGGTTTCGCGGGGCGTTCCGGCCCCTCCCGCCATCGCCCCTGCGCCCATCATATGCCCATCATATAAAGGGCGTATTCGCCGCCGACATCAGAGCTTGCGCGCTTATACCGGCGTAAGTTACGGATTTGCTTAAAAGGCGCGCGGTTTTCAGGGCGCGCGTTCTTTTGGCAAAACCGGTCTTTTGACAAAACCGGTGCTTTAACAAAGCCGGTGCCCCCGGACCAAGTCCGAGGGCATGCTTTTGCGGAATACGCGTTGTTTGCGGGATATGTTTGCCTAGATGACACGCTATACGCGCGCAACGCAGGACCGCCGATCCGTGACCACGCTCCGCTTCATCTCGTCCCGGCTTGCCCAAGCGGGGTTCGGAGGCCTGTGCGCCGGCGCTTTCGTGCTGCTCGCGCCGGAGGCCGGCTTCGCGCAGGGCAGGCTGGATGCGCATTATGAGGCGACGCTGGCGGGCATCCCCGTCGGCAAGGGCGCCTGGACCATCGATATATCGGACGATCAGTTTTCGGCGTCGGCCTCCGGCGGCACCTCGGGACTTTTGAAAGCGTTCGCCGGCGGCTCCGGCACCGGCGCCGCCCAGGGCCGCGTCGTCAACGGCGCGCCGGTGGCGACGAATTATTCCGCAAGCACGACGGCCTCGAAGAAAACCGAAGCCATCCGCATGGTCCTGGCGAACGGCACCATCAAGGAATTCGCGATCGAGCCGGAACCACCGGTCGACGCCAACCGCGTTCCCGTCACCGAGGCGCATCGCCGCGGCGTCTTCGACCCGATGACGGGATCGATGCTGCGGGTGCCGGGCACCGCGGATCCGCTCAGCCCCGAGGCCTGCCGCACCGCCACGGCGATCTTCGACGGCCGCATGCGCTACGATCTCAAGCTCGACTTCAAGCGCATGGAAACCGTGAAGGCGGAAAAGGGCTATCATGGCCCGGCGGTGGTCTGCGCGGTGTATTTCTCGCCGGTCGCCGGCTACATCCCAGATCGCCCGGTGATCAAATACCTTGCCGCCCAGCGCAGCATCGAAATCGCCTTTGTGCCGGTCGCGGGCACCCGCATCCTGGTGCCGTTCTGGCTGAAAATCCCGACGCCGCTCGGCCCCGCGATGCTGGAGGCCACGCAATTCATCACGCAGGCGATGCCGCCGCGTGTCGCCAAGACGCAATGACAAAATGACAAGACGCAATGATTGCTGGAACGGAGATTTTATTTGCGCGTCGTCCCCGCCGAAGAGCGGGGACCCATAAACACAGGCGTCAATTGTTGAAGCAAGCGTCAGCCACTTGACCCTACCGATAGGTTACGCGGTATGGGTCCCGGCGCGCGCTCGCACCGGACAGCGCAAGTGCGCTGCCGGGGGCTCGCTTGGCCAGGAGGACGAGGGCTTGGTGAAACTAAGCGGGAAGGCGGCGATGAATCCTGTTGACTCCTTGGGCTTTCTGATTCGACTCCGAGGTCGCGCCACGGTTAAGGATTTCACCGATAAACCGTCTCTTGTCGAGCCGCGCCAAACTTGATCTAGTGCCGCCACAAAGCGTCAACGCGAGATGTTGCGGTGAACGAAGCCGGAGAGCATGGGAGTCACCGATTCGGGCGCGATTCGTTCCGGACTCGTTCCAGAGCTTAAGCCGCGACCTTACATGCGTCGCATTGTGAAACACAGTCGGCGTGAAACACAGTCGGCGTGAAACACAGTCGGCGCAAATGGTGCCAAACGACAAATGAGTTGAGGGTTTTCCCGTCATTGCGAGGAGCGAAGCGACGAAGCAATCCATTCTTGCTAGTTGCCCAATGGATTGCTTCGTGGAGCTTGTCATCGGGCGTTGGCTCGCAATGACGAAAGGCGCCAACAATAAAAGAAACACCCGTAAATATGGCTTTCTCTTCTTCGTTCGCCAACGAACGGGCTCCCGGCTCAGGCGTTACCGCCGTGCTCGGGCCGACCAATACCGGCAAGACCCATCTCGCGATCGAGCGGATGCTCGCGCATTCCTCCGGGGTGATCGGTCTGCCGCTGCGGCTGTTGGCGCGCGAGGTCTACAACAAGATCGCCGCCCGCGCGGGTGCGGATTCCGTCGCGCTGATTACCGGCGAAGAAAAGATAAAACCGCCGAAGCCGCGGTTCTGGGTCTCCACCGTGGAGGCGATGCCCAGGGATCTCGACGTGTCGTTTCTCGCCGTCGATGAAATCCAGATCGCGGCTGATCTGGAGCGCGGCCACGTCTTCACCGATCGCATCCTGCATCGGCGCGGCCGCGACGAAACGCTGCTGCTCGGCGCCGCCACCATGCGTCCGATCATCGAGCGATTATTGCCCGGCGCCAACATCGTCACGCGGCCGCGGCTGTCGCAACTTGAATTCGCCGGCGACCGCAAGATCACCCGCCAGCCGCGGCGCACCGCGATCGTCGCGTTTTCGGCCGATGAGGTCTATGCGATCGCGGAGTTGATCCGCCGCCAGCATGGCGGCGCGGCGGTAGTGCTGGGATCGCTGTCGCCGCGCACCCGCAACGCCCAGGTGGCGATGTTCCAGTCCGGCGACGTCGATTATCTGGTTGCGACCGATGCGGTGGGCATGGGGCTCAATCTCGACGTCGATCACGTCGCGTTCGCCTCCGACCGCAAATACGACGGCTATCAGTTTCGCCGCCTCAACCCGGCCGAATTCGCGCAGATTGCCGGCCGCGCCGGGCGTGCCACCCGCGACGGCACCTTCGGCACCACCGGCCGCTGCGCGCCGTTCGAGCCCGAACTGGTCAATGCGCTGCAAAATCACACCTTCGACAGCGTGAAAGTCCTGCAATGGCGCAATTCGAAGCTGGATTTTTCCTCGCTCGGCGCGCTGCAGGTCTCGCTGGCGCTGACGCCTGGCCACGAATCGCTCACCCGCGCGCCGATCGCGGAAGATTTGCGCGTGCTTGATCACGCCGCGCGCGACGCCGATGTGCGCGAGATGGCGCATGGCGCGGCCGCGGTCGAACGGCTGTGGGACGCCTGCCAGATTCCGGATTACCGCAAGATTGCGCCTGCGGCGCATGCCGAGCTGGTGACCACGCTGTTCGGGTTTCTCATGCGCAAGGGCTGGATTCCCGACGCATGGTTTGCCGCCCAGGTCGAGCAGGCGGACCGCAGCGACGGCGATATCGACACGCTATCGAGCCGGATCGCCCAAATCCGCACCTGGACGTTCGTGGCCAATCGCCCGGACTGGCTGGCCGATCCCGAGCATTGGCAGGGAATCGCGCGAGAAGTTGAAAATAAATTGTCGGATGCGCTCCATGAACGGCTCACGGAGCGTTTCGTTGATCGCCGTACCAGTGTATTGATGCGCCGTTTGCGGGAAAACACGATGTTGAATACGGAAATCGGCAAGACCGGCGAAGTGATCGTAGAAGGCCATGTAATCGGCCGGCTCGACGGATTCACCTTTGCACCCGACGCGGCGGAGGCCGGCTCCGACGCCAAGGCGTTGCAGGCGACCGCGCAAAAAGCGCTCGCCGGCGAAATCGACGCGCGCGCCGAGAAACTGTCCGCCGCACCCGACGAGCAGTTCGTGCTGGCCTCCGACGGCACGCTGCGCTGGACCGGCGATGCCGTCGCAAAGCTGGTTGCCTCCGACGACGTGCTGCGTCCGCGCATCCGCATCATCTCCGACGAGCGCCTGAACGGCGCGCCGCGCGAGGCGGTGCAGACGCGGCTCGAGCTGTGGCTGAAGACGCATATCGAAAAGCTGCTGAGCCCGCTGTTCGATCTGGCCAAGGCCGAAGACATCACCGGGATCGCGCGCGGCATCGCGTTTCAGCTGATCGAGGCGCTCGGGGTGATCGAGCGTTCCAGGATCGCGGCCGAGATGAAGGATCTCGACCAGCCGTCGCGGGCCTTGCTGCGCAAATACGGCGTCCGCTTCGGCGCCTACCACATCTACCTTCCGGCGCTGCTGAAGCCGGCGGCGCGCGCGCTGGCCTCGCTGCTGTGGGCGCAGAAGCAGGACAATGTCGACATGTCGGCGCTATCGGGGGCGCAGCATCTTGCCGGCAGCGGCCGCACCTCGTTCCCGGTCGACAAGCTGCTCGAGCGCGACGCCTATCGCGTGCTGGGCTATCGGCAATGCGGTGAACGCGCGGTGCGGGTCGATATTCTCGAGCGCCTCGCCGATCTGATTCGTCCGGCTTTGGCATGGCGCGAAACCTCGCCCGGCGAAAAGCCTGCCGGCGCGTTCGACGGCCGCGGCTTCACGGTCACCCAGGCGATGACCTCGCTGACCGGTTCGGCCGGCGAGGACTTTGCCTCGATCCTGCGTGCGATCGGCTATCGCATGGAGCGTCGTCCGCCGCCGCCGCCGAAACCGGCGCCGGTCGTGGTTGAAACGGCTGTGGAGGAAGCGCCGGCGGAAGCTGCGTCGGAAACGCTGTCGGAGGCGGCAGCGGTGGAGGCCGCAGGTGCGACCGCGAACGTGGTTGCCGCCGATACGCCGGTTGCGGCCGATAACGATAATGTCGCGGGCGCTACCGCCGCTGCTCCGTCCGCTTCCGACGCTACCACACCCGCGCCAGCGCCCTCGGTGACGTTGTTGCCGGAGGTCGAATTTTCACCGCCGACAACGGCCGATGAACCGGCCGCGGTGGAAGCCGAATCTGCCGAAGTCCCGCCGGAGCCGGTGGCTTCGGGAGAGACTCCAGCGCCCGAAGCGCCGCAGCCACAGATCAGCTCTGAAGCAACAGCAGAGACGGTCGTCGCCAGCGACGCCGCAGTGGCGGATGCGGACGCCGCGACGGCCGCGCCCGAAGCGGTGGCGGCGCCCGAATTGGTCGAGGTCTGGCGGCCCGGCGGCCGGCCGGAAGAGCGCCGGCCGCGTCATGATCGCAGCCGTCATCGCCATCACGAGCGTGCGAAGGAAGGCGAGGCGCCTGCCGCTGCCGGGGAGGCCGGCGACGCCGCAAAGCACGAGCGGCACCGGCGCGGACGGCGCGAGCGCAACAATGAATTCCGCAAACCCCGCACCGATGCGCCGGCCGAAGGCGTGACGGCCGCCGCCGCCGATGGCGCGCCGGTTCGCGAAGTGCGCGAGGACAAGGGTCGTCCGCCGCGCGAGCGTTTTCAGGGCAGGGACAAGGGCAGGGAAGACAAGCACAAGGGCAAGTTCGGGGGCGGGCGCGACAAGGGCGGACGCGACAAGCGCCCCGATGGCGGGCCCTCGCACCGGCAGTTCGCGACCAGCGCACCGCCGCGCGAACGCGACCGTCCGATCGACCCCAACTCGCCGTTTGCCAAGCTGGCGGCGCTCAAGGAGCAGCTTACCGCCAACCGCAAGGATCGCTAACAAGGATCGCTGGAGCGTTTCCAGGCGAAAGGGTGCCGGTTCGCGTCAAGAGAACGAGCAAAATACCGATTGGTTTGTAGTGGTGTGGCTTGGAGCGCCAGCGTCTCGATAAATGGTTGTGGCACGCGCGGGTGGTCAAGGCCCGCACCAGCGCCGCCGCGCTGGTCGAGGCCGGACATGTCCGTATCAATGGCGTGCGCGAGATGACGCCCGGCCACACCGTGAAGGCCGGCGACGTGCTGACGATCGGGCTCGACCGCACCGTGCGCGTCCTCAAGGTGGTCGGGTTCGCGCAGCGGCGAGGGGACGCCTCGGCGGCGCGCGTGCTCTATGACGATTTGCAGAATGACGATTTGCAGAACCGGCAAGAGTAACTATTTGCTTTCAGGCGAATTGCAGGAATGCTGAAAACGCCGCGTCGAAGCCCGCAGCTTCCCTTGCGGCTGCGGAGTTCCTGCGCTACGCCAGCCACACAAAATTGATCCGTTCCGGAGCCCTGGATGACTTACGTCGTCACTGAAGCCTGCATCAAATGCAAATATACCGACTGCGTTGAAGTTTGCCCTGTGGACTGTTTCTACGAGGGTGACAACATGCTGGTCATCCATCCGGACGAATGCATCGACTGCGGCGTGTGCGAACCGGAGTGTCCCGCCGACGCCATCAAGCCGGACACCGAGCCCGGTCTGGAAAAGTGGCTGGAGGTAAATACCGAATACGCCAAGAGTTGGCCCAACATCACCCAGAAAAAGGAATCTCCGCCCGACGCGAAAGATTTCGAGGGCATGGAAGGCAAGTTCGAGAAATATTTTTCCCCGGCACCCGGCACCGGCGACTAACCGAATACTGGCTACAACTTAACCCTAATCGCGCTGATATCGCCGAAACGGCCCCTAGAGCGTCCAGAACGGGCGTAAATCATTGATTTTTGCGGAAAATGTGCTATATTAGGCACATTATTAGCCGAACCCGTCAGCCCGCTTATGGCCCCTATGGGTTCCCGTGAAAACATCGAACAGGGGCGTGGCAGTTTCCGCGCGCAGGCTGTGTCACAGAAAACGCGTAAAAAGAGTGCTTCCAAGACGTCCAAGAAAGCCGCCGCGGCCCGCCGCAGCGCGACCAAGAGCCGTGCCCGGAGTTCTCTAAAGGATACCCGGGCCGCCACCAAGGCCTCGGCTGCAAAATCCTCAAAAAACAAAAGAAGCGCAATGCCAAACAAGACTGCAAAAACTGCCGTGAAAGCGACTGCTTCGAAAGCCCCCGCTTCGAAGGCCCCCGCTGCAAAGGCCCCTGTTTCGAAGGTTGCTTCCTCCAAAATTGCCGCAAAAACCATCGCCAAGGCGGCCGTCAAGCCGGCCGCGCACAAGCCCGCCGCAAAGCCGGTGGCGGCTGCGCCGCGCGTCGAGGAGCCGAAGAAGGTTTTGACCCAGCGCCAAGGCTTCAAGACCAACGAATTCGTGGTTTATCCCGCGCACGGCGTTGGCCAGATTCTGGCCATCGAGGACCAGGAGATCGCCGGCGCCAAGCTTGAATTGTTCGTGATCAGCTTCATGAAAGACAAGATGACGCTGCGGGTGCCGACCGCCAAGGTCGCCAATGTCGGCATGCGCAAGCTGTCGGAGCCCGCTTTGGTCAAGCGCGCGCTGGAGACCCTGAAAGGCCGCGCCCGCGTCAAGCGCACGATGTGGTCGCGCCGGGCCCAGGAATATGAAGCCAAGATCAATTCCGGAGACATTGTCGCGATCGCCGAAGTGGTGCGCGATCTCTATCGCTCGGAATCGCAGCCCGAACAGTCCTACAGCGAACGTCAGCTCTACGAGGCGGCGCTCGATCGCCTGTCGCGGGAAATCGCCGTCGTGCAGCATGTGACCGAAACCGAGGCGGTCAAGGAAGTCGAAGGCCAGCTCGCCAAGAGCCCGCGCCGCGGCGCCAAGGCCGAGGCCGTCGAGGCCGATGGTGATGCTGCCGATGCAGACGCCGATGGCGACGATGCCGCCGTCGCGGATGAGGCCGCGTAAACAGCCTCGCAAGATCGCCAATCAATCAAAGCCCGGTCCGAACGACCGGGCTTTTTATTTGCGTGATTTATCAACACGTCGTCCCGGCCAAGTGAGCCAACGGGTCGGCGCAAAGCGCCGCCCGATGACAGGCCCCGCGAACGCCGAGCCGGGAACCATACGCCGTGTACTCTCGGGAGGCCGCTGGAGCTAGACTAGCCAGCGGCTGCGGACTCTCGAGAGGCCAAGTAGGTTGCGTTAGTTCTTGGCCTAGCGTCCAGCAGGCAATTTGCCATTGAGCGCACAAATCGCGATTGGCGGATATCGGTACGAAAACCAAGGAAAAAGTCACACGGAATGACCGGCTTAAACGGGCGAAGCACCAAATCGATGCTCCCCAAGCCTTCAATGCACATTGGGTTTACAAGGCCGACTCCAACGCCTGCGCTAACCATAGATAAAAGGGTCATGCACATTGGAGTTTCAGCGACAACGTTAAATTTGTACCCGCCCCCTTCCATAAGATCTGCGACAGCACGCCGCATCTTGGCGGCCGGTGTATGGGCAATATACTCCACGTTATGAAGGTCAGCCGGAGTAATGATGTCCTTCGTTGCCAGCTTATGTTGCGGTGACATGGCACACATAGCAGCGTCGCCTGAAAAAGGCTGATACTCGATCCCAGAAAAATCTATTTCCTTTGGTGCCACGCCAATGTCGACTTGGCGGGTTGCCACAGCCGTCCAGACCTCCGCGGTCGACATCAACTGCGCAGCGACGGAAACATCGGGATGTATCCGGCGGAAGGCGGTGACCGCTCGCGACACTATCGGTAACCCGATGCCTGGCATATTTGCGATTCGGACGATTCCTGCTCCGCGTTCACGGATCTGAGAAGCAGAGTGCTTCAATACTTCCAGACCGACAAATGTGCGCTCAACGTCAGCGTAAAAGATGCGGCATTCTGGCGTGGGGTCCAATCGTCCACGACTTCGATCGAATAGCGAAAATCCGATCGTTTTCTCCAGCTCCGAAATTAACCGACTGACAGCAGGCTGCGTGACTCCCAGGATTCCAGCCGCGCTAGACGCCGAGCCGGATTTCATGATTGCCCGAAATGCTTCGACCTGACGAATCTGCATGAGCACGCTACCTGGTGGACATTCATGAGCACTCTATAAGGGCTAGTAATACGGGTGCGTAAACTACTGATTTGAATTTCCAGCAGAGCACATGCAAGCTTTGCCCGGCCAGAAAAAAAACGTCAACGAAAAACAGCGGTACCAGCGTGTCAGGTATGCAAACGAACGACATTAGAGACATTAGAGGAGGCTGAAGTGGCAGACCAAGATCCGCCAGACGGGTCACAACACCCCCCCGCGACCTCTTGAATCATCGACAGCTTTGTCACGCAGGGGAATGATACATTTGGCGGGCGTAACAGCGTCATTGGCGAGTGTGCCTTTGGCGATGGCACAATCAAGTAAGCCGGCGGCAGTCCCGGCACCTGCGTCGGATGTCGTTAGCTTCATCATCAATGGCGAGCCAAGAGAGCTCAGCCTGGATCCAAGGCAATCGCTGCTAGACGTCCTTCGGGAAAGGCTGGACCTCACCGGCACGAAGAAAGGCTGTAACCAAGGTGCATGCGGTGCCTGCACAATTCTGGTCAATGGCAAGCGGATCCTTGCCTGTTTGACACTCGCCTCCATGTATAGTGGAGCCCGCATAGAAACGATTGAAGGGCTCGAAAAAGACGGCGAGCTGCACCCCTTGCAGCGCGCCTTTATTGAACATGACGGTCTGCAGTGCGGCTTTTGCACATCGGGACAGATCATGTCCGGACTCGGCTGCATCTCCGAAGGGCACGCCTCCTCACCGCAGGAAATCCAGTACTGGATGAGTGGCAACATTTGCCGTTGCGGGGCCTACCCGGGCATCGTCGCTGCTGTCGCTGACGCAGCGCGGAGGACCTGAACATGCTCCCGTTTTCGCTCGAGCGAGCAAATAGCATCGAAGCCGCCATAGCCGTCGCGGCCTCTGGCGGGCGTTTTATTGCCGGGGGAACGACGCTTGTTGATCTGATGCGCGACGAGGTCGAACGTCCTGCCCGACTGATTGATATCAACTCGCTGCCGTTAGAAGGCATTCGCGTCGAAGGGCAGGAGTTGGTCATCGGCGCTCTTGCCCGGATGTCTGAAGTCGCGGCCAATGCCGATGTACGACGGCATCACCCGCTCATTGCAGAAAGCTTGATCGAAGGCGCGTCGCCGCAGATCCGCAATTTGGCATCAATGGGCGGAAACCTACTTCAACGCGCGCGCTGTCCGTATTTCCGTATGCTTGACGCTCCATGCAACAAGCGCACGCCCAACTCGGGCTGCTCAGCTCTTCATGGCTTGAATGCCGGCAGCGCGATTCTGGGCACCAGTGACTATTGCGTAGCAACACACCCGTCGGATGTGGCGGTAGCGCTGGTTGCACTTGAGGCAACGATGCGAGTCCGAGGCCCGAAGAGTGAACGAACCTTCCCTGTGGAACAACTGTTTCGCTTGCCAAATGATACGCCCCATTTGGAGCATACGATTCTTCCGAGTGAACTGATCATGGACATTCGAGTCCCCATCGGTCCGCGCGGTCAGAATGCAAGGTATCTCAAGGTTCGCGATCGAGCTTCCTATGAATTTGCCTTGGTTTCTGCGGCTGTTGCACTCACGCAGGAAAACGGATTGCTCAAGCATGTTCGAATAGCCGTGGGAGGGGTCGGGACCAAGCCTTGGCGGTTGCAATCCTGCGAAGCCGCGCTTATCGGGAAGAAGCTGGATCGTGAATCAATCGAGCAAGCCGCGCAGTTGTCGCTGAGAGGGACACGTCCGCTAGAACACAATCACTACAAGGTAGACCTCCTCCCTCGAACAATCGTTCGCGCTCTCGAAATGGCCGGAGGGCTTTCGTGACTACCGGTATGATTGGAAATCCAGTTCTCCGCGTCGATGGACGAGCAAAAGTTACTGGAGCCGCGCGGTACGCCGCTGACTTCAATCAGAAGAACCAATTGTACGCAGTCATAGTTGGGGCGACCGTCGGCCTCGGGCGTGTTACCGCAATCGACGTCGCTTCGGTGAGCCGCATGCCTGGTGTCGTTGCGGTGATCAGTCACCTCAATGCACCAAAGTTAGCCTACGGCACTCACAAGGGCTCTATTGATCCCGCTGTTGGTGAGAGGCTGCATGTTCTGCAAGACAATCAGGTCCGTTTCTTTGGACAGCCAATCGCCGTCGTTGTCGCTGAGTCTTTGGACATCGCTGAAAGAGCCGCTGCGGAGCTCAAGGTTAGCTACTCCCGGCAGCAACCAGTGATTGATCCAAAGGATCCGAAGGCGCAGCAAGTTACCCCGGACCCTCGTGGTCGCGTTCATGCAGACCGATCACGCGGCAACGCTGATGCCGCAGTTGCAAGCGCGCCAGTTAAAATCGATGAACGCTATGACACGGCTCGCGAAAATCACAATCCGATGGAGCCTCACGCAACGATCGCTGCATGGAACGGCAATCGGCTGACGCTTTGGAGCAAGAGCCAGTTCGTCGTGAACGAGCAAGCTGAGATTGCCGCGATCTTTGGCATCCCTGTACAGCAGGTTCAGGTCGTTTGTCCCTTTATAGGAGGTGCATTCGGGACCAGTCTTAGAACCTGGCCACACGTCACCTTGGCCGCGATAGCCGCTCGGCATGTAGGGCGCCCCGTAAAGCTCGTTCTGTCACGTAAACAGATGTTTTTCACGACGGGCCATCGACCCCGAACATTGCAGCGTGTCGCGTTGGGCGCCACCTCAGATGGCAAGCTGGTAAGCCTGATCCAGGAAGCAAACGGCGAAACGAGCCGCTATGAGCAGTTCGTGGAGGCAGTTACTTCAGCTACTAACTATATGGTCTCCTGTCCGAACGTGAGCACCCGCTACCGACTCTCGCCTCTCGATACCAGCACCCCGACATACATGAGAGGTCCAGGGGAGGCGACCAATATGTTTGCGCTCGAATGCGCGCTGGACGAGCTTTCTTATAAGTTGGGCATCGATCCAATTGAGCTACGCCGGAGGAACGAGCCTACGGTTGACGAGGAAACGCAGAAGCCATTTTCAAGCCGTTCGTTGATGCACTGCTATACGGAAGGTGCTGAACGGTTTGGGTGGGCGCGGCGCGATCCCAAACCGCGCTCGATGCGAGACGGTAGACTACTCATAGGCTATGGAGTCGCGTCCGCCACCTATCCAGTATTCTACGCGCCGGCCAACGCGCTAGCTCGGTTGTTGCCGAGCGGAATTGTGGAAGTTGAAGCTGCAGCAAGCGATATGGGTCCTGGCACCTACACGTCCATGACGCAGGTCGCAGCCGAAACCCTCGGTCTACCCATGGATCAAGTTCGATTTCGCCTTGGCTATTCAGTCTATCCAGCAACGCCACCTCATGGTGGTTCGATGACCATGGCCTCGGTCGGGTCGGCTGTTCGGGCGGCATGCATAGAACTCCGCCGGCTTGCTGAAGGAGCCGCGGTCGCCGCCCCCCAATCGCCAGTCTTCAAAGCCTCGGTTGAACAGCTTGAGTGGAAGCAGGATCGGGTGTACCGCCGCGAGAATGCTGGATCAGGCATCTCTTATCGAGAGATTGGAAACAGAGCGGGGAAGCCGATTGAAGCACAGGGTTCTTCCGATCACGATCCTGAATTGCCGAAGCGATACTCGATGCATGCCTTCGGCGCAGCATTTATTGAAGTCGCGGTCGACCCAGACGTCGGCACGATCAGAGTACGTCGAACTGTTGGGGTATATGGAGCGGGTCGGATTATCAATCCGTTCCTGGCACGCAGCCAATGCATCGGCGGCATTGTGGGCGGAATTGGCATGGCGCTCATGGAGAGCACGGCTTTAGACCCCCGCGACGGACGTATCGTCAACGCGCATATGGCCGACTACGTAGTCCCGGTTAATCTCGATATCTCGAACATTGATGTATCGTTCGTCGAGGAGAATGATCCCCACGTCAATCCCCTGGGGGTAAAGGGACTCGGCGAAATCGCTATTGTTGGCATCGCGCCTGCGATCGCGAATGCTGTGTATCATGCAACGGGCAAGCGAATCAGAACGCTCCCCATCCGGATAGAAAATATGCTGAGCCACTAGCTCATGCTTCAATCCCGCTCGGGCAGACAGGGAAATGCGTGATCGGCGAAACTGCATCGCGCGCTCATAACTTGGCCGAAGTCGAGGCGACTTTTGCCAGCGCAGAACGAAAGGGCTTCCGTCTGGCCGTCCTTGGCCGAACGGTTGCTCTGATCCCGATTGGCGTTATCCACCCTCTGGGATACCAGCACCCAAACAACATCTATATTGCGGCGATAATCCTAGCTGCGATCGCGGTTGGTTTGGCTCCTCTGGGATTAGTTGGTACCCGGTACGAACGCGTCAGTCGCTATGCCTTCTTCAGCTTTGATATGGCTGCGCTTAGCGCGATTTTGGCGCTGGTCCCTATCAGCAGCGGCGGTAATGTCCCTCAGAATCTGGTGTTCTCGACTAGTCGCGGCGAGTATTTTTTTGTCATCCTGGCCATTTCCACTCTGGCGCTATCGCCGTTCCTAGTCCTCTGGACAGGACTTTGTGGCGTCGTTGGACTTGCTGCTGCGACATTTTGGATCGCCGCCGGCATGGATCACATTTTCACCTTTGGTGACCTTCCTATTGCTCCTTCCCGGGACGCCTTCCTTGGCACCGTGCTGAATCCGGACTTCCTCGGCGTCTCTGTTCGGATCAACGAGGGGGTAAATATTGCCTTAGTTAGCGGCATCGTAGCTCTGGCGGTATACCGTTTTCGTAACGTCGTGCGTGACAATGCGATAGCGGAGATTCAGCGGATTCGGCTCAGGAATCTGTTCGGCCGCTTTGTGCCCGCCCAGATTATCGAGCAACTTATCATTGCAGGCCAAGTGAACCCGCAGACACGTGAGGCGAGTATAATTTTTGCCGACATCGAAGGTTTCACCCGCCTGTCCGAGACGCTGACGCCCGAACAGGTCGTCAAACTCTTGAACAGCTTTTTCGGCGAGGCTTCGCGCATCATTGATGGCAACGGGGGCGTCGTCATCAATTACGTTGGAGATGCCATCATTGCGGCATTCAACGCGCCCCTTCCCTCGGAAGACTACTCTGCAAAAGCGGTTCAAACAGCCCGCATGCTGCTCAACTTGGTCGCGTCACGTGAGTTCGAAGGCCATCGCCTATCTTTGCGTGTTGGAATCGCCACGGGCCAGGTCGCGGCCGGCAATGTTGGCGCTGCAGAGCGACAGACCTATACCCTTTATAGTGATACTGTGAATTTATCACAGCGGCTTGAGCGGATGAACAAGGAGCTCGGGACATCTTGCCTTATCTGCGGCGATACTTACGAGGCGATGAATCTAGATGAGACGGATCTTGTTTCGATAGGGACAGTCCAAGTCCGCGGGCGTCAGCAAACTGTTCAGGTTTTTAAACTGTCCCGGTAGCTAATCGGACGCCGCCACCCTGACCAGCGAAAGACTGGCTCTTGCAGATCAAGCTCTACGCGCTCGCGCTTTTTGGAAGCGTAATAAACACCCTTTGGAAGGAGGCCCGTCCAGGCCCAATCTTTATGCTAGACTAGAGACCTTCTGCAACCATGAACGCCGGGTGTTGAGTCCCGGCGTTCGCCGGGACGACGACGGTGGGCTGATCGACCACTCTCTACCGGCGCACTTCCTCTACCGACGCACTTCGCTTGATGACGGTTCGCGTCAATCCACCACGATCTTCACGCGGTCGCGCGCTTTCACCTGCGCATGGGCATCGAGGCCGTTCAGGATGCGAAAGCGCTCCGCCGGGCGGTCGACGCCGGACATGCGGTGTGACAGCGATTCCACGGTGTCGCCGGGTTGCACGGTGATGACCTTGATGCGCAGCGGCCGAGCCGCCTGAGTTTCCTCGAGCGTCAACCGGCGAAACGAATTCACGGTTTCGCGCGCGTTGCGATCGCTCTCGGTGGTCTTCTGTCTGGCGGCGAAGATGAAGCGGTAGACGTCGCTGCCGAAACGCAGCGCATAGACCCTGAATTGCCACTGATCGCCGTGGGCGGTCGCGGACGCCGCCGGAAAACCGTTGATCGCCAGATCTTCGGTGGAAGCCTTGTCGACGCCTTCCATCCAGCCGGAATTGAGATATTCACCGAGCGTCTGCTCCGACGGAACCCGCACGACATCGAACCGCATCGCTTGCGCGCCGCCGTCGCGTACGCCGATCACGGCCTGAGCGGTATTGTCCAGCGTGAAGGTTTCCGGGGCGGCGAAGGTGAAGCCGAGCTTGGGATGCAGGAAGCGGCGGCCGCGAACGAATCCTTCGCTCGGATCCTCGCCGTAGACGATGTTGTCGATCGCGGCGAGATAGGTTTCGCGATCGCGTTCGCCTCCCTCCGGCGAGGTGTACTGCCTGGCGTTGTTCTGCGCGTTCTGCACCCGCTCGGGGGTTGCCGGGTGCGACGACAGAAAGTCCTGCGCGCGCGGATCGAGCTTGCTGGCCTTCAGCGCGGCATTGCGTTCCATCGATGTCAGGAAACGCGCGGCGCCGTAAGGATCGAAATGGGCGCGCGCCGAAATGCCGACTCCGATACCGTCGGCCTCGAACTCCTGCGCGCGCGAGAAGCTTGCCATCGTCAGCTTGGTTTTTGCGAGCGCAAGCGCGGTCAGGTCCGGATCGTTGCTCATGTCGGTCACGACCCGGGTGACGATGGTGGCCTGCCGCGCCTGGTCCTCGCGGATCGATGCATGCTTTGCCAGCACATGCGCCATCTCGTGCGACAGCACCGAGGATAGTTCCGACGTATCGCTGGCCAGCGCGATCAGGCCGCGCGTCACGTAAAGCTGGCCGGTGGGAAGCGCGAACGCGTTCACCGCGCCGGAATTGAGGATCGTCACTTTGTAGGCCTGATCGGGACGATCGGAAGCTGCGACCAATCGATTGACCGTCTTGCTGATCAGCGCCTCGAGCTTCGGATCATCGTAGGCTCCGCCATAGGAGGAGAGAATTCGCTCATGCTCGCGTTCGGCGGCAGGTGACGGCGCAACCGCGCGCGCCGGTTTGGCGGCGATTGCGGCCGGGGAAGCGGTCTGGAACCGGCCCATATCGCCGCAAGAGGCGAGGGCAAAGGCCGCGCACAGCAAGCTGGACGCAGCCCAAAGGCGGCGGCTCATCCTTCTCTCGCGCCGTCCCACAAACTTCGCCACCATCGGCACTCTTATAATTCGTTGAGCGAGCCAATTCTAATTTGTTCAGCGGGCTAATTCCCGGCGAGCAGCTCAATCTGCCCCACCCGGAGTACCTCGATTCGCGGGCCGCCCCGCGCCTCGACCCAGCCGCGGACGCGAATACGTCGATTTTCGAAAGATTTGAGCAAAATTCCGGCGGCCTCGAACGCCGGGATCATGCGTCTCGAAATAGTCACGGCAAAGCCTCGTGTCCAGTTCCGCCCGAAATTCAGGTAAGTCGTCGCCCCAGCCTGCCGCACAGACAAAACTTTGCCTTCGACAATCGTAAAGCGCCCAGTCTCGGCCAAAATATCGCCAGAACTTTCCGCGTTTTTTATGGCGGCGGGATCCGCCCAGGTTCCGCGTTTTGCCTGGCGCGCCTCTGCCTCGGCGTCTGTCAGGATCCGGACACAATCTTTGTTCGTCACGGAGGTGGAGACGAGCGCGTCGCCCTGCGCCAGCAGCAAGGCCTGAACCAGCGTTTCGGGCGCGCCGAGAAACACGAAAGCGGGCTGACGGCCGTAACGATCGGGCGTGTCGTCTTCGCCGCGCAATGCCACGTCGCGCCCTGCAATGATCGCCGACAGTGCCGATGTGCGATTGGCGTTTTCGGCAACCACCGGCTCGATGCCGGCGAGGCGGACCTCGCGGCCGTCCTGCAGGCGAAATGTTCGCGCGTCGATGATTGCGGCAACGCGGCCTTCACCCTGCGATGCGAAGGAACATCCCGCCGCATCCGCAGGAGTGGCTGCGGCCGCCCACAACATGAGGCTGGGCGGCAACACCAGCGCCAAAAATCCGCCGCAACGCGCTGCCGTTCTGGTCACCGGTTTCATGACGCTGCTCTGCAGCCGGGTAGCCGGCTGAATTCCTGTATGATTTCTGTGTATGCGACGTTCTGCTGCATCCGATCTGCGACAACACCACCGCCTCCGCCCTTTGACTTGGGCCCGCTCCCAAGCTTAAGTACCATCGTATGTCTGACGGGGGCTAGCCAATGAAGCGGGAGCGTCTGATTTTTGTTGTTCCTGGTTCTGCGGCGTTGCCGCAAGCGAGAGCAGAAGCGAGCGCCGCATGAACGCGTATTTCCGGCGGCAGCTTGCGGATTACGTCGAGTATCACCGTGATCCCTGGAATTGCGCGATGCACGTGTTCGGCATCGTATTTTTGTTCCTGGCCGCGGTTCTCCCACTCAGCTCGTGGCCGGTCGGCGCATTTGGCATTCAAACCAGCGCGGCGACCATCGCGGTCTTGCCGGTTCTGATCTACTGGTTCCTGCTTGATGCAGCCCTTGGAGCCGCGATCCTCGGTGTCGGCGTCTTGTTGCTTTCCGTCGCGGCGATGATCGTGAACCATTCGACTGCTGCCGCTATGTGGTCGATCACGGCCGTGTTGATTGTCATCGGCATCGTGTCGCAAGTTGTCGGGCACCAGGTGTTCGAACGTCGACAGCCGGCGTTGAGGGACAATCCCAGCCATTTGCTGCTCGGACCGATGTTTGTGATGGCGAAATTGTTCATCGCGCTCGGCTTCCGGCACGATCTTGCAGTTATTCTCCAGCAAGTTCCGCAAGCAGCGCCGCACGGCGCTTCGCTATACGCCGAGAAACACCAGGGCGAAGTGCACCCACACTCATGACACTGGTACTCGTCACGGGCGGCAGCGGCTTTATCGGACAGCACCTGGTTTCGGAGCTCGTCGCGCGAGACCGACAGGTGCGGGTTCTCGATCTCAAGCCGCCGGTCTGCGCCTTGCCGGAAGTGCACTATGTCAAAGGTTCGGTGCTGGATTCGGTCCTGGTGGATGATGCTCTGGACGGCGTCGATCAGGTCTATCACCTGGCCGGCCTGCCCGGTATGTGGATGCCGCGGAAGAATGATTTTCATGCCGTCAACTACGGCGGTACAGAGGTGGTGATTGCTGCGGCGCGCAAGCGCGGCATTGCTCGGTTCCTGCACTGCTCGACCGAATCGATTCTTTTCCGCGCCTCGCCGTCGCAAGATGCAGTTGCGGACGATGCGCTGCTGCCAGCGGACGGCATGCCGGGCCCCTATACGCGTTCGAAAATGCTTGCCGACCGGCTCGCCATGCAAGCTGCGGCATACGGTTTTCCGGTGGTCGTTGGCTGTCCCACCATGCCGATCGGGCCAAACGACCACAACCTCACGCCACCGACGGCGATGCTCCAACACTTCCTCGGCGGGCGTCTCAAATTGTATGTTGATTTCATCTTGAATCTCGTCGACGTGCGCGATGTCGCGGCCGGGCTGATCCTTGCCATGGAACGCGGGCAGGTTGGGCATCGCTACATTCTCGGCGGCGAAAGCATCCCGCTGAAGGACGTTCTCCGGCTTGTGGCCGCTGTCAGCGGCCGTCGTGGTCTGCTCATTCCGGTTCCCGGCCGTTTAGCGGAAGGGGCCGCCGCGATATTGGAGTTGATCGCCGATCACGTGACGCGCCGGCCTCCCTCCGGTACGGCCGAAGGTGTTCGTATCGCGTTGCGGGCAACTGCGTTATCGACCGAAAAAGCGCAGCGCGAGCTGGGCTACGCGCCCCGGGCCGTTGAGCCCGCATTGCGGGAGGCCATTGCCTACCTTCTTGGCGCCGGCGCCAATGGATTGAGTTCCGCTCCGAGCCCGGCTTATTCGACGGTATAGGACGAGCCACGGCTCTGGCGTTCGATCTAATTGCGTAATACTGTCCGCGAATGCTTCACGATCCCGGTCATTTGCTAGCTGTCGTCTGGAGTGGATGGACCGCCACGTGGCCCACCCAATTGTTGGCCATCATCTGGATTGCGTGGCTTATCAGCTGGGTCGTGGCGTCGTTCTGGTCCGGTCGAACGCAAAAGCACGTGATGACCTGGGACTCGCGTTCCTACCGCATTCCTATTCTCGCGGGAGCGGTGCTATTTACGCCCTGGACGGCGCAGGTCTTGGGCGAGAAGCCGCTCTGGCAGTTTGGCAACGCTGGTATCTACGTGCTTGCTGCGCTGACCTTGGCCGGGATCTCGTTCACGTGGTGGGCGCGAATTCATCTCGGGCGTTTTTGGTCGAACGCGATCACGCGCAAGGAAGACCATCGGGTTATTGATACCGGCCCATACGGACTTGTACGCCACCCGATCTATACAGGACTGATCGCGGGAATGCTGGCAACGGGTGTTGCGGTTGGAACCGTGACCGCAATGCTGGGTGCGGTGCTGATCTCGCTCGGCATGTGGCAGAAGGCGCGCATGGAGGAAGGTTTCCTCACCGACGAACTCGGCGCGGACGCATACGGGACCTATTGCCGCCGCGTCCCGATGCTCGTGCCGTTCCTGCCACCGCGCTAGATTAGTCCCTCTTTAGTCCGCCATCCCTCTAGCGCCCATCCCTCTAGCGCCGTAGGGCCGCCTGCGCCTTACCGCTTCGACGGCGACTGCGCGGAACTCGTGAGCAACGGCTCGAGGCGGCGCGGAACGATGACGCGTTGGCCAACCGTCAGCGGTGCACTGTCCGACAGACGATTGATCTGGGTGAGCGCCCACAGCGGCACGCGGTTAAGCGTCGCGAGCGTTTGCAACGTATCGCCCGAACGGGCGAACAGCGGCTTGCCACTGTCCCACAGCTCGACCGGAGCGTCGGGGGGAACGACATAGCGAAGCGGTACCGCCTCGCCTTCGGCCTTCGCGGGTGTCGTCGCGATCTGCGTAATCGCGGTGACCAATTGTTCGTGGATGGAATCCATCTTGTCGATATTGATGTGGGTGACTTCCTCGTGCGCCGAAAGATCGAAGCTTGCGTAGTGGCCCTGATAACCTTGTTTCGCCACCACGTCGCCGCCACCCAACACGCTGTTCGACAGGAAAATGTTGATAAAACGCTCGACGTTGAGCGGCACGTTGGGGCTGACGTGAGCCGGATCGACGGTGACAACCAGGTTTACCGGGATGTTCTCGTCCTGGAGCACCTCCGCGAACTTCAGGGCACAAAGCCCGCCCATCGAGTGGCCGATCAGGATGATCGGAGCCGGGTCGTCGCGGTAATCGCGAATAGCCTGCGCGGCAATAAGCCTACAAATCGTGAATTCGTAGACATCGGCCCTGATACCGGCCTGTTCGAGACGTTTGGTCAGACGGTCCATCCCGCGTGAAAAGATCGGACCGAGCGCGCCACGGAACAGATAGACGCGCCCCCGCGGCTGCGTCGCCTCCACCGTTCCGACAGGCGCGGCCGTTGCAGCGGCGGCCTCCCTCGACGTGGTGTTCGGGGCCGCCAGCGCGTGATCGAAGCCGGCCGAAAAGATGCAGGCGGAAAGCATCGCGCCGATCACAACGGTTGCAGCCTGAATCGGATTGATCATGCGCTTTCCGCTTGCACCTTCGACGCACAGGCACGCCAGGCCACGACGCCAGCGCGCGAATGCACATCACTGCGCCAGGACGCCTTATTGCGGAGGAATTGGTGGAATTTGCGGCGCGCCGGCGCCGGCCGGGCCACTCGGCAGGAGAATCAGTTGCGTACGGCCGCGGCAGCGCTCGTCCCGCTAGAACGCTGCCTGGCCGCCCTTGCTGCCGGCTGCTGCTTCGGCGCCCCGGGAGCCGCTTTCGGGCGGCTAAAGGCTGCCGCGGTGATGGCGCTGATCACCTTCTGCTGGATGATCTCGTTCTTGTCGATCGAGATGTGCCCGACACCAGGCACTGTCTGCACGTTGACATTCTCCAGCGTGCCCTGCAGTTGCTTGGTCTTCTCGACCGGAGTGCCGGCGCCATTGGCGATATAGAAGTTTATATAGCGCCCAACCCGGCCGTGCAGGCTGGTGCGAAAGACCGAATCCAGGCCTATCGCCAAGGTAACGGGGGCGCCGAGCTGGTCCAGGCGAGCGACCATGTCGGGCAGCGCCGTCGCACCGGAGGAATGCCCGACCAGAATGATGGTCCGCACCCGCCCGCTCCTGTATTCCGCCGCGGCCTGGTCTGCCAGCGATGACCAGGAGACGAAGTTGGCGACAGTGACAGGAATGCCTTGCTGTTCAAGCTTCGCCGCGATTTGATCCAGGCCTAACGAAAAAATGTTGAGCACGCCGCGGAGAAGATAAACGTGGGCCTCCGATGGGCGCGACGCGGGAGCCGCATTCGCCGTACCGGCAGCGATCGAAGGCACCAGGAGCAGGAGCGCTACAGCCGCCGCTTGCAGCCGACGCCGCGACGGCCGACCCAGGAAGGAAAGCCCGCCGACAAATTCCCTGTAGCCGCCAGATGGCTTCATTGGTCCTCCTCAAGGGCACTCCGGCCCGCAGCGTTGGCGGGACCGTAGCCCTCGCATGCTCGCACCTGCAACAAGGGCGCGATCGGGCCGACAAATTTGTTCACGCGGCGTGTCTCCGGCGCAACACCAATTTCGAGATTCTTCCATGTTTTTTGCTGAATGCGGCGGACGGAAGGCATACGATTTGTCCGCCGGGAGTTTGCTGCCGGCATTGCGCCCGGCTTGCGCATATTTTTTCTGATCGCATCGAGTTTGGAACCCTCCCGCGAGTTCTACCGCAAGCTTTTGCCGTTTCCGGCATGAAACCTGTGATCGACACCGACACGACTTATTGCTGCGTCGGCGGACGCAGGGCGGTCGTGATCGGCGCGCGGGCACCCAGGCATGCAGGGTCGCGCCTTCGAGTAAGATAGCGTCGGTCTGCACCACCTTCGCTTTGGCGTGCGCGGGCGCGCCGACGTCGATGAACTGCACGGCTTCATCTGCTCGCTCGCCGTGAAGATCGTTGGCGCGCCGCGAGAGGATCAATGGGCGCCGGGATATTGCTCGCTGCTGTCCGAGGATGGACGGAACGCGCGCGGCCGTGTCCAGGCATTGATCATTCCGCTTTGCGGAAAATGCGCGTGATGCAGAATCGCCGCAGAACTGCCGCGGCTTGCCGCTGCCTGACGCTTGCGGCATGATCGCGGCAACGCAAATAAAGCGCAAAGCAGCGGCATGCAGGGAGGTTTCTAATGAAACGGGTTCTGTCCGGTGTTCTCGCTTCAGTGCTGGTTTTGGCAGCCTCCGCGGCCGTTGCGCAAAGCAAGCCTCCGCTAAAGCTCGGTGGCATCCTCGACATGTCCGGTCTCTATGCCGACATCACCGGCCCGGGCAGCGAGACCGCCGCGAAGATGGCGGTCGAAGATTTCGGCGGCGAAGTGCTGGGCCGCAAGGTCGAGATCATCGCGGCCGATCATCTCAACAAGGCTGACCTTGCCGCCAACATCGCCCGCGACATGCTCGACAATCAGGGCGTCGAGATGATCTTCGACGTGGCGGCGTCCGCAACCGCGCTGGCCGCGGGCGAAATCGCGAAAGCGCGCAACAAGATCATGATGTTCAACGGTCCCGGATCGATCCGGCTGAGCAACGAAGCTTGCGGTCCCTACACCGTGCATTATGTGTTCGACACTTTCGCACAGGCCAACGTCACCGGTCTTGCAGCCGTCAGGCAGGGCCTCGACACCTGGTTCTTTCTTACCGCCGACTACGCGTTCGGACAGGATCTGGAAAAGGACACCGCCAATGTCGTGGTGAAGTCCGGCGGCAAGGTGCTGGGCAGCGTCAGGCATCCGCTCAACACGTCGGATTTTTCATCCTATTTGCTGCAGGCGCAAAGCTCGAAGGCCAAAGTGATCGGGCTCGCCAATGCCGGCGGCGACACCATCAATGCGATCAAGCAGGCAGCCGAGTTCGGCTTGACCAAAAGCGGCCAGAAGCTCTCGCCGCTGCTCGCATTCGTCACCGATATCGACAGCGTCGGCCTCGAAACCGCGCAGGGGCTGCTGCTCGCCGAAGCGTTCTATTGGGATCTCAATGACGACACCCGTGCTTTCTCCAAGCGCTTCATGGAGCGTGTCAAGCGGGTGCCAACCTCGGCACAGGCGGGGGTCTATTCGTCGGTCACGCATTATTTGAAAGCCGTGAAAGCCGCAGGCACCACCGACGCAGCGGCCGTCATGAAGATCATGAAGGAGACCCCGATCAACGACTTCTTCGCCAAGAACGGCAGGATCCGCGAAGACGGCCGTATGGTGCACGATATGTATCTGTTCGAGGTCAAGAAGCCGTCGGAATCCAAGGGGCGCTGGGACGATTACAAGCTGCTCGCGACCGTCCCCGGCAACGAGGCGTTCCAGTCGCTCGAATTGTCACGCTGTCCGCTGGTGAAGAAATGACGTGAGTGTGCGAGAGCGCGCAGTCAAGGAAACCGTCATTCCGGGTTCGATGCTTCGCATCGCCCCGGAATGACGACGCAACTGCTTCCTTGCTTCGCTCCTCGCAGCAACGAAAAACGAATAACAACGAAGGCAACAATCCATGAACGATATGGTCCTGCAAAAGCTCGATCGCGGACTGCTCACCATCACCATGAACCGTCCCGATCGGCGCAATGCGCTCAATCCGGACATGACGCGGGGTCTGGTCGAGGCGGCGCGGCGCGCGGCTGAGGACCACGAGGTCCGCGCCATCCTTCTCAAGGGCGCGGGCGGCACGTTCTGCGTCGGCGGTGATGTGAGATCGATGGCGGAGGGGCTGGCGCCGTTGCCGTTCGAAGCCAGGATGGCCAACCTTCGCCGCGGCATGGAAGTCTCGCGCATTCTTCACGAGATGCCGAAGCCTGTGGTGGCGCAGGTCGATGGCGCGGCCGCCGGCGCCGGCCTTTCGATCGCGCTGGCCTGCGATCTCCGCATCGCCTCCGCGTCTGCCAAGATTACCACTGCGTTTGCCAAGGTCGGTTTGTCCGGCGATTACGGCGGCACCTATTTCCTGACCCATTTGCTCGGCAGCGCCAAAGCACGCGAGCTTTATCTGACCTCGCCGGTGCTAACGGCGCAGGAAGCCTTCGCGCTTGGCATGGTGACGCGGGTCGTTCCCGACGCCGAGGTCGAAGCAGCCGCGCACGAGCTTGCGATGTCGCTGGCGCAAGGGCCCTCGGTGACGCTCGGCTACATCAAGCGCAACATCAACAACGCCGAGCATATGTCGCTGGAGGCCTGTTTCGACGCCGAAGCGATCCATCACTCGCGTTCAGGTGAGACCGCCGACCACAAGGAAGCCGCAAAGGCCTTCGTCGAAAAGCGCAAGCCCGTGTTCTCAGGCCATTGAGATGGCTAGCTATATGAGATTGCGGCAAATCTGCCTGGTGGCGCCGCATCTCGAGCCTGTTGTCGGAGATATCGCCGGGATCATGGGGCTGAACGTCTGCTATCGCGACGGCAATGTCGCGAAATATGGCCTGGAGAACGCGCTGCTGCCGGTCGATACCATCTTTTTGGAAGTGGTCGCGCCGCTGCAGCCCGGCACCGCGGCGGGGCGCTCTCTCAACAAGACCGGCGGCCGCGGCGGCTATATGGCGATTTTCTGCTGCGACGATCCCGACGAACGCGGCGAGCATGCCAGGAAGATGGGCGTGCGCGTTGCGAACGTCATCGATCACGCGCCCTATCATGGCGTGCAGCTGCATCCGCGCGATTGCCGCGCCGCGTTCATCGAATTCAACCACACAGACGGCAGCGACGAGGTTCTCGGTCCGTATCCGCCGGCTGGACCGGACTGGCAGCAATCGATCCGCAGCGACGTGACGCAAGCCTTGATCGGCGTGGAGATGCAAAGTCCGCAGCCGCGGGCCCTTGCCGAACACTGGGGCAAGATCATCGGGATTGCCCTGAGGGAGAGCAAAACCGGTGAGCCCGAGCTGGCGCTGCCCAATTGCAACTTCCGCTTTGTCCGCGGCGCCAGCGAGATCATCAGCGGCCTGATGTTTCGGGTCGGCGACATCCCGGCGGTGCGCGATTCCGCACGGGCAAGAGGCTATGCGGTGTCGGGCGATTCGTTTGATCTCGGCGGCGTTACCTTCCGCCTTGCCACGTGACTTTCGCGCTCGTTTTGTCGTCATTGCGAGGAGCGAAGCGACGAAGCAATCCATTGTTCCTTTATGCGGCCTTCCTTTACACGGCGATATGGATTGCTTCGCGGAGCCTGTCATCGGGCTCGCCGAAGGCGAGACCCGGTGGCTCGCAATGACGATCTCTCAAGGACCAAAGCAAGAATAAAAGGACGTCCCAAATGCCGCATCCGCTCGACAGTTTCTTTTCGCCCGAAAGCATTGCGCTGATCGGCGCATCGCGCGATCTGGAGAAGATCCCGGGCCGGCTGCTGTCGATGCTGCGCAGGAACGAATTTCCGGGCAGGATTTATCCGATCAATCCCAATTACGGCGATATCGACGGGCTGAAATGCTATCCCTCGATTGCCGATGTCGGACAGCCGATTGATCTCGCCATCGTCTGCATTCCGGCGCGCACGGTGCTCGGCGCGCTCGAGCAATGCGCCGCGGCGGGCGTCAAGAACGCGGTGATCATCTCGTCGGGATTTGCCGAAGAGGGCGGCGACAGCGCCGCGATGCAGGACACTATCGCGGCGCTGGCCAAGAAAACCGGCATGCGGATTTCCGGGCCCAATGCGGAAGGATTTTACAGCGAAGTCCAGCGCGTCGCCGCCACCTTCAGCCCCACCGTGGAGATCAAGCCGGAGGCGCCGCGGCTGATCGCGACCAGGCGGCGGATCGGCATTGTCGCGCAAAGCGGCGGCATCGGCTTTGCGATCTATCACCGCGCCAAAGCGCTCGGCATCGCGCTCAGTTATGTCGTCAGCGCCGGCAACGAATCCGATCTCGGCGCCGGTGAGTTCCTCGATTACATGGTGCAGGATTCCTCGACCGACGTGATCCTGCTGTTCATCGAGGGCATTCGCGACGTCGATAAATTTCTCGCCGCCGCCCGCCGCGCCGCGGAAACCGGAAAGCCCGTCATCGTCACCAAGGTGGGTCGCTCCGGCGCTGGCGAGCGCGCGGCGGCCTCGCACACCGCCAGCATGGCCGGTTGGTCTGCGGCCTATGACGCGGTGTTCGCCAAATACGGCTTTATTGTCTCCAACGATCTCGATGAGGCCGTCACCATCGCCGCTGTCCTGACGACTAGCCCGATGCCCAAAGGGGATCGCGTTGCCGTGCTCACAGTGTCGGGCGGCGCGGGCATCTGGGGCGCGGATACCGTCTCGATGCAGGGTCTGCAGGTGCCGGAATTGTCTGAAACGATCCAGGCGGAAATCCGCGCCCTGCTGCCGTCCTATGGCACGGCGCGCAACCCGATCGATGTCACCGCGCAAGGCGTGCACTCCGGCGGGTTGCAGAAGAGCATCGACCTGCTCTCCGTCTCGGACGACGTCGACGCCATTCTGGTGGTGCTGTCGCTGTCGAGCGACACGCGGATGCCGTTCAAGCAGGCGGAACTGAAACCGGTGATCGACGCGCAGCACAAGCCGGTCGTGTTTTACTCCTACACGCTGCCATCTGATTTCGCCCGCAAGGAGCTTGCGGCGTCGGGCGCCGTGGTGCTGTCGGGGTTGACCCATGTCGGCGTGGCCATGCGCCAGATGGTTCAGCGCGCCAGCTTCAAGCTTGCGCCGCCGGCCGGGATGTCGGCGGCCCCGCCGTGCGATGTCTCCGCGCATCTGAAATCCGCGAGGCTTTCCGAAGCCGACAGCAAGGCGCTGCTGCGCGAGGCCGGCATTGCATTGGCCGACGAGGTGCTGGTGACGGTAAAAAGCGCGCTGGACGATGCGATCGCCCGCACAGGCTTTCCGATTGCGATGAAAATCCAGTCACGCGATATCCCGCACAAGAGCGAAGTCGGTGGCGTGCGCGTCAACATTGCAACCAAGGGCGAGGTGTTCCTGGCGTACGGCGCCCTGCTGGAGAGCGCGCGCCGGCATCGGCCCGATGCCGCCATTCAGGGCGTCCTCGTCAGTCCGATGGCGAAAAAGGGCGTCGAGATCATCATCGGCACTATGCAGGATGCAACTTTCGGTCCGATGATCATGGTCGGGCTCGGCGGCATCACCACCGAATTGTTCAAAGACGTGATCTATCGGCCCGCGCCGGTGAGTGCGACGGAGGCCTCCGCCATGCTGGCCGAGCTCAAGGCCGCGCCGCTGCTCGGTGGCTTTCGGGGCGCCGCGAAGGCGGACATTCCGGCGCTGTCGCAATTGATTGCGCAAGTGTCCGTGCTGGCGACGGCCTATCGAGACCACATCTCGGAAATCGAGATCAATCCGGTGCTGGTGCATCCGGAAGGACAAGGCGTCACCATCGTCGACGCGCTGGTGGTGCCGAAGAGTCGCTAACCTCTCCACGGTCGTCCCGGCGAACGCCGGGACCCATAACCCCTGGCGTCGGTGATGAAGGAAGGTATCTGACACCGTGCCGAAACTTGAGTCCGCGCCGTATGGGTCCCGGCGTGCGCCGGGACGACGAGTAAAAACGATTGGCTCGCCTCACCGCCCCTTGAAATTCGCGACGCGGCGCTCTTCCGTGGCCTTGACGCCTTCCTTGAAGTCTTCCGTCGCGCGCAGGCGCGTTTGTTCGGCGAGCTCGTGGGTGGTCGCGGCCATCACGCGATCGGCAAGGCCGGCGCGCATGGTGGCGCGGGTCGAGAGCAGGCCGAGCGGCGAACACTCGGCAATTTCCTGCGCCAACTTCATAGCCTCCGCGCGCACCTGATCCTGCGGCACGCAGACATTGGCGAGGCCCATCTTGGTGGCTTCCTCGCCGGTCAGCCGGCGACTGGTGTAGAAAATCAGCTCGGCGTTGTTTTTTCCCACCAGCTCGGGAAGCGTAACCGTCAGCCCGAAGCCCGGATGAAAGCCGAGTTTTGTAAAATTGGCGGCGAACCGCGCCTCGGGGCAGGTGACGCGAAAATCCGCCGATACGGCAAGCCCCAGTCCGCCGCCGATGGCTGCGCCATGGACGGCCGCGACGATGGGCTTCTTGTTGCGGAAGATCCGTACCGCCTGGATATAGAGATGGCTGATCTGGCCGAGGCTGTCAGCGGGATCGGATTGTTCGCGCGCCTCTTTCTCCTGCCGGGCCGGATCGCTGAAATTGGCCCCGGCGCAGAACGCCTTGCCTTGCGCGGCGAGAACCGATGCGCGGACTTCGATATCGCTGTCGAATTCTTCCAGCGCATCGGCGATCTGGTTGATCAGGGAAATATCAAAGAAGTTCAGCGGCGGCCGCCGGATTTCAATGATGCCGACGTGCCCGACCTTTTCGACGCCGATGTCCGTAAACTTGCTCATGTATAGCCCTCGATTGTAAAGAGTTGGCGCAGTCCGCACCGCTCCTAGCGCAAGCCAAGCCCGCGCGCGATGATGCCGCGCAGTACCTCGGTGGTGCCGCCCTGGATCGTCAGCTTGGGCGCGGTCTTGATGGCAAACGACAGTTGATTTTCCAGCGTTTCGTGGTTCGACGCATCGGCATCGACGAATGCGGCGAGATCGCGAACCCGGTGCGGCAGCTGCTGCTCCCACACCGTGCCGATGTCCTTGACGATCGAGGCTTCCACGACGGGCTCTTTGCCCGCTTGCAGCATGCCCGCGACCGACACCGACATTCGCCGCATGGTGTGAAGCTGCGCGACCAGACGCCCGATGCCTTCGGCGCTGCGGGTATCGGGCTTTGATCCGACGGCGCGCACCAACTCGGTCAGCACGTAGTAGGTTTCCAGGAAGCGTTCCGGGCCGCTGCGCTCATAGGCGAGTTCGCTGGTGGCCTGCTTCCAGGCGCCGTCGATTTCGCCCAGCACATGATCGTCGGGCATGAAGGCGTCGGTGAACACCACCTCGTTGAATTCGAATTGCCCGGTGATCTGCCCGATCGGATTGACCTTGATGCCCGGCGTTTTCATGTCGACCAGAAACTGGGTCAGGCCGTGGCGGCGGTTCTCTTTGGTGGGCGGCGAGGTACGGAAAATCGCGATCATGTAGTCGGCGATGTGTGCCGACGACGTCCATATCTTGGAGCCGTTGATCAGCCAGCCGCCGTCGGTTTTGGTCGCCTTGGTCTTGGCCGCGAACAGATCGGAGCCGGAATTCGGCTCGCTCATGCCGATCGCGAAGCAGACTTCGCCGCGGCAGATGCGCGGCAGGATATCCATCTTGATGTGCTCGGGGGCATATTTCAAAAGCACCGGGCCGCTTTGCCGGTCGGCTACGAAAAAGCGCCGCGTCGGCGCGTTGGCGACGCGCATTTCCTCGGTCACCACATAGCGCTCGAGGAATGTGCGCTCGTGGCCGCCATATTTTTTCGGCCAGGTCATGCCGAGCCAGCCGCGTTCGCCGACCCGGCGGGAAAATTCCGGCGCGTCGGCATCTTCGCGATTGGGCTTGTGCGGATCGAAGGTGCCTGCGGCGATTTCCTCGGCAAGGAACGCGCGCACTTCCTGGCGCAGCTTTTCGCATTCGGGCGGCAGGCGGATCGGATCGAAACGGAGGGCTGCGGTCATTTCTTGGTCTCGACTTTCGCGCGGGCAGATTTTTGCCGGATGTCAGCGCGAGGCCACGAGCGGCCATAGCTCGTCGGCGCCGCGCGCGGCGACCATTTTGCCGAGCTCGACCGCCCAATAGCTCTCGGAGCCGAAATCGTCGCGCCATGCCAGCGCGCGAAGGGTATAGCGATGCAGGATGTGCTCGATCGTAAAGCCGATCGCGCCATGCACCTGGTGGGCGATCGCGGCGCCCTTTTCGGCGGCCTCCGAACAGCGGATCTTCGCAGACGCCGCTTCGAGGAAAACGGCATCGTCGAACGAGGTGCTGTTGGCAAGGGTATCGGCGGCCGAGGTCGCGGCCGTAAGCGCCGCCGCCGACTCGCCGGCGAGCTTTGCCAGATTGTGCTGCACCGCCTGGAATTTCGAGATCTTCTTTTCGAACGCGACGCGCTCGTTCGAGTAGCGCACGCTGATGTCGAGCATCGCCTCCAGCGCGCCGGCGATCTGCAGGCTGCGCGCCACCCCGCCCATCAGCATCAGCTGTGTCTGGTCGAAGTCCTTCGGCGCGGGCTTGATGGCGGCGGGCGCAACATTGCTGAACGTCACGGTGTCGCTGCCGTCGCCGGCGAGATTGAGACCGGCCTCGATCCGGCAGTTGGCCGTATCGACCAGCGCTATCGAGAGACCGTTGGCACCGCTCGCGAGCACGGCAATATGTTTTGAATCCTTGGCGAAGGGAACGCCGCGTGCGCGCCCGGACAGGGTACCATCGGCGCCAATCGCGATGCGGTCCTTCGGCGTCGCCGGCGCGACCGTCATCGCGCCTTCGGGCGAGGCGATCTTTGCGTGCGACAGCAGCCATCCCGCCAGCATGGTCTCGGCGAGCGGCACCGCAATCGCGAAACGCCCGGCCGCGCCCAATACGCTGAAACCCTCGGCCATGCTGGCGCCCGAGCCGCCGCAATCTTCAGGCACCCACGACAGCGGCAGGCCGGCTTCCGTCAGCGCCTGCCACAGCAGCGCTTTCCAATTGCCTTTCTTGTCGAGGTTGATGGTTTGCGCGTCGGCGAGATCCGTGAAGATCTTCTCCGCGGTCTCGGCGACAATGTTCTCACTCTCCGCCACAGCATTCCCCGTCTTGCGATTCCGCACACATCCTGCTTGCGCAATTTCGTCCATGCATGGGGTGCGATCTTTCTCGCACGGCATGATGAGGAAAAGCCGCTGCGATGACAAGCGCCGATGTCCGCAAGCGCCCCTGCAAGGCCGGCATGAAGGGATTAATTCCGCGCAACGGTTTTTGCCGATTTGCAGGCATTCCGAAGTTAGCTAAAGAGGGCGACACTGGCGGTGCTTGATAATCAAATGAGGGAATGCGGATGTCGAAGGATGGTTTGTGCGCGATTGTAACGGGCTCGGCCTCGGGTCTCGGGGCTGCAACCGCGGCGATTTTGGCCAAGGGCGGCGCACGCATCGTCGTCAACTATTCCTCCAGCCAGAAGGAAGCCGAACAGACTGCCGATCTTTGCCGCACGGCGGGCGGCGAGGTGGTGGTGGTCCAGGGCGACGTCTCGCGCGACGAGGATTGCAAGCGGATCGTCGCGGCGGCCGAACCGTGGGGGCATCTCGATGCGCTGATCAACAATGCCGGAATCACCAAGCATATGCCGCACGATAATCTGGATGGATTGTCGGCGGAGGATTTTCAGCGGCTGTTTGGCGTCAATACCATCGGCCCGTTTCAGATGGTGCGGGCGGCGCGAAGCCTGCTGGAAGCCGGCGCCAAGGCTGCAGGGCGGCCGTCCGCGGTCGTCAACGTGTCGTCGGTCGCCGGCATCAGCGGCGTCGGCTCCTCGATTGCGTACGCCGCCAGCAAGGGCGCGCTTAACACCATCACTTTTTCACTGGCGCGCGCGCTGGCGCCCTTGATCCGCGTCAACACCGTCTGTCCCGGCTATATCGACACGCCATGGTTCACCAAGGGTCGCGGCGAGGCCGGCGCCAGGCAGGTGCGCGATGCAGTGGTAGCGAAAGTGCCGCTCAAGGTCGCTTCAACCGCTGATGATATCGCCGCGCTGGTGTGTTTCCTCGCCACGCCGCAATCAAGCAACATGACCGGCGAACTGGTGCGCATGGATGCCGGGCTGCATCTCATCACATGAGACTTGTCATCACGTGAGACTTGCGCCGCTTCTATCTACTACCCGGATCGGAAATCACGCGGCTCGCCACCAGACGGTTCCAGATGAACAGCACCACCAACGCGCCGATGGTTGCGGTGATGAAGCCGGCGCCCTGGTCGGGACCGTAATGACCGATGGCCTGGCCGATGAAGGTCGCCAGAAATGCGCCGGCGATGCCGAGCACCGTGGTCAGGATGAATCCGGTGGGACTGTTGGGACCCGGCGATAGCACGCGCGCGATGATGCCCGCGACGAAGCCGACGATGATGACCCAGAGAATGCCGCCCATTGCTGTCCTCCTCTGAAAAACAGAATCTCAAAAAGCGGGTGCCGATGCCGCGGGGACGCGACATCGGCGGAACTCAAATCCGGCCCTATAGTTCGTCTTTGGTCGGCAGTCGTCCGTCGGGGGTCAGACGATCGATCACGTCCGGCAAATATTGGCTGAGGCCGTTGAGCAGTTCGTCGTGCGACAGGCCGGTTTGCGATGCCACTGCATCGATCTGATCGGCGCCCAAAGCGCGGCCGAGATCATTCGGCGAAATCTGCTTGTTCGGGCCCTTGCCGACCCATGAATCGGCGGTATCGCCCTGGCCGTTCTGCTGGAATTGCTTGAGCAAGTCGCCGAGCCCGCCGCTGATCACGCTTCCGGCGGCGCCGCCGGCGAGCAGGCCGCCCAATCCGCCCTTGAGGAGATCGCCAAGACCTCCACCCATTCCGGCGTCCATTCCACCGGGCAGGCCGGCATTGACGGTATTGTCCGGAGATGGCGCCGGCGCTGCTCCCGGTTGGCTGCCGCCGAGATGTTTGACCGCTTTGTAGGCGAGCAGGGCAAGGATCGCCATGGTGATCGGCGACATTCCCCCGCTGCTCTGCGCGTTAGGATCGCTCGGGCCGCGCGGGCCCTGCTGCATGCCGTTGAGTACATCGAGTAAACCCATTGTTCTCTCCTGGCGCGTGCCTGCCCCGCGCAAAGGATAAGGGTGGGCCATGACCGTTACAAGGCGCGGCCTTCGCGAACGACGGCGCGACCGCCCCTCGGTAGGCAGTGAAGGCGAAAGTCTGCTATCGAAGCTCGAAGTAACTGGATGGAATGGCGGAATGATTTCGAACAAGCCAATCGCCATAGCCGGCGCCGGCAGCATCGGCTGCTTTGTCGGCGGCATGCATGCTGTTGCCGGCCGCCGCGTCGCACTGCTGGCGCGTCCGCGCGTGATCCAGGAAATTGAAAAGAACGGGCTGCGGCTGACGAGTTTTGAAGGCTTCGATCAACGGATAGCGGCGCAGCACCTGGCGCTGTCCGAAGACCCCCGGATACTTGGCGATGTCGGCACGGTACTCGTCACCGTAAAGAGCGCGGATACGCCTGAGATCGCGGAGGCCATTGCAAAGCATGCTCCCGCGGACGCCATCGTCGTCAGTCTGCAGAACGGCGTCGGCAATATCGCCGTGTTGCGCCAACGATTGCCGGGGCGGCGGGTGCTCGCCGGAATGGTGCCGTTCAATGCGATCGCGTTGGGTGGCGGACGATTTCATCGCGCCACCTCGGGCGATATCGTTATCGAGCAGGATGATGCCGCCACAGCGGATCAGCTTTCGGTGCCGGGCCTGAAAATGCGCCCCTCGCGCAACATCGACGGCGTGCAATGGGGCAAGCTATTGGTCAATCTCAACAACGCGCTCAACGCGCTGGCCGATCTGCCGCTGCGCCGGCAACTGATGCAGCGCGCATGGCGCAGGCTGTTCGCCGAACAGATGGCGGAGGGGCTCGCGGCGATCAAGGCGGAGGGCATCAACCCGGTGTCGTCGACGCCGGTGCCGGCACGCTTGACGCCGCATCTGCTGCGGCTGCCTGATACTGTATTCGCTCTGCTGCTCGGAAGTACGATGAAAATCGATCCCGAGGCCCGCTCATCGATGTGGGAAGACCTGCAGCGCGGCCGTCGCACCGAAATCGACCATCTGCAAGGCGTCATTACCGAGATCGCCGACCGGCACGGGCTGCAGGTCCCGCTCTCGCGCCGCGTCGTCACGCTGATCAAGAGCGCGGAAGGGGCAGGCAAGGGCTCGCCCGGACTGACGCCGGAGCAGATCCGGCCGTAACGTCGCAAGTTGCGTCGAATGCCTTGAAATGGCGGCGATCGACGACGAATCTGGATCAAACGGCCGCGCACCTGCGGCCGCCGGGAGGAACGACATGAGACGAATGCTTGCGGCTTTTGCTTTTGCCGCTGTTGCGGCGCTCGGCGGCAGGACTTTGATCGCGCCTGCGAATGCCGCGCCGCCGACCGTGACGCCGTCGCCGGGATATGACGCGAGACTGCAGGAGCAGCGGGCCGCGCGAGCCATGCATGAGCCGGTCGTGCGCTATCCCAAACCGGTGTCCCGACGTCCCGTGAAGCGAATCCACCGCGCCCATTAAAGCAATAGCGATGCGATGCAGGATGAGGCTGTTTCTGCTCGCGCTCTCGTTTGTTGTGAGTTTTGCTGCTTCAACCGCGGCTGCGGACTATGCCAGCGAGAGCCGCTTCCACGCCGCCATTACGGGACCTGCGACTGCGCGTGCGTTGGGTGTTGTCGTCATGCCCGCGAAGGCGGGCATCCAGTCATCACTGTAGGTCCAGCCTGGCAGAGCCATCGCCCCACGGTAGTTCGGTGGTTACTGGATTCCCCGCCTGCGCGGGGAATGACGACGATAGTTGGCGGGACATAGCTCAGCTACCGGCGCTGATTGTTGTGAAAGGTATCTAACCAAGTGCCCTACCGATAGGGCACGGCTGATGGGGTGGACGGCCCCCTACGGCATCAGTGTGCCAGAATGAGGTTGTTGCAAATCTCAGACAAGGGAGCCGTCCGTGGACCAGATTATCCGCATTGGAATGGATACGTCGAAGCATATTTTTCAGCTGCATGGGGTCGATGCCGCGGAGCGGCCGGGGTTGCGCAAGCGGCTTCGGCGCAACGAGGTGTTGGTGTTTTTTGCCAAGCTGCCGCCGACGGTGATTGGAATGGAGGCGTGCGGCGCAGCGCATGACTGGGCGCGGAAGTTACGCAAGCTAGGCCATGAGGTGAAGCTGATGGCGCC
>NZ_JNIJ01000031.1 GCF_000701345.1 Bradyrhizobium sp. URHD0069 | reverse complement strand
CAAGCAATCGCAGCGATTGCCCAGCGAGCTTTACCGGTCGCTGACCTGGGACAGAGGCAAAGAGCTTGCCGACCATCAGCGCCTGACATTGGCCACCGAGGTTGATGTCTATTTTTGTGACCCTCGGTCTCCCTGGCAGCGCGGCTCAAACGAAAACACCAACAGATTGCTGCGCCAGTATCTTCCGCGCGGCACCGATCTGTCCTTGCACAGCCAGGCCAAGCTCAGTGCCATCGCAAGGCAGCTCAATGAAAGGCCGAGAAAGACCTTGCTCTATCAGACGCCGGCTGAGAAGTTCGCAGAATGTGTTGCAGCGATCGGTTGAACTCGCCATCCCTAGATCGTCGTTTAGTGCAACACGCTTGCTGGAAGTGAAGTGCCCAGCTGAGCCGGTTTTCAGAAACGATCCGGATCGTCACTAAGTCGAACGAAACGCTCACTATAGGATGCGACCTTCTCCACGCGACTGAGATTTTGCCGAACGGTTTCCGGCCGAGCATGCACGCAGGATGCGAGCAAAAGATTGGTAATGGCAACGGCGGCAACAAACGAGTTGCCATAAAAATCTGAAATGGCGGGTGCGATCAGGCTGTAGTCACTGAGTTGCGCTGCTGGGGCGCTCTGCGAGTCAGTGATCGCGCCCGTACGCGCTCCGCAAGATTTTGCAATCCGGATCGCATCAATCGTTTGTTTGCTATATCGGGGAAAGGAGTAGGCGATCAAAACGTCGTCCTTGTTTGCCCAACTCAATTGCTCGAACATCGAATCGCTTGACTCAATTACAATGACTTTGGGCGCGATCTTTGTGAGGTAGTGACCTAACAAAGTAGCAGGCGCCCGCGACGAGCGAAGCCCAACGACGTAACAAGTTTGAGCGGCGCAAATAGCCTCGACGAGGTTATGCAGGGCGTTGCCGTCGATGCGTTCGAGCGCTGCGCGGAGATTGAGGGTCTCCCTTTCTGCCAAATGCTCGATAAGCTTCGACTCATCTTTGATTTCGTCGTGGCCAACGAGACGATCTATGGGAGAAAGGGTTTCGAGCAACCCTTCGCGCAGAAAATCCTGCAATTCAGGATATCCGTGGAATCCAAGCATTCTCGCAAAGCGCACAACCGTCGATTCACTGGCGCCGACATTTGAGGCGATCTCTGCCGCCGTCAAAAATGCCGCCTTATGTCCACTTTTCAATAGAAACGCTGCGATCTTGTTGTGAGTGGCCGACAAGGATCGCTCAATGACGCTTAGGCGGTCGAGCAGGGATCGTTCGCGCAAATCCAATCTCCTTTTTCTGGATTCCGGCCCGCAGCGGCATGCGCCGCGCTGACGTTACCATGATAACGCAATGCTTGCATCAATGACGGACTTCTGTCATCTTTGTATAGGCCGTTGGGGGCCACCTCGAGATTGGGCCGTGGATAATGGCATCAAATGAAGTTTGGACATCTGAGTGAATCTACCGGCTGGCTCGGGAAATGTTTTGGCGGGCGCGACGGGAATCTCCTTTGGAAGTTTTACGCGAAGTATCGCAACAGTCCGAGAACGGCGGAAGATTAACGTGTTCACGGGCCTTGCATAGCTGCGAGTAGATTCGAGGTTAGTGTTGAACGCGTACACGATTGATCTCTTGGGGTTGTGCTCCCGGTCACCGCGCTGCTGAGGAGCTTTCTTCCTTCGATGATTGCGACCGACGCGCCCGCGGGCGGTTTTTTCGACCTGGGCGTTCCAGGCCAACAGGGTGCAATGAGCTGGTCCAGTAACGGTCTGTGGCGTGTTCAGCGAGCTTCAATGATTCCTCAATACTGCCTCACGGCGCTAGCTCTCCCTGACAGCCTCGCAGACGGTGACGTTAGCGCCCGATTGGATTCTTCTAAGATCCGGCCGCAAAGCGCTATGGCAGGCCGCTCTGAGAGTCATCAGGAGACAATATGAAGCCTCCTATTTTTGAGTATGCTTCTCCTTCGACAATAGCTGAAGCGGTAAGCCTGCTCGCCTCACGCGACGGGAATGCAAAGGTGATATCGGGTGGGCAGAGTTTAATGCCGATGCTGGCATTCCGGCTCGCCTCGCCTGAATTGCTTGTCGACCTTAAACAACTGAAAGACCTCAACACCATCATCATCCGCGACGATGGAGTGCGGCTGGGAGCCAAGGTCCGGTGGTGCGACATTGAAAGCGACAAGCGATTGGACCGAAGCCATCCGTTGCTTGCTGAAGCGATAAAGCACGTAGCCCACTATCAGGTTCGCAACCGAGGAACGGTTGGCGGATCGCTTGCGCATGCGGACCCGTCAGCGGAGATGCCTGGCGTCACATTGACCTGTGATGGACTGATGACGATTGTGGGAAGCCGTGGAATGAGGATTGAGAAGGCGTCCGATTTTTTCATCGGTCCATTGACGACGAGTCTGGAGCCGGACGAAATCATCACCGAGGTGCATCTTCCGAGTTGGCCTGCCGATAGACGCTGGGCGTTTCGCGAATTCGCTCGCAGAAAGGGCGATTTCGCTATGGCGGGAGTGGCGCTCTTCTATGACCTAGACCAGGAAAATCGCGCGGTCGATGCGCATATCGGCGTTATCGGCGTTTCTGATTGCCCCATCAGGCTGACCGCGGCCGAGGCGGCGCTCAACGGTAACGCCCTCACCGAGGAAACCTTCTCTGCTGTCGTCGCAGCTGCAAAAGGATCGATTGATCCGCCATCTGACATTCATGCGTCGGGAGCTTACCGCCGTGCCTTGTTAGGTACGCTGTTGGGCCGTGGCCTTCATCAGTCGGCCTCCCGGGGAGAAACAAATGCAAGTCCAATTTGAACTCAACGGAGAGGCGGTCATCACGGACGTTGAGCCTCGCACGACGCTTGCAGATTGCATTCGGGACGGCCTGCGGAAAACTGGAACCCACGTCGGATGCGAGCATGGTGTATGCGGCGCCTGCACCGTTCTCATCAATGGCGATGCCGTTCGCGCCTGCCTCGTGCTAGCTGTTCAGGTTCAGGGCGATAAAGTTGTGACAATCGAAGGATTGTCCGGAGATGAGCTTTCGCCGTTGCAGGTGGCGTTTCGCAAGCATCATGCGCTTCAGTGCGGTTTCTGCACACCCGGTTTCATCACCACGGCCCACGCGCTTCTCACCAATGAGCCGAATGTCAATGAAGAGCGGGTCCGAGATGTCCTTTCGGGCAATCTTTGCAGGTGCACCGGCTATATTCCGATCGTCGAGGCTGTTCTCGACGCTCGCATTCATTATGCGCGGGGCGAGGAATAGGCGATGAAGGCGTCGAATTCTTATATCGGGCGACCGATGGACCGTGTTGAAGATTTGCGCATGGTGCGAGGCAGGGGCACCTACGTTGCGGACGTCAATCGGCCCGATCAGCTCTACGGAGTGATCCTACGCAGTTCCGTTGCGCACGGAAAAATTCGCTCTATCGATTTTACCCGCGCTCTTGAATTGCCCGGTGTGAAGCTTGTCCTGACCGCCGCTGATCTGGGTGCGACCGTTCCGAGGATTCCCGTACGTTTGCAGCCGTTGCCGGAGCTTGAGCCATTTCGTCAGCCAATGCTTGCGGACCGGAAAGTTCGCTACGTCGGCGAACCTATCGCCGTTGTTATCGCCGAAAGCGCCGCCATCGCCGAAGATGCGCTGGAACATATCGATCTCGATATTGAGCGACTGCCTGCAATTACCAACCGAGAGCAGGTGGAGGCCGCAGCGTCGGTCCTCTTCGAAGATCATGGCTCCAACACCGCAATTACATGGAAGGCGTTACTTGGCGACGCCGACGCGGCCTTTAAGACCGCAGATTATGTTCGCCGGGAAAGATTCCAGATTCAGCGCCACACTGCGATGTTTATGGAACCGCGAGGCTTTGTCGCTGAATGGGACGCTGAGGCGGCTAAGCTGACGGTGTGGGGAGCGGCGAAATTGGCGTGGCACAACCGACGCGTGCTCGCAGCAGCTCTTGGTCTGGACGAAGACGCTGTGAATTTAGTCGAGGTCGATGTGGGAGGCGGGTTCGGATCCCGCGGAGAATTCTATCCCGAGGATTATCTGATTCCCGCGGCGGCCAAGATCATGCAGCGCCCCGTGAAATGGACGGAGGATCGGCGGGAACACATGATGAGTTCTAACCACGCGCGCGAGATCGAGTGTAATGTCGAGATTGCGGTGAGCCGGGACGGGCGCTTTCTCGGGCTTCGTGGCCAGATCTGGGCTGACATCGGTGCTTACCTGCGAACCAATGGCTCGATGGGGCCGAGAAACGTCGCGCAGTTCATGTCCGGCCCTTATTGCTTCGGCAACGTCGATCTGAAGTGTTCGATGCTGACGACAAACAAGACACCCAGCGGCAGCTATCGGGGTCCAGGCAGGTTCGAGACCGATTTTATCCGGGAGCGTTTGATCGATATCGTGGCAAGGGAACTGAAGATCGACCGCCTCGAACTGCGCCGCCGCAATTTGGTCGCTGACAGCCAGATGCCATATAGGCTTCCGTTCATCACCCCGTCGGACAGTTCGAACGAACTCGACAGCGGAGATTATCACGCGGTATTTGAACGTTGCCTCAAGGAGTTTGGCTGGGAGGAAAGAAGCAAGCTGCGCGGCAAGCTAGTCGACGGCTACTATCACGGCCTCGGGATTGGCAGCTTTATCGAGGGCGGCGCCGCCGGCCCAAAAGAGGATGCCCGCCTTGTTCTTGAAACGGACGGTTCGCTTTCGGTGTATCTCGGTTCATCGGCGATTGGCCAAGGCTTGGAAACGATCATGGCTCAGATCGCAGCCGATGCGACCGAGCTTCCTTTCGAGAAAATTACGGTCAACCATGGATCGACAAGCCATGTAAAGGACGGCTACGGCTCTTATCATTCACGTTCCACCGTCATGGGTGGCTCATCGATTCTGCTCGCGGGAGAGAAGCTCAAGGAGCTAATTCGAGAAACCGCGGCGAAGCGGTTCAATTGCGGTCCCGCCGAGATTTTGATCGATGGCGAGCAAGTGAGCTACGCAGGCAATCATCTGTCGCTTTCAAAGCTGTCAGCCGTGCCGTTAGAGGTTGAAGCCTCTTTCTATAACACCAAGCACACTTGGGCTTATGGTACTCAGGCGGCGCATGTCGCTGTGGATCCAGGAACAGGCGAAGTCAAAGTGGTTGATTATCTCTCGGTCGAAGACGTCGGCCGAATGATCAATCCATTAACGCTGCACGGGCAGGCGATCGGTGCCATCGTTCAGGGTCTCGGCGGGGCTCTCTTGGAGCACCTTGTTTACGATACGGAAGGTCAGCTTCTCACCGGATCGTTTGCCGATTACCTGCTACCGACAGCGTCTGACTTCCCGAATATTCGCTCGATCACGCTTGAGCTGAAGCCGTGCCCCAATAATCCATTGGGAGCCAAGGGGGCCGGCGAAGGTGGTGTGATCCCGGTGGGAGGAGTCATCGGCAATGCGGTTGCTGACGCCTTGTTTCACCTCAATGTGCAGCCTCTGGAACTGCCGCTTTCTCCTCCCCGGATATGGGAATTGATTGAAGAGGCTCACCAGCAACAGCTTGGCTCTTCATAGGGTACTCCCCAGTGAACACAGCGGTTCGCTCGTCACTCGTTGATTGAGCGGAAGGATCTGCAATGCGTTAAGGCGTGGGAGTCCCCTTTTCATGGAAATATAGCAGAAAACTTGCATCAGTGACAGAATTATGCTGTCAATCTGCCAGTGACGAGTTTTCGGTCTGCGATCGGTTGCCGGCGGCAGAGGGATAACGGTGGAGTCGAGCTTGAACACTTGTGAAGACGCCTGGATTGGAGAGGCCCTTGTTCAAGAAGCGCTGGCCATCTGCCGAATCCCGTCTCCCACCTTCGCGGAAGAAAAACGTGCGCAGTACATCGCCGGCCGTCTGAGGGAGATGGGCCTGCAGGTCGAGATTGACGATCTACATAATGTGACGGCGTTGCTCCCCGCAGGGGAAGGCGGCGGGAAGCCGATCATGCTGGTCGCTCACATCGACACTGTCTTTCCTGAAGGGACCGACGTCGAGCCCCGGTGGGATGGTCAGTATTGGCGCGCGCCCGGAATCCGAGACAACAGCGCATCCGCTGCCATTGTGCTTCTGTTTCCAGAGTTGCTGCGCCGTAAAGCTGTGCGATTGTCGGGCGACGTCACGCTGGCGTTTTCCGTTGGCGAAGAAGGGCTGGGCAATCTTCGCGGAATTCGAGCCTTGATGGATCGATATGCCGGGCGTGTCTCGGCAGTGGTCGCCGTGGATGGAAATCTGGGCGTCGTCAATCACGTCGCTATCAGCGTTCGCCGGCTGGAAGTTGTCATCAAGACCGAAGGCGGACATAGCTGGGCGGATGCCGGAAAGCCGAGCGCCATCCATGTGCTTGCGCGCATCGCCGGGAAAATAAGCGAAATCGCAATCCCCTCAAGCCCGAGGACCGTTCTCAATATCGGTACGGTGAGCGGCGGAACGTCAGTCAATGCGATCGCCCAGCTCGCTCGTTTCTCGCTTGATATCAGATCCGTCGATAACGCCGTCGTCCAGGCGCTCGAAGCGGAAGTCCGAGGGATTATCGAAGCCGTTCCTCGTGATGAGCGAGTGGGCATTGAGATTACCGTCATTGGAGATCGTCCTGGCGGAATGATTTCGTCCGATCACCCGTTAGTCGAGGCGATCGTGACAGGTTACGCAAAAGTCGGGATAGATCCGGTGTTGCTGCCGGGAAGTACCGACGCCAACATTCCGCTTTCGCGCGGTATTCCTGCTGCTTCGATGGGAGTGACGGCCGGCGGAAGCATTCACACCTTGCAAGAATTTCTGGATCCGACGAGCTTGCCGGTTGGCGCTCTTGCGCTTTTGGAAGCGGTGATCTCATTACAGAAGGGCCTGATGTGATGATTACCTTGCTGCGTAATTGCCGTCTGTATACCCCCAAAGATTTGGGCGCCAAGGATCTATTGATCGCGGGCCACCGTATCGCCGCCATTGCGGACTCACTGCCACGCTCTGATTTGCCCGGTGTCCTAGAAGTCGATTGTCAGGGAAAAGCGGTCGCGCCTGGATTTATCGACAGCCATGTTCACATTCTTGGAGGTGGCGGCAGCAATGGCCCGATTACCCGAGGCCCTGAACTCAATCTCACCGAGTTCACCACCAATGGGACGACCACCGTCGTCGGCTTGTTAGGCGCCGATGGTCTGACGCGGGATTTGATGGGGCTGCTGGCTAAAGCGCGCTCGCTCGAGCTTGAAGGCATGTCCGCTTACATTCTTGTGGGCGCTTATGACCTGCCCCTTCCTTCGTTCACGGGTGATCTGAAGAAGGATATTGTACTTGTTTCGAACGCGTTGGGCATTGGCGAAGTCGCCATTGCAGACATGCGGTCGTCGCAGCCGACACTTCAGGAAATCATTCGCATCGGTGCCGACGCTTGCATCGCAGGGCGTCTCGCCGGGCGAGGCGGGATCGTGAACGTCCATATTGGGCCCGGAAAGAAAGGGATCGAGCTTCTCTTCGATGCGGTTGAGCAAAGCGATCTGCCTGCCAATACCTACTTGCCGACCCATTGCAATCGAAACAGCATGGTCCTCGATCAGATGGTGAAGTGGGCTGGGCTCGGCGGGCCGGTGGACCTCACCACCATCAGGATCATACCGGGTTTTGTCACCTGCCCCGATGCGGTGAAATATCTTCTGGCCAAGAAGGTCCCGCTTGAGCGCATCAGCATGAGTACCGATGGCGGAGGCGTTTTCCCGCATTTGTCGGACGCAGACGGAAAGCCTGCCATGGCGCGGTGGGAGACCAGTGCTCTCCATCGTGAATTCAAAGACATCGTAGATACTGGCGTGGACCTTGCATCCGCTCTCCATTTGGTAAGCGTGAATCCGGCGAGGCATCTGCGACTCTATCCGCAGAAGGGAACGATCGCGGTTGGCTCCGATGCCGATCTCGTTGTCCTGAACGAGGATTTGACGATCGACAAGGTCGTCGCCATGGGGAAATTAGCGGTTGATGAGGGGCGGGCTATCATCAGGGGGATTTTCGAATAGCCGCTTGATGGCGCTGTTCGTTTCAGAATCTTTCGGGCGAAGCACGGGCGAAGATCGACGAGCGCGGGCGTCGGTGAAGTTTCAATCTTAAATCTTCGTGCGAAGCGCGTGCGTCACATTTCACAACGTCAAGATTTAACGCGCAGAGAAGATGATAGGCAGGAGCGAACGATGATCAAACTCAGTCGTATATTGTTGTCGGCCATATTGCTATTCGGTTTTGCGTCAGCAGGCCAAGCGCTGGACTTTCCTACGCGTTTCGTTCGCATTATCATTCCTTATCCGCCGGGCGGCTCGTCGGACGCACAGGCAAGAACGCTTGCACAGCAATTAAGCAAAATATGGAAGCAGCAAGTCATCGTCGAGAATAAGCCGGGGGCTGGAACGACGATAGGAGCGACCTTTGCCGCGAGCGCAACGCCGGATGGCTACACGCTTTATCTGAACAGCGTTTCCCATGCGATCGTGCCAAGTCTTTACAAGAACCTCAGATACGATCCCATCAAGAGCTTCGAGCCGGTTTCTCGCGTGGCTAGCTCCCCCGTTCTTCTGCTTGTAAATTCCGCGTCCGGCATAAATTCGGCGGAAGAACTTCTCGCGCTGGCCCGCAGCAAGCCGGGGAAACTAAATTACGCAACGCCTGGCGTTGGTTCGAGTCCGTATCTGGCGGCGGAAATGATGACCGCCACTACCAAAATTGAAGTCGAGCACATTCCGTTCAACGGCGCTGGTCCGTCTGCCACCGCGCTTCTGGGTAGGGTTATCGATTTTGCGGTGAGTGACGTCACCGCGTTGCCATTCGTAAAAGACGGTGTGTTTAAGGCCTTGGCTGTTACCAGCCCCGAACGCTTCTTCGCGCTTCCCGATGTGCCGACTTTCAGCGAGGCGATTGAGAAGGGCTTTGAAGCCACGAACTGGAGTTCAATCCTCGTCCCGGCCGGTACGCCGAAAGAGATCGTTGACTTCCTCAACAAATCTATTCGGACTGCCCTGGAGTCACCCGAGGTCAAAACAGGATATGAACTTCAAGGATTTCAGGCGACTCCGAGCACGCCTGAAGAGCTTCGTGATCTCATGGCGTCCGAGATAACCAAATATCGAAACGTGCTGGAGAAGGCGGGCGTTAAACCGCAATAGTTCTGGACCCCAAACCGGGCGTTGCAAATGCGATTTCGGGAACTTAACACGTCGGTGCGCATGGGAGCGGGCTATTTCTCCGTCTTGTGTCCGGTCTGCCTGGATTTCCTGGCATGCTGGTGATCGTTGGTGGTTCAGGATTAGCACTTCGCTCTCTACAGGATGAGGCCCGACGGCGAGGAGATAAGCGAGCCGACGTGCTCGACAGTCGCAGCCAGCATCGTTCGGAGATCTGCTGGCCGGCCGAATTTCGAGATCACTATCAACACAACGCAGACATGGGATTACTATGAAACGCATCGGCTTCGCTACGGGATACGATCATACGGCAACAATTAAGGATTTCGCCGCTTGCATGACCGCCGCAGAAGAACGGAACTTCAATATCGGGTTCTTCTCGGAGACTTGGGCTCTCATGCGGGATTCCGTGACCGCCATGTCTGCTTTCGCACTGGCCACGAAGCAGATGAATCTGGGATGCACGCAGATCGTGAGGCTTCGCAGCCCCGTCGTGATGGCACAAACAGCCGCAAGCCTCGATGAACTATCCGGCGGAAGGATCATACTTTGTCCGGGGGCGGCCTCCGCAGTGCACGCCACGCGTCACGGTTTCGCTCATAGCACTCCCGCCGTGGCGCTGAAGGAATGGGTCGACGTTTTCCGGATGGTGATGTCAGGCGAATCGGTGGACTACGAAGGCGAAATCTTAAAAATTAAAGGAGCGCAGCTCGGGTGGAAGCCGTTCCGCCCCAAAATTCCATTGTGGTTCGCTGCGACCAGCACAACAGGGCTTCGGCTTGCCGGAAAGCTCGGCGACGGAGTCCTGCTGAACACGGTATCATCTCCCGAATACGCGGAGAACGCCATACGGATCGTTCGGACAGCTGCAGAGGAAGCGGGCCGGGACTGGAACGACTTTCAGGTTGCGATCCTTATTAACACGTCAGTGGAAGATGATCCCGACGCCGCGATCGATGCCGTTCGCTGGGAAGTTGCGAATAAGTTCATGCCGGAGAAAGCGGCGTCGCAGTCGACGGCGCGACAGCGGGTCGGGGAGCCTTATATCGATCCGGATGAACTGCCGCGGCTTCATGCGGCCTATCAAGCTGGCGGCAAGACTGCGCTGGCGAAGGCATTATCTGTGAAAACCGTTCAAGGTCTCACGGCCTCCGGAACGCCGGACGATGTCTTGAAGAAAGTCCAGGCCTACCGCGATGCCGGTGTGCACCTGCCAATCGTCCGGCCGGCAGCCTGGCATCAAAGTTCGCGAATCTTGGATCTTTTTGCGCCTGGCTCATAAGGGCGGAATATTCGAAATGAACGTCAGCCCGCGTGCTTCTTCATGGAGTTCGGAGAGCATACCTCGCATCGATAGTGACCGATGGCGCCCTCGGTCCGGATATCGAGCGGCCGCTGGATCGCGTCCACCAGGTTCGTGATCATAATGAGTTGGCGAACGACGCGCGTTCGTTTGGTCGCCGCAGATTCTGATATTTTTTTTCATTGGCCCGCAGCATCCGGGCACTGTCCAAGGCAAGCTAGTCTGGACGCGGCAGGCGCTGGCGGCCGTGAGCGTCGCTCGCCGACTCTGCCGAGTGCACTGCATCATAATTGCCGGTGCGCTGCCTCCAAACAAGTGTCACTTGCATATCCTCTCGGCTCGCAGTTAACTAGGTAACTTGTCGACTAGTCCTTGCCGCATTACGGAGGGTTTGATGAGAGTCTTCAGCCGATATTTCTTCTTTGCGCTTCTTCTGCTGCACGGTGCCTCGCCTGCTTCGGCCCAAACCAAAATCCGATACCTGCTCACATCACCATCGCCGAACGTTGCTGAAGCCGCACATTCTTCGGTCCCGGAGATGCTTGGGTACTGGAAGGAACTCGGGCTGGATGTCGAAGTGTCGCCGTTCAATGGATCGACGGGAGCCACTCAGGTTGTCATCTCCGGAAGCGCCCAATTTACGATGGCAAGTCCGGAGGCATTGCTCGTTGGCCGCCAGGAAGGCGCCAATATCAAGGGCATTTACAACCACGTGCGCGAGCCGATCTATACCATTGCCGTCGTGAAAGACAGTCCGATTCAGAAGATCGAAGATCTCAAGAACAAGACGATAGGCGTCTTGAGCCTTTCAAGCGGCGCGACAGCTGTCGCAAAGGCAATGCTTCGCGGCGCTGGTTACGATCCGGAAAAAGATGTGAAGTGGCTCCCCATCGGCCTCGGCCCGCAATCCGCCAACGCACTAAAGGCCAATCAGGTTGATGCCATTGCAATGTGGGACTGGGCATATGCGATCCTCGAGAACGCAGGATTTCAGTTCAGGCATTTCGAGACGCCGGGAACGTCGAAACTCCTGAGCCTCATGGTGATTGCGAACGGCGATTTCCTGAAGGCGAATCCGAGTGCGGACATGAAGTTCGCGCAAGGCATTGCAAAGGGAACCTTGTTCACGCTCACCAATCCGGAAGCGGCGGTTCGTATCCATTGGCAAAAATATCCAGCATCGAAACCGACGAACATTCCTGAAGACCAGGCGTTGCGCGAGGCCGTGCACGTTCTTCAGGCGCGGCTCTCGAAATACAAGCTTGAAGGACGCGCCGATCCGCGGTTCGGCGCGTTTACACGGGACGAGTGGCTGGCGACGCAGAAGTTTTTCTTCGATGTCGGTGTCATCACTAAGCAGCCAGACGTCGGAGAGTATTTCACCAACAGTCTGATCGACGACGTAAATCGCTTTGACGAGGCGGCAATCATTAAGAAGGCGGAATCCTATCGATGACAGCCGTAGCTCGGCCGCTCATCGACATCCGTGACGTTCGAAAGCAGTTCCGCTCCCGCTCAGGCACTTTTCTGGAAGCGCTGTCGGATACGTCGTTAGCGGTGCAGGCCAAGCAGTTCCTCTGCATCGTCGGCCCGTCCGGTTGCGGCAAAAGCACGCTGCTGCGAATGATCGCCGGTCTGGAGACCGTTTCGGGCGGCACGATCGAGATCGATGGCGTCCCAATTCTGGGGCCGCGTCGCGACATCGGGCTGGTCTTTCAAAGTCCGGTTCTGTTGCCGTGGCGGACCGTTCTTAAGAACGTTCTCGTCCCGGCCGAGGTCCTGAAGCTAAATTCAACCTCGTCGCAAAAACGAGCGCATGACCTCCTGAAGCTTGTGGGTCTTGACGGTTTTGCGGATCGATATCCTGATGAGCTGTCGGGCGGAATGAAGCAGCGCGCGGCAATAGCCCGTGCGCTCATGCACGACCCTGATATCCTGCTGATGGACGAGCCCTTCGGCGCACTCGATGCCCTTACCCGCGAGGCGATGAATCTTGAGCTGCTGCGGATCTGGCAGGCCAGCACCAAGACGGTCGTTCTTGTGACGCATTCGATCGAGGAAGCACTTCTTCTCTCCGACAGGGTCGCAGTATTTGCGCCGAGGCCGGGCTTCGTCCGCGAATTGATCGACGTTCCAATCGCGCGGCCGCGCTCGGCTGCGACGAGATCCGATCCGGTCTTTATTCGCCTCGCTGAAAAACTGCGAAGCTACTTTGAAGCCGACAAGGACGCCGGAAAATGAAAACTCGCGTCGCTGCTATGCTTGAAAGATACGGCCCGCCCATTCTCGGCGGCATCGTGATGCTGCTCGTCTGGGAATTCGTGCCGGCTATTTTCAATGTTTCGAAACTGCTGCTTCCGCCGCCATCCTCGATCGCCCAATCGCTGTGGCTTATCTATGATCGCGGTCTGCTGGTCGAGAATTTCCTGGTAACGCTGGCTGAGGCGCTGCTTGGTTTTACGATCGGCTCCGTGACTGCGATTTTCTTTGCTTTCATTGTGACGCGCTCGCTGATCATCGAGCGAACGTTAATGCCATACCTTGTCGGCCTTCAGGCGCTTCCAAAGGTTGCCCTCGCACCCCTGATCGTCGTCTGGGTCGGTATCGGGATTGAATCGAAAATCTTGATAGCTGCGATCATTTCGTTCTTTCCGGTCTTGATCAACGCGATTGTCGGATTTTCAACGGTGGAAGCGGAGAAGATCGATCTGATGCGCTCGCTCGTGGCTTCACGCTGGCAACAGTTTCGTATCGTTATCTTCCCGAATTCCCTGCCTTTCATTTTCGCCGGCTTGAACGTGGCAATCGTTCTCAGCATTACCGGCGCTCTGGTGGGCGAGTTTATCGGCGCCGACCGGGGGCTTGGAAATCTCCTGCTACAGTTAAATTTCAACATGGACATCTCCGGGATGTTTGCCGTGCTCACCGTCCTCGCGCTGCTGGGAATCGTTCTCTACGCCCTCGTTCGCTTTCTTCACGTCCGTTTCGTGTTCTGGGCCAAGCCGGACAATCTACGTTCCGGTCCAAATTAACCGTGTCACAAACTCCAAGGAGCTGATCTTGACCGAGTCCCTCGTACGTCTTGAAAGAAATGGCGCTATTTCCACGCTGACGTTGGATAATCCCCCGGTAAACGCCGCATCGACCAGACTTATGAATGCGCTGCATGCGCGCCTTGACGAGATCGAAAAGGACCGGGATGCGCGCTGCGTCATCCTGACCGGTGCCGGCGATAGAGCCTTCTGCGCGGGCGGCGATTTGCGTGAAGAGAAGGACTTTGGAAGCCCCGAGGCATCGAAGGCATTTCGCGCGCTTGGAAGAGAGACACTAAACCGTCTCGAAACTTTCCCGATACCTATTGTCGCGGCGATTCATGGCTTCTGCATCGGCGGCGGTACCGCGCTGGGTTGGGCTTGCGACATACGAATTGCGGCCGACAACACGGTCTTCCGCGCCGGCGATGCCTATATCGGAATGGTGCCGAGTTGGGGAATGGGACTGACGCGGCTGCCACGTTACGTCGGTCGCAACCGCGCCCTTGATATTCTGCTTCTAGGGCAGGATTTCGACGCCAAGACCGCTTATGACTTTGGTTTGGTCACGCGCGTCGTCGCGAAGGCCGACCTGGCGAAAGAGGCGAAGAGCGTCGCGGAGCGGATCGCCAGCGCTTCGCCGACCGCCATCCGTGCGACGCGCGATGCGATCGCCTTCAACTCCCGCGAAAGCTGGAAGGACATGGTCGATTTCGAAATCGAGATTTGCGAGAAGGTCTTCGCGCATCCCGATGCCCATGAGGGACCAAAGGCATTCTCCGAAAAGCGCAAGCCGAAATTCGGGGCTCTCTGATGGGTGTACAAAGCCTACTCCAGCCGAAGTCCATCGCGATTGTCGGCGCCTCGGAGAAAATCGGCCCGGGGTTTAACGCCGTGAAGGCGCTGGAGTTCGTAGGCTATGAGGGTGATCTCCATCTGGTAAACCCACGGGCTCAGGAACTGTTCGGTCGCAGGTCATATGCATCTCTCGACGAAATACCTAACAGCGTAGACGCCGTATTTGTTGCGGTGCAGGCCGATGCCGTGGTCGAGGTGGCAAAACAGGCGGCCCGGAAAGGTGCCGGCGCGCTCGCGATTTTGTCGAGCGGATTTGGTGAGACAAAGGACGGCAAAGTAGCGCAACGCACGCTGGTGGAGATCACTGAAGCGAATGACATGGCGGTGTGCGGGCCAAACTGTCTTGGGCTGTTGAATTTTGTCGGGCGCTCTGCGCTATTTGGCACGTCGTTGCCGGACAAGGTCGCGCGCGGCGGCGTGGCCGCTATCGTGCAGAGCGGATCGGTCGGTATTGCGTTGCTTAATTCCGCACGGGGGATTGGCTTCAGTTACCTGATCACAACTGGCAACGAGGCGGTCACAACTGCATCGGATTATCTTGAGGCGGTCATTGACGATCCAAATGTCACCACCATTCTAGTCTTTGCGGAGCAGATCAAGAAACCTGCTGCATTCATGCAGGCGCTTCGGCGCGCCCGGGAAGCAAACAAGCCGGTTGTCGTTCTCAAGAGCGGCCGGTCGCAGTCTGGAAAGGCGGCGGTGATGGCGCATACCGGCGCGATAGCAGGCAGCGATGAGGCCTGCGATGCGGCCTTGCTTGCGGCAGGTGCAATGCAGGTCCATTCGCTCGACGATCTGATCGAAACGTCGTTGCTCGCTTCAAAGAGTCTGACGCGACCGACCAAGCCTTTGCTTGGAGGTCTATCGCTCTCAGGAGGAGAAATCGCTCTCGTATTGGATGCAGCCGAAGAAATCGGAGCAGAGTTTGCGCCGCTGGATTCGGCTTTGCCAACAATCAAGAAGCTGCTTCCGCCGTTCGCATACCTTGCGAACCCACTGGATCTGACCTGGGCAGGTCTTTATGATCCCGCAGTCGCACAAGGGTGTGCAGAGGCGATTGCATCCCAAGCCAATGTCGGCATGCTTCTTCTTCTCCAGGATGCGCCGGCAGGGCTGGGGTTACAGCAGGCAACCCGCTATTCCAAGCTGCTTGAAGCCGTTGGAAAGGGAGCGGCTTCTGCGAAAATCCCGGTCGTTGCGCTATCTAACGTTTCGGATCAGCCGCATCCGGCACTTCAGGAGATCGCGGATAGTGCAAAAATTCCCTACTTGCGCGGGACCCGAGTGGGGCTCTCAGCGATCTCTCGCTACGTAACGTGGTCGACGAGGCCCGCGCAGTCGTTTGTCGCGGGCTCAGCCAAGGAAGGGAGTCTGGCAAAATCCCGCCTCGACGCTGTTCCATTGCATCGTTTGGCGGCCGAGCATGAAGCGCGAGACATCCTCAAGAGTTACGGCGTAGCTGGCCCTCGGGAGCAATTTTCTTCCTCCGTGGAGGGGGCAGTCGCTGCCGCCGCAGAGATCGGTTTCCCCGTCGTGCTGAAGGGGTTAGTGGAAAATATGGTCCACAAATCCGATGCGGGGCTCGTCAAACTGGGACTTCTTTCCGCGGAGGAGGTACGGCTCGCAGCCGAGGCGATGCTGCTATCGACAGCCAATCTTTCCAATCACTTTCTTGGCTTTCTCGTTCAGCGAAAGATATCGTCGCTTGGAGAGATTTTTGTTGGCGCAAGAGTAGATGCCGATTTCGGCCCGTTGGTTGTTGTAGGAGCTGGAGGAGTCCAGGTTGAGCTTTACAAGGATGTCGCTATCCGCTTGGCGCCGATCAGCGAAGAAACAGCGAATGAGGCGATTGCATCGACAAAGGTCGTGCAGCTTCTCAGCGGATTTCGTGGGCAGCCGGCCGGAGATGTTCAGGCTGTCGCACGAACGATGAGTGCCTTGTCACGGTTCATTGCGGAATTTTCCGACCGCATATCTGAAATTGAGATCAATCCGCTTGCGGTCATGGAAAAGGGGCAGGGCTGCATTGCACTGGACTGTGTGGTGATCCCGAAAGATTCCGAACGATAGCATTGTGGTTGAGTTCAACAGATGATTGGCAATATTCCTAATAATGAACTCAGTAACGCCGGTGTCGCGTATCGCGAGCTCAAGCGACGTATTACGGAATTGTTCTATAAGCCCGGAGACAGATTGTCAGAGGTCGGGATTGCAACTGAGCTTGGCTTTGGCCGCTCGCCGGTTCGCACCGCGTTCTCCCGTCTCCAAAGCGAGGGGTGGATCGAGATTTCGCCGCAGAGCGGCACGTTCGTGCGCGGTCTTTCCGATACTGAGATTACCGAGATACTCGAAGCCCGCCTTGTTCTGGAGTCGTATCTCGCAGGCCGTGCTGCCAAAAGGATAAGCGATGCCGAACTAGTCCGGCTTCGAGAGGCCTTTTCTGCGTTTGGTGAACGGGTATCAACCGGTCGATTAGATGACTACCTTGAGCTTGATCTTCAGTTTCACTTGGCGATTTACAAGGCTGCCGGCAATCAATTGATCGCCGGGATTCTCGTCAACCTGATCGACAAGGTGCGCTGGATTCGCCGTGGAAGTGCTGCGCATCCACTTCGGATTAACGACGCCTTCGTTGAAATTCATTCTGTTCTCGATGCGCTCGAAGCGCGCGACGGAGAAGCCGCATCTGTCGCAATGCGCACTCACATTGAAAACGCCCTGGAGTTTAGACGTAACAACCCAACTCATTCTGTTAGCGCTGATAGTTGTCTGAATCATCACGCCGAACCTATAGCGGACCCTGGCAAATCATCAGCGCGCTGAGGCGCCCAACCCTAATGGACTCCGGGGTAGATTGGCATCGTGCTTCGCTGAGCCGGCAACAAGAATGACAGCGCAGATCTCATGCTCGCGCGACGGGTCCGGCAACGCCAACTAAAATAATTGGAAACATCGTCCGGCGGCGCGATGGTCGAATGTCGACCCCTGCAGTCTCGATATCAGCAGATGAACCTTACCGATATGCGTTTCAGCGTCGTGGCACATGACCGCTGCGCCCTGCTTCGCGTGCTGCGTCCCCATTGATCGTCAATACTGTCGACGCTGTCTTCGACGCACTCGTCGCCGGTGCGATCGATGCACCCACTCAGTTTTACGCGAGGTGACGTCTTCATCGCGCGTCTCGGGCTGTGGCGCGGGGCGGCTGTGCTGGTGTCGGGAACACCGCGCGGTAAAGGCCTCAGCAAATCCAGTGCAGAAGCCTGGCGCCGCTTCCCGGGAGCCGCCAACCCCTCATATTGGCCAGTTGACAAAGTTCTTGAGGCCTTCTAATTAACTAGACAACTAGTTCTTCAGTTTGGAGGAGCGGACATGAGCGCGTTGATGCAGTTCGACGATGCCAACTCGACCTCCATGGTCTACCGCGAGATCAAGCAGCGTATCGTCAATTTGCGATACGGCATTGGCGAGCGGTTATCGGAAGCCAGGCTGGCCGAAGAACTCGGCGTCGGCCGTTCGCCGATTCGCACGGCACTATGGCGCCTGAAGTTGGAGGGATGGATTGCCATCTCGCCACAAAGCGGAACCTACATTAAGGCTATGACCCTGCGCGAAATCCGCGAAGTTGCGGATTTGCGTATCATGCTGGAGATGCGTGTTGCCGCCGATGCCGCGAGCCGCATGTCTGATGAAATGTTGGCTACCTTGCGCTCAGATTTTGAGCTGCACGGCAGTCGCATCGCCACCGGCGACGCCGACGCATTTGTCACGATCGACAATCAGCTTCATTCGGCGATCTACGATGCGGCTGACAACAAACTGATCTGCCAAATTCTTCTCGACCTGCGCGACAAGGTGCAGTGGATCCGTCGCGTGTGCTCCGTTTCGATGGAGCGCGTGCAGGACGGATTCGCGGAACTCGAGCGTGTACTTTCGGCGCTCGAGCGTCGAGATGAGGCTGGCGCAGCACAGGCGATGCACGATCACGTGAAAAGCGCTGCTGCATTTTGTGCGCACCTGGAAGAGACGGGCAGTGGCTTGTTTGCCGCTCACAGAAGGCAGGTGAACACGGCCTAGATAAAAAACGTTTGGCTCGAGAATTGCAGATCAACTGCGACAGAGTTATCGGGAGGATTGATCATGACTGCCAGTGCGAACGTCACACCTTTGCTTGCCGACCGGCCGGTTGCGAATATGCGACCATCCGCCGCCATCGAGTTGCACAATGTGACAAAGATCTATGAGACCGCCTCTCGTGAACAAGTCCATGCGTTAAGCAATATCAATCTCGATGTCGGCGCCGGTGAATTTGTTTCGGTGCTTGGCGCTTCGGGTTGCGGCAAGACGACATTGCTCAGGATCATTGGCGGTCTTGAGGGGGGCTATGCCGGCAAGCTGACTCTGCATGGACGCGGTGGCGACAACTCGCGCCGAAATGTCGGAATCGTATTTCAGGACGCAAATCTGCTGCCGTGGCGGACTATTTTGCAGAATGTTCTGCTTCCGACGCAGGTGCTGCGCCTCGACAAACGCGCTTCGATCGCGCGCGCACATGAGTTGATCGAACTCGTCGGTCTGAAAGGTTTCGAGAACAAGTATCCGTTCGAGCTGTCCGGCGGCATGCGGCAGCGAGTTTCCATCGCCCGTGCGCTCGTCCACGATCCCTCGGTCTTGCTGATGGACGAGCCGTTCGGTGCGCTCGATGCCCTGACACGCGAAGTCATGAATTCCGAAGTGCTGAAAATATGGGATACCACCAAGAAAACGGTGTTCATGATTACCCATTCGATCTCCGAAGCGGTGTTCATGAGCGATCGTGTCGTCGTGATGTCGCCTCGACCGGGACGAGTGATCGCCGAAATCCCTATCGCGCTGTCCCGCCCGCGCAATATCGACATGCTGAGCGAGGAACGCTTTGGCGGCTACACCCGCGAGTTGCGCCGCCTGCTCGATGTCAGCGCTCTTCAGGCCGTTAACGCAAAGAATTCATCATGACGATCGATGCAACATCCGCCACCAAAATCGTTGCGGCGCGCAAGCGCGAACGCTTGCGCTGGGCCGCCATCTCCGGCTCCGACTATTTCATCTCGCTCGCCGGATTTATCTTGCTCGTCGGCATATGGGAAGCGTCGGTTCGGCTGTTTGCGATTCCCGATTACATTCTTCCCGCGCCCTCGGCGATCGCATCGTCTCTCTATACCGGCTTCGTCTCCGGCATTTTCATCTACAATTTTGGCGTCACCGCTTTTGAGACCCTGATCGGCTTTCTACTCGCAGCGGTAGTCGGAATCGCGACGGGAGCCCTTGTCGCCCAGTTTTCTCTCGTCGAGAGAATTGTGTATCCCTGGCTGGTCGCGCTCCAGACGCTTCCGAAGGTGGCCATCGCCCCGCTGATCATCATTTGGGCCGGCTATGGTATCGGGTCGAAGATCTTCATTGTTGCTCTCGTGGCGATCTTTCCGGTCCTGGTCAATACGATCATGGGCTTGAAGTCTTGCGATCAGGGCAAGCTTGACCTGATGCAGTCACTTGGCGCCGGCCGCTGGGAAACCTTTTGTACCGTTCGACTGCCGAACGCCTTGCCGTTCATCTTCGCGGGACTGAACGTGGCTATCGTTCTCGCGATCCTGGGCGCCATCGTCGGTGAATTTGTCGGCTCCAAGGCCGGCCTTGGAAATCTTATCCTCGAAGCGAACTTTCAGTTCGATGTTGCGCGCATTTTTGCCGTGCTCGTCATTCTCGCCGTCTTTGGCCTGGTGCTCAGCCAGATCATGCGGGTCTTGCAAAACATCTTCCTGTTCTGGAACAAGGCGCTGAGCTGAAACAACGGGACCAAATCATGATTGATAACTCACGGGGATATCATATGCAGCGAATTGGCTTGTCTGTGTGCTTAATGTCGATGGCGCTGTTTGCGATGGCGCCGGCAGAAGCCGCGGAAAAAGTGACATATGCCGTCGCCACCTCCAACATATCGGTTGGACACGCCGCACAATCGTCAATTCCGCTCGCACAAGGCTACTGGAAAGACGAAGGGCTCGATGTCGACGTTGTGGGGTTGTCGGGTGCGACTGCCGGCATTCAGCAAGTCGCGAGCGGACAGGTGGAGTTCGCGACGGTTGGAGGCGATGCGCTTCTCATCGCGCGCGCCAAAGGTCTGAAGGTGAAAGCCGTCTACGTTTACGCACGGCAGTCGATCTATCGGATCGTGGTTCCCGAAAACAGCACCATCAAGACGCTTGCCGACTTCAAGGACAAGACATTGGGTGTACCCGACATGTCGGCCGGTTCCGCCCCCTATGCGCGCGCCGCACTGGCGTCCGCCGGCGTTGATCCGCAAACGAATGTTAAATGGCTGTCGATTGGTATCGGCGGCCAGGCCGCCAATGCATTCCGGCAGAACGTGGTCGATGGATGGGCCGCCTGGGACACCGTGATTGCATCTCTGGAGAACAACGGATTCAAGCTCCGCTATATCGATCCGCCCTGGCTCAATGAAATTCTCGGAAATGTCATCGTTGCGCGCGAGGAGACGATCGCGAAAAATCCGGATCTCGTCATCAAGGTTGCGCGCGGCATTGCCAAATCATCCGTCTTTGGATTGGCAAATCCAGATGCGACACTGCGCAATCACTGGAAAATGTATCCGGAAACAAAGCCCTCTGTCATGAACGACGAAACGTTTCGTGAGGGGCGTCACATTTTTAATTCCCGCTTTGATCTCACCAAACGAGAGCCTGGGGTGAAGTGGGGCGAGAACGTTCCAGCGGTGTGGAAGCGGATGGCTGACATCTCGATTCAGGAAGGGCTGATTCCGAAGAACTTCAATGTAGAGGCCGCCTATACCAACCAGTTCATCTCCGAGATCAACAATTTTGATCAGAAGAAAATCGAGGAAAACGCAAAGTCCTCGAACTGGTGAGAGCCGCTGACTGGATGCGGTAGGCCGCATCCCCAATATAGGCGCGGATATTGCGCAGGGAGGAAACGTGACAAAACGTAAAGACCTGATGAAGCTGGGGGCTTTCTTTCACCCGACCGGGCACCACGTCGCGGCGTGGCTGGCTCCGGGGTCTCAGATCGATGCGGGAACGAACTTCTCGCATTATGTACAGATGACGCAGGCTGCCGAAAATGCGAAGTTTGACCTGATCTTCCTTGCTGATGCGATCGCGACGCGGGATGGTAACCTTCAGGCGCTACGTCGCTGGCCGCAATATATGGCCTACTTTGATCCAGTGACATTGCTGGCGGGCCTCGCGGCGGTGACGAAAAACATTGGGCTCGTGGCAACAGCAACGACAAGCTTCAACGAACCCTATCAGGTCGCGCGCAGGTTTGCGTCGCTTGACCACATGAGCGGCGGGCGTTCGGGATGGAACGTTGTGACTTCCTCGAACCCATCCGAGGCCTTCAACTTCGGCAGAGATGCTCATTTCGGTCATAGCGAACGCTATGAGCGGGCCGACGAATTCGTAAAGGTGACGAAAGGGCTGTGGGATAGCTGGGACGACGATGCGTTTGTGCGGGATCGCGCGTCCGCGCTTTACTTCGATGCCGCCAAGATTCATTACCTGAATCACAAAGACAAGCATTTCTCGGTTCGCGGACCCTTGAATGTTGCCCGACCGCCGCAGGGCTATCCGGTGATCTTTCAGGCCAGTGCGTCAGATACCGGCAAGGAGCTCGCGGCGCAGATCGCCGAGGTCATCTTCACGCCGCTGCACGATCTGGAGCAGGCACAGAAGTTTTACCGGGAATTGAAGGATCACGCCGCGAAGTACGGACGCACCGATGACGACTTGGTCGTTATGCCCGGGCTAAACGTCGTGGTGGCGGACAGCGAAAAGGATGCGGACGAGAAGATAAAGTACCTCCAAAGCCTGATCCATCCTGAGGTAGGCAAAGAATTACTCTCAACTGCGCTCGGTGGCCTCGACCTGAGCGACTACGATGTGGATGAGCCCCTTCCGGATCACATCGTTTCTCAGGAGATGCAGAAAACCAATTCGCGCGTGTCTTATCTGTTCAAGGATAAGCCGACTTTGCGCCAGATGTACGAAAATTTCGGCACTGGCCGTGGACAAAGAACAGTCAAGGGAACGCCAACCGCGATTGTCGACCAGATGGAGAAATGGTTTTTGAATCGCGGCGTCGATGGCTATCTGATCCAGCCGCCGGTCCTGCCGGCCGGCCTTGACGAATTCATCGTCAGGATCATTCCAGAGCTTCAGAACCGCGGCTTGTTCCGGACCGAATATACCGGCCGGACGTTGCGGGAGAATTTGGGCCTCAAGCGCCCGACTAGCAGAAATGCGCCCGCACGCCGTTCTTCGAAGGCATTAAGTGAGGCTTCTGCGCACAAGGAACTACAATGAATCAGTGTGTTGCCGCCTTTGACGGGGATCCCGCCGTCGAGCCACAGGCTTTTCGCAATTGTCTTGGGCAATTTGCGACGGGCGTAACGGTGGTTACTGCGAATATCGGTGACGAACTTGTCGGCCTGACAGTCAATTCGTTTGCCTCAGTCTCTTTAAGCCCACCGCTTATTTTGTGGTCGATCGGCGAATCGTCGACCAGCTTCGCCAAGTTTAGCGGCGCGGCGAACTTTGCCATCAACGTACTTGCGGAGGATCAGATATTATTATCGCGCCATTTCGGTAAATCGGGCGGCGACAAATTCTCAACCGTCCCGTGGACCAAAGGTAAAAATGGCGCGCCAATCCTGGACGGTGTTGCGGCCTTTTTTGAATGTGGAACGGAGTCCCAGCATCGAGGCGGCGACCATCTGATCGTCGTTGGTCGTGTGTGGCGGGCCGTACAGTTCGAGCGAAATGCGCTCTTGTTCGCACAAGGGCGATATCGCATCGCGAGCGATCATCCAGGTGATCAGATTACCCGCGTCGCGTCTTGAGTCAGGCGGAGCTTGGCGACTATCGGGTACCCGGGACGGGACTGTCGACCCGCGTTGGGGGACACGCACTTGGCTCGTTTCCGCCGTTGAGGCCGCCTGAGCTCTTGTTGGCGTTCATTCAGCCGCTCCGCGATTTCCTGGCTCTAATCGACGCCGGTAGATGCTCACATTCCCGGTAGTCGCGCCAGGCATAGGTAGATGCAGGGAACGGATGTCATGCGATGCAAGACAAGACATCCATTCCCTGGACTCTTTTGCCGGAACGCTCGCCAGAAATCGAATTACTTCTTAGCCGCGGTATTCGGCTCCGAATTGCACCAATCGAATATGCTCAAAGCCATCACCTTGATGGACGTGATGTAGTCATCGACCGAAACATATTCGTCGTCGGAGTGCATGACGGCCGTCGAACCGGGGCCAAAGATCACGGTCGGTGTATCAGCATAAAGATTCAGAAAACGTGTATCGGCGGCGCCTTGGCGCCCGCTAATTACCGGGTCTTTTCCCGTGACCTCTTTATAGGTTTTTGAGACGGTGTGAACAATCGAATGATCGCGCGGAATTTCCGAGGCTTGGGCGTCATATCCAACGAACCGAACCTTAGGCGGGTGAAGTTTCATCCAAGGGTCTGCCTGGGCCGCGCGATGAATTTGATCAACGAGGCTCTGCTTTACCCCCTCATGATCCTCGCCGGGAACGGTACCGATGCTGCCCTTCAACAAGCAGGTCGCCGGAAACGCACTGGGATAATTGCCGGCCGAGAAGCTACCGACGATGCACGGCAGGGAATCTAGCGCATTCGGGTAAAGTGGATGCTTGACCGTCGCTACACGCGTCTTTTCGAGATCTGCGACCGCGGCTGCGACCTTGTTGCCGAGATCAATTCCACTAATGCCCTCGTAGCGCTTCTGGATTCCGGCGGGCTTGCCTTGAATTTCGATCTCGAACCAGATGCGGCCGATGCAGGCGGGCTGGACGGCGAGATCGCTGGTTTCGCCGGAAATACCCGCATCCGCCTTATAGCCGCGAATAACGGTGTCGAGCGTGCCGTGTCCGCTCACCTCCTCATCGATGACGACGTTGATGAGAACATCGCCCTTTGGCGTCAAGCCAAGTTGTTTCAGAAATTCAACCGCGAGGATGTGACTGGCAACACCGCTCTTCATGTCGCAGGAGCCGCGGCCATAGATGCGGCCATTCTTGATCGATGCCGACCAGGGGTCGTCGCTCCAGCCGGAGCCGTCGCCGACGGGAATCACATCCGTATGTCCGTTGAGCAGCAGGGATCGTCCGCCACCCGTTCCCTTCAGGGTTGCGACGATGTTTGGACGCCCCTCGTAACCGCGATTCACCGGACGATAGCCGGGATGCTGCTTGAGTTTCTCCCAGTCGGTCTCCCACATATCGACATCGAGGCCGATCTTGCGCATGTAATCCGACAAGAAGCGCTGAATAGCCGCCTCATCGCCGGTGACGCTCGGGATGCGGATCATGTCTTGCAGAAACGTAATGGCCCTGTCGCGGTTTTTGTCGATGGTATCGAGAATTTTTTGACGAGTGGTATCGGTCATAGTGGCCTCAACAGTTAGACATTGAACTACATCGGGCGGATAAGCCCGTGAATGCTAAGACCAGGACGCGCGCCGAAATATCGGAACCCGCCTGTTGCAGGCAAATTCGCGCGCCGAAAGGGCTTAACCTCGTTCAAGCTATCATACTATAATCAGAATGATAGTATCAGCCGTAAGGCTATACGCGCTTCGCGGTAAAGGAGGCCCGCTTGTCCTCAAGCTGGCCACTGCGGTTGAGTCGCCGGAGACTGCCTTCCAGCACGCGCCGGACGGCCAGCCGCGCGCGATGAGCGTCGGACGCGGCAATCGCTTCGTAAATCGCGTAATGGTCCTTGTAGGCGATGGTCTCGGTCTCGATCTTTTTGGCCGAGTTGCGGCGGGCTTTCGAGATGGACTCATACAAATGCGGCTGGAGAAATTGCATAAAGCTCACAATCAGGGGGTTCTGTGTTGCTTCCGCGATGGCGAGATGAAAGGCGATGTCCGAGGCAAGGGCCTGCTCAAACGGTTTTCGAGCGGGCTCCATCTCCTTGAGACACTTCGCCATTGCTTTGAGGTCGCTCAGCTTGCGCCGTTGCGCCGCCAGAATTGCAGCTTGCATTTCAACCGCCATGCGCAATTCAAAAATATGAAGCAATGAGCTCTGTTTTCCGGTCGGACTTGCCAATCTGAAGGGGCGGGCCCTGGCATCATTCTCCACGAACACGCCCTTGCCCTGGTGTGATGCAACCAAGCCGTCCGACTTCAGGCGCGAAAGTGCCTCGCGAACGACAGTGATGCTAACCCCAAACAAATCGCTGAGATCCTTTCCGGCCGGCAACTGTCGCCCGGGTTGATACTTGCCGCTGACAATGTCATTGCGCAGCATCAGTGTGATACGATCCGTCAAGTTGTGTGAAACGGTGATGCGCTGAGCCTGTTTGTGCGTCATTGTCGTGCCATAAATTGTCGTGCCATAAATTCCGGTTTGCGGATGTTGATGATGGAATGAGTGTTATCACACCGGCTCGGAACGCTCTCTTGAAATCTGCTCTCGATTGAATTCAGTAGGTATCCGGCTCGCAATGTCATGATATGCGGGTTACGCGGATGCTGCAAACTGGCGGTCGGAATATGCAAGACACCATGTCATTCTGGACCTTCTCTTTAAAATTCTACTCCCAACCGGAAGTAGGAAATGCTTGTCTTGATCTTCAAGATCGCTTCGGAGCGGACGTCAACATCGTGCTCTATGGGCTTTGGCAGGCATATAGGGGGCGGCGATTAAGCGATGGTGACGTTCGTAACGTGATCGAACTTGTGCAAACCTGGCAAATGAACGTCGTGCGGCCGCTGCGAACGGTGAGACATTTTCTCAAGACTCCGGCGCCGGGGTGGCCGTCGCAAGACGTCGATTTACTCCGCCAGCGCGTGCAAGCAGAAGAATTGCAGGCCGAGCATTTGCAGCAAACCACCATGGAAACGGCGTTTGCGGACCTCGGTGAACTTGATGACGCCGAAACGGCCGCAGTGTTCAACATGAAGACATATGCCCATATTTTAAACGTTGAATTTCCGTCCGCGCATCTCGCGACCTTGTTGGGTCGTCTGGCGCGTACCTAGCGTTCTCGCGAAGATCGCAAGCTCTCGGACCAGCTCGCGCAATACTGGGTAAACTTCGCCTCGACGGCAGATCCTAACGGACGTGGTTCCCCCGCTGGCCGCTCTTCAGCGAGGGCAGCGACAGTATGTTGCATGTAACGTGGCGGGTCAGTACGGCAAGGTATAGGAAAAAGGGCAGTAAAACGCGTGCCGCAGAAGAACTGGAAGCCCAGCATTTGCAGCAGAGCGCGATGGAAACCGCGTCTACGAACCCAGGCGAACCTGATGATGCCGCGACGGCTGAAGTGCGTAATCTGAAGGCCTATGCCTTTATTTTAGACGTTGAATTTCCGAGCGCGCATCTCGCGGCGTTGTCGGGCGGGCTTGTAAGTACTTTCTAACGCTCTCCGGGCCTGTTGCCAGCGTGTCTTTCGATGCGGCAATCGTCGCGCAGGCCTATCACAGAACATCCATTTTGCATCGTGGCGCCGATGTTTTGCGTAAAACGATGCAAATCCGCAAGGATTTTGAGCAGTCCTGCGCTTGCTCACTTCAACTTATAATATAAGCTGATGACTTAATAGAAGGCGAAAAGCAGCGGGGAGATTACGTTGGCGGCAGACAATCAAAGCTTGCGTGGATTCATCGAAGCGACGGAGAAGGCGGACGCAGGGGACGTTCTGAGGATTAGCGAGCCGGTCAGCCAGCAACTGGAAATGACGTCGACGATTTTCGAGCTCGATCGTCTCAACAAGAGTCCGGTTGTCATATTCGAGAACGTCGTCGGCTTCGACATGCCGGTCGTCACGAATATCGCGGGCAATCGTAAATTGCTGGCGCGCAGTCTTAATTGCGATGTTCAAAATCTTCCGACGGCTTTTCGCGATCGATGCCAGAATTACATTCCGTGCGAAGTGGTTGCCAAGGGCGCCTTCGACGATGTGGTCTTGGAAGGAAGCGAGATTGATCTGACGAAGTTGCCAATTCCATATCAATTCTCCGTCGATGCCGCACCGTATATTACTGCGGGGCAGATTACCGCGCGCGATCCGGAAACCGGCGTCGATACGACGGGCTTTCACAGGTTGATGCTGAAGGGCAAAAACCGGCTCGGGATTTCCCTCCACTCGCGTCGCCGGATGTATGAATTCCATCGTCGCGCCGAAGCAAAGGGGCAGTCATTGCCCGCTGCCATCGTGATCGGCGTGCATCCGCTGCACTACATGGGCTCGATGGTCTATGCGTATCCTCCAAATATCCGCAAATTCGAAATCATCGGTGGGTTGTTCGGTGAGCCGTATCGCCTCGCCCGCTGCGGCGTCGGCGACATCGAGGTTCCCGCAGCTGCCGAGATCGTTATCGAGGGCGAAATTCTGGCCGGTGTGCATGAGCCCGAGGGTCCGTTCGGAGAATTTACCGGTTATGCATCATATCGCAGCACGCAGAACGTTTTTGTTGCGAAACGCGTTCGCATGCGGCGGGATGCCTACTTCCATAGTGTTGTGTCAGGCATGTCCCGCGATCACATTCTGATTTCCTGCATCACGCGGGAAGGCGAGATCCTGAATGCGCTGCGCCGCAATCTGCCGAATGTTCGCGCCGTGCATGTTCCCCACAAAACCTGTGGCGCGTTTCTTGCAATCGTATCGATGAAGAAGATTGCGGAAGGCGAACCGAAGATGGCGATGCTGACGGCCCTTGGCACCGAGCTCTATACCAAGCATGTGATTGTCGTGGACGATGACGTCGATATCTACGATATGGACGACGTGATGTGGGCCGTCGCAACGCGGATGCGGGCCGAGAAGGATATCTTCATGGTGCCGGGTGTGAAGTCCGCGATCATCGATCCGACATCCGATCCGAACAACTTTACCGTCACCAAGATGGGCATCGACGCAACCGCGCCCCTGGATGAGAAATTTGCAGAGCGTTTGACCATTTCCGATGCGCAACGAGATCGCGCCCGGGCAATTCTTGCCAACGCCAAGGTGGTCTGACGAAAAGGCGATCTGATCAAAGCCGCAAAAATTTGAAGGGTACCCCCAGCCGAAGCTGTCTTCGCGCTGAGGGATGGAGACTGGTAACGAGGCGATCAACACTGGCTTAGGGAGGACAACATGACGTTGAAACGACATCTCGCTGTGATTGGACTGCTTCTCATGACGACCGTTATGGGATCCGTGGCGGCAAACGCGCAAACCAAGGTTCGCTTCACGCTTGATTGGATTCCCGGTGCGACGCACGGTGCATTTCTGATCGCACTCCAGAAGGGGTACTACAAGGCCGAAGGTCTTGACGTGACCATCGATCGGGGCAAGGGCTCGGCTGAAGTCGTCCGTCAGCTTGCTGCCGATGTCTACGACATGGGTTTCCCCGACATCAACGTCCTGATGGATTTCAACTCGAAGAATCCGGAACAGGCGTTTCCGGCTCTCATGAGCGGCTATGAAGAAGCGCCCGCCGCGATCATCGTTTTGAAGTCGAGCGGCATTACCGATCCCAAGCAGTTGAACGGCAAGCATCTGGGTTCGGCTCCTCACGATTCGACGTTCAAGCTGTTCCCGGTTTTCGCTAAGCAGACCGGTATCGATATCTCCACGATGAAGATACAGAGCATCGACCCCGGTCTGCGGGAAGTGCTGCTGGCCCAGAAGAAAATCGACGCGATTCCGGGACAGGTCTTCAATTCGCTGCTTGAGCTGAAGGCGAAGGGTGTTCCGGCCTCCGATGTCAGCTATTTCATGTACAAGGACTACGGGCTTGAACTGTATGCCAATTCCGTTGCCGCGTCGCGCCGCTTTCTGAAAGAGAAACCGGAGGCCGTGAAAGGTTTCCTGCGTGCGACGATGAAGGGGCTGAAAGATATGGCCCGCGATCCCGAAATTGCCGTCAAGGCCGCGATCGCCTATGAACCGCTGCTCAATCCCGATATCGAGCGGGATCGGCTTCGCGTCGCGATGGAGTGCTGCATCGTTACGCCGACTGTCCGCAAGGACGGCTTCGGTGACGTCAACCAGGAGCGTCTTCGCAAGATCATCTCGTTGATCACCGAGGCTTACAAGCTTCCCCGTGAGCCCAAGCTCGAGGAGGTCTTCGACCCCGCCTATCTGCCTTCGCTAAGCGACAGGAAGATCAACTAGATCCCGATCTGTCTCTGCAGCAATAAAGAAGGTCTTGGAGATGACGTTTATCCAGTTGACGAATGTTGACCTGGTCTATGGCTCCGCTGGAGCGAAGGAGGTTGGGGGCGAGACGTTGGCCGTGTCGTCCGCCAATTTGAACATCGCGCTTGGCGAATTTCTTGCCATTGTTGGCCCGAGCGGGTGCGGCAAGTCGACATTGCTCAAGCTTATCGCAGGCCTTGTCAGGCCAAACCGCGGAAGCGTCACGGTCGATGGCCTGGAGGTGACGCATCCCCTCAAGACGGTGGGGATGGCCTTTCAGAATGCAACGCTGCTGCCCTGGCGCAATATCCGGGACAATGTGATGTTGCCGCTGGAAATCGTCGAGCCGTACCGCAGCCGTCAGAAGCAGGATCGCGAGGCAAACCGCGATCGCGCCGAGACGCTGCTGGGAAAGGTCGGCTTGTCGGGTTTCGCCGATCGCATGCCATGGCAATTGTCGGGAGGGATGCAGCAGCGCGCGCAGCTGTGCCGGGCGCTGATCCACGAGCCCTCGATCCTGCTGCTCGACGAACCGTTTGCCGCGCTCGACACCTTCACGCGCGAAGATCTCTGGAGCGTGTTGCAGGAGTTATGGTTGTTCAGAAAGTGTACGATCATCCTCGTCACGCATGAGTTACGTGAAGCGGTCTATCTTGCGGAAACCGTCCATGTGATGAGCTCGCGACCGGGACGGATCATCAAAACGAGCTCTGTCGATATCCCGCGTCCTCGTACCCTTGAGTCGACTTTTCAACCGGATTTCGTCGATCTGGTTCATGATCTTCGGCATCACATCAGCCTGGGGAAACAACATTGAATACCCGATCCATGCAAAGGCTCGCGCCCTGGCTGGCCACGGCTGCCTTCGTGGCGGTGTGGTGGCTCTGCGTCGTCATCTTCGATATCAAGAGCTTCGTCCTTCCGTCGCCTTGGGAAGCGGTGAAAGCGATCTATCAATTCCGCTATCCCCTGTTCGTACACGGGCTCGCCACGCTGACCACGACTTTGGTCGGGTTTGCGATTGCCGTTGCGTTCGGAATGGTATTGGGGATTTTGGTCGGGTCGTCGCGTCTGGCCTATAGCGCGCTTTATCCGCTGTTGGTCGGCTTCAACAGCGTTCCGAAGGCGGCGCTGGTGCCCGTGCTTGTGATCTGGTTCGGCGCCGGGACGGTTCCAGCGGTGATCACGGCCTTCATGCTTTCGTTTTTCCCCGTGGTCGCAAACGTGGCCACTGCGTTTGCGACCATCGAACCGGAACTGCTGGAAGTCATGCGTTCGCTCGGCGCCTCGCAGCGCGACATGACGTTGAAGATCGGAATCCCGCGTTCGCTTCCGTTTTTCTTCGCGTCGCTGAAGATCGCGATCACGCTGGCATTCGTCGGCTCGGTCATTGCCGAGATCGTTGCGGGCAACAGCGGCATCGGCAATGTTATGTTGATCGCCAGCTCCAATTTCAACATACCACTGGTGTTCGCGGCGCTCCTCGTCGTCGGCTTCATGGGCGTCGGGATGTACGCGATTTTCGACTTCTTTGAACGACGGATGACGAGCTGGTCGATACGAGGCGCCGGCGCGCAGTTTGCCGGCGGTGGGTAGCAGCATGATCAGGCAACGGTTGATCGTCGGCATCACGGGAGCATCTGGAGCTGCGTATGGCGTTGCCGCGCTCAAGGCCTTGCGCAGGGCCGACGTAGAAAGTCATCTCATCGTTTCCCGCTCCGGTCAAATCACCGCGGCCCACGAGCTGGAATTGAAGTTCTCCGAACTGACGTCGCTCGCGGATGTCGTATATCGGATCGACGATATCGCGGCGGCGATATCGAGCGGATCTTTCCAGACGACAGGAATGCTGGTCGCGCCATGCTCGATCAGGACGTTGTCCGAGATATCGAGCGGCGTTACGTCCAGCCTGCTCACACGGGCGGCGGACGTCGTTTTGAAGGAGCGTCGCAGACTCGTCTTGATGGTGCGAGAAACGCCGTATCACCTCGGCCATCTGCGGTCGATGACGCAAGTGACGGAAATGGGGGCGATCGTGATGCCGCCCGTTCCGGCATTTTACACCAAGCCCACGACTGTAGAGGACATCGTCAACCACTCGGTCGGCCGTGCGCTGGATCTCTTCGGCCTGAAGAACGATATGGTTCGGCGCTGGGGCGAGGAAATCGGCATCGGTTCATAACGCCGATACGACCTCTGATTTTAGGCCTTCATTCCCGGCTTTCGTTGTAGTATAGCGCTGACACTCTATATGCAGCGCTGCCGCTGCCGCCCGAATTCACTGAAGATGTTTCATGGTTTCAAAGCTTCTTAAGTCATACGACAGAAGTAGGGTTCCGCTCTACATTCAGGTCGCCTCGGTCATGAGGAATCGGATTCAGTCGGGGCTGTGGAGTCCGGGTCAAAAGATATCCACGCTTGAAGAACTGGAGCGTGAGTTTGAAGTGGCGCGCGTTACTGTTCGTCAGGCCGTCGAGGTCCTGAACGAGGAAGGCTTGCTGGAGGCTCGTCAGGGGCGCGGAACGTTTGTTTCGAGCGAAAAGCAGGACCGGCACTGGTTGCAGCTCGCGACGGGCTGGAACAGCCTGGTCACTTCGCTAGAAGACAACGTCCCCGAAATGATCGTCGTCGAGAAAGCCGGCGCGCCGCCGCATCTCGATGAGGGAGACGGCAAGCTGGCGGCCCGATATGTGCGTTTGTGCAGCGTGCAGTACAAGAACGAAGAGCCTTACTCGGTCGTCAATCTTCATCTCGCGCGCACCATCTTCGACATGAATCCGAAGCGGTTCATGACCGCGGCAGCCTTGCCGACCATCGACGCCATGGACAGTATTGCGCTTGGGGAAGCCCATCAAACGCTCGTGGTCGGAAGCGCCGACCCCGAGATTGCGGATTTGTTGAAAATTCCCTTAGGCGCGGCGACCATGCAGTGCCGCTGCATCGTGATCGACGACAAGGGCATCGCCATTTATGTCGCGAACATCGTTTACCGCAGCGATTGTATTAAACTGCGGGTCGATCTCCTGGGCACCAAGGCGGACCGCAAAAAGCGGGCGGGTGGCGGTGACAACGCCGTGAGCCTGTTCCCGGCCAAATCCCGCAAGGCGTTGTAAAGCAACGCTTGGGAATGCGAGCGTCCGCAAACGAACTCTTGCTATCATCCTAGAAATAGGATGAATCTAGAGGAGCAGGTGTTCTATGGGAGCTCAGCATGGCCGGCCAGGGGATTGGCGCAAGTCTGCTTCGCAAGGAAGATGATCGGTTCCTGCGGGGGCGCGGAGAGTTCGTCGCCGATATCCGTCTGCCCGGGCTGCGCGATGTGGCGTTTGTCCGCAGTCCGGTCGCACATGCCCGGATTCGCGGCATCAGGATCCCGCCGCAGTACAAGGACGTTGTTTTCACGGCCGCCGATCTCAAGGACGTCAAGCCGATCCGGGCGGTGTCCGGGTTGCCGGGTTTCAAGGCATCGGAGCAGCCGATCCTGGCATTTGAAAAGGTCCGCCAGGTCGGCGAATTGATCGCGATTTGCGTCGCCGATACGCGCGCCGAGGCCGAAGACATCGCCGCCGCCGTGGAAGTCGATTTCGAGGAACTGCCGGCCGTCCATGACATGCTGCAGGCGAGGCAGCCTGATTCCGCGTTGCTCCACGAGCACTGGGGAGACAATGTCTTTCTGGAGACGTTCGTCGATATCAATATGGAGGCAGCGTTCGACGCGCCGATCAAGATAACCCGCGAGATTTCCACGGCGCGCCAGAGTATGGCGCCGATGGAAGGCCGCGGAACGGTTGCGGTCTGGCACAACCGGATGGACCAACTCGTGCTCCACACCGGCAACCAGCAGCCCCATATCGTGCGCAATGGGCTCGCGGAATGCCTGGGAATCGAGCAGCTCCAGATTCGAATCATCTCTCCGGATGTCGGCGGCGGTTTTGGCTATAAGGGGATTTTGCTGACCGAGGATGTTTGTCTTGGCTGGCTCGCGATGCGTTGCGGCCACCCGGTTCGCTGGATCGAGGACCGGCGCGAGCATTTGACCGCGGGCGCCAATTGCCGCGAACATTACTACAAGATCACCGTCTATGCGGATCGCGACGGCAAGCTGCGTGGCGTCGAGTGCGAGGCAACGGTCGATTCGGGAGCCTATTCGTCGTACCCGTTCTCGGCCTGTCTCGAAGCCGCGCAGGTCGCCAGTATTCTGCCGGGGCCTTACGATTTTCCGTCCTATCGATGCCGCACGTGGTCTGTTGCGACCAACAAATGTCCGATCCTGCCTTATCGCGGCGTGGCCAGAACCGGCGTCTGCTATGCGATCGAATTGATGATGGACGCCATCGCGCGTGAGGCCGGGCTTGAGCCCTATGAAGTGCGTCTCAAGAACCTGGTGCGACCGGATCAGATGCCGTTCGACAACATCACCAAGAAGCATTTTGACAGTGGCGACTATCCGGAGGCGCTGCGGCAGGCGCTGGCGAAGATCGACCTGCCTGGCATTCGCGAACGGCAAAAGAAGGCCGAGCCGGATGGGCGTCTGATCGGCGTCGGTCTTTCAATCTATTGCGAACAGGGTGCCCACGGAACGTCTGTCTATGCCGGATGGGGTATCCCGATGGTGCCGGGACACGAGCAGGCCACGGCGCGGATGACGCCGGATGGCGGCCTGGAACTGCGCGTCGGCGTTCACTCGCACGGTCAGAGCATGGAGACCACGCTTCCGCAGGTCGCCAACGAGATTCTCGGAATAGATGTCGCCAAGATCAAGCTCGTTCACGGCGATACCGAATACACGCCGTACTCCACCGGAAGCTGGGGTTCTCGCTGTGCCGTGATGGCAGGCGGCGCCGTCGCAACGGCATCGAAGGAGGTGGCCGGTCTGGCGATGCGTATTGGCGCGCATCTGCTTCAGGTAGATTTCGATCAGGTGAAACTGGTCGATGGCTCGGTGGTCGGACCCGCCGGCAGTGTCACCTTGCAGGAAATCGCGCACACCTGGTATCGGCGCCCGCAGGATCTTCCGCCCTCGGTCGATCCGCGCGGCCTGGAATCGACCATCGGCTACAAACCGGTGCGTGACTCCGGAACGTTCAGCTACGCGGCGCATATCGCCGTCGTCGCCGTCGATCCGGAAATGGGAGACATCGAGATCATCGACTACGTTATCGTTGAGGACGGCGGCAAGCTGATCAACCCGATGGTCGTCGATGGACAGATTTATGGTGGTCTCGCGCAAGGCATCGGAACGGCGCTCTATGAGGAAATGAATTTCGATTCCTCCGGCCAGCCTCTGGCATCGACGTTCGCCGACTATCTTCTGCCCGGCCCGACCGAAGTGCCGGCGCCAAAGCTGGGCCATATGGAGACGCTCGCGCCGTACACGCAGTTTGGCGTCAAAGGCATTGGCGAGGGCGGCGCCATCGCCCCGCCGGCGGCGATCGGAAATGCGGTCAATGATGCGCTCAAATCCTACGGCGTCGAGTTGCTCCAATCGCCGATGACGCCGCGTCGCGTGCTCGAGGCGATCGAGGAGGCCAGGAACAAGCGAAACAAGAGGATGCCTGAAGGAGTGTCCGCGTGAAACCGGTCAATTTCGACTATGCGCGTCCCGGTGAAGTCAGCGGGGCGCTCAAGCTGATCGCCGACGAGGGCCTGACGGTCAAGATCGTCGCCGGCAGCCAGTCGCTCGGCCCGATGCTCAACATGCGGTTGGTGCAGCCCGATCTGCTGGTCGATATCACGGGGATCGAGGAACTTCGCCGCTTCGACGAGCGGCCCGACGAGATCGAGTTTGGCGCCTGCATCACCCACGCCGATATCGAGGACTTGCGCATCCCCGACGTCACGTGCGGCGCGCTGCCCAGCGTTGCCCGCGGCATCGCCTATCGCGCCGTGCGCAATCGTGGCACCGTCGGCGGCAGCCTGACCCACGCCGACCCTTCCGCGGACTGGCATTCGATCATGGCTGCGCTCGGCGCGAAGGTGGTGTTGCGCGGCCCGGCGGGCGAGCGGACGATTCCGGTGGAGGACTATATGCTCGGTGCGCTCGAGGCCGATTTGGGCCCGGGAGAGATGTTGGTGTCTATCAAGGTGCCGAAGCTCAGCCGATCGGCGCGCTGGGGCTATTACAAGAGTTGCCGCAAGACCGGCGAGTTTGCTCATGCGATCGGCGCATTCCTCGCCGATCCCGACCGCGGGGTCATTCGCGTGGTGATCGGGGCGACCGAAAGCCGGCCGATCGTCATCACCGACGCCGGCAACATAATTGGAGATGGACGGGCCGAACGTCTGGATGCTGCTTTTGATAGTCATGCCGTCAGCGAAGTGATCGAGGCTGCCGGAATGACCAATCCGATCGACAAGCAGACCCACATTGTTGCGTTGGGCCGGGCTCTCGAGCAGGCGCAATCAGCATGAACACAGTCAATCTCACGGTCAACGGCAAGCCGGTCAGCGCCACGATCCAGCCGCGCACGCATCTGGCGGACTTTCTGCGCGAGACCCTGAACCTGACTGGCACCCATCTGGGATGCGAGCATGGCGTCTGCGGCGCATGCACGCTTCTCGTCGATGGCGTGCCCACGCGCTCCTGCATCACGTTTGCCGTGTCCTGCGAACGCGCCGAAGTCACGACGGTTGAGGGGCTCGACAACGACGAGATCACGCGAGAGCTGCGGGCCGCCTTCAGCCAGGAGCACGGTCTGCAATGCGGTTACTGCACGCCAGGGATGATCGTCTCAGCGCGGGATGTGGTGCAGCGCATGGCTGCGCCGTCCGAGCACGATGTCCGGGTTGCGATGAGCGGAAATCTCTGCCGGTGCACCGGCTATGTCGGGATCGTGCGCGCCATTCAACGGGTGGTCGAGGCGCGCCGGGGACGCGGCATCGCTGCGATTCCCGACGGCAACCGCAAACGGCTCGGCCCGTCGGGCTCGGGCCATGCCGATCCTGCGTCGGTCGCGGAGACAGCGCGGCCCAAAGCCGTTTCGCCTGCCGCCACGAAGAAGCCGGCGAAGTCCAGTGCGCCCGCGCCGCGCAAGGATACCGACTGGAAGCCGCAGACGAGCTTCGTCCAGGGCTTTACGGTGTCCCATCCCGTCGATGTGGTCTGGGACTTCTTCGGCAACATTCCTGAAGTGGCATCCTGCCTGCCGGGTGCGTCGCTCGCGGGCGATCCGGTCGATGGTCACGTCGAGGGGCAGATCAAGGTCAAGGTCGGGCCGATCTCGGCTGAATTCCTTGGAGTTGCCGACGTCACGCGCGACGACACTACCCGCACCGGAACGATCGACGGCAGCGGCAAGGATAAGCGAAGCAATTCGTCAACTCGCGGCCTTATCGGCTACGAAGTGGTGCCGGGCGCAAACCTGGACGAAACCCGAGTCAATATCAACATCGGCTTCACGCTGACGGGCGCGCTGGCGCAGTTCAGCCGCTCGGGACTGGTTCAGGATGTGGCCGGCCGGCTGATCGGCGCATTTGTGCAAAATCTTGAGGCAAAACTCTCGCACAAGGCCGCGGGCGGCACTGGCGCCGCGCCTGTTGTCGCGGAACTGGATGCCGGAGCGCTGGTGTTTTCCGTGATTGTTTCGCGTTTCAAGGCATTGTGGGCCAAGATGACCGGACGTGGCCAATAAGGCGCCAAACGGACTAAAATCCACATTTGTATTAAGGTACTAATGATAGTACATTTCGAGGATGGGCGTCCGGGGCGGCGACGTCCGGATAGGAGGGAGGGCCGATGTCAATCGAGATCAATCTGAACGCGGATATGGCCGAAGGCTTCGGCGCCTATGACATTGGCGACGATACCAGCATTCTCAAGATTATCGGCTCCGCCAGCATTGCATGCGGATTTCATGCCGGTGATCCCTTGACCATGCACAGGGTTGTCCGCGATGCCAAGCGCGAGGGCGTATCGATTGGCGCGCATCCGGGTTTCAATGATCTGTGGGGCTTCGGCCGCCGCCGGATCGATATGCGTTCGGACGATCTGGAATACATGGTTGCCTATCAAATAGGCGCGCTGCAGGCGCTGGCGCGCTATGCCGATTCCAAGGTCACGCATTTGAAGCCGCACGGTGCGCTCAACAACATCGCCGCCGAAAACAGCGACTACGCGATGGCGATCGGGCGCGCGATCAAGGCCGTGGATCGCGATATCATCTATGTGGCTTTGGCCGGCTCTGAAATGGAGAAGGCGGGCCGCGCGCTCGGCTTGAAAGTTGCACGCGAGGGTTTCTGCGACCGTCAATACGAAGACGACGGCAACCTCACATCCCGCAAGATTGCGGGCTCGGTGATCAAGGATCCAGCCGTGGCGACCAAACAGGTGATCGATATGGTCGTGCACCGGACGATCACGTCGCGCTCCGGAAAAGCACTTCCGTGCAAAGTCGATACGCTCTGTGTACACGGCGATGAACCGACGGCCATCGCGCTTGCGAGGAGCGTGCGCGAGGGGCTCGAACGGGCAGGTGTCAAACTGGTGCCGCTGACGGAAATGAAGCTCGATTGATTGTTGTTCCCTGGCTTGTTTAAGACGAACTGGAAAATGCATGGTTGAAAATTCAAGACCCATTATCGCGATCCTCGGCGGCACCGGCGACCTCGGCTCCGGACTGGCAAAGCGCTGGCTCGCGTCCGGCTATTCGGTCGTGATAGGCTCGCGCTCAGCCGAGAAGGCGCAGGCGTTCGCGGCGGAACTGGGCGGCAATGCAACCGGAAAAGACAATGTCGAAGCAGCCCGGGCGGCCGACGTCATCATTCTGGCCGTTCCGTTTTCGAATCACGAAGCGTCGCTGCGCGAAGTAAGGGACGTCGTGCAGGGCAAGATCGTCGTCGATGCCGCCGTGCCGCTGGTGCCTCCGAAGGTATCCACCGTGCAGCTGCCGCCGGAAGGGTCAGCGGCGCAGATCGCGCAGAACCTGCTTGGCGACGGCGTCCGCGTCGTCTCGGCCTTTCACAACGTTGGCGCCAGCAAGCTGCACGAGGGAAAGCGCGCCGAATGCGACGTGCTGGTGTTCAGCAATGACAAGGAAGCGCGTGAACTGGTGATCGGGCTGGCTGACGTTGTTGCGACGCGCGGCGTCGATGGCGGCATGCTGGCGAATTCGGCGGCGGCCGAGGCGTTGACGTCGGTCCTGATCGGCATCAACCGCAAGTACAAAGTGCCAGGTGCGGGCATCCGTATCACGGGGCTTCCTTCATCCGCTGCGTAGTCGGACGTCATGGTCAAGAGCGTCAGCTATCTCGCCGTGCCGGGAATACCGCAAGTCGAGCCCGGCGATCAACTCGCCGGTGTCATCGCCGATGCGATCATCGCGGCCGGACTTTCGCTCGAAGATGGCGACATCGTCGTCATCGCGCAAAAGATCGTGTCCAAGGCGGAAGGGCGCTACGTCTATCTCAGGGACGTCGTGCCGTCGGAAGCGGCCCGGGCGCTCGGCGAGAAGATCGAAAAGGATGCGCGATACGTCGAGGTCGTGCTCTCGGAGTCGGACGAAGTCGTCCGCTCCTGGCCCAACGTCCTGATCGTCGCCCATCGTCTGGGGTTCGTGATGGCCAATGCGGGCGTGGATCATTCGAACATCAGCCAGTCCAGCGACAACGAGCGTGTGCTGCTGCTGCCGAGCGATCCCGACGGATCCGCCGCCGTTCTCAAGGCGCACTTCGACGACAGGTTCGGCGTCAACAGCGGTGTCATCATCAACGACAGCTTCGGACGCCCCTGGCGCAACGGCGTTGTCGGTGTGGCCTTGGGAGCCGCCGGCGTGCCGTCATTGATCGACCTGATTGGCGCGCCCGACATGTTCGGGCGGCCGATGCAGGTGACGGAAGTGGCGGTCGCCGATGAAATCGCCGCGGGCGCCTCATTGATCATGGGGCAGGCCGACGAGGGGCTGCCTGTCGTCATCGTGCGCGGTCTCGAATTCTCGGCCGCAGCGCGACCCGCCTCGTCGCTGGTCCGCTCACGCGAGAAGGACAAATTCAGATGAACGCCACCCGTCCCCCGTCGTCATGCGCTCCAAGGCTGCTGGCATTGTGCGGCGGCGTCGGCGGCGCGAAGCTCGCGCTTGGTCTGGAGCGCCTCTATGGTGAAGCCGTAAGCATCGTCGTCAACACCGGTGACGATTTCGAGCATCTCGGTCTTCACGTTTCGCCCGATATCGACACCGTGCTGTATACCCTCGGTGGCCGCAGCGATCTCGAGCGCGGATGGGGGCGGGCCGGGGAGACCTGGCAGTTCATGAAGGCCTTGCATGAACTCGGCGGCGAGACCTGGTTTCAGCTCGGTGACCGCGATCTTGCGATGCATGTGGAGCGGACGCGCCAGTTGCGTGCGAACGTTTCCCTGACCGATATCACGCGCGATATCGCGGAGAAATTCGGCATCGCGGCGACGATCCTGCCGATGTCCGACGATCGCGTCGAAACCACGGTGATCACGGCCAATGCAGCGATGCCGTTCCAGCGCTATTTCGTCGAGAAGCAATGCACGCCGGTGGTCAAGCGCATTGAGTTCAGGGGCGCGGAGCGCGCCAGCGCGTCGGATGCCGTGCTGGCGGCGCTGCGAAATCCCGGTCTCGAAGCCATCATCATCTGTCCGTCCAATCCTTATTTGAGCATCGATCCGATCCTGTCGATTCGGAACTTGCGCAGCGCCCTGAAAGAAGCGGCTGTTCCCATCGTCGTCGTCTCGCCGCTGATCGGCGGCCAGGCCGTGAAGGGCCCGACGGCGAAGATCATGGCGGAACTGGGCGTGCCTGCGGAATCGCGCGCGCTGGTCGCGCATTATGCGGGACTGATCGACGGCATCGTCATCGATGAGCAGGATCGTGCCGACGCGGCCGGGCTCGGTTTACCGGTGTGCGTGGCGCCGACCCTGATGAGAAATCTTGAGGATCGCACGAGGTTGGCGCGAACGACCGCCGAGTTCGCGATAAAATTGACGGCGCGTGCGTCGCAGACATCCGGAGGAGCTTCTTGATGGCATCGCAGCATTGCAGCGAAAATCAGGTCTGGGCGATTGTTCCGGCCAAGCGTTTCAGTCAGGCCAAATCACGCCTCGCGGCGGTGTTGACCACCTCCGAACGCGCACGCCTTGCGCGCGCAATGCTGCATGACGTCATGACGGTTCTGAGCAGTGTCGACGAGCTTGCCGGGATTCTCGTGGTGTCCTGCGATCCGGCGGTTGCGGAGGCCGTTCGTCCTTTCGGCGCCGAGATCCTCAATGACGTCCCGGAAACCGGCGTGAATGATGCCGTCCGGGCAGGGCTGAACGCGCTTTCCAGCCAACGGATGGCCGGCGCGATGATTGTCCCCGGAGATGTGCCCTTCGTTACCGCGGCGGAAGTACGCGACGTCTTGCGTGCGATGGAGGATCGGGCGGTTGTTCTGGCGCCAGCGCTGCGCGATGGCGGAACGAACTGTCTTGCGATGACCTATCCTTACGCGATCCAGCCGTGCTTCGGCGACGGCAGTTTCAGCGGGCATCTGACGGCAGCACGCCGTATGGGCGCCACCTGCGAGATTTGTCATCTCGATAGCCTCGGACACGACATCGATTGTCCCGATGATCTGGTGGCCGCTCCCCGACGGTCGGGGTCGCGGACATCGGATCTGCTTGACGAACTGAACTTAGTACACGCGCGCGTGGGACCGCCCGTCCTGCAAAGTCTGGGAGGGCAGCTATAATGGCTGTATCCGTTTTGCAGAATTTCTCGTCAAACCGGCGGCTGACCCGGGCAGAAGCGATCTCGCTGATCCAGGAGCCGGATCTCGGTGCATTGATGTACGCCGCGGCGGAGCGCCGGGATCTGGCGCACGGGCATCAGATCTCATATTCGCGCAAGGTCTTCATTCCGCTGACGCAGTTGTGCCGCGACGTCTGTCACTATTGCACCTTTGCCCACCCGCCGCGGCCCGGTGAAAAAGCTTTCCTGTCGATCGAGCAAATGGTCGCGATCGCACAGGCCGGCAAGGCCACCGGATGCAAGGAAGCGCTGTTCACGCTCGGCGACAAGCCGGAACTGCGTTACCGCGCCGCGCGGGAAGAACTCGAAAAGCTTGGCCACGCCACGACGCTGTCCTATCTGGCCGAAGCCGCGCGTGCCGTGTTCCGCGAGACCGGCCTGTTGCCGCACATCAATCCAGGCCTGATGACGGGCGAAGACATTGCAGACTTGCGCCGCGTGTCGGTATCACAGGGCATCATGCTGGAAAGCATATCCGAGCGCCTGATGGTTACGGGTGCGGCGCATCACGGCTCGCCGGACAAACAGCCGGCCGCGCGGCTGGAGACCATCCGCATCGCGGGAGAGCACGCCGTTCCCTTCACTTCCGGCATTTTGATCGGCATCGGTGAAACGCGCGAGGAGCGGATCGACTCGCTTTTGGCGCTGCGCGATCTCAACGACGCGCACGGTCACCTGCAGGAAGTGATTGTGCAGAACTTCCGGCCGAAACCCGGAACCCGCATGGCGCATGCTGCAGCACCTGACCTCGACGATCATCTCTGGACGATCGCGATAGCGCGGCTGATCTTCGAGCCAAGCATGAATATTCAGGCGCCGCCGAACTTGAGTTCCGGAGCGCTCGGTCCCCTGGTTGCCGCCGGGATCAACGATTGGGGCGGCGTGTCGCCAGTAACTCCGGATCACGTCAACCCCGAGGCGCCGTGGCCGCATCTGCGTGTGCTTGAGGCCGCGACGCGGGCGGCCGGGAAGGATCTGGTCGAGCGTCTCGCCATCTATCCGGCCTATGCCCAATATCCGGATCGGTGGATCGACAAGGGTCTGCGCAAGGCGGTGCTGGACCTGGTTGACGGCGAAGGTTCGCCGCGGACCGATGATTGGTGTCCGGGCAGCACCGGATCTTTGCCGGCGCGTGAGGTCGGCCTGCTCGAGAAGGCATGGCAGGTGGTGACGCCATCCCGGCTTGGGCCTGTGCTGGCCAAGGCGCAGCGGGGCCACGCGCTGAACGAAGGGGAGATTGTCGATCTGTTTCGCGCGCGCGGCGACGGGTTTTCGGCGATATGCCGCGCGGCCGACGATATCCGGCAGCACATGAACGGCGACACCGTGAGTTACGTCGTCACGCGCAACATCAACTACACCAATATCTGCTCGTTCAAGTGCCAGTTCTGCGCCTTCTCCAAGGGCAAGATGAGCGAAAACCTGCGGGGCAAACCCTACGATCTTGGCATGGAAGAGATCGCGCGGCGGGCGAGCGAGGCGTGGGCACGGGGTGCTTCGGAAGTATGCATGCAGGGCGGTATCCATCCGTCCTACACCGGCGATAAATATGTCGAGATTTGCCGCGAGGTGAAGGCGGCGGCGCCGGACATCCACGTCCACGCGTTTTCTCCGCTCGAAGTCCATCAGGGCGCGCAGACCCTCAATATACCCGTGACCGAATTCCTGCTCCGGCTCAAGGAAGCCGGGCTCGGAACGTTGCCTGGGACGGCCGCAGAAATTCTCGACGACGAGGTGCGCGAGGTTCTCTGTCACGACAAGATACGGACCGGCGAATGGCTCGACGTCATGCGCGCTGCGCACCGCCTCGGCTTCCGCTCGACCGCCACGATCATGTTCGGACATATGGAGCGTTACGAACACTGGGCGCGGCATCTTCAGCGGATCCGCGACCTTCAGATCGAAACCGGTGGCTTCACGGAATTCGTCCCGCTGCCCTTTGTTCACATGGAAGCGCCGATCTATCTCAAGGGCCGAGCCCGGCGCGGTCCCACGTTCCGCGAAACCATCCTGATGCACGCCGTCGCGCGGCTGGTGCTGCATCCGCATATTCCGAACATCCAGGCATCCTGGGTCAAACTCGGCGCGGAAGGCGTGCGTTGGTGCTTGTCGGCCGGCGTCAATGACCTCGGCGGCACCTTGATGGATGAAACCATCTCGCGGTCAGCCGGTGCGTCGCACGGGCAGGAGATGACGCCACAGGCTATGGAAGCGATCATTCGTTCGGCAGGTCGTCTGTCGCGCCAGCGAACGACGCTCTACGCAACGGCCAATGACAGCCTTCGAGATCGCTCGTTCGCAGCCGCTGATGTGGACCGCGCCGCGGCTGCAGATGCGACGCGGGCCCACTAACAAAAATCGGTGGGCCGCTCGACTTCCTAACATACTAATGATAGCACCAATCCTGTATAGAGGTGTTTTATGAGTCTTGCTGTCGTCCGTCCGGAAGTTATCGACGCTAGGGCGCGGGATCTTGCCGCAGCATACGCGCGGAAAGTCGGTGTTGTGTTGCCGACGTTCTCGCAACTGGCGGATGCCGGCTCGATTCCATCGAAAATATCGGGTTCGCTCGCGGGCACCGGTGCGGATCAGCCGGACGCCAAAAATCTATGGCGCATCAACTGGTACAATGGCGCTGACCGCACGAGCCGGGCGGATGTGCCCGGCTATATCGTGCTGCCCCCCGAGTTGACCGGGGTGAGGGCGCCGATTCTGGTCATGCTCGGCTGCCGGTTTCCCATGATCGGCGCGCACAAGGTGCTGCCGGCCTATTCCGCGCTCGCGGCACAATTGGTGTCGGGGCGTTTCGATCCCTCGCATCATCGGGCGGTATGGCCGTCGACCGGAAATTACTGCCGCGGCGGTGTCGCCGTGTCCCGCGTCCTGGGCTGCCGCGGAATAGCGGTGCTGCCTGCTGGCATGAGCCGCGAGCGGTTCGATTGGCTCGAGAAATGGGTCACCCATCCCGACGACATCATCCGCACGGCAGGTACGGAAAGCAACGTCAAGGAAATCTACGACAAATGCGCGGAGCTTGAGAGCGATCCGCAGAACGTCATCCTGAATCAGTTCTCGTCGTTCTCGAACTACATCATTCATTATGCCTGCACGGGTCAAGCATGCGAGCAAGCCTTCTCGGATATGCAAGGCAAGACCGCCAAGGCGCGGCTGGCCGCCTTCGTTTCGGCAACAGGATCCGCCGGAACCATCGCCGCCGGTGATTATCTCAAGAAGCGTTATGGCACAAAGGTCGCGGCGGTCGAGGCGATCGAATGTCCGACCATGCTCTCGAACGGGTATGGCGAGCACAACATTCAGGGCATCGGCGACAAGCACATTCCGTTCATCCACAATGTCATGAACACCAATGTCGCGATCGGCGTTTCCGATCGTGTCAGCGATCGCCTCAACGTGCTGTTCGGGAACGAGGTCGGCCGCAGATATCTTCAGAATCGCCGCAAGCTCGATGCCCGGCTTATTGCTGCTTTCGACGGTGTCGGAATTTCCGGTTTTGCCAATATCGTCGCGTCGATCAAGCTCGCCAAGCACCTCGATTACGGTCCCGACGATGTGATCGTGACCATCGCGACCGATAGTGCTGCGCTCTACCAGAGCGAGCGGGAGATGTATGTCGCCAAGCACTATGACGGCAAATTCGATGAGGTGAATGCCGGGGAGATTTTCGGCGCCGCTCTGGAGTCCACCACGGACGATCACGTGGAGGAACTGACCCATGCCTCGCGCCGGCGCATCTTCAACCTCGGCTACTACACCTGGGTCGAGCAGCAGGGCATCAGTGCCGAAGACTTCGACGTCCGGAAAGATCAGTCGTTCTGGGAAGGTCTCGTCGCCGATATCCCGGTTTGGGACCGCCTGATCGAGCAATTCAACGAAAAGGCCGGCGTCGCCGCATGATGCAGACCAGTGCGAACAAGGAGAGAATGAACGTGGAACCCGGTACGGTTCAATCTTACGAAGAGCTTCGAGGCCGGCTCGCCCGGCGCGATCGCAGTCTTCGTGAAAAGGTCGTGACGCTTGAACAGGCGGCATCCTTTGTCAGCGACGGCATGTCTGTGGGAATCGGCGGGTCGACCATGTCGCGCACGCCGATGGCGTTGATCTGGCAGCTGATCCGCGCCGGAAAGAAGGATCTGTCCTGCTCGCGTTGCATCGTCTCGACCGACGGCGATCTGCTGTTCGGCTCCGGCGCGGCCAATCACATCGAAACCAGCTGGTTCGCGCAGGGCATCCTCTGGGGCTTGTCGAAAGTCATGCGCCACAACGTCGAAAGCGGCGCGTGCCGTTACGACGAATGGAGCCACATGGCGATGGGCATGCGGTACCGGGCCGGCGGAATGGGCGTGCCGTTTCTCCCCATCCGCTCGATGCTGGGATCCGGCGTCGCAAAGCAGCGTCCTGAAGCCAAGGAATTCGATTGCCCGTTCACCGGCGAGAAGTTGCTGCTGGTGCCTGCCCTTAATCCTGATGTCGCGCTGATCCATGTCCAGAGGTGTGACGCGTATGGCAACGCACAGATTGACGGCCTTCAGTTCATGGACATCGACCTAGCGATGGCCGCCAATCGCGTGATCCTGACGACCGAGCGGATCGTCTCCAACGATCAGATTCGCCGCGCGCCGGATCAAACGAAAATTCCGTTCTTCTGCGTCGATGCGGTTGTCGAAGTGCCCTATGGCTCGGCGCCGCACGAGTGTTTCGGTGTCTACGAGCCGATGATGCAGCACCTTGAGATGTATGTCGCGCAGGTCAACGGCGATCCGATCGCCGGCATGAAGAAATATCTCGACGATTACGTCTATGGCCCGAAGTCGTGGACCGAATTCCTGTCGATGATCGGCGTCGGGGAGATAGTGGCTGCAAGCCGTCGTGGCCGGAGCATTTTCGATGATTGAAGCACCCAAATATACCGCATCCGAGATCATCACCGTATTGAGCGCACGACAGCTCAAGGATGGGCAGATCGTCTTTGCCGGCATTGGAACGCCGCTGCTGGCGGCGACGCTGGCGCAACGCCTGCACTGCCCCGGTCTGACAATCCTGTTCGAGGGCGGCGTCATCGGTGCGTTCGTCGAGCCCGGAAAACTTCCGCCATCGACCAACGACCAGCGCTGCACCAAGCGTGCCAACATGGTTTTGGGCAGCGCCGACGTGCTTTTGCTGCTGCAGCGCGGATATGTCGATGTTGGTTTCATGGGCGGCGCCCAGATCGACCGGTACGGCAATTTGAATTCGTCCTACATCGGCGATCCGGCCAAACCGAAAACGCGTCTGCCGGGCACCGGCGGCGGAAACGACATCGCCAGCCTGACCAACATGATTGTCGCGATGAAGCATGAGAAACGACGATTTGTGGAGAAGGTCGATTTCATCACCAGCCCCGGATTTATTCGCGGAAACAACACCCGCGCGGAGAGCGGACTGCCGGAAGGCGGCATGTTTCGCGTCATCACCGAACTGGCGGTATTCTCGTTTGACGACAATAGCCGCGAGATGAAGGTGCTGGCGCTCAATCCGGGTGTCACAAAGGAAAACCTTCAGGACAATACCGGCTTCGATCTTGTCTTTGACAAGAACGTGACCGTCACGGAGCCGCCGTCGAATCAGGAGCTAACCACACTCAGGGTTCTCGATCCTGACCGCCTCTTCATCGCGTAGAAGTTCAAGGAAAGAAGCCATGGAAATACTTTCGAACACGTTCGGCATCGCTGCCCGCAATTTCACCGCGTATCCGGAAATGCCGGACCCGAAGGGCCTGATCAAATATGGGGTGCGCGTTGAAGAACTCGGTTACGACTCGCTGTGGGTCTGGGATCACATGCTGCTTGGAGTTGAACCGAACTTCCCGATCCTCGATTCCCTGACAACGCTGACGGCGATCGCCGCCACTACCACCAAGCTCAAGGTCGGAACCGGCATTCTGGTGCTGCCGTTACGCAACCCCGTTGCACTGGCCAAGCAGTTGTCCAGCATGGATCAGTTTTCCGGCGGCCGTCTGATCATGGGCATGGCGTCAGGCTGGTACAAGCGCGAGTTTGACGCCATGGGAATTGCGTTCGAAAAGCGCGGCAAGCTGATGGACGAAAATCTGGAGATTCTCAATCGTCTCTGGTCGGAGCATATGGTTGAGGGAAAATACATGCAGCACAATATTTCCGCTGCAGTGATGTATCCGAAGCCGGCCCAGCCGCGGATTCCGATCCTGATCGGCGGCTATGTCGACAAGGTATTGCAGCGTGCGGCAACCGCAGGCGACGGCTGGCTGACATATTTCTACACGGCGGAATCCTTCACGAAATCGTGGACGAAAATCCGCAACTTCGCCAAGGAAGGTGGCAAGGATCCCGATAAGCTGCTGAACGCGTCCCAACTGCCGATCATGATCGGCAAGTCCAAGGCCGCGGTTCAGGCGGACATGCTCGACTGGCTCAACAAGGAGTGGGATTTCCCGGAGAACAGCGACTGTTCGCGGGATTCCGCGATCATGGGCTCCGCCGAAGAATGCATCGAACAGCTCAAGGCGCATCTCGATGCGGGCGTTCAGAAGATCATCTTCGTACCCTACAAGTACCAGATGGATCAGGTCGAACTGATCGCCAAGGAAGTCATTCCGCAGCTGCGAGCCCACAAGACGAAGTAATCGACCTTCCTGACCGGTTGCCGGTGATGATTAGCGTTTTTGACGTTTTCAAAGTCGGTATCGGTCCCTCGTCCTCGCATACGACGGGGCCGATGAAAGCGGCCTCGGCTTTCGTCGCGGCGCTGGATGATCGAGAGCGCGCGCAGATCAGGGGTCTGCGCGTGTTTTTGTTAGGGTCGTTGGCTTGGACCGGGAAGGGGCATGCCACCGACAAGGCGATTACGCTCGGCCTGTCGGGGCAATCCCCGGAAACGCTGGACCCCGATAAAGTCGATGAGATCGTGAAGAAGATCGCGGAGACGAGGCGCCTCGTGCTTCCGACCGGCGAGGGTCTTGCATTCGATCCGGCTCGCGACATCGTCTTCGATTTCGACACCGTCCCGTCGTCCCATCCGAATACGATGCGGTTCGTCGCCGTGGATGGCGAAGACAAGGTGCTTCGTCAGGAAGTCTGGGTTTCGGTGGGTGGCGGGTTTATCCATAGGGAAGGTGAGGGCGCCTCGGCGGCCGCGTCCGTTCCTACGCTTCCTTTTCCGTTCAGCAGCGCGGCCGATTTGACGGCGGTATCGCGGCAGTCAGGTCTGTCGATCGCCGACATCGTGCTCGCCAATGAATGCGTCCAGCGCAGCAAGGACGACGTCGTTGCAAGGCTCGATTACATTCTGACGGTGATGTTCGATTGCATCGAGCGCGGGCTGCGCACCGAGGGTGAATTGCCCGGGGGCCTGAAGGTCAAGCGCCGCGCGCGCGGTCTGCAGGCGCGATTTGAAGCTGCGCGGAGCAAGAACGCGCAATTGTCGGTGGAGGCCATGGACTTTGCCAGTCTGTTTGCGATCGCCGTCAACGAGGAAAATGCCGCAGGCGGTCGGGTCGTAACGGCTCCCACCAATGGCGCCGCAGGAGTAATACCCGCGGTGCTGCGCTACTACCTCGATTATTGCTCGGGTTCGTCCCACCAAGGCCTGAGAACGTTTCTCTTGACCGCGACCGCCATCGGCTCTCTGTTCAAGATGAACGGGTCGATCTCGGGTGCGGAAGTCGGCTGCCAGGGCGAGGTGGGCGTGGCCTGTTCGATGGCGGCGGCGGGTTTGACCGCCGCGCTCGGAGGTTCATCCGAGCAAATCGAGAACGCCGCCGAAATCGGCATGGAGCATCATTTGGGAATGACATGCGATCCGGTGGGCGGATTGGTGCAAATTCCCTGCATCGAGCGCAACGCATTCGGCGCGATCAAGGCCATCAACGCCACGTCTTTGGCTCTGAGCGGCGACGGCTCCCATCACGTCTCGCTGGACCAGGTGATCAAAACCATGATGGAAACCGGCGCCGACATGCAGGCAAAATACAAGGAAACCTCCCGCGGCGGATTGGCCGTCAATGTCCCTAATTGCTGAAAAGGATGTTTTGCCCATTTACGAGGATGTCGCATCATTCTAATGTTAGTATGATGTAGCCGCCCGCAACCGGCCACCGGCTGCCCTGCAGCAGAGATCAACTACTGAAGTTGGCATGGTGCTTGCTCGGTGGGCGGGCAAATGGAGGAGTCCGAAATGAAATCTTATACCAGACTTGTACTGCCTGTCGTCTTCGCTGCCGGGTTCGCGGCCCAGGCGTCCGCGCAAACGATCAAGATCGGCGTCAATGAGCCGCTGACCGGAGCTTTTGCCGCATCGGGGACGTATGTCGTCAACGGCGCCAAGATCGCCGCGGACGAGATCAACGCCAAGGGCGGCGTTCTCGGCAAGAAGCTTGAACTCGTCATCGAAGACAACAAGAGTAATCCGACGGAAGCGGCCGCGGTCGCGGAGAAGCTCATCTCGGGCGACAAGGTGCCGGTGATGATGGGGGCATGGGGATCCAGCCTCACGCTCGCCGTGATGCCCAAGCTGATGGAATATAAGGTGCCGATGGTCGTCGAGACCTCGTCATCGGGAAAGATCACAACCACCGGCAATCCGTACATCTTCCGCATTTCGCCGCCGTCATCGATCGAAGAGGCGGCCTTCAAGCCGATGATTTCGAAGCTTGGAATCAAGAAGGTTGATTTCCTCGTCATCAACAACGATTGGGGCCGCGGCACCGCCGATGACTTCACCAAGCTCTTCAAGGCCGAAGGCGTTCAGGTGCGTTCGGTCGAGATGATGGACCAGTCGTCGCAGGACATGAATGCGCAATTGTCCAAGATCAGGGCATCTGATGCCGACACACTGATCGTGACGGCCGCTGTCGAACAGCTGACGCTGGTTCTGAAGCAGGCCAATGCGCTTGGCCTCAAGAAGCAGATAGTCACCACGGGCGGCTCGCAGAATCCGGACCAGCTGATCGACCAGGCCGGTACTGCGGCAAATAACTCGATGCATCTCACCACGTTCTTGCCGTGGCTGCCGGATGAAACGCCGAACCCCGAAGCCACCAAGTTTTTCCTGGGTGAGTGGAAAAAGCGCGGCTTCAATTTCGCAGGCTCCACCGAAAGCTTCCGTGGCTATGACGGCATCCGCACCATCGCCGCCGCGATCGAGAAGGCTGGCAAGGCCGAGCCGGCTGCGATCACCGAAGCGCTGTGGCAGACCGAGATCAAGGGCCTGAACGGTCCGATCAAGTTCGAGAAGTGGGGACCGTCCGGTAAGGAAAGCGGACAGAGCCGTCCCAACGTCTATCTGATCAAGATCGTCGACGGCAAAGTCACACACCCGAAATCCTGAAAGCATGGCAAGCGGGGGGCAGGCGCGAGTCTTGGCCCCCGCTTGCCTTCGGATGTTCTGACCTGAAAGAATTCCAAGGACCTCGTAACTCGAATGAATGAGTTTCTTCAGCACATCGTCAACATGTTGATCCTTGGCGGTACCTATGCCTTGCTTGGGATCGGCCTCACGTTGATCTTCGGAATCATGCGCGTGGTGAACTTCGCCCATGGCGAGCTCTACACGTTTGGTGCGTATTTCGTTTATCTCGTATCCACCGTGATCGGGGTGAACTTCTTTTTGTCGCTCATCATCGCCGTGGCCTTCGGATGCATTCTCGGCGCGGCGATCGAATTTTTCCTGCTGCGCCCGATGCGCGGAGCGGACATCGACACCACGATGCTGGTGATGATCGGCGCGATGATCGTCATGCAGAATACCGAGCAATTTGTCTGGGGCGGCGTCGCGAAGTCGGTTTTGACGCCTTTCGGTGAATCGACGCTGGCGCTTGGTCCCGTTTCGGTTTCCTGGCTGCGCGTCTTCGTTTTCTTTTCGGCGCTGGCCCTGATCGCGGGGTCCTATCTTCTCATCAACCGAACCAAGATCGGCAAGGCCATGCGCGCGACGTTCCAGGATCGCGACACGGCGTCGCTCATGGGAGTCAACATTCAGGTGATCTATATGGCTACGTTTGCCATTGGATCGAGCCTGGCGGCTGCGGCTGGCGCCTTGCTTGGTCCGGTATATGTGATCTCGCCGCACATGGGTGATATCGCTTCGCTCAAGGCCTTTGCGATTGTCATTCTCGGCGGCTTGGGAAGCATCGGTGGCGCAACCATCGGCGGGTTTATCCTTGCCTTCGCCGAGGAGGTGGGTGCCGGATATATCTCGTCGGGCTATCGCGATGCGATGGGATTCTTGATCATCATCCTGGTGCTGATGTTCAAGCCGACCGGCCTGTTCGCACGATCGGAGCGAATCGGATGAGGCGGCTATTACCCCTCCTGGCGGTTCTCGCCTTCGCGTCGATTCCGCTCTGGCTCAAAGATCCCTATCTGTTAAATGCCTGCGTCACGACCGGCATCTTCATCATCGCGGCGATGAGTCTCAACCTGCTGCTGGGCTACACCGGCCAGCTGAGCCTCGGCCATGTCGCCTTCTTCGGTATTGGCGCCTATGTCAGCGCGCTCACTTCGCTGGGGTTCGATATCGAACTCTTCGGCGGCATTCGTGTGGTTCACGAACCGTGGCCGGTCTGGATCGGCTTCGTGCTCGCCGTCATCATTGCCGGGATTTGCGGTTACCTGGTCGGCAAACTGTCGTTCCGCGTACGCGGCGCGTATTTCGTCATCGTCACGATCAGTTTCGCTGAAGTGGTTCGGCTGGTCGCGCTCAACTGGGTGGAACTGACGCAAGGACCGCTCGCGCTGACGTCGATTCCGCCGTTCACGCTCGGTCTGCCCGGTCTTGGCTACCTCGATCTCTACGGCAAGGCCGCCAATTTCTATCTCGTACTGGCCATTGGCGTAGTTTGTTATGTGATCATCAGCCGTCTGACCAGATCGCGGGTCGGGCGCGCGATGGTGGCGTTGAAGGAAAACGAGTCGCTCGCGGTGTCGGTCGGCATCGACGTCACGCGCTATCTGATCCTGGCTGCCGTGACCTCTGCGGCGATCGCAGGCGCTGCCGGAAGTCTATATGCGCACTATCTGCGGATCATCGATCCGGACGTCTTCATGTTCCTCTACACCGTGACCATGGTCATCATGGTGATTACGGGAGGCAAGGGGACGCTCGCCGGTCCGATCGTGGGCGGTCTGATTTTCGGATTCATTCCGGTGGTCGCTCGCTCGTTCGCTTCTCCGGAATCGCAGTGGATCCTCTATGGCGCCCTGATGATTCTGATCGTCTTTGTGTTGCCGCAAGGCATCGTGCCGGCGATCGAGCGCTGGTTCGGCGTCGTCGATGAAAACGAGGGTCGTGCAAAGCTGGAGCCGGCGAAATAATGACTATCTCCACTCCAGCTGGTTTGGCGGCGCCGAAGCCGCGCGTGCCGGCCCTGTCGGTCGAGCACATCGCCGTGCATTTCGGCGGCCTTGTCGCGATCTCGGATTTGAACTTCGACGTCAACGAGGGCGAGGTTCTGAGCCTGATCGGGCCCAACGGCGCCGGCAAGACCACGGCGTTCAATATCATCACCGGATTCCTGAAGCCGACGAAGGGGACGGTCCGCTATCGTGGCACGTCGCTCAACGGGCTCAAGCCCCATGAGATCACCGGCCTTGGACTGGTGCGCACGTTCCAGCGCACCAGCGTGTTCCAGACCATCAGCGTGTTCCAGAATGTCATGACCGGACTTCACAGGCGCGGTCGTTCCAGCCTGTGGGACACATTGCTGGCCCTGCCGCAGGAGCGGCAGTCGGAAAAGGAGCTGAGGGACACCGCCCACGAGATCCTCAAGCTGGTCGGCGTCGAGCATCGGGCGGCGGATATCGCCGGCTCGTTGTCCTACGGCGACCAGCGCCTGCTCGGCGTCGCGCTCGCGCTGGCGGCCAATCCGACGATGCTGCTGCTTGACGAGCCGGTGTCGGGAATGAACGCCTCGGAGACCGCCGCCTTCATGCGGGTCTTGACGAAGCTGCGCGGCATGGGCGTCACCATACTACTGGTTGAACACGATATGCCCATGGTGATGGGCATATCGGATCGTATCGTGGTTATGAACTACGGCCGCCTGATCGCCGATGGACCACCCGCGGCGATCCAGGGCAATCCGGAAGTCATTCAGGCATATCTCGGGGTGGGAGCGAAAAAGCGTGCTAGAGATTAGCAATCTTGTTTGCCGCTATGGCAAGGTGGAAGCGATCAAGGGAATTTCGCTGTCCATCAAGAAGGGACAGCTCGTTGCGCTGATCGGGGCCAATGGCGCCGGCAAGAGCACAACCCTGCGCTCCATCTCGGGCGTCTTGTCTCCGACTTCCGGCCGGATCATGTTCGAAGGGCAGGACATTGCACGATGTTCGGCGCGGGAGATTCTGATGCGCGGCATCGCCCATTGTCCGGAAGGCCGGCGTATCTTTCCGGACATGACGGTCGAGGAGAACCTCGACATGGGCGCTTATCTGCGATCCGACATCGAAGGCATGAATGCCGACAAGGATCGTATCTTCACCCAGTTTCCGCGACTGGCCGAACGCCGCAGGCAGGTGGCCGGAACGATGTCCGGAGGCGAGCAGCAGATGCTGGCGATCGGTCGCGCGATCATGTCGAGGCCGAAACTGGTGATGTTCGACGAGCCTTCGCTCGGTCTTGCACCCAACATCGTCGAGCAGGTGTTCGAGATCATCGACGGTATCAGGCAGGCGGGCACGACCGTCCTGATGGTGGAGCAGAATGCCTATTCCGCCCTCGACTTGTGCGATCACGCCTATCTGATGGAGGCGGGTTCGATCGTGCTGTCTGGCAAGGGCAGCGAACTGATCGACAACGATCACATTCGCCAGGCCTATCTCGGCGGTTGATGGTGGCCGGTCGGCCGCGTGCTCAACCGCCGTGTTCGACCGGTATCGCAAGGCTGACCTTGACGCGGCTCATCGCGACATTCGTGCTGAAATGCTTCACGTTGGGATTCTCGAGAAACAACCGGTGGCTGAGCGCGGCGTATTCTTCCATGCTTGTCGCCGTGATGATGAGTATGAAATCTGCCGCGCCCGTCACGTAGTAGCACTGCTGCACTTCCGGCACCGACGCGAATTCATTCCGCGCGTTATCGAGAATGTCGGCCTGTTCGCTGTCAAGGTGTACTTCGACGATAAGCGTGATCGGGCGTCCGACAGCCGGCGGGTCCACCACCGCGACATTCGCCTGGATGATCTTTGCGTCTTCCATTCGCCGGACGCGTCGTTGCACCGCCGCCGCGGACAGATTGACCGCCTTGCCAATTTCACTAAGCGAGGTCCGGTTGTTTGCCTGAAGGCGGTCGAGGATTTTCAGATCGAAGGCATCAAGATCGTGTGTTTTCATCCGGACGGCCCCTAAACGCAAATATATTGCATAACAATCCGATAATAGCGCACAAAAATCAAAACTTGCGAGATAAGTTTGTGTCAGGAGGCAAGTCTTTACATGATTGAAGCCAACCGACACGCAGACTACGGCAAAGCGCTCAGAGCCATCGATCGCGAAATGCTGGGACCTGAGGCCGCCGCCCGGGTCACACAAATGTTGGAGCTGCTTCCGATCCATCGTGCGACTCCGCTTCGCGCGCTGGCCGACGTCGCGAAAACGCTCGGCGTCCAATCGGTTTACATCAAGGATGAGAGCCATCGTCTTGGCCTCGGAAGTTTCAAAGCGCTTGGCGGAGCCTATGCCGTCGTCTGTCTTGTGCTCGAAGAAGTAGGCCGGTTGCTCAAGCGCAACGTGGCTCCGTCGGAACTGCTGGATCCCGAGATTCGTTCACTTGTCGCGCAGATGACGGTTGGTTGCGCCACGGATGGCAATCACGGCCGCTCGGTTGCGGCGGGCGCCAATCTTGTCGGCTGCAAAGCCAGCATCTTCGTGCATGACAACGTCAACCGCGAACGTGTCGACGCCATCGCGCGGTTCGGTGCAAAACTCATTCACGTTCCCGGAAACTACGATGACGCCGTAGCTGAGGCGGAACGCGTTTGCCGTTTGGAAGGTTGGACCATCGTTTCAGATACGTCGTGGCCGGGATATGAACGCATTCCTCGCCTTGTGATGCAGGGTTACACCGCGATGGTGACGGAGGCGCTTACCCAATTGCCGAAACCGCCGACGCATGTGTTTTTGCAGGCCGGCGTGGGTGGCTTCGCCGCCTCGGTGGCCGCGAACATCTGTCTCACCCTTGGCACGGCTCGGCCGAAATTCATTATAGTTGAACCTGATCGTGCGGCATGTCTGTTCGAGAGCAATCGCGTTGGCAAACCCATCAAAATCGAGGCAAGCGAACCGACCGTGATGGCAATGCTGGAATGCTACGAACCATCCTTGCTTGCCTGGGGCGTTCTTTCGCGCGTCGCCGACGCATATATGACCTTACGCGATGAAGATGCCATTGCGGCCATGAATCAGCTTGCGCGCCCACGCGATAGCAGTGCCGCAATCATTGCGGGCGAAAGCGGAGGTGCGGGTCTCGCCGGCTTGATCGCGGTGATGCGGGACGCCAATGCGCGGACGATGCTGGATCTGAACGCCACGTCGCGCGTTCTTCTTTTCAATACCGAAGGCGCGACAGCCCCCGAAGTCTATCGCAAACTCACGAATCTAGATCCGGCGGAAATGACGTCAATGGCCGATCCGATCTGAACGTGGTCCGAGGTGCGCTGTCACATCATTGGATTGTATGTGTCTCGACTGGACCAAGCTAGATTCCGGCTTTCGCAACCCTACACCGGACCTTACCCGTTCCGTGCAGGGATTTTCTTGAGGCATTCCTGAAAGTAGCGATCCCAGCAGGGGGCGAAGTGAGGCTGTTGCGGGCAACGATGGCTTGTCTAGTCACAAGTCGGCGCTTAGCTTGTACCCACAGCCCGGATAGATCCCAAGCCGATGACGCGGCGGCGTTCTTTTTCAATACTTGATCTCCAGTCCGCCGCGCTATATCGACGTTTTTCCCACTACCCCTCATCATCCGCATAAACCCTTTGAGCTAGCGAGATGCCGACTACCGATACGCCAGTCGAATCCCAACCTTTTCAGGCCGAGGTTTCCGAGCTGCTGCACCTGATGGTGCATTCGGTCTATTCGGAAACCGATATCTTCCTGCGCGAACTGATCTCGAACGCGTCGGATGCCTGCGACAAGCTGCGCTATGAGGCGATCGCCAGGCCCGAGCTGGTTGCTGACGGCGAGCCGCCGAAAATCCGAATCGTGCCGAGCAAGAAAGACACCACGCTGACGGTTGCCGACAGTGGCATCGGCATGGACCGGCAGGAGCTGATCGACAATCTCGGCACCATCGCCCGCTCCGGCACCAGGTCTTTCTTGTCGCGTCTTACCGAGGCCAAGGACGGCGCCGGCCTGATCGGCCAGTTCGGCGTCGGCTTCTATTCCGCCTTCATGGTGGCCGAGCGCATTGTCGTGACCAGCCGCCGTGCGGGTTCGGATGAGGTCTGGACCTGGTCATCCTCGGGCGGCTCCGGATTTGAGATCGCGCGCGGCAGCGAGGACGATGCAAAGCGCATCGCGCGCGGCACCGAAATCGTGCTGCACCTGAAGCCTGATACGAAAAAATATCTCGAGACCTACGAGATCGAGCGCGTCGTCGGCGCCTATTCCGACAACATCCAGTTTCCGATCGAGCTTGTGCCGGAAGAAGGCGAGCCGCGGCAGATCAATTCGGCAAGCGCGCTGTGGCAGCGCTCAAAATCGGAATTGAAGCCGGAGGACTACACGCAGGCCTACAAGTCGATCGCGGGCGCCTTCGACGAGCCGGCGATGACGCTGCATTACCGCGCCGAAGGCCGCTACTCCTACGCGGTGCTGCTGTTCGCGCCATCGACAAAGCCGTTCGACCTGTTCGAGCCGGCGCGCAAGGGCAAGGGCAAGGTCAAGCTTTACGTCCGCCGGGTGTTCATCACCGACGACGCCGATCTGCTGCCGGCCCACTTGCGCTTCATCCGCGGCGTGATCGACAGCGAGGATCTCCCGCTCAACATCTCCCGCGAAATGTTGCAGAACAATCCGCAGCTGGCGCAGATCCGCAAAGCCGTGACCAGCCGCGTGGTCGGGGAACTGGAATCGCTCGCCGAGAAGGAGCCGGAAAGTTTCGCTGGGATCTGGGATGCCTTCGGCCCGGTGATCAAGGAAGGCATTTACGAGGATTTTGAGCGGCGCGAGAAATTGCTGGCGTTGTCGCGGTTCACCACCACGACCGGCGAGAAACGGACACTGAAGCAATATATCGCGGACCTGAAGCCCAATCAGACCGAGATCTACTTTCTGATCGGCGACAGCATCGAGCGGCTGAAGTCTAATCCGAGGCTGGAATCGGCCGCCGCCCGCGGCATCGAGGTTTTGTTGCTGACAGATCCGGTCGATGCGTTCTGGACCTCGGCGCCGCTCGATTTTGGAGGCAAGCCGCTGAAGTCGCTCAGCCAGGGCGATGTCGACTTCGATCCGATTCCGCTTCTCGATGAGAAGGCAAAGGACATGCCCGAGTCCAATGCCGACGAGGCGGTGACGATCGCCACCATCAAGGCGAGCCTCGGCGATCGCGTCAGCGACGTGCGGTCCTCTCAGCGCCTGACCACGAGCGCGTCCTGTCTGGTCGCCGGCAGCCATGGGCCTGACCGGGAATTGGAGCGGTTGTTGTCACAGCAGAATCGGGGCGCGAGAACCAAGCCGATCCTGGAGATCAATCTGCGGCATCCGCTGGTTGCCGCGATAGCCAAGGCCGAAGCGGGGTCAGCGACATCAAATGACCTGTCGCTGCTGCTGCTGGAACAGGCGCAAATTCTTGACGGCGAATTGCCGGAGGACCCCGCGGCCTTCGCCGCCCGCCTCAATCGCCTCGTCTTGCAGGGAATGGCTTAGCCTCGGGCGTCGGCGCGGGTGGACCTCCGCGTCACGCTTTTTTAACCGGACATTTGCAGACGGCGTGAAGAACAAACGCCCGGCAATGAAGATGCCGGGCGTCACTTCTTGTTTTCGATGACGAAATATAAGACTGCAACCCGTAGGACGGGTCGGCCACCGGGTTGCGGATCGTGCATCCGGTGGCCTAACCCGCCCATCCCTTACCAACGCCCAAACCTGCCACTGGATCGACCCTGGGACTGCATCGCCGATCCATTGAACTGCGTCGATGAGATGCGCTCCTGCCGGAATTTCGGCGGCTGCTGACCAACCTGAATTTGCGAGAGCGATTTCGCATGCCGATCGCCAATCCGGGTTACGCCTCCGTCAGGTTTCGAATTCTGCTGTGCACCGGTCTTGTTCAAACTACCGCCGGGCAGATTGAAGATCTTGCCGGGGCGATTATTCGCTGAAGGGGCAGTGGTGCCGGGCGAATGCAGCGTGACGATCCGGCCGCCAATGCCTGGCTTGTCCGCGCCTGGTTTGCCGATACTCTGCAAGACATTTCCCTGCCGCGGAGCCGCACGGCCTTGCAACAAGCCCTGTGCGTTGAGACCGGGATTGTCCTTCGAGATACCGAACCCACCGAGCTTGATCGAGGCTGGCGCGATAATGCGTGTCGGCTGCGAAAGCGGAACAATCTTCGGCTGCGCCGCCAACTTCAACGCATTCTGTGCATAGGGACTGCCCGAGAATTTGTCGTAAAACGATTTATACGCGACCGGAGAATTTGCGACCACCGCACTATGCCACGCTTTCGCCTGCACCAGGCTGGCCAGCAGCGCGCGGATGCGGTCGCTGAGCGGGTCGTGAGGGTAAAACCGGATAAATTCCTGATAGTTCTCGACGGAATTTTCGGCCAGCACGTAGTCATAGGCCTGGCGCGCGGCACGCGAGGGAAGATTGTCGGCCGCATAGGCGGTCTTCACCTGCGCCGGCGCTTTGGTTGCTGCCACCGCGGTATCGCCGAAGAAATAGAAATCGCTGGTCAGCGACGAGCTTTCCCACGGGGTCTGTTGGCCTTCGGTTGAATTGTTCACGTCAAGGCGAATACGCTTGAACAATTGCTCGATCGGCAGGTTTTTCTCGTGCGCCAACCGCAAGAATGCATCGGCATAGGGACTGTGGTTGCCGACGCCGTCGAGCGCTTCCGTACCTGGTGCCGTTGAATAAGCGACGATCGAGCCGTTCGGCGCGTCGACGATCGCAAGTCCGCGTCCCGCATCGTTGAGCGAGGGGAACGGATTATTTCGGCAGGCATCGAGGATGACGATCCGCATCCGGCTCGGAATCGCCTCCAGCGTCGCCATCATGTCGACGAGTCGGAGTGACCCGCTGATCAGGTCAGGCTCGGAAGAAATCTTTGCGTCCACCGGAACAAGATAGTTCTCGCCCGCGAGCTGCACGCCGTGGCCGGCATAATACACCATCGCCACAGTATCGGGACCGAGGCCGGCAAGTTTGCTGGAGAAATTCTGGATCACCTCAATCATTTGATTGTGGCTGAGATCCGTGGCGGAAATGACTTCAAAGCCCGCGCTATTGAGCAGTTGAGCGACGGATTTCGCGTCGTTGGCGGGATTGGCGAGCTGAACGACGTTTTGATAGTTCGAATTGCCGATCACCAGCGCGATGCGCTGTTCCGGACCGGTCAAGGCCATGGAATTGCCTGCGCCAAGCGGCTTCTCCGCCGCCGGCACTGATTTCTGAACCGCCTGCGATGGCGTCGCTGCAGCGGCGTTAGCGGTTGCTACGTTCTGGGCATAAGCCGACGCTGCCGGTCCGACCGCCAGCAGACTTGCCAAAACCAAAGCTCCCAACAGATTTCCCTTGAAAAAGCTCATGACGTTCTCCCACAACAAATCTCGGCGTGAGATTGGTTGCAGGCACGCTACGGGCGGTCCATGCCCGGGGTATGTGACCTGGGTCACGAGACCGGGCTATGGCTGCAATTTCCTCGCGACACCCGGGCCGGTGCCTCCGGAAATTATCCGAGCCATCATTGCGCTCGATTTAGCGCTATAGTTTGGAGTGAGGTCGATTGGTTCCATTGGGTTAACCAAGCTTCCCCAACGAAGGAGCTGTTCATGATTCCTTCAAAACAGCGCTCGGTGCCCGCACAACCTTCGCAAAGAACAAATGTGATTGTTGACAGCGGTCCTCATGGCCCAATGTCGCAGCAACATTCTGACAGCTCTCATGAGATGCATCCGCAAAAACTGGTGCAGTTGGTCGGCTGTCACGATCCGCAGGCAGCGAAGCACGAAGATCGGAATCCGCTTCGCTAGGTTCCTGCGGCATGGCGAAAGCCGCTGATTTCCTCGCTTGGGCAGGTCACGCGCTCACTGGAGCGTTCCGGCGGACCTTCTGTCAGCCTGCGGATACGACGTTGGCGTTCCGCAACGTGCCGGGAGCTTCCGCCGAGGCATCGGCATCCGCCCTGAAATCATTTGTTTGCGCGGGGCTTGCTATTCAATATGCGGCTTCGAATCGCCAAATCAGCTCTCGCCGCGAACCCGAATTTCAAATTCGACCGTATCTATCTGACAATTTCAAAATCCGGACGATCCCGAAGCCATGACCACGCCCCAGGGCACCGACGCCTTTTACAGCAGCATTCCGGTCTTTCGCGGCTTCGGCAGGCTGATGGACCCAGCGCTGTATTCGCCGCTGCCGGATGACTGGACCATCGGCGTCGCCGATATCGTGGAATCGACCAAGGCAATCGCGGAGGCGCGCTACAAGGCGGTCAACATGGCCGGCGCCGCCGTGATCGCGGCGGTCACCAATGCGCTTGAGGGCCGCGAGTTTCCGTTCGTGTTCGGGGGTGACGGCGCAAGCTTTGCAGTATCGCCCGACGACCTGGAGCCCGCCCGCGCTGCGCTGGCGGCAACCGCAACCTGGGTCAAGGACGACCTCAACCTGATGATGCGGGTTGCGCTGGTGCCCGTCGCAGCCGTTCGGGCGCAGAGCCTGGACGTCCGCGTCGCCCGGTTCGGCCCGTCGCCAAATCTGTCCTATGCGATGTTTTCCGGCGGCGGTCTCGGCTGGGCCGAAGCGGCGATGAAGCGCGGGGAATTCGTGGTGCCGCTTGCGCCGTCCGGCACGCAGCCCGATCTTTCGGGGCTTTCGTGCCGGTTCGAGGAAATCCCCTCGGTGCGCGGTCTTATCCTGTCGGTGCTGGTGGTACCGTCGCGCGGTGCCGATCCGTTGGCGTTTCGCAAGCTGATCGAAGAAATCGTCGCGCTGGCCGAGCGTACTCCGGATGCGGGGCGGCCGGTGCCGCAGGGCGGTCCGCCGCTTCGATGGCCGCCGGCCGGTGTCGAATTCGAGGCGCGGGCCGCGCGCGGCGGCTCATTGTTCAGGCGGCGCGCGTTCGTGCTTGCCAATACGCTATTTGCCTATCTGATCATGCGCCTCGGCATCAGCGTGGGCGGCTTCGTGCCGAAAACCTATGTGCAGCAGGTGGTGGAGAATTCCGATTTCCGCAAATACGACGACGGATTGCGCATGATCCTCGATTGCACGCCGGAACTGGAGAGCGCGTTGACGCAGCGCCTCGTCAAAGCTGGCTCCGCAGGCGTTGCGCGATATGGCCTGCATCGCCAGGATGCGGCGATGATGACCTGCTTTACGCCTTCGGCGCTGCGCAGCGATCATGTGCATTTCATCGACGGCGCGCGGGGCGGCTATGCCTCGGCGGCCACGGCGTTGAAGGCGAGACCGGCCTGAATCCACTCACTCCTCAAGGCGAGAGGCGCTCTCCTGGCAGCGCTCTTGCGCTGTCCGGCGCGCCGTCTCGAACCGTGAGCCGATGCGCCCCCATTCTTCGAGACGCGGCGAAGACGCCGTTCCTCGGGACGAGGAAAACACCGCGCGTCTTTCAGTAGACGCTCAGCGCGCCGATCGTGTCCGGGTTTCGCCGCCGCACAGCGCGCCGACACAGCCCCCGGGCATCCACCGATCATTTGCCCCACGGCGTCAGTCGAATGGATGCGGCCGTGCTCAGGCCGAACACAATCATGGCCCCGCCGACGAGAGCGAACAACGTCCAGGACGGGGCATCGATTGACGCCAGCCACCAGCCGCCGATCCCGACCAACAATAATCTGGCGGTGCTTGCCAGCACCGGCCCGCCGACCTTCGCGGCACCCTGCGAAGCAAAATAAAGGCAAACACCCATGCCGAAAAAGCCGAAGGCCGGACCGGCCCATGCGAAGTAGGAATTCGCCGCGGCCGTGACGCCGGGATCGCGGGTGAACAGCGAGACCCAGAGCGCCGGTTCGACCGCCACGATCAGCCCAATCAGGCCGACGCTCAAGCCGGCAGCGCCGCCTGCGGTCCACGCTATCCGGCGCGCACGCGTCACGAGGCCGGCACCGATGGCCATGCCGACCATCGGCACCGAGGCGACGCCGAATGCAAACGCAATCGGAATTAACAGGAATTCAAGCCGCGAACCGATGCCGTAACCGGCCAGCGTTTCGGTGCCGAAGCCGGCCAGGATCTTGGTGAAGATCAGGATCGTCAGCACGCTCTGCAGCGGCGACAGGCAGGAGATCGCGCCGACCCTGAGAATATCGGTGAACATGCCGCGTTGAAACGTGAACGCGGAGAAGTCCAGCGGCAGCCGGCTGCGGCCGCTGATGAGATACCACGACAGAAATATCGCGCCGAGCGAGAACGCCGTGAGCTGCCCGGCGGCGACGCCGCGCATTCCGAATTGCGGTAGACCAGCAAGGCCAAGACCCAGCGCGCCGCCAACGACGATCTGGATCAGTGCTACACCGATAAGAGTTGCCGACGGCAGTCGCATGTCGCCGGTGCCGCGCAGCACCGATGCCAGCGTATTGACCAGCCAGATCGCGACGGCGCCGGAAAACAGCACCTGCGAATAGTTGCAGGCTTCTTCGAGGACGCGGCCGCGCCCGCCCAATAGCGAGAACAACTGCCGGCCGAACAGCAGCATCATCACGGTGAAGAAAAGTCCTCCGCAGACGCCGATGATCGCCGCGTGCAGCGCAAGTATTGCCGCGCGATCGCGCTTTCCCGCGCCGAGCGCGCGGCTGATGGCGGAGGAGACGCCACCGCCCATCGCGCCCGCCGACATCATCTGCGTGAGCATGACAAAGGGAAAAGCCAGCGCGATGCCAGCCAATGGCTCGATTCCGAGCCGGCCGATATAGGACGTCTCGGCCACCGCAACCAGGGTAGTGCCGACCATCGCGATTGTATTGGGAAAAGCGAGCCTCAGCAGCGTCGGCAGGATCGGCGACGTCAACAGGCTGTTTGCGGGAGCGCCGGCCGGGACTGCATTGAGCGGAGCGTCAATCGTCATGCGTCACCAGCTAGCTCACGCCTCGGGCGCCAGCAATAGATTATGAGTAACATATTATAGGCCGGCCGGCTAACGCCACCCCGGGGCGCGCATGGTTACCAAGGCAGGCCGCATAGGTCGATGACGCCCTCCCGTGGGGCGCGGCTGAAATCGAAGATAAACGGCGCCATCGCCTCGAAGCGAATTCGTCCCTCGGGTTGCTCGGCGTAGATTTCACCGGCGAATGGATGCCAGCCGCGCGATCGATAAAATGCGAAATTGTGGGGTTCGCAGAACAGCAGTGCGAATCGAACGGCTTCGTGGTCGCGCATGGTCTGGATCGCCGCGTTGAGCGCGATGCTGGCATAGCCATGGCGCCGGCAGTCCTCGCGGGTCGAAACACCCCCGATGCCGCCGATATCAACCTTGCGGCCGTTCCAGGTTACCGTCCGGAAGTAAATTCCGACATGACAGGCGAGACCGCCGGACGGCGCCTCAATCAGCACGCGCAGGTCGGCATTGGCCCATTTGATATGTCCCCAGGGCTGCTTTTCGACCACATCGGACGGCCAGACCGCCTTGAACAGCGGCTCTGCCAATGGCCACGATGCGTCTCCGTTCAAAACGTCGATCTCGATGCTCATTCCACCCTCAACCTCCGGCGCGCCGCGTGCTCCCCTCATACGCGCTGCACGCAGGGGGAGTCACCGATTCCGCGATCGAGACAGGCAACTTTTCGGGGGCTCCGCACAATTCTTCGACCGCAGGGCAGATTTGCGATTGAGGGGCCGCCCGCCATGAGTTCTGTGGCAACGTGCCGGGCACTCCCGCCCCGCGTTTCCCAGATTGCGGTGTTTAAGACCGGTGGAACCTTCTATAAGAGTTCCCGTTAAGCTACGTCTCCCATCATTGCGGACATCACCCCATGACCTTCACGCTTCCCAACCTTCCTTACGCCTATGACGCGCTTGCTCCCCATATGTCGAAGGAAACGCTGGAATACCATCACGACAAGCATCATCAGGCCTATGTGACCAACGGCAACAATCTGCTGAAGGGCACTGAATTCGAGGGCAAATCTCTCGAGGAGATCGTCAAAGGCTCGTTCGGCAAGAATGCGCCGCTGTTCAACAACGCCGGGCAGCACTACAACCACCTGCATTTCTGGAACTGGATGAAGCCCAATGGCGGCGGCACCAAGTTGCCCGGCCGTCTGGAAAAGAAGATCACCGAGGACCTCGGCGGGCTGGAGAAATTCAAGACCGATTTCGCCGCCGCCGGTGTCGGCCAGTTCGGTTCGGGCTGGGCGTGGTTGTCGGTCAAGAACGGCAAGCTTGAAATCTCCAAGACGCCCAACGGCGAAAGCCCGCTGGTGCATGGCGCGACGCCGATCCTTGGCGTCGACGTCTGGGAGCACTCCTATTACATCGACTACCGCAATCGCCGTCCGGATTACCTGAAGGCGTTTGTCGATCATCTGATCAACTGGGAGTATGTCGACCAGCTGTTCTCAAAGGCCTGATAAATATCAGGCACTATCCCGGGGCGGTGGCATTGAGCTGCCGCCCCTTCGTTTGTTTTGACATTTCCTGATCTTGTCCTGATCCTTGTCCTGATCCTTGCGGCGGCCGCGGGCTTCCGGCACAACCCGTGATTGGAGCAAACTGCAGGTGGACTCGATCGCGGATCCAATGGCCTCGCCGTTCGAGACGTGCGGCGTTGCCGCGGTGAGGGTTTAGAACCTCATCCTGGGGAGGCGCCAACGGGTCCGCGCCAACGGGTCGCGCGAATGCGCGCGCCCGATGACAGGCTCCGCGCGGCCCGATGATAAACTCCGCGTCGTCTCGAAGGATGAGGCCACCGCAGGGGAAAATGCTTTAGCCGGTGGGCTTGGTCCGCGCGGCGTGGGAAAAAGCTGGATGAGCTATGTCCTGGTCTTTATCGGCGGCGGTCTTGGTTCGTCGCTGCGCCACATCGTCAACCTTGTATGCGCACGCTATATCGGCACCGCGTTTCCCTACAGCACCTTCCTCATCAACATCACCGGCTCGACGATCATGGGCCTGATCGCGGGCTATCTCGCGTTCAAGGGTGAAGCGTCGCAGCCCTGGCGTCTGTTTTTGATGACCGGCGTGCTCGGTGGCTACACCACGTTCTCGGCGTTCTCGCTCGATGCAGTGCTATTGTATGAGCGCGGCGCGATCGGGCTTGCACTGTTCTACGTGCTGGGTTCGGTGGCGTTTTCGATCTTGGGCTTGTTCGCCGGTATTGCGCTGGTTCGCTATCTGACGTGAGCAATCCCCGCATCCATGAGACCCGCATCCTTGAGACCCGCATGGTCTCGTCACTCTTCCATTTGGCTGGCCTCCATCGGGCCGGCGGCGGGCCGCCCCAGGGGCGCTGCTCACCTTCCAGCGGCTTTTCAGCGGCTGGTGCTGCGGGACCGGTTCTGCCAGCCGCGATTGTGATGGTAATTGGGGGGAGGCCATAGCGGCCTCGGTGGACACGGATTATGTTATAATATAACATTCTCGGATGGTTCCCTCCCAGCCCCACAGCCACGGACACGGGCACGTCCACAGTCACGGGCCGGCTTCGCCGCATCCGCCGCAAGCCGCACCCTGGTCGATCCTGCGCATGCCTGTCATCTCACGGCTGGCTGCTGCGCTTGCCGTCAGCGCCGGCCTGTGGGTTTTCGTGCTCCTGGCAATGAGGTGAGCATGGCTGCGCAATTGCAATTCCGTGACGTCACGCTGGGCTACGACCGGCACCCGGCGGTGCACCACCTCTCCGGCGAAGTCGCCCCCGGCGCGCTGCTCGCAATCGTCGGGCCCAACGGCGCCGGCAAATCAACGCTGTTTCGCGGTATCGTCGGCATTCTCAAACCCCTTGCGGGGTCGATCATAACAGGCGGTCTCAATATCCGGGATATCGCCTATCTACCGCAGACGACCGATATCGACCGCAGCTTTCCGATCTCGGTGTTCGATTTGGTCGGCACCGGGCTCTGGCGCTCGACCGGGTTTTTCGGCGGCATGGGCAAGGTGGAGCGAGAGAAGATTGCGCAGGCGCTCGCGGCCGTCGGCCTCAACGGCTTTGAGAACCGCACCATCGGTACGCTGTCGGGCGGGCAGATGCAGCGGATGCTGTTTGCGCGGGTGCTGTTGCAGGACGCGCGCCTGATCGTGCTGGACGAACCCTTCAACGCCATCGACACCAGGACCTCGGCCGATCTGCTGGCGCTGGTGCGGCACTGGCACGCCGAGAAGCGCACCGTGCTGGCGGCGCTGCACGACATGGATCTGGTCCGCGCCAACTTCCCCGAAACCTTGCTGCTGGCGCGGGGGAAGGTCGCCTGGGGCGCAACCGCCGACGTGTTGAGCGCGGACAACCTTCTGGAAGCGCGGCGGATGTGCGAAGCGTTCGACGACAGCGCCGCCGCCTGTGCGGTGGGCGATATGCCTTCGCGGGCCGCCTGACCGTGATGATCTATGACGCGCTGGTAGCGCCTTTCACCGAATTCGAATTCATGCGCCGGGCGCTTGCGGCGGTGATCGCGCTGGCGCTGGGCGGCGCGCCGATCGGCGTGTTTCTGATGCTGCGGCGAATGAGCCTGGTCGGCGATGCGATGGCGCATGCGATCCTGCCCGGGGCGGCAATCGGCTTCCTACTATCTGGCCTCAATCTGTTCGCGATGACGACGGGTGGATTGATCGCGGGCTTTACGGTCGCGATCCTCGCGGGCGTCGTGTCGCGCACCACCGAACTGAAAGAAGACGCCTCTCTGGCCACCTTCTATCTGGTGTCGCTGGCGCTCGGTGTCACCATCGTCTCGATCAAGGGCACCAATATCGATCTCCTGCACGTGTTGTTCGGCAACATCCTGGCGATGGACGACCAGACCCTGCTGGTCATCGCCTTCAACGCCACCATTACGATGATCGTGCTGGCGGTGATCTATCGCCCGCTGGTGATCGAAAGCGTCGATCCGGTATTCCTGCGTACGGTGAGCCGTGCCGGTGCGCCGGCGCACCTGGCGTTTCTGGCGCTGGTCGTCATCAACCTGGTCAATGGCTTTCACGCGCTCGGCACCTTGCTGGCGGTCGGGTTGATGATCCTGCCCGCGGGCATCGCGCGGTTCTGGTCACGCGATATCACCGGCATGATCTGCATCGCGGTCGCGAGCGCGATTGTTTCGGGCTACGCCGGACTAGTGCTGTCGTTTCAAACCGGGCTGCCGTCGGGGCCCGCGATCATTCTGGTGGCGGCGGTGCTGTATGTTGGCTCTGTGGTGTTCGGCAGCGTCAGTGGCCTGTTCAGGCAGATATTTCCCGGGCGCCATCTCGAAGCATAAGGGCGAACACGATGCGGCGTTTTCAACTGTGGCTGATCTGTCTGATCCTCATGGCGGCGGCTGCGCCGCTGCGCGCGCAGGATCGGCTGAACGCCGTCGCCAGCTTTTCGATCCTCGGCGATTTCGCAAAAAATGTCGGGGGCGAGCGGGTCAGCGTGACGTCGTTGGTGGGGCCCGATGGCGACGTGCACGTCTATACCCCGGCGCCGGTGGATGCGAAGAAGATCGCGGGCGCGAAGCTCGTCGTCATCAACGGCCTCGGTCTGGAGGGCTGGCTGCCGCGGCTGGTGCAATCCTCAGGCGGCAAGGCCGCCATCGTGACGGCGACCAAAGGCATCGCGCCGCATAAGGTCGGCGGCGATGCCGATCCGCATGCCTGGCAATCGGTCGCCAACGCCAGGACATATGTCGCCAATATCCGCGACGCGCTTGTTGCCGCCGACCCAACGGGAGCCGCGATCTATCGTGCCAATGCAGATGCGTATCTGGCAAAACTCGATGCGCTCGATCGCGAGGTGCGCGAGGCCATCGCGCAAATTCCGCAAGCGCGGCGCAAGGTGATCTCGAGCCATGGTTCCTTCGGCTATTTTGCCGCCGCCTATGGCATCGCATTCATCGCGCCGTTAGGCGTTTCCACCGAATCCGAGGCCAGCGCCCGCGACATCGCAGGGATCATCACGCAGATAAAAGCCTCGAAAGTCCCGGCGGTCTTTCTTGAAAACATCAGCGATCCGCGGCTGATGCGCCGGATCTCGGCCGAGACCGGCGCCAGGATCGGCGGAACGCTGTATTCCGACAGCCTGACCGGCGAAAAGGGCGATGCCCCCACTTACATTGATATGGTCAGGCACAATATAAAGGCCCTGACGAGCGCGCTTTCGAACTAGGGCAGGGGCCTCCCTGCTGCCGTGCGCCGCGAATACCGCTCCGGAGTTATTATGCCAGAATTGACGTCCCAAAAAATTCCCGTGACCGTGCTGACCGGCTATCTCGGCGCCGGCAAGACCACGCTTCTCAATCGCATTCTGTCGGAAAATCACGGCAAGAAATACGCCGTCATCGTCAATGAATTTGGCGAGATCGGCATCGACAACGATCTGATCATCGGCGCCGACGAAGAAGTCTTCGAAATGAACAATGGCTGCATCTGCTGCACCGTGCGCGGCGATCTCGTGCGGATCCTTGATGGCTTGATGAAGCGCAGGGGCAAATTCGACGCCATCATCGTCGAGACCACCGGCCTCGCCGATCCGGCGCCGGTGGCGCAGACCTTCTTCGTCGACGAGGACGTTCAGAAGAATGCGCGGCTCGACGCCGTGGTGACGGTCGCCGACGCCAAATGGCTGAACGATCGCTTGAAGGACGCGCCAGAAGCCAAGAACCAGATCGCGTTCGCCGACGTCATCGTGCTCAACAAGACCGACCTCGTCACCAAGGCGGAACTCGCCGAAGTCGAGGCCCGGATTCGCGGCATCAATCCCTATGCCAAGCTGCATCGCACCGAGCGTTGTCAGGTCGCGTTGTCCGACGTGCTGGAGCGCGGCGCATTCGATCTCGATCGGATCCTCGAAATCGAACCGGAATTCCTGGACGGCGGCGACGACCACGATCATCACGATCACCACGATGGCCATCATCACCACAACGATCACGGCCACAGCCATGGCGGCCCGAAGCACTATCACGACGAGGAGATGCAATCGCTGTCGCTGCGATCGGATAAGCCGCTCGATCCCACCAAATTCATGCCCTGGCTGCAAAACCTGGTCGCCAGCGAAGGCCAGAAGATCTTGCGCTCGAAGGGTATTCTTGCCTTCAGCGACGATGACGACCGCTATGTCTTCCAGGGCGTCCACATGATGCTCGAGGGCGATCACCAGCGGGCCTGGAAGGAAGGCGAACCGCGCGAGAGCCGCCTCGTCTTCATCGGCCGCGAATTGCCCGAGCAGACCATCCGCGACGGCTTCGAGAGCTGCATTACCACGTGATGAAAGAGTTCGATCCCGGCGACAATTCGGCCTCCATCGCTTCCGTTATCGACCGCGTGCGCCCGGTCAAGATCGGCATGCCCGTGACGTCGGTGCATTTTCTCGGCGACAGCGCAGCCTTCGTCGGCGCCGAGGAAAACGTCTTTGTGGTGGGCGGGGAGGCTGAGGTTTCGCCGGTCGCCGTCCACGGTGGCGGCATCATGTGCGCGGCATCCGACGGCGGACGCATCGTCATGGGCGGCGATGACGGCAAGCTGGTTGCGTTCAGCGCAAGCGGCGAGGTCGCGCTCATCGCGACCGACGCAAAACGGCGCTGGATCGACAATGTCGCCCTTCATCCCGATGGCGCGGTGGCGTGGTCGGCGGGGAAGACCGCCTTTGTCCGCAGTGGCAAGCGTGAGGAAAAATCCCTAGATGTGCCCTCGACCGTCGGCGGGCTGGCGTTCGCGCCGAAGGGCTTGCGGCTCGCAGTCGCGCATTATAACGGCGTGACCTTGTGGTTTCCCAACATGGCAGCCCAGCCAGAGTTTCTGGGGTGGGCCGGCTCGCATCTCGGCGTCGCGTTCAGCCCGGACAACAAGTTTCTGGTCAGCACGATGCATGAGCCGGCGCTGCATGGCTGGCGGTTGGCGGACAACCGCCACATGCGTATGACCGGTTATCCCGGACGCGTCCGCTCGATGTCGTGGAGCGTCGGCGGCAAGGCCCTGGCGACCTCGGGCGCCGATACCGTCATCATGTGGCCGTTCGGCAGCAAGGACGGCCCGATGGGCAAGGAGCCTGCAATGCTGGCGCCGCTGCAGGCGCGCGTTGCCGTGGTCGCCTGCCATCCGAAGCATGATATCCTCGCCGCGGGCTACAGCGACGGCACTATCCTGATGATGCGGATCGACGATGGCGCGGAAATTCTGGTGCGTCGGAACGGCACCGCGCCGGTTTCGGCGTTGGCCTGGAACGGCAAAGGCACGCTGCTGGCGTTCGCCGCCGAGGACGGCGACGCAGGCCTGCTGGAGCTTTAGCCGGCGATCATTGTTCCCGGCGGGAACAATACGGGCCTCTGGCCGTTGACGCCGCGAAATGATTGCGCGGTGAACAAGATGTCCCCGGAGAAAAGAAAACGCGTTTACAGGGAGGATATCCTCATCGCGGCCGCCTTGATCGTGGTTGGGTTGACTGTATCCGGGCTTGCGCTGATCCAGCTCACGACCGCCCATCCGCAGATGGCGCAGGCGACGCCGCCGCTGCAAGCGTCCCCCAGCCCCACGCCGCAGAATTCCCCACCCGCCGAGTCGAAGCCCGGCGGCGAGCGCCCGACGACGCCGGCGCCTGAGCCTGCCCGTCCCGATACGGACGCGCAGAAGGCGGGCGCGACGCCTGTGCTGCCGTCCGCTCCGGCTGAAAAGACTGGTTCGCCGATCAAGGAAAGGTAGCATCGTCATTCCGGGGCATCGCGCAGCGATGAACACGGAATCCCGAGATGAGGCGCGAGATTCCGGGTTCGATGCGGAGCCTGTCATCGAGCCGACCAGAGGCTGGACCCGTTAGCATCGCCCCGGAATGACGGCGGGCCTACGACAAGGTGATCCATGCTGCCGATTTTACAGCCTCGATTGTTGCCACCGGCTGCCGCATAATGCCCTCGAAACTCGCGGCAGCGCAGATGACGCATGAGGCTGAAGATGAAGATCGACGATGTCCGGCGAACCGCCTATTCGATGCCGCTCACCAGCCCGTCTTTCCCGCCGGGACCTTATCGTTTTTTCAACCGGGAATATTTCGTCATCACCTATCGCACCGATCCGGAAGCGCTCGCCGCTGTGGTCCCGGAGCCGCTCGAAGTCACCGAGCCCGTTGTGAAATACGAATTCATCCGGATGCCTGACTCAACCGGCTTCGGCGATTACACCGAAACCGGACAGGTGATCCCGGTCCGCCTCAACGGCGAGGACGGTGCCTATACCCACGCAATGTATCTCGACGATGATGCGCCGATCGCGGGCGGCCGCGAATTGTGGGGATTTCCCAAAAAGCGGGCTTCGCCGAAGATCGAAGTCGAGAGCGACGTGCTGGTGGGATCGCTGCATTACGGTTCGGTGCTCTGCGTCAGCGGAACCATGGGTTACAAGCACCGTCCCGTCGATCATGACACCGTGCTGAAGAGCATGAAGGCGCCGAATTTCATCCTGAAGATCATTCCGCATGTCGATGGCAGCCCACGAATCTGCGAGTTGGTTCGCTTCAATCTCGAGGACATCATCTTGAAAGAGGCCTGGACCGGCCCCTCGGCGCTCGGCCTGTTCCCGCACGCGCTTGCGGATGTGGCGCGACTGCCAGTGCGCGAGGTCGTCTCCGCCCTGCATTTCAAGGCCGACCTGACACTCGGGTTGGGGACGGTCGCGTTCGATTATATGAAGAAATGAACACCATCATTTCGGGCGCGCTCACGCGCGCCCGAATCTCGCTCAGCGACTTTTGGCTAACCATCCGAACAGGGCTCGCTTGACCAATCGGGCGGCTTCGCGCTGGCGCAGCCCGGATGACGTGTAGCTGCCTCACCGCACCAGCACGTTCCTGAACTGCCAGGGATCGCTGGCGTCGATATCTTCCGGGAACAGCCCGGGACGATCGCTGAGCGGTGTCCAGTCGGTGTAAATTCCCTTCACCGGACCGAGATACGGCGTCTGGATTTCGAGGCAGCGGCGGAAATCCATCTCGTCCGCCTCGACGATTCCGGCGGTCGGATTTTCCAGCGCCCACACCATGCCGGCGAGAACCGCCGACGATACCTGCATGCCGGTGGCGTTCTGGTAGGGCGCGAGCTGCCTTGTTTCCTCGATCGAGAGGTGCGAACCGTACCAGTAGGCGTTCTTGCCGTGGCCATAGAGCAGCACGCCGAGCTCGTCGATGCCGTCCTCGATCTCGTTCTCGGTGAGGATTCGCCACGACGGCTGCATTTTGCCGGCGGCGCCGAACATTTCGTGCACCGACAGCACCGCGTCGTTTGTTGGATGATAGGCGTAATGGCAGGTCGGGCGATACATCACCCTCTGGCCATCGCGCACCGTGAAATAGTCGGCGATCGAGATCGACTCATTGTGGGTAACGAGGAAGCCATATTGCGCGCCCGGCGTCGGACACCACGAGCGCACGCGTGTGTTGGCACCAGCCTGCAGCAGATAGATCGCCGCGCCGCAGCCGTAGTCGTGGGTGCGGCCAATGTCCGGCATCCAGTTTTCGTGGGTGCCCCAACCGAGTTCGGCCGGCTGCATGCCTTCGGACACGAAGCCTTCAACCGACCAGGTGTTGACGAATACGTTGATCGGCTTCGGTTTCTTCGCGCGCTGGGTGTCGCGCTCGGCGATGTGAATGCCCTTGACGCCGAGCTTGTGGGCGAGCTGACCCCAGTCTTCGCGGCTCTTCGGTTCATTGAATGGTGTATTGGTGTCGCGGGCGATGTCGAGCAGCGCCTGCTTGACGAACCAGGACACCATGCCGGGATTGGCGCCACAGGTGGAGACCGCGGTCGGGCCGCCCGGATTCTTGCGCTTTGCCGCAAGCAGCGTTTCGCGCAACGCGTAGTTCGAGCGTTTTTCGGGGCCGATATTCTTGTCGAAGTAAAAGCCAAGCCACGGCTCGATCACGGTGTCGATGTAGAGCGCGCCGACCTCGCGGCACATGGTCATGAGGTCGACCGAAGAGGTGTCGACCGACAGATTGACGCAAAATCCCTGGCCGCCTCCGGCGGTCAACAGCGGCACCAGCAGCTCGCGATAATTGTCCCGGGTAATGGCCTCTTTGATGAAGCGCACGCCGTGCTGCCGGGCGATTTCGCCATCCTCGTGCGGATCGATGATGACGAAGCGCGACTTGTCGTAGTCGAAATGCCGCTCGATCAGCGGCAATGTGCCTTTGCCGATCGAGCCGAAGCCGATCATGACAATAGGGCCGGAAATTTTCGCGTGGATTTGCCGATCGGGCGGGCTCATGAACTGTTCTCCGGAGTAGGGAAGCGCTGGGAAGGACGGAATCGGTCAGGCGGTGCGCCGCTTCGCGGTCACTTCGATCTCGACCTTCATCTCGGGCTTGTAGAGGCCCGCGACGACGAGCAGGGTTGCGGCCGGCCTGATATCGCCAAGCTTTTCACCGCAGACGGCGAACAGGGCGTCCGCGTCCTTGGCTTCGGTGATGTAATAGGTTGCGCGGACGATATCGGCCATCGCGAAGCCGCCGTCCTTGAGTGCGGATTCGATGGTCTTGAAGCAGTTTCGTGTCTGGTTCGTGACATCCGCCGGCATGGTCATGGTGGTGTAGTCGTAGCCGGTGGTTCCGGAAACGAAGGCGAAATCGCCATCGATGACGGCGCGGCTGTAGCCTGCCGTCTTCTCAAAAGGCGAGCCGGTGGAAATCAGGCGGCGGGACATATGTGTACCTCGGGGCGGAACGTCGTGTGACCGTGTTGAAGGCCACGCCATTGCCGTGTCTCCAGCGCATGATTCGCCGAAGTGTGAGCGGTTCGGCGGATCATGCGCCGGTTTAATAATCTAGAGCGCGATCGGACGCAAAACCGGATTCCGCTTTTGCTGATCGCGCTCTGGCAAATCAGGCCGCGTGAGGCACCAGTTTCCGCAGCTTTGCCGCGAGCCGCGGCCTGCTTTGCGCGGCCGCCCTGCCGGTCGGCACGATCATTCCCCGGGCGCCGTCGAGGGCACCCTCGCGCAGCTCGAGGCCGAGCAGGCGATCGCGCTCGAACGGTCCGGGCAATGACAATTCGCCGGTCTTTCGCCTCGAGAAGCCGAAGCGGGCGTAATAAGGCGCATCGCCGAGCAGGATCACCGCGCCATGCCCGTGCGCCGCGGCCGCCGCCAGCGCGTGCTTCATCAGCGCCCGTCCTATGCCGAGCTTGCGGCAGCACGGATCGACGGCGAGGGGGCCGAGCACCAGCGCCGGCACGCGGCCGGCGCTCACCTGCCAGAACCGCAACGTTCCGACCATGCGGCCTTGGCGCACGGCCGAAAACGCGAGGCCATCGGCGGGCGCCTGTCCGTTGCGCAGCCGTTGGCAGGTGCGCAGGTTACGGTTTGCGCCAAAACAGGTATCGAGCAGCGCTTCACGCGCAGCGACGTCCGCGGCACGCTCGTTGCGGATCGTAAACGGAGCGGCGGGGTATGCAGGCGGAGCCTTCGGCAAAACAGTCATGGCGCGTCGATCCTAGCGTCCCCGGCAGCGAGGCCAGGGGAGCGTTGGTGGAAATCTGCTGTGAGGGGAGGGAGCCGGCGAACCGGCTCCCGAGTACTCGTGCCTCAGAGAGGCGACCTCAGATGTGGTAGGTCCGCAGCGGCGGGAAGCCGTTGAAGGCCACCGACGAGTAAGTCGACGTATAGGCGCCGGTGCCCTCGATCAGCACCTTGTCGCCGATCTCAAGCGTCACCGGAAGCGGGTACGGCATCTTCTCGTACATCACGTCGGCGGAATCGCAGGTCGGACCTGCGAGCACGCACGGCGTCATTTCCGCGCCGTCATGAGGGGTGCGGATGGCGTAGCGGATCGACTCGCCCATGGTCTCGGCGAGACCGCCGAACTTGCCGATGTCGAGATACACCCAGCGCACTTCGTCCTCGTCGCTCTTCTTGGAGATCAGAACGACCTCGGTCTCGATGATGCCGGCATTGCCGACCATGCCGCGGCCCGGTTCGATGATGGTCTCCGGGATCTGGTTGCCGAAATGCTTGCGCAGCGCGCGGAAGATCGACCGGCCGTACTGCACGACCGGCGGCACGTCCTTGAGGTACTTGGTCGGGAATCCGCCGCCCATGTTGACCATGGACAGGTTGATGCCGCGCTCGGCGCAGTCACGGAACACCGTCGAGGCCATCGCCAGCGCGCGGTCCCACGCCTTCACCTTGCGCTGCTGCGAGCCGACATGGAACGAGATGCCATAGGACTCGAGGCCGAGGCGCTTGGCGAGATCGAGCACCTCGACCGCCATCTCCGGATCGCAGCCGAACTTGCGCGACAGCGGCCATTCGGCGCCCGCGCAGTCATAGAGGATGCGGCAGAACACCTTGGCGCCGGGGGCGGCGCGGGCGATCTTCTCGACCTCTGCGGTGCAATCGACGGCGAACAGGCGAATGCCGAGCGCGAAGGCGCGCGCGATGTCACGCTCCTTCTTGATCGTATTGCCATAGGAAACCCGCTCCGCCGGCGCACCGGCAGCCAGCGTCATCTCGATTTCGGCGACCGAGGCGCAGTCGAAGCACGAGCCCATCGAGGCCAGCAGCGACAGCACTTCCGGCGCCGGGTTGGCCTTCACGGCGTAGAAAACGCGGCTGTCCGGCAGCGCCTTCGAGAAGGTCTGATAGTTGTCGCGCACGACTTCGAGGTCGACGACAAGGCACGGCTCGACGTCCTGGCCCTCGTTACGACGGTTGCGCAGGAATTCCTGAATACGTTCGGTCATAGCACTCCCCCAAACGGCCCAGCGACGGGACACGTTCAAAAATGATCTCGGATACGAGCGCTTCGGCCACATCGCGCGATGGAGGCGCAATGAAGCCAAAAGACTCAAACCGAATTGTGCTGCCGTGGATTGGTTGGGAAGGATCCCGCCCGCACACCTGGCAATGAAGGACAAGCCTCTTCGGTATTCGCGCCGGCTGGTGGAAAGCCGGCAGAGACCAAAAAAGCCCGATCCGTCGTTGCTTTAAGTCGCGTCCCCCGTTGAGAACGAGGTGCGCCGGTTCGCCTCCGGCTGCCAGTCACGGTTGCAAGGAGCGAAGAGACCTTCAACGGCATCTCTTGAGAGAGGTGCTGGCCCCTTAAGCCTGGAAGACTTAAGCGACCCTCGGTTCTTCATCCCTTGGCGGCTGTCCGGCCTCTTGTCCGGATACCTACCGACTGACACACGACCACAGGCACGTGCGAAATTGGGCAAGAACGGAAATAAGGGTTTTGACTCGGCTTCGCAAGATTTTTTTTAGACTCGCGACAAATTTGCCTACGCGCGGTCGCAAGCGCAGCGCTCAGCGCACGCAAGCGCGCTGCAAGCGGCCTTGCGAGCAGGCTTTAATGTGAACAGCCGTTAAGCATCTTTAAGGAAGCGTGAACGTTCGAAGCAAGCCGCGAGCGGCTTTGTTGCTTAAGCCCGCCTTACGCGCGTCGCGTAAACGGCTCGACTCGCTGCGCGGCACGGATGAACGTCGTCATGACGAACACACCGGCCGCGAACAGCACCGCCTGCAGGATGTGCGCGGCGGTGTCCTCGAGGCCGAACAGGATCGCGAGCGCCCAGCCGCCGGCGAATGCCGCGCCGAACACTTCGGCGCCGATCAAAATCGCCGCGCTGATGACCGTGATGACGCTGGGCCAGACGATCTGGCGGGCTGCGGTCGGGGAGGGCTGCGAGCTCATGGGGATTGATCCTGGTTTGGGTGCGCAATCTCTCTGAAAACGCCCCCGCTATCAAGCGCAAAAGGGCTCAAAAAAGCCCCATCGCGTGCTATAGCTTCTCCATTCACCTAGAACGCAAAACGGGAATTGTTATGTCGGAAACCCCGGAAACGGCGGTCACCTCGCAAGCTCCAGTAAACCCGCTGCTGAAGGCGTGGCAGACCCCGTTCGAGACGCCGCCATTCGCGGAGATCGCGCCGGAGCATTTCCTCCCCGCCTTCGAGCAGGCTTTCGCCGACCACGCAGCCGAGGTCGCCGCCATCACCCATGATCCCTCCGAGCCGGACTTCGCCAACACCATCACCGCGCTGGAGCGCTCGGGCAAGCTGCTCTCCAAGGTATCGGCTGTGTTCTACGACCTGGTGTCGGCGCATTCCAATCCGGAGCTGCTCGAGATCGACAACGAGGTGTCGTTGCGCATGGCACGGCACTGGAACCCGATCATGATGAACGCGGTGCTGTTCGGCCGCATCGTGATGCTGCACAACAACCGCGCCACGCTCGGACTGACCGGCGAGCAGATGCGGCTCCTGGAGCGCACCTATACCCGTTTCCAGCGCGCCGGCGCCGGGCTCGACGAAGCGGCGAAGGCGCGAATGGCCGAGATCAACGAGCGGCTGGCGCATCTCGGCACGGCATTCAGTCACCATCTGCTGGCCGATGAGCAGGACTGGTTCATGGAGCTCGGCGAGGCCGATCGCGACGGCCTTTCCGACAGCTTTGTCGCATCCGCAAAGGCCGCCGCTGATGAGCGCGGCATGCCGGGAAAGGCGATCATGACGCTGTCGCGCTCCTTCGTGGAGCCGTTCCTGAAGAGCTCCACCCGCCGCGACCTGCGCGAAAAGGTATTCAAGGCCTTCACCGCGCGCGGCGACAATGGCAACGACAACGACAATAACGCGATCATCGTCGAAATCCTCGAGCTGCGCGAGGAGAGCGCCAAGCTGTTGGGTTTTGCCACCTTCGCCGCCTATCGGCTGGAGGATTCGATGGCCAAGACACCTGAGGCGGTGCGGGGCCTGCTGGAGCGGGTCTGGAAGCCGGCCCGGGCCCAGGCGCTGGCGGATCGCGATGCGCTGCAGGCGCTGGTGACGGAGGAGGGCGGCAATTTCGCGCTGGCGCCGTGGGACTGGCGCTACTACGCCGAAAAGCTGCGGCAAGTCAGGGCCAATTTCGACGACGCCGCCATAAAACCCTATCTGGTGCTCGACCACATGATCGAGGCCGCCTTCGACTGCGCGACCCGCCTGTTCGGCCTCAGCTTCTCGGAGCGCACGGACATTCCGGTCTGGCATCCGGACGTGCGGGTCTGGGAGGTGAAGGACAGTGCCGGCAAGCACAAGGCGCTGTTCTATGGCGACTACTTCGCGCGGCCCTCGAAGCGCTCCGGCGCCTGGATGACCTCGCTGCGCAACCAGCAGAAGCTCGACGGCGACGTCGCTCCGCTGGTCATCAACGTCTGCAATTTCTCCAAAGGCGCCGAGGGCCAGCCGTCGCTGCTGTCGCCGGACGACGCGCGGACCCTGTTCCACGAATTCGGCCACGGCCTGCACGGCATGCTGTCGGACGTGACCTATCCCTCGCTGTCCGGCACCTCTGTGTTCACCGATTTCGTCGAGCTGCCGTCGCAGCTTTACGAGCACTGGCAGGAGCAGCCGCAGGTGCTGCGGCAATTCGCCCGGCATTACCAGACCGGCGAGCCGCTGCCGGACGATCTGTTGCAGCGCTTCCTCGCCGCGCGCAAATTCAACCAGAGCTTTGCCACGGTGGAATTCGTCTCCTCGGCCCTGATCGATCTCGAATTCCATACCCAGCCGGCCGCGGCCAGCCGGGATGTGCGGGCGTTCGAACGCAAGGAGCTGGAGAAAATCGGGATGCCCGAGGAAATCGCGCTGCGGCACCGGCCGCAGCAGTTCGGCCATATCTTTTCCACTGCTGGCGATCACTATGCCTCGGGCTATTACAGCTACATGTGGTCCGAGGTGATGGACGCCGACGCCTTCGGCGCCTTTGAGGAGGCCGGCAACATCTTCGATCCCGTGGTCGCCAAACGTCTGCACGACGACATCTACTCGTCAGGCGGCTCGCGCGATCCCGAAGACGCCTATGTCGCGTTCCGCGGCCGGGAGCCGGAGCCCGACGCGCTGCTGCGTCGCCGCGGCCTGCTCGAAACATCAGAGGCAATCTAACGTGAATACATTGATGCTTCGGTTGATGGCTCTGCTGCTGCTTGCCGGCACCCTTGCGCTCGGTGCGAAACCAGCCCAGGCGCATCCGCACGTCTGGATCACCGCAACCAGCGAGTTGGTTTATGCCCCGGATGGCTCGATCACCGGCGTGCGTCACGCCTGGACCTTTGACGACATGTTCTCGACCTACGCATTGCAGGGCATCGAGACCAAGACCAAGGGTGTCTACAGCCGCGAAGAACTGGCGCCGCTGGCGCAGACCAACGTCGAATCGCTGAAGGAATTCGGCTTCTTCACCTTTGCCAAGGCCGACGGCAAAAAGGAAAAATTCCAGGAGCCGGTCGACTACTTCCTTGAATACAAGGATGCCGAGCTGACGCTGCATTTCACCTTGCCGCTGAAGACGCCGGTGAAATTCAGGGAACTTGCGCTGGAGGTGTTCGATCCGGCGTTCTTCATCGACTTCAAGTTCGCGGACAAAAATCCGATCAAGCTGGTCGGAGCTCCCGCCGCCTGCCAGATGAAATTCCAGCGGCCGAATGACGGCACCGCCACTGCGCAACGGCTCGGCGAGCAGAATTTCCTCGATGGGGACAACTCGAACTACGGGGCGATGTTCGCCAACAAGATCACGGTGGATTGTCCGTGAGGCCGGAATTCAGCCCGAGCTTCGCGCGCGTCCTGACGGTTGGCGTCGCGGCGGCGTTGGTGATCCTGGCGCTCGACAGCTTTGTGCACGTCGTGATGGCGCAGAACCCGTTCGGCGGCCCGCGCCCGAGCGGGGCGGAGCCGCAGGTCGGCGGCATCGTCGGATGGCTGCTCGCCAAGCAATCGGAATTCTATCGCGAGATGTCCGCCACCATCCGCGCCGCGAAGTCTGACGGCAGCGCGGTCTGGACGCTGCTCGCGATCTCGTTCGCCTACGGTATTTTTCACGCCGCCGGGCCCGGCCATGGCAAGGCGGTGATCTCGTCCTATCTGGTCGCCAACCAGGAGACCGCGCGGCGCGGCATCGCGCTGTCGTTCGCGTCCGCGCTGATGCAGTCGCTGGTTGCGGTGGTGATTGTCGGGATTTGCGCCTGGCTGCTCAACGCCACCGCCAAAACCATGTGCGGCGCCGAGAAGGTGATCGAGATCGTCAGCTATGCGCTGATCGCGGCGTTCGGCGCACGGCTGGTCTGGACCAAGGGTGGCGGATTTATTCGCGCGCTGCAGGTAAAGCCGCTGGCACCGGCGATGGCGCTAGCCGCAGCGGCGCCTCACGATCATGCCGGACATGGACACGACCATCACCGCCACGACCATTCGCATTCTCACGCCCATGTAGCGCATCACGATCATGAGCACGCTCACGATGGCCATGGACACGAGCACGGCCACGTCCATGACGAGCATTGCGGCCACTCCCATGGTCCCGATCCAAGCGAACTCGCCGGTCCCGGCGGCTGGCGGCGCGGATTTGGCGCGATCTTCGCCGTCGGCATCAGGCCCTGTTCGGGCGCGATCCTGGTGCTGGTTTTCGCGCTGGCGCAGGGCATGTTCTGGGCCGGCATCGCCGCGACCTTCGTGATGGGGCTCGGCACCGCGATCACGGTGGCGATCATTGCAGTAATTGCAGTCACCGCGAAGGACCTCGCCGCGCGCTTGAGCGGTGGCCGCGAGGGCAGCGGCGCGTTGATCATGCGCGGTGTGGAATTCGGCGCGGCGGGACTGGTGCTGCTGTTCGGCGTCGGCTTGCTGTTCGGCTACGTCGCCGCCGAACGCGTGACCTGCTTGTAAAGCGCATGACCTGCTTGTAAGCAGATTCCAGGTGCACGGGACCGCGGATCCAGTGACCTCTGGGTTCGAGACGTGCGGCGTTGTCGCCAACAAGGAAATTACGCCGATGCCGAAGCGGTCCATGAAGCACGACGATCCGCTTGAGGATTTCACGCGCCGCGACATTACCCTCGATGATGTCAGCAAGGGCGTGTACGTGGCAGGCTCGGGACCCGCGGTCATCGTAATGACGGAGATGCCAGGCATCAGCCCGCATGTCGCACGGTTTGCGCGCTGGGTCCGCGACGCCGGCTTCACCGTCTACATGCCGTCGCTGTTCGGCCGCGATGGCGCCGTTCCAGGTGCCGAGGAGGGTGCCGCGGTCTTTCAGCACGCCTCTGTGAGCGCCGAGTTTCGCGCCTTGGCCTCGAACGAATCCAGTCCGGTGACAAAGTGGCTGCGGTCGCTGGCCCGATTTGCGCACGGGGAGTGCGGCGGTCCCGGCGTCGGTGCCATCGGGATGTGCTTTACAGGAAACTTCGCGCTGACCATGATGCTCGAACCGTCGGTGTTGGCGCCGGTACTTTCCCAGCCGTCACTGCCACTGAACAATCCGGCCGGCATTGAAATCGCGCCGGACGAAGTGAAGGCCGTCCGCGAACGGCTCGAACGGGAAGATTTGACGGTAATGGCCTATCGCTTCGAGGGCGACAAATTCTGCATGGCCCAGCGGTTCGAGGCCTATGCTGAGGTGCTCGGCGATCGCTTCATCGGCCGCGTGCTTCCGGACAGCGCGGGAAATACCGATCTTGCGCCGTTTTTCGAACGCAACGCCATAACCCCGCACAGTGTCGTGACCGCTCATCTGATCGACGAGGCCGGCCAGCCGACGATCGCGGCCCGCGACGAGATCCTGGCGTTCTTCAGGAAACGACTGGCGTCTCCGCGAGGGTGAACGATCACCGCTTCCCTCATCTCTCAAAGCAGATGAGAACCATAGCAACCATCTGAGGTTCGGCTACCTCCGCACATGGCTTTTTTTTGACATGCGCACCGACTGTGATGTCGGTTCACCGGGGTAGATCGGAAGTCATCGGCGGGCGGTCAAACGACGCCAATGGACCCAATCCGGACCTCGCGCTCATCGGATCGTGTTCCGGAAAGCGGCCGTGCCGGACCATCGCGATCCCTCGAAGCGCGAGCGCAGGAGCACCGTCGCGCAACGCCACGCGGTTCAAGGCCGCCGAGGGGATCGCCCGCTTCGAGCGCACGCGCCGCGGCTGCAATCAGCGACCCCGTCTGAATACCGCCACACTTGTTACTCCCACCGTTCGATTTCCGGTGCCAAACTATCTCACGACCAGCAACGAGCGATGAGCCGCGAATGGAATCGCGCTTCAGCCACAAGGCGCGGGAATTCGCTCAAACTAGGAGGTTCAGACGCGATGACTACATCAGCCGAGAACGGACGGAAAGGCAGTCAACCTGCCATGCACGCACCACCGGTCGTGTCGTCGCAGGCGTGGGAGGCGGCACGCGAGCAGCTGCTCGTGAAGGAAAAAGCCCAGACCCGCGCCCGCGACGCCCTGGCCGCCGAGCGTCGACGAATGCCATGGATGGCCGTGGAGACGGCGTATGCGTTCGAGGGTCCTGCGGGCAAGGCCAGCCTGCTCGACCTGTTCGACGGTCGGCGTCAGCTGATCGTCTACCGCGCCTTCTTCGAGCCGGGAGTGTTCGGCTGGCCCGACCACGCCTGTCGGGGCTGCTCCATGGTGGCCGACCAGGTCGCCAACGTCGCCCACCTGAACGCCCGTGACACTACCCTCGTTTTCGTCTCGCGTGCGCCTCAGGCGGACATCGCGCGGCTGAAGGCGCGGATGGGCTGGCAGATGCCGTGGCTCACCCTCACGGACAGCTTCGACGCCGACTTCTGCGTGGACGAGTGGCACGGCACGAACGTGTTCTACCGCGACGGCGAGCGCGTGTTCCGCACCTACTTCATCAACAACCGCGGCGACGAGCAGATGGGGAGCACCTGGAACTACCTCGACATCACGCCGCTGGGCCGGCAGGAGGTCTGGGAGGACTCGCCCGAGGGCTATCCTCAGACCCCGACCTACAAGTGGTGGAACTGGCACGACAGCTACGTCGCGGACGCAGCGCCCGACAAGAAGTGGGTCGAGGTGTCGGACGCCGGAGAGGCGGCGTTCCGGAACCAAAGCGCGACCACGAAGCCATGAAGCAGGTCTGTTACGGTGGGATCTGACGGGCGGCGACGGTCGGTCTGAGGGGGCCACGATCGGCCGTAGCGAAGGTCCGCGGTGAAGAGCGGTGCGCAGTGCCGGCGCCATCCGTGACACGGCGCGCTCGCTCCATCTTGAACTACGGTGCGGCCTTCATACCGGTGAATGCGAGCTCGTAGGCAACGACATTGCCGGAATCGCAGTGCATACCGGCGCGCGCGTTGCGTCGACCGCAAGCTGCACTCTCAAGCGCCGTGAACTCCATCGAGTTCCGGGAGCAATACGACACTCTCCTGATCATTGGGGTCAGTGCGCGCAATGACGGCGACGCAGCTCTCCGAAGCGCTCAGATTGTAGGGCAGATGAGGCATATTGGCGGAGATGTATAGAAACTCCCCGGCTCGTGCGATGAGATGTTGTTCAAGTCTCTCACCATACCACATGCCGGATTCGCCGCTCAGGACATAGATGGCAGTTTCGTGTCCGTCGTGCTTATGCGCATTGGCCCGTCCGCCCGGCGGGAATCTTACGATCTGCAAATGGATTCTCCGCGCTCCTACCGACTGCGCAGAAATACCGGGCGTATACAAGTGTCCCTGCTTTCCGCTGGCTTCCGCCCCCGCGCCAACGACTCGGCAGGTCGGCGTAGCGTCATCGATCGCGATGTCAGGCATGATGTCAGGCATTACGTGCTCCTTCAGCTCAGTCATCTTGCTTCTCCTGATCCGCCGCCATGGTTGCAGATCAACAAAATAAATTGGAGCACGTTACGGATGAGTGGCATTTTTGATTTACCTGGTTACATCGGTAACCTGCGTTTGGCCAACATGGGGGCAGCGACAAGGTGATCGAATGAGATCGGCCGATGTCCTGGCTTTGGCACAGATGCGAAGTGCCGACTGCATGCGCGACGATTGTGCAAGAATGCACAATTGAAGGCGAAACAAGTACGCAGTTGAACATTGGAGGGAGGCTTCCAACGTTCAGCTGGGCCTGCAGGTCGCTTCAGGCGGACGGGCCGGAAAGGCCGGTCTTCTGCACGGGACCGCGATCGAGATAGGGGGTCTTGTCGCGGGTCTTCAAAGCCCAATCCGCGATCTCGTCCTTGCGAGCGAACCAGACGCCCGGCTTGCTTTTGGCGTAGGTGAAAAAACGGTCGAGGACGCGCGCACGATTGGCGTGACCCGAAATGCGATCATGGAGCGCCATTACCATCATCCGGCGGCGAGTGGCCCCTTCCTCGTAAAGCTGATCGAACTCGTCCTTGAGCGCCTGCTCGTAGGCGGCCGGGTTGTAGCCTTCGAACGGGTAGGACACGATGTCGTTCATGTGGAAGGTGTAGGGCACGGTGACGAAGTCGCCGCCCTTGACCGGCAGGATGAACGGTTGGTCCATGCTGGCTTCGTCCAGGTAGTAAGTGAAGCCGAGCTCCTTGAGTATGTCGAGGGTGTGCGGGCTATTGCGCACCCAGTACGCGCTCCACCCCCTCGGCGTCTGACCGGTGGCGTGCTCGATGCTGTGCATGTTGTCGATGATGAATTGGCGCTCGTCGGCCGGGCTCAGATCGTAACTCGCCGACCACGTGCGGCCGTGGGCGGCGGCCTCGTGTCCACGGCGCACAACCTCCTTGGCGAGCGCCGGATCCTTGTCGACCGCCTGACCGATCATGAAGGCGGTGACCTTGATATCGTGCTTGTCGAATAGGTTGAGCAGACGCGGTGTGCCCTCGTAGATGCCGTACTCGAAGACGCCGTTGGTCGGCATGTCCGGCAGGCCGTTCTTGATCGGCTCAGGGATGACGCCGGGGGCGCCGGAGATGGGCTGGCCGCCGCCTTCGTACATCAGGGACATGCTGATCGCGAGGCGAGCGCCATTCGGCCAGAACGAACTATCGTCGGTCATGATTGCTTCCTTTCCTTGGGCTAATCCACTGAGGGTCCTTGCGGCGGCAGCAGCGCCAGCGGCGGTCAAGAATTCACGGCGGTTCACGGTTCTCCTCCAAGACGTTGTTGATCCCCGCTCTGCTTCGAACCGTCGATTCCGAGCTCTATTGGCGGTCGCGCCGCCCCTGGTTCGGGTTTTGACCCCGGAGGTCAGGCACGAATTCGCCGTTCCCCGCCGCTCGCATTCCCGCTCACAAGGTGAAAGTTGAGATTGCTGATTGCGTAAATCCACCGGGGGAGGTTGGAAAGATCGGGCCCAATCCGCTTTGATTATGGAGCATGCGAAGTGCCGACCGCATCGAGCAATGTCCGAGTTCGAGGGCGAAGCGGAAAACATGGGCTCGTACTGAGTTCCTCTCAGTTTGACCCCACACCGGACATTGCGATCACCAAGGAAATTTCATTGGATCGCTCCCTGACGGCTTCCAGGTGTCGAGTTTAGACAGCTACACTGCCGCATTCTGTTCGTGGCGGGCATGCCCGACGCGAGTTCGGCGGGCTTCTCTTGGTAATGGCAGTATTCAATCCGTATCGCGAAACGATAGTTCAAGGATCATTTGGAGATGGCACCCCAGGCATTCGTACTTAGGATTCCCGACGCGGACATTGCCGATTTGAAAACCCGCCTCAGTCTCACCCGTTTCCCTGATGCCGCCCCCGGCGAGCCATGGGCCTACGGCACCAGCGTCGCTTATATTCGTGACCTGGTGTCCTACTGGAAGGACAGTTTCGATTGGCGCGCTCAAGAAGCAGCTTTGAATGCATTCCCGCAGTTCAAGGTGCCATTGCACGACATCGATCTGCATTTTCTGCACGTTCCCGGCGTTGGCCCGAACCCATACCCACTCCTGCTAATGCACGGTTGGCCGGGCTCAGTCTTTGAATTCCTCGACATTATTCCCCGACTGACCGATCCGGCTCGATTTGGGGGCGATCCAAGGGACGCTTTTACCGTCATCGTACCGTCGCTGCCCGGATATGGGCTTTCCTTTAAGCCTGGGCAGAAACGGTTTGTTCTTCAGGACATCGCAGCCTGCTTGCACGATCTGATGACCAAGATTCTTGGACATCGGAAATTCGCTGCACAAGGCGGCGATTGGGGTGCCGCCGCTGCCTCGCTCATTGGACAAAAATATCCATCGTCCGTCTGCGGCATCCACCTTAATTTACTGTTCACGCCACGCGACAAGACCATGGCGAATTCGGAAGGCGAAGCGCGATACAATGAACAAGTTGCGCATTGGCTAAAAGAAGAAACCGGTTATCAACAAATTCAAGGCACCAAACCACAGACTCTGGCTTTCGGGCTCACGGACTCTCCCGCAGGTCTAGCCGCATGGATCGTAGAAAAATTTCGCTCATGGTCTGATAACGACGGTCTCCCAGAGAGCGCCATAAGCCGTGATCGCATGCTCGCGAATATCGCGTTCTACTGGTTCACTGCAGCGATTGGCTCGTCGTTCTGGCCATACTATGGTCGCCTGCACTCCGGCTTGCCGATCTCGCCAGAGCATCCGATCACCGTCCCAACGGGCTATGCTGCGTTTCCAAAGGACATAATCCTGCCGCGTCGTTCAATCGCCGAAAAAACGTACACAAACATCCAGCGCTGGACGGAGATGAAAAAGGGCGGTCATTTCGCTGCCATGGAGCAGCCGGCTGCGCTTGCCGGTGAAATTCAGAATTTCTTCCGACAGCTTCGCTAAACTTATGAAGCAAGCTACCGTCGCCTTCCGGCACAAAAGCGAAGTGCCGACTGAATCGAGCAATGTCCGAGTTCGAGGGCGAAGCGGAAATCATATGCTCGTACTGAGTTCTTCTCAGTTTGACCCAAAGCGGAATGGGAATTGATGCGGCAGTTTGATCGAGTGCGCCGCGCGTCGAACTGCAACTTGCCGTCATCATTTCCCATGCTTCAGCGAAGCCAGCAATCGGATGAACTCAATCGATGGGGCGGTACTTCAATGCGAATATCAAAGGCACCGGGAAGGACGGGCCTTACGATTGTCGGACGCACAAGGTATCGAGCTATTAGAAATAGCTATGCTGCCGGTTTCGCCCCGACGTCAGGAATGCAGGTTGGGTTCGCCTTCAGTATAATACCGAGTCTCTTCTCTTCAAAGATTAGCTTGTTGATGATCAGAGGCTCACTATTGAAGGCCTTGTTAAACTTGATATGGACACCAAACAACGTGCTTTTATTCTTATCAAGCACCTCGCTCGCTTCGGCCTTTGCAGCGACTACGGTCACGGCAGAGTCTATTTCTGGATCATAAAGAGGTACCGTCGGAGTAGTGTTCGCTTTAGTTCTCTGCACGCAGAGCCATCGCTTTAAGCCCTTCTCTCGAAAAGACGCGAGCATCTCGTCCCGTGAAAGCGTCTTGCTCGTGTCAGCGGTAACTTCCGGGTAAAGGAGCTTAAGTGCTTTATAATTTGCGGTTTGATCTTCAACCGTAACCGTCGGCGCAAAGTAGCTAAGTAGCTTACTCAGCTGTCCCGCCCGAAGACCATCACTCTGCAAGTGCCTGGCCAGTAGATCAGTAAACGAATCCATTTCATCCGCGAGCGTCGGTCGGTTGTGCGGTTGATCTGAAGTATTGACAGGAACCAGGTCTTTTACATTGGCGAGGGTTATACGGTATCGAGGTTCGAGCCTTTGCAACTTATCCATGATTGTCAAAGCAGCTCTGGCGATTGCAGGACCAAGGCACTTGGTAATTTTGTCAGTTGAATTGTCCGCTAAGATCAGGCGACGATAAAGTAGAAACGCAACGTCGCGATCATCGGATATGCCGGCACTGTAATACACTTGCGTTGCTTGAGCACACTGTCCACGCATCGCATCGTCCGTTCCTGCTACAGTTACAGCAGCCCCACTCGTGCTGCTAGCAGCGTAATACGCAGCCAGGAATTTTGTGTGGCCGTCCATCACCAGACTAACCACAGGATTTACGATCATTTCCATCGATGAAACAACTTTTCCATCACCGTCGTAGGTATAGACAACGTTCTTTCCGATTCTCAGCTGGCCACCATCCTGTTTAGAAACAGTTGCGGTTGCTCCAAAGAGGTCTCGAGCATTCAGATAATTGGTGAGGAGTGCGGACCCATTATTGACCGAGGTTGCTAATTCCGGGGGTGGCTGGGCTTTGAACAAGGCATACAGGTTTGTTGCAGTCGACAAGGTCAGAGCAGTAAGTTTGGAGAAGAACTCGGCGGCTCGATTAGTTACGTTGACCCCTAGTTGCGCCTCGACATTGTAATTTTCGGATCCACTTATAAAGAATTGTCCCGCACAAGGCCGCCCGGCGAGTTCACTAGCGTGAAAAACTCGAAATTGAAGTGTTGCCACATTCGAGCTAAAAATTGGCGTCCTTGTCGCACCAGCAGCTGGTACAACTGGCGCAGCAGCCGCGTTAGACGAGAAAATGCTGACGTTCATATTTAACGTACCGACTCCGAAGAACGAGTCGGTCGCATCGATAAGAGACCGAATCAAAGCATCGCTGCGCTGTTGATCAAACCGGCACTTGTAGTCGACCGAATACAAACTGGTAAACTTAAGATCACCTCCCGTGCCGGGAATGAAAGCAATACGCCCATCTGCGGCGAACGACGCTGAGCTAGGCAAAACAAGAAGAAGCCAAAAAATAAAATTTCGCATGTGCCACCCATCCAGAAAATTTGAAAATGGCACTTCTAAATACCTGAATCAACCTAAAATTGTTATCGAGCCATCTCAGAACCCGCCCCCCAGCCAGGCCGCCCGCTTCGGCTCCATCCCACGGCATCGAGCAATGTCCGCTTCTCTAATCGGCCATTTGGGGTCAAGCGCTTTCAGACTATCCGCCACTGCAGTGTCGATGTCGCTCGCGGGCTCGTGCTTCTCTTCGGAATCGGCACCAGGCCCTTCCATCATGGGATTCGAAGACGAGGCGGAACAATCTTTTAGTCGGCCTTGCCGTCAGATAACGGCAGGTCCAAGCGGACATGCGAACTCACCTCATCCATCGTCCCGCGAGGGACATCCTTCCACTGCCCGGTGGATCTCGGGTGTCCTCCTATCGCACTGATCTTATGTGCCCCTCATGCTGCTG
>NZ_JNIJ01000030.1 GCF_000701345.1 Bradyrhizobium sp. URHD0069 | reverse complement strand
TTAGCTGGCGAGCCACTTTGTTCAGATAGGCTTGCGAGTGCACCGACAAATCGGTGCCTTTCGGAAAGTACTGTCTCAGCAGGCCATTGGTGTTCTCGTTCGAGCCGCGCTGCCACGGGCTTTGCGGATCGCAAAAGTATACGTCGATTTTGGTCGCCAACGTAAAGCGACGATGATCCGTGAGTTCCTTTTTCCGGTCCCAGGTCAGGGACTTATACAGCTCCTCTGGTAGCTTCTTCGCCTGCTTGATGAGCGCGGAGACGACCGTCTGGGTGTCCTTACCTGCCACCTTGGCCAACATCACGTAACGCGTATGGCGCTCGACCAAGGTCGCGATGTAGCTGTTGTTCGGTCCGGACAGGAGATCGCCTTCCCAATGGCCAGGCACCGCCCGATCTTCAACCACCGCCGGTCGCTGACGGATTGAGACAATATCCTTGATATGCCCCCGTCTATCGCCATTCGGATCAACCGGCTTGGAGCGACGCATCGAGCGTTTCGATCGAAGATGACCAAGCAGCTCTTTCTTGAGCACCCCGCGGGCTTGAACAAATAGACTGCGGTAGATCGTCTCGTGTGACACCTGATTACACTCGTCTTCAGGATGCGTTCTCTTCAGCCAACCGGCTATCTGCTCGGGCGACCAATCCAATCTGAGCTTCCCCGCCACCGCTCGCCGTAGCCGCGGACTGTTCGCCAATTTACAACATTTTGGACGACGAGCTCGCGCCCAGGCATTCTCATCCGCAAGCGCCGCTCGGTAGCGATCATAGCCGCCATTGCGGCTCATTTCCCGGCTCACCGTCGAGGGCGAGCGACCAAGCAACTTGGCGATCGATCGTGCCGATTGATGTGCCGTAACGCCTCTGGAAATCACCTCGCGTTCCGCGAGCGTCAATGCCAGCCTGGAGCGACGACGCTGGGCAGGACGAATTCCACCATGTGGAGCCACCAAAAAATAGATCGACGATGACTGCTTACCAAAAGCTCGCCCGATCGCCTTCAGCGACTCTCCGCGCTTCCAGCGATCCCATAACTCCGTTTTCTCTGCCGCCGTAAACCCTCGATGAAATCTATGACCCATCAAAGCACACTCCATCTCGCCTTCAAGATAAAGTGTTGCATCGACCGGTTGAGACCACCGGGGCAAAGCGGAAAACATATGCTCACACTGAGTTCTTCTCAGTTTGACCCGAAGCGTCATTTTTGACACCGGATAGAGACAATACCCGACATCTCTCGGCCGCTTCCTCGATTGCGAGAGGACGACGTCGGGTCCGGCGCCGGGTGTAACTACGCAAGCCGGTCAAGGATTTCGGCTAGCTGCTTCGGAGCGTCGATCATCACATCATGTCCTCCCGGCACCTCGTGTATATCCCATTCACGTATGCGCGCTGCGGACATCCCTGCATCGAAGCCGGCATATGGAAAGTCCTTGGCACGGATAAACGCCTTCTTTCCGATGCGCTCACGGGCTCCCGTCAGCGAAATAGGTTGCAGGAAGCACTGGATCGGCTGCGGGGTGCATTTTGCGTCAACCCACGCACGGTCTTTCTCGTTGACGCCTAACATCGCGGCCGGCAGTGGCGGCAGCGCAGTTACGCCTTCATCGCGGGCCTTGAGGATTTGTGGCTTCATTGGATCGATGTCGCAAGAGCTTTGGCCGTCAGCAGGGAAAAATGCGTCCGCCATCACCAATGCGGCAATTGATTTCTCCATTTTCTCGACAACGCCGGAAACCACCATTCCTCCGTAAGAATGGCCGACGAGAATTACGTCGCGCAGATCTTTCCACTTTATTTCGTTCACGATGTCGAGGATATGGGTGTCCAGGTCGATGTCGGGATTGAGCAGGTGAGACCGTTCGCACAGGCCGGTCAGCGTGGGCGTAAAAACGCTGTGGTGCTTGGTGCGGAGCAATTCCGCGACCCGTTTCCAGCACCATCCGCCGTGCCAGGCGCCATGTACCAAGACGAAGTTTGCCATCGGTTATCCTGTTGAATTGGTTGAAGGTCACGATGACCACTGGGAGACAGATGTATCTCGCCCTAACCATCAACAGTACCGAGATTGGCAATTCTGACTGCACCATAGGCCGATGACTGCTCTCCCAATCGAACTCGATCTGGCCCGAAAAACGCCCGTGGGTGCGCTATGCCTGGCAGTAGCCAATTTGCCGCTGTCGCACATCTCGCCGTTCAGGGGCGGTAATTTCGCGCCGGCCCGTTAAATGCGGCGAGCGCGACATTATTGAGCTTCGGTCCGTTGGCCTCTCGAAAACCGCGTAATGAAAGTGATCATCGTGATATCCAGCACACAAGTATGTTCGCAGGCTACCATCGGCGGTCCTCGCCAGCACGTCTCGTATTGGCGCTTTGCGGCCTCGACCGTCGTTGCGCCATGTCGGCTCATGGGCACTTTTCGGACCTCGCGGTAGTGTCCTAATTTGAATTCTCATCCTCAAAGTGGATGGTAACAGCCCAGCGATCGGCAAGATCGATAGACGGACCCTCTTCCCCCGTTGCGACTTCGGTTTGCGACACCTTTCGCAGCCCCTTTTGAGCCGCCCACCAGTTATCGGCCTTGGTACGCGCCTCTTGTTGGCTGGAGCCTGTAAAAGTTTTTTTCATGATCGTCCCTTGGACTCTGCCACTATCGCGGCGCGCACTGCGTCCACTGGCGATTTAACCGGTCCCTGATGCAGCACCGTAAAAAACCGTCGCTTGGTAGTACCCTCCAGAGGAGAGGACCACGCGTAGGCAATGGTCGCCTTGGCGTTGCCGTATAGGCCAACGCTATCTATCCATTCAGAGACGAGACGCGCATGTTGCCGCGTTGTCATACTGCGTTCGGCGCCACGACGACCAGTGAACAGGAACTCCCCGGGTCTTTTGTTGGCGGCTTTCAAATAGTCATCGACTGCTTGGCGGGTCTGTTCGCTCAACTCGAATCTGACCGGCCGACCGGTTTTCTTCTGTCGCACCGTTGCGCGATCCGCAGCATATCGCTGGCGGCGATATCTTCGACGTTGATCGCCACGACGTCACAGCCACGCAGCTTGCTGTCGATCGCCAAGTTGAACATGGCGAGGTCCCGAGCACGACCTTCGATCTGGAGTTTTGTCCGGATCGACCAGACGTGTTTGGGGCGCAGCGGGGGCTTCGCTCCGGTCACCTTGCCCTCATTCCAGGGCACTCGCTTGTGGGACGCGATGGTCGCGTTTTCTTGATCTTGCATCGTCATACTCCTCGGTTAGAGAAGGCGAGAAGCATGAGCCAGGGCGTTGGAGCTAAGTCAGCTTTCAGACCAGTACGGACTTCGGGTCCGGCCCGGCGACGAGCGACCGGTAGCGAATGACCCTGGTTGTGTAAAAACGCGCTGCTTGAAGTGATTCTCGGGTTATGATTCCCACGCGATTTGCGGGGGATCAGATGATGCGCTTTGTTGAGGGCACGGATCACCCGTTGGGAGCATGAGCATATTCTTGAGGCAGTACAGCGCCGGCTCGACGAGCATCCGGAGAAGATGCGCCAGCGGCGCGAGACGGTCGAGCATCCCTTCGGCACAATCAAGGCCCGGATGGGCGCAACCCACTTCCTGATGAAGACGCTGCCACGGGTTGCCGCCGAGATGGCGTTGCACGTGCTGGCCTACAATATGACGCGGGTCATGAACATCATGGGCACCAAACCGCTAATAGCGGCGATGAGGGCGTAGTCCCGCCGACACCCATCCGCCTGCACTTGCAGAACCGCTCAGAATGGCTGAAATCCTGATCAGAAGCGCTTCCAGGTACAAAACCACCAAATGCTGAAATATGACCACGCACTGCGACGTCGCGGAGCCACGAAGCGTCAATACTGCCGGTGCTTTTTACACGGCCAAGACCCAACGCGGACGTTCGGCAAAGCCACTCATCAGCGGTTTTCGGCGGCACCGGACAGCATGGGAGGCGTACTTGGGGTGTCACCGGATCACGATGGAATGTCGTTGTGGGCAGGCAAAGTGAATTGAAGAATGGCGCCCCGGGGGACCTTCGCGCTCGCCCACAACCGGCCGCCGTGCGCGTCGATGATCGAACGGCAGATCGACAGCCCCATCCCCAAGCCGCAGGGCTTCGTCGTGTAGAAAGCGTCGAAGAGCCGCTCGAGGCTTGCAGAAGCCAGCCCCGGGCCCGAATCCATCACCGCAACGAGCACGCCGCCTGACTCGGCTTTCCGGGTGCTGATCAGCAAGTCTCGCGTTCCTTCGCTGACTCCGCTCATCGCCTCGACGGCGTTGATGATGAGGTTCAGGACCACTTGCTGCAGTTGGACGCGATCGCCGTGAATGGGCGGCAGTCCGTCCGCGAGTTGCGCCCGCACCGAGACGCTGTTCTTCACCGCTTCGCCGCGGGTAAGCTCAATCACCTCGCGGATCGCCCCGTTGAGGTCCACGCGATCCTTCCGGGGCGGCGCCTTCTGGATGAGGGCACGGATCCGGCCGACAACATCGCCGGCTCGATGGCCGATCTCCACGATAGCACCGAGCGTTTGCCGCACTTCCTCCAGATCCGGCGGTTGCCTCCCCAGCCAGCGCAGACCGGCCTCGGCGTTGCTGACTGTCGCGGCGAGGGGCTGCCTGACTTCATGGGCGATCGAGGCCGAGAGCTGGCCCATCGTGGCCAGGCGATTGGCGTGCGCGAGCTCCATTTGCACGTCGAAAAATCGCCGCTCGCTTTCTCGAGCTTCTGCCTCCGCACGCTTGCGCTCGGTCAAATCAAGCACGAAGGTGACACCTTGGTCTCGCTGTTCGTCGAACGCGGCTGAGCCGACCAGCACGGGCACGCGGCTGCCGTCCTTGCGCAAGTACTCCTTTTCATAGGGTTGAACCACCCGATTGGGGTCCAATCCCTCCAGGGCGCGGGCGGTAGTGGCACGCCATTCCGGTGGCGTCAAATCCGTCCAGCGCATGTCGCCTGCGGTCAGATCCTCCTGGTCGTATCTCACCATCTTGAGGAACGCGTCGTTGGCTTCGATGATTTCACCCGAACGTTTCGAGATGAAAATCCCGATGATGTTGGCGTCGACCAGGCGCCGGATCTTGGCTTCGCGTTCGGCGAGATCGCGATACAACCGGGCATTCTCGAGCGCGATGGCCGCATCCGAGGCGAGCAGCTTGAGCACCGCGATCCGACCCGGCGCAAAAGCTCGCACAGCCAGGTTGTTCTCGAGATAGAGCACGCCGTTGAGCTTGGCTTCGGTGATCAAGGGCAGCCCAAGAATGGATCGTGCCTGATGCCGATGGATGTACGGATCCGCCGAAAACGGGTTTTGGGTCGCGGCATCGTCGAGAATGACGCTCTCTCTGGTATGCAGGACATAGTGGAGGACGGCTTCCGGCAGCACTGCTGCGGTCACGGGCTTGTCGCACAGGTGCACGGCGACCGTGTCGCCGTCGATCGCAGCTTCCGCAGCGATCCGCGGCTCAGCCTCGCGCGACAGGATCAACAGGCCGCGCTCGGCGCCCGCGTGCTCGATCGCGGTGCGCATGACCGTGATCAGCAGCTTCTCCCGCACGATCGTACCTGAGACCGCTTGCGATAGCTTAATCACGGTCGCGAGGTCGAGCTGTTCGACGGAAGTCCCGATCGTGCTCGTCGGGCCGGCTGCGGACTCTTCCCTGCCGAGCTGCGGATACATCTCATCGAGCTGTCGCACCTTGCCATCGGCTCCCCAGCGCAGGTAGCAATAGCGGGCGTTCCGCACATACTCACGCGCAAACTCTTCGAAGCCGCGCGCCGCGTAAAAGCGGGCAGCCAGTTCGAAGGCGAGCGCCTCATTGTGAATAAAGCCATTTGCGCGGGCCGAGTGGATGGCCTGCTCGTAGAGATGCTCGGCATCTAGCGCGCGGCCTTCGATCCGGGCGATCTCCGCCCCGACCAGTGCTGCGCGGTTCTCGAAGTTCTCTGGGCAATTCGCCGCCCAGATCTCGAGCTGTCGGTGGTGCGTGACCAGAGCCTGGAGATGCTGCTGGTACTGGTCTGCCGCTGCGGAGGCGCAACATGCCGCGCGGGCCAGCGCGCCGTAGAAGTGATACTCCGCCGTTTCGAAATGTGATGCTGATATCCACAGCAGCCGTTGTGCTTTTAATGACGCATCGACGGCTGCAACATAGTCGCCACCAAAATAGCGCGCCTGCAGCTTACGCACCCAATACCAGCACTCGGCAAATGCCAAGTCCGGATTCTCTGAGAAGCGGCGCTCGATCCGACGCTCGTCAAACTGCTCGCCGTCAAAGCAGCCGAATGTTGGCGTCCGTCCCCGGAGAGTCCGGATTAGCCCGAGCTGCGTGCTGATGCGATCAATGGCAAGACCGAATCGCATGTTTTGCGCAAAGGCGAGACCACGCTCGGCTTCGCCTTGCACCTCATCGAGTGGATCGCCCGCCGCGAGAAGGTTTGTGTTGAGATGGCTACAGCAGTGCCCCGCAAAATTCAGGTCCCCGCTTTGGTTTGCGGCCTCGAATGCGCGACGTACCAGTTCACGGCCAGCCCGGACATGTGCTGTCCACGGTAGGACGACATTTCCAAAGTTCATATACGTCCTGGCCTGGAAGCGCTTTAGCCCGCGCTGTTCGACTAGGTCATAGCCCAGCCGGCCGAATCGAAATCCGGCCTGGTAGTCGCCGAAGCGCGGTCCGGCGATCATGCCACCAAACCATTCATAGACGAAGCACGAGCCGTCACAGTTCCCGCTCTCCAGGCTGAGATTGACAACCCGGCAGATGACCAAGCAAGCCAGGTTCGCATCCGTATACAAGGCAGGCAGCGCGAGTTTGGTCAGAACGTCGAGGGTCGCGAGGGATGTCGGGTCGCTCATCAAAGGCACCTCGACGAGTGCCTCGATCGGGCGGTCTCCCAGGGTTGACCAGATCCGCTGGTATTCGCGGCACGCTTCTTCTGCCGTCGGATGCGGTGACCAGTCGATGCCCAGATGCCGGAGATAATCGAGACCGACGGCGACCGCGCGGCCGCTCTGATCGAGGGTCACGTACAGATCCATACGCAAGCACGCGACGGTCGCTTGTTCGACCGCATCTGTGGCGCGGGCCGAAAGCGCTTCCAAGAGTTGCTCCGCATCCGTCAGCGCGCCCGTCAAGTACTCGCACTCGGCCCGATGCAGCTCCAGTTGGAAGATCAGCTCATGCCGGCGCTCGCGCGAGTCTCCTGCCAACAGTGCCGCACCGGCAACCAGATACTTGAGCGCAGAGGCGTAAGCGGTGGATGTCTTCGCGCGCTCTCCCGCGATCAGGTTGAACTCGGCCAATTGCTCGCGCTCGTCCCGTGCGGTGATCAGCGCGGCGCTTCGGTTGAGCTGATTGACGATCTCGAAGATCGCCTCCTCCCGCTTTCCTGCGGGAGTGCGGGCGGCGAGCAGCCTTCCTATCCGGAGGTGGACCTCCGCGCGTGATGCTTCCGGAATGAGCGAATAGGCGGCTTCCTGAATGCGGTCGTGGACGAACCGGTAAGCGCCCGCCACACGCTCGACCAACTCCTGACGGACGGCCGCTAATAGAGCGGCGTGGACCTGTTCCTCCGACATTCCCAGAACAATAGAAAGCATCGTGGTCCCGGCGACGTTGCCGAGACAGGCCAGCTGCTGCAACGCCGTTTGGGTTTCGGGTGGCAGGCGGGTGAGCTTGCCGGCCATCAGGTCCACCACGTTGTCGGTGTAGCCCTTGGCGCGAATGCAATTGAGATCCCACGCCCATTGCCCCTGGTCGTGAGCGAACGCGAGCAAATCCTCCTCGGCAAGCACGTGAAGAAACTGGATCACGAAAAACGGATTGCCGGCCGTCTTCTCCTGAACCAAGTGCGCTAGCGGAGCAGCACGTTCGGCATCGGTGTGAAGAGCGTCCACAACCAACTGCGTCACGTATTCACAGCGGAGGGACACTAGCCTGATCTCATGAATGGAGGCTCCGGCGTTCCGGATGGCGCCGAGCTTCCGCATCAGCGGATGGGACGGATCGACCTCGTTGTCGCGGTACGCGCCGATCAACATCAAATGATGCACGTCCGGCTGCGTCAGCAGATCCTCCAACAAGTCGAGCGTCGCCCCATCGAGCCACTGCAGATCGTCGAGGAACAGCGCCAGTGGATGTTCCGGCCGGGCGAAGACGCCGATGAACCGCCTAAACACCAGCTGGAAACGCCGCTGCGCGTCTTGTGGCGGAAGCTCAAGGACCGGTGGCTGTTCTCCGATGATGAGCTTCAGCTCGGGGACGAGGTCGACCATCAGCTTGCCGTTGGGGCCCAGCGCCTCCTTAAGGGCGTCGCGCCAAGCGCTCAGCTCGGCGTCGCTCTTGCCGAGCAGAGGCCGGACGAGGCTCTGAAAGGCCTGAGCAAGCGTCGCATAGGGGATGTCACGCTTGTACTGGTCGAACTTGCCTGCGGCGAAGAGCCCGCGCGGCGGCACCAGCTCCTTGTGCAGTTCATTAACGACAGAGGACTTGCCGATGCCGGCATAGCCGGAGACCAGCACCAGCTCCGGGGCGCCGCTCTTGACGATGCGATAGAAGGCGGCGAGCAAGGTTCCGACTTCGCGCTCGCGGCCATAGAGTTTCTCGGGTATCAGCAGCCGATCGGGGGTGTCCTGTTGGCCGAGTGGGAAGTCGCCGATCGCTCCCCGGGCTTCCCATTCGAAGAGGCAGCGTCGCAGATCGCGCTCCGCGCCGGCCGCCGTCTGGTAACGCTCCTCGGCCGTCTTGGCGAGCAGCTTCATGATGATGGCCGAGACCACGGCCGGGATATTCTTCAATCGTTCGCCAGGTGGTAGGGGCTTTCTAGCAATATGGCAGTGTACCCACTCCATCGGATCGACCGCAGTGAACGGCAGAGAGCCAGTGAGCATCTGGAACAGCGTGACGCCCAGCGCATAAAGGTCGCTGCGGGCGTCAATCGAGCGGTTCATCCGCCCGGTCTGTTCGGGCGCCATATAGGCGAGAGTGCCGGCGATGGTCTCGGGAGGCTCCGGCGACGGCCGCTCGCGGAGCAGCCGCGAGGCGATACCGAACCCGGTGAGCCTGACTTCGTTAGTCGTCTTGTTGACGAGGATATTGGCCGGCTTGATGTCCTTGTGGACGAGGCCGCGCTGGTGCGCCTTGCCGAGAGCGCTAGTAATTCCGATTGCGAAGCGCAAGAAGCGTCCCAGCTCCAGAGGCGCGCCGAGCAGTTGGGCGAGCGGCTCACTGCCCAAATCCTCGAGCACCAGCATGGTCCGACCGCGCTCGCGCACGAGTTCGAGTGGCCGCACCGCCCAGGCCACGTCCAGCTCATCTTTCAAGCCGTATTCGTGAGCAAGACGATCGAGGCTGGCGGGTGCAGGGTGCTCCGTGGCAGGCAGAACGACGAGCACCGTGTCCCCGTCGCCATCGGCGCTCCGGCGGTCTCCCCGGCAGAAGATGCGGTCACCATCCTCCCACAGGATGCGGAAGCTGCGATCCCCATCAGCGTCGAACCCAGTCGAAGCCTTCATCTGCCGCCTCCTCCATCAAGCCGGTGACGGCTGTCGGGCTAAGAAGGTGCTGCATCTGCTTGAGCCGGAAAGATTAGCACACACAAGGAGCAATGGCAGCTCCTGTGAAGGTTTTCGCACCTAGCTCGATGTCCGAGTTGAGTCCGTAGTGCGCAGCAAAGATGGGGTAATCGGCCGGCCCAGCTTGTGGATAGCTGAAGATTTTTGGTGCTGCGCTTCAGGCTGATGGTGAAACGAGGTCCGTGGTTACGGCCTCAAGCATCAGAAGGAGAAGCGCAGCATGGACCATTTTGCCGGATTGGACGTGTCCGTCATGATCACGACTTTCCAGGTGTCTTCGTGGGGGGCGACGGAAATGGCCAGACCCGTCGGCCATTCGCAGATATCTTCCATCTCCAGCCTGATGGCGGATTCGAGTTCTTCGCGCGTTTTTGCCGGCTTCTTCAAGCGTCCATCACTGGTTCGAGGCGCGATCCGGGACGATGCTATCCGCGCCGGCCCCTGCTTGAAGAGCGGGCGTGAGTCTTTGGCTCTCCGCTAAAAGCGCCGTTCTCCAACGGCGGGCGGTTGTCCGTCGAGTCAAAGGTGGTGCGGGGACAATGTTCCAACTGAGTATCGCTGCTGTAGCAGCGGGAACGTTCCTGCGCACCTGCTCGTTCTCTTTTCGCTTGGACGTCTTCCGGTGATCGGTGAAGGCGATGTTACGAAGCAAGCGAGCAGCGATGGATACCTCCCGGTCCGATGGTGGGGCCCTCCTTCCGGTCGTTGCCCTGTTGGCTGCTGCGGCGGCGATTGAATACCTCCTCTCCGGCGGCGGCGAGCGGTCGGGGGTGTCCTCGTCCGCCGGCTCGCGCGCCGCGACGGACGACGATGGCCGCGGCCGCCTCGCCACGACGCCTTCCGAGATACCGCCAAGCGGTTGGAAGGACATCCTGCTTCGGGTGTATTCGAATGTGTCGGAGCACCGGATCCTGGCTCTTGCGGCGGGCATGACGTACTACAGTCTGCTGGCCATCTTCCCCGCGCTCGCAGCCCTGGTTGCGGTGTACGGGCTATTCGCGGACCCGTCGGCCATAGCGAGGCATCTCGACCAGGTATCCGAAGTTCTGCCCGGCGGCGCCATCGACGTGGCGCGGGAGCAGCTCACGCGCGTCGTCTCGAAGGGCCCGCAGACCCTCGGGTTCACATTTCTGGCGGGTCTCGGGATCTCGCTCTGGAGTGCCAACGCGGCGATGAAGTCGCTCTTCGACACCCTGAACATCGTGTACGGCGAGGAGGAGAAGCGAGGCTTCGTGAAGCTGAACGCGATATCGCTCCTCTTCACGGTCGGCGGCATCCTCTTCGTCGTGGCTGCGCTCTCCGCCATCGTGGTCATACCCGTCGCGCTCAAGTACGTCGGGCTTTCCGAGGCGGCTGATCTGCTCCTGCTTCTCGGCCGGTGGCCGGCGATGTTCGCGGTCCTGACGCTCGCTCTGGCCGTCATCTACCGTTACGGGCCGAGCCGCGAGGCGCCGCGGTGGCGGTGGATCACCTGGGGCAGCGCCCTGGCCACAATCCTATGGCTCGGGATCTCGGCGCTGTTCTCATGGTACGCGTCCAGCTTCGGGAAGTTCAACGAGACCTACGGCTCGTTGGGCGCGGTCATCGGCTTCATGACCTGGTTGTGGATTTCCGCGATCGTCATCCTGCTGGGTGCCGAACTCGACGCCGAGATGGAGCATCAGACCGCGCGCGACACCACGACCGGCTCCCCGAAGCCCATGGGGGCACGCGGGGCCCGGGTGGCCGACACGGTTGGAGCGGCCCAGAGCAGGTGACGCCGGGCCTTCGATTTCCAGATCGGGTTCATGCCGGCCCACGAAGCCCGGGCGGGACTGGCTTCGGAGGGCGGGCGAGCGGAACGGATCCGCCAGCAAACTTCCCCACCGCGCTGACGCGCGCCCTCGGGCGGTGCGTGACAGCTTTGTTCGGGCCACTGGTCTGGCGGCGGCGCTTGGGTTCGCCCCCCGACGGTCAGGTGCTGCGGCGATATAGCAGCAACCCCCTCCGCGGCGGGGAACAGCTGAGATCGAACTAACCGGGCGGCTCCCCTCCGGAATCAATAATTTGCGGGGCTCGTTAGAAGGCGTGTTATCGTAATGGCCACAGGAGGAAGAGGTCATGTCCACTTCCAAGAAGCCACTGAAGCCAGATGATTTCCCGGTGACTGCCGAAGGCCGAAAGATCAAAAAGCAGGACGGCAAGCCCATCGCCAATACTGAGGATCCAGATCTCGCTGCTGACGTGGCCGAGCGCCTTAATGACGACGAAGCCCGGCGCGAAGCGGATAAGTGGTCAGCCTGATCGCCGTTCCTTAGCCGTCGAGCAGCGTACCGATAAGCTTCAGCAGCTCTTGGTGCTCTGGGCCGCTGGCCCCATTTCGCAGGAATTTGCCGATATCCGTGTAGGACATCTGTCCGCCTGAGCTGGCGGTAGGCTGGTGTTTCACGACGGGCATGTTCGATGCCGGGTCGCGCGTTAGCGCCCAGACATCCCCATTGCTACTTTCGTAGAGAACTCGTTCGGTCATACCGACTAATCGAACCGGCGACATTCCGTTCCAGATTGCGAGGGTCCCGGGCCTTAGCAGGGGCGCATCCAACGCTTTGCCGATCGACCACAGACACGACGCAACACGGCAGAAGACTCCGCGCGAATTTCCCGCCTATAAAAAGGTAAGGCGCTACTCAATACGAGCCAGTAGGTTTCTAACAGATGACCGGTGCCAGTTGTTGCCCCGAGCTGGTCGGACACCGCGAGCGTTGAGAGCGCTGGCAATCTCGCTCAGGGTAAGCGCCCCGGCATTCCGGATCGCCTGGACCAAGGGCATCAGCTTTGCGGCAAATTCATCCGCTACTTGCCCCTGTGCGATGCGGCCGATTGAGCCGGCAACACAAAGGTTTGTCGGGTTGCCCAGCTTTGCCCCGCTCGCCTTCTTCGCCTGCAGCGCCGCCGTTGTTCGCTCCGATATCAGTCGCCGTTCCTTTTCCGCCAAGGCTGCGTACAGGTGCAGCATGAACGGGTCAGCATCGCGGCCGAGTTCAGCAACAATGAACGGCACCCTTTGGGCCATTAAGCCCGAGACAAACGCAACATCGCGGGAAAGCCGATCCAGCTTGGAAACAACGATGCTGCACTTCGCCTTCCTCGCCGCAGCCAAGGCAGCCGCTAACTGCGGCCGCCTATCGAGCGCATCAGCGCCCTTCCCGGTCTCGAACTCGGCATACTCTTCGATGATGGTCAGCGACTCGGCCACGGCAAAGCGCTCGATTGCTGCCCTTTGCGCCTCAATTCCAAGCCCGGAGCGCTGCTGCTGTTGCGTGGAAACTCGAAGATATGCGACGGCGCGCCCCATACAAACGGCATACCACCGTATGCCGTTTGGTCGTAGCGCAAACCAGAGCAACATAGTTGCTCTTTTCATGTTGCAGCAGCGCAGACGAACGTTCGAATGAAAAAGGCCGCAGGCATTTTCGCGCTGCGACCCACCGGGCTCAAAATAAATAGGTTTGAAAACGTTCGATCCGCCAGCCCCGGTTCTGCGGAGAGTAGACTAAGATTTTACAAGTGTAGAGTCAGAATCGCGGTTCCGGCCGAGGAACACCGCCAGTGTCGCGCAACTGAGACACGATAAGACCGCAAACTCCAGGGCTTCATCGAAAGCGCGTCACGCGGCCGATCCTGGCGCGCTGGCGGCCCCACTGTCGCGCTCAAGGGCAACCTCCGCCAATGACCTACCGTCCTGGGAGAGCGTCGCCGTTTGCCCCGTAAAGGCCTGCCAGCGAAGCACCGCGACATCGACATAGGCCGGATCGATCTCGATCGCGAAGCAGGAGCGCCCCGTCATCTCGGCCGCGACTATGGTAGTGCCGGATCCGCTGAATGGCTCATACACGGCTTGCCCCGGTGATGAATTGTTTTCAATGGGCCGGCGCATGCACTCGACCGGCTTCTGGGTGCCGTGGCCATGACCATCGTCCTCGCGGGCGTTGATGGTCCAAAGTGTTGATTGCTTGCGGTCCCCGCTCCAATTCGCGCCTGCGGATCCTCGCACGGCGTACCAGCATGGTTCATGCTGCCAATGATAGTGGCCTCTGCTGAGCGCGAAACGGTCCTTGGCCCAGATGATCTGGGAGCGCATCTCGAATCCGGAGGCCTCCAGCGATTGCTGGACCTCGCTCGTGTGCCGCCCCGCATGCCAGACATATGCAACTGAGCCCGGGAACAGTGCCCAGGCCTCCCGCCAATCGGCGCGATCGTCGTTCGCTACCTTGCCGAGCTTGCGGGCATTGAGGTTTACGCCGGCCCGCTTCCGCCAGGCCGGATCGTAGTTCACGCCATAGGGCGGATCGGTGATCATCAGCTGCGGCTTGACCCCGGCCAGCAGCCGCTCGGTAGATTCCGCGGACGTGCTGTCACCGCAAAGGAGGCGATGCGTGCCAAGGACCCAAAGATCGCCGGCTCGCGCGATGGGCTCGCTGGGCAGGTCTGGCACGGCATCTGGATCGGTCAACCCTTCCGTAAACTGCGCGGCTAGTGCTTCTCGTTCGCTTTCGGTGAAACCAATAAGATCGAGGTCGAACCCCAATACCTGCAGCTCTCCAAGTTCGAGGCCAAGTAGTTCCTCGTCCCAGCCGCCATTCAGAGTGAGCTTGTTGTCGGCGATGGCATAGGCCCGCTTTTGCGCGTCCGTCCAACCAGAAGCTATCATGACAGGGACGTCGGTGATGCGCAGTTTGCGTGCTGCCAATACCCGCCCGTGACCCGCGATAATCGTACCATCTTCGGCCACGAGCACTGGATTGGTCCAGCCCCACTCGCGGATCGACGATGCAATCTGGCTGACTTGTGCGTCACTATGGGTGCGGGCGTTACGGGCAAACGGGATCAGCCGCTCCGTCGGCCAGCGCTCAACGTGATCCGCCGGCCAGGTTACCTTCCCTGCAGACTTGGCTGTTACCAGGGTTTCGCTTTGCTGCGCAGGCTGCCGTTCCAAGTCAGACCGCATCGGCTTCCTCGTCCTTGTCGCCCTGCCACCTTACGATGACGCGTCTGATCTCGGTGATGTCGGAGGGTCCATCCTGGAATTGTCCTGCCTGCTCTGCCAACCGAAACAAGATTGCGACATTGCGAGGGTCACCCTTTAGGGCTCCGACGACGACGCCACGCACAACCGCTTCAGCCTTGGATATCTTTTTAATGTCTGATCCGTCCCGGAGCGATATCTCCTCGTTCAGGACCTTATTGAAAAGGGTCTTGAGGTTTTGACTTCCTTTAGCCCGGCCGCTGGGATTTCCTGACTGGCCTGGCTTGAACTGGCTGTGCACCGGGGGGCAGCCGTAGCCGACCTTCGCAGGCGGGCGCGATGTTTGCTCTGCATCGTCATCGACATCGGTGATGGACATCTGCATGGATTCCCGGCCGTAAGCGCGAAGCGCGCGTCTTCACCGAGCGAGTCTACGTGATAACGACTCCGCCCTGTAGCGTGCGCTTTTTCGAATGATTGCGAAGAACTGCGAACGTGGGGCTCAACCAACTTCCCACAGCGGTACGGCGCCTGTGTATCCCTGCTTGCGATAGACCAGTAATGAGCCCCCACGCGATCTAATCTTGGCACATTGCTCGTGAAGTTCGATCACTTCGCCGCCCTTAATCAGCAACAGAAGACCCATGGCGTCGAAGCGGACTGCGGGAGCGTGGGGATGGACACCAAACAGATCCTCATCGCTCCAGCCGAGCAACTTCGCTGGTGCCGACCAGCGCTGGAAGAAGGTTTCAGCGTCGAGCAGAAGCTGGTGCCACGCTTCGGCACCAAAGCTCTCCAGTGGCGTCATCGACCGCAGTTGCTCAAGAGCCTGTTTGCCAACTGACTCAATATCGCTGGTAACAGTGGTTACATTGGTGACAGGCCGCGGATGCACTTGTTCCGTCGAACGAATTGCATTTCCGACTTTGTCACCAACGGGTAGGGAGGCAGTGGTTACAGTGGTGACAGCGTCCGCCGATGACGCCGCTGTTACCAATGTTACCGCCTGCTTGTTCCGGGTGGTGACGACCGCACCTGGCAAATTTGGCGTTGCTCTCAAAGCCTTAGCCATTCTGTAACCAGTGTAACCAGTGTCACCATCATTTCGATGTGTCGTCTCAAATGCACGAACGAGGATCGCCGACCAGTCAGTCATCGCTCTCCCCCAAGAAGCCTTGAGGACAAACGGTACAGCCGCTGCGATCCCTGTTCGGGTACCCGCACCACGCAACTGAGGTGGGAGCCCGTTTCTGGCGCTATCATCAATTGTCGGGTAATCAGTGCCGCCGCAATTGTCGGAGCATTGAAGCCTTTGCAAACTTCGTCTTTCCAGGCAGACGGCGTTACGTAGTAGTCCCAACCTTCCCCTTCGCGTTTGCGATAACCCGCAACGTCCCTGACAATTTGGTCAGCGGTACGCTCCCATGCGGGGACGAACCGGGACATGCCGTGAGCCGCAACAAACGTTCGAACTTGGTCGATCCCATCTGTGATTTCCGTCGGCTCAATGCCTCCGCGCGCCTCCAGCCAATCTTGGAAGCAGCGCGTTGCAGCTTGGATACCGGTCCCAGGTGCCCACGGCAGAATGCCGGCGCCGACCGCGATCTCGCCGGCCATTCCAATGAGCGCGAAACGCTGCGCAACCCGAACGACCTGACCGTCCGCGGATTCGTCTACAAGATCGGCCCCGAACTTTCGGCTGTGTTCGGTGATCGCTTTCCTGACGTTTTCAATGTCACGTGCGATGTGACGCAGGAACGTTCGTGCAGGAGCGCCATAGGTTGACGTCGACGCTGCCTTGAGGTGGCGTGCGAATGCATCGGCGGACACAAACCCGTGCAGGTCTTCAAAGAGCCCCCAACCCGCGCCGGCATCCGCAGGCAAGTCGATCAGCCGTACAGATTGACCGCCGGCCGCGCGCCTTGCGCGTCCATCCTCGGCAATCTTGTCCGCAAGCGATAGCTCACCGGAGGACAGGAACAGCGTACGCCAATGGGCTGCGGGTTTGGCATGGCCTTCACGATTGCTCCTCGATTTGCCGGATCCGTTGCCAAGCATGTATGCGACTTCACCTGCTTCGCGCGCAGGAACCTGAGACAGTTCGTCGAGACACAACAGTGCATCGCAATGGGCGAGTGCTACGCCCTCCAGGCCATTCGCTGTCGCTCGCCAGGATCTGACGTAGCCGCCCGGCTCTCCGCCTCCCCATACGGAGCCAGCTACGATCAACGCGGTGCTCTTGCCCGTCGATGACAGACCGCGCAGGTGGATGCCACCGCTTTCCGCATTGCAGGGTTCGATAAGAGCGGCAGCGAAAGCGGCGCTAAGAGCAAGGACGAGCCGGCTGTTGCCGGTGGCGGATTTCGCGACGTTTTCCTGCCAGTCGGAGAGGCTACCCCGCAGCCGGAACGAATGCCTTACGGGACCAATCTGCTGAAGGAGAATTGTCTCGTTTGCGGCACGGGCACCGATCGTCTCGTCCGGCAGAACAAACACACCCTCGTGCCACCCAATCCTGGCTGTTGCCCGAGCGCGTTCGGACGAGCGCACCATGCCGAGGAAACTGTTCAGCTTGTCACGGGCTCTACGGCTTGGCGCCACGTAGAGGCCCCCGTCGAGCAAAATGCGCCTTGCATCGGCTCCATCTCCGGCAAGCATCGCTCGCGCGAGCGCGTATCTGTGGACTCTACCATCGTGGTCATTCCATCCCAGCAGAACTCCCCAAGACATTCCTTCGCCATCCCGTGTCTCTGCGAGCAGTTCGAAGGGACCGGCGACAAGCAGTTCGTCGTCGTCCTCGCCCTCCTCCCGCCAGACAAGACCTCTCTTGGTGAAGAAGTATCCAGGCGGCATCGAAGGTACTGCCGGAGCTAGCCTGGCTGACTGCATGAGTTCCTCTGCGTCCACTCCCTCTGGAAGCGGTTCGGCAAGATCCCATCCCTCCGGCATATCATCTGGCAAATGGACCGTTCGAATGCTTATGGCGCCGACGGCGCCGAGCACTCGCTTAACCTGATCCATCGCCTTGCGGCCGGCAGCGTCGGCGTCGCGCCACAGCGTCACGTCGCGTCCTGCCAGGGATGACCAGTCAGCCTTCTCGACAGCGTTCGCTCCGCCAGGCCATGTCACGACGACATAGGGGGGGAAGATGCGCTGGCCAGCGTCAGCGGCCTTTTCGCCTTCGACCACAAGAACTGGTGCGTTTGGACGCGCCGCCAGTCGATCAAGCCCGTAAAGCGGCCTAGGGGCGCAAAATCCTTTCCACGACCAACTCTCGGAACCGTTCTCGTGACGGCACCACGTGCGTGGCAGGATCTGCTTTCCGCCGTCGACATCGAACCTGGCCACGTACCCAAGCAACCGACCATCGCGAACCCGATATTCCCATGTCCCAATCGGTGCTCCGAACCGTGGGTGGTCGAACGGAACCGGAGGCGCGCCTGCAGGGACCGGCGTGATTACGAGTGGGAAAGATTGAGTCTCCTTTTGTGGTTTGTCGCTCGAATCCACCATCCTCAATGGAGCAAAGGCGGGTTCGGCGGTCATGAACTCTGCTCCGTCGTGAGCCCCAGCATCTCCGAGATTTTGCTGGCAGCAACTGGTTGAGAGAGACCGTGAAGGTAGGCCGCGAGGCTAATGACGTCGCCGCCCTTATCTCCTGTTGCGAAGTCGGCCCACTGTCCCGTCCTTAGGTTGATCTTGAATGACCCTAAGTGCCGGTCACTGCGCTTGGGATTGCGTGCCACCCACTCCTGTCCTTCACGCCGGCCATCTGGCAACCAGCGAAGCACGATCAGCGGCAAACATCTCAGCGCTGCTCGTCCGACGACGTCATACCTCACGGACGATCCGACCGACCTCATGACCGCCTCCCATGTGCTGGCGGCGGCACCAGATGAAGCTGGTTGGTTTCATAGTCCTCGACATCCTCAAGCCGGTAGACGACGCGGCCGCCGATCTTGAGGTAGGGAGGTCCTGCTTTAAGCCAGCGCCACCGTTCAAGGGTGCGGGGGCTCAGCGTCCAACGATGCGAGAGCTGGACTTGATTGAGATGGCGGAGATCCAAGGTGCTCATCGGACCTCCGGCAGGGAGGTCAGGAACCGCAGAAGTTCACCTCTGAGAACGATGGTGCGGCTACCGTACTTGCGGGCAGTCAGCTGACCATCCGCTATAGCCTCATAAAGTTTGGTCCGACCAATCCCTGAGACGATACTCGCCTCAGCGAGTGTCAGACCCTCAGTCTGCAGTTCGCGCTTAACATTATTCACAGCCATTCCTCCGTCACCGCCCGCACAACTGCGAACGTGGAGGAAAGCTAGCGAGCCTGGAGCTTCAGAATAGACGTCACGATTTCACTTGGTGTACTGATTTGATTTTGTCTTGGGACGACCTGCTTTTGACCAGCCTGTTGCAGCACTTTCCGCGATGGCCGCTTCCCAAGCTCTTTGAAATTGTCGCAGGGCTAAATTGCCAAACTTCTGCTGCGCCTCCTTCTGATATTCACTTTTCTGCTTCGGACGCCTCTCTGGTGATTCGCGCATGAGAGCGATCAGCCAACGCCGACAATCGCCTTCCGACTTGGATGTCGCACCCTCGCCGGGCCAAATAGCCAGGAGATCATCGCGTCGCAGTCGCACCTTCGTAAAAGGCTCATCGCGGTCCAGAGGGTCGTATTTGACGACGTCTTGGTTGTGTTCCGCGAAAAGCTTCAAATGCGCCCATTCGCCGGCTCTAATCTCAACCAGCGACCCACCTTTATCGAAGCCTTCTGCCTTAAGTCGCCCTTCTGATAGCGCTCGCCAAAGTTCACCTACGGCCTCACGTGGAGTCAGGCGGGCAGACGCTGGCAACCGACCGCTACTCCGCAAGTCTGAATCGAGGAAGGAAAGAAACACGGCATTTGAAGGCGGCCAAGGCTCCAGAAACCAGCCGGCGTGCTTCGCAAGTTGTTCCCCGTTTTCAGTCGGTTCACTCCACTCGTGAAATGCCCAACTACTGCAAAGGCTGCGGAATGCAGCTCCCTGTTCCATAACGAGTTGAAGGTCGCGCCAGGCAATCCACGCAATAGCCTTTACGATGGGCCACCGGCTTTCGGCCATAGGATCGAATGCGGCGAACTCAGGCTGTGTTGCGAAGGGTGGCAGCCCTGCAGCCTTGGCTTCCGCTTCGGCTTCCTGCGGCGTGATTTCCCCGTTGCGGGCCTTGGTGATTAGCTTGTCGCGCAATTCGTCCAAACACTTCGACATCGCCTCAAGCCTCTGCGGAATCATTCTTACAGGTCAGACTCCCCGTTCATGCCGGCGCGGCGCCGATGTTCCTTGGGAGGTTTGATGCAGAATGCGTCGAGTGACTGAAGCAATTCTTAATTTGATCGACAGCTTTCACAGAAGAGGCAGGGCGTTTTCGCTCTATTGCTTTCTTCATCGCACCTGTACTGCGAGCGAACGATTTCGCTGTTCCTTTCGCCCGAGCGAGTTCACCAAGAAACATCTTCCGCGGACGGAATGGATGATGAACTTCGCTGATTCTGATGAACAAGTCCGACCCGATCGATTAACCGAAATCGGTGGGCTGCTGGCGCAAGCGCTAATGCGACTTCAGAGCCGCAAGTCCAGCGCCATTCTCCGTGAGTTCGGAGAAAGTTCGCTTCACTTCACGCCCGACCAGAGCGGTCATGCGAAACCCGTTTCTCCCGAGGTTAATGCATGAAAGACCCTGTTCTGGCCCAGTTGGCCGCGTTAAAGGGCGCACCGGCAGCAGCGCTCAAGGCCAAGTGGCGCGCGCTGTTTGATTCCGAGCCGCCTCCCTACAACCGCCGCTTCCTTGAAAGTCGTCTCGCCTACCGCATCCAGGAACTCGCCTACGGCGGGCTGAAGAAGGAAACAGTCGAACGGCTGCGGGTGTTGGCAAGGCAATACGACGGCAAGGACGGTGGTCGCGCCAAAACCCGCTCGGATCGCCTGCCGATCGCCGGGACGCGATTGGTCCGCGAATGGCAGGGTGTGCATCATTGCGTAACGATTCGCGCCGAGGATTTCGAATTTCAGGGTCGGCCTTACAAATCGCTATCGGCCATCGCGCGTGAAATCACCAAGGTGCGCTGGAACGGCTGGGTATTCTTCGGGCTGAAGAACCACCGCGGTGCTGCATGACCAAGAAGCAACCCACCGCGGTCTCGCCTCAACGGAAACTCCGCTGTGCGGTATATACCCGCAAGTCCAGCGAAGAAGGCCTCGAGATGGAGTTCAACTCGCTCGATGCCCAGCGCGAGGCCTGCGAGGCCTATGTCGCGAGCCAGCGCGCCGAAGGGTGGCTTCTTGTTCGCGATCGTTACGACGATGGCGGGTTTTCCGGCGGAACCTTGGAGCGGCCGGCGCTCAAGCGGCTGCGCGTCGACATCGAGGCCGGCAAGGTGGACGTGGTGGTCGTCTACAAGATCGACCGGCTGTCCCGCTCGCTGATGGATTTCTCCCGGCTGGTTGAGGTGTTCGACCAGCATAAGGTCACGTTCGTTTCCGTCACTCAGTCCTTCAACACCACCACATCGATGGGCCGGCTGACGCTGAACGTCCTTCTGTCCTTTGCCCAGTTCGAGCGCGAGGTGATTGGCGAGCGCATCCGGGACAAGTTCACGGCGTCCCGCAAGCGGGGCATGTGGATGGGCGGCTGGGCGCCGCTCGGCTACGAAGTCCGGGATCGCAAGCTTATTGTCAACGAGGTCGATGCCAAGCTTGTGCGTTCGATCTTCCAACGCTTCGTCAAGACCGGGTCGGTCACCACGCTGGCGCGGGCACTGATCAAAGAGAACGTCCGCAACAAGTACGGCAAGCTGATCGACAAGGGCATTCTCTACAAAATGCTCAACAATCCCGTTTATATCGGCGTGGCCGTGCACAAGGGCGTCTCCTATCCCGGCGAGCATGTCGGCATTATCGATCGGAAGATCTGGGATAAGGTCCAGGCCCGGTTTCAGGAAAGCCCGCGCAGGCGAGCAGCCTCCACACGGGCACAAACCCCCTCCCTGTTGAAAGGAATCCTCTTCGGCCCTACCGGGGTTGCTATGTCGCCGACGCACACGCGAAAGAATGGCAGGCTCTATCGTTACTATCTCAGCCAGACCGTCCTGAAGCAGGGGTCCGACGATTGTCCCGTTGCGCGCGTTCCGGCCGCCGAGATTGAGAAGATCGTGATCGATCAGGTTCGCATTCTGCTGCTGTCCCCCGAAATCATCGTCCAGACATGGCGTAGCGCCCGCAAATCCATCAAAGGCCTGACCGAGTCCGAGGTCCGCAACGCCCTGCAGGCGTTCGACCCACTTTGGAACGAACTGTTTCCTGCCGAACAGTCCCGCATTGTTCAATTGCTCGTCGAGCGCGTTGATGTCCGGACCGACCACGTCGACATCAAGCTCCGGATCTCTGGCGTTTCCTCTCTGATCGGGGAGCTGACCGGCAATTCCAGCACCCAGCGGGACGCCGCATGACGACGACAGCCGCTCAGACTACCAAAACCAGCGTCAGCAAGGATGGGCAGACCGCGACCGTCAGTATCGCCGTCGCTTTCCTCCAGCGGCGCGGTCGCAAGCAGATCCTGTCACCTCCGGGTGCGGCACCATGGTCGGCCGCCCCACGCGTCGACACTGCCTTGGTCAAGGCCGTGGTCCGCGCCCATCGCTGGCGGCAAATGCTCGAAAGCGGCGAGTACGCCTCCTCAGCAGAACTGGCCAAGGCCGAGAAGGTCAATGATTCCTATCTGAGCCGTATCCTGCGCCTGACGCTAATCGCGCCGGACATCCTTGAGGCGATCCTCAGTGGACGCCAACCGAGCACGCTTCAGCTTGATGATCTGCTGAAGCCACTGCCAGCGGCATGGTCTCAGCAGCATTCCCAACTGATACGTCCGCAGTAGCTGCGGCGCGTCGGGCGTGTTGCAACCAAGTTGAGATGTCTGTTGCTCTGCAAAGTTAAAATGTCACTCGGCAGCTTCTGAGGCAGCCTGGGCCGGCGCTGCGGAGACGTCGCTATCGCAGCGGCGGCGGCCCAGGCGGGGCGGGTCGGGCTCGTGATTTTGGGCCTTGAGCGAGGCGATCAACGCGGTCCTTCATCAAGCCGGCTTTTTGATTTGACCGCCTGGGACCGACTAGGTCTCCGCGATGGCGGGGCTGCTTATCCTGCTGCTGCTTGATCCAGGCCAGCACCTCGCCGAGACGCTTGTTCTCGATGATGGCCGCGTGGCTGACGCGCTGCAACTGGTCGAAGGCGGAGTAAGGCAAGGGCAGTCCCTTCCAGCGGATCTCCAGCCGGCCATCGGGAAAGTCATAGATGTCGACCAGCTTGCCTGCCACTGTCGCCGGTGTCTTATCGGGCAGCAGCATGAACTTCATGCGGTTATAATTGACCACCAGCTGTCGCGAGACAGAGCGCTGTTCGCGCCAGCACAGGATGTCGTCGAGATCGTTCATGCCCGCAATCGGCCGATGCAAATCCCGATCTCTCGCCGGCGGCTTGGCGAAACGGCCATTATAGGTTTGCACGAATGCCGGCAGAAATGCGTTCGCAGCCTCCATGGCGCTGATGCCTGCCAGCCGCAACTCCTTCACCAACCGGTCCTGCAGCGTGTGGTGAGCCCGTTCCACGCGACCCTTGGCCTGGCTGGTGTTGGCGCACAAAATCTCGATGTTGAGCTCCGACAAAGCACGGCCGAACTGGGTCATGCCGTCTCCGCTGGCGGCATCCTCCCTCGATACCCGAAAGATGTCGGAATAGAACGCAACCGGCTTGCCATGGTGCTGCAAATAGCTCTTCAGAGCCTCGAAATAGGCAAACGTACTCTCGGATGGGACAAAGCGAAGCTCCATTAGTCGGCTGGTGGCGTCATCGATGAACACCAGAAGCGTGCAGGGCGGCGCCCGGTCCTCGAACCAGCGATGCTCAGAACCGTCGATCTGGACCAACTCACCGACATGCTCACGACGGTGGCGCGGCTGCTGGATGCGTTTGCGCTCGGCCCGTGGCAGCCAAATCCCGGCTCGCCGCATCCATCCGCGCAACGTCTCCCGCGACACCCGCAGATCATGACGTTCGGCCAGCTTCTCGGCCGCCAACGTCGGACCAAAATCTGCGTAGTGCTCTCGAACCAGCGCAACCGCATGATCACGCACAACGTCGGGCAGGCGGTTATTCGATGGCCGGCCACGCCGCCGGTTGGCAATCGCAGGTGCGCCGCCATCCCGGTAGCGCTTTAACAGCCGATGGGTCTGCCGCGTCGTGAGGCGCATCAGATCGGCCGCCGCCGAAGTTGTCAGCCGGCCACCATCAAGCCGCGCCAGTACATCAATCCGATTCAGCTCTCGCTTGCTCATCAGCACCACACCCATCGGATCCGCAGCCTCCAACCCTCACGACCAAGAGGGAGAAGACTGACATTCCAACTTTGCTCAGTGCTGACATTTTAGCTTTGCGCCTACAGGGCGATGTCGCAAATCTATCGTTATGGAATGTCGGTGTCCGCTTTGGCCCCGGACCTTTCCTGAACGTCGGCTTTTGACCCACATTTCTGCTTCAAGCCGAGGAAACCATCGCAGCCGAGGAGATTTGTTGTGTCATAATTATATGCGATCGAGGTTGGCAAAGACATGCAGCCCCGTTCGGGTCTTCATCTGCTCCCACGCGAATTGCATCGGCACTGGATTCCTGAAGATCAAATGACCTTCAATGCGAGGCGTCGCGGACATGCCAACAAATGCCTGCAACTTGGGAATATGTTGGGTGATTATATCCATTCTATCGAGATGCTTTCTCAGGTCGTCGCGCTTCCCTTTCTCGTCCACCTCGCCTCTGTAATCCATGAGTTGCTCGGCAATTTCGCCTTCTGTCTTGCGATACTGCAGATCCTTGCACTCGCAAAGAAGAAGACGACTCGTCTCTTCGTTCCAGGCAAGCACATCGACATCGCCGTAGTCTCGATCGAAGCCAGTACGCAGAATTTCGGTAACCTTCTTTTCGACAGCCGTTTTCCAGCCCAACTCGGTCAGTCGCTCGGCGACCTTCAGAGCAAACGCACTGCCCATCCTGTTACGTGAGTGTCCCGCCCATGACCTCATTTTTGGCTTTAACTGCCAAAGGGGATAATCGCCGCGATGATAGTTACCAAGCATGTAGACGACAGCATCGCGCACCAACCCTGGTGCTAGAATATATGTTGGATCATCGCTCAGATCGATCTGAATCAAGGGCTTTCGCAGAAGTGAGAGTCGTCGCCGAAAGCGCCACGGAAACCGATCTTTTTCATCGAACCCATCCGGCACATTGCGCCATCGTGGCCGACTGACAAGGGTCAGGGCCTCGACAATTCCGGACGCGGCCACCGGCGAGATCGCAATTTCGCCGGTACACGCTTTCAAGAGTTCGCTTTTCTTGATGAAGAGGAAGGCGCGTCCAGACTTTAGCGCGACGTCCTCCAGAATATCGAGAAACGTGCGCGTTTCGTCGAATGTCCCGCCAACCTCTTCCTCCCAAGCTTGCCAGAACTCATCGGGCCAAGCACTCGCATCTGTCGGCTCAGCTTCAGTATCTTCAAATCCCTCCGCGTACGAGTTGATATCGTCATCGACCCGCAAATCGCTTGCGACGCGCGCAAACGGAGCGAGGATTTCCTCATAAAAGGAATGGTTGGCATGGATGTCGCCGAGAGGCGTTATGCGCAAGCGGGGCTCCATACCCTCCCATCTGATCGCATCCGACCAGCCGCCGAGCCTTTGAATCATCATGATCTTTGCCATAAGGCGGGACAGATCGAGCCTGCCAATCTGTCGCCCGCCCGCCAATGGGCACTCACAGATCGCAAATTCAATCAGGAGGCGCGAAGTTAGAAAGACCGCGCTGAGATGCGATTCACGCTCCACCATCGTCTCACGAGTGGCTAGCCGGTCGTTGTGCAAGGCTAAGACGGCCGCAGCTGTGCGGCTCCGGTTATCACGATCCGCTGCCGCGCTCTCGTGGTTAAGGAGAGCACTCCCAATAACAGAGCGACGATCAAGATGGCGAAGTTCCTCACAGATTTCATCTTCGAGAAGTTCGACAAGGGGATTAAGATAGGAGAGGCATTCCTGCGTTCCGACGACATCGCCCCCCTGTGCTCGCTTGCGTTGGCGCCACCCAAGCCCAAGCTTGAGAAATGCGTCGTCGTCGGCATCGATGGTTACAGGAGCAAGCCAAACAGAATCCCGCACGTAATCGCGAAAGCGAAGAGCTAGAAGGGCGTGAGCCTGCCTCGCATGAGCATTAGGGACGATTTCTTTAAGCAAAGCGTTTCGTTCCGGATCGGAAAGGTCTCGGCCCGCCAGAGCTGCAAAGCTCTCAAGGAGACATTCGACAAGGGCACGCTCCGCGATGTTTTCAGGATGAAACAATGCCTCTTCGAAGCGGGGGCAAACCGTAAGAGTAACGGTCGCGTTGGCGCGGTCGATGTAAGGAGTGATTGCCGCCCTCGCATCTTCGAATGTGAGGCGGGCGGGTTCACTCCCTTCCTTATCGCCGAGCTGACCTTGAAAGACGCATTTCAGTAACAGCGGCCCGGCAGGTAATCCCGCGAAGGCCCGCTCCATTACGGGAACGCCCCGGCAGAGCCACGTTTGTAGCATTTTCATTCGCTCGTGAGCGGATGACCGGGCGGATTTGTCGATAATGTCTAGATCGCACCACCAAACGTGTGACTCAGATTCATAGGCTGTAAGCGGGAAGCCACCGTCACCCCGGCCATCGTACGCGTAATAGAAGGGCTCGTCGCTGTCCTCTCTAAAGATGGACTTTCCCTCTTTATAGAGCTTCAGCCATCGGCCGTCTCTGGCTTGAGCGCAGTGCGGATCGGTGGAATGCAGAACCACCTTTCTCACACGGCGTAGAGCATTCTGTTCTACGAGAATCGTGCCCCGCTGGTCGTCTTTGCCAAACTCATCTGGAATATCGCCATGCGGAACGAGATGACCTTCCAGCGAGCGTGACCACCCAACGAGATTGAGGAGACCGTTCACATTCTGAAGTGTAACGCCAAGTTTATTGAGTCGCTTTTCGCTTTCCAGCAGTCGCCACATCGAAAGCGAATTGAAATCGTTCAACCAGCACAGTGTGTGCAGATTGGGGGCGCTAATGGCCTCGAAACTCCAACCCTGCGGCAACCGTGGAACCGGAAACCGAATGGCTGCACGACCGATGCCGCATCCCACGAGCAGAGTCATTCCCGCGCGATAACCGGGTGAGGAACATGCCGGATCGGTAGCAGTATCTATCCAGGCTCCGACGTCTTTGGACAGTTTATCGAGATCGGGTATTTCCCCGACCAAGCCATCCTGTGCAAAGTCCTTCAGGGGATCCACAAAAAACACGACATTGATGAACAATCCCGGATCGACCTCCATCATCACGCCGGCGAGAAGGCTATCTTCCGTTCGTTGAAATTCAATCGGAGCACCGCGGCGCTCGCCGAGCAGCGGGACATCTCCGAAGAGATTGCCGTATTCGATCGCCAGGAAGCCAATGAAGGCTTCTCGAAGATCAATACCTTCCATCATTTCGGTGATGTAGCGGCGGATAGCGGCACTCGTCGCTGTCGGCAGGAGGAAATAAAATTCGCCATTGCGGTGAGCGATCGGAAATCGCTCCAACGTCGAGTGTCCAATCGCCTCTGAGGGCAGCATAGCGCGTCGTTCCGCTGGAAAGCCGAACTCCGCTAGATGCTCAACGGAAATTCCGTACTCTTTGAAGTCCGCCTCAGCAAACGAGACAATTTCAGCCCACGTGCTGACGGTCTCCAACACGGATACGGGCAGCACCTTGGCCCGCTCTTCGCTGCCTAGCTGGTACCGGACGAGCCCCGCTCGCTGGCAAACGAGGTCTGACAAGCGCAACAACGCGTAGACTGGTTCGCGAAGGCGGTCGGCAAGGGGCCCAGCGGGCAGGAGCTCCAAGAGGTTCAAAAATCGCTGAAGATAGAAGCCTGCGGCTTCCCAAATTCCCTCAAGGACCCGGAAATCCCCTCGCGGGGTCACAATCAACGCCACAAAGACATCTTCCGCCGGATCTTCCTTGTGACCGAGCCTTCCCTTTCCGGCCTCCGCAAACAGTCGACCAACGATCTTTCGGTTCGGCTCACGCTGACCGTCGCCTATTGCCAGCGTGAGATGAACCAGAGCTTCGAGGCGAAGGCAGTTGCTTTGAAGCTCCGGCACTGCGAGCAATCCGCCGAACGTAGCCGCGAGTCGGAGCGGGTCGAACGATTGCGTGTCACGAAGGCATGTCTCTAGTTCAGCGACCACAGGTCCAAGGTCCGTACGGCCGCCGATCTCCGCCATCATCGCCATCAGGTCTTCGCGACTCAGAGATGGTTTGTTCAAGAATCACCTATCTAAAATGGGCGTAGTAAGGCGCGAAATCCGGCGTCGCGCAATGAAAGTCGCGAATGACCGGGAGTTTTCGTTCGAAACGGCAAACGTTGATCAGGCAAGATGACAAGAGGTCTGACCACCGCGCGCAGCAGAAAGAGCGCAGCAGCCTAGCGGACTTCTCCGAGAGTCCGCTTATGGTGCACTTAGCAGACCTCAGTATTTCCACGAACAACCGCCTTGCGCCGGAAGCGGCCATTCGTCGATCGGATGTTATTGGAATGCCACGCTGCGCGCCTCCGACGCCAACCTCTTCAGACAAAGAGGTAGGAGCTGACCTTGGCCTGCCGAAACTTGGGATAAGTTTTCGTGCCTTAGCCTACGCCGGGTGTAACCATGATGAGCGCCGTTTCCCGACTTCGGACTTCCCCGTGCGGTGTATCCGCGTGGACAGGGGTGAGGCAGTAAGAACACATCACTCTTTCCGTGCAAAGCGCCTTGAATAAATTCGCATACCCCTTGCCGAATAAACATTTCCTCAATATTCATCAATGATTGCATCAGCTGATCCTTACACCCGGAAATTACCATGCCCTTTCCCAAGGGTCGGCACCCAGGCACTGTCTGGCACAAAGCCGACCTCCAGTGCCACACGCCGCGAGACCGACATTGGGTGGGAACGACAAGCCTTCCAGGCGGCACACCCGCGCATGAGGCCGCCCGCAATGCATGGGCCGAAAGCTTTATCGCAGCGTGTGTCGCAAAGGGCGTCTCGGCCGTTGGGATCACGGACCACCATGACGTTGCCCTTGCCCCCTACGTTCAGCGAGCGGGCGCGGCGTCCCAACCACCCGTCATTGTCTATCCTGGCATTGAAATCACATGTTCCGATGATGCGCAGTGCATCGCCCTGTTTGACCCGGGTGATGACGGCGAAACGCTTCGGAAGCTTTTGCATAAGCTTGCAGGCGTCATGCACGCAGCCGACAATGATACCAAGACCTGTGATATTCTTCCGTCTAACTGGACCGTTGCCGACCTCCACGAATCAGTCCGGGAGGATTTCCACCTTAACGAAGCTTGCATACTATTCCCGCATTTCGGCGATGAGACCGCCCATAAGAGTTTGAACAAACCTGGACACCACACGCGCTTCGCTGATTTGCACGGCGATGGCGTGTATGTCGAAACGCCGTTTGATCAGCTTAGCCCGGGCACGCTCGCAAAAGCCTACGGAAAGATCAGAGACTGGGGGACACGTAGACGGGCGATCCTCGTTACCGGCGATGGTCGTACCGACACGTTTGATCGCCTAGGAATCCATGACTGCTGGATCAAGCTTGGGGAGACCACTATTGAAGCGTTGCGACAGGCCTTGCTCGCCGACGAGGCGCGTATTGCTTACGAGGAACCTGAAGAGCCCTTGGAGCGGGTTGTCGAACTGACCATAAAGTCCAGCCTCACGGGCGATGAGCCCATTTCGATAACTTTCAACCCTGGCTTCAATGCGATCATTGGCGGCCGTGGCTCCGGTAAGAGCGCAGTCCTGGAATATCTACGGTTTGGACTGGCTCGCACCGCGCGCGACCTCGACCACGAAACCGGCCGGGAACGTGAAGAGCAGTTGATCGAGGAGACCCTGGTAGATGGCTTTGTCCAGGTGGTTATTGAGAGAGAGGGCGTAACCGAGACTTGGCGGCGCGACTTGGCGCGCGACCAGATAGCAATAACGCCGGCATTCGGAGATCCGCTGTCCCTTTCTCTGGCGGATGCGCGAAGGCGGTTTCGTGGCCGGGCGTTCTTCCAGAAGCAGCTTTCCACAACGACAAGCAGCCCCGAATCTGCAGTTGAACAGATCACCGGAATCGCAGCCGCCGAGGCGTTAGATAGGCGGCGAGAAATCGACCAGGCTATCGAGAACGCCAAACGGTCGGTCACGACCACACTTCAGCAAGCCGTCGCGCATTGGCACACCGTTTATGAACGATCATGGGCTTTAACCAACGCTGCGGACCTGAGAGCTAGGATCGCGGCCATTGGCGATCGTCTCAAAGCGGAAGGTGTGTCCGACGCACATCTTGCCATCATTTCCGACGCGCCGAGACACGCGCGCGGTCGCAACCTGCTAACATCGGCGAACGATTTTTTAGCTAACGAGCATGAGCGCCTGGCTGTTGCTAGAAAGCACGTCTTGTACCTCCCTATGGAGCAGTATTCTGATTCGACGACTTTCCCGGAGCTGGCAACTTTAGTTGGCAAAATTGATTCCGCGCGAGCGGAGATCATGGCCCACCTTACACAAGGTATAGCCGTTGTAGGAAATTTGGCGGCCGCCGTATCCGAGGCTCACGATATTTATAAAGCGCGTGAGGAAGATTTCCGTGGGAAGCTTGCAGAGGCTGTTGAGTTTCAGAAAAAGCACAAATTGCTCTTGGATGAAAATGCAAGGCTAAATGCCGAACTCAAGGCTGCCGAACAGCAGCTTTCAGCCCTTTCAGCGAAACTTGCCGACTCCGAAGGCGCAGAGCAGGCCTTCCAAGATGCGCGAGATAGGCTCAAAGCGTTGGTTATGAACCGCCGCGAGGTGCTGACGGAAGCGGCGGACCAAGTCGCGGGCAAGTCTAGCGAGTTGTTAAAGGCACGGCTAAAGAAGGACCCTGCCCCCGTGGAATACTGCGACGGCTTGAACGCCCTTATGGACCGGGCCGCAGTGCACGATGCGTCAGAACGCTGCACGGCTTGGATCAAGCGAATACTGCATGATGATCCGGACGGGGCTTGGGATTCGATTTGCGACTCCCTCATTGCAATCTACCGCGCGAAGATTGAATCAGGTGTCCCTACGGAGCCTGACGAAGAACTCGCGACCATGCTCAAGGAATTTCTGAGCTTAGAAGGCAATATCACCAATCGCCAGCTTTCCCGCATTTACGCGAACGTCGGCGATTCCACCGTCGGAGCGGTGCTATCCGCGGTTCCGCACGATTATATTGCGATGACCTACGTGGACGGCGGCAAAGACATGGCCTTCGCCAAAGCGTCACCTGGGCAACAGGCATCAGCTCTATTGGAGTTACTGTTAAAGCAATCCGCCGGCACCCTGATAATCGATCAACCGGAGGATGACCTCGACAACCGGGTGATCATGCGGATTGTTGAACTAATTCGCATATCCAAGAGCCATCGCCAACTCATTTTTACGACTCACAACCCGAACATGGTGGTGAACGGCGATGCAGACAAAATAATTGCACTAAAGGCGGGTGACCCGGTGGTGGGCAACCAGCCGGAAAACCCTCGCGTTGAAATCTCCGAAGATGGCGCCATCGAAACACCGGCTGTTTGCGCCGTCATCACCCAGGTTATGGAGGGCGGAAAGGAAGCGTTCGACCTTAGAAGCCGAAAGTACAGGTTCGAAGCCTAACGCTCACTTCTCTTTTGTTTCAGCGTCTCAGCGGTTCGCATAATGTCGGACAGTGTACATCGAACCGGGGTCTCCAGACACCTTCTCCCGAAAACGGAAATATTCCGGCATCTGCCCAGAGACTTTCGGCGTTTTCGCCGTGCAAGTGGACAAATACGGAGCCTGGAGACCGATAACCAATTCGCAAGAGCCCGCTATGGCGGGCATTTCTCCGACTATTAGGGGTGGTTTCTCTAAGCGCCGGACTGGTTGGCTGGGGCGGGAGGATTGGAACTTTGAGATGGCGAATTGGAATCAGGGAATAAGAGCAGCCGTGATCACTAATTTGGAAATTGGAGCCTCTCGGCTATCCGAGAAATATTTCCCAACCCCATTCCCCTGAAAACTCATAAGCAACTCGAAACAATCGCATTTCGAAAACCGTACTAAACGGGCGGAGTCCAGAGGTTCGGAGAAAAACCTGCCTTTCGGAGAAAATACGACGATTCTGGTGGTTCCCAGTCCGGAGCTCAAGTTGGAAATGACTACGGATACTAGGCTTAACTGCCAAGGTGATCCGTCGGAGAAAACACTGCGTCGGCTGATCTGGCGGAGGGAGAGGAGCTGGGATCCAACCTTCTCCGCGTACACGAGCGTGGCGGAGAGTAAACCAGCGTACACTGAGTCGGGCCACAGTCAGATCTAGCCTACATCTGGGAGTGGCTATACCCATCCTTGTCTCGTCGTAATTATTCTTCGGCAACTAAAGGTGGCGCGATTTGCCTTTTTGCCTCGTCTCAACATGACGACATTCCAATCGGTGTGAGCCGTTCAATCGTTTCGCGCAGCGACATGCGGAATGATCTCAGGGAACATTAGCTTTTCGACCATGTTCTACCTGGGGCGGATTACCGCTTAATGGAGTTACCAATGAAAACACCTTTCCTCGCTGCTGCACTTCTCAGCGCGGCTATTGTGAGCAGCTCTGCTTACGCTCAAACTGATCGACCTGCTCCCGCCACCGGTCCAACCGCCAACACCAGCACTTCCTCGGACCAGAAGATGATGCTGAAGGGCAAGTGGCGTGCCTCGAAGCTCATGGGGCTGGACGTCTATAATGAGGCCAATGAAAAGCTGGGCGACGTCAACGAACTGATCCTCGACAAAGACGGAAAGGTCAGCGCGGTCGTAATCGGTGTGGGCGGTTTCCTTGGCATGGGTGAGCATGACATCGCTGTCAGCATGGACAAGCTAAAGTTCAAGGAAGAACCCGTGCGCACAACCTCGACGACGCCTGCAACCACCGAACGACGCGATACCCCAACTACAGGAGCGGCCACAAATACGGCCGCGACACGCGACACGTCGAACGTCAACGATTGGGTGCCTGATCACGCCGTTATGAGCGGCACGAAAGAACAGCTCAAAGCTATGCCACAGTTCAAATACTCCGACTATAACTAAGGCCGATTCGTTTAGAACGGGGCCCCGTACTGTTACGGGGCCCCTTTGCTGCGCACTGTTGTGTCTAGCGAGCTAAACGGTATGTATGATTGCCGGACACACCCGATTGCCGAGCTATTAAGCAACGGCAGCAGCCATTGCCGGATGATGCACTCAAGAGGTCGCGCGTGGTGCAGAAGATCAGGCGGCAGCGTGACAGAGCAATGAAACGAGCCTACAGCCCCAATTCCTTCCGAACGGCGGCAGTGGAATTGCCGACCTTCTTGACGGCGTTTTGCTATTTGGGTTGCGGATCAATCAAGCCTTTGCCCGGCTCCTCGTATTTTCCCGCCTGATGAAGACTTACAGCGCGGCCAAGTGCGCGTGCCACGTTCAGCACCTCTTCCTGAAAAGCCCTGTCCTCATCTAGTGCCTCATGGGCGGTCGCGTAGGGCTGCATGTAACCAATATAACCATCCGTCTCTGCCGAGCGCCCTGCCGAAATCAGCGACATGTCGGTTAGCCAGTCGACCAGAGAGCGCCTCAAAGTTTCGGCACCCACGGAATCACCGTGGGTGACAAGACCGAAATGCCGGCCGGCCAGATGCCGCGGGTAGGGCCATCCCTTCAGTTCCAGGCCTTTCGCTTCGTCGGGCTTTTTACCATGGGTTGACGTAGGATCGGGATTGCCGCCATCGGCGCAAACCAGCCGGTCGATCATTGCCTTCAACGCCGTCGGCGCATGATACCAGTTGACGGGCGTTACGATCATGATGCCGTAGGCTGCGACCCACAACGGATAGATTTCGTTCATCCAATCGTCGACCTGGCCAAGCGAGTAATTCGGGTAGCAACTGCATGGCCAGTGGCACAGCGCCATCGAAGTTGAAACACAGGATTTGCAAGGGTGTATTTGCTTTCCGAATTCGGATGCCAATCGGCTGAGGTCGAGAATGTCGACCGCGAAGCCCGTTTCCTCGAAAATCGGCTCAACCGACTTGATCAGCCGCCAGGTCTTCGACATTTCGCCGGGGCAAGTGTGCTCGCTGCGCGAGGACCCGTTTATCAGCAGGATACGTGGTTTCTCGCCGGCGTCGTCATGTCGGCATTGTGCGGCAAGAATTGCCTCGCGGGCCGCCAGCCAATCCACGGAGATTTCATAGTCCGGGTCGGCAAAGCCCGGCCCGGCCTTACGCGTCAACGGCGATTTTCGGGAATTAGTGTATGCATCCCAAGCCGCATCCACGATCGCACTAAGTTCGCGATCCAAGGGGCTGAAAACCGGGTCGATGAAGCGGCTACGATAACGTTTTTCAAATTCTTCTCGGGATAATTTGACAGGAGACATTCCCTTACGAACATCGATTTGGGGCAAAGACGCGACCTCCAAACGGAGACATTTCAACCTAACGCCGAGGTCACATCTGCGTTCCAAAAGCCCGCGATGCAACACTTTGGGACACGCCCAATCCCGAATTCGATCAAGCGCGGCGGTAATCGGACCGACCGTGCTGGCGCGGCGTCCCTAGTGATAATGGGCCATCAAGTTCTCGAAATGCTCGGAACGATGTTCATTCCTGCCGATTGTTGGAAAATGATACGCGAAGGAGAGATCCCATGGAATTGAACGGCAAAAAGATAGCAATTCTAGCAACAAACGGCTTCGAGCAGGCGGAACTTGAGGTGCCGCGGGACCGGCTGAAGAAGGCTGGCGCGACGGTGGACATCGTTTCTCTGACCGCCGGCGATATTAAGGGCTGGGACAAAAAGGACTGGGGCCGGCCGGTGAAAGTCGATAAGACCCTCAATGAAGTTTCCGCGAATGACTACGACGCAATCGTATTGCCAGGCGGCCAGATCAATCCAGACCTGCTGCGGGTCGAGTCGAAGGCGCTCAAATTCATCAAGGATATCTTCGATGCCAAGAAGGTGGTTGCTGCCGTCTGCCACGCGCCATGGCTATTGATCGAGACTGGCATAGCGAAGGGCCGAAGGATGACGTCCTTCAAGTCCATCAGGACCGACGTAGTGAATGCCGGCGCGAAGTGGGAGAACTCCGAAGTCGTTGTCGATCAGGGCGTTATCACGTCGCGCAACCCGGACGACTTGGAAGCATTCAGTGCCAAGATAATCGAAGAGGTCAAGGAAGGCCGCCACACGCAGCGCAGCGCGGCGTAACGGCCATGAAAAGCACCAAAATAGCGGTCGACGCGGGAGCAGAATCCCGCGTCGTCATCCTGGAAACCGGCGAAGAAGCGTTCGTAGCACTGACGAAATTCGCTAACGACGCTGGAATTACCGCTGCCTCCCTGACAGCAATAGGCGCCTTCGAGAAAGCCACAGTCGGCTGGTTCGATTTCGAGAATAAGACTTACAAGAAAATCGAAGTCGCCGAACAGTGCGAAGTCTTGAGCGCAATCGGGGACATCGCCGTCGGCGACGACGGCAAGGCAAGCCTTCACGTTCATGTTGTTCTCGGGCTGCCCGACGGCACGACACGCGGCGGGCATCTTCTCGAAGGCAAGGTCCGGCCGACTCTAGAGGTTGTTCTGACCGACACCCCCGCTCAGCTAAGACGAAAGAAGAGGGCGGATCTCGGAATCGCCTTGATCGACATTGGTGCCGGGAATCGCTGATATCAGCTTAGCCCAGCGCATTTTCCAATTGCCGGTTGCTCATCTTCGAGCGGCCTTCGATGGGCCTCCGATTTGGATCCGGTATCCGTCGAACTTGATTTCATGGAGCCAGTCCCCTTTAGGGCCTTGGACTCAGGGTCGCCAGTTGGTGTTTGATGAACCCCGGCATGCCTTGAGGACGCCGCATCACTCAACTCAACAAAATGCTAGCTACCACGAAATTGACCCGCCGCGTCGTGGGAGAGCGCAAGGGGTCAGGGCGGATGTCCTTCGGGAGGGACAGCAATTAAAGCCAGGAAAGCCACATCGTTCCTGAGTCCGCTAGCTGATGCACCCTTAGCGCCATTGCTTTTTTGTGAAACCGAATTGTTACCTCTGCGTTACCCCACCCGAAGACGGGGAGTATCAGATGGACATAGCCCGCTGCCCGAAGTGCAACAAAACGCCTGATGGCGATGATCGGCGAGAATGCTAGGACCGAACTCAGGTGTCTTAAGTGCGATCAGGTTGATCCCATGAAAACCAACGCCGTGAAATGGGCTCACGGTCCTTTGGCCGGTCCTCCGAAAGCGGCCTAATAGCGTCATGGGAATGCAAAAGGCCATCAAAAAGCAGGCAATCATCGCGGAGCGAGTCGCAACCCAAACCGCCGATGCCTTCGTTGCGAACCAGATGAAGACACTGGCCGAGGCCTTTAGGGCTCAGGCCAAAGTGATCAAGAGGAACAAGAAAAAGAAGAGGAAATGAGCTTTATCGTCAAAGCGATGTGCCAGCACGGCGAAGTTGTGCACCGCAGAAAAACCTCAGAGGCGGCGCTCAAGAAGGCGCGCGAGATGTCCAGAGCCGGGTGCTACAACGTCCACATCATTACACCCGAGGGACGGGATTACCATTCATCCGAGTTCGGCGATATTCCGCGGACGCCCGTCGTTGCGGCTGGGAGGCGTGAACCTCACCACGTTTGAGCGACGACAACGGTCGCGCGCGAGCGCGCGGCGCTCGCCGGTGGATTTGGCCTCTAACCGCTCGGCGAGCGTCCATCAGTTCATGCACGAGCGCAGACGCTCAAATGAACGGCTTGCCGCCGGTGACGGCGATCGTCGTTCCGAAAGTGTAGCTGGATAGCGGATCGGCAAGCATCACATAAACGGTCGCGAGTTCGGGCAGGCTGACCGGCACGCTTCATTGGCACCTGCTTTCCGAAGTTCTTGACTGCTTCGTCGGGCATGGTTGAGGGAATGAGCGGCGTCCAAATTGGCCCAGGCGCCACCGCATTCACCCTGATGCCCTTGTCAGCGAGCATCTGTGCCAGTCCGCCGGTAAAGTTCTGGATGGCGCCCTTCGTCGTTGCGTAGGCGAGCAGGGTCGGGTTCGGCATGTCTGAATTCACCGACGCTGTGTTCACGATGGCGCTCCCAGGCCTCATGTGCGGAACGGCAGCCTTCGCTAGATAAAACATCGCGTGGATATTGATTTTAAAGGTCGTCTCCCATTCTTCGTCGCTGATGTCGCCGATATCGTTAAACGTCGCCTGGTGCGCGGCGTTGTTGACGAGGATGTCGATGCCGCCCAATTCGTCGACGGCCCGTTGAATGACCGAGCGGCAATGGTCTGCACCCCCAATGTCGCCCGCGACGAGGACGGCCTTGCGTCCTTCCTTCTCGATCAGCGCCTTGACCTCGTTGGCGTCGTCATGCTCGTTCAGATATGCGATCAGAACATCCGCGCCCTCGCGGGCATAGCCAATCGCGACCGCGCGTCCGATCCCGCTGTCGCCACCGGTAATAACCGCCTTCAAGTCCTTCAGCTTGCCCGATCCCTTGTAGCTATTCTCCCCATGATCGGGACGCGGATCCATCTTCGTTGTCGATCCCGGCATCGACTGCTTCTGGCTCGGATATGGCGGCTTCGGATAATCGCGCATCCAGGAAATCCTTTCTGGTAAGTCGATTATTCAAATGACGGAGCCTGCATCCGGTTCCGGTCCAGCCAGCGAGGCCTGGTTGCAAAGGGGATAGCGGGTGTGTGAACTGGTTAACAGAACAACGGCACGCCCTCCGGTACGATCCAAGCGATAACTTGGGGGCTTGCATGGAAAAGCTACAGTACTATCGCGCGATGGAGGCATTCTGTCGGCAGCGTGCCAGAATGGACGGGGAGGATGAACGCTTCTGGCTGAAGGAAGCACAGATCCTCGCCACTCTTGCAGGCCAGTACCAAACCATTCAGTCCATCCTGCGAGAAGAAAAAAGACCACACAGCTGGGGGGCCAATAGCTTCTCGCCAGAGCCCATCCTCAGACCAAGAAAAAGGACGTGGTCTGGTTTGCCCTCAATGAGAACCGGCCGCTGTTCGCGTGCGCGGGGATCTGGACTGAGTTCAAAGGCGACCGGGCACCAAGTCGAAAGCGGTCCCGGGTTCCACAACGTGTACGGCTTCCTGACGACGGCGCCGAACGCGATTGCTGAGCCGATCCATCCAAAAGCGAGGCCAGTGATCCCCCGATCGCGGAGAAGCGCGACGCCCGGATGCGTGCACTCTCCGATGAGGCCAAGGTGCTGCAGCGGCCGCTGGCCGATGATGGCCTTAAGATCGTGGCCCGTGGCGCCGACAAGGAACACAAGGCCGCGGCATAAGGCTCGATGGAGTCCCCTGGCGACCCATCTAATCGCGAATTTTTTGCGACCTAGGAACGGACAAGGCGAGTGCCCGTTGGCCTTGCATCAACCTGCAGGAGGAGGTGCAACATGGCTACAGACGAACGCGAAACAGGAAATCTGATCGGAAGCGATAAGGTCGAGGGGACCGCTGTGTATGGTCCGGACGATAAGGAAATCGGGTCGATCGAGCGCGTTATGATCGACAAGGTAAGCGGCAAGGTGTCCTATGCCGTACTCAGCTTCGGTGGCTTCCTGGGCATCGGTGACGACCACTATCCATTGCCGTGGCAGTCGCTGAAATACGACACCAATCTTGGCGGATACCGGACCGGGATCACTTTAGACCAGCTCAACGGCGCGCCGAAATATGCCAACGATGACTCTTGGAACTGGGGCGACACCAAGCGGACTCGCGCCATCGACGACTATTACGGATCTTCACTGGTAGCGTAGAAATTTATCCGCGAAGTGCGATAGGACAAGGCAAAAGCTGACGGCTGTGCATGTCCCCGCTGAGGCCGTCATTTTTCGAGGCGGCCCAATGCACAAAGTTTCCGGACGCCAATAACCGGGGCGGAAGTTCGCAGCTTTCTCCCTTAGCCTGCCTTTTTTATGATAAACAGAAATTATGAAGAAAGCAGTATCTGCTAAACAAAAATCTAGGGGGCGACCCGCGACAGGAATCACGCCGATGATGGGTTTTCGAGCCGATCCGGTAATTCGCGCCGCAATCGTCCGTTGGGCTGAAAATCAGCCGGATCACCCATCGCTTTCCGCGGCCATCCGTCGCCTGGTCGAGCTCGGGCTGACGGTGAAAATGAAAGGCCGCCCAACGAGCGAAGGCCAAAAACTTCGCGCTCGTGAAATGGCTGGGAAGGCCATCGATCACATGACCGACACCACAGCTTCCGCGGACGATCAGGCCAGCCGCAAGCGTCGCCTCCTTAAGGGGCCGGAGGAATTCCGGGAAGTTCGTATCGATCGAGGCAAGGCGAAGAGCAAGTGAGGATCCTGAGATGGCTCCGAGATGCGATCGCCCCTTCAGGAACGCGGGTTTTTTTTGGCGGCAATCATTGCGCTTCTGATTTCAGTGCTGGTCTTGATATATATTCGCTCGTGGTTGGGATGAAACGCCGGCCGGTCAAGCTCGGGCTCAAGGTGACGCGATGAAACGGCTGAACAATACCGGTTGAATGCCGCCAACTGCGCTCTGATGGCGGAAGCGGCTGAAAATGAACCTGACCGGAATCGGTTCAAGCGCATGAAAGCGCCCGGCGCTCGCCAATGAGCAGGATTGGTTAGACGGCGGAAAATCACCGACCGATGCGGCTGGTGAACATGGGGCCGAAGTCGAAGGGCAAATGACCCCCTCCGGCGGCTCATATGCCGCGAAGCGTGCTCTAATCAGACATTATTTAGATCATGCTGAAACCTAATCAAAAATGGCAATTTATCCCCAATTGAGGGAGGATGCTATGGCCGATAACCAACCCCTAAAACCGGAAGACGGCCCCTAAAACCGGAAGACTTTCCAGTTCACACTCAGCAAAAGAAAATCGTCAAAACGACGGTGAGACTATCGCTGAAGCGCGCAATGAGAAAACTGCAGAAGAAGAGGTTGCGGAGCGCTTGAACGCGGAAGAGGACCGTCGCGACGAAGGCCGTTGGTCAGCATAACTCAAACGGCTTCGAGCCGCCGCGCCACCGATCTCTAGACCTGACCGTCTTCGGCGGGTCTTTTCCCCCGCTAGTCGAGTTCCATTTTTCATTTGACTCCAGAGACCGCGGATCTAAATTTTAGGAGACATCGGCTCCAAGCTGCCCTTGTCGAAGGTGTTGTTCTCCGCCACTTAAGGGGTGCATCATGTCAAAACCACAATCCTCGCTCACCGCGATTGAACGCCCGCGCTGTCCGCGCTGCCACGCCCGCATGCCTTTGGTGGCGATAGAACGCAGCCCAGACGGTTGTGACCAACGGACCTTTGAATGCGCTAAGTGCGGTCAGAGCCGCACGATCAAAATAGCTGCAGATCCGATGAAATCGAATTCGGCGGGCAGGCTTTCGGGCGAACTGAAGCCACCCACCTGATCTACTTGAACATCGTTTTGATCGCCTGCCAGAACGATGGGCCTTCCCGGTGTTGGTCAGCGGTTGGCGCCGGCTGAATGGCGCGTGGGTCGGAAGCGGGTAACGTATCGATCAAACTTGCTTCCAATCGCGCATTCTTGTCCAGGTCGAGCCTCTCGGCTTGCCGGCGATCCGGTTCATACTTGTCGACCGGAGTGAAATTGGCTTTCTGAGCCATGCTTACCGTCCGCTCCTTCCCTGACCATACTTTCATGGCGGTACATTTGACCCGCGATCAGGCGTAGCAGGGCAATAACCCTTGCCTAAATGTCGGCAATTCCAGGCGTACCGCGACAAGTCCCGCGGTTCGCCTAAGCGAACGTGAGGCCGCCGACCTAATCGTCAGGAAAGTTATAGAGTTCCAGAAACATAACTCCGTCCTTTGATTTTGACACTCCTAGGAAGGGTCGTCAGATGAACGAAGCGCCCGAAGACATTCATCACCGGCTGGACCAGCTACGGCTGCTCGCAACGGAGACAACCGACCCGTTGGCTGAGCGGCTGGTGCGGGACATGATCGCGGAACTTGAGGACCAGATGACGGCTGACTTGTCACAGCCCAAACGTCCCGCCGCCGATTGACGACTTCGTCACCAAGGAGCAGGGCGATCAGATGCCCCGTTACTTTTTCCATTTCCGAAACGCTGATGACATGTCGCGGGATGAGGAAGGAGCTGATCTTCCCGACCTTGATAGTGCACATAAGGCGGCTTTGGTGTGCGCCCGCGAGCTGCTGGCCATCGCGGTCAAGGAAGGCGCAGACCGTATGCCGGAAAGAATTTTGATAACGGATGCCTCCGGGCGGGAGGTGGCGACGGTGGACATCAGGGATGTCTTGCCGACCGCGGCTAAGGAGAACCGTAGGTAGGGCGATACGCTGCTTTTCGGTCACTCGGGAAGCGGCAATGGGCGACGACCCCAAATGCGATGGCAAGAATTACACGGTGCACCGTGTCAGCGACGTCATCGACCCTGGCCGGAAACCCGGCATGCCCTTAAGCATTTTGAGCAACATCGCGCGCGAAGCGCCTCTCGGTTCGCTGTTGGTGGCCTTTCTCTTGGGCGTTGCCCTGGCCCGTCGCCGATAACATTTCTTGCTGCGAAGTGGGTGCATCCGAACGAGGAACGGTAGGGCGGCCAAAGAAACGACCCCATGCCTCAATGAGCCGCACTCGGTTCAACTTAAACATCCTCGCCGGTTTGTTTTGCGAGATCCTCAGCTTCCCGAAATTCACATTCAGCCTGGAACCAAAACTCCTCATCCCTTCCGGCTGGCCGGTCATTCTCTTCCCAGATTTCCCGGGCGCGATTTCTGATTCGCTCTTCGTTAGGCAAAGCGACAGCATGGTTTGCTGTTTCAGTTCCTCGGTCAGTTCCAATATCCGCTGGGGCGGCTAGCAAGCCCCAATCGAGTGGGACCAAAGGCGGGTCAGTGCTGTTGGCATGCGGGCTCATCGCCATTGCCGGCCGGAACTTTTCCTAGAATATAACATTAGCAACGTTGCTTTGATGTGGCGGGAACCCAAGGAGCGTTAGCAATGGCAACCCAAATCGTCATGGATCGCAACGGCGATACCCGGCACAATTTCGATGCGAACGACGCGAAGGCCCTCTTGAGAGCAGAAAAACGCTTCAAAGAACTAACGGGCGCCGGCTTTACGGCGGCAAGTCGTACCGCTTCTGGAGAGCCAATTGTGAGACGCACGTTTGATCCGACCGCAGAAGAGACCTTGTTTTTTCCACGGCTAGTCGGCGGCTAGCTCGGCTCAGAAATTGCTGCACATTGCAAACGGTCGGTTCGACGGCTCCTAGCGGAAGGCTCACGCCGGGCTTGAGCCGTTCGGGATTGGTATCGGGAGTTAGGGTGCGCAAATGAAGCCGAAGCGCAAGGGCCTCAGGCTCTTGAGAGAATGGCTATCGCCAGAGCAACTAGCGCAGTATGACGCGCACAACTATTTCGACGTCACTGGCTGCCACAGCGGAAAGCGCTACCGGATATGCCACGGCAGGGCGACGAACATCTACGAGCTCGACTACGCCGGTCGGCCGCGAGTTGGCTGGTGCTTTATACCCAAAGGTCGTCTCGTCCCCGGCGACGTCATGCTGGCACAAAAAATTGCCCTGGAAACCGATGAGTCGGCCGCGTTGAGGGCAGCGAAAAAGTTTCCGCCGTTGTGGCTGATACGGTGACAAGAGCTCGACGGAGTTTTGCGGCCCCTCGGACGCGGCGGTCAGGGGTCTTCTATAATCTCAATCTCGCTGTCATCGTGGACATGCTCACGGGAGATCGTGCATGGGCATTTAAAGCGATATCGCAAAACCGAGGCACGAGAATTGATCAACGAACTTTGCTTCCGAACCGAGTTGAGGGCGCGGATAAGCGATGGCGTTCCGCTTTTGAGTGATGAATCTAAAATCAATTTCGTGCCGCAACTTCTATGCAGGCACAGGCCGCCGCCGCCATCCTTAGAGCGGCAAAATACGTCCGACTTTCTCGCGCTTGCATAGTTGGTCAAGCTTGATGAGCGGTGAGAAGGGCATCAAGTTGAACGACGATAAAAGCCCGCTGATTGATCTCTTGAGTTGCGTTCTGTGTAAAGAGACAATGAAGATCGAGAAAAGTATACCTGAAGCTGAAGGCAACGACCTCGTTCAATATCGTTGCGAACTGTGCAGCAGAATTGAACGCGTTCGACTCTTACGCCGAACTCGAGAGACGACCGACTAAGAGTTGTCCAGGAATATCGCTGCAACAGACGATTTTAAAAATGCTGGCCAGGGGCGCCGGGAGACATGGCGCTAACGACGGTGCGTCCGCGCCGGCTCAGACAGGCCTAGCCGTGTAAGTAGTCGGGCAACCTATCCCCGTCGCGCGTTCCGCTTATCCCCGTCGCGCGATCCGGAAAAAACAGCCCCAGCACGGGCAGGACAACACTGTGCCGAAGGCCATCGGCACGATCCATCAAATTGCAGGGTAGAGGATTGTTCCTGACCGCCTCGTCTGAGGTGCTGTCCCGAAAAGAAAATGGCCCCCAGCGTGGGGCGTAAGCTGAGGCCGTCAAGTTTTGTGGGTAGGCCCTTACGGCTCGGTTCCTGTGCGGAGTTGATTTCGGCGAAGGCACCACTGATGTGCGGCTAAGAACATGGATAGCTGATGGATGTCTGCGTCATCGTGTCCAGTTCGGCCAACAACCATCTTCCTCGTGACGTCCGGTACGGTGCTGACATCCGTCATTGAGCAAACGTTGGCCAGCATCTTTCCAAACCGCGTGCGGTCCATATAGTCGGATCGCGTCCGCCTTATGTATCTCGACCACTCGGCGACAGCGTAAGCACTCGACCCGCAGCAATTCTCTCGGCACTTCCGATAAACGGCGCTGTTCAATAGGCAGCGATGGCTTGCCGGCTGCCCGGGGGGTCGGCCAGGACGCTATCCCACCACTCCGCAGGCGGCGGCTGGTCCGGTGTCGGCGAGCAAGTCTCTGGCACCATCCGGTCCCGCTCCCGGGCGAGCATCTTCATCTGCTTGGGGCTGGGCATTCGCCAAGAGGCGGGTCGATCGCTCATAACCTATGCTTAGAACAAAACTAGAACATTGAGCAAGTTGGTGCTAGTGTGGAAAACGCGAATCCGCGATTCCGACGCGCATCGGAACATGCGAGTCTTGCCGCTATTCTAGATGTTTGTAGCCAAGAGGCAAATTCCACGCCATGGGAAGCGGTGCACAAGCTAGGCAACCAGGCGCGCCGGTCAGGGAGCCCTATCGAACCCTACAGGGCTGGGCTATCGGCCTCCTGCTGGAAGTCCACGCCATCAAGGAATGTGAAGAGCACGGGCATATGCTGGATCGAACTGATCCGGACGCATGGAAACGGGCCCGTGAAATCGCATCCAAGTACCCCTTCAGGGGTGCCACCCCGGCCGAGGCAGTGCGGGCGCTTGATGATGTCATGCAGTCTGTCGGAGATACCTGCCCCGAGTGTAAATGATTCAATTTTCGGCACTTTTGAGCTTTTTGCGCGTCTCCTATATTGAGCATTCAGTTCAGTTGAGTGGAGTATTTCGATGGCCCCGCGTGCCAATTGGAAGGGCTTTTTGCGCCTCTCCCTTGTTACCTGTCCGGTCGCATTGTATCCGGCCACCTCCGATGCCGAAAAAATCAGCTTCAACCAGATCAACAAGAACACCGGCCATCGAATCAAATACCTGAAGGTCGATGCCGATACCGGCGAAGAGGTTTCATCCGAGGACATCATCAAAGGCTACAAGGTCGATACCGACACCTACGTCGAAGTGTCGAAGGACGAGCTGGAAAACATCGCGCTTGAGTCCACCCGCACCATCGACATTGACGAGTTCGTCCCCAAGAGCAGCATCGACCCGCGTTACCTCATCCGCCCCTACTATCTCGTGCCGGACGGCAAGGTCGGTCACGACGCCTACGCCGTGATCCGCGAGACCATCCGCAACATGGACATGGTCGCTATCGGGCGCGTGGTTTTGACCAGCCGGGAGCACATCATCGGCTTGGAGCCTCTCGGCAATGGTCTCATGGGTACGCTCCTTAGGTACCCCTATGAAGTCCGCTCGGAGCACGAGTACTTCGATGACATCCAGGATGTGAAGGTAACCAAAGACATGCTCGATCTGGCGAAGCATATCGTCAACCAACGGGCATCCACTTTCGAGCCGGAGAAGTTTGAGGACCACTACGAGGAGGCCCTTACCGAACTTATCAACGCGAAGCGCCAGGGCAAAACCGTCGGCTCGAAGCCACGACCGCGCGGCGAGAACGTTGTGGACCTTATGGACGCCTTGAAGAAGAGCCTCTACAGCGAAACGGCTCCAAAGGGCAAGAAACCTCGCAAGGCCGCCGCAGGTCAAAAGGAAATGCTGCTACCAATCGAAGGGAAACGAGGCGCGGACAAAAAAACCGTGAAGTCCGAGCGGTCAACTGGACGCAAGAAAGCCGGATAAGTGGAGTTGTAACATGAAAGAGCAAAATCGGACGAACAAAGCTGCCGTAACTGCACAGAACAATCAGGTCGAAACCGGGTCGCAGGATGGCGAGCAGACCGTAGACGAGCAGCTGGCCGAAGCGGTGGAGCAGTCCTATGCGCGCAAACTGACAGGTGCGCCCACCGATCTGTCAGAAGAAGAGCGTCAGCGCATTCAGGACAAGCGCGCCCACAGCAGAACGTGATCGTCGCGCGAGAGGCGGACCATGCAGATCCGCGTCATCGTCTGCGCAGTCGAGAGCAACCGAGTTTTGGAAATGGCCGTCCGGGCCCATGATGTAAACGCGATACTCTGCCATATGCGTTCTCCCGATCAGGCGGGAGCATACAAAGCTCTCAGTCACCGATAGATGCCGCTGAAGGGCGGTGATGCTGGAGCGTACTTCGGAGGCGCACTTTCGTGCCAGTTTGGGCGGCGGCACGTTGTGAACAAGCTTAGACCTGCGACTTTTAATAGCTAGTGGAAAAGTCAATTTTTGCCCCATCCTGATCGCATTCGAAATCTTATTACTTTTTATCAGCTCTATGCAGCTGGGCATTGACCCAAGCGTCTCTGGCTTAGTGCTCGCCGCTTCCGCTTGCAAGCTAAGCAGCGTCTGATGGTGCATGCTCACTCACGTTCCAGGATCTCGATGGCAAGTCCGAGGTGCTCAGCGACCGCCTTCCAGAACCTCCGCTACTTCATAGAGATGGGGATCGATCTGATCGGTCAAATCGTCAAACTTGCGCCAAGCTTTGCGGAAGTCTGGCGACCTGTGAGCTGACTGCAGGAGTTCGCGGTTTTGCCACTGGGCATAATTGACAATGCGTCGTCCATCGAGGCTTCGATGCAGGCTGATTGAGACAAAGCCCGGCTGGCGCGCCATGAAATGCGCTCGCTCAGCCATCAACGACAGCGCTTCATGCTGCTTTTCCGGCTCGGCTTCGATGACGGTGATTTGCGTAACTGGCTGATTTCCTGTCTGAATCTGGGGCATGGAATGACTCCCTTTCTCAAACCCGGAAACGTAGCGTCGGAACGTCGCGAGCCGGTCCAGGCATTTCGCTGGCACAAGTGCTCTCAGGTCCAATGTTCATCGATCATTACACGATATCGAGCGATCCCATGATAACGAACCCGCCGAAGAACCAAAAGGGACCACTCTAAAATTCTAGAGACGACTAATCATTCTTCGGGATGGAAAGGGGCCAGTACGAACTTCTCGGTACTGGCCGAATTAGGCCATTCGCAGATTCGAGACAGCCAGCTCGCAAATGGGGTGCGGACAAGGGAAACCCTGTCCCAAGGCAAGTTGGCGGCGTTATTCGTGCCAGTTTGGGCGGCACGTTGGGAACAAGCTTAGACCGTTGCTTCCAATAGAAAGCGAAAACTCAATTTCGCCGTTGTTGCTCTTCTTTTGACCACTTGTCCTAATAGCTTGGTAACGGGTGCCACAGCCGACCTATGGCATCCCGAAATAAGACGCAAGCGGCGAACCGGAAAGGGTCGGCTTCCGCTTCTTCATCGGTCGCCGAGAAAGCGCCCTGCCGATCGCCATTAGGCGAGCGCTCCTGGCGACCGCCAGTAGGCCTTGATTGATCGTCGGGCTGTTTGCTCTGACAGTCGTGATGTGCGTGTTCTCCGCCACCCGTACTCGCAGCGAGAGCCAGGTGTGATTCAGAATTCGATGTTCCCGATGTTCTTCATGAGCGACGCCCTCAGGCGCTGGCTTGGTTGGCTACTGGATGACTCAGGGTTCGCACCGCACGAAGCATCTTGGCACGTCGTGCTAGCGCAACCAGATCTTCGGTTGCGGCGCTATGGCGAACACGCCGGAACCGCCGGTCCTGTTTTGATTGTGCCTGCCCCGATCAAGCGGCCCTACATATTCGATCTCTTGCCGGAGGTGAGCGTAATACGGCGGCTCACCGAAGCAGGCTTTTCTGTGTACCTGAGCGAGTGGTGTGAAGAAGAGAGCGGAAGCAGCGACCTTGGCAACAGCGTCGGGTCACTCCGAAGTGCCCTCGAGAAGATCGCAAGCGAGCATGGGCGAGCGCCGATCGTTGTCGGCCATTCCCTTGGTGGAACGCTTGCCGCGATACTCGCGGCAATCGAGCCGCTTCGCGTTGACAAACTTGTCCTGATTGAGGCCCCGCTGCGCTTTGGCGAACAGACCGGAGCGTTGCGACCGATCACGGCGTATCCAGACAGTTGGCTTTTTGGCGAGACGATTGAGCCAATTCCAGGGAGCCTTCTCGATCTGGCCAGCGTTGCGGCGGCTCCGGAGGAATTTGCCTTTGGGCGCTGGGCCGACGCCTGGGCCAGCTTGCCGGATGTTGAAGCCTTTGCCATTCACGCCCGCGTCATTCGTTGGAGCCTCGACGAATTCGCCCCGCCCGCTCCTTTGCTCCAAAGCGTCGTTGATTTGCTCTATCGACAAGACCGGTTTGCCCGGAACGAGCTACGTGTGCTCGGCCGTTTAGCGCGCTTAGACTCGCTTGCCGAAATACCCACCGCCGCGATCGTGGACTATACAAGCCGCTTGGTTCCGCCTTCGTCCGCTTTGGACCCGCTAAGCAGTGCAACGGTATTTGCCTATGTGCCGGAAATCGGCGTCGGGCTACAGCACGTAGGGCCGCTCGTCGGCCGGCGTGCCCATCGAGAGATCTGGCCCCGCGTCATTGCCTGGATGCGCGGGACTCATCGGCATGCTTGATGAAGATCGACGAAGGAGCGCTGCTAGCTGCAGAATAGAAGAGCTCGCGTTTAGGGACCGAGCCCTTATAGTGCCGATGCACAACAACGCGCAGTAAGATCGTCACGACTTGTGAATTCGTATTTGGATCATTCGGCGCAATCAACGCCCACGCCAAGGACGGTCCGCAAACCACTTTCGATCGTGCTCTAAGAAAACTGCGGTTCGCGATCAGCTGACTGCTGTCGGCGCCTAGACTGGGCTTCGGCCGAGAAAGCTCCGGGAGCGGCTGAGCTAACCATCGTCCGGATGGTCCGAACTCGATAACTGTGAGACGTGCTCTTCGACGACTTTTAAGCCCATCTCCGTAAGCTCGTACAGGTCTCCATCCTTCACAACATAACCCTCGACAATCAGGGTTTGGACCTCGCCTTCCTTATCGTCGGCGAAAGCAATAGACTGGGCAATATCGTACAGGATTGCGATCTGGTCATCCCTCAGCATAGCTTTCATCCTAATGCGACACCACACAGCGAATGCCTGAAGGGTATCACGCGTTCCTGAGATCGCGGCTGATACGCTCCTCCTTTAGCTGTCACTCTGCTGGACCAAAACTGATCTTCTTTATCCTAAGCCTTCGAGGCCGTCCCACAACTTTGGTGCACGACGCGTATTTCATCCTCACTCGAATCCACATCGGAACGTTCCGTCAGAAGAGGCATCGATGGAAAGCCGCTGCTCATCCAATCTCTCGAAACAAGACCGAAAGTCCCTAATCGTTCCAAACGTGGCTGGACACGCCAGCGCCAACGCTTCAGAACTGGAACTAAACAAATTCCTTCGGGTTGCCCAGAAGCGACAGGCAGCATGCCAAGGCCGTTCCTGTTAGCGCAGGCTGCCGAAGGGTTGTCTTGAAGTCTCGGGCAAATCTGCGGCTCATGCTGATCGAATTGCCGCCAGATCCAGCTTGGAAACAACGATCTGCACTTCGCTCGCCTGGCCGCAGTGCCTATCGAGCGCATCAGCGCGCTTCCCGGTGTCGAACTCGGCATACTCTTCGATGATGGTAAGCGACTCGGGCGCCGCGAAGCGCTCGATTGGTGCCCTTTGGGCCTCAATCCCGAGCCCAGAGCGCTGCTGGCGTTGCGTCGAAACTCGAAGACATGCGACCGCGCGCTCCATACAAACGGAATACCACCGGATGGCCTTTGGTCAGTCCACGCCGCAGGTCAATTCTGGAAGTGCGCTAATTAATCGGATATCTCCTTCGATCGGATCGCGCCTGGTTCAATTGAGCAAAGCCCGCGCGCCATCCCAGATCTGCTGGAACACGACCGCTGCCGGCTCGTTTTTTGCGAGTCCCGCGGATTGGCCGGCCCAGGCTTGCATGCGGTGAACGTCTCCTTCCTTTGCGGCGGCAGCTCTCATAGCAGCGGTAAGACCCCGCTGGATAGGATACGGAGACGGGCGAGGCGCGTCGGCGCCGAGGGCTGCCTTGACGTAGTTAGTCGCGATGCTGCGGCCGGCGCGTCCGCTGAAGGCGCGACTTACGATCGTGCCTTCGGGCGCGGTGCGCGCAAGCGCATCGGCCCACGCGGGATGAATCTTGGCCTCGGGGCATCGCAGAAAGCCCGTTCCGATCTGCACGGCGCTCGCGCCAAGCGTCAAAGCCGCCGCGGCGCCACGGGCGTCCGCGATGCCACCCGTTGCCACAACCGGGAGCCGGACGGCGTCGACCACAGCAGGCAACAACGAAAACAACCCGACCTGCTTAGCTTCCGCCTCGGAGGCGTCGAAGCAGCCGCGATGGCCACCTGCCTCCGATCCTTGCGCTACGATCACGTCGGCACCAGCCTCTTCCGCCGCCTTAGCCTCCGCGACGGTGGAAACGTTGGCGAACCAGATGATGTTACGATCCTTCATCTTCTTGACGAAATCAGGAGGGTAGAGACCCATGACCGAGGAAAGGATAGGAGGGGCCACTTCGAGCATGGATCCGCATTGGTCCGCAAAAATGGGTGGAACCGCCTCGCCCGCTTCCGCAGAGGGCGCCGGTCCCCACTTCCCGAGGAATTCCCGCACCCTCGCTTCATGAGCCGGATCTCGTTTCGGCGCCGGATCGGGTATCCAGATGTTCAGTTGGAAGGCGCCATTGCTGTTGGATCGGACCTCGCGAGACCAGGAGCGGATTTCGTCGGGTTGCATGAGCAGAACGCCGCATGAGCCCAGGCCGCCTGCATTCGCGACGGCGATGGATAACGAGGGGGCGGAAGCTCCCGCCATCGGCGCGAGCAATATTGGAGCCCGAAGGCCGAAACGGTCGCAGAACTTCTTGGCTCGATTGAGCGTATCACTCATTGTCCAACCTTTATATTGGTCTTGCATCGAAGGTTCATACTCGCCCGCAACCGTGCAGTTCAAGCGACGGTTTCAGATTGCATCGATCGGAATGCCAGATAGCCGCTTCGGCGTGGTTGGCAGCGGCAACAGGGGCTAAACCGGCGGAGACAATGCTCTCGATCCTAGAGATAGTTCCGCCCGAACATGGGCACGTTGGTAGTGGCTGATCAAGAGGGTATCAGAGAGCGAGCCGGAACGCCGGGCACCTGCATGATTGTGTCGCCTTCACGTTCCGCAGGCGGTTCGTGCAATGAAAAACGCTTTGCACAGCTGTCGCTCCTATTCCGCCGCCTGCACGATCTTCCGGCCGGCAAGAGCCAGTCGCAAAAAGGAAGCGAGGGCGCTCGATACGAAGGCGTCGCGCCGCTTGATGAAAAGTGTTTCTACCTTTGCGTCCGCGCGTTCGTTAATCGATTCGATGGTTAGGGCGCAGCTCCAACACTGCAAGAGAATGACAAGAAAACTGTAGCGGATTTTCTCGGTTCCCAACAAAAGTTAGGACGTCGCTTCAAAAAGGATGCCAGCACCGGTATGTCGAATGGGGCGGTGGCTCGTCATCCGCTCCAGACAACTTTGAAGCGACGCCGCAACGACTCTAGGAGGCCGAACGCGCATTTATCGGTCCGCTTCCTCGGGCAGTTAATACAACGCTTCAGCCTAGAGCATAAATCGGCCCACTCGCCCCCTGCCTAGCCAGTCACCTATCCGCGGTACACAACCCCGCACTGAGGGCCGATTCTTTGGCACGATTCGGCGACTGCGACGTTAGACGTCGACGGCGGAACTTTCGGGCCAAGAAAGGGAAGGCGGAGCGCTGGACAAGGTCTGCGTCATATTCGCATTCTGGTCGATATTGGTCGACTTGCAGGTGAAAATGCGATTTGGACCACTTCCTTTCAAAGCGTACCAGTTTGGAGATGTTGAATGGTTGAGTTTGCTCTGCCAAAACCCTCAAGGATCAGCGGCGGAAAAACCTGGCCGAAACCGAAGTCCTCTAAGTTGCGCGAGTTCAAGGTATACAGGTGGAATCCTGACGACGGTCGCAATCCCCGAATCGACACCTACTTTGTGGACGCAGATGATTGCGGCCCCATGGTACTGGATGGCCTGATCTGGATAAAAAATAACATCGACCCTACGCTGACTTTCAGACGCTCCTGTCGCGAAGGAATCTGCGGTTCATGTTCAATGAACATAGACGGTCAGAACACCCTCGCTTGTACTAAGTCCATGGGCGAGGTGAAGGATAACGCACTCAAGATCAATCCTCTCCCTCACCAGCCCGTTATCAAAGATCTCGTCCCTGATCTGACCAACTTCTATGCTCAGCTTGCGGCGGTAGAGCCTTGGCTGCAAACAAAAACACCCACCCCACCCAAAGAATGGCTGCAAAGCCATGGGGACCGAGAGAAGCTTGATGGGCTGTACGAATGCATTCTCTGTGCATGTTGCTCTACTGCGTGCCCGAGCTACTGGTGGAACAGCCAGCGCTTTTTTGGTCCCGCCGCACTATTGCAGGCTGCCCGCTGGATTAAGGACAGCCGCGATGAGGCGACAGGGGAGCGGCTCGATGATCTCGAAGACCCGTTTCGTCTCTATCGCTGCCACACCATCATGAACTGCGCCAAAGCCTGCCCTAAGGGACTTAACCCCGCGCAAGCGATTGCTGAGTTGAAGTTGATGATGGTCGAAAGAAAGATCTAAAACTACCTAGGGGGATATCTTTCGAGGGCCTCGGAAAAGCTCTGCTACCGCGCCAGTGCCCGTTCGAGGCGCTTGCGGCTGCTGCCGGGCCTTCTTCATCGCATCTTTCGATCGGCGGGTCTTCTTCGCCTCGTACCGGACTGGGAATCCAGCCTGCCCGCCACACGAGCGCGGTCCTCCGGATTCGCTGCAAGGGTGAGGCCGCTAACTTACTTCCACGGTCTTGCGCCAACACCTTGCTCGATTGCGGGGGGCCGCAGCTTGGAAACTGGCAATGGTTAGATGTACCGCGGTTAGATGTACGGCGCATCGCGAAACCAGGGCACCAGCCTTGGGAACCGAACCCGCCTTGTTACAGTGTCCCCTGGCGCCAACCCAAAAGGTTCGTTCATGCGAGCCCTATTTGACAGTGTGTGATACCCACGCGCCCCTATTTTGGGAGAGCGAGCTCTCCCCGATGTTCGCCTTGGTTCCGTGAGCGTTCCCTGCCGTTGTACATCTATCGTGACCTAAGTTGAGATTGTAAGAGTGTTGCATGATCGGCGATCTTGGACCGATCGCGGCAGCTCTTCTCAGTTGTTTTCAATACGATCGGACAGCCGCTGCTACGGTTCTTCGATTTGAGAACCAAAGCGCCCTGCGCGGATCAGATGTTAGGGAATTGAGGTTGAGCCCGCACGCCGTACCTTGCGAACTCCGGTTCGCCCACAGCCACAGGGGCCGTACTAAACGGCGGGCGATGGCCTCGCTGGAATAACCGGCGCAAAAGTAATTCGTTCCCGGCAAAACAGTCCCAGCTCTCAAACGGGTCGCTCTTCTCAAGCGCATCGAGGCTGGCTAATCCCAAGTGCGGCGGATAAGCCGCAGGCGCTCCCCGCCCTTCCCGAACAACGAAACGCGTCATCGCTGGCAGAGATCGAATACCGCCGAAGGGTGGCGGCGTCGAGCGGGAGGACAGGAAGGCCAGTCTACCATCCGTCGACGCTGTTGATCGGGCGCTAGCGTGTTGAGAGGCAAGCCGGAACCTCTGCCGAGGCATCCTGTTAGAATAACAGTCACAAGTTGGAGCGGGCCATGAGCTACTTTTTGAGCCTGGTCGTGGCTGCGACTGTATTGGGCGCTACCCAAGCCAGTTCAGAAGAAGTTGGCCTTGGAGTTAGTGTTCGTTGGGTAGACAACCGCGTCACGGTAGGAGCGGAATAGAGATTGTGCTGGCTCCTGCCAGACGGGGTGATTGAGTCGGCATGAACGCACAAATGCAGCGGCCGCGGGACCGAAATCGGATTTCAGAATTACTTTGTGAAATGTTGTCCGGCGTGCCAGGAACGAGCATGTAGCGGCCGAGTTAAGTCGACGAAACTCACTTGTGAGGGAGACGAAGCCATGGCCCGCGCAACAGCCCATCCGGATCATCAATGCATCTCAAGCGAAGACATTCATGGAACCGAGGTTTATGGGGCAGATGGAAAGAACATCGGTGAGATTGATCACCTCATTATCGACAAGGTGTCAGGTCGGGTGGCTTATGCCGTCATGAGCTTTGGCGGATTTGTTGGGTTGGGCCACAGCCATTATCCCATCCCTTGGGGCGCTCTGACATATGATACGTCGCTTAGTGGTTTTCGCACCAGTATCACCGAGCAACAGCTGAAGGATGCGCCTGAGTTCAGTGATGACTCGTGGCAGGATCGAGACTGGGAAACGCGCACCCACCGGTACTACGGGACACCTACTTACTGGGACGTCCGAGGTGGCCTATAATGCTAGACTGCGCATCTGAAAATTCTCAATTGTCAGTGCCAGTTGAGTGAATCGACCGGCCCCGGGGCCGGTGTGAGGCGGCCGATGTAAAGGGCGGGCTGCTCATGCTTTCGAGCGCGCCGATGTCTGTATCTGCCTCACCTGTTCAACCCACTGACGACGGCCGTGAGCCCCCTCAAATTATACGAGTACTCGGCTGCAGGTCGTCCGGTGCAAGGCTGTCGGCGCCCTCCTCACCGGCATCGCTGGCCTTGAGCTCTTTCGTTATCCGCGAGCTGTGCCGCAGCGCCATACTTCCAGCCTATAAAAACTTCCCGCCTATAAAAGGATTACGGCGCCGCCGCTTCAATGCGTGCGATCAGATTCCGCACGGTCGATCGGTGTCACTTGCTGCCTCTCGCTGGCCGGATTCCCCGTCCATTTAGAGCGTCAGCAATTTCGCGGAGGCTCGAGGCACCCGTGTGGCGGATGGCTTTGACGATCAGCACGAGACTCGCCGCCAATTTATCGGCTGACTGCCGCTGAACAGAACTCCCGAGCAGCCCGGCGTACTCAAGATTAGTTCGATTTCCCAGCTTTGCTCCCGCCGCCGTCTTCGCCTGGAGAGCGGCCCTCGTCCGCTCAGATATCAGCCGGCGTTCCTTCTCCGCCAACGCTGCGTAAAGGTGGAGCATGAATGGATCAGCGTCTCGGCCAAGTTCGGTAACAATGAACGGCACTCGTTGCGCCATTAGCCCCGATACAAAGGCCACATCACGCGATAGTCGATCGAGCTTCGACACAACTACGCTGCACTTCGCGGCGCGTGCTGCGGCCAAGGCAGCCGCAAGCTGCGGGCGCCGATCCAGGGCATCTGCGCCCTTGCCGGTCTCAAACTCGGTATATTCGGCGATGATCTTGAGTGACTCGGTTTCGGCAAAGCGCTGAACGGCCGCACGTTGCGCATCGATCCCGAGGCCAGAGCGCTGCTGCTGTTGCGTAGAGACTCGAAGATATGCGACGGCGCGCTCCATGACCAAACTCCATACCACCGTATGCGGTTTGGTCGTAGCGGGATTGAGAGCAATGTCATTGCTCTTTTCATGTTGCAGCAGCGCAGACGACTGGCGTCTTTTCTTACCGCTGTGCGACATGCGCACACAGGCAGTTCAACGTTCGAATTCTTTCTGATGTCGCCGTAGGCCGCGTGACGCTCGCACCGCGCCACGTGCCCTTCTTTGGCCCGTTGGCAGGGCAATACGCGACACTAGTCGGGATTGTTACGGCGATATTTGCGAAAGCTGCGGCTTGCAAATGGCGGGACCGCTGACGGCGGGGGCTATCTGAGGAGAGAGACTACCTGCCGCGAATGCTTAACAGGCTCGGAGCCACTTCGTTGCTACAGTGGCCTGCCCCCGGCCAACCGAGGCGACGAGCTGAACGCGCTGCTGCCGGGTGCCCAATAAGAAACGGCGCTGTTACCAGCGCCGTTCTGGTGCACCTACGCGTGGAACCGGCCCACTTCGACTGGCGCTGGCGGGAGCGACCCGTTCTGGCTCTGCTGGCGTGGGAAGCCTAGCTCGCGATCCGCTGGCGAGGCTACGCCGCGTCCAAGTGGAGTCAATTGGAACGAGAATTAATTTTAGCAGCGGTTATCACCAATCGCTCACCCGGGAGATATTGTCCTCGGGGATGCCGTAGGCGGCCATGGCTTCGACCTGGCACCGCAGTGATGGCTCAGGCGTGGGTGGTCGTCGTCTCATCAGCCGGCGCTTTCGACGCGCGTTCGGCGGCTACTTCTGCGAACGATCGCCCGTCTTGGTCGATCCTGGCATCCTCGCCCGTAAAGGCCTGCCAGCGAAGCACCGCGACATCGACATAGGCCGGATCGATCTCGATCGCGAAGCAGGAGCGCCCCGTCATCTCGGCCGCGACTATGGTGGTGCCGGACCCGCTGAACGGCTCGTAGATTGCCTGCCCTGGCGACGAGTTGTTTTCGATAGGCCGGCGCATGCACTCAACCGGCTTCTGGGTCCCGTGTCCGTGCCCGTCGTCCTCGCGTGCGTTGATGGTCCAAAGTGTGGATTGCTTGCGGTCCCCGCTCCAACGCGTCCCGGACGTCCCACGCACCGCGTACCAGCAGGGCTCGTGCTGCCAATGATAATGGCCGCGGCTGAGGGCAAATCTGTCCTTGGCCCAAATGATTTGAGAGCGCATCTCGAAGCCGGAAACCTCAAGGGACTGCTGGACTTCACTCGTGTGCCGACCCGCATGCCAGACATATGCGACCGAGCCTGGAAACAACATCCATGCCTCCCGCCAATCGGCTCGATCGTCGTTAGCTACCTTGCCGAGCTTGCGGGCGTTGAGATTGACGCCGGCACGTTTCCGCCACGCCGGATCGTAGTTCACGCCGTAGGGCGGGTCAATAATCATCAACTGCGGCTTGACCCCGGCCAGCAGCCGCTCGGTAGCTTCCGCGGACGTGCTGTCACCGCAAAGGAGGCGATGCGTGCCAAGGATCCAAAGATCGCCGGCTCGCGTGATCGGGTCGCGGGGCAAGTCTGGCACGGCGTCTGGATCGGTCAGCCCTTCTGTAAATTGCGCGGCTAGTGCTTCTCGTTCGCTTTCAGTGAAGCCGATCAGGTCAAGGTCGAAACCCAAGACTTCAAGCTCCCCAAGCTCAAGCCCTAGCAGTTCCTCGTCCCAGCCACCGTTTAGGGTGAGCTTGTTGTCGGCAATGGCATACGCACTGTCGCAGCAATCCTTTACCGCTAGCTATGGGCAGGTCTTTCGCGTTGCGGAGCATCTTTCCGGGGCGGCCGACGAGAACATAAAAAAGGTTTGGGACCTCCACCGCCGGCACGGCCAAGAAGTCACCTCCGTTGTCGACCGCGAAATCGGGAATAGGGCTAGCTTAGCTGGGGCTCTCAACCGCAATGCTGACTGCGTTTGGTCGCCTCTCTCACGCGTGTGCAGCTAAACGTCTTCGAGATCAGATCTGCGCCTTGGCTTTCCGCAAGAATTTTCACGACTTCGCTTTTGGTTTTCCAAAGGTATGGATTGCGCAGAGTGAAATCAGCCGACAACAAGAGGGAGAATAGCTTGCTGCAGTTCGCGAGGAACTGGGGATGAGTGGTTCGGCTTGCTCGAGCCCCGAGGACGTGGGAGGCGATCGGCAAATTGATACTCACCACTCCGTTCTCGTAAAAATAGAGGTCATTCAGGCCGAACATCCGGGACACGATCAAACCTAAAGTCGCGAACATGAACGATCGAGTGCGTTGAGTGAACTCGACCGCTTCTTCGTTTCCCTTGTTGATTCTGATCGGAATAGGGAAAAGCGCGCTCATTTTCGTGCGTTCGCGAAGGTCGACGACAAGGGCCTTCTGCCTTGAGGCAATCATCGTGGAACTTTGATGACTGACCAGGGCGACCTTTTTTCCCGCGCCCATAATGGCGGAAGCTGTACCAGCCAATGAATCCAGCCCGCCCGAAAACAGGATGACCTCGTCCGGTACAATAGAGTGTGCGCCTGCATCCTCGAACGGAAGATACGATTGTAGGGGGAGCGAGTTCGAGGATGCCACAAACTCAAAGTGAAATTCGTCCTCAGACAGGAAATTCAGCGTATCGCAGAGTGCTTCATAGACCTCTGGCTGGGTCCAAAGAGCGACACGACGAACCGGAACTTTGAAGTGAAATTGGCGCCGCCATTTCTCTCCCATTCCGGCCATCTGGCTTGTACCACGGCTAGTGAACTGGTCGGCGCAGTACACGTAAGCCGCAAGTTCCAGCATGTCGGTCAGCACGTCTGGAATATTGTCAGCCAGCCGCTTTGAAATGTGATCAATATGCAAGTTGACCCTGTTAGGACCGCCAGGCGCGGCGTTAACGTCAATGTTCACAGCATTGGAACCGTTACGTGCAGCTCCTAGTCCGCCGCATAGGACGTGCTGCTCACGCATGAGTGCTCCTGCGCTGCCTCAGTTCATCTCTCATTTTGTGGAAGGCTACATGGGCGAAATTACCCGCTTTGGTTTCGGTAATGCCGCCTTCATAAGTGTGCTTTGAGAACCACTCCCCGGAGAACTCTTTGATGATTCTCGAAGCCTCGCGGCAGTGGAGATCAAGGGCCTCATCAAACTGCCGATGCTCGCGGATAGTCTGGAACCGTGAATTGAAGCCGACATGCTGCGACAGCTGCCGGCTCAGAAAATAGTCGAGGTGCCGACGCGTGAGCCGTGAGAAAAAATCTCGCGCCAGAACGGCGAATTGTCTCGCAGTGCCTAAACCGCCAAGTGCACTCTTTGTTTTCTCTACGACTTGGTCGAAGAGGTCTGGTAACTCCCGACCAGCAATAGCGTTGAGGCTTTCGAGCGCTGATAGCTGAGCCATTTCCCCGACGTCCGTCCGGCCACCCTTCCTCGCGACGAACCGATCGACCGCGCCGCTCATCGCTGTTGCTACCTCAAGCAATGTCGGACGATCACTGATGCGAAAGCCGAGCTGCCTCAGTTCGAGGGCAAAATCCTCCTTACGTGCAGCGATAGGTATTTGGGTGAGCAGCCAGAAAGAGTGCTTGAGGGCCGGATCATCGCTTGTATCCATCATTTGCTGCTCTGCAGCAGCCGATGTCGCGGCGGCGACCTCTTGGACGTTAGCGCCTCCGTCGATGAGTTCGATGATCTCCCGCCACTTACGAGAGCGAGACAGTGTTCCCAAATGCTGGTGGCCCATCGTGCCTGCTCACTGCTCTGCACCACCTTCGCATTCACTTAAGGCGTGCCAGCAATGCTACCGGTGATTGTTTGAATTAATTCTGAACGGGCGTCGCACTTTTTCTAAAAAATTGACGGACATTCGTGGCCGTGGTTTTCGCTAGGCCACTTTCTTCGTCGCACAGCTACGTCGACTAAACGATTTCGATATTCCTTTCGCCTGAGCGAGTTCATCAGAGGCCATCCTGTTGGAATGGATTCGATGATGAACCCTGCACATTCGGTTGATCCCAAGCCAAGCGAACGTATTGCTGAAATCGGCGGGCTGCTGGCCGACGCTCTAATGCGGCTTCAAAGCCGTAAGTCCAGCGTGTTTGCTCGTGAGTTCGGAGAAAGTTCGCTTCACTTCACGCCCGACCAGAGCAGTGATGCGCCATCTTGCTCTCCCGAGGCTTCACCATGACTGATACCGTTTTAGCCCAGTTGGCGGCTTTAAAGGGCGCGCCCGCACCCGCGCTGAAAGCTAAATGGCGCGCATTGTTCGATACCGAGCCCCCGCCGTACAACCGGCGCTTCCTGGAAAGCCGGCTGGCCTATCGTATTCAGGAGCTGGCCTATGGCGGCCTGAAAGAGGAAACCGTCGACCGGCTGCGGGTGTTGGCAAGGCAATACGACGGCAAGCCCCGCGCCAAAACCCGCTCTGATCGTCTGCCGATCGCCGGAACTCGTCTGCTGCGCGAATGGCAGGGTGTGCAGCATTGCGTGACGATCCGCGGCGAGGATTTCGAATTTCAGGGTCGGCCTTACAAGTCGCTGTCGGCCATCGCGCGTGAAATCACCAAGGTGCGCTGGAACGGCTGGGTGTTCTTCGGGCTGAAGAACCACCGCGGTGCGGCATGAGCAAGAAACAGCCCACGGCGCTGGTGCCGCAGCAAAAACTCCGCTGCGCGGTGTACACCCGCAAGTCGAGCGAAGAAGGCCTCGAGATGGAGTTCAACTCCCTTGATGCCCAGCGCGAGGCCTGCGAGGCCTATGTTGCGAGCCAGCGCGCCGAGGGCTGGATCCTCGTTCCCGACCGCTATGACGATGGCGGCTTCTCCGGCGGCACCTTGGAGCGTCCCGCGCTCAAGCGGCTGCGCGCAGATATTGAGACCGGCAAGGTCGATGTGGTGGTGGTCTACAAGATCGATCGCCTGTCCCGCTCGCTGATGGACTTTTCCCGGCTGGTCGAGGTGTTCGACCAGCACAAGGTCACGTTCGTGTCGGTGACGCAGTCCTTCAACACCACCACGTCAATGGGCCGGCTGACGCTTAACGTTCTGCTGTCCTTCGCCCAATTCGAGCGCGAGGTGATTGGCGAGCGCATCCGGGACAAGTTCACGGCGTCCCGCAAGCGGGGCATGTGGATGGGCGGCTGGGCGCCGCTCGGCTACGAGGTCCGGGATCGCAAACTTGTTGTCAACGAGGTCGATGCCAAGCTCGTGCGCTCGATCTTCCAGCGCTTCGCCAAGACCGGGGCCATCACCACGCTGGCGCGGGAGCTGATCGCGGGAAACATCCGCAACAAGTACGACAAGCTGATCGACAAGGGCATTCTCTACAAAATGCTCAACAACCCCGTGTATATCGGCGTGGCCGTGCACAAGGGCGTCTCCTATCCCGGCGAACATGCCGGCATCATTGACCGAAAGGTCTGGGACAAGGTCCAGGCCAGATTCCAGGAAAGCCCGCGCAGGCGAGCGGCTTCCACCCGGGCACAAACGCCCTCCCTGTTGAAAGGAATCATCTTCGGCCCCACCGGGGTCGCCATGTCGCCGACGCACACGCGAAAGAATGGCAGGCTTTATCGCTACTATCTCAGCCAGACCGTCCTGAAGCAGGGCTCAGACGATTGTCCGGTTGCCCGGGTTCCGGCCGCCGAGATTGAGAAGATCGTGATCGATCAGGTCCGCATTCTGCTGCTGTCCCCCGAAATCATCGTCCAGACATGGCGCAGCGCCCGCAAATCCATCAAGGGCCTGACCGAGTCCGAGGTCCGCACCGCCCTGCAGGCGTTCGATCCGCTTTGGAATGAACTATTCCCGGCCGAGCAGTCCCGCATCATCTCGCTTCTCGTCGAGCGCGTTGATATCCGCGCAGACCGCGTTGATATCAAGCTCCGGATCGATGGCGTCACCTCGCTCCTCGGCGAATTGACCGGCAATTCCATCACCCGGCAGGATGCCGCATGACGACCGGCGCTCAAGCAGGCAAAGCCCAAATCAGCAAGGATGGGCGCACGGCGGTGGTCAGCATTTCCGTGAGCTTTCTTCAGCGTGGCGGTCGCAAGCAGATCCTCTCACCTCCGGGAACGGCACCATGGTCGCCCGCCCCGCGTGTTGACGGCGCACTGGTCAAGGCCGTGGTCCGCGCCCACCGCTGGCGGCAAATGCTCGAAAGCGGCGAGTACAATTCCTCAGCAGAATTGGCCAAGGCCGAGAAGGTCAACGATTCCTATCTGAGCCGAATTCTCCGCCTGACCTTGATCGCGCCAGACATTATTGAAGCGATCCTCACTGGACGCCAACTCAGCACGCTTCAGCTCGACGATCTACTCAAGCCGCTGCCGGCGGCGTGGGAATTGCAGCATTTCGCGCTGTTTGGTCAGCAGTAGCGCACGGCGTCTACCTGAGGATCATTGAGGCTCCTTGGGGGTTATCGAGGGGTACTGAGGGTGCCCATGACTAGCTGACCCATAAAAGAGGCTGATCATCATGGCCGATAAAGCTGCCGAGTTAGCTCGCCTGTGGAAGGTGGCCGAGGCTGTGGTCGCTGAGCTGGAGCGACAGGGTGTTGCCGAGGTTCTGGCCAACCTCGGGTTCGATCCCACCGAGATGGCCAAGGCTGTCATCAAGGCGGCCGACGGCGACGTGGTCCCGTTTACGACGGATTAGCCCTGATAGCCGGCGAGTGGCCGGTCACTCCGCCTCCGAGCGGGATGCCGCATGACGACCGGTGCTCAAACCAGCATCAGCAAGGACGGGCAGACCGCGACCGTCAGTAGCCTCGTTACCTTCCTCCAGCGCGGCGGTAGCAAGCAGATCCTGTCACCTCCGGTGCGACCCCGTCACACGGGTCGAAACCGCGCTCGTCAAGGCCGTGGTCCGCGCCCACCGCTGGCGGCAAATGCTCGAAAGCGGCGAGTACAATTCCTCAGCAGAATTGGCCAAGGCCGAGAAGGTCAACGATTCCTATCTGAGCCGAATTCTCCGCCTGACCTTGATCGCGCCAGACATTATTGAAGCGATCCTCACTGGACGCCAACCCACCACCCTTCAGCTTGATGATCTGCTAAAGCCGCTGCCGGCGACGTGGGCACAGCAGCGTTCCGCGCTGCACAATTCGAATTAATCGGAGTGCGTTGAGGAGCTGGCACATCCGCTAAGCGCCCAGGAGCAGACATTACGTGAGAGTCAGCTTTTGACCCCTTAACGGAAGTCGGACCTGGCCACGTCACCCGCTGAGTTGCGAAAAGGCTCTGATTACCTACTGACTGGTCCGCGCCATTTCGATATCCTGCGATGCAGGATTTGGTCGTGCGGCTCGGATCTCATTCGATCTCTTCTCAGCGGTGCGGCAGTTGCGGGCGCTGGCCGCGCTGGTGCAGCAGACGCGCAGCGCATAATAAATGATCGCTGGTCTCCACTTGGAATTTGAGCGGGGAAGTCAATGGTTAGAATCCATCGAAAGAACCCGATCGTTTTTGCGTCGTTGGTCCTCTGGGCGGCTTCGGCGACAATGCCGTCTGCGGCACCAAACGATAAAGAAGCGATAGCGCTCCAGACTAGAGCGAGAGAGCTTACTCGCGCGGAGAAGTATGGGGATGCAATACCGCTCGTCCAACGCGCGTTGGCAATCCAAGAGAAGGTGAGCGGTCCCGACGATCCCGGGGTCGCGTTCTTGTTGGACGATCTGGCGGGGCTCTACGAGGACCAAAGCCGCTATACCGACGCCGAGCCGCTCCACAGGCGCTCGCTGGCGATCCGTGAGGAAGTGCTCGGCCCCGACCATCCCGAAGTCGGGCCAGCGCTGAACAAACCAGGGGGGACTGCTCGTCAATTCGGATGGATCAGCTGACGCTCATGAGCAGGCCGGAAGCTTACCTTCAAGATTTGCAAATGATGGAGCGATGCCTTGAAGTCGCTCAACTTGGAGCGAAGAAAGGAGAGCTGCCGTTCGGCGCCCTGATTGTTTCTCGAGGACAGGTCATTGCCGAGGCGACAAATCGCGTTTCATCGGAGAGCGACGTGACGCGCCACGCGGAGCTCGTGGCGCTTTCCGAGGCACAAAAGGTCCTTAAACGAAAGCGTCTGCAGGATTGTACCTTGTATTCGATCGTTGAACCTTGCCCGATGTGTTCGTTTTGTTCAAGGGAGGCGCGGATTGGTCGGGTGGTGTTCGCTCTCTCCTCTCCTGTGATGGGCGGATATTCGAAATGGAACGTGCTGAAGGACGACGATTTATCGAACAAACTACCTGAGGTTTTTGGACCTCCGCCGGAAATCGTCTCCGGCCTGTTGGCAGCGCAGGCCGAGCAGGTCTGGAGCCAGTGGAACCCGCTCGCTTGGCACTTCATGAAACGAAGAGGCTGCTTTGGATCGGCGGCGGATCTGCCTGAGCGCCATGCGGCCGCGCCGCGGCCCATGTTTTCGTGGGCCGCCTTGACCGCCTTTTTAGCTGCGCCGGCCCTATCAGTGAGCAAGGCCTTCCTGCGCTCACGTGCGGGTTCGAAAGCTATGCCGAAGTTCGACCCGGAGTCCGACTCGTGAGCGCGCTACCGACGTCGCTGTTCGGATTCGCCTGTCCCTCCATTTCAGCGCGAGCGGGCTCCACCGCAGAAACCACTTTGCTTCAGTTCTCGCGACGTTGGCAACGGGCGCTAGAGGAATTCAGGCAGTTCGATTGGCCGGCGACATTGAACAGGTTCGCTGTTGCTTTTTCGTGGAACAGCGTGACAGCGCTTCCTGTGACCTCTCTGATCGTTCTTGTGTTCTGGCTTCCATTCTGTCCTGAGTTTCAGTCTGTCCTCGGGACCAAGTTGCGTGATTGGGATAATCGCATCTTGCGGTTTTAGCCGGTGCAGCAATCATCCTGATCCTCGGAGTCAACTCGCCGTTCACGAATGAGGTTTTCGGATGTGGCTCTGTGGGGAGCTTTGGCGACGCTCCCTCGTCTGGTTAAACTTGCCCGGTCGCAACGCGGCTAAAAATGTGACGCCTATCCATCGAAATACCGCTGATCGCACAGGGGCTCGGGGCCAGTTTATCCTTTTGGTAGCTCGGACTCGCGCTAGTTGGCGTCGCACCGTGCGGGCAGCAGCACTGACGGCGGGATCAGACTGGTGCTATTTTTGAAGTGCAGGAGTCGGAGTGGTGAGCGGCCGTGAACGAAGGTGCGGGAAACCGAGGTGAGTTCCGAGCCGTTGTTTGGCACTGCGCAATGCCAGCACCGCAATAACAGCGTCCACGGCTAACCGGCTAAGACTAGGGAGTTGCAGTGGGTCTTTAACAACTGAACCTCCAATTTTACGCAGTCCAGGCTTACCTGTGGGTCCGATCTTTATGAGCGCTGCTCTCGGAAGTATCCGATGGGCAGGGTTTAGAACAACGCGACAAGCGGCAAAGGGAATTCTGAATTCGGCAGCAATTCGGGCCACGATTTGCGACTCCATATCAGCTGCGACAGCCCCGGTGGTGGCATGGAAGTCCCGTCTCTCCTCAAAACTTGTCATCGGGGAAGCCACTCCAGCAATCGGAGAGTAGCCGGCGCCCGGGATCAGCCGAAGGAGCTCCTCGGCCCAGAGGAAGTCACTTGGATAAGCTTCATCTTTCCCGGCAAACACCGACGAAGCGATGACAACCTTACCTGGTCGGAGCTCCGGATCTAGCCCGCCGCATACGCCAAAGCTTATGATGCCGCGCACACCTTTTCGGATGGCGTCACGCAAAAGAAAGGCGGTCCGGTCACCATCAGCGATCATCGCTGCCATCCCGGCTATTCTGGCCTCAACTGCAAGTCCAACAACGGCGATCAGAGTCTTCAGGTCAGGGGTGCCAGTCTGATCCTCCTCCGCCTCATTTAGGTTCACAAGCAAGGTCATCGTAGGCCTCGATAATTCTGAAACGAGTGTGTTTCCAGTTTCAGTTTTAGCAATAAACTGATTCACGCCGAATTGACCACACCACCCGGAAGCGGGGCCAGGTTTGCTCGACATTGTTGCGCGGGAGCGTGCGGTCGCCTGATCCCTACCCCTATCGCTACTAGGGCTCCTACGGCTATTACCGTCCCTGCGTGTACCCGTACTACCTTACGCGGTGTATCCCCGTTATTACGGCGGGTGGTATCGCCCGTAATGGTAGAGGCCTCAAAGAGGAGGCGCCCGGATTGCTGCGCTGGCTTGTCGGCCCCGGCCCGTAACCGACGGCTACGGCTTTCGTTCCTCGCCGATTTCTGCACAGGAGTATTTTCCAGCATGAAAGAAGCCTCGCGTTCGAAGGCCATTGAAGTGGCCGCCATCCCAGCAAGTGCTCTCGATCGGCGCGGGAAACCGCACGGGCCGTTCCGCCGTCTTCTGCGCGCCTTCATTCATTTCTTCTCCTATCACGTTATCCTCAGCCGCCGAAATGTTCGGACGATCCCGGCGGCAGGCTTCCGTTTGAGCGTCCCGCCCACAGTGTTCCATCCGCGCTTCTTTCTCAGCAGCGAATATTTCGCGGAATTCATCGACCGCCTCGACCTGAGTGGTAAGAGCGTGGCCGATATCGGCACCGGGTCGGGAATCCTGGCTCTCGCGGCGGCGCGCGCCGGTGCCACAAACGTCTTGGCGCTCGACATCAATCCCAATGCAGCGCGTTCAGCCCGACAGAATGCGCAAGCCAACGGCTTTGGCAACTGTGTAACGGCGGTATGCGCGAATCTTCTCGACTCCCTTGCGCCTCGGCCGCTCTTTGACGTGATCCTAGCAAGTCCGCCAAAGCATGCGGGCGAGCCCCGCGATCTCGCCGACCGCGGCTGGCATGCCGGCCCGCAGTATCGGGACTTGGCAGCCCTGTTTGAACAGGCCCACGAGCGCCTTAAGCCTGGCGGCAGCATTTACGTCATGCTGTCGTCGGATTCCGATCTCGACTTGCTCGGGCGGCTGATCAATAAGGCGGGCTTGCGCGCCCGACTCGTCTATGAGCGCTCGTTCTATATCGAGTCGATGGTCCTCTACGAGCTGCGCCCGGCAGCGCAGCATGCGGTTCCTTTGTAACCTGCACAAAGCACCGGCTGAGGCATTTGACCTTACAAGTAAATGGTCTGGACCGGCTCCTCTGGCGCTACCGAAATATATAATCGAATGAGGTTCCCGAATGGCCGCTGATGGCACTTATCTGAAGTCGATGTTTCAGTGAATGTCCGCTTCGCGCCGATAGTGTTGAAAAAGGGTTTTTTGGCTGCCGAGCGAAAATTTTTAGGACCACTGATGCGGTTCGTGCGCGGCGACGTGAGGGAGCACATCGTTACCTACAAAATCGACACGGTTCTTCGCAGCGGCGCTGCAGAGCATTTCAGCGGTAAAGAAGCCTAAGAATCAAATTCCGCGAGATTTTCGGAGTCATTCGATTTTCGACTTTTGCAACAGTATCCGCCAAAAGCGGAAGTCCCCTCCAAGTCAGCTTTTGGACCCCAGAACGGACATCGGCGTTTTGCTTTGTCTTTCCCGCATCGGCCCAATGCAGGTATCGGGAAGCAGCGGGGCGATAGAGACGCGCGCATGCGTTGGCAGGCCGGCTTTGCCGGCGCCGCGTCGGCCCGGGCTCGTCGCCCCGGCCCTCGGGACCCACCAGGCGCTTGTGCGATAGTTCGGAAAAGCGTGGTCAGAATCCGATCAAGTATTCCACATGGAAAATCCGGATGGCCGAAAGATTAAAATCCAATGGCGCGCAAGTTGCGCCGCCGCATCGAATACGGCTGGTTCGGTTCGGGTAAACACCAGGCGCCGGCGCGTTGTTGAAGGAACTGATCATGAGGGCAGGGCAATGATCGGAGCCACGGCGGCGGGGTCGCTAGGAAGCGTTTGTCCTGTTCTTTCGCACGCCTTCTGCTGCCGCCGCGGCCGTTCGCGGCGAGTCGTTCAATTCGGAACTCAAAGGAACTTCCACGATGCGCGCCGATTAGTATTCAGGAACAAATGGAGTAATCAGTGCACGCGCGAGATCGCCAGATTGCAGCGCGGGGTACCGAACGTTCGACAGATGTCGATGCGTTCAAGCTCGCGTCTCTTACCCAAAGGGAGCAGTTCTATTCAAATGTCCTGAGGGATCTCCTCGAATCGGATCTTCCGTTCATGATCGGAGGCGGGTACGCCGTAAATCTTTATACCCACGCGCGGTGCCCGACAAAGGACCTAGATATTTTTACGACTGCCGCGGAATTCCCCCGCCTGCTCTCTCACCTACAGCGGAACAATCGGGTATCGGCGGATGAGAGTTGGCTGGGAAAAGTTCACCGCGGCCGCGATTTCGTTGACATCATCTTTGGTTCCAGCAATGGCGCCGTGCCGGTTCAGGAAGAGTGGTTTCAGTATGCAGCACAGGCTCAAGTGCTCGGGCATTGCGTGCCTGTGATCAACCCCACCGAGCTGATCTGGTCCAAGGCGTTCATCCAGAAGCGGAACCGTCATGATGGCGTCGATATCGTCCATCTCATTCTTAAGCAGCGAGAGGCAATCGATTGGCAGCGCCTGATCATGTACATGAACCCACATTGGGAGATACTGCTTTGTCATCTGCTCACGTTTCGTTGGATCTATCCGAGCGAGCGAGATGCCATTCCAGATTGGCTGCTTGACGATCTTCTTGAACGATTGAGTCGGCAGCGGGAAGGTCCGCCACCGGCGACGAAACTCTGCCGCGGTCGCTTGCTTTCCAGCTCCGATTACCGAGGTGCGACCGAGAAATGGGGCTTTCTGAACGTCGAAGACGAGTGCGGCAATGAACGATGATGCAAGTTCATTCACATTTGCAAGCATCGGCGATCTTCATGTGAAGGATGGGCAGTCGGGCGCGCTTCGTGAATTGTTTCAAGCAATCTCGAAGAGTGCCGGCGCCCTGGTCCTTTGCGGCGACCTCACCGATACCGGAACTCCGGCACAGGCGGAAATCCTCGCTAAAGAGCTGCGTGTCTGCTCTATCCCAGTAATCGGCGTCCTTGGGAACCACGATTACGAGTCGGGACATGCCGACGAGGTGAAACGAATCCTTTGTGACGCGGGCGTACACCTGCTCGATGGCCAAGCAGCCGAAGTTAATGGCGTGGCATTTATTGGTGTGAAGGGCTTTGCCGGCGGATTTGGTCCAAGAATGCTGAGCTCTTTCGGCGAGCCGGCGATCAAGACGTTTGTTGCCGAAGCGATGAATGAAGCGATGCGGCTGGAGAACATCATGCGCACGGTGAACAGCCGGCGCGCCGTCGTGGTCCTTCACTATGCCCCGATTGTCGATACGGTAGAGGGTGAACCTCTCGAAATTTATCCCTTCCTCGGGTGCTCGCGCCTTGCAGAGACCATTGACCGTTTCAAAGTATGCGCCGTCGTGCATGGTCATGCGCATCGCGGGAAGTATGAGGGCCGCACGCCTGCCGGAGCGCGAGTGTACAACGTCGCCATGGGCGTGCAGAAGCCTTCAGGGTTGCCCTATGCGCTCATTTCCGTCTGACGGTGGGAGTTCACCTGAAAGCCCCTTTGCATCGAGCGAGTCGTCTCTGGGCAAAAACGCGGTATCAAAATATCCCGTCGCGGTATCCAAGGAATGTCCGCTTCGCCTCCGACAGCGGCCATTCGCGGATCGAATGTTATGGAACGCCTGCTCCAGATCAGTGTCTGAGTGCAGACAAACAGTTAGACGCAACGCTTGCTAATATCTCTCAGTCCTGCACGTCTCGCTAACTACAGGAGTTGAGGCTGCCGTCCGTTGACATCTTTACCTTGAATACGTAGCGCCGGCCAAAATGCCGGATGTATGCGATACAACGGGGCACTTCCGCGTTTCCGAGCCAAAGCCTTTAATATTTCCATGTCGTAATGCGTGTCATAAATGTAGGTAGGTTTACCATCCGCGTTAGGCAGGCCGAGAAAACCGTAGTACAATAGTAAATCGACAAGCTGCTCCGCCGCTGACGCATCGAGTTGCTTCATCTCTGCCAGAACGATCAGATCATCATGAGAAACGTCAGCAGGCTCGCTCGCAAAATCATAAAGTATCTTGGTTGCCTTTGGAAAAACATCACTAATCTCGCGGTTAATTTCCGTTACCAAATCACGAGAGTACGCGTCCAGCGCGCTTGCTACATCTTCAGCTGTGATCTGATCATGCCCCACATTTACAGCAAATCCCTTGCAGTGCTGGAATAGCTGGATGAGGTTCCTGGGCCGCAGGAGGGACTGATCTAAAAAATTCTCTATGTCAGATTTGAAGCTTCCCGATTGATCAAAAATCCTCGACCAGATTTCAGTGATCGGCTTCCCTTTGAAATTTCGATCTCCAAACTCAAGACGCCGCCGAAGCAATTCGACAAGTTGCCGACGATCAGTCCAATCAAGATTGACCTGCATGTCTTTGCCGTAGTCTGCCGTTCCTGCAATGAGCAATTCATAAACGTCATTACGGATAAAAACGACAGCGCGGAAATTGACCGTCTTTTGAATCAACTCTCGCTTTATCTTTTTTGCAGCATCTACAAGGCATCGAAGAATCGTAATGTCTTCTACCGAGACACCGCCGGTTGACCATCCTTTGTCGAGATTGTCGAACAGTATCCAAACTTCATCCTTATGCTTTAGGTACTCAGTCAACACTGCTTCCAATTTTCGTATGTCGTGAGTATAAACGATCTGCGTTATGTCACCGCTCGTTAGCGTGGCATCTAATTTTATCTTGGCCGCCTCGAATCGCTCGGCGATGCTCCGTGTCAGGACCAGCAACCGTTGAGAGAAATCTCCTGCCACATCTATGTCCGTGGCGCGATAGATTGCCACAAGCTCTTGATAGCTAGCCGCGAGGCGGTGATCGAATTTGTGGCGCGTTTTGTCCGTCTCGACGATACGATGGACAATTTCAAGCAGTACTACGTAATGCCAAAACGAGGTTATCAAATAAGCTTGCGATCCAGCCTTCAGAAATTGCAAGACGAGATCCTTTAGCTGGGTTAGCTGGTAACCCTCGGGCTTTAGGTCCACAACAATATTGTCTTTGTTTGATCGTAGCCTGTCGCGTACTTGAAAGAACAGCGCGGTTTTTCCGGACCCCTTTCTTCCCGTAACCAGGTCTACCTGGCCCTGGAGTGTTCGCCCAAATGCATCGGTTGGAATAAAGTACGATTTCAACGTAGTAAATTCATTCTCCGCCGCAGGATCTCCGATTGAGAGTTTTTGGAGTACGCCCGGCTGCACCGGACTACGTGACGTCAATCTTTCGAATGAATTCTCAACATCAATTCGAAACTTGCCTATCAAGCGATCGATGTCGGTTGGACTTTCATAGTCGGAAGTTGCATCCCGAATATCTAATGGCGCGACAACCTTCGATTGTTTAAGGATCAAGATGGGCCGATCAAGCCCATGCGCTAGCCCCGCCACAAACATGGCTCGATAGTTATGGACATCTGCCCCGACAAACTGGTCCGAAAGGAACGGCACGACAACACCGCTCGAGGATGCCACGCTTTCGATCGCGAACGATGCCGACAATCGGATCGATTCTTCATCGGAGAAGCTCCTATAGAGGCGGAACTCTCTTTTTATCGCGGATACAATCTGACGAACGGCTTCAGATGAACCCGGTATGTCGAGAAAAAACAGCCTCTTTACGGTATCTAAGGGATAATCGACACTTGTTGGCCGGGTGTCGAGAGGTTGCGAAAGATAAGACGCAAGTTCATCAACGGTTCGGTACTCATGACGTCCCAGCGTATCAAAGATACCGATGTCGTTGGAAAGATCAATGTCTCCCTTGAGGCTCGTGTTGCGGATTAGAAGAGCGCGTTTCGATTGACCGATTGCATAGCCAACTTCATAAGTCACATTGAGATTTAAGAACGTAATATCTGCGACCAAAAAAGGAGAGGTCGCTATGTTTTGCAGGATGGGGCCAACTAGCTCTCGCCCTGCAATATCGTTTTTCGTCCAGAGCTGATAGTCAAAGACAGCATGGCGCTACTCCGTTTCGTATGAAACCTTATCGGTCAGCAACTGACTCCATTTCTGCCGAAACGTTATCAGTTACCGAGCTGACTCCATTTGTGTAATTTCCTTATCAGTTGATGGGCATCTTGACGGTGTCAGTGACATCTAATCGCGCATCAACGACGCGCCACCGAAGCCTGCCAGCGTCGTCCAGTCCGTCAATCTTCGTCAGACCGAAATTATAGGACTCGAACGCCAGCACGCATTTCTTAACGATGAACTTCAACCGTCGTCGGAATTGGCTACTGATCGCTTTCTTGAAGTTACGGCCTTCTTCGGCTGAAAGCGAGACTGCCAACTCATAGCGCGATCGAGCTACTATATTCGACCCCCCGCAATCACTCTCGATCCTATCAGTCGGAACCCAGCCAGGTATTGATTGAAAATCGACCTCTGCCACATCATTAAAGAATAGCTGCTTGCAGATTTCAGCGACACGATTGGGATGGTTGAGTATCGCGAACTCTGGTCGCTCATCTAGGATCTCGGCGTCGTTCCAAAGAACGATTTCCAAGATGAGGGGATTGACTTCAAACAGAAAACCGCCGTTTTGGGGTTTAGGTTGATAGAAACTGTCATGCCTTGGCATACGAGCTCCTGCTGTTGGCGTCTATCAGTTCATCCAATTTACAAACTTCATTTTCGCACGACGGGCCGATCAGACTGATGGGCTTTCTTAGCTCTCTTATCGGTTCGGAAGCGGCGCGCCGGGATCCAAATTGGAGGCTCGAGCGATGCATGCTGGTCCCTAGAGAACTCGGATCCCTGGCCGGCGTTACTATCCGTGCAGTAGAATCTACGACGTGTGCAAGGTTCTTAAGGTGCTCCTCCACCCCGTCAGGACAAGAGAAGGACAAACGGACATTCCGAGCTGCTTCCTGATCCAAGTCCTTCAAGAACCGGACCAACTCTGAGACCTCGTTGGCGAGCTCGCGCTCGCGCCCCATAAATCGATGCGGCTTTCTTCTGATTCTGTTCAGCAGTCGAGCAATTCGTGCAGTCGCAACGGCACCGTCTTGGAGTAATTGCGCGGTGTCATAGATCCAATAGTCATCGAGCACCTCGATGGCTTCTTTAACGACTTTTTGCAGCTTTTGACTTTGGTTCTTTCTAGCTTGGTTTCTGTTCACGTTAGGATCATCCTTGTACATTGATCTGTTAGTGCCGCTGATTGCGATCACGAACCTCATTTACAAGACCAGTTTCGGGTGGTGCCAAGTCATCGAACAACAAGAGTCTGACAAAACGCTAGAGATCAAGCGGACTGATAAGCATTCTCTCAAACCTTGTCAGTCTGCGGCACGCGAGATTTCCGTTGCGCGCAGACTCAAATGTTCTAGAATCTGTTTCAAATGATTTGAGCGACATGGCAGGCAAACAGGCCAAGACGCTTTCGACTGATCATATCGACGATCTCTTGTTTTTCGCCGAACGCTCTCGGCATCCACTCCGCAACCGTCTGATCGTTCTACTCTCGGTGAAGGCTGGCCTTCGCGCGGCCGAGATCGCCAAGCTGAGCTGGGACATGGTGCTTGCGCCCAGCGGCGAAGTGAGCCAAGTCCTGGAGCTCCACGACAACATTGCGAAGAAAGGCGGCGGCAGAGTGATCCCGCTGCATCAGGACTTGCGCGAGGCGCTCACGCTTCTTCGAAAATCGTGCTCCGGCGACGGGCCGGTGGTTTGTTCCGAGCGTGGCGGCCCGATGACGCCACTGAGCATCGTGGTTTGGTTTAGCCGCGCTTACAACGCGCTCGGCTTTGAGGGTTGTTCATCTCACTCTGGCCGTCGCACATTTATCACGCGTGCAGCGCGACTGGTTCACAAGGCGGGCGGCTCTCTCAGAGACGTCCAACTTCTCGCAGGCCATCGATCCATTCAAACGACGCAAAAGTATATCGATGGAGATAGTGACGTTCAGAGGAGGTTGATATCCCTGCTCTGACAAGAACCATCGCGAATAGCCTTCTCGATCCCGAACCAAACCACGAACCGCTGGTTCGCAAGGTGGGCTTGGTGCATGCCGCAGACTTGATCCTGACGATCTGCGAAGTCGCAGGATCAGCGACCTTTCTGGATGACATTGTGCGCGACGCGCAGACCAGCGGCTTGTCCACCGCGATAGCGGCCCGTGACACCTCCAGATTATTCGATGTGATCCTGACCGCCTTTTGCTACCAGGGCATCTCAGATGCCGTAGCCCGTGACTATATGCGCCGGCATGGCTCGGCAAGTTGGCGCCAGATCAAAGAAAACATGGCGTTAAAACCAGCCTGCCCTCGCCTTAAGACTTACTGGCATTACGACCAATGCCGGTATGACAAAGGCAGCGGATCCTGCTCCGAGCCGGAGCATATTGGCGCCTGTCCTCTGCCGACCCACCGGCTCCGGAATGGTCGGCTGAACCAAACGGCCTACAGCTTTTATCTGTTCACCCGCGACATCGCCGAGAACGATCTCTTGGGCTGGATCGACCACCAGCTTTCCAGAGTCGCCACCCAAGCATCAGACCTGTCACACGAGTTAGAGCTGCAAGAAGCTTTGATCGGACCGTTGCGCCACGTCTATGGCGTTTCCGACAAGACCCTGGCCATGACGCTGTCCGAACTGCTGATGGGTGCTCAGAAGGTTCGACCCCATTGGTTTGCGGTCGGCAAGGCCATGATTGCCGTGGACACCCTGGTGCACAATTTTTTGCACCGAACCGGCGTCCTCACCAAATGTAATGCCGATCATGCCTACGGCCCTGGATGCTACAAACCAGGCGGCTGTGCCGATATCCTCAGGTCAGTGGCAGACCTGATCGATGCGCGCCGGTTCAATCCGGCCTTTCCGAGGGTTTTTCCGCGGTTCGTACAGCACGCAATTTGGCAATACTGCGCGGCTGACGGCCTCGATATCTGCAATGGCAATCGTATCGATGACCGCAGTGGTTGTACCCAGCATTACTGTAATATCTTCGACAAATGCAGCAAAACGCGGCTAAAGACAGCGTAATTAGAAGATTTAATCAAGTACATCTTTGTATATTATGACGTATTAAAGATTAAATATCTAACATATTTTAGGCATAATTATATTGCAGGCTAATTGCTGGCGGAGATTTCAATCTAACCTAGGGGTTACTTCCATGATTGTGCCAAAACCGCCCGACCCAAGGGTCGAACCTACACATCTTCAAGCATTCGCAAGGGAGCCATTTCGGCTCCCTTTTGCTTTTCAGGAGGGTTTCATGACCAAGAAAGCGCTGAAGAAAACAGAGCAAAAACCAGCAAGCGTCATTCCGGCGTTCGTCTTCGGACTTGATGAGAATGGCAAGCCCCGAGGAGCCAAGTTTCTGCAAGGTCTCAAAGACAACATCGCAGCCGCCGCCATCGATATGAAGTTCAACCTGGTGCACGACCACTCGGCGGAGTTTACGGCGCTCGGTATGAAGCTGCCCATCGGTCGCATCTACGGCAGCGGCCGGTCGTTCATTCCACCGATCCGACGCGACCTCTACGAGAAGCTAAAGGCCGCCCAGAGCCGTCCGGCCGAGCGCATCGAGGGCGGCGTGCCGATCAACATCAAGAGCGACAAAATCGGTGAGACGGTCAGCGATGTGGAACTCGGCATTGCAATAGCTAACAACCTGCCCCGTGACTGGCAGGCCATCGAACCCGGCAACCTGATCATCGCGCAATCGAGCCACATCGAGGGCTGGTGGGAAGCCATCGTGGTCGAGCGGGCGGTTGACATCTTGACGCTGCGCTGGCGCGACTATCCCGACGAGGGAACGGTTCAGCGCCACGTCGGCACGGTCGCCCTGATCAATCCCGGCACTGCCTAATCACCACTACCGGCCCGGAAAACACCTCCGGGCCGATTTCTTTGATTCGCCCTGCAACCCGCTGGGACCGTCGATCACCTTCGACTTCCCATCATCATTTGCAACCAGGAGATCACCATGACCGCAACCACCGATCGAATACGTGCGCTCAACGACGAACTTCGTCAGCACCTGCTTAGCGGCGGTGCCGTGATGACGCCCGGCGTCGCAGCTCTCGGCCGTGAGGCCGTCCAACGCATCGTCCAGATCATCGCCACTTACGACGACTTTTGCCAGGACAACGACCCGCATGGCGAACACGACTTCGGTACCTTTGATTTTGACGGTGCGAGCATCATGTTCAAGATCGACTATTACGACAGAACCCTGACCTTCCATTCCCCCGATCCGGCTGATCCCACCGTCACCGAACGCGTCATCACCATCATGCTGGCGGAAGAATACTGATTTGCGCTTTACCAATGATACTGGAACGAGCTCTTAGGGGCGACCTGTCTTAGGCAGGTCACCCTCGTTTTTACCCACGAGCGAGGCCCGTTGCTGATCTCGTAGCGACCGCGTTCGCCCTGTAGATTTCCGGATTTGCTCATTTCGTCTGTCACTCTTTTCTCGGATCTCACACGCGGTGCCGCTTTTGCCTTGCGAATTCCCACCGCAGTTCATCCGATCGTGGCGAGCTGACGCTCATCAGCGCCTCCTCTTGTTGGTTCACGAAATTCCTTGAGCATCTCCCCGGTTCTCCAGTTGCGACAACGAATTGATCACCGCCGCGAATGCGACAGCCTGATACAATTACAAGATCGATTTCAGGCAGATTTGGTCGCCGAAAGGATGGTATTTTCGCCTGAGGCGAAATGACCGTCTCCTAGCTGTTCGGCTCCACGAGCCCAAACACCCGTCATTCACGGTCGCCGGCGCCCTCATTTACCATGCTTTCACTACCGCGAGGGCATTGATCCCGTTGGCCCACCGGCCCCATGTGCGCAGCGGTTGAGCTAAATGCCAATGCAAACCGGATAGTAATTTTCGGCCGAGGCGAAAACACTAATTTGACATGTCGTTTAATCGAAAAGGAAATCGATATGTCCACCGCATCAAAAACCCTCGTCGAACAGTTCCCTGAACTGGAAGCCGTTCAATTGGCCGCGACACATGTTCGCCGAACCAAAGCCCGTTTCGCTTTTTATAAGTACCTCAGAGCCGTCTATCGCGTTGTTTGGCGGTGGGGATTATCGAAGCGCCGCAAAACAACGGCACTGGCAAAGATCGTTGGTAAACCGAGCCGAATTGATCTGCAGCCATCAAGAGTCATCATTGATGCGACCTACCCATCGCTTGAGGCGAAAATGGCGAGCCGTTGGACCCGCGCGTTGGAATACGCATTTTCGCGGGACATACCGCCTTCCCGGCTAGTTTATTTTTTCAAACAGCCGGGTGGTGTGGCCAACTGCGCTCGCCATGCTGCCAACACTGACCCTAAGACAACCCGCCCGGAACCTTACGAGTTTTGGATTGATGGATGATCCGTACCAGCGAAGACCATGAGTCGCGCATGAACTGACCCGGCTAGTCTTTGCGACGATTGCCAGCCAGCGTTACTGTTATGCCAAAACGCTGGCTGGCTAGGTCTGATTCCCTACCGGATTTCTCGCACGCCAACCGAACGCCGGGCCAGCATTGTTGGTCTGTCGCTAGAGCTCTAATTCGAGTCTCTTTATTATGTGCTTCAGCTGCCTAATTGCATCGCGCGGTTCGCAGCAAGCTCCCAACGCAACTACTACTCCGGACGTCACCCACATGTCATCGCCGTCGTCCGTAAGGCTCTCGAGTTGATAGTTGTAGTCTTTTAATTTCTGAACGTCGTTGCCGTTGGTAATATAAACCGTGGAGTTTGCGTAAAAAGTCGTAACACCTCTAAAGGCTTTAAGCATAGGTTCCTCGCTGGTTGAACATGACAATCAATCCACCCCGGTCAGTATTGGTTTCTGCTTGGGGCAGCGTCCGCCGTGAAGCGACCGAATATTTTACAAGTTTGTTTTCGGTTGGCGCGAACGCTTCTCCCGAAAGTTCCCACGAACATCCTTCAGTGGACCGTAGATCCGCTCCGTTTGCCCACGCCTAAAACTGCATTTGTTGCCCGCGCCATCGCACTGAATCAACATTTTACAAGTTCGAAATGGACAGGTCGGCTTTGAGTGACTTCTCTTAAAGAGAAGTCACCTTTCGCATGCGCGCCCGGGAACGATGCGGACAAAAACGGAAATGGGTTTACTCCACAGGCACCTTTTTCAGGAGAAAAGCGCCCTGCGCTTTGGAGCGGCAAACGGAAACCACGGTATCACGCCAGTTCTTCTGCATCGAAAACGTGGAAGGTTGATTCTTAGGGGCTTTCGCTTCTAAGCACACTCTCAATCTCCGGAGCTTATTTAACTCGCGGTTCTCGTCTTCCAATCAGCTTGCGGACTTCGGAGATATTGTCGAAATTGCACTTAGGAGAATTTTGCATTCTGAAGTTCTCAAGGGTGAGCAATTTGCACACCTTTAACTAGTGGGCCTCTCTTGTAAGCACACAGCTCCTCTCTAAAACTGCAATTAAAGGCCATAATTGGCCGTTTATAGGGAATAATCGACGAATTAGCCGAATTCCCAATCATGTAAATGACCTCGTAACTCATGAAACGAGGTCGAAATGTCGAATTTCTTTGGTGCAACTAAAATCGCGGATAATGAAGAACATTATCGGAGCTCTCTGATTGATGCATTTGAAACAGCCCGAAATGCAGGCACTGTTTCTCCTATATGGCGACGGATCATCCGTAGAGATCACATCGCAAACCCATCAGCTGCAAATCCGGCAAGTCGGCGGGATTGGGCTACAACTTTCAGCGATATAGTTGAAGATCAGTTCTGTACTGGAGACCTTCGTCGTCAGCCAAGCCTATTTTTTGTCACCCTTATTGATCGCGATTGGCTGACACCAGTGGCTTCTGCAGTTGATCTGGTGCAGATGAAACGCAAGATCCGAACTGTCACTGGCGGACGTTCGTGCATCTTCGTAATTGAACCGGGCTACTACGCAAATATACAGAATTCGCTGTTTCCGGACACCACCTGCATCTCTTGGCATGTGCACGGGTTGATGTGGGATACCAACGCTGATGGCATGCAGGCGCTGGTTGACGGTCTCAATCGTTCTGCAAAGTACGGGACAATGATCCCAACTCGGACTCCGGCGCACTTTGTTGCCGTAAAACAGCGGCACCTCCCGACGTTTGTCGGTTACATGTTAAAGCCGCCGGCGAACGCCTATCGTGTGTTTTGCCACCGTAAGAGGCAGCAAGAGCGGGAGCGAGCACTCGGCATCGACGTTCCAGCTTTTTACGTACAGCGGAAGCAACCTCTGCGACCGGGCGAACGTGTTCGCCTTTTCCACGCCCTTAAAGATATTGATCCGCTCGATCTTCTCGTCGGCGGCGGTGACGGCCGTCAGCTAACGCAGGCTGTCCGTTCGCGATTACGGTAGCGACCTTCTTTCCATTTCAGGGATTTGCGCGCTGGGAGAGTTCTCAGCTCATTACGTATGGGTGATTTCATGAATTATCTATCAGACCTTGATGCCGATCAACGCCGCGCGGTTCTGCATACGACACATCGAAGCAAAGGTAATCGCCCACTAATCGTTTGTGCTGGTCCAGGCGCAGGAAAGACGCACTTGCTGGCTTCGTGCGTTGGCCACGCGATTTGGATTGGTGTTGAACCTTCAAAAATTCTGTTGCTAGCGTTCGGCAGAAAGGCGACACGTGAACTTCGGCAGCGGCTAGCCGGGCTTCGAGAACATGCAATAAATTGCGATGACGTTAGCTGTACCACTTTTCATAGCCTGGCTCTAACCATCGTCCGGGAATTCTACGGGGACTGCGGACTGGGATCGAACTTCACGATCGCTAGTGGTGACGCAGTCGACACGCTGTTAACTCAGGCGCGGCAAAAGCTTTCGTCAAAAGATCGAGAACAACTTCGGGGCCTTTCTGTATCGGAGCTGAAACGTGTATTTACTTATCGGATTAATAGTTGCCGTAAACTCGCCGTGGTACTCAAACGGACCGCACCAAAGTACGAGCCCGCAGCAGGCTCGGTTCGTGCTCTCTATCGAAAATACCAACGGCTGAAGGGTCAGAATAATGTCATCGATTTCGACGATCTGCTTCGGTTGTGCCTGATACTACTTCGTCAGCACAAAGCCGGAGATCAACTTCGGAGAAGGTACGCGCGTATTTTCGTTGACGAGTATCAGGATACGAGTCGAATACAGGCGTTGATTTTGCAACAGCTTCGGCCTTCTGGCAAAGGCGTTACCGTTGTAGGTGATAGCAGACAGGCTATCTTCTCCTTTCGTGGCGCCAACGTCCGCAGTCTGAAACAAGCAAAGAACCTGTTCTTACGACCGGCCTGCACAATCCGTCTGACCGAGAATTATCGCTCCCAAGCGCGCACCGTTGCTGCATGCAATGCGCTCATGGAGGACAAGGGCGCACCAATGCGTGCGATCCGGCCCAAGGGCAAGTGGCCACTCATCCGACATGTGCCGGACGGACCTCATCAGGCAAGGCAGGTCGCCGCTGCGATTAAGCGATCTCGTCGTGCCGGTGTGCCGCTTCGAGAACAGGCAGTTCTCGTTCGGACAATTGTCGAAGCGGATCTGCTAGAAGAGGAACTTGAACGATTGGGCATACCGTTTGCAAAAAACGGCGGCCCGCAACTCTCGAACTCGCAGGCGATGAGTTCTTTCAGTCGGACCGTCCGTTGGCTCCTGAACCCCCTAGATTTCATATCCGGCCTATCCGTTGTTCGGCTAGTTCTCGGTATCGGCGCAACAAAGGCGAGCATGATCTGCGAGGCTGCAAAGAATGTTGGTGTGGAGGAGGTAGATCAACATGTCCGCATCCCGGCTACAAGCCGACCCGCTTGGAATGTCCTCGTGTCGATTGGCAGAGAGATCCGCAAACGAAACAGCCCAAGAAGGCAGGTGATCCAGAAAATCATAGCTTGGCTGGAAACGGCAAAAGCCCTCGGTTTCTCAAAGGAAGAAAAGGGCATTCTGTTCGAAAGTGCCGTGCAAAGCGACGATTGGCTAAATTATTTAGACCGGCTTGCCTTGGCCGATGATGACGATAACGAGATCCATCAAGCCGACGTTGTCACCATCTCAACGATCCACTCGGCGAAAGGTCGGCAATGGCAAGTTGTCAGGATATTAGACGTCGTAAACGGCATGATCCCACCCCACCGAGTCACGTCGCGCGCGGAGGTCAACGAGGAGAGAAGGCTACTATTCGTTGCCATGAGCCGGGCAAAGAACCAACTCGAAATGTTCGCTCCGATGCTCCTTCACCCGGACGGTCATGGATTGGGTTATCGTTCGGATCTCAGCCTTAGCCCGTTTATCCGGGGCGCAGTCGCGGCACGCTGTAAGCGGGGGTAACTTCATCTTCGAACGTGAGCCGACACGTTCGGCGTGTCCGTGTAGTAAGTCAGTGACGCGCTACAGGTAAGCTCTGATCCCTTTGCATGCTTCCACACAGAAAAATCCGGTGTCCCATTAGGACCGGTATCAAATCCCTAGGTGCATCAGGATTGCGTACAACGGGTCGCTTTAGGATGTCATGAAACCGCTGAATTTTCGTTTGTTCAACTCGCGCCGACTGCCGGCCATGCAATTGATTGAGCATAAGGTTTGCGTAGAATTTCTTCACATTTCACAAGCCGTAACTTTACGAGCATCCGCCTGCGCGATCTCGTGCGAGACCGCAAAAGCAAGACGCTATTTCATGAATATTCATCGATCGATCTGCGACATCTTGGACGGTGTAGAAAAGCTTTGCGCTGTTGCGCGCCAGCTGACACGCAGAGTTGAGCCAATTTATGACCGCTATCTGCGATGCCCGAGGCTAATTCCTAGCTTCAACGCCTTTTGGCGCAATGAGCCTTCCGTTCTCTTTGTCAGCTTCATGATTTTGACTAATGGCGTTCTGGCTTTTGAATGAGCTCGCAATTCCTTCACGTCGGCCTTCGTATATTCACGCCGAACGATCTTCTTCTTTGATTTCTTGGCCCCTTCTAACTCCATTTGATTCGAGCGGGCGGTCTAACACAGTTGCGCCGGATGTGGCGATCTGGCCAACGGCGGCGAGTCTTGTTCCGCGAGCGACGTTGCGGGAATGGCGGGCGTCCTGCCCCTTCATCTTAATTTCACCAGCGATGGAAAGTGTTTCAATCCGCCCTTCGCGGGGGACGACATTCTTCGCTACCCCTACCCATCCATCCGCCATCCGGATATCTCTTCTAAATGAACATTGACGAAGAGGGGGCACCGCCACGCGAATATTGAATTTCGCAGAGGTACATCGACGCCGATCCGGATGCTCAGGTTATAGTCGTCGGTATGGTCTAGCGGCACGTCCGGTATCAGGGTCCAGCCGCTAGGGGAATCGGTGGTGAAGAAATTCGCAGTAGGCATGATTGGAGAGACAGCCGTGTTGATCGCATCCGAGGCCGCAGCTCAAGACTTTGTAATCGAGGAGACGACCGTCGCCGGCATTCGGCAGGCGCTGCAGACCAATGCCAGGACGTGCCGCCAGATCGTCCAGGCCTATCTCGATCGGATTGCCGCATACGATCACAAAGGTCCAGCGTTCAATTCGATTCTGACGCTGAATCCGAAGGCTCTTGCGGAGGCGGACCGGCTCGACGCCGAACGAGCGACTGGAGCGCCCGTAGGACCGCTGCATTGTGTGCCGCTGGTGCTCAAGGACAACTACAACACCGCCGATCTGCCGACCACGGGTGGCTCGGCGTCGCTTGCCGGAATGCAGCCCTCGGCGGATGCCTTCGTGGTCGCCAAGCTGCGTAAGGCTGGCGCGATTATCCTCGGCAAGTCCAACATGCACGAATTCGCGCTATCAGGCACGACAGTGAGCTCACTCGGTGGCCAGACGCTTAATCCCTATGACCTCACGCGAACGCCCGGAGGCTCGAGCGGCGGAACGGGTACGGCGGTGGCCGCAAACCTGGCACTCGCGGGCACCGGCAGCGACACGGTGAACTCGATCCGGTCGCCAGCTTCGGCCAATGCCCTGGTCGGTATTCGTCCGACCAAGAGTCTTTTGAGCCGTGCCGGGATCATGCCGGTCTCTGAAACCCAGGACGCGATCGGGCCAATCACGCGCACAGTTGCGGACGCGGCGCGGCTTCTGGAGGTCATGGCTGGGTACGATCAGAACGATCCCTCGACGGCATGGAGCTTCGGCAACACACCAACCAGCTATGTCCAATTCCTCAAACCGGATGGCTTGCGCGGCGCCCGCATTGGGCTCCTGAAGACACTGCTCGGGAGCGGTCCCGAGCACCAGGAGGTGAACAGCGTGATCGCCGCGGCAATGGTTGCTTTGAAGAGCGCGGGAGCCGAGTTAATCGAGCTTGACGCGCCTGCTCTGGATGCCAGCAAACTCAATGCCGACAATGACGTCCAGAAGTATGAGTTCAAGACGCTGTTGAACGCCTATCTCGCTGCTATCCCCAATGCGCCAGCAAAGTCACTCGCCGAGATCATCGCGTCCGGCAAGTTTCACAAGCCTTCGCTGGAGAAATTCCTGTCCAGCGCGGAAAGCTTCGCGAACGGCTTGGAGGAGCCGGACTACAAGGAACGGCTGCTTCGAAACCAGCGCACGAGGCAGGTACTGATTTCGGTTTTCGCCGAGCACAAACTCGACGCTCTGGTCTATCCACTCCAGAAGCGGCTGGTCGTGCCGTTGACCGAACTTAATCAAGCCGACCGCAACGGTATTCTCGCCTCAGTTACTGGGTTTCCGGCCATCACAGTACCAGCTGGTTTCTCTCCGCCGACCGCCACAGCCCCGCTGGGCGTGCCGGTCGGAATGGATATTCTGGGAAAGCCCTGGAGCGAGGGGCGCTTGATCGAGCTGGCTTATAGCTTCGAGCAGGAGGTCCACGTTCGCAAGCCGCCGAGCAGTGCGCCCGCGCTGCTCCGGCAGTGATTGTTCCTGCTCGGCGCAGGCTCTCCGGATCCTATCGCCATGCCGCAAGCTTTCTATTTTCATCTCGAGGGTCTAACTTTAGTCCGAGATAAGCATGGCCAAAAACTGCCGGATCCTAAACACGCCAACGATCACAGCGGGGCGACCGTATCCAAAACGCGCATGGAGTACGCGACCCCGGTGTCGTTGTTGTCGTGGTCGACGAACGGGACGCTGAGATTCATCGAGAGCCCGTCTTTCCAAAAAAGGTCATAGCGTTATTGTGATCGAAGAGCACAATGCAAAACTCTGGACCCGCACAGTCAGGCGTTAAATAGCCAAATCTGCGTCGCCGGGCTTTGTGGCGCAAGCTGGCTCGGTGGACCAATCAGTACCACCCGCGCTTTATGCTGGCCCCGAGCATCTCATCGTAAAGATCGATGCGGCGGTCGCGCAGAGGCTGATTGAAGTTGTTCAGCACGCGCTTCCGGCGGGCATCCGACAGGTTCAGTTCGGCGTAGATGATTTCCTCTTCAGTTTTGCTCGCAGGACCCGCGAGCGGGAACCCTGTATGGCTGACGATCAGACTGCATCAGGGCTGGTCGCGCTCCAAGCCCACGCGGTCGGCCGCGGCGACATACATGCTGTTGGAATGTGCGCCGCCCATCGCGAGGATATTCGCCATGACTAGCGTGTTCGTGGGCTGGTCTGGCATGGGAACCCAGTTGGTTGGCACGCAAAGAATGTCTGCGCCTTGCAGCGCCGCCAGCCGATAGGTTTCCGGAAACCAGCCATCGTAGCAGATCGCCACCGCCATTCGGCCGAACTCAGTCTTCCATACGGGGACGCCGAGATCGCCGGGTTCGAAGAAGAGGTTCTCCGCGCCCCATAGATGCACCTTTCGATAGGTGCCGATGAAGCCGTCTGGCCCGACGATCGCGGCGCTGTTGTAGAGCGCGTCGCCCGCTCGCTCGCAGATGCCGGCAACGATCACGGCGCCGTGCCGGCGGGCCGCTTCCAGCCATACCTCAGACGTCGGCCCATTAGGCACCGGCTCGGCCAGCGTGAAAGCCTCGTGCCGCGATGCAAAGACATAGCCGGAATTGCACAGCTCGGGGAGCACGATCAGCCGCGCGCCCTTGCCTGCTGCCTCGGCGATCTTGTCCAACGAGTGCGCCACATTGGCTTTCTTCTCGCCGATCTTCGGCTCCATCTGGATACAGGCGACCGTGATCGGGCTTTCAGCTTGCATGGCACAACTCCGTTGCGATCTCAAAGTTTGGGGTGCATGTCTTTCCAGCCATGCCCGCGCTCATACGCATCAGCGGCGCGGATCAGGGTCATCTCGTCGAAGGGGCGGCCCGCGAGTTGCAGGCCGGTGGGCAGTCCGGTGCTATCGAACCCGCAGGGCAGGGATATCGCAGGCAACCCAGCCAAATTCCAAGGATAGGTCAGCCGCCACGAAGCTGCGAGCACGCTCTCGTCCTGCGCTCCGATGCGAACCGTCCATTTCCCGATCGGCCATGCGGTGAGTGGGCAGGTGGGCCCGATAATCACGTCCACGTCGGCAAAGACCTTGGCGAGATCATCGATCAGCACACGGCGGAGCTGTTCGGCTTTGAGGTAATCCGGCCCGGTGACCAAGCGGCCCATCTCAACCAGCGTGCGCACGTCGTTGGTGAAGCCGGTCACCGCTCCGCTGGCCAGATTGCGGCTGTGGTAGGCAGTAGAGGAGGACAGCTCGATCGCAAAGATCGCGCCAAGACCAAAGGCAAGGATCGGCAGGTCGAATTCAACGAGCTGGGCCCCGGCGTCGCGGTAGAAACGGATCGCGGCCTCGATGGCCGCATCGACATCGGGCTGATTGTTGTCGAACATGTGGTTGCGGCAGATGCCGACCCGAAGATCGGTGATGGGCTGGCCAAGCGCCGCCGTAAAATCCGGAACGTCGGTGCGCGCCGAGCCCGGATCTTTCGGATCGTGACCGGAAATAGCGTTGAGGGCATAGACGCTGTCAGCGACAGTATAGGAGAGCGGCCCGGCATGGTCGAGCGACCAGCTATGGGGAACGATGCCGGCGCGGCTCACTCCTAACACGAACGCATATGCCGACCTAGATGGGATCGGCATAGCGCAAATCAGAGCAAGTACACAAAAGCGCGGCGAACCCTAGTCGAGGTTCGCCAAGTTAGATGAAGATTCTGCAACATCACCAATCGTCTTCGTCGTTGCGCAAATTACCCGTCCTCCCATTTAGTTTCTTGACTCGACTGATCTCGATTGTCGCCGGTTGCAGACCGACAAGCGTGCCATAGATTTTGACACGAGACCCAGCTGGAAATTCGGCCAGCGCATCGCGATCCGACAGTCTAATCAGCACTGCCATTGTCACTTTCCGATCATTCCGCCTTATCGCCCGCGACGACTCGGCGGTGACACCGAAGTCACCGTGCTGAGGTGTGCCATCATTGTGTCCATGGCGGGTGCGGTCCAATGTCGGCTCTTCTGACCTAGGGACTTCCTTTGGACGGCGTGGTTTTTGCGCGGCCGCCTGCTTGAGAACCGCTTCGATCCCGCCACGCGACTGAATTTCAGCGGCAATCTTCGCAATCTTGATTCCTTGATCATGCAGAAACTCGATCACGCGCCCGCGTTTCCAGGCCAATTTCCTTCCCGACTCTGTTTTGACACCCATGACGTAAGCCATCACTTCCGTCACTACCTTCAACGCCGCCGTGCCCTTCGCAGCGACTTTTAGTTTTGCGCGGCGAATAAACTTCCGCTGTAACTCCTTATCCCTGCGCAACAGCAGCACGATGAGCCAGGCTTTGGCCATAAAACCGTAGACCTGTTCGCGATACCCGCGAAAAGCGGCATTCACTTCATCCCTTAACGAATCTAGGACTTGGAGACAGTTTTTGGCAGTAACTACTTGCTTCATTGTTCCGACCTTCCTTTTAGAGTTGAGAAGGTCCGACTTCGCAGTCATTGAATCGCGACAAAAGAACAAAAATGACAAAAATTAAGTCTCGTGCTGACCCTCAAGATGCTTTGCAAAAGCCCATGCTTCTTTCAAAAAATCCCTGGCGCTGGACTCGCCAGGCCAACCGCTCGTGTCAACGCCCTTTTTCTTGGCTAACTCAAGAACGGTTGCTTGGATGTTGGTCCTTTTCGTACTCGTGCTAGTTTTTTCGGCGATACAATAGCCCAATACGTGTGCCGCAAATCCAACCCATTTCGGACTCTCTGTATTGCCACTGCCACGTTTCGTCGTTTTCGCTGCCGGATCAGAAGCGCCGCTTTTTTCCAGAAACTTTTGCCAAACCCTGAAAGGGATCTCTGGCTCGTAGCCAGAAGCGGCGGCAGTCATAAAACTGGTCAATGCCCGCGTTGTTGCTTCCGGGACAGCATTGGCCCTTTCAACAAAAATTCCAGCGATCTGTTCTGCGAATTCACGAGGTTTGATCTTGTATATCCCAGGGTGGCTCTCGTTCTGCAAAATGTCTTTAAATCGGTTCGTTTCGACGTGACGCCAATAGTCATTTGAAATTTCGACCCACGACTCACGATCGGATGTCACATAAAATCCTGCTGACAGTTCACCCGTCCGCAGTTTCTTTAAGAGCACATTGTAAGCATTGCTGTTCGAAATACTTACGTGCGGATTCAATTTCTGCAGCTTTTTTCCGGCTTCACGCAGAGCGACGCTGTCGCTCGGGATCAACTGTCCATCCTGCTTGGCACCGGATTTCTGTCTTTTCTGTTCTTTTGTCGGCCTAACCCCCACCGTATTTTTCATAGGCTGTTCTCCCTGTTGTTAACGCTCACCTCAAACTAAGAGCCGCCGAGCTCTCGGATCAAGAGGAATCCAAAATGGGCCGCTCTCTTTCTAAGGTCCGCGCAACGACCTTGCCACGTCCTGGGTTGTCCCGCGGGAAAATTCCGATGTATCTCGGTATTGAGGTCAGCTGGTTAAGTGCTAGCCAGTGCGCTCATACGCGGATCGACGTGCCGTCATGAGCCGGAGTCGCGCATCGACGATCCCATCTGGCGCATGGCCCCGCAGGATGGCTGCGGATATGGCCGCCGGGTATTGCGGGGAATCGACAGTAGAAGCATTTCTCAAACGGGTGGGAGTGGATTATCCTCAGCCCCGTGTCTGCGAAGGAAGGCGACGGCTTTGGCTCAGGGACGATCTGGACACCGCAATACTCCCACCGGAGTTGGTTCCAATCACCGATATCGCAGGGGATATGTGACCGTGAAGTTGCCCCGCCACATGATTTACAAAAAATTGGCTTCCGGACACGTTGCCTACTATTACAACATCCCATCCCGTTATCGCGCCATGAAGTGTCCAGTGTCCAACGAGCCTCTTGGAACGGACTATGCCATCGCCAGCAAACGCGCCACCACGCTCAACGGTCTTTTCGACGAATGGGGGGCATCCCGCAAAGGACTGCCTGTAACAGGCGCCTCAACACCGCTTATCGGAACGGTTGATTGGTTATTCAGCGAATACAAACAAAGCAAGGCATTCACTGAAAAAGTAGCAGCCCGTTCGCGGAAGAACTATGAGTGGGCCATGGCCGAAATCGGCAATGTCTTGACTAAAAGTGGTCACCGGATCGGAAGCCGTCCCATCAAATCAATCACGCCACGCGGCGCGGATAAGATTTACGACAGGCTTACAATGGGGATAAAGGGCCAACGACTCCGCACGGCAGAAAAGATTGTGATGTTGTGTCGGAAGGCGTGGCGCGTTGTCCATCGCCTCTATCCTCACGAGTTCGACAGAGACCTTCCAAATCCGTGGGTTGGGGTCACTATGAAAACCCGTGTTAAGCTGACGAAGCCTGCTGTCACCCGCGAGCAGGTGTATGAGTTCGCCAAGGGATGCATCGAACGCCACGAGCCAGAATGCGCAGCGGCCGCGGTGATATGCTTCGAATGGCTTCAGCGACCGGAGAATGTCATCGCCGGCCACATCAAATGGTCCGGGTACCGGACCGGGCCGAAACCGTCGATCCAGATTGAGCATCACAAGACGGGCGCGATTGTAAACCACCCCCTTGAGGAAAAGGTGGAGGATGGCTCGGTCGTGAAATTTTACGCCGACGCCGAAGCGGTCCTCTCTCATCTATCGCGCCGCGGTTTGCCGATGATCTTACGCGAAATCGAAGACGGTAAGGCGAAGCCGTATTCATTTTCGGGGATGCAGAAGATCGTTCAGCGGATGCGTAACGAAATCGGATTGCCGGTCGAATTCACATTGGACGCCTGCCGACATGGGGGGATGACGGAGCTCGAGGAATCCGATCTGACCGATGGTCAGGGCCGAGCCCTATCGGCTCACCGCACTCACCAAAGCTATGCCGGATATGCCAAGCGGACTGAGGCACGGATCCTATCGGCGACGAGGAAACGCCATGCACATCGGCTGGCGAACCAAATGGCAACATCGGTTCAGAATGAGCCGGTCGACGGCATTCAGAATGAAAATTCCGGAAATGCAAGAAGTGCTTGATTGATGGGCTATATGTTGGCTGGGGCGGGAGGATTCGAACCTCCGTATGGTGGAATCAAAATCCACTGCCTTACCACTTGGCGACGCCCCAATAGCTGTTTTCGGAAAGCGGCGGACGATAGCCGCGCGGATTCCTTCAGGCAACGTGGGTCTATAGAGAGAGTTAAGCCATTTCAACAGGCTGGAACCTGAATTCGCACCTAATCAAACCCCAGGTTCTATCGCTCTAGAATAAGGCGTCTCTCGGCGCCAACCGGGCTCCGTTTCGCCTGAAATGCCCTGCCTCGCTGGCCCCGGACGGCTCGACCAGCGCGCTAAGAGAGTTGAGAGAACAGCGGTTTCGTGGGAAGACGGCAGCCTCCACTCCATTCGCGAGACCACGGTCATGACCTACCGCGCGCCGATCAACGATATGCTGCTCGCCCTCAATCATGGCGCCGGCCTGCAGGCCGCCGTGAAGGCCGGTCATTACGGCGATTTCGACAGCGACATCGCCGCCGCCGTGCTGGAGGAAGCCGGCAAGTTCGCCGGCGACGTCCTGGCGCCGCTCAATCGCGTTGGCGACGAACACGGGATCAAGCTCGAGGCAGACAAGGTCACCACCGCGCCCGGCTGGCCCGATGCGTACCAGCGCTGGGCGGCTGCGGGGTGGAACGCGGTGTCGGGCCCGGAGGCGTTTGGCGGCCAGGGGCTTCCGCTCGCGATCAACGCGGCCTGCACCGAAATCTGGAGCGCGTCGAATATCGCGTTCGGCCTCTGCCCGCTGTTGACGCTGAGTGCGATCGAGGCGCTCGACGCGCACGGCAGCGACGAGCTTAAAGGCATCTATCTCGAAAAGCTGATCTCCGGCGCGTGGACCGGCACCATGCAGCTTACCGAGCCTCAGGCCGGATCGGATGTCGGCGCACTGCGTACCCGTGCCGAACGCGCGCCCGATGGCAGCTATCGCATCAAGGGCACCAAGATCTTCATCACCTATGGCGATCACGACATGACCGACAACATCGTGCATTTCGTGCTGGCGCGATTGCCCGATGCGCCCGCGGGCACCAAGGGCATTTCGCTGTTTCTGATCCCGAAATTCCTGGTCAATGCCGATGGCTCGCTCGGCGCGCGCAACGACATTTACGCCAGCGGCGTCGAGCACAAGCTCGGCATGCATGCGTCTCCGACGTGCACCATGACGATGGGCGACAAGGGCGGCGCGATCGGTTACCTGATCGGCGAAGAAAATCGCGGCATGCAGTGCATGTTCACGATGATGAATCAGGCGCGGCTCGCCGTCGGACTGGAGGGCGTCGGCATTGCCGACCGCGCCTATCAGCAGGCGCTGGCCTTCGCGCAGGAACGCCGCCAGGGCCGCACCATCGGCAAGGCGGACAATGGCGCCGACCCCATCATCGTGCATCCCGACGTCAAGCGGATGCTGATGCAGATGCGCGCGCTCACCGCGGCGGCGCGTACGATCTGCTACGCCACCGCGGTCGCGCTCGATGTTTCCGTGCGCGCGACTGACGCGAAGGTGCGCGGTGACGCCGCCGCCCGCGGCGCGCTATTGACCCCGATCGCGAAAGCGTTCTCCACCGACATCGGCAATGAGGTCACTTCGCTCGGCGTGCAAGTCCACGGCGGCATGGGATTTATCGAGGAAACCGGCGCCGCGCAGCATTATCGCGATGCGCGCATCACCGCGATCTACGAGGGCACCAACGGCATCCAGTCGATCGATCTCGTCACGCGCAAACTGGCCGCGAATGGCGGCGCGTCGGTCTGGGCCTTGCTCGACGAACTCACAGGTATCGTCAAACGGGTCGAGGCATCGAACGATCCGGCGTTCGGCACCACCGGCGCCAAACTGCGCGACGCCTTGGGATCGCTCGAGCGCACCAGCCGATGGCTATTGGAGCGCGTCACCTCGGCGCCGAACGACGCGCTGGCGGGCGCGACGCCTTATCTGCGGCTGTTCGGATCGACGCTTGGCGGCTGCATGCTGGCCGGTGAAGCGCTCGCGGCGCGCGATCTCGGCGAAGGCGCCGGCGATCCGCAGCGCTACGTCACGCTGGCGCGATTCTTTGCCGAAAACATCTCAGTGCAGGCGTCCTCGCTGGAGCGGACCGTAATCGACAGCGCGGAAGCCGTGAACGGCGCGGATGCGGTGTTGCTGGGGTAGGACATCGTTCGCGTAGACAGTTCTGGATTGCTTCGTCGCTGCGCTTCTCGCAATGACGTTGACTGCGATTCCAGTCCACTTCTCGATTCAGTTTTCAAACAGCGAAAGAAGACACTGGTCCGCGATCTCGCGGCGCGATGCGCCCGAGTTGTGCTGGAATTTTTCGCCCATGAAAACAGAGGGCGTGGGGAATGCCGGGTGCACGGTGCACCCGCAGCCCGTGTGCA